>PMHV01000014.1 GCA_003156805.1 Acidobacteriaceae bacterium | reverse complement strand
CGTTTTTCTTCACGATGCCGATCAGCAGAATAATGCCAATCAAAGCCACCACCGTCAGGTCGTTTCCCGTGATCATCAAAGCCAAAATCGCGCCCACTCCCGCGGACGGCAGCGTGGAAAGAATCGTGATGGGATGAATGTAACTCTCATACAGCACGCCCAGAACGATGTAGACCGTAATAATGGCGGCGAGAATCAGAAAAGGTTCGCTGGCCAGCGAATTCTGGAACGCCGCCGCCGTTCCCTGAAACGCGGTGTGGATGCTGGGCGGCAACTGGATTTCCTTCTCCGCGTCCTGAATGGCACGCGTCGCGCTGCCCAGCGACCCTCCCGGCGCCAGGTTGAACGAGAGCGTCACCACCGGGAATTGTCCCTGGTGGTTTACGGCCAGCGACGCGCTCGTCGAATGGACTCGCGTGAAAGCGGTAATCGGCACCGGCGGCCCGCTGGTGGACGCGATCGCTGTATTGGCGGTCGGAGCGGCTGCGGCTGGCGTCGCGCTGCTCGGCCGTACGTAAATATCTTTCAGCGCCTCGGGAGTCTGCGCAAAGTTCGGCGCCACTTCCAGCACCACGTGATACTGATTCAACTGGGTGAAAATGGTCGAAACCAGCCGCTGTCCAAACGCGTCGTAAAGAGTGTTGTCGATGGCCTGCGGCAAAATCCCCAGCCGCGAGGCGGTGTCACGGTCAATCGCAATGTCGGTCTTCAGCCCATTGTTAAGCTGGTCGGTAGCCACATCGCGAAGTTCGGGCCGCGCGCGCAACTTTTCCACCAGCTTCGGCGTCCACTGCGCCAATTCCTGGGCATCGGCATCTTCCACCGAATACTGAAACTGGGTGCGGCTTACGCGATCTTCCACGGTCAGGTCTTGCACCGGCTGCATGTAGAGCGTGATGCCGTCCACTGCCGCCAGCTTCGGTTGCAACCGCCGGATAATGTCGGACGCGCTGCCCTTGCGCTCGTCCAGCGATTTCAGATTGATCTGTATGCGCCCGCTGTTGGGCGTGGTATTGGTGCCGTCCACTCCGATGAATGACGACAGGCTCTCCACGTCCGGATCCTGCAGAATCACCTTGGCCAGTTCCTGCTGGCGCAGGGACATTGCATCGAACGAAATATTGTCCGGCGCTTCCGAAATCCCCAGAATCACGCCCGTATCCTGCACCGGGAAAAATCCCTTGGGCACAATCACGTAAAGCACCAGCGTAAGCACCAGCGTTCCTACCGTCACCAGCAGAGTCGCCGTCTGGTGCTTCAGCACCCACTTCACGGTACGGCCGTAAAACGCGATGACGCGGTTGAAATAGTCTTCCGAAACTTTGTAAAAGCGTCCCTTGTCTTCTTCTTTTTGATGCTTGAGCAGTTTGGCGCACATCATCGGCGTCAGGGTCAGCGAGACCGCCGCCGAAACCAGAATCGTCACTGAAAGCGTTACCGCGAACTCGCGGAACAACCGGCCCACAATGTCGCCCATGAACAACAGCGGAATCAGCACCGCGATCAGCGAAACCGTCAGCGAGACAATCGTGAATCCGATCTGTCCGGAGCCCTTCAACGCGGCTTCCAGCGGCTCGTCGCCTTCCTCCAGGTAGCGCGCGATGTTCTCGATCATGACAATGGCGTCATCCACCACAAAGCCCGTGGAAATCGTCAGCGCCATCAGCGTCAGGTTGTTCAGGCTATAGCCCAGCAGGTACATCACGGCGAACGTGCCCACAATCGATAGGGGCACGGCCACGCTGGGAATTACGGTGGCCGCCAGGTTCCGCAGAAACAGGAAAATGACCATCACCACCAGCCCAATGGTCAGCATCAGCTCAAACTCTACATCCCTTACCGACGCGCGAATGGTGGTGGTGCGGTCGGTGAGAATCTGCACGTTCACCGCCGCCGGCAGCGACCCCTGCAACTGCGGCAGCAGCTTCTTGATACGGTCGACCACGCTGATGATATTCGCCCCCGGCTGGCGCTGAATATTCATGATCACCGCGGGAGTCAGGTTCATCCAGGCCGCCAGCTTGGTGTTCTCCGTTCCGTCGATCACGGTGGCCACGTCACTCAAACGCACCGGCGCGCCGTTGCGATATGCGATCACGATGGGCTTGTATTGATTGCCGGTAATAAGTTGATCGTTGGCGCCGATCGTGTACGATTGCCGCACGCCATCGATCTCGCCTTTGGCCTGGTCCACATTGGCTGCCGAGAGCGCCGTGCGGACGTCTTCCAGGCTGAGTCCGTAGGAAGCCAGCGCCGTGGGGTTCGCCTGAATGCGCACTGCCGGCTTCTGTCCGCCGCTGATCGATACCAGTCCCACTCCCGGCAACTGCGAAATTTTCTGCGCCAGCGCTGTATCGGCCAGATCCTCCACTTTCGACAGAGGCAGCGAGCTCGAACTCAACGCCAGCGTGATGATCGGGGCATCGGCCGGATTTACTTTGTTGTAGATCGGAGGATTGGGCAGATCCGTCGGCAAAAACGTAGACGCCGCGTTGATCGCAGCCTGCACCTGCTGTTCTTCGACGTCGATATTCTGGTCCAGGCCAAACTGCAGTGTGATCAGCGAACTGCCAAACGAACTCGTCGAGGTCATCTGGCTCAGTCCGGGAACCTGCCCGAACTGCCGCTCCAGCGGCGAAGTCACCGACGACGCCATCACATCGGGATCCGCTCCGGGATAAAACGTAACCACCTGAATCGTGGGATAGTCGACTTCCGGCAGCGCCGAGACCGGCAATTGCAGATAGGCGACAATGCCGATCAGCATCACGCCCACCATCAGCAGCGTGGTGGCCACCGGCCGGAGAATGAATAACCGTGAAGGACTCATGAAGAAGTACTCATGAAGAAGGAGTTTCTGCCGCCGCGCTGCCTCCATTGCTGCGGCCCGTGCTCGGCGCGGTGTTCCTCTGCTCGATCTTGCTGCCACCTTGAAGCTTGTCTTGGCCGTCGGTGACCACGGTGTCGCCGGGGATCACACCCTCGGCTATCGCGGTTGTGTTGCCCTGGGTGAGCGCGATCTTCACCACGCGGGCTTCCACCGTGTTGTCGGGCTTGACCAGGTAAACAAAAGTCCCCTGCGGTCCGCGCAGAATCGCGGCCGTGGGCAGCACGGTGCTGTTCTTGCTGGTCTCCAGCAGCAGTTGCGTGTTCACGAACTGGTTCGGCCAAAGTTGATCGTCTTTGTTGTCGAAGACGGCTTTCAGCTTGGCGGTTCCCGTGGTCTGATCGATCTGGTTATCGATGGTCAGCAGTTTGCCCGTGGCCAGTTTGGCCTGATCGTCGCGGTTGTACGCTTCTACGGGCAGCGTTGCATTCTTCATGTGTTGCGCCACAGTTGGCAACTGATCCTCGGGTAGCGTAAAAATCACGGCAATCGGCTGCAACTGCGTGAGGATCAGCATCGGGGTGGTGTCGGTTGCGTGGATAATGTTTCCCGGGTCCACCTGCCGCAAGCCCACTCGCCCGGCGAACGGCGCCGTGATGTGGCAATACACGATTTGCAGCTTGGCGTTATCGATCTGCGCCTGGTCCGTGCGCACCTGGCCGTCGAGTTGATCCACGGTAGATTTTTGCGTATCCACCTGCTGCTGCGCGATGCTGCCGGAGGGAATCAGCGTGGTATAGCGCTGCAGATTCAGTTGAGCGTCGCGCAGTGTCGCTGCGTCTTTGAACAACTGCGCCTGCATCTGCTCCAGTTGCACCTGGTAAGGACGGGGATCGATTACGATCAGCAAATCGCCCTCCTTTACCAGTTGCCCTTCTGTGAAGTTGACGCTCATGATCTGCCCGTCCACGCGGCTCTTGATGTTCGCCGTGTTGAAGGCCGTCACCGAGCCCAGTCCCACCAGATAGACCGGCACGTCCTGCCGTTGCACTTTCGCCGTCGCCACAGAAACCGCCCGCGGCGCCGCCGCCTGCGCTTTTTGCTGCCTGGAGTCGCCGCCGCTGCATCCGGCCAAAACCACGCACAGCGCGGACACGCCGGCGGCGGCAAACTTTCCCCAGGCGGCACAAACCTGCGGCGCACGTTCTTGCCGAGAAACATTTGAATCGGTCATAGTTAAGCTTTAACGTTAAGCTTTATCCAGCCCTGCCAGCCGCTGCTTCAGCCTAGCACTGGACAAGTATTAGACGTATTCACTTTAGGCTCGGTTGCGGCAAACCGACCTCGGAGGCAAGAAAAACGCGATGCCGCCGGGGATTCCGCAATGGCAATTTCAGGTGAGAAGCGGAACTGCGCTTACAGTCGTGGAATCGCACGCTCTCAGGATCAACCGCGGCTCGCCACTCGGTCAAGACCGGGGCGAATGTTTTACAAATCTTTACTCGCTGTGACGCTTCGTGACTCGGATCGCTGTCTTAACCCACTCTCATGACGCACCCTCAAAGCAGAACCGGATCTAAAGCAGAACCGATCTAAATCAAAACCGATCTAAAGCAGAACCGGAGCAGCCGGGTGCCGCGCCTCGTACGCGGAAATCTCCGCTTCGTGTTGCAACGTCAGCCCAATGTCGTCCAGTCCGTTCAGCAGGCAATGGCGAACGAACTCGTCGAGAGCGAAGCCGGCGCGAAATCCAGAGTCATCATGAACTTCGCATTGTTCCAGATCAACGGTGAGTTCGTAGCCGGGAGTTTGCTCTGCGCGCCGCATCAGTTCCGCAACTTCGCTTTCGCTCAAACGCACCGTCAGGAACCCGTTCTTGGTGCTGTTGTTGGCGAAAATGTCGGCGAACGACGAAGAAATCACGGCGCGAAATCCGAAATCCGCCAGCGCCCACACCGCGTGTTCGCGTGACGAACCGCAGCCAAAATTCTTCCCCGCCACCAGAATGCTCACGCCCTCATAACGCGGCTCGTCCAGAACAAAACCGGCGTTCCTCTTTCCGTCGGCGGCGAAACGCCAGTCGTAGAAAAGAAACTGGCCGAAGCCCGTGCGCTCAATCCGCTTCAGAAACTGCTTGGGGATAATCTGATCCGTATCTACGTTAATGCGGTCCAGTGTCGCCACGCGTCCCTTATGTACTCGAAAAGGCTTCATCGATTTCTCACTCTTCCCGCTGCTCGTCGTTCCCTTGCGTTTGTCATCCTGAGCGGAGCCGTTCTTCAGGCGTAGCGAAGGATCTCAATCGGCACTGCACCCGCGTGAAAAACTGTGCCGCCGCGATCCTCACCGATACTTCCAATTCCGAATATCCGTAAAATGCCCGGCAATCGCGGCCGCCGCCGCCATCATTGGACTCACCAGATGCGTCCGCCCGCCGCGTCCCTGCCGCCCTTCAAAATTCCGGTTGCTNNCACATCGAGCATCCCGACTCGCGCCACTCGAATCCCGCATCCAGAAAAATCCGGTGCAGACCCTCCTGCTCCGCGGCCCGCTTCACCGTCTGTGATCCCGGCACGACCATGGCGCGCACCTTCGCGTTCACATGATGCCCCTTGGCCACCCGCGCCGCCACGCGCAGATCTTCAATGCGCGAGTTGGTGCACGATCCGATAAACACGCGATCGATGCCGATATCCTCAATGCGTTTCCCCGGCTCCAGCCCCATGTACTGCAAAGCCAGTTCGGTCGAGCGCCGGTCGGACTCTTTCAAGCTCCCAACCTCCGGCACGCGGCCCGTAATCGGCGCAACCATCCCCGGATTCGTCCCCCAGGTCACGAATGGGCAAAGCTGCGCTGCATCGATCTCCACGATTTTGTCGAACGCCGCGCCGTCGTCGCTGGGCAAGCTGCGCCAGTACTCCACGGCTTTTTCCCATTCGCCATCCCTCGGAGCAAACCGCTTGCCCTTCACATACGCAAACGTGGTCTCATCCGGCGCAACCATCCCCGCTCGCGCTCCGGCCTCGATGCTCATGTTGCACAGCGTCATGCGGCCTTCCATAGAAAGTCCGCGCACCGCTTCGCCCGCATATTCAATCACATGCGCGGTCGCGCCGTCGGTGCCAATCTGCCCGATGATCCCCAGCGCCAGGTCTTTAGCGGTCACGCCCTCCGCCAGTCGCCCATGCACTTCGATCTTCATCGTCTTCGGCTTCTGTTGCGCCAGGCATTGCGTGGCCAGCACGTGCTCCACTTCCGATGTTCCAATGCCAAACGCCAGCGCTCCAAAAGCCCCGTGCGTGCTGGTATGGCTGTCGCCGCAGACGATGGTCATGCCTGGCCGCGTCAGTCCCAGTTCCGGTCCAATCACGTGCACGATGCCCTGTTCCGGCGAATCCATATCGAACAGCCGCACTCCAAATTCCTTGCAATTCGCCTGCAGCGCCTCAATCTGCCGCGCCGCGATCGGATCGGTAATCGGAGTTCCTCGCGGCTCGGTCGGAATGTTGTGGTCCACGGTGGCCACGGTTCGTGCCGGTTGCCGAACCTTTCTTCCCGCAGCTCGCAAGCCATCAAACGCCTGCGGCGAAGTCACTTCATGCACCAGATGCAGATCGATGTAAAAAATAGGCGACCGGCCCTCCGGCTGGCTCACCAGGTGCGCGTTCCAAATCTTCTCGAAGAGTGTTTGCTTTCCCGACATGAATCAGTCACCCGGTCCGGTCAACCGCCACAAGCCGGCCCAAAGCTTAGTTTTTCACAGAGCCACAGACGGGGCAAGCGCCGTTCAGGACGTTCGCAGCCGCGAGCGAAGCATCTCTATGGTTTGCTCAAGTCTCTTCGGAGCGATGGGGCGAACCGGGAAGTAAGTTTCCGCGATCTTCCCCGTCTGCAGCATGGCCTCATCCAGGGCCGTCCGTCCTTTACGATTTCGCAGGCTCACGTCCGCGCCAAAATCGAGCAGAAGTTGTATGAATTTCGCGGGGTCAAGAACCATGCGGCTGGCGATGACACGATGAATCGGAGTGTTGCCTGCCTCATCCTGCCAGTTCGGGCTCGCTCCGTGTTCCAGCAGGACACGCGTGACGTCGATGGATGCGACTCCGGCCGCCGGTCCCCATGCATAAGAGTCGTGGGGCGGGCGGGCGGCGACGGCGCCATGCTGAAAAAGGATCGTCGCCGACTTTGGTTGACGGCCATACACCGCCCAACCCAGCGGAGAATTACCAGTGGTCAGATCGTTCGCATTCGCCGGATCGCTCTGCAGAATTTGTTGAAGCCGGTCGTGCATCCCATAGACGGCTGCCGCGCACACGTCGGGTTCCGCTCCGGCGTCCAGCAAAATCTTCGCGAAATCGTCGTGACCCAGCTCAAAACAGTCGTGTAACGGCAATCGGCCGTCGGCATTGCGCGCATTCAGGTCGGCGCCGCGTTCAATCAGGAGCCGCAGCACGTCGATCTTGACTTCCGCAATTGCCAGGTGGATCAATCGCATGCTGAGCGTGTCGCTGGGCCTCTCGTGCCGGGGCAGGTCGGTGCTCGCATTCACCAGCGCTGGATGGCTATCCAGGATTTTTCCAATCGCTTCCACGTCGCCGGCGTGTACCGCGTTGATGAGTTGCTGGCCAAAGTCGTTCAGCGCATCCACATGTGACTTGAGCTTGCGCCAGCTGGGAAAATCGTAGCTGCGGGCGACCAGCAGTTGCGCTTCGGAAAGCCGGACTTCACGTCGCACGTCAGGACTCTGCGAGCGCATGGTCTTGAGCAGTTGTTTTGCTTCGTTCTTCAGGTGTTCGAGATTGGCGCGGGCAGGAAGTTTGCCGGCGGAGTAGACAAAACGATTGGGTGTGTCGCTCATAGAACCTTCCTTCCTTGATCGCCCGCTGTCCGCGCGGTTTTCGGGCTGGAAGTCAGGTTGAACTGGAACTGCTGGCGAGTGGGCTGCGCCCTTTACGCGGACCGACGGCTTCCCGCAAGGCCGGCAACAGCATAGACAATATCCACGGGCCGCGCAAGCACCAGACGCCGCCGCTGCCCAACTTCTCCCGCCCATCTCGGGTATCATGAACCTCAGCAATAGCGCGCGTCCGAATTCAGCATGATCAACGGCAAACGCATCGCGGTCGTCATGCCCGCCTACAACGCGGAGAAAACGCTGGAGGCGACCATCCACGAGTTGCCCGAGCTGGTGGATATCCGCATCCTCGTCGACGACCACAGCAGCGACCAGACCGTGAACCTGGCCAACCGGCTCGGCCTGCGTACTTTTCAGCACGACCGCAACTACGGCTACGGACGCAATCAGCAGACCTGCTACCGCGAAGCCCTTGCCGCCGGCGCTGACGTGGTCATCATGCTTCATCCCGATTACCAGTACACGCCGCTGCTCGTCACCGCGCTGGCCAGCATGGTGGCCTATGACGTTTACGATGCCGTCTTGGCTTCGCGCATCATCGGCGGACGCGCGCTTCTGGGCGGCATGCCGTTCTACAAATACGTTGCCAACCGTTTCCTTACCGCCTTCGAAAATCTTTTTCTGCGCGTGAAGCTCTCCGAATACCACACCGGATATCGCGCCTTCAGCCGCAAGGTGCTCACCGAATTGCCTCTGCTCGAAAACTCCGACGACTTCGTCTTCGATAACCAGATGCTCGCCCAGTGCGTCTACTTCGGCTTCCGCATTGGCGAAGTTTCCTGTCCCACCAAATATTTCGAAGAAGCTTCCTCCATCAACTTCCGCCGTAGCGTGCAGTATGGCTTCGGCGTTCTCGCGACCACACTGCAATTCGCTCTGCAGCGGATGGGCCTCGTTCATCTCAGCCGTTTCAGCGACAAAGGCCGCAAGCTCGAGCCCGTCTATCCCGACTACTACGTCCGCGCTGGAGAAGGTGTGCGCCCGGCGTAGCCCGTGCCTAAAGTCGCTCTACTCCGCATCACTGGCATTGACTCCTGCGATGGCGGAGAGCAGACTTACGCTCAAAAATAGCGAGGTGCGTATGAAGCTAAGTGTGGTTGAGACGGTAGCCGCGATGCTGGTTGCGGTTTGCATCTCGCAGGCACAATCAACTCAAGCTGTTTCGACGTCTGCTCCGGCACTTGGCGCAAAGCCCCTGATGCTGGAGAAAAGTGAGGGAGAGCAGCGCTTGTGGCGTCCCGAACCCGGCGAGGTTGACCCGGGAGGATTCATCCTTAAGGTCACGCCGAAAAGCAACCGCTCTCGGCATCTGGTGTTGCTAACGGAAGACATGCCTCCAGGAGCTACAATCCCAACGCACAAACATCTGGAGCAGGATGAAATTCTGCTGATCGAGAAAGGAACCATTCACGCTCATGTGGGAGACCTGGAACGCCGATTCGCTCGTCATTCTCCTTCAAACCGGCTGACTTTGCGGGTGAGGTTAAAATCTTAAAGTCAAGAACCGCCGCGCTTGGCCGAAGATCGCGAAAATCACACCCGCAACCGCCGCATCCGGGCTATTTCCTCCCCGACAAGAATCCCAGCACCTTGCTGGCGAACTCGTCGGAGAATCCAAAGCGTGCCTTGGCTCGCGAGTAGAGATCGACCGCCGTCTTGTCGAGCCAGATCATCGCCGACTTGGCAAGACTATCCTGCGGCCGGGCGTGGTAGTCGGTGGAATGCACCGAAATTCTCTTGTCGGTCTCAACCGTGTAGTAATACAGCGCCAGGCTCTTGCGCGATTCGCCCTCGGGACAGGTCAGCGGATCGGGAAAGCCGTGCAGAGACTTTTCGTTGGTGGTAAACACCAGCGCATGATTCACCAGCGGAGAATATTTCGCGGCGCAGCGCTTCATCTTGCCTTCCCACAATTCGATGGCTCCGCCCCACTCGTCGCGCCAGTCCGGATTCAGATACAGAATCAAATTCACGCGCCGGTGCCAGTTCTTGTGAAAGTGGTGCATGGAAAAATCCGTATGCACGTTGAGAAAGCCGCCCGGTCCCGATTGATGCAGTCCGCCGCCTTCGAGCATCGGGTCGGCAATCAAGTTTGGAATTCCGGTCAACTCCGAAACCCAGGCGGCGAACTCGGGCGTATTCAATTCATCGGTGACGGCCGCAATGGTCGCGGGAAACAATTCGCGCTTGGGCATGCCCAGCTTGTTTTCATTGGGATGCTTGTATTGCGTCCACTCGGCGCTCGTGGGTTTGGGAAACTCTTCGGCCATGGCGAGCGCGAGATCGGGATCGAGAAAATCTTTCAGCAGGATGTGCGGACAAGGCTGGCCTTGTTGATATTGCCGGGCCAGCGACGGCAGCGCCGAGTCCCACCTTTCGTAGGGAAACAGCCGGCCGGGAGCTTGCACGGCGTGCGCAGTCGACATGAGTCGCAAATCTCCTCTCGGCCTGATTCTAAGTTGGATTGTAACTGAATGGCGCAGCGAAAACCCAGCGCGGACCGCCCCTGACGCAGCGTCGTCACTCGGTAGTTTGTCACTCGATCGCCGGCAGCCGGCAAACGCGCACGGCTTCGTTCTGATATTCGCAGTCGATCCCTGCGAGTTCAGTTCCGCTCAGAGCTTGCTGCAGCACCACCCAACTCACTCCGTACTTTTTCTGCAAGCGGGCGAAGTCTTTTGCTTGCAGATTCTTCCACGGACTCTGCTCCTGCACCTGCGTCCACCATTCCTCCGCCAGCGGAGGGAACATGCTGACCGCACCGCTGTCTTTGCCGGCGTCGGCCAGGCTGCTTCTTTGCGCGAGACAACGAAAGCCAATCGTGTCTTCGCCTTGCAACTGCATGTAGGTGGGATCGAGTGCGAAGAGCGCATCTACCGGAGTGTGGCCGCGAATCCATACAAACGCCTGAGCCCATTGGTTTTTCGGCGCTTGCCACGGCCATTCCATATGGGCGCTCGCGAGAAATAATTCGCGCTGGGCGATGAACATTCCCGCGCAGAGCGGAATGAACAACGCCAGCCAGCGCCACAAGCTTTTCTTCAACAGAAGTTCGCCCGCGAGGCCGCCCGTGATCACAAACAGCAGAATGTAAAGCAGATGCAGGCTGCGCAGCGGCTGCAACCGCGCCAGACTTTCAAAACGTGCGGGCAAGTCCACCACCAGCGCGGCGACAAAATAGATCAAGTCATACACGATGAGAGCGCGGCATACGCGATTCAGGTTGCGGCGGCTGCGGGTGCGCGCGATTCGGCTGAACCAGAAAAACAACAGCACCGGCGCGAGAATTCCCAGCCACTCGTACCAATGCCAGAGCTGGATGTAATGAAAACTGTGCCGCAGCGCCGCCTGGTGATAGGCGGGCGAGGCGGGAGGGTCGAGGGAAATTCCGAATGGCAGCAGGCAGGCTAGGCCTGCGGTCGCGCTGGTTAATTTCGTCTGCTCAGAAACTCGATCCTCAAACTTCTCCATCACCACCAGCAGCGCGCAGAAAGAAAATGCGAATGCCGCCATCAGAGGATGCACGCAGGCCGCGAACACCAGCCACAACAAAGCGCGGATGTACTTTTTTTCGAGCACGCGGCAAACCGCGAACACGGCCGCAAACGCAGCCAGATTTCGCGGATTCAAATATTGGTCGAAGATATAAAGCGCGGTGCCGGCGACGGGAATCGTCAGCAGCGCTGCGACCAGGCAAACCGCCGCCCAGCGCGCTTGCGGACTCGGGAAGAACTTGCCGCTCAACTGCCAGCAGGCCGCGAGAAACAGAGAGATCGAAGCCACGTGACAAAAGAAAAGTCCCCACTCCAGCGGAAGATGGGTAACGGGCAGCGAGAATGCGATGAGGTTGGGAAACAGCGTGAGGCTGGCGTGCGAAGCGAAAAATTCCTGGCCCGCGGGAAACAATTTCGGGTTCAGAATTTTTTCCACGCCAGGCAGGTAGATTTCGGCGTCTTCGGCAAAGGGATGGTAGCCGTGCACCAGCAATGCGCCAGAGGTGAGCAGGAGCAGGATGGGGACGATGAAGGCCGCCTTCGGGGAAGTCGTCTCGGGCGGAGTCGGTTTGGAATTTTCGTTGTGGATTCAGTTGCCTCGGAGATTGTTCGCTCAAAGCTTGAGTATGCTGCGCGCGAGATCCCTCACCCGGCTGAACTGCGCCGGGTTTCGGGATGACGCCTTCTTGACTAAACAAGGGTCAACGGAGGCCACAGCCTCTAACGCTCCGCGGCTGCTCCCTTGCGCGCTTCTACCCACGACGCTACCGCATAGGCGGCCAGCACCACAAACTGCGGATCGATGGGACGCCGGTAATAGTCTTCCGGATGCGTCAGGTAATAAATCACCGGAAAGAACACGAACACAATCACATAAGGCGTGGCGGCCGCGGCATTCGCTCGAAACGCCCGGCGCAATCCCAGCAGAGTCAGCACGGTCAGACCGGTGCAGAAAAATATATTGTACGGGTCGGCCGGCTCTTCCTGAAGATAGCGGTGGCTGAAGCTCCAGAAACCGGTCCAGAGATAAACCACGCGGCGCAGGGTTTGCTCGACGTAGAGCAAGCGATGGGAGTCGATGAACGCCAGTCCCTGATGAAGCTTTTGGTGTACATACGCGATCTCGCCCAGTTGCTGGTATTCCTGCCATTCCTGCTCGTTATCGGAAGGGTGATAGCCCGGCGGACCCCAATGCCAGGAATCCTGATTGTTGCCGAAATAGACTTCGAGGCCGAGACAACTGCGAAAGGGAATCACTTTGTGAAAAGTTTCGTAGTTGCGAATGAACCACGGCGAGACCACAAGGGTGACGGCTAGCACGGCTCCAAGGCCGGGAGCGAGCCAGCGGCGTCCGCTTTTGTAGAGGCGATACCAGGCCCACGCGCCGAGAAACGGCGCGACCGACATCACGACCGGATCGGTGAGACCTCCGAGGCCGCTGAGCGCGCCGAAGCCAATCCAAAGCCAAATCGAGGACGAGGTTTCGAGATAGAGCGCGGCAAGAAAAACCAGGCTCATCAACAGAGTGGTGAGCGTGGTGGCCCAGATGAAATCGGCGGAGAAGTAAATTCCGTAGGGAAAGAACGCCCACGCCCAGCCCGCCCACGCGGCGGCGGATTCGCCAAAACTTTTTCGCGCGATGAAGTAAACCGGAATACAAGTCAGCGCCGAGAACAAACTATCGAGCGAGAGCGCAGCGATGGCTGCGGCTTTGCTGTAGACGCCGAATATCTTGAAAATCCCCGCGAGAAGATACGGAAACACGGGCGCGAGCCACGCGGTTGGCCCGGTCGGCCCGAACAGGGGACTGCTGAAACCTTGGCCCTGGGTGATGGAGCGGGCGATGCGTCCGGCTTCGCCGCCGAAGCGCCAGTGGTCGCGCGCGGGGTCGGTGCGCTCGGGGTAGAGAAACGCTACCACCACCAGACGCAGCACAAGCGCGATCAGCACCATCCGGGCCAGCGTGAGCCAGACGAGGCGGCGGTGAGTCGCGGACGTCGTGCTCGCAGTGCTCTTCGCCTGATTGTCGGCGCTCGAAGTGCTGGCTAGCATGGAAATGATCGGCCTCTCATCCTCTCAAGCTGCGACCCCCTTTGCCACGGGCGTCCGCCTGCCTGGGAGCGTCCTAAGCGTGGCGCGAGTCGAGTTTAGGGTCTGGCTTGAGGATTGCGCGGCGTGGCGATTGCATCACGAACCGCGAACACTCCCCACGCGATTAGGCCCGAACTGAGGGCGATGAGCGCGAGAAAGACAACCACGAAGACCTCGAAGTCTGAATGCATTTTCCTTCCCTCCGCAAATTTGGGACACTACCACCGACCCTGTTAGCTTGCCAGTTACCTGCGGCCGACGTAGCATCGAATTAAGCATGAACGGCGTTGAGTCCCATGTCCAGTCGAAGGTTCAGTCCCGGCCGCGTTCCCGGTCGAAGTCGCGCATCCAGTCGCGGCCTATCGCCCTCGGCGAAATGATTAGTTTTGCCTACGACACCTTCATGACCAACAAGGTGCGCTTTGCGCTTACGGCACTGGGCATGGTGATCGGGACGGCTTCGCTGATTCTGGTGGTGACCATCGGCATGACCGGGCGGCAATACGTGCTCGGCCAGATCCAGGCTATTGGCAGCAACGAAATCTGGGCGGAATACGAAGGTGCGCAGCACATCAGCAATTCCAGTCTCGATCCGCTGACCGTAGAAGACGTGCAGGCGGTGCAGGAACTGGTGCCGGGCGTGGTGGCGGCTTCGCCGGTGGTGACCATGGGAGAACGCATCCCGATCGGCAATGGCGACGAAAAAGACGTGCAGATCCTCGGCGTGTATCCCGAATATCAGCGCGTGCGCAACCTGAAAGTGCTCTCCGGACGTTTCTTCGACCGGGAAGACTCCCAGGCTCACAACAAAGTGGCCGTGATTACGGAAAAAATGGCGCGCGAAGTCTACGGCTCGCCACAGGCGGCGGTGGGCAAAATCGTGAAGCTTACCGGCCTGCCCTTCACCATTATCGGCACGTTCAAAGAGAGCGTGGAAACTTTCGGCGAGTCGGAAGTGACCGATAACGCGATGGCTATCCCGTATACGGTGAGCCGTTACTTTCTGGAGACGCCGAACGTCAAGCTCATCTATTTTTCCATGGACGATGCCGCGATGGTGCCCTCGGCGACGGCGCAGATCAAGCGGGTGTTGCAGTCGCGGCACCGGGCCGAGTCCGTCTACGAAGTGCAGAACCTGGCCGCGCTGCTGACTACGGCCGATCGCATCGCCACCGGCCTGACGTGGGGGTTGCTGCTGATTTCCATGGTGACCCTGGTGGTGAGCGGCATCGGCATCATGAACATTATGCTGGCCACGGTGACCTCGCGGATTCGCGAGATCGGCATCCGGAAGGCTATCGGCGCGACGAATCGAGAGATACGATTTCAGTTTCTGGCCGAGGCAGTGCTGATTTCGCTGATTGGCGGCTTCGCCGGCATCGTGATCGGGCTGGCGATTCCCTACTCGGTGCGCTTTCTTACCGAATATCGAATTCCCATTTCCGGCTGGTCGGCGATCATCGCCATTGTGGTCTCGTCGGTGGTGGGAGTGATCTTTGGCACGCTGCCGGCTACCCGCGCCGCGCAGCTCGACCCAGTGGAGAGCCTGCGCTACGAGTAGAGCCGTTCTGAGGAGGTCACTCGTAGTTTGCCGGGCTGCCTGTTTTCCTCGTTTTCCTCAGGACGGTTCAGGCCGACGGGGTCTTGCAGGCCATCCGTCACATGCAAATGCCTTTTCCTGTGAATTCCCAGGGCAAAAGTGGTCAAAGATGCAGGTTGCCACTAAAAAGTTGCATTTTTGGTGGTGACCGAAGTAATATGAATTACGGAGCGTGCTAGCAACGTGCTCCACGGTGTTTTGACCCTGTACCGCCCGTTTCTTACTTCCAGACTCGCACTAAGCGCTTTGGCGAAAAAACTCGAGAGGTGGCAGGTACGCCTCCGTCCCGGTTCGGAGAGTTCACATGGCGTGGTACGCATACTGTCTTACCGAGCATCAGTCCCTCCCCAATGGCACTCGCTCCCGTCGTCCCTTCCTTTTGGAAGGCGTCCAGGGCGTAAATGCAGCATCAGTGCTTAGCTATCCCAGCGGCGAATTCGCGGTAGTTGTAAGCGAATACGACCCCAACGCCGGAGCCCTTGACCATAAAGCACAAATCGACCACGCCCGGGTGGTGAGTGGGTGCTTCCGCAACTCCACGGTGTTGCCGTTCCGATTTGGAACGGTTTTCGAGAGTGACGACGCGCTACGCCAAGCTGTCCGGGTCAACCGGCGCGCTTTTGGTTTAAGCGTGGCCCGGTTGAAGGGCAAGTCGGAGATGCACATCAAGCTGGTGGTGCGCGACGGGTCGTTGCGCGAAGCCATGATTGATGTGGTGCTGCCCGATACCGTGGGCGGCGACTATCTGGCGAAGCTGCGGGTAAAGGCCTCGCGCGAGCGCGAGCGTCAGACCAAGGCCCGGGCGCTTTCGGTGCAGGTGCATAAGCTGTTCAATCCGCTGGAGGAAGAAGTGAGCTGCAAGAAGGTGGCGCCGGAAGGCATGCTCATCGACATTGCCCACCTGATCGATTCCAAGTCGGTGGAGAAGTACCAGAACCGCTATAGCACCGCTACCAAGCAGTTGAAAAACTGCGAAGTGGCGATCAGCGGGCCCTGGCCGCCTTATCACTTCCTGCCCGGGAAGCTGCGTACTGTGGCGGGCAATAGCTAGCCACGTGCAGCGAATGTGCAGGGTTCTGCACCTGTTGAATCTCAAGGGCCCGCGCGGGGAAAGCCACCGCGCGGGCCTTTTCTTATTAAGCGGCTTATATTTCAGTAGTTTAGGTTCTGTTTGCGCGGGGGCGGGATCGGGCGACGCCTTTGGCTCGGCAAGTGCTGTTTTCCACAGCAACAGAAGAGGCCGAACTCAAGCAAATGACCTTCACTCTCTATCATTTCCCGAAAAGCTGTTCTGGTTCGCAGGACGGCTCCTGGCATCGCCTTTCCTGACATCACACCTTTCCACTCTTGCCTCTTTGAATCGTGGCCCCAGAAATGGGGCCATGTTTTCTGCGTCCGGCAAACGCCCGCTAGAAAACCTTCCACACAAAATGGGCCAGCAGAGCGAAGAGCAGCAGCATAAACACGCCGCCAATCCAGACCAGGAAGTTCACCGTCGCCTTTGGCGAATTAATTTCCTTTTTGTCCATAACCATACGCTACCACGCCTTGTCTCCCAATGTATGCGGAGTGCGTAGCAGACACCTTCCCGCAGGCTTACAGTCCTGCCGCTTTTCCCCAGCCGCCCCTCTCAGATACACTGCCATGCATCTATGACCAAGGCCTTCCGCTTTTGCATCGCATTCCTGATTGCCCTTCTGCCGATCACTCCCGCACCCGCTGATGCGCAGACCGCCCAGGCGCCAGCGCAGCCGTCAACGCCCCCGGGATATCTCACACCGCAGACTTCCGAGGCCGCGTCGGCGAACTTCCCGGCCGAACTGCTGCAGCAACTCAACGCCATTAAAGCAGCCGCGCTCAGCGACGACTACGCCTACCGTCAAGTTGCCCACCTCACGGAAAACATTGGGGCGCGCCCCACAGGATCGGCCCAGGCGCAGGCTGCGGCCGAGTATGTTGCGGCGGAGCTTCGCCAGCTTGGTCTGGAAGTTCATCTCGAAGAAGTGAAGGTTCCGCACTGGGTGCGCGGCGCGGAAACGGCGGCGCTGGTGGAGTATCCCGGGCAGGCGCCCGGAACCGCGCAGAAGGTCGTGCTCACCGCGCTGGGCGGAAGCACATCCACTCCGGCGGAAGGCTTGACTGCCGATGTGATCGTAGTCAACAGCTTCGACGAACTCAAAGCCCTGGGCCGCGATAAAGTCAGCGGCAAAATTGTGCTGTTCAACGAGCTCTTCGACAAGCAAAAGGCCGCCGGCGGCCTGGCTTTCGCCGCCTACGGCGAAGCCGTGCGCTATCGCGCCGCAGGGCCCAAAGCGGCCGCCGACCTTGGAGCCGTGGCCGCGCTGGTGCGCTCCGTCGGCAACAACGACTATCGCCTTCCCCACACTGGGTTTAGCGTTCCCGCCGGCATTTCCGCCGGCGCTGTCACCGCCGAAGATGCGGGCCTTATCGCCGACCTAGCCGCGGAGGGCAAAGTCCGAATGCACCTCACGCTCACGCCGCAGAAACTGCCGGACGTGACCAGCTACAACGTAGTCGCCGATCTGAAAGGCAGCGAGCATCCCGAGCAGATCGTGGTTGTCTCCGGCCATCTCGACTCCTGGGATCTGGGGACCGGAGCAATCGACGACGGCGCTGGGCTGGTGATTGCTATGGAAACTGCCGAACTGTTGCAAAAGCTGCACTTGCAGCCCCGGCGTACCCTTCGCGTCATCGCCTGGATGGATGAAGAAACCGGAGGGTCCGGCAGCCGCGCCTACACCAAGGATTATTCCGGCGAGTTTGCCAACCACGTTGCCGCCATCGAAAGCGATGCCGGCGCCGCCCATCCGTTGGGCTTCGACGTCAAGATCAGCCCCAAGGCCATCGAGATGCTGCGGCCCGTGCAAGAGGTTTTGGCAAGCATCGGCGCTACAGTTCTGCAGCCCAGCAGCTATCCACCGGGAGCTGATATTGCCGCCATGTCGGAAGCCGGCGTGCCCGCCTTCGGCGTCATGCAGGACGGCCGTACTTATTTCAACTATCACCACACCGCAGCCGACACTCTGGACAAAATCGTTCCAGCCGAACTTCGCGAAAACGCCGCCGCGATGGCCGTCCTCGCCTATGCGCTGGCGGAGACGAAGGAGCCTTTGCCGCGGTAGTTGAGGGATTCAACAGGTGGGGCTGGGATTTTGAAGCTGCGTATTTCAGAAGCGAGGTGGGGCCTTGCGGAATCGATAACGCATATGACGGAAACTTTGCCCGCATTTCGCGCGCCCTCCACTGTCGAGCGAGTTTTCAATCGCGCGTTTGGATTCATGGTTGGGATCGGCCTGGGTTTCTCCTATAACTACCTGCTCGAAGTCCGCGGACGGAAGAGCGGAAAAGTGTACTCGAATCCGGTGAATCTGCTGGAACTCAATGGCAAGCGGTTTCTGGTGGCTCCGCGAGGACGGACGCAATGGGTACGGAACGCGGAAGCTGCTGGAGAAGTGTGGCTGAAGAAGGGAAGCACGCGGCTGAAATTCCGGGTGCGGCCGATTCCCGACGCGCAGAGACCGGAGATCCTCAAGGCCTACCTCGACAGCTTCAAACGCGAGGTGCAACGCTATTTTCCCGTGGCTGCGGGATCGCCTGCCGAGGCGTTTGTTGAGCTGACGGCGAATTACCCTGCGTTCGAGCTGGTGGCATCCTGACACCTAGGCTTCCGGGCTGCCGTCCCGAATTCAAATTTGGACCAAAATGCTGCAGTCCGCCAACGCCATCCGCGGTTGACGCATCTCATTTGTGGCGCTTATCATCTTCGTTGGCCTTTATCGCAGGGACGGCTCCGGTGAGCCGTCCCACGGCTTTTGAAGGGACCGCGAATTGAAGCGACTTGTCGAAGTGACCTTATGGATAAGAAGAAGTTGGAGACATTCCGGAAAAAGCTGGAGACGCGGCAGCAGGAGCTGCGCCGCACCGTGACCCGCACACAGCAGGATGGTCGCTCCGCCGATGAAGATACGGCCCAGGACATCGCAGACCGCGCCGCCAATTCCTACACCAAGGAATTTTTGTTCAGCCAGAGCAACAACGAGCGGCAACTGTTGCAGATGGTGGATAAAGCACTGGCCCGCATCCGCGAAGGCAGCTTCGGCGAATGCATCCATTGCGGCAAAGAGATCAACGCCAAACGTCTGGAGGCTGTGCCCTGGACCCGCCACTGCATCGAATGCCAGGAGAAACTGGAACAGGGCCTGCTGGAAGAAGCTCCGCGATAAACGCTCGCTTTTGACGATGCCATTTTGCGGCTGATAGACTGTTATATCGTCCCACCGAGACTAGGAATCAAAGCCGAATCTTAGAGCGAAACCGGAAGGGAAGTCGTTTGCGCGCAGAAACCCGCCGTCAACTCAAGCAGGACGCCTTCAGCCGCATCACCATTGGAGCTGCTGAGAAAACCGCGCACTGGTCCGTCGAACACCGGAATACGCTGATTGTTTCCGTGCTGGCGGCGATCCTGGTAGCGGCCGCAGGCGTGGGCGGGTGGTATTACCTAAGCGCCCAGAATGAAAAGGCCAGTTTCGACCTGGCGCAAACGGTGAGGACTTTGGACACGCCGCTGCGTCCGGCGGGAGCGCCAGCCCAGCCCGATGCGCCCAGTTTTGCTTCGCCCAAAGAGCGCTCGGATGCAGCCCGCAAGCAGTTGCAGGCGATTGTGGACAAATATCCGCATACGCGCTCGGCCGACATGGCGCGCTATCTTCTAGGCACGACCGCGGCGGATGCAGGCGACAGCGCCGTGGCGGAGAGCGACTTCAAGCAGGTCGTGTCTTCCGGCAGCCGGGAATTGGCGTCGCTGGCCAAGCTGGCGCTGGCTTCGCTCTACGGCAATACCAATCGGACAAAAGACGCCGTGGCGCTCTATCAGGAACTGATCAACAAGCCCACTCTGTCCGTGAGCAAAGTGACGGCGCAGTTGCAACTGGCGGAACTCTATCAAGATACCAACCAGCCGCTCGACGCCAAGCGCCTCTACGAGCAGATCAAGAAAGACAACCCCAGCACAGAGGCGGGCCAACTGGCCACACAGAAACTAACGGAACTGAAGTAGGCGCAGACAGAGCGCGTCCGCGGTTTCGTTCCTTACCGCGCCTGTTTTGTTGTTCTTACCTTCTGATTTCCAACTTCCTACCGGAACCGTCTGCCCCTGCTTTGCGGTTTCGCCACGCCCGTTCCCCTTTTCTTTTTTCTTTCTTGTTGAGTAGGATGTTGGTTCACTTGCGCGCCCGTTTGGGAACACACATGGCGGATATCTCTCTCCACATCAACGGCAGCGAAAAGAAAGTAAGCGTCCCCCCGGAAACTCCGTTGCTCTGGGTTTTGCGCGACACACTGGAGCTTACCGGGACGAAATTCGGCTGCGGCGCGGGATTGTGCGGCGCTTGCGCGGTGCATGTGGAAGGATCGGCGGTGCGGTCATGCTCCACGCCGGTGTCGCAGGTCGCGGGAAAGAGCATCACGACCATTGAAGGCCTGGGCGCGAACGGCCTGCACGTGCTGCAGCAGGCGTGGATTGCCGAAGAAGTTCCGCAATGCGGCTACTGCCAGACGGGACAGATCATGACAGCGGCGGCGCTGCTGGCGAAGACGCCGAATCCCTCCGACGAGCAAATCACGCGAGCGATGCGCGGCAACCTGTGCCGCTGCGGAACCTACGAGCGCATTCGCAAAGCGATCCATCGCGCGGCGGGCGCTGGAGGTGCGCGGTGAGTCCGCTTTCGCGACGGGAATTTGTTGCGGCTGGTGCGGCTGCCGGAGCCGGCCTGGTGATTGGGTTCTATCTGCCGCACGGTTCACCTTCTTCCGGCAAAGAGATCTTTTCGCCGAACGCTTACCTCCGGATCACTCGCGACGACAAAGTCACGATCGTGGTAGCGCGCTCGGAAATGGGCCAGGGTGTGCGCACGGCGCTGCCCATGATTCTGGCCGAGGAACTGGAAGCCGACTGGAAACAGATTGAGATCGAACAGGCGGGCGCGAGCACGCTCTACGGCGATCAGACGACCGGCGGCAGCGCCAGCGTGCGCACCACGTGGGATCCGATGCGCAAAGCCGGCGCGGCAGCGCGAGAGATGCTGATTTCAGCGGCAGCTCTGACCTGGGGCGTGCCGCGTTCTTCCTGCAGCGCGCAGAGTGGAAGAATCGTGCATGCCGCGTCGAACCGGCGATTGAGCTATGGAGAATTGGTGGGCAAGGCGTCCACGCTGCCCATCCCGACCGACGTGCCGCTCAAGCAGAGCAAAGACTACAAGATTGTTGGCCAGCGGCTGCCTCGCGTGGATACTCCGGCGAAGGTGAGGGGCGACGCGGTCTTCGGCATCGACTTCCGCGTACCCGGCATGAAGTACGCGGTGCTGGCACGGTGTCCGACGATCGGCGGAAAGGTGTTGAGCTTCGACGACAAAGAGTCGAAGAAAATTTCTGGGGTGAGCTATGCAGGGAAGGTCGGCGATCCGGCGGTAGCCGTTGTGGCCGACAGCGTTTGGGGCGCGATGGAAGGCCGCCGCTTGCTGACCGTTGATTGGGACGACGGACCGAACAAAGACCTGAACACCGCGGCCGTGATGGAATCGCTGAAACGGGCTGCTGCGAAAAAAGGCGCGAGCCTTTATTCCGTGGGCGATGTTACGAAAGTCTCCGGGCGGCGCGTCTCGGCGGAATATCAGTTGCCGTTCATGGCGCACGCACCCATGGAGCCGGGCAATTGCACCGCGCACTATCAGGGATCGAAATGCGAGTTGTGGGCGCCGACCCAGGTGCCGCAGGACTGCCGCGATTCGGTGGCGCAGGCCGTTGGATTGGATCCGGATCAAGTCAAGGTGAACGTGACACTGATGGGCGGAGGCTTTGGCCGCAGGCTGGAACATGACTATGCGGTGGAGGCCGCATTGGTGTCGAAAGCAATCGGCGGTCCCGTGAAAGTGATCTGGACCCGCGAAGACGATATGCGGTTCTCCACGTATCGCCCGGCGAGCTTGCATCAGTTGAGCGCGGTGCTGGATGCAGCGGGCTGGCCCGTGGCGTTCACGCATCGCATCATTTCGCCTTCGATCAGCGGGCAGAAGGGTCAGCCGGGGCCGAACGAAATCGATCCCGATCTTCCGGACGAGGCCGCGTTTGTTTATGCGTTGCCGAATGTTTCGCTGGAGTATGTGCTTGCCGAAACTGCGGTGCCGCTGGGCTGGATGCGATCCGTTTATGCGCTGCAGGCAGCGTTTGCCAGCGAAAGTTTCATCGACGAACTGGCCGCAGCGGCAGGCAAACATCCTCTGGAGTACCGGTTGCACATGCTGGCGAAAGATCAAGACATTCAGTATTTCGCAACGACGTGGCGCACAGCGCGGATGCGCGGGGTTTTGCGACTGGCGGCTGACAAAGCGGGGTGGGGCAAGCCTTTGCCTGCCGGCTGTTATCGCGGCATCGCTTGTTTTGGATGTTTCGCTTCTTACATGGCCGAAGTGGTCGAGATCAGCATGGAGAATGACGTGCCACGAGTGCACCGCGTAGTCGCGGCGGTGGATTGCGGGCAGGTGGTGAATCCAAGCATCGTCGAACAGCAGATTCCGGGCGGTGTAGTTTATGCGTTGGGCAACGCGCTGCGCGCGAAAATCACCATCGAGAAGGGACGCGTGGTGCAAGGAAATTTCGACGACTACGCGCCCGTACGCATCGACGAAGCGCCCGTGGTTGAGGTATATGCGGTGCAAAGCACGGAAGCGCCGACGGGGATCGGAGAACCATCCGTGCCGCCGCTGGCTCCGGCATTGTGCAACGCGATTTACGCGGCTACGAAGAAGAGAATCCGGGCGCTGCCGATTTTGAGTTAGGAGAGGTTGGTATGCAATGTCTGCGGTTTATGCGGCCCGCCGGGCTGCTGGTTTGTCTGAGCGGGGTGGGTGCGAGTTTCTTGCCGGCACAGAGCGTTGCGCCCAGTTCTTCTGCGCAGCAAGTTTCTTCCATCGTACCCATTTCGTCTGTGCCGGCGTCACGCGCGACCCACCTTCGACGCGGGATTAACGCCAGCGAGTGGTTTGCCCAGGTCTACGACAAGCGCGGATATACGAAGGAACACTTCGAAACCTGGTCTACCGGCCAGGACATCGCACTGATCAAATCCATGGGATTCGATCACGTGCGGCTGAGCGTAAATCCACAGCCGATGATGCCCGCGCACCGGCCCAACGAGATTCCCGCTGAGTATCTTGCATATCTCGATGCTGCCGTGAAGATGATTCTGGATCAAGGGCTGGCGGTTGTGATCGATCTGCACCCCGAGAGCGACTTCAAAGCGCGGCTGGTGAAAGACGACAGCTTTGTGCAGGAGTTCGCCGATTTCTGGCGGGCGCTGGCGCGGCACTATTCGTCGTGGGATGCGGACCGCGTATTCTTTGAGATTCTGAACGAACCGGAGTTTCCCGACCGCTACCGCTGGTACGGCGTGCAGGCCAGGCTGGCCGCCGCAATTCGCGAAGGCGCGCCGCGGCAGACGATTATCGCGGCGGGCGCGCGCTGGTCCGACGATGATGAACTGGTTTTTCTTGAGCCGCTGCGCGACCCCAACGTCATTTACAACTTTCATTTCTATGAGCCCCACATCTTCACCCACCAGGGCGCGACCTGGGGAGCTTATTTCTGGCATTGGGTGAAGGGGCTGCGTTATCCGTCCTCGCCGGAGCAGGCAGCTCAGGTGGCGGAAGGCGTGCCCGATGCGATGGATCGTCTCTTGGTAATCCGCTATGGGCAGGATCACTGGGATGCGGCGCGCATCGATGCCGAAATTACCCAGGTCGGGGCGTGGGCCGGCCAGCACGGAGTTCCGGTGGTGTGCAACGAGTTCGGCGTTTATCGCGCGTATGCCGATCCGCATGACCGCGCAGCCTGGATTCATGATGTTCGCGCCTCGCTCGAACAGCACGGCATGGGATGGACCATGTGGGACTATTCGGGCAGCTTCGGCGTAGTGGTGAAGAAAAATGGTGCAGCCGAACCCGATGAGCTGACGCTCAAAGCGTTAGGGCTGAAATAACGCGGACATCCGCCAATCTCGCGGCCATTTCATCGGCAAGTACGAAGGTGACATTGACTTGGATTTGAAGTTTCTGAAAAACTAGACTCACAGGTGGTTGCGTGAACGGTTTCCGAAGGTTTGATTCGGTCGTTTAAACGCATGGAACCGTTTGTTTCATTCGATGTATGGAACTGCTGCTCAATCTCGCGTGGCTGTTACTGGCGCTGCCCGCCTATTGGCTGTGGAAGCGAGGTGGGCCAGAGGGTGGTCCCAGTTCGCGGCGCTCTTTAATGGCTCTGGCATGTGGCTTGGTGCTGCTGTTTCCCGTGATCTCGGCGACCGACGACCTGCACGCCATGCGCACCGAGATGGAAGAGTCGGGATTGAATAAGCGCAGCGTTCGCCTGACTGGGAGCGAGAAGCTGGGTACATGGGCGATCCGGCTGCATACACCTCCGGCCGTGATCGCAGCAAGCGCGTTTCTAGCCATGCCCGTTGCCAGTTTGGGCCAGACACTTGTTGAATTTCCTTCCCCGCGGACGGCCTGTTACGCCCCGGATGCCGGTCGCGCGCCTCCTTTTTTCATCGGCTAGAAGCCGCTTCCAGATAATTCATCAGAACGGAGTCTTCTCCTCGGTAACGAGAGAGGCAGGTTTAACTCAAGACTTGGGAGCAAAGCCGAGCGGCCCGTTTCCAGAGATGCCTGGTGAGATGTGCCCCAGCCTTCTTTGCCCGACCAGTTTCCGAAGCCGGGACGGTGAATTCTCCCTCTTCATTTTAGGCAAACCCTTTTTGGGGGAACTGGCATATTCGATTGCTTTGAGTATCTGAGGTCGAGGAGCGGCGCGGAACGCGCCTCCAATCGGCGTCGAACTTAAGAGGCCTTGGGCAGACTGCCTGAGATTTCAAAGATCGGAGTAACGAAGTTGGTATCGCGAACACCATTTCTGCCGCGTTGCGCCGTGCTGATAGTGCTTGCGGTGGCGTCGGGCACGGCACAGCAGTCGGATGCGGGCGCTGGTTCGCAGCAGCCGGCCGCGCAGCCCCAGCCGTGGACGTGGGAAAGAGTGAAAGACCGTTTCGAGCTGGGCAATCCTACACTGCTGGCGGGCAAACTGAATATCAATGAATTGCAGGCCGAAGAAATTACGGCCCATCTGCGGCCAAATCCGAATCTGGCGCTGCTCGCCGACCAGATCGATCCCTTTCCCGGAGGGCCGCCGCATGGTCCCTTTGCCTACTGGCTCCCCTCGGCCACAGTGAGCTACTTGCACGAGCGGGCGCATAAACGGGAGCTGCGCACCGAAAGCGCGAAGAAGGCGACGGCCATTGGAGTTTCACAGCAGGACGATTTGGAAAGAGGCCTTCTGTTCAGCCTCCGCAGCGCGTTTGTGCAGACTCTGCAGGCCAAGGCGGTGTTGCAGGTCTCGAAAGAAAATCTCGATTACTACGATCACGTATTGAAGATCAGCCGGGATCGCCTCGACGCGGGCGATATTGCGCAGATCGATTTGGACCGGCTGGAACTGCAGCGGGTGCAGTATGAGTCGGACGTGCAGACCGCGGAAGTGAATCTGCGGACGTCGAAGATCGAGTTGTTGATGCTCCTGAATGTCCGCACTCCAGTGGAGCACTTCGACGTGGTGGGCGTGTTTGACTTCAACGATCAGGTGGATGCTCTGGACTCTTTCCGGCAAGCCGCTCTTGATTCTCGTCCCGATCTGCGGGCCGCGTTGCAGGCGGTTGACAAGGCACAGACCGACTACAAGCTGGCGGAGGCGAACGGATCGACCGACCCGACGATCAGCTTCGACGTGGGCAGAAATCCTCCGATTGACGCTTACATCGGCGTGGGCGTGAATTTCCCTTTGCGCATCTTTGACCGTAACCAGGGCGAGAAGCTGCGCACCAAGATCGACATTACGCGCAATGAAAGACTTCGCGACGCGTCGCAGGCGCAGGTGTTCAGCGATGTGGATTCGGCTTATGCCACGCTGAACAGCAATTTGATTCTGCTGCGGCCCTACAAGGCGAAATATCTGCAACAGGCGGTGCACGTGCGGGATACGATTTTCTTCTCCTATCGGCAGGGCGGCGCGTCGCTTCTGGATTTTCTGAATGCGGAGAGCGACTACCGCAGCGTGCAGTTGAACTACGCCAACCTGGTCGGCTCCTATTTAACGGCAGCGGCCCAGTTGAACCAGGCGGTAGGGCGCGAGGTGATTCCATGAAGAGGCAAAGCTTGAAGCAGAGAACGCCGTTGACATTTCTCTTTGCCGCGCCATTGTCTGATGCGCGTGGACCTGTTGCGCAAGCGATTGTCGCAAGCGGATCGGCAGCGCAGTATGCGATCCGTCAGTTCCGGCTCTTCTGTCTGTTCCTCGTGCTTACTGCTCTGATGTGCGCTCTGGGTTGCTCGAGAGACACTCCGCCAGCCGCCAACAAGCCGCCGGTCACCGTGGATCCCGACGTCTTTCAAGCCGAACAGCCTGAGCTGTTCAAGACAGTGAAGGCGGAGACGCGTCAGTTGCCGACCGAACTCACAGCCAACGGAACGGTGAACCCCGATGTGAACCGGACCATCCGCGTGACCTCGCTCGGTGCGGGCCGCGTCGTGGACTTGAAGGTGAAGCTGGGCGATTTTGTGAAGAAGGGGCAGACCCTGCTGGTGATTTCGAGTCCGGACCTGGCGGCGGCAATGTCGGATTACCAGAAAGCGGTAGCCGATGAAGTACTTTCACGCAAGGCGCTGGACCGCTCGCAGATGCTTTACGATCGCGGTGCGGTTGCGGCAAAAGACCTGGAAACGGCGCAGGACCTGGAAGATAAGGCCAAAATAGATGTCTCGACAGCGGACCAGCATGTGCGCGTGCTGGGCGCTGATCCAGCGCATCCGAGTCCGCTGATCGACCTGCGCGCGCCGGTGGCGGGAACTATCGTAGAGCAGAACGTGGCAGGATTCGAAGGCATCAAGAGTCTCGATAACACACCCAATCTGTTCACCATCGCCGATCTTTCGGAAGTGTGGGTGGTGTGCGACGTGTTCGAGAACGATCTGGGCCAGGTTCACGAGGGCGACTCCGCTGAGATTCGGCTGACGGCGTTTCCAGACCAGTTGTTTCACGGGAAAGTCGGCGACATTTCCCGCGTGCTCGATCCCAATACGCGCTCGGCGAAGGTGCGCATCGTGTTGGCGAATTCAGGCGGCTTGTTGCGGCCGGGAATGTTTGCGGTGGCTAAGTTCCACTCCCGCAAGATGACGGATCGCGTAGTGGTCCCGGCAACCGCGATCATGCGCCTGCACGATAAAGACTGGGTCTTCCGCAAGGAAGGCGGCAGGAACTTCCGGCGCGTGGCAGTGCAGGCGGATGGGTTGGCTCCCGATGGCATGCAGGAGATTCGCGAGGGCGTGAAACCGGGCGATGAGGTCGTGGCGAACGCGCTGGAGTTCTCGACCGACGTGGCGGAGAAAAAAGCGGAGTCGAAACAGCAATGATCCGCACCATGATCGATTTCGCGCTGCGCAACCGCCTGATGGTGCTGGGCGGAGCGCTGGTGCTGTTCGTGTGGGGCATCATCTCGTTTCATAACCTGCCCATCGAAGCCTATCCCGACGTCGCCGACACCTATGCGCAGATCATCACGCAGTGGCCCGGACATGCGGCCGAAGAGGTGGAGCAGCAGATCACGGTCCCGCTGGAAGTGGAGTTGAACGGCGTGGCGCATCTCACCCATTTGCGCTCCGTGTCGCTCTCGGGACTGTCGATGATCACGATTATTTACGACGATGACATCACTACGTTCAACGCGCGGCAGGAAGTGCTCGACCGCTTGCAGCAGGTGACGCTGCCGCCGGGCGTGAATCCCGGGATAGGGCCGGACTATAGTCCGACCGGGCAGATCATGTTCTACACGCTGACCAGCACGAATCCGAAATATGACGTGATGGAACTGAAGACGCTGAATGACTGGTTCGTGGTGAACCAGTTGAAGTCGGTGCCGAACATTGTGGATGTGAATCCGTTTGGCGGGCCGACGCGCGAATACCAGGTGCAGGTCGATCCGGGAAAGCTGGTCTCCTACGGTCTGTCGCTGGCGCAGGTGGAGCAGGCGCTGGCGGCCAACAACATCAACGCCGGCGGCGGATTTATTGAGCGCGGCGAACAGGCGCTGAATGTGCGCGCCGTGGGATTGATGCAGACCACCGACGACATCGCCGCCACAGTGGTGAAAGTGCAGAGCGGCACGCCGGTGCGGGTGCGCGATTTGGGCAACGTGGTGCAGGCGCCGAAAGTCCGGCTGGGACAACTGGGCAAAACAATTCGCACAAAAGATGGAACGATCGTCGACTCCGATGACGTAGTGGAAGGCATCGTGCTGTTGCGCAAGGGCGCGGTGGCTGAGACCACGCTGGACGCGCTGCACAAGAAGATCGATGAACTGAACGGAACCAATGGGCAGCACGGATTGCTGCCGGCCGGGGTGAAGTTTGTTCCGCATCTGGACCGCAGCGAACTGATGAAGCACACCACCCACACCGTGCTGCGCAATCTGACGGACGGAGTGTTGCTGGTCACGCTGATTCTGTTTTTGTTCCTGGGAAATGTGCGCAGCGCTCTGATCGTGGCCATCACGATTCCGTTTTCGCTGCTGTTTGCGGCCATTCTGCTTGACCTGCGGCACATCCCCGCGAACCTGCTGTCGCTGGGCGCGCTCGACTTCGGCATGGTGGTAGACGGGTCGGTCGTGATGGTGGAGAACATTCTGCGCCACACTTCGTTCGGCGACAAGAAAAAGTCGTTCATGGAGATCATCGCCGTGGCGGCGCACGAAGTGCAGAGGCCGGTGTTCTTCGCCCGCATCATCATCATCGTTTCCTACCTGCCGATCTTTACCTTGCAGCGAGTTGAGGGGCGGCTGTTCAGTCCCATGGCATGGACGGTGGCGTTTGCTTTACTGGGAGCGCTGGTGTTCGCTCTGTTCATCGCGCCGGTGCTGTGCAGCATGTTGTTCAGCAGCGGAATCAAGGAATGGCGGAACCCGGTGCTGGAATGGCTGAACCGAAACTACGGGCGTTCGCTTGATTGGTGCTTCGACCACATCAAATTCACTCTCGGCATGGGACTGCTGGCTCTGGCGGCGATGTTGCTGCTGATCTTCAGCGGAATTATCGGATCGGAATTCCTGCCGCACCTGGATGAAGGCGCGATTTGGGTGCGTGGAACGCTTGCGCCCAGCACCGGACCTTCGGCAGG
>PMHV01000047.1 GCA_003156805.1 Acidobacteriaceae bacterium | reverse complement strand
AGATAACCCTTCAGCGGCCCGCTTTCGGACGCCTTCTTCAGTGCCGCGTTGACTTCTTCTTTGGTCGTCTTTTTTTCCACCCATGCGACGAGATCGACCACCGAGACATTCGGCGTGGGTACGCGCATAGCGAAGCCGTCGAGTTTGCCCGCGAGATCGGGAATCACCAATTTCAGCGCCTTAGCTGCACCCGTGGACGTAGGAATCATGTTGATCGCCGCGGCTCGCGCCCGTCGCAGATCTTTGTGCGGAAAGTCGAGAATCACCTGATCGTTGGTGTAAGAGTGAATCGTGGTCATGGTGCCGCTGACGATCTTGAACTCGTCGTTGATCACCTTGGCGATCGGAGCCAGGCAGTTGGTGGTGCAGGATGCGTTGGAAATGATGTTGTGTTTGGCCGGATCGTACTTCTCGTGGTTTACGCCTAGAACCAGCGTGATGTCTTCGTTCTTCGCAGGCGCCGAGATGATCACTTTCTTTACCGGGCCGCGGAGGTGCTTCTTCGCATCTGCGGCGTCAGTGAAGTGGCCGGTGGATTCGATTACGACCTGCGCGCCCACGGAATCCCAGGGAAGAGCGCCGGGGTCTCTTTCTTTGAAGACTTTGATGACCTTTCCGTCGACCGTGATACCGTCGGCTCCGGCGCTGATTTTGTTCGGCAGGTTGCCAAGAATGGAATCGTATTTCAGAAGGTGCGCCAGAGTTTTTGGATCGGTGAGGTCATTGACCGCCACGAATTCCAGGTTTGAGTCGTGAAGCGAGGCGCGCAGGACGTTGCGGCCGATGCGTCCGAAGCCGTTGATGCCAACTTTAATTGCCATGATTCCTCCGTTCGTATGATGGCGAAACCAGAAAGCTTAAGCAGCCACTCCGTAAACACATGATGTTAGCAGGGACGCGGGACGGCGTAAAATCATCGACGCCTATGATTGACGCCCATGGTGTGGCAGCCCGCGTTTCCACCACAGGATCATTTGCCTGCGGTCGTTGGCAGCGATCATTGCCCGCAGTCATTGACAAAGGTAACGAGTAAGCGCAAAAGGCGACATGCGATTCGAGACGGATGAGCAATTTCTAAGCAATCGAAAAGCTGAGTTCCAGGTAGGTATCCGTTCGCCGCCAAATTAGCGGCAGGCGAGCGGCCCAGTACTTGCGATTGATGGACTGCCGCGCGAGGGCATGTTCTTCCGGCGGCAGAATGCGCGCAGTGGCCGCGGACTGCGGTCCAATCTCCCGGCCGCGAATGGTGCAGGGAGCGACGCGAACGGCCGGATTGTTGCGGATGCGCTTGGTCTTGCCCATATCGCCTCGAGTCATCACACAGAGCTTGTCGCCGTCTTCTCCAAACCAAACCGGGGTTGCGACCGCGTCCCCGTTTTTGCGGAAGGTGGTGAGAGCGATGTACTTCTGACCGCGGATGGCGGAAGGAATTTCGGCTGGCATGGCGCCATTGTAGCGGGTGATCGGTGAGGGGCATCGAGAATTCTGCCTCGGCGCGGGTGAGGCGGTGCGCGGCTTGTCGGGCATGGTTCCGATGGATGCTCAGCATTGCTCCCGCCTTGCCTTCTGTGTTAAAAGCCAATCATGCGCAAATGGATGCGCGAGCGCATGCAGCGCCGCAAGAAAACCCCAGCAGACTCGTCCGATCAACCAACACCACCGCCCCTGCAGCCGGCATATTTCGACGGTGAGCCAACGCCCGGACCGGAGGCTGCGCCAAAGAACCACGGGGTAGAGGGCAAAAAATCGGGCGTTGTTGAGTTCCAACCAGAGTCCGAACCGGAGCCCGTTTCATCGGAACGTCCCCGATCTGGGTCTGCAGCTCCCTCTAGCAAGGAGCAGCCAGCCAACAAGGAGCAGCCGGAGGGACAGTCTGCCCGCGGCGGCGAGGGGCAGCGCGGCCGGCGGCGCCGGCGTGGGCGCGGGGGCCGCGGACGAGTGGGAAGCGGTGGTCGGCAGAAGGCGGTGGCCGAAGCGTTCTCGCCGTCGGTGGCAAGAGGACCGGAGGCGATTCCGGTTGAGGAAAAAGCTGTGCCGGAGGCGGAAGATGGAGCGATGGAAGCTCTGCCCCAACCGCCGAAAGCGCCGGCAACCGCGACAGCGACGCAGCGCGCGCCCAAGGGTGTGGTTGTGCTGGCGATTGGCCTGCCTGGATCGGGCAAGACCTCCTGGTTCAAGCGCCACAACGTTGCGCCACTCTCCAGCGACATGATGCGGACGTTGCTGTTCGACGATGTGCACGAGCAACGTTTTCAGGATCTGGTCTTTTCCAACCTCCGCTCCATGCTTAAGTCCCGCCTGATCGCGCGCCGTCCCATGAACTATGTAGACGCCACCAACCTGACACCCCAGGAGCGCCATCACTGGATCAAGTTGGCGAAGGATCATAATTACGAAGTGCATGCGGTCTTTTTTGACGTCCCGCTTGAGGTGTGCATCGAGCGCCACCAGCGCCGCGATCGCGTTGTACCGGAGGATGTGATGCGGCGCATGGCGGCTAAGCTGAAACCGCCTTCCTTTGACGAAGGCTTCGCCAAGATCACGGTTGTGCGAGTTAAGAAGAAGGATTAATGACAGGCTTGGAGAGGCGACCGAGACTCTTGGCGTGACGGCGAGAACTCTTCGCGCATCCGCTATGTTTTCCTGCTATGGAGCCGCTTGCCTACCGGCTAAGGCCTCGCCCGCAAAAGTCTGAGGCAGGTTACGAACGAGGCCGTTTAGCGGTGCTTGCGAAAGCTACTTCACTTACGATTTCACTAGCTTGGCGGCTTGTTTCCTTACTTTCGCCCAGCGTAGCTTCTGCGCTTCGGCGATTCGCCGGCGGGCTTCTTTGCTCAAGGTACGACCTGTTTTCTTGAGCGTGTTCCCACCGGCATGGCCAAGAGCGTCGAGCGCCTTCCCTACCCGCCCCAACTCTTTATCAAGACGGGAGTACTCTTTTCGTAAGGAAGTAACTACTTTGTTCAACGTGGTCATTAAGTGACCCCCTTGTAAGCAAGGCTAACACGCGAGGGAGTGGTTTTGTCGAACGCGTGCCCGGTTTCTTTGAGACGCTGCCGAGCCGCGAACCGGTTTGGGACACTGAGCGGACGACTAATATCGCGAACGCGTGCCAGTTCTCAGGTCGGGCCAATCGTGGAGAGAAAACGTGGGGATTGGCGGGCCTTGGTACTGTGCTCGAAAGCACAGGCAAGCCGAATCAGCGTGGGCTCGCTCCAGGCGCGCCCGAAGAAAGAAATACCAACGGGCAAGCCGGAGACGAATCCCGCGGTCACATTGATATTCGGATACCCCGCGACCGCGGCAGCGTTAGAACTCCCTCCGGCCACGTGATCCCCGTTAACCAAGTCAGTAATCCAGGCTGGGCCGCCGGTGGGAGCAACGATGGCATCAAGATGGAACTTATCCATGAGCGCGTCGATGCCCTCGGTGCGCGCCAGTTGATGATTCTTCGCCAGGGCGTCGAGATACTCTTTCTCGTTGAGAGGACCTTTGGCTTCAGCTTTGACGAATAAGTCCTGGCCGAAGTACGGCATTTCTTTTTGCGGGTTGCCATTGTTGAATTCGATGATGTCTTTGAGGGTCCGCACCGGAGCGCCGGGGCCGAGCCGCGCGAGATAGAAGTTGAGATCGGCTTTGAGTTCGTACATGAAGACGAGTAATTCACTGTCGTCAAACTTTCCAAAGGTTTCGATATCGGCAGGATCGACCAGCGTGGCGCCTTGATGCGTCATCGCATCGAGCGCCTGCTCCATAAGTGCGTCGACGGCTTCGCTGAAGCCGAAGTACTTTCTTGCCACCCCGATGCGTGCGCCTTTGAGACCGTTGGGGTCGAGGAACTGGGTGTAGTCGGTGTGCGATTTCCCCTGGCTGGCGGCAGTGGCTGGGTCGTCGGCATCAACGCCGGCGAGCGCAGCCAGCAGGATCGCAGCGTCGCGTACCGTGCGGCACATGGGACCGGCGCCGTCCTGGCTGTGAGAGATAGGAATGATGCCGCCGCGGCTGACCAGACCGACGGTGGGCTTGATGCCGACAATTCCGTTGGCGGAGGAAGGGCAGACGATGGAACCGTCCGTTTCCGTGCCGATCGCAGCTGCGCACAGATTGGCCGAGACGGCCGCGCCGGAGCCGGAACTGGAACCGCAGGGATTGCGGTCGAGAGCGTAAGGGTTCTTGGTAAGGCCGCCGCGGCCGCTCCATCCGCTGGTGGAATGGCTGGAACGAATGTTAGCCCACTCGCTGAGATTGGTCTTGCCGAGGATGACCGCGCCGGCGGCGCGCAGCCTTTGCGCCACGAAAGAATCTTTCGGCGGTTTGGAGCCGACCAGAGCAAGCGAACCGGCAGTGGTCATCATCTTGTCGGCAGTGTCGATGTTGTCTTTGATCAGCACGGGAATTCCGTGCAGCGGGCCGCGCGGTCCTTTGCCCTTGCGTTCCTGATCGAGCGAGTCGGCGATGGCGAGCGCGTCGGGATTCAGTTCGATGACGCTGTTGATAGCAGGGCCGTGTTTGTCGATTTGATCGATGCGGCTGGCGTATTTCTCAACCAGCGAACGCGCGCTGAACTTGCCCGACTTCAGCCCGTCTTGCAAATCGGTGATGCTGAGTTCGTCCAGTTCGAAAGATGGAACGCCGACGGCGCCGGCTTGTGGCAATCCAGGGGCAGTAGATGCCGGGGAAACGTCGCGAGCAGCGGACAGAGCCGGACGAAGCGCAGCTCCGATTGCGGTGGCGAGCGTAGCTTGCAGAAACGAGCGGCGGTTGGCGGTCTTGCCAGGTTTGAACAGGCCAGGTTTGAACAGGCCAGGTTTGAACAGGCCAGGTTTGAACAGGCCTTTGAACAGGCCAGGTTTGAACATGCCGGCATTGGACATGGGTCGAGTATTCCTGAGTTCGCTGGGTCGAGGTTCGTATCGCGCGCACTATTTAACCACGAATGCCGCGAGGGTGACGCAGGTTTTCCTAGGTTGTTGCCAGATGGCGGCAGTGATAAGCTAATTTCGTTCAGCGTCCGAGCGGGAGTAGTTCAGCGGTAGAACGCCAGCTTCCCAAGCTGGATGTCACGGGTTCGATCCCCGTCTCCCGCTCCATCTTTCCAACCGCACCCTAAGAATCCGAACGGAAATCAGGAAGTATCGGAGATTGGCTATTGCAGGCTTAGGTTTATCTCTCTGCTTTTTTTATTGAAACGGATTTGCAGTACTTTCTCTTGGTCACGGACAAACTCGCCAGTCACTATGCCGGATTGATCATAGGAATTCGCGCCCGCGGGATCCACGCTCGAGACGACCCGGACCCGAATATGATGGTTGCCGGGGGCCAGTTGGATCACGTGGGATTCATGGCCCTGCACGGTATGAAACACGACCAGGTGCTTCTTATCGGCTCCTTCCAGCAGGTGAGTATAAACCGGGCGATCATCCACCCAAACCGACAGGTTGGCCGACTTGAAGTTGTGCTCAACCTCGATGTCCAGCGTTGCCGGGGGAACCTTGGCCAAACTTGCGTGCGACCGTGCAGTCCCCGTTGTACTCACGACGGGTGCAGT
>PMHV01000068.1 GCA_003156805.1 Acidobacteriaceae bacterium | reverse complement strand
GCTGGTGTCTATGGCCTCCGCAGCCGGAGAACTGGCTAAGAGTATGTTTTCGAAGGATGGCGTCTGGAAGATACGGTCATAGGAGAGGTGAATATTTACGCCGGCGGAGGGGAAGTAGCGCGAGACAGCGAGACGCGGACTCACAGCATTCTGGTTCAACAGCAACTGGTAGTGATCCCAGCGGAGCCCCGCATCGAGCGACCAGTTGCCGAACCGGATGGCATCCTGAACATAGGCCGCTTGTTCAAGATCCGGACGGCTGCCAAGAAAGGCAAAAGTTATCGCGCCGGAATCCAAGATCCCCAGATTAATAGGACATTGAGGATCGTTAGGGTTTGCGCAGTCGGGTATCACGTAGCTGGTGTTTTCGTGCAGGAATATGGCGTCGGATTCGACGCCCGCTTTAAATTCCTGCCTGCCATGATGAACGGAGAAGCTGCCGTTGAAATAGATCTCCTTGAAGTCGTTGTGCTGGGTTGCATTGAGGGGCCAGGAGGCCTGGTTGGAATAAAAGTCAGTGGAGGTATCGCGGGACATTCCCCGCAGCACGCCTATAGCGTCGGAAGAAAAAATATGCTGGTAGGAAATGGTCCCCATGGTTTCAAAGTTGTCGCCGGTCTGTAGCTGCCCCCCAGGAACAAAAACGCAAACGCTCGGCTCATCTGCCGGAGGAACGGGTGGACAGCCGGTGGTGTTGTTGGCGTTCGGCAGATATGCTCCGTTCTCTTGTACCAGTTCGTTGGGGATTTGATAGCGCGCGAGTTCATGGCGGACAATCAGGGTGATACGGTCTTTCGGCGTGAGATCCCGCTCATAGCTCAGCGAAAAACTGCCGGTGGTACCGTTGTTGGTGTAATTCTCAGGGACCACCGGGTTGAGATAGTGGCCGGTCATGTTGCCGGAGGCGCTCAGGCCAAACGTATTCTTATTCCATGTGTATTGGTCCTGGGTATTGATCCCAGCCGTATCATAGGTCCCGCCGAAAAGAGTGAGTTGCCCGTGAAATCCCGGATCTTGGTTTTTAAGAGTATTGACTTCAATCACGCCGCCCACCTTCCGGCCAAACTCCGCAGGAATGCCGGCCGTATAAATCTTGAGAGATTCAACGTCATCGGCTTCGACCTCCGGGCCGAAGCTGGGGGAACGGTTGTCGGTGAGGGGAATGCCATCGACGACGAATTGAGTTTGATATTCGGAGCCCCGAGGATGCAGGACGGCGTTGCCTTCGTAGAGCCAGCCGGGCTCCGAGTTCACTAGGTCCTGCATGGAACGGCCGGGCAGCGCGGTCAAACGGTTCTGAATCGTTTGCAAACCCATCTCATTGACCGAACCTGCACGATACGGATCGACCAATGTGCCGGGCGCGCTGACCTTCACCGATTCGGAAACTGAAGCCACTTTTAGCCGAATCGTACGGTCCACGGGGAGAGCAGAACGTATTTCCACCGACTCGGAAGCCTGAGCAAAGGCTGTCGCCTGGATCCGGACCTGATAGATTCCATAAGGCAGTCGCCTGGCATCCAGGTTGCCCTGATCGTCCGTAGTGAACGTATAACGGTAGTCGTTGGCCTCGCTGACGAGCTCAACTGTGCTCTTCAGGCCCAATCCAGAGGGATCGGTGACGGTCAAACGCAATTCCCCGGTGTTGCGTTGCGCAAGCATGGGAAGAGTCCACAGAAGTACGGTAATTATCAGCGCCTTTTTCATCTTTAATTGTCACCCAATTGGAATAGCTGCCTTCGGGTGGGGCGACGGCAGTCCTTTTCACCCCTCAATTTGAAAATTCCGTTTCCGGCTGTTTTGTTCAGTCTTTTTTTCAATCTCAGGCGGGGCGTTCAATAGAGGCGCTTGAAAAACCTTGAACAGAGCGGGGGGGGATGGAATATATATTCTAGGGACCCGAGCATATGCCTCCCACGGATTCGATCAACGGGCTGTCGTTCCCAACCGTCGCCGACGGGGCGCTTTCGGCGAAGCCCTCCGAGATCGAGCGCGAGGTCATGGAGCTTTTTGATCAGTTTCGCGACCCGCTTCTCCGTTATGCACTCTCGTTTGCCATTCCCGTGCATGATGCGGAGGAAGTCATCCAGGAAGGATTCCTGTCCCTCTACCGACATCTCCAATTACGCAGATCCCGGAAAAACCTTCGCGGCTGGATCTCCCGGGTCACGCATAATCTCGCGCTGAAACAGCTTTACGCGAACCAAAGATCGCACGCCAAGACGACCTCCGACTGGACGACTGCGGAAGAGCAGTTTGACCCATCACCTGATCCTGAAGAACAGTTGTCGTGGGCTCAAAGGCGCAACCGGCTGCTGGCCGTTGTTCATGCTCTTCCGGAGGCGGATCAGGGTTGCCTCCGGCTGCGTGCGGAGGGTCTCCGCTATCGAGAAATAGCAGCCGTACTCGGAATGTCTCTGGGAGCCGTATCGATGTCGCTGACACGATCACTGGCACGGTTGATCCGTGCGGACGGAGATAAAGCTATGCTGAGCGAAGACCTTCACCTGTCGGACCAAGAAATGCTTCTGGCGGCAGACGGCGAACTCTCAACCCGCCGTGCCGCTCAGGTTCACGCCCACCTCGCCGAGTGCTGGGCCTGCCGCGCTCGGATGGCAGAAATCGAAGGGACAATTGCCGATTTCGCGCGATCTCACCGGCAGACTCTCGATCCTCAATTACCCCCCATCGCAGGCCCGCGTGCACTATTGAGAGCAGGGTTAGCCGAACTGGCTTCGAAACACGAGGCCAATTCGTGGCGGTGGTTACTCCACTTCACCTCGGCCACGCGCGCAGCGGCCTTTACGTGTGCAGCGGTTCTCATTGCCGCGGTGGTTGGCAACATCTTGGTCCACCATTCCACGCTGCGTGGAGCAAACTCAATCGCTGCTGCATTCGAACGCGGTGCCCTTCCGGACCGCAGTCTTACACCAGGCGCAACGCGGAGAGTTACGATCAGCGACGTTTGTTCAATCGCTCATGAGGAAGTGGTGGGAGAGGTATCAACGTCGCTGCGTCAAGAGGTCTTTCAGAAGTATGGAATCGTGAACGCTAACGCAAGCGACTACGAGATCGACTACCTGATTGCTCCGGGATTGGGTGGTGTGGAAGACATCCGCAATCTATGGCCGGAGCCCTACACATCCCCGACGTGGAATGCGCACGTTAAGGACGCCTTGGAAGAACGCCTCCACGAAATGGTCTGTGGTGGCGAGTTAGATTTATCTACGGCACAGCGCGACATCGCCACTGATTGGATTGCAGCCTACAAAAAGTATTTCCATACGGATCGACCCCTCGCCCTGCATTCGCGCCTCGAATCGGTGAACGTCCTTGGGTTCGGTGGAGGGAACCCCGCGCTTGACGGAGAGCTAGTACGTCCTGGTCGCTAAGGTCACGAGCAACCCGCATCATCTCTTCAGCTTTATCGAAATTACTCAGTGGCCCCAGTGTGATCGCATGCGCGAGGATCTTGCCGATGCGCTTTATCCTCTCTGCATCGCGCAGATCCTCAGCTTTGCGTGTCGCATCCAAAATTAATCGTCCGACTCCTTCGTGCCTAGCAGGGTCCTTTATGAAATCATCCAGAATGGCCGAAATTCGTTTCAACTCTTCCCATGCTGTTTGGAGCATCAAGGCGCTATTCTCGATTCTTTGCTTCTCGGACTCATAACGGACAGCCGCTATGAGAGGCCCGCATCCCGGCAGCGTTGCAATGCCCGTCACAACTACCTCGACCGCCTCCGGTAACTGCTGTCGCTCATCACTCGCAATGAGGGCTTCGACTTGATCAAAAGGATTGTCGGAACTCATTTCAGCTCCNNACCACCGACCTTTGGGTTATGAGAACAACCGCTTGCAGTTAAATCATTGAACCTGAAGCACGGACGGGATGATTCAGGTTCTTAAGAACACCGCCAGTTCAACTCAGTCACGGCAGATTATGAGCGGATATGAGCGTTCTAACAGATGGATACAGCTGCGAAAACAAGAATGTGCGCCCCACTTCTCGGCAAAGACGCGAGAAATGGGGCAGCCAGCCCCCCTAGGCCACCCCGCCCGCCGACTGCGCGAAAGGCACGCAGCATCAGTCGCAATAATGCTCGAGGCAATACTGAATGCAAAGAATGTACAGCGGCGGCTCCTCGATAAAAAGAAGAGTGCAACCCGAAAGGCATACCACACACTCCGACGCATCGGCAGGGGTCTGGGACATTGCCGGTATGCCGACTCTCCCGAATAGGTTAATCATGGATGCACCTCCTCGTCACCTTGCTTTACTCTGCTTTTATTCTGCATGTAAAGATTCATTCGTTCCTCGACCCCGCTTTTATTCTGCAAGTAAAGATTCATTCGTTCCTCGGTTGGCAAGCCAGGATAGAGCTTTTCCACGGATCTCATCGGCTGGGTGAACTGGTGCGAATTTCCGGCCTTGTCAAAGAAGATCGTAGTCATCTGATCTCCCTTCTTGCCGGAACAAAGGAGGGTAAAATCGGCCCCAAATTTCGAAGCACTTCGGTGCTGAAACATGTTAAACAGATCGCCGTCGTATACGTAGCGGGTGAAGCTACGAATTACATCCGAGGTTCCATCCGGGGCGAACGCCTCAAAGTCAAGTTCGACGTCTCTGCCATTTGGCCGTTCGGTTGTTTGATCCTTGATAACCCTGACTCGTACGATCTTCAGGGAACCGGTTTTTTCTTCTTGGCCTTGTCCAAGAATCGGAAGTGCGGCGCCCAAAGCGCCGATCCCTCCTATCGCAACCGCCTCTTCCAAAAACTTGCGTCTTGATTTCTGCTTTTCATCGTCCATAAGTTAACCCCTTTTTGTTCTGCGCGTGATTGTAGGCCTAACCGCCAATGGTTCGCTTGGAAAGTTGTGGGTGCCCAAAAACGGAACGCACACGGCCGAACAGAGTGGTGGCATGCTCCTACGAACATTGGGGTCTAAAACGTGAATCGCAGTCTTGTTACAAAAGCCGAAACGGGGAACCGCTAGCCGGAGACAAGTTACACCGAAGTTACGTGCCCTCAGCGATTTCCAGTCAGTGAAACCTGACGACCTCATCTCTGTGCACACCCGCGTAATGCCGGAAGCTGCCCCACCGCCAATCCTCCGGCCGCCCCACTAACCCGCCTATCGTGTTCCGCATTTCGTAACAGGCTCACTACGTCCGCCCAAGCGGGTGGAGAGATCGGAGTGGTGGAGATTGAGTCGCAATGGATGGCACGAAGGCGGGAGCAGGCCGGGATTTTTCTTACGCTGAAGGTGCGGGAGGCGTGCAATGCCCTTCACAACTCCCTCGACCGCCTCCGGTAACTGCTGTCGCTCATCACTCGCAATGAGGGCTTCGACTTGATCAAAAGGATTGTCGGAACTCATTTCAGCTCCAGCTGGGACACGGACAAAATGCGGACAGTTCGAAAGGGCGCCTGATGATAGGCGCCCTAAGTTATTGATTGCGTTGGTTGCGGGGGGTNNTATGATTTCTTTGGTTGCGGGGGGTGGATTTGAACCACCGACCTTTGGGTTATGAGCCCAACGAGCTACCAGACTGCTCCACCCCGCATTTCGATCATAACAATGCGGTGGGGAAGCGTCAAACGCTTGGAGAAGCATTCCGCAAGAAAGCTGTGGGCTACTTTTATGCAACGTAGCCCACTACTGTAGAAAAAACCGCACAAGGCCCGGATCTCCGGGATCGTCAAAGAAGAAGAACTCGCTCTACTGTCCGGCGCTTGCCGTATTCGGAGCTGTCAGCGGGCGATTCAACTCCAGCGTTAGCTCCGTGCCGGCGGGCAGAATGGCGGAATGATGCTTGGTCAGCCAATGGGCCGTAGTCGAACTTGCTCCTATCACGCCACCGATCAGGACTCCCGGGCCACCACCGATCAGGCCGCCCACCAACATTCCGCCAGCGGCGCCTCCGCCGACCTCAAGTTGGTCGTGGCCGTCGTGGCCTGATCCCTTAAACTGGCCTTCTTCGTTCACATCCGAGCCATGGCCGAGGTTGGTATCGACCAACGTAGCATCGAGAAAGTAGCGCTCTCCGGTGGGAAGAATCACAGCTTCAGGCAGAATGCCGATCGTCGGCTTGCCCGCGATGCGACGGGGTTCGTCAATTTTAGTCACCCGTCCTTCCACCATAGTTCCGACCGGGATCACAGTCTTGCCGTCCAGAATAACGGGCTGGGTCACGTGCGCCTGGAAAGGGTCGCCGGGCTTATTGCTGAAAGTTGCGAGGGTTGTTTCGAGCTTTACAGTCATTGCCGTGCCCGCTGGCACGGACAGATTAGTCTGCGCTGCGAGCATCCCCGCCAGCAGCAGGATGCAGGGTAAAGCGATCCACTTCTTCATTGCACCTCCTCGATTCTCCGAGCGTTGGTTTGATTTTAGACTAGTCGGAAATTAAGACACAATACGCAGGCGGACGAGGAACCAGAGACGATAAGGGCCGTGGCGGGCCACCGGGTGAGGTTCCGGGCCGTAACATGCGCCGCGAAAACTATCAGCCGCGTCACCTCACGATCGTCTTCCATCCGATATAATCGAGAGTTTCGTAACCGTCCATGGGAGCGTGTCTGGGCCACGTTCGGAGTTCAGAGGTCAAAATTCATTCCAAGAAAGTGAAGTGGCACAATGTCCAACATCATCGAAACTCATGCCAGACAAGTCCTGGATTCACGCGGCAACCCGACGGTAGAAGCTGAAGTTGCGCTGGCAGATGGTTCGTTCGGCCGCGCCATCGTGCCCAGTGGAGCCTCCACCGGCGAGCACGAGGCGGTCGAACTGCGCGACGGCGATGCCCAGCACTATCTGGGCAAGGGCGTGCTCAAAGCCGTGGAGAACGTAAACGGCGAGATCGCCGAGGCCCTTGCCAACTGGGACGCCTTCGACCAGCGCGGACTCGACCAAAGAATGATTGAACTCGACGGCACGGACAACAAGAGCCGTCTGGGCGCGAATGCGATCCTTGCGGTGTCGATGGCGGCGGCGCGGGCCGCAGCGGATTCGTTGAAAATCCCGCTCTACCGCTATCTCGGAGGCGCTGGCGCCAACACCTTGCCCACACCCATGATGAACATCCTCAACGGGGGAGCCCACGCCGACAACAACGTCGACTTTCAGGAATTCATGGTGATGCCCGTTGGCGCGCCTTCTTTCTCTGAGGCGTTGCGCTGGGGCGTGGAAGTTTTCCATACGCTCAAAGGCGTGCTGAAGAAGCGCGGCTACAATACCGCCGTCGGCGACGAAGGCGGATTCGCTCCATCGGTCAAGTCGAATGTCGAAGCCATTGAAGTTGTGCTCGAGGCGATTCAGCAGGCAGGTTACAAACCTGGAGAAGAGATCGCCATCGCTCTCGATCCCGCGGCCAGCGAGTTTTATCAGGACGGCAAGTACGTTTTCAAAAAGTCCGACAAGTCAGCCAAGGATTCCGACGATATGGTGAAGTTTTATGCCAAGTGGGTGAAGGATTATCCCATCGTTTCGCTCGAAGATGGCCTCTCGGAAGACGACTGGGACGGCTGGCAGAATCTGACCAAAGAACTCGGCGGCAAGATTCAACTCGTGGGCGATGACATCTTTGTCACCAACATTCAATTTCTGCAGGAAGGAATCGACAAAGGCGTGGCCAACTCGATTCTGATCAAGGTGAACCAGATCGGCACAGTGAGCGAGACTTTGGACGCCATTGATCTAGCGCGGCGGAACGGTTATACGTCGGTGATCTCGCATCGCTCCGGCGAAACCGAAGACACGTTCATCGCGGACTTGGCCGTTGCGACCGGTGCGGGACAGATCAAGACCGGCTCGGCCTCGCGCACCGACCGCATCGCCAAGTACAACCAGTTGCTGCGGATTGAAGAAGAACTAGCTACCGGGGCAAGATTCTTAGGAATCAAGGCGCTGAATTACCGAGGCTGAATACCGCGGCGGAATTACCGACTGAAATTCAACCATTCTTGTGAGGTGGAGTGTTCCATGAGATTCATGAAATTGAAGTCATTGCTGTCTGCAAGTCTTCTTGCCTTTTCGATGTGCGCCGCTGCGCAGACCACGGTCTCGGTCGCTCCGGACGCGCCTTCCAAAGAAGACGTAAAAAAACTCTTCGACGTCATGGCCAGCCGCGACCAGATGGCCCAGATGATGCAGCAGTTGTTCACGCAGATGCGGAGCCTGAACCGCGAGGAGCTGAAGAAACGGCATCCGGACGTCAGCCAAGGAGATCTCGCGCGCATGGACCGCGAATCGGAAGACATCATCAAGAATTTTCCCCTCGACGCAATGCTCAACGACATGATCCCGATCTATCAGCGGCACTTCACCAAGGCTGAGATCGACGCGTTGATCGCCTTTTATTCTTCTCCGCCGGGGCAGAAATTTCTCCACGAGATGCCTGCCGTAACGTCGGAAACCATGCGGGCGGTATATCCGCGAATCCAGGCGGAAGTCGACGCCGCGCTCAAGCGCGCCGAAGACAAGACCGGACCGCCGCAGAAGTGAGGCGCGGGTTTGCTGAAAATCTCGCAAACGCATGTACAAACGCGTGCAGTGTGAACATGCAATGTACGAACGTGGAAGAGCGGGGCTTCAGCGCCGCGTAGAGCCCAGAATCAATGCGGGGCTTCAGCCCCCGTGGTCTTATCTCCGTCAGGTTTGGGCAGCTTCAAAACCCCATCGTGTCATCCGCCGACGGGCCGTAAATCGCGGGTACAGGCTTATCGTTCAAGCGCAGATACACGCCAAGCTGGGCGCGGTGATGCACCAGATGATTCAGAAACATCTCCCGGTAAGCCAGAAATCGTGATCCTTCGAAAATGGACTTGCCCTTAAAGCTCAGCTTCCAGCTTTCTTTCCACGCTTCATCGGGAGTGGCTTGCAGAGCGGCGCGAACCTTGGCTGCACCCTCATCGAAAGCCTGCACCAGTTGAGCCGTAGACTCGAATGGCAACGGTTTGTAGCTGCCCTGGGAAAAATCCAGCTCAGGCGTAGTCAGCACCGTCACCCCGAAGCCGGCAAGCTGCGCCACATGAGGCGCCAGTTTGCCCAGCGGCATCGACTTGGCATGAGGCGCAAACTCTTTCTTGTCGGCCGGAACCCGCTCCAGCGTCGTGCGCGTCTTCTTCATCTCTTCATCCAGTTCCGGCAACAGCAATTCGTGAATAGGCATGATTTTCTCCGTGGATCGAGTATAACCGCGATTCTTGAGGCTTTGCTTTGTGACATCCAACCTTGTCTTCCACAGCCCCAACAGCCGATGATGTTCGCGCAGGCAGAGTCGGGACCCACTACGGCGTTATTAAGTCATTTGTTGTCAAGATTTTGCCCGCAAGTCATTGATTCTCATAGATTAAATCTCATTTCGGCGCTAACCCTATGATTACAATATACTGGGGGTATAGGGGTATACCCCTCAAGTTGCCAAAGAGTAAATAGCTGTCTTCCCAAACCGGGAACTAGATAGCCGACTTCAAGACGCAGTGTGCCTCCACGTCCGAAGTTGAAGCATCAGCTTATAGCCGGGAAGCCACTAGGCCGCGACCGCGCCGTTGACTTAGTCCACGACTTAGCTACAATACTCGTATGGAAGTCAACATCCACGAAGCCAAGACCCACCTCTCGCGTCTGCTTGAGCGCGTCGCAGTCGGCGAGGAGGTCGTCATCGCCAAAGCCGGCAAACCGGTGGCCAAGTTGGTGCCCATCAAATCTTCCCGCCCAAAGTTCAAGTTGGGTTCGGCCAACGGAGAGTTTGTGGTTCCTGACGACTTTAACGATCCTCTGCCTAAGGAGATTGAGGATCTTTTCTGGGAATGAAAGTTCTGCTCGACACCCACGCGCTGCTCTGGGCGCTCACGGAGAAATCCAGGCTCTCTTCCCGGGTCAAATTACTATTGCCCTCCGCCGAAACCTGGTTCAGTGTGGTTGGAGTCTGGGAAATTCTGACCAAGGTACAAGTCGGCAAGCTGTCGTTGCCGCGGCCGGCCGGAGCCTTCGTTATGTCGAAGTTGTCCGCCAACGGCGTCCAGGTTTTACCCGTGACAGTGGACCATGTGCTCCGGCTGGAGAACCTGCCACTTCACCATCGCGACCCGTTTGACCGCATTCTGATCGCGCAGAGCCTGGAGGAGAATCTTCCGATCGTCACATCCGATCCATTGTTTGCGCGCTATCCTGTTCAACTGATCTGGTAGTCGTTGTTCGGAGAACCCCCGACATTTATGTCACGTCCAAAACCACTTGTGCTGACCATTCTCGACGGCTGGGGATACCGCGCCGAGACCAAGGCCAACGCCATCGCTCTTGCCCGCAAGCCGACTTACGACCGCCTGCTGCGCGAATATCCCAACACGCTCATTCATACCAGCGGGCCGTTCGTCGGTCTTCCCGAAGGGCAGATGGGCAACAGCGAAGTTGGACATCTCAACATCGGCGCCGGTCGCATCGTTCACATGGACATCACCCGCATCGATCTGATGATCCAGAACGGCGAATTCTTCTCGCATCCCGTTCTGCTCGCCGCCATGAAACATGCGCGCATCGGCGAGCGCAAACTGCATCTGTTCGGACTGGTCTCCGACGGCGGCGTGCACTCGCAGCAGGCGCATCTTTACGCGCTGCTGAAAATGGCGAAGCAGAACGGAGTCGATCGCGTTTTCGTCCACGCCTTCATGGACGGCCGCGATACGCTGCCCACTAACGGCGCAGGCTATCTCGAACAACTGCAACAGAAAATGCGCGAGTATAACTCCGGCAAGATCGCCACCGTCAACGGCCGCTACTATGCGATGGATCGCGATCGCCGCTGGGAGCGTATTGCCAAAGCCTACAACGCGATGGTCTTCGCCGACGCCGAAGGCGGCAAGATCGCCGATCCGGTGCAGGGGATGAAAGATTCTTACAACCGCGGCGTGACCGACGAATTCGTCGTGCCGTTTGTGTGCACTGACAAGAACGGCCAGCCGCTGGCCACCATTCGCCATGACGATGCCTGCATCTGCTTCAATTTCCGCGCCGATCGCGTTCGCCAGATCGCCCGCGCGCTCACGCGCAACAGTGGACTGAACGACAAAGGCGGCAGCGATCTGCCCGGCGCGGCCGATCTCGACACGACGCTTCCTCGCGACCGCGGGCCCAGGAATCTGCACTACGTCTGCATGACGCAGTACGACAAGAACTTCAGCCTGCCCGTGGTAATTCCGCCCGAATCGATGGCCAACATCCTGGCCAACGTGATGGGCGGCCTGAACATGCGCAATCTCCGCGTGGCTGAAACTGAGAAGTATGCGCACGTGACTTATTTTTTCAACGGCGGCGTCGAGACGCCATTTCCCGGCGAAGAGCGCGTGATGGTGCAGTCGCCCAAGGTCGCAACTTATGATCTGAAGCCGGAGATGAGCGCAGCCGGCATCGCTGACGCAGTGGTGAAGGCAACAGAAGTCGGCACGTTCGACGTAGTCATCGTCAACTTCGCCAACGCCGACATGGTCGGACACTCCGGCAAGATCGAGCCCACGATCAAAGCCGTCGAGACTGTGGATGCTTGCCTGGGCCGCATTGAAACCGCCGTGCGCGCGAAAGGCGGAGCTATGCTCATCACCGCGGACCACGGCAACGCTGAGTTGATGATCGATCCAGCAACGGGCGGCCCGCACACCGCGCACACCACCAATCCCGTCCCGTTTATCGTCGTGGCGGAAAACGCCAGGCAATTCACGCTGAAACCGGGCGGCTCGCTGCGCGATATTTCGCCGACGCTGCTAAGCATGCTTGGCCTCGACGAGCCAAAAGAGATGACGGGGAGCGATCTGCGAAGTTTCTTGACAGCCAAATTTTGAAAGCTAAATGAAGACCGTCGCGCGATGAAGCTCGTCATCGTTGTTCACCACCGTTTCGATCTCTGGAACGTTCCGCAATGGTTCGTCAACCGAGTGCGAGAGAACTTTCCCAGCCTCGAAGTCATTCACCATCCCGACTACGAAGGCATCGGGAAAGATCTCAGCGAGGCTGAGATTGCTTTCACATTCTCGCTCCGCCCTGAGCAGTTCAACTGGGCACGAAAACTTCGCTGGATTCATGCGCCTACTGCCGCAGTGCATCAGCTTCTCTTCCCTGCCCTGACAAACAGCGATGTTGTGATCACCAACGCCCGCGACGTGCACGGTCCAGTGGTTGCCGAGCATGTGATCGCATTGATCTTTGCGCTGGCCAAGAAAATCCCACAGGCGGTGAGACTGCAGCAGAGACGCATATGGGGACAAGAAGCCATCTGGCATGAAAATCTACCCCCGCGCGAGGTCGCTGGCGCAACGCTGGGTCTGATTGGCCTGGGCAGCATCGGGAGCGCGGTCGCGCGCTTGGCTGCGCCGCTGGGAATGCGCGTAGTTGCCCTCCGCGAACATCCGGAGAAGGAAAAGCCCGAAAGCGTCGACGCAGTATTCGCTCCGCCTGAACTCGACCGACTGCTGCAGCAATCCCACTACGTCGTGGTCTGCGCTCCACTGACCCCGGCGACCCACGGACTGATTAACGCTGCCCGACTCGCCGCGATGAGGGCTGACTCGTTTCTCATCAACGTTGGCCGCGGGCCCCAAGTGGACGGGGCCGCTCTGGCTGAGGCGCTCAGCGCCCGTCGCATCGCCGGCGCGGCGCTCGATGTTTTTGACGAGGAGCCGTTGCCAGCCGATTCGCCCTTGTGGGGGATCGAGAATCTGCTTATTACACCGCACACGGCTGGTCTCACGGAAAAGCTCTGGCAGCGCCACTACGATCTTTTCTCTGCAAATCTTCGCCGTTATCTCGCCGGTGAGCCGGTGCTTTTCATGGTGGACAAAGAGAAAGGCTACTAGAGATCCTCCCGAATCATTTGCGAAACCAGATCTAGCCAGGGAGCACTTCGTGCTACAGTTTTCTCGACGCACTCTGTGCGAGAGAAACTATGGAACCGCGGCTGATTTTCATCAACCTGCTGGTGAAGCTAGGCGTAGCTGCGGCTGTGTCCAGCAGCCTGGTGCGTTCCGTGGAGTTCAAGTCTCTGCTATTTCGCGATGAGCGCACTCTGCGTCAGAAGATCTATCTGGTGCTGTGGTTTGGGCTCCCGATCATGGTCGGCGTGTGGATCCGCTTCTCGGCGAGGAGTTTCGTCGCCGGCGATCTAAGCTTCGAAACCGCCCTACTGCTGGGTGTAATCGGCGGCCGCTGGGCCGGTGCACTGGGAGGCATTCTCGTCGGCATGCCAGCGTTGCTCCATGGTGAGTGGGCGACGCTGCCCTTCAATCTGCTGTGCGGCCTCATCGCCGGTCAGCTGCGCACCATGGCGCTGGAGAAGGACGACATCTGGTCATTTTCACCATTCATCGATCTCAGCATTTATCGCCTGATTCGGCGCAATCTGCCGCGGCCGCGACTGTTCGACTGGCAGATCATGTTTTTCGCCACGATTGCCGGGCTGCGTTTCGTGCAGACCGAGTTGTCGCGCTACTTTCAGCGGTCCACTTTCAGCCTGGACAGTAATAATCTCTGGGTCGAGATTGCGATCTACGCCGCGTCCGCGACGGCCATCGGCATCGAGCTCAAGATTTTCAACAGCGTGCGCATCCAGATCAAGCTGGAAGAACAGGAGCGGCTGCTTCTGCACGCGCGCATGGAAGCACTCCAGAACCAGATCAATCCGCACTTCCTCTTCAACACGCTGAATTCGATTTCCTCTCTCGTGCGCGTCGACCCGGACACCGCGCGCGATTTGATTTCCAAACTGGCCACCATCTTGCGCCGCCTGCTGAACAGCACGGAGTCATTCGTCCCCCTGCGGGAAGAAGTGGAATTCATCGACAACTACCTGGACATCGAGGTCGTGCGCTTCGGAGGGGACAAACTTAGAGTGGTGAAAGAACTCGCGCCCGCCTCGCTCGATGTAATGGTTCCCAGCATGTTGTTGCAGCCGCTGGTGGAGAATTCGATCAAGCACGGTCTTTCGTCGAAGGTGGAAGGCGGCAGCATCTATCTGCGCAGCCGCCTCTCCGACTCCAAGCTTGTCATTGAGGTGGAAGACGATGGCGTTGGCATCGGGGGCGCGCACCTGACTCACTCTGCGAGCCGGCCGGGCACGGGAATAGGTATGGCGAATGTGTCGGAGCGGTTACACGTGCTCTATGGCGACACGGCTGGGCTCACGATTGACAGCCATGAAGGCAAAGGCACTCTGGTAAGAATCCGGCTGCCGCTGTTGCAAGCCGCGGGAGCAATTCCCGAGGCTTTCTACGAAGAACCGTCGAGGACACGCCGGTAGAATTCTTCGTATTGGGGAACGATCTTGCTCGAGCAGAAACGCGACTGGGCCACGGCACGCGCCTGCTTGCCCATTGCGCGCAGTCGATCTTCGTCGCCCAGGAGCTCGATGGCGAAGCGTGCCATCGTCTCCACATCTCCCACGTCGGCAAGATAGCCGCTCTTACCGTGTTCGATCACTTCCGGCACACCGCCCGTGCGCGTGGCGATCGGGACAACTTCGCACGCCATCCCCTCCAGCGCTGCCAGCCCAAAGGACTCCAGTTCACTCGGCATCAGAAGGATATCCGCGATTCCAAGTTTCTCCTGCACCTGATCCTGTTTGCCAAGAAACAAAACATCCGCATGAATACCCTTTTGAACGGCCAGCCATTCTGCCACTGAGCGGTCAGGGCCGTCGCCGATGAGCAACAGTTTTGACGGGATCTGTTTGCGCACGCGATCGAAAATCTCAACCACATCGGTGAGGCGCTTCACCGGCCGGAAGTTGGAAAGATGCACCAGGATGCGTTCATTGTTCGGCGCGTACTCGGCGCGCAATGCGCCCGGCTCTGGATTCCTGCAGTACACATCGCAATTTACGGAGTTGTAAATCACTTCAATGTGGTTCTTTACGTCGAACACGCGCTGCGTGCGGTCGCGCAAGTAATTCGAAATAGCCGTGACTCCGTCACTTTGCTGAATCGAGTAGCGAGTGATCGGCAAATAAGAGCGATCCAACCCCACCAGAGTAATGTCAGTGCCGTGCAGCGTGGTGACAAACGGCAGTCGGCGTCCACGCGGGCCATCGGCCATCATCTGGCGCGCCAGCAACGCGCTCACCGAGTGCGGAATGGCGTAGTGAACGTGCAGCAAGTCGAGATCGTATAACTGCGCTACCTCGGCCATGCGCGTGGCCAATGCCAGGTCATACGGCGGGTAGTCGAACAGCGGATACCGTGAAACTTCAACCTCGTGATAATGGATGTTCGGTTGCGGACCGCGCAGCCGGATCGGCGGCGCGTAGGAGATGAAATGAATGTCGTGGCCACGCTGGGCCAACTCCAGGCCCAGTTCTGTCGCCACCACGCCGCTGCCGCCGTATGTGGGATAACAAGTGATCCCAATCTTCATGCTGGATGCCTTTCCCGGAGTCCAGTGGATTCGATGGCTCGAACGGAAGGCAGATGCAGATTTTACGCGAAAGCAAGCCGCGAGGGCTTAAGGCGGGTGGAAAGGCTATTCGGAAGGTTTATGGGCGGCGGCGGAAATGCTTGGATCCATCCTGTCAAGATAAGCCTGCAGCCGGCCCTTGGCCTCCTCGGTCATGCTGCCGAATTCGAGGCCCATGCCAACGCCCGGATCACGTGTGCGGACGACCGCAGAGGTGGACAAATGCTCTTCGTCGATCCAGAAATCCACTTTCAAGGCCGTGCCGACAGGCAGGGGCATGATGCTCTCAACATAACAACCATTTCCACCGATGTCAGTCGCGTTCACCCGCATGGGCGTGTTCACCCGCTCATCGCGGATTTCCAGGGGAAATGAGATCCGATGGCGGGCGAATCGCCTGCGATTGTCTGGACTCAGAGCAGGCGTGCCCGATTGCATCTCAGCCGGCAACTGGGAGAGCCAGGGACACTCCTGATCCGCCACCAGTTGGACTCCGACTTGCATTTTTTTGATTCCACCGGCGTCCGTTACCCAGATGACTTTGCAGCGGGCTTTTCTTTGTTCGTACTGCACGCCGATAACGTCCCCGACCTTAACCTCGTGATCGAGCCCGTAGACACAGGCGCCCGTTCCGCTGACGTTCTGTGCCGTGGCATTCTGAAAAAAAGGACGGTCGTTGGCCCCCATGCCCCAAACACGTATGCGAAGGTCTAAAGTGGAACGCGGCGCTGCCGCCGAAGCAGACATGAGTAACCAGCTTTCCGGTCAACATTCCCAAGACAGGATTTAGAAACATAATACTTCTCTAATGTAATTTCTTGAGATTACCGAAGTACTCAGGATGACGGTGTCCTCTGGTGCCAACTGGAGGCGTTTGGCGATCATGCCGAATCTATCGATGCGAGGCCAGGTCTGCGAGGCCAGGGCTGCGAGGCTAGGTCTGCGAGGTCAGGTCTGCGAGGCCAGATCGTGGTAAGAAGCTAACGCAATCCCTTCCCGCGAAAGTAACTTCCGCGCTTCGGGCATGGTCAATACGCGCAGTTCGGTCTCCCGGGACTCGCGTAAGCGAGTGTTCATAGACCGCAGATCGTCATCGCTATACCCTGGATGGCAAACGAACTCCCACGTGCCCTCGGGAATGTTCTCGGCCATCGCGCGAAAAAGCTTCTCGTCGAGCGTTCCGGTTACTACGACGCCCAGAGTGCCGTCGGGTGCGGCGAACCCCTCGCGCTTTGCCGCTTCGATAAAACGGCCCGCAAACCTGCGCAGAACCCACACTTCGGCATAGCGGACCCAAAGGCTAGGCCGGGCAAGCAGGTGGCTGGACCGCAAAGGGCGTCTGGGTCCGAAGGGATTGCGGATGGCGTGCACGCCGCAGGATCGCGCCGCTCGCAGCAGAGGCTGCAGTACCTGAGGAAACAAGTGGGTGTGCTTATGCGTATCGATGTGCGAGACAGTGATGCCTGCGGCTTGGATCTTGCGTATCTGCGCGCTGGCTTCGGCCTCAATCTCGCCCGCATCCAGCCGCCCGGCGAGCGCACGTACCGCAAAAGATTTCAGTCCGTCGCGAAATCGCGGCACGTTCGAATCTGTTGCCGTGAGCGTGCGCAGGTGGCCGCTGCCGAGCACGGGCACACCATCGATTAACACCACGTGGCAGCCTACGCTGAGATTCGGGACCGTTCTCGCCAACTGCACCGCTTCTTCAAAAGCGCGGCCATTGGACATCAGTGTCGAAGAGGTCACGACGCCGCGGGTATGAGCTTCGATGATGGCGCGGTTCACGCCCGAAGTGAAACCAAAATCATCCGCATTGACGATCAGGCGGCGCACAGCGCCAGTCTAGCAGGCGCAGTCGGGTTAGGATCGCGATCCCGCACACGCGGTTCGATAATCTCCCCACTGTCCCACTGGTGCGCCGCAACTCAGAGATCATGACTTTCTCGATCATCCAATCGTGCGGGTCTGGCAGGGACAACTAGCGAAGGCGAGCGTACAATTCGGGCGGCGATCGATGAACGGTTCGCTGGATCGGCCTTCGCATGTTTGACCGATTTTTCGCAGCTCACGTATACTCACTCGGGCGCAGTTCGCGCGGATACCCCTCATCGAGTTCGACCGGCGCGGCACTCTCTCCTCAAGAGATCAGCAGCATCGGGTCGCGTGAAGGCACGAGGGGCGGTTAGCTCAGTTGGTTAGAGCGCCTGCCTTACAAGCAGGAGGTCGCAGGTTCGAGTCCTGCACTGCCCACCAGTCCGGCAAACGGAATGGCGGTTATCGGTGAACTCCTTCACCGATATCAAAACATCGATTTCTGGAATCAATCGTTCCGTGGCCTGTGAGTTTTCAAAGATCGCCCGACCCTAGCCCGGGAGGCATCTCCACCAATGAGTTCGTGGTAGCACTTTCTCTGTCGAGCTTCCTAGAAGTCGCAACCAGCGAACCTGGCCCCCATTAGATTGTTGCAGACGGCCTGGGCTCTGATTACCAGTGCCTGCGAACCGTGTAAAGCACAGTTGCTTCCGGCATTGATGGGTTTTGCAAACAACTGATTCTAAAACTGATAGCGGATGGCGGCGGAAACGGCGTGGAAAAAGAAAATAAAAGCGCTTGCATTTGATCTAGTGTTGTAGTTAACTATATCAGTAGGTTTCTAGCGTGTGCTTTTGAGGTTGGGTGTGGCCAAAGCGAAGCTTGCCGGCCTGAAGGCTTTTGTCGAAACCGAGTACGCCAAAGAGATTTCCGCAACCGCATCGAGAAAGAGAAAAGGAGAACACCGAAAATGAAACCACGCATCGCACTTTCCGTTCTATTCGTTCTGATCGCCGCCACCGCTTTCGCATCGGACGCCGCCGCCGCCCAGTCCGACGCGCAAAAGTCCTTCGACAAACTGAAAACTCTGGCCGGTTCCTGGGAAGGCCACGTGACAACTGTCCCGCCGCAACCCGACATAGAAGGCAAGCTCATGCAGGCCTCGCTGCGCGTGACTTCCATGGGTAACGCGATCGTGCATGAGATGACGGGAGCTGGAAGACCCGACGATCCGATCACCATGCTTTATCTGGACGGGGACCGCCTGCTCCTGACGCATTACTGTGATGCAGGGAATCGGCCGCGTATGGTGGGCAAGATGTCGCCGGACGGACAAACGGTGGAATTCGAGTTTCTCGATGTCGCCGGCAGTACGCAGTACGGACACATGCACCATGCTGTCTTTACCGTGATCGACGCGAACCATCACACCGAGGACTGGACTTACATGGAGCCTGGGGACAAGCCGGTCCACGCGCACGTCGACCTGCAGCGGACAAAATGACTTCGCTTCTGCGGCCATGCATCGTGAGGAATCCGAGGAGGCGCAGCGGTCGAGCATCGATCACAGCGATCGCTCACACCTCTCTCGTAAGGACTATCTGGAAAACATGATGGATCAGTGGAACGACAGTCAGCCGATTTACCGCCAGCTTCGCGACCGTGTCGTCGCCATGATACTCGACGGCGTACTCAAGGAAGGGGATCCGCTGCCGTCCGTGCGGAATGTCGCGGCCGAATACCGGGTCAATCCGCTCACGGTTCTGAAGGGCTATCAAGAACTGGTCGACGAGCAACTGGTGGAGAGTAGGCGAGGTCGCGGCATGTTCATCAATGCGGGCGCGCGCAATCTGCTGCTGCAGGGCGAACGTCAGAAGTTTCTTGCAGAACAATGGCCCAGGATCTCCGCTACCATTCAGCGGCTCGGCCTGACACCGGCAGAACTGCTGGATGCTGCCGCAACCCACCCGTCTTCGTCGGATGCCGCAGAGTCGGATGCTGCAGAGTCGAATTCTGCAGAGGAGGAGCCTAAGCCATGACAGTCATAGAAGCACGCGGCCTGCGCAAGGCCTACGGCACAACCATGGCGCTGGACGGCGTCGACCTGCATATTGAAGAGGGACGCATCCTCGGACTCATGGGTCCCAACGGCGCGGGCAAGAGCACCGCGCTCAACGCGATTCTCGGCCTCACCCCATATGAGGGAGAGCTGAGGGTGCTCGGACGCAACCCCTGGACCGAGCGCGATCAGCTCATGTGCGATGTGTGCTTCATCGCCGATGTCGCCGTGCTGCCGCGCTGGATGCTGGTTTCGCAGGCGCTCGAGTACGTCGCCGGCGTGCATCCCCGGTTCGATCGCGCCAAGGCGGAAGGTTTTCTGGCGAAGACAGACATTTCCCGCGCCAGCAAGGTCAGGGAATTGTCGAAGGGCATGGTGACGCAGCTGCACCTCGCTCTGGTCATGGCCATCGACGCGAAGTTGCTGGTGCTCGACGAGCCCACGCTTGGCCTCGACATCCTGTATCGCAAGCAGTTCTACGATTCACTGCTGAACGACTACTTCGATCGCAGCCGCACCATCATCGTGACCACACATCAGGTGGAAGACGTCCAGAACGTCCTCACCGATCTCATGTTCATCAACCGCGGGTGCATCGTACTCGATTGCAGCATGGAAGAATTCGAGTCGCGCTATGTGGAGGTGATGGTGCATCCCGAACGTGTTGCCGCAGCACGTGCGCTCAAGCCGATTCACGAGCGCCAGGTGCTCGGCCGCGGCATCCTGCTTTTCGATCATGCCGACCGCCAGCAACTCGCCGCACTCGGCGACGTGCGCACGCCCAGCATCTCCGACTTGTTCGTTGCCATGTTGGGAGACAAGCCGGGCAATCACGCTGGCCCGGCGAAAGGAGTGGCTCAATGAATACTCAATCGAACGCTATGCCCGAGTCCTTCGACTCGCAGGGAATCGCGCCCGCAGTCCTAGCGGCGACTCGGCCCATGTACTGGTCGGTGCGGCGCGAATTGTGGGAGAACCGTTCCATCTATATCGCGCCGCTGGCCGCAGCCGCCATCTATTTGCTCGGCTTCCTGATCAGCCTGATTTGGCTGCCGCGCAGCGTGCGTGCACTGGCGGCGCTCGACCCGGTGCATCAGCGCATCGAGCTCGCCATGCTGTACGCCCACGCTGCCATGCTGCTCATGCTGACCGCGGTCCTCGTCGGGATCTTTTATTCGCTCGACGCGCTACACGGCGAACGTCGTGATCGCAGCATCCTGTTCTGGAAGTCGCTGCCGGTTTCCGATCTTACGACAGTGCTCTCCAAGGCCAGCATTCCTCTCGTGGTTTTGCCGCTGCTCGTCTTCGCGATCACCATTACTCTGCAATTCATCATGTGGCTGCTGAGCAGCGCTGTCCTGCAGTTGTGGGGTGTGGGTGCAGCGACGCTGTGGACCCGGTTGCCGTTGTTGCAGATGGAATTGGTGTCGCTCTACGGTCTGATGGTGCTTGCGCTCTGGCACGCGCCCATCTACTGCTGGTTTTTGCTGGTGTCAGGCTGGGCGCGGCGTGCGGCATTTCTATGGGCGTTGTTGCCGCCGTTCGCAATCGCCGCCTTCGAGAAGACTGCGTTTCACACTTCGTATTTCGGCTCCCTGCTGCGAGACCGATTGTTTGGATTCGCTGCGGGCGCTTTCGACCTCAAGGACGCGGCGGGTGTCCCGGTCGATCCGCATTTTATTCCGCTGACCCAACTCGCTCCGGGCAGGTTCCTGAGCAGCCCGAGTCTGTGGCTCGGGCTGATAGTCGCCGCGGCATTGCTCGCCGCAGCGGTCCGGCTGCGCCGTTATGAAGGACCTCTCTGATTCGCATGCACGCGATTCAATAAGTCGCATGAAGGAGGAAAGAATATGAACACGCCTGTAATTATGGAACGGAGTCGAGAACGGGCGCTGAAGGTTGTATTGGTGTTGGTGGGATTGCTTTTTTCGGCTGGGGTTTATCCCGTGACAGACTCTTTATGGCACGCGGATTCTTCGATGTATGCCGACGATATGATGCTTAGCCTCTATGTCGCGCTCGGCATTTTCCTGCTGATAGCAGTGCGTAACCCTTCGGCAAATCGCAGCCTGATCGCCTTCGCAGCATGGTCGAGTTTCGCTCACGCCGCCGTTATGGCAGTGATGGCACTCCAGAAGGCGGGCTATCGCGGAGACCTGTGGGGCTCGGCTGCACTCGTCATCATCGGTGTAGCCCTGGTCGTGCTGGCTCCGGCAAAGCAGTCAGGCGATCGGGTATCGGCAGCCGTTGTGTAGGCTCGCACGCTTGATCCAATCGCTCGCATAGGAGAAATGAGTATGAACACACCTGTAACGATGGAACGGATTGCAGAAGCTTCGTTGCGTCCCAGGGCTAGGATTACCGGTGTCGTTTATTTGCTTTACTTTCTGACGGCGATACTCGGCGAGTTCTTTCTCAGAGGGCTTGTTGTAGATGGCGACGCCGCGGCCACAGCAACCAACATCCTGGCGCACGAGTCTTTGTTTCGGATGGGTTTAGCCACCGGCCTCATCGCGACCGCGTTCTACATCGCCGTGACGGCCCGCTTCTATGACTTGTTTAAGCCTGTGAACAGGAGCCTCTCTTTGCTCGCGGCGTTCTTCAGCCTCGTGGGATGCGCCATTCTGGCTTTCAGCAGCCTCTTTCAACTCGCACCCTTGGTCGTCTTGGGAGGCAGCCAGTACTTGAGCGTATTTAGAGTGGAACAGTTGCGGGCTCTGGCGCTGATGTTTCTCGAACTGAATACTCAGGCCGGCAACATCTGCGTGGTATTTTTCGGAGTCTATTGCCTCCTGATCGGGTACCTCATCTTCAGGTCGGCCTTCCTGCCTCGAATTCTAGGCGTGCTGATGGCGCTTGCCGGTTTGGGTTGGCTGACCTTTCTGTCACCACCACTCGCAAACTATTTGTCCCCCTACATTCTGATCCTCGGCTTCCTCGCGGAACTATCGCTGATGCTATGGCTGCTCGTGATGGGCGTGAACGTTCAACAGTGGAAGGAGCAGGTCAGCGAAGCGGGGGGATACCAATGAAAGCCGCCGTCTATACCAGATACGGACCTCCGGATGTCGTCCAAATCACGGACGTCGAGAAGCCCGTTCCGAAGGACAATGAAGTTTTGATAAGAGTTCGCGCGGCTTCCGTCAATCCACTTGACTGGCACTTTATGAGAGGCACCCCGTACTTCGTTCGCATACTGGCCGGGCTGCTCAGACCAAAGGACAGACGACTAGGCGTTGATGTGGCCGGACAGGTGGAAGCGGTTGGCGGGAACGTAGCGCAGTTCAAACCAGGCGACACGGTGTTCGGCTCGTGCCGTGGGGCCTTTGCCGAGTATGCATGTACTTCCGAATCAGCATTGGTCATGAAGCCGGACAACGTGACGTTTGAGCAAGCGGCTGCTGTACCTGTGGCGGCATTCACCGCATTGCAAGGTCTTCGTGACAAGGGACACATTCAGCCGGGGCACAAGCTCTTGATTAACGGTGCGGCCGGAGGGGTGGGTACGCTCGCTGTGCAGATCGCCAAGTCGTTCGGCACAGAGGTTACTGGCGTATGCAGTACGAGGAATGTGGAGATGGTCCGATCCATCGGCGCAGACCGGGTCATTGATTATACGCAGGAGGATTTCACTAAGCGCGGGCAACGTTACGACCTCTTTTTAGACTGCGTTGGGAATCTTTCGTTGTCAGCGTGCAGGCGCGTCTTAAATCCTAAGGGCGTATACATTCCGGCCGGAGGGTCGGCTGGCCGTTGGATGATCGGCCCTCTGGTCCGTACGATTACAGCGCTTGTGTTGTCACGGTTCGTGAGCCAGAAGCTGGTCATCTTCTTCCTGGCGAAACCGAGCAAAGCGGACCTGAACGTCATGCGCGGGCTTATGAAGTACGGAAAGGTAACACCGGTCATCGACAGGCGCTACAGCTTGAGCGAGGTCCCTGAGGCTATCCGGTATCTGGAAGAAGGACACGCTCGAGGAAAAGTAGTAATAACTTTGGAATTAACGACAAAATGACATGTTAATCCAGTCTAAGTTTTCATATTTGCCGTCTATCGCCGCAGCGGTGCAGGCTGCGCCGCTATCGTGAACCGATCTGATTCGCATGCGCTTGATTCAATAAGTCGCATAAGGAGGAAAGAGTATGAGCGCAGCAATCATGATAAAGCGGATCGCAGAAGCGTCGCCGCGTTTCAAGGCCAGAATGGCCGGCGTCCTTTTTCTGCTCCTCGTGCTGACGGCAGCATTCACCGAGTTCTTCGCTCGCGGCAAGTTGAGTTTCGCAGCGGATCTCACGGCGGGCATCATCGAGGTCTCGTGCATGATCGCTGTGACGCTGCTCTTCTATGGCATCTTTAAGCCGGTGAACAGGCGCCTCTCTTTGCTAGCGGCGTCCTGCAACTTCGTGGCACTCGCCCTTGAGCTTCTTCAATTTCTGCCTCACGGCGTGAACATCGGCCTGGGATTTCACGGATTCTATTGGATCCTGATCGGCTACCTGATTTTCAGGTCGACCTTCCTGCCTCGAATTCTGGGCGCGCTGATGGCGATCGCGGGTTTGTGTTGGCTGACCTTTCTCTCACCACCGCTCGCAAGCTCTCTGTCCCCCTACAATCTGGCCTGCGCCCTCCTCGTGGAAGGATTGGTGATGCTGTGGCTCCTCGTGATGGGCGTGAACGTTCAACGATGGACGGAGCAGTCTGGCACCGCGGCGGCATCCGTCAGCACATCAAGTGGGTGAGCACGACCGTTGGCCGTTTGTCGGGCAGGTCGATTCGTTCCGCACAACTACCTGGAGAGAGGGCGTCGCACAATGTCTGAAGAAACATCAACGTTCCGTCTGTATCTAATGAGATTGCTTTACCTGCTTAATTTCGTGTTGCTCGGACTCGACGTATGGCCTGGAATCATCAACCACGTAGGAGCGTGGGACCCCGTGCGTGGCGTCGCCTTCAGCTTTTGGGCCGCATTGTCGGCTTTGTCGGGTTTGGGACTTCGATATCCGATTAAGATGTTGCCTCTACTTCTCCTGCAACTGTTCTACAAGTGGGTGTGGTTGATCGCAGTTGCGCTTCCCATGTGGTCCGCCGTCCGATCCACGGACCTTAACAAAGCCATGGTAATCGGGGTTGTTTTGGATCTGATTGTTATTCCTTGGCCCTATGTTCTAGCAACTTTCGTAAAGAAGCCTGGAGATAGATGGAGATGAGTTTTCGGCCCGTTCTCTGGCCTTGGACTCACGAGCCGTGTACGAGGGCTAAGCATTCGCTACCGACTTGTTTGTTGCCGTGATGGGCAATCAAGCAGGCGAGGCAAAAGGAGCCGCTCAATGAATACTCAAGCGAACGCCATGCATGAGTCTCCGCTCGATTCGGAGGGAACCGCACCCGCGCGGCATTGCTGGCCGCAGCGGTCCGGCTACGCCACTATCGGGAACCGATCTGATTCGCATGCACTTGATTCAGTGACTCGCATGAGGAGAAAAGAGTATGAACACACCTGTAATCATGGCACGGATTGCAGAAGTGTCACCGCGTTTCAAGGCCAGGATGGCCGGTGTCCTTTATGTGCTCTCCTCGCTGGCGTATGGATTCGGCGAGCTCTTCGTTCTCGGCAAGCTTGTTGTACAGGGCGACGCCGCGGCTACAGCGAACAACATCCTGGCGCACCAGCCTTTATTTCGGTTGGGTTTCGCAGCCGCGATCATCGCGACCGCGTGCTATATGGCCGTGATGGCTCTCTTCTATGACTTGTTTAAGCCTGTGAACAGGAGACTCTCTTTACTCGCCGCGTTCTTCAGCCTCGTGGGATGCGCTATTCAGGCTTTCGGCAGCCTCTTTCAACTCGCTCCCTTGGTTGTCTTGAGAGGCGGGCAGTACTTGAGCGTATTTAAGGTTGAACAGTTGCAGGCGCTGGCGTGCATGTTTCTCGAATTGAGTGCTCAGGCCTTCAACATCGGCATAGTATTTTTCGGATTCTATTGCGTCCTGATCGGCTACCTCATTTTCAGGTCGACCTTCCTGCCTCGAATTGTGGGTGCGCTGATGGTGTTGGCCGGTTTGGGTTACCTGACGTTGCTGTCAAAGCTGCTCGCAGACTATCTGTTCCCCTACAATCTGGCCCCCGGCGCGCTCGGGGAAACATCGCTGATGCTGTGGCTCCTCGTGATCGGCGTGAACAATCAACGATGGAAGCAGCAGGCTGGCGCAGCATGAAAGCCGCCGTCTATCGCCGCAGCGGTCCGGTTGCGCCACCATCGTGAACACACCCGATTTGGCTTCACATTTGATTCAGTAACTCGCATGAGGAGGAACGGTATGAGCCCACTTGTATTGACCAAACGCTTGGGGGAAGCGTCGCCACATCTGCAGGCCAGAACTGCCTGCATCTTGTACTTGATCGTCATAGGCAGCGTACCTCCATGGCCCTGCGTATCTTCAAATGGGGATGGCCGGTGAGTCGGTGTAGCCCTTCGCACCATCGCCATAATAATGTGGTGGTCCGGCATGTTCCAATGGCGCGCCCCCGACTTGCCCAAGAACGCCGAACGAGGAGCGGCGGCTTCATGCTGAATGTCAACAGGCCTTAGTTTGATCGAGCGACACGCCTTTCGCGTTTTCTGAGAAGCTGTTACGATAACTTTGGTTGTGAGGTTTCTCGTGGTTTCCAATTGGCGGTTTGTTAGCGGTATCGACCGGATTACGAGCAATCTGGGTCGCTCGGGCAACCGCGGCGTTCTATGCAAAACGCGCAGGGCTGCATAAACACTGGATATCTCGCATCTTGTTGATTTGGCGAGTGGGGACGTAGTTCAGTNNCCCGTCGTCCCCGCCATTCTTTTGAATGGTTTACAGTGATTCTCATGCGGCTTCTTGATCCACAATCAATCCACAGAACCGATCCTGCGCACTGATTTTGTTGTCGTTGTCGCCTTGGGTGTAGAGGTCGAGTGTAGTCTGCACCTTCGCGTGCCGCAGCATTTCCTGCACGGTCTTCGGATCAACCTTCCCCTGATTCACCAGCCAATTGCTGAGGCTGTGGCGGAGGTTGTGAAGTCCGAAGCGGTGTCCTTCTGGGATTCTTACGCCAGCCGCGATAGCAGCTTTGCGCAAGTGGCTCCTGTCGAACACCGACGCGCAGATTGGGACTGAACCGTTCTTCGTCCTTGATGGAAAAACGAAGTCGCCTTCACCTGTGTAGGCGCTCGCTTTTCTCCAAACGCGAAGGTACTGGGTAAGCATCGATCCGAGTGCAACGGTAGAGTCCGACGCGGCCGTTTTCGGCTTGCCGTCCCTGCCCTTTCGCCATCGCTTGTTGACTCGGATACGGTTCTCATTCCACAAGATGTCCGACCACCGTAGTGACATCACTTCACTTGCACGAAGCGCTGTCGCCGCCACGGTAAACACCAGAGTGAAATGCAGCAAATCGGTCATAGATTTCAGGATCATGAGCGTCTGATGAGGAGTGACGATGATCGCCTTGTAGCCGGACTTCACACCCTTCAGACGCCAACCGCTACACGGATTCGTGGAACAGAGTTCCTCGAACAGACCGTATTCGTAGACGGCGTGCATGATGCCTTTGATCTTCCCAATTGTCGGGCCGCTATAGTCGAGAGTTTTCAGCCACTCCCGCACGTCCTTGCGTTTGATGTCGTCGGCAATGGTGTTTCCCCATGCCGGGATCATCACCTTCTTAACGTAATAGACGGCGGCATCGTCACGGGTCTCCGCACCGAGATAGCGCAGCGCAAGCACGCCGAACGTGCCTGCATCTGGGCTGTCTTTGTTAATCTCGGATCGAATCCCCATCTCGTCAACCTTCTTCCATGCGTCAGACTCGGTTCTCAGTTCACTTGCGGGGCCGACGCGCTTGGTGTTCTCGACTCGCTTCCCATCCTTCATGGTGCGGTATCGCAAATACCAAACCAGCCCTTCCTTTCTTTCGACCTGTCTTAAACATCCCTGTTGGTAACTCATCTGGTCTCCGTTTCCGAAGACCGCCCTGCTGCCATTTTGGATCGATTGCTGCCGGACTGCAACACAAAGGCTGTCAATTCTGAAAGGCGGAACAGCCACCACTTGCGAGACTGACCGCCGCCCATTGGGTGGGCGGGGATTTGTCCGGTGCGGGCTAGGTGCAGCAGGTGCTTTCGGGAACAGCACAGGAAGGCTGCTGCACGAGCCGCGTCGACGAAATATTCTTCCTGCGCAGGCACTCCGCAGTTGGTGCAAAGAGGCGGTGTCGAAGGATGTCGTGGCAGCGGAGTGCGCAACGTTCCTGTCGCTATTCGGGCTGAGAGCGCTGACAATTCTTGCCGTTTCTTATTCTCCACTTACGATTCACTTTCTCTTCCCAAGTGTTAGTTGTGAACCGTCAAAGTCTCTCTACCGCTTTGATGACCTCCAATGAGCGGATGGTACAGAGAATGGAGCGCGTATGGCGGATGGACGCAATTCGACGTTTTTCGCCCTCACGTTACAGAGGGCGGCAAACAGAAGTGACAATTCTTGTCAGCGAGTTCTCTGCGGCAGCCTCCATCGCACGGAGGAAAAATAACTGCACGTCGAAAAGCCTCAAATTAGCGCACGGGTGAAATGCCACGTCCGGCAAGGCATCTGCTCGCTCGTCGCCAAAATAATTTGTCACGTTGCCCGCGTCGGCTGGAATCAAAGAGACGATTGAAACGCAACGAAAGCGCCCGACAGGGGCGAACGCAAAGCCGAGCGGATCGGTACTCACGGAGGAGACGATCATGCGCGGGCCAATGAAAATCATCGATGGAAGTTCTGGACTGATGGAATGCCGAGTTTGCGATTCGCGTCATTGCGCGAACCTCCAGTCAGGTTATTTGCGAGCTGACGGCATTACGCGATATTGCCGGGGCAGCTATCAATGCAGCAACGAACAGTGCCCGTCCAACTATAAGGAATGGGACGAAGGCAAGCAGCGATACGTCAAACCGGACTGGCGGAAACTCGTGGAGGCTATCGCGGCCTAGGTCGGCAGTGCGTGTAGCGGGCAGATGGATCGGAATACTGGTAATTCCGCGATGCGCGGTAATAGAAGTGAAGGAGCGTTGGATCGGCGGGGCTAGTCACCGCGCCTGTTCTCGAATCTGGCGACTACCAGATGCTCCATTAGGCGGCGGTTCGACGGAATCGCATTAAAGGTGGGGACGGTTGCACTGACCTGTTTCCCGTCCCCCACACCTTGCCAACAGCGGGTCAGGGAAAGCAAACAGGTCAACGTGGACACAATTGAAGTTCTCAGTTTTTCACTAAATTTCACCGAAATAACACAGCTCGTCGACCAACAGGAGGCAGTCTGTGGCAACGAGTAAGATCAATCCATCCGGCACCACCAAATTGGATACGCAGCGCATCCTCGAACGCGGCGAGCGTATCAGGGAAGGCACCGACAAGCCTTGGGACGTGCTCGTCCAAGAATCCAGCCTGTACGACCTCAAGCCGACCATGCGAGCCGTGCTTGCGCTCTTGGCGCGGAGTCGCGTCCAAGGCGACGGACCGAACGCCAGACCGAACCATCCTAGCCGGAAAGCTCTGCCGCAAGGCGATTACGAGAACTGGTGTTGGTTCAACCAAGAGACCATCGCGGATCGCGTGGGATGCAGGGATCGCTACGTGCGGTACTGCATCAAGCGCTTCGTCGCGGACGATGTCGTCGAGGTGCGCGAGTGGCGCGACGACCTCGGTCATCCCCACCTCGAATACAAGGTGAACATCCAGACCGTAAAGCTGAACCAACGCAAGGAAGGCGAGTCGCGTGCCAAGCGGTACAGCGCCAAGCGCAAACCGAACAACGGATCGTTCTCGACCACCAACCAGCCCAGCCACCGGAACTCTCAACCGTTAGGAAGTCACGACAAAAGTGGCGACAAATCTGTCGTTATCTACCGGAATTCTGAGCCGTCATCTACCGGAACTCTGGGCCGTAGGCGACCGGAAGTGTCAACCGTGACCCGCCGGAACTCTCAACCGCAAGCCACCGGAACTGAGTGCCGTGGTCTTGGAGATGTTGGTCTTGGATTGAATGTTTTTGATTCTAGTAGTGGACTACTGTTGCAGACGCCGCCTAATGGCGGCGATAGCTCGCTACGCTCGCCTGTTCCGCCTTCGGCGGTGAGTAGCCCTGCTTCGCAGGAGAACAGAAAAACACTAAAAGCAACACCGCATGGGTTTGTTGGCAAAACAGAAGAACAACCCCCTAAGCGCAAGCGGTGTGCTCAATCAGGCTGCAAAGGACTGGCAGCGCCGGGGGGAACCCAGTTCTGCTCGTGGCATGACCGCGAGAGGGCGGGCATGGGAAAGAAACCGCCGACCTACGACCAGATGCCGAACTCGAAACTTCGCGTGGCTGGTCTTGGCGAAGAACTTGAGATTGACGATGCCGACCGCTGCTCCGACTGCGGCGAGTTGGACGGTCATAAGCCGCATTGCCCACAGGACGTACCGTCTCGTGCTCAACGGTTCGAGGGCGAAGAGGACTGGAACGAGCGAGCGGTGCGAGACACCGAGCCGGGGCGCGTGCTACGCCATCGGATGCAGACGTTCGCAGACTACGACGAGGCAGGCAACGAGATAACGCGGCCGAAGTGCTCGAACGCGCCGGAGTGCAACCATTTCGAGTGCCAGTGATACTCGGCTTTATATACGAGGGAAGAAAAGATGAAACGAACGGGGATGTTCCACATTGGGCAAACGGCAGCTCGGACAGCGGGTGGCACGTAACCAGTGCTGGATACCTCTCGCAGGGGCTTCCGTGCCAAATGAAGAAACTCTGATCTTCGCAAGCCGACATTCCTCTTGTGTTGCCTTGCAACAGAAGCTTCCAGCTACCGCATCACTCTGTATCTGGGCTCTCAATGCCGACAGCGGGAGCCGCGTCGTCCAGTGGGACGGTCAGTTGCTTGTTCTGGCGGGAGCGAGGCCCGGGCTTGCGCTCTTGCTGGTGATGCCTTGCGATCTTGCTCAGTGTGCCAAGGGACAGGTTGAACTCCTGAGCCAGATTTCTGTAGCTCTTCGCTCTATTCTTTGAAACATACTTCGCGACCTTTGCGTCCAAGGCCCGACGCGCCCGCATGAGTTCCTTTTTGTAGTTGAACGGGCATTTGACGTTGTCGAATGCATCGGCTCTCATCGCTGCTCCCTAAATCCCCACGCCAATTGTGGCATGAGATCACACAATTTGTTGAACAATTATGCCCGGTAAGTTGGCCGTGAGAGGGGACTTACGCAAAACTATCCAGATTTTTCCAATGGTCCGTATATTTTGAGTGACCATGAAAAACAGCAAAATCAGAAGCGCATCGTCAGCCATTCTTCCAATACACGTGTTTCCTTACCCCGGCAGCAAGCGGTGGCTTCTCCCGCGTGCGGCGAAGTTTTTCCGTGCGCACGAGTGTCAAACCCTCATTGAACCTTTCGCCGGAAGTGGGGTTGTTGGTCTGTCTCTGCTCAATGCCGGGATAATCAAGAAGCTCGTGCTGGTGGAAAAATACCACAAAACGGCAAGCGTTCTTCAAGCGATGCTGGACGACCCCGAACTCGCCGATAGATATGCGGCGTTTGAGTGTACACGGACGAACGTCGAAAACTTGATACGAAACGAAGAAAGTGCGTTCCGGTATCTGGTGCACGCCAGATGTTGCTATCGCGGGAGATTCGATCTCTCGTTAGACCCACAACTTGACGCCCACTTTTGCCGTGAGAAAGTTGTAGCGAGTATCCGCCGAGTGCATGCAATGCGAGATGCCATTGTCGTCATCAACGGTGATGCGTTCGTAGAAATGCCTAAGTATGCTGCTGATCGCAACGTGGGATGCTTTGCCGATCCGCCATACACGGCGGACCCCAGAAGCAGGGGACATCAGCTGTACCGCCATCACAGACTCAATCACCAGAAACTTTTCTCTCTGCTGGCAGGATGGCATGGACCATGGCTGCTGACTGAAGACAACTCCCGGATGGTTCGCCGTCTGGCGCTCTGCTACAGGTTTCACTGCAAGCGAGTTCCGATGCGGACAGCCCTCAATAAAAAGAAAAAAGAATTGATGATCTCGCGAAGACGCAGAGTGTTTTAGAAACGATCATCGACCTTTCCCACTCAGGTTCCGTGGTAGGAGTCCAAGAATGGGAGAGTAACTATGACCGCGACCGTCATTGCTCGAAATGCCTCTGTTGCGATGCAACAGAAGACGGGACAAACTGCCGCGAAGCATTCCGCCCTGCCGACGGATCATCTTCATCAAGAGACTCTGAAAGCACGTGAGACGCTTTTCCAAATGTGCGTTGGCGCGGAACGCTATACCGTGGATGTACTACTGCCGTACTGCGAAGAAATCATCCGGCGTTACAAGATGCAGGGAGTGGCAGCGAAGAACCGCCCCAACGGGAAGCCCACTGTTGAGTCGTATTTCCAGAGTATCAAGTTGCCTTACAGCACGGTGCGTTCGTGGATTCACCGGAAAAAACTCCAGACGGAGATGTTTCAGCCGAAGCAAAGCAAAAGCTGGAACAAAAGCGCCGAGACACCCCACCTCACCCACCTTGAAGCGCAGTTGCTAGGCACTGCCGATGCTGGTCACGATCTCGTAAAAGCGATCAAGCATAATGGCAACGTGGATGCGGCGATCAAAGAGTTTAAACATTACGCACCCACCCCAGAACGGATCGAAAAGTATATTTCTCGCCCAGTGACGGTCGCTGCCACTGAAGCGGAAAAACTCGCGCTACGGTTGTGCAAGCTGATTGACGAAAACGACGGCACGCACGCGGACGACATTTTGGCCCTTGCGCGGGAACTGCGAACCAAGTTGGAACCTATCACTGTGGCTCATGTGCTTGGCAAAGAAACCAAGCATCACCAACGTAAAGCGCGGAAGAAAGTGTTGTCGCGGCCTGAGAAGCATCTGCTTCCTCTGCCGCAAGCCACGAACGGGGTGGAACAATGCGCACGATGATTATGCGCCCGCACTGCGGTCAAGTGATCGGTCGTAATCTCCCCCACGGGCGCTACTGACTGTCGCGGCGTAAACAGATTAAGAACAGAACTCCACACATCAGTCCTGCCAAGATTGGCACAGACGCGTGCTGATGCTGGCGTAGAATTGTAGCTTCCTCCGGCTTGTTACTCCGAAGTCTATAATGCTACTTTCTACGCACACGAAGTTACGTCGATCTTCATGTCCAAGGCAATCAGATGACTGACGTGAGCGTCACATTGAATGGCGAACAGCGCCGGGCTGCGGTCGCGTTTGCGGAACTTCCCGATCTCGCTTTCATAGACGAGTGGAAGGATAAACTTGGCGCAGATACAGAGTCCAAACGTCGTGATGCGGTGGATTTGGCACAGCTTGCGCGTGATAGTTTTCTGGCACATACCCGAATACAACAAATCTACGTCAATGGCGTTGAAGAAATCGCAACTCGCATCAAGGATGATGAGCACGTTGAACTTGCAGGTCTCGTGCTGTTGAAGTGCGACTGGTTTCCCGATTCAGGGGTCATTGGAATTTGTCATTTTCGTCGGTCATGGTGCAACAGCGTAATCCTCGATTACTTGGCTGTTCATCCCTTCATTGCTAAGGCACCGGACGGGTATCCTTACATCGTGAGTGGCGCGGGTTCTGCCCTGCTCTGGTTCGTCAGCGACATAGCCCGACGAAACAAGTGCGGTCGATTATGGGGTGAAGCGACACATGGTTCCCGTGGCTACTACAAACACATGTTTGATCTGGACGCTGTCGAAGACCTGATTCTAGCCGACAAACTCCATTATCTAGAGTGCGCGAAGAAGGAACTGGTCTGGCGTGCTGAAGGGGACGCGAATAAAATGGAAGCTGAAGTAAGACAGTTGTACAAAGTCGAAGCAGAGAACCCGCCCTTGATCGGAAGGCGTTCTTTTGTCGTGAGTCCATCGCGCACATTGGCTTATCACTTTTTGCAGTTGCCGACGCATGTTCAAATGCAAGTTGCGAAAGTATTCGGTCTGCCCGGAGACACCGAGGAAGGACTGCGAGACGAGATTCTCTTTCGTGCTTTATTCCGACAAGCGACCGAGAGTGGAAAGCTCGCCGACCTGTGGAAGGAAGTTGAAACAAAGCATCCGAAAGGGCGTCCAGAAGAGAATCCATTTCGATAGGTGTGGGTTGAAACGATGAGCATGAACAGCTATTTCGGCGATTGGTATCGTTCAGCGGGAATTCCACCAGAGGAAATACCGCTTTCAAAAAGATGGGAAGCGGTTGAGTCATTTGACGTCGACGCTACCGAGATCAGTTTGTTAGCTCAGGTTTTTTATCACTTGAGTCTATCCGACCCATCATTTGCGGAAAGGTTTCGAAAAGCGTTCAACGAAGCTGACCCAACTTTTCCGATGTCCGGCAATGACCGTGAACTGATTGTATTGGCCGGCGCTGGGTTGGTGGACGTAATACAGCGCCGGTCACGGGATATTGCTGATTTGGCTGCGCTGTGCCTTGTATGCGGAGCGGCGCAGAACGTGCGCACCGCAGCCGTCCCGCAAATTCCTGAGATCGCTGCCAGCTACCTCGGTCAGAGGTCTGTGCAACGGGCCAAGCCGGAGGAGGATGGCAAAGAAGAAGCGCTGTTGAAGGCACTCGCTGAAGCGGGTGAGCCGCTCAGCGAGCTGGCTCCCGAGTTTCAAAAACTACAGTTGGAATTTCCTATCGTTTCAGAAGAATCCAACATGTTGTGGTGGTTGGTTTCGGAAACCAGCCGAGACGTAAAGCAACGCTGGGGCGAAATGCCGCTTGGTATGGTTTGCATGCTCACAGGTAAGGAACTCGCTGACTTGACCCGGATAATTCCCGGTCCTATCGCGGCACGCGCATTTTTGGACCGAGCAATCCGGTCTGGTCGGAACAAGGTCGCTGCTTTAATCTCCATCACGGATGTTGTGAATGACACAGCCAAGACGTGGCGCGACTCCCATTTCGCGAAGGCGGTCCCGACCGGGCTAGAAGGTATTCTACCCCTGACACATGCCGTAATCGTTTCGGTTCAAGCTTCTGATGACAGCGCATGGCGACCTATCTTCAAGGCCGCAACTGGCATCGCCGCGACTGCGAAAGGTAATCCTGACGCGATAGCGTACCAATTCTACTTGGAGCAACTTGCCGCTCGCTCTTTCACTGAAATGAAGGAATCGCGATGACGACGCCTCCGCAAGTACCACCGAGTGCTCCCGTGCCGTCGCTGTCGCAGCCCTCGGCGGCTACAACCGTGCCAGATGTCATCGATTTGCCGAGTGGGAATGAGCTAGATGCTTCAGCCGCCGCAGAACTGCAAGGTGCTCAACAAACGCGATTGATCGTGGTCGCGGGGCCAGTTGGAGCGGGCAAGACGACACTGATAACTACTCTGCATGATTTGTTCCAGACCGGAAAGATTGGTGGTTACGCTTTCTCTTGGTCAAGGACGTTGCCCGCATTTGAGCGACGATGCCATCTGTCCAGAATTGCCTCAGAACGATCAGTTCCAGACACGGAACGCACCAAATTCGGAGACGTGCGTTACCTCCATATTCAAATTTCAGGCCCTGAATTGCCCGACAATCTGCTTGATCTATTGTTCACAGATGTTTCCGGTGAGTCCTTCGAACTGGCACGTGACTCGATAGCAGAGTGCCAACGGCTACATTTTTTGAAAGTGGCAGACGACTTCTTGCTCCTGATCGATTGCGAGAAGATCATCGACCGCAAGAAGCGTAATCAGGTGATACATGACGCGACGCTGTTACTTCGCTCCTGCCTCGACAGCGGAATGCTAGGCGCTTCTTGTTTCGTGGACGTCCTTTGGACGAAATACGATTTCGTCGCGGCCGCAGGCAACGGGGAACATGCTTCGTTTCTCGAAAAAGCTACGCAAGAATTCCAGAAGCAGTTCAGTTCGCGGGTTGGAAAGTTGTCGTTTAGGAGAGTCGCAGCGAGGCCAGCGGATGTTGATGGACTCGAATTTGGATACGGACTCCCAGAACTTCTTCAAGAATGGGCGACGGAATCGCCGCGTGACCGAACAATGGACCTCCTTCCTGATGAAGAGTTAGGGTCCCGTGAAAGCGAGAAGTTTCTGCAACGACATTTTAGTTCTGAGTCGGACTCAAAATGACTGAATCGGCCTTAAACCAGTTCGTGATGATCGGGCTTCCAGCGACGGGGAAAACGAGTTTTCTCGCAGCGCTTTGGTATTTGGTCCAGCATGGGGAGGTTGAGCACAGGTTAGCGCTTGAGCGTATGGAAGGCGACAGTAAACACCTGAATCAAATCTCAAGTTTGTGGGCGAGTTTCGAAGTCGTTCCACGGACGTCCACTGGCATTGAACGAACCGTTTCTATGGTTTTGAATGATACCGTCAAGCAGAAGACCATCACTCTGACTTTCCCGGACCTCTCCGGGGAATCATTCATGTCGCAGTGGATTGATCGGCACTTCACGCCGAGCTATGACGAATTCCTGAAGGATTCGGTTGGGGGAGTTTTGTTCATCAGTCCCCTGAACTATCACAAGCCAGTTCGGATCGCTTCGGCGATGCCGTTGCTGAAAGAAATGGGTGAGGCGGGACAGTCCGACGGGGCGAAGGATGACGAGGGTTCTATACTGTGGGACCCCACTCAAGCGCCTACGCAAGTGCAATTGGTGGAACTACTACAATTCATCGCGGGGCGTGAGTATTTCAAGCCACCGTTCCGGTTGGCTCTGGTAATCTCTGCTTGGGACGAATTGTTGAAGGGCGCAAAGACCAGCCCCGCAAAATGGCTGGCAGACGAGATGCCGTTTCTCGCCCAGTTCTTGGAGAGCAATCGGCGGCTGTTCGATTTCAATGTGTATGGTGTCAGCGCTCAAGGCGGTGACTACAATAAGGGCGGAGATGAACTGGCCGGGCTCACTGCATCTGAGCGAATCCTCATTGAGGGAGACGGCGTGACAAATGCCCACGACCTGACAGAACTGTTGACATGGTTAATGCGCTGACATCGGACGCCGCCAATTTGCAGATAGGCGAAGTCCACCAATTCTTGCACGGCTACTCAGACGGTCATCGGCTCATCGAGGGTTCGGTAAAGCTTCCGAGTGAACTCGCACGATTGATGCTCAAAATGAGCGACCTGTCGGGCAGTAGTGTCGTCAGCGGATTTGAACGGTATATCACGGGCTATCCGCTGGAATCTATCAACGCGTACGCATTGGCAATGACTTGGTATGCGCCGGAAATGCCGCGACCCGGCTGCGTATGGACACACACAATTGCGGTTCCAATGCAAACGCTGGCGTCCATTTCCTCTCTCGCGTCGCTCACGAAATTATTCACGCGACCCACGCGTGGCTTCCTTAAACGCGATTACGCTGCAACCATTCCTTTCGAGCCCGGTTCCACGCAGACAACTGTGCTTGGACCAGTCCGGAAAGACCATCTCGTGTCGATTTTCTCTGCTTACTACGGGTCTCAGCAGCCAACCCCAGTGGTTTTGGTTGCCCAAGATTCTGACGAATTTTCTGATGCCATTTTTGCTCTTTGGTCGCAACAATGGCCGCGCCTTCGACAGAGATTTTCGTTTTGCACTGGTTCACTTTCTGGAAGGAGTCTCGATGGCCATGCCTTCGATATTCAATGTTCTCCGCCGATTGTGGCGAAAGATGTCGCTCGCGAGGCGACGGTGGAGCCGTTTCGAGTGGAACCGATACTCATACCTTCTCACGATAGTGCCTCCTCGCCAGACTTGGCGTCTGCAATAGATGACGCCTCGATCTCCAATGGCGGACCATTTCGGGCCTTCTTGTGGGCATCCGTCGATGAAGGTACTGACCGAAAAGACGTTTCATTTTTCACGAAAATCTACGATGCGGTGACCACATCCCACACCGTGGACATCCTGATTCACTTGGTGGCACAGTCCTTTCCCGAACCAAACGGAGGTGCCCGCTTAAAGCAGTTGTTGTTTGGAAGTGACCGACCCGACGTTGTGACCCGCAATTACGAAGATCGAGACATCTTATTTTCATTAGCTACGACAACAGATTTTCAAATCTTCGATTCCGAAACGCTCTCAATCGAGAACCGTGTAACTCGCCTCTGTGCCACTAAACCGACCGAAGCGCAGTGGTTACTAGGACAGCTTTTGGGACGGACATTAAATTCTCTTGGCGAGAACATGCTGTCCGCTCTCATTGCCCATATGGATTCAGATACGGCTAGAGAAATAACGCGAGAACGGCCAAAATTCCTTCCCGGCCTTTTTCGAGCGAGGCCGGACTTGGCGCGCTCTCCCGAACTTTGGAACTTAGGTGGTGATCGCAAACGCGAGCTATTTGAGGCAGTGGTCGGGCAAAAGGAATTAGACTCATCTTCCGTTCACGGAATAGTTGCAGCGCTGCTCAACAGCAATTCGGAAGCCTTCCTTCGCCGGTCCGTCGATCTTTGGGGTAAGGAGGCAGTCTTCTCAGTTCTCGATTGGGTCGAATCCCATGACGGGCGACTGTCCCGAACTTCCCGCGACGCTCTCTCCAACCAGCCAGAGTCTGTGATGGATTGGATTCAAGAGAGGCCTAGTTCTTCATCAGCTTCTCTCGTGGCTGCTGCGCATGTTGTTGCGCCGTATGTTAGCCGAGTTTCGCGAAGAGATTCCGAGGTGTGGCTTCGCACATTTCGTGATGTTCAAGGAACGGCATCCGATTCTGAGAAGGACTATTTGGCGAGCTTCTTATTGGCGCTTGGGTTTTGCAATGCACCTCCCGCACCTCTCGATCTTGTCGCGGAGTCGTATCAGCGAGTGCATCAAGCTGCGTGGGTGGAAAGACTGAGTGACGAAGCATGGAGTCTCGTGGAACCGTTTGTTCCAGAATTGCCGTGGTGGGCGAGTTGGGATAAATGTGAACGCTTAAACCGAGGGCTGATCGTGGCTTTTTTACATCATCGCTGGCCTCCAAGCGCGTTGAAACGGAGGATAAAGAATTACCGCCCACCGAAGAGTACCACCGATCTGTTCGAACAAATCTTGGAGAGCGCACGAGACGTTAGAGGTGGAAGAGAATTTGTCCGCAATGTAGAAGGGGATACCTGACAAGCTAAAATCGTTAAGGATGTTTGGGTTTTGTCTTCAGCAAAAAGCTTCCGCACCTTTTCCTCCTGCTCGCCACAGAGCCGAATGGTAAATCCCCACCCTTGGATCACCGGGGATTCGACTGCGCAACAAACGCCATACCGAGGCCAAAGCCTAGACCATGGACTATGCGCGAGCAGACCTCCCGACAGACGAATCAGTTCACAAGTTCTTCTGATAGTCACTGTGTTTCCTGATCCAGTACCAAGGAAGCCGAGCGAAGCTGCAATGACTTTGGGTTCAGGTTTTTCCGTTTGCCTTGAGACGCGCCAGCAGGTTCAGTTCCCAGCGCATGTTCTGCTCGTCCCAAACGATTTCCTTGCGAGAAATCCTGAGAACGTTCCGGTTCCATAGAAGGACGTGCGCGTGCTTATCGTTCACGTGCTCAACCAGTGCAATACCCCGACCGAGGATCGCCACGCGGTCGCCACGCTTGATGCGACGTTCCTCTTGACGGACTGCATACCAACTTTTGCCCCTCTGAACGAGTAGGTCGAGTGCCGTCAGTTCATAACCCGAACCCTTGACCCACAGTGGCATATTTCCTTTTCTGCCAATCAGGTGGATGTCGCAGCCGAATGCCGCCAACGCCTTGAGGCGTGGTTCCAGCATGCTCATGCTGACGGGCAACATCTCCAGCGGCAAGAAGAAGTTCTTGGGGCAGGCGTATTGGGCACGCCATCCCAGCTCGTGCTCCACGACGGTGCCCCACAGATAGACTTCGCCGTGTATGCCGAACCCGGCGTAGCCAGCGGTTCGAAGATCCGCGTGACTCTTTGCTGCGTAGATGCCGCAAGTGCAGGTCATCTGCGGCGCGTCGTGGACATCATGCGCTGCGCCCCTCACGGATGCCCTGCATGCGGCCGCCAGCGACCGACCCGGATGCCACGGCTGCCCGGAGAGCGACCTCAACCCATTAGCGTCCAACTGCCACGCACGATAGGCGACAACCGGCGAAATGTAGTCTGGTACTCTCATCGCTTGGCTGGCACCTGCTGAGGCTCCGGTTCTGGCTGAGGCGCCGGCTCTGGCTCAGGCTGCATCTGCGGATCACTCACTGGAAGTTCCAGCGGTTCTACCACAATCGTCCGAAGGGGGGCACCGATCTGCATATTCACTTTCTCCCTCAAGTCCAGAATGTCCGTCTGATGGACGGCAGGCCACTCCGCCGTGCGCGGCAGAGCCTTGCTTCGTGAACACGCCGTCACAGATCAAACACCGCCGCATGTCCTGACTGAGGGCGACGAAAATCTTGCCAATCACTTCGTCGTTTCGCGACCGTCGCATCCCGCCTGCCTTGGCTTCAGTGGTCATCGTCTGGTCGGAAATCCTGAGAGACCCAAGTAAGGGCGATCCTTCTTCCGCTTGCCCGCTGCCCAGAGCAGCCGTTTGCGGAAATGCGAATACGCCAGCCTCATCATCCTGAGGTCGCCGCCACGATCTCGCCACTCGTCCATGAACATTGCTACTAGCCGATTCTCGGCAGTCTCAAGCTCCCGCATGAGGGCGAAGGTGCGTTTCTCCTCATCGTCCCACTGGCTCTCAAGCTCGACGAATATGAGTTGTGCCTCCCTCATCTCGATCTCACTCATCTGTTCTCCCTGAGTTCATTAGGTGACAAACGTATAAGTTCGTCACCAACCCACTCCGGCTGAACTCGACTGCGCAAGGTCAACAGCTTCAACAACTGGGGCTGGTGGCGGCATGGAGCCTCTGTCACCAGTCCTGTTCCGGTTAACCAATTTGCAAACAAGGCTTCGAGAAATACCCCACTTCTTGGAAACAGCCGTCAGGGTCATCCCGCTGAGTCGGTCGCGAACAATGGCCGCCCGATCTATGTTCATTGGTGCGCGTCCGATTCGTACCCCATCAAGCTTGGCTCGTCGCATGCCAGCCAACACTCGCTCGCGAATCAAGTCCGATTCGAGTTCGGCAATTGATCCAATCAGCGTCAAGAAGAGTCTCCCCATCGGGCCGCTCGTGTCCACATTTTCTCGTCGGGAGATGAAGACGACCCCTAGACTGTCGAACTCGTCCATGACTTGCAGGAAGTGCTTCACACTTCGTGCGACTCGGTCGAATGCAGCAACGAGCACCACGGAGAACTTCTTCTTCCGTGCATCCGCGATAAGGGCGTCGAGACCCGGACGCCTCGCTCTTTTCCCTGAGACTCCGCTATCTCGATACTCTTGCACGACCTCCAAGCCACGCTGCGTCGCAAGTTCGCGGAGATCATATAGCTGGCTTTCGACGTGCTGGTCGGCGGTGCTGACGCGAACATAAATGGCGGCTGTTTTCATTGCGTAGAGTCCTCCCCTTGTCGTTAGCCTTTGGATGGAGCCGGATTGCGTCTGTGTTCGTTAGCGCGTCGGCGCAGCCGATCCACAGCCGCAAGGCAGATCGTTGATTCGGGGGAGAAAATGTTCAAGCATGCCCCGACCTCATCGTCCAGCAGCTCTCCGATGTCGCAATCTTTCAGCTTGCTCAGGCGCTTTGTCAGCTCAGCTGAAATCAGCAGGGAGGCTGCGAAACGCTCCACCGGGTTTGTTGAGCGCAATCGCTGCCTCTGACTCTGAATTAGTTGACGAATCGTCAGGTTCAGTCCCTCTAGTCTTGGTATACGGGCGCTTTGGAAAAATCGTCCAGAAAGCAGAGTGCGTGTTACCGAAGATTTCTCCCAAAACCAGACGAAATATCCGAGTCGCCCGTATACATAGACATGGCTCGAAGCGGCGAAGTGAACGACACCATCGAGTGCCCGCTGTGTTGCGGTGCGGGAATACTGAAGCGCACTGAGGTTTTAGATCGCCTCGGAGTCAAGGACTTCGCCCGCGTAGCCCAACTGAGTGCCGAAGAAGCCTTCCGACTGCTCGCGCAGAAGCACAGTCACGACCAGCAAAACGTATGGTCTCGCTTCGAAACGGAACTCGCAAAACGAACCGCCGAGATCACGGGGCGTCACAAGGACGAACTGCGCTCGACTCAGTCCGACAGGGATGACCTCACTCGCCGAGTCGAAGACTGTCTAAGAGAAGTCTCCCAGCTTCGCGAACGCAACCACCAACTAGAAACCGAAATGGCGAAGGTCGCAAGGGTTGGCAAGCGCGAGGAGATCAGCTTCGAGGAAGAAGCGCGGACATGGGCGGGCATCGCAGTCAGCGAGAAGTTGCCGAAGAACGGCGACTATGTCTTGGCATATCGTGATCCCAGCGGCGCTCCGCTGGAGCCCTGCATTCTCGTTGACAACAAGGACAAGGCGACCATCAGCGAAGGCGATATTAGGAAACTGATCCGCGACGCGAAAGAACGTCGCAGCCCGGTCGGGATCATCGTCGCGAAGGAAGAAAGTCAGCTTCGGCAGCTTGACCGAGAACGGCGCTGGGGTCAGGAGGAAGGTGTCTGGGTTCTGCGAACTACCCGCCACTGGCTGCCGCGAGACCTAGAAGTTCTCAAACCCGTCTTCGAGCGCATGAGAACAGAGGGGCCAAACTTTCTCCAGCGGAACTCTGTGCTCGCGGAGGAGGTCCGCCGTACCTTCATTGATCTGGACGAAATCGGGAAAGAGCTGAAGAAGGCTGCAAAGGCCGTCGAGGCTGCATCGGGGCTGACCGTGAAGCACAGAGCACGAGTGCAGACGCTTTGCGACGATGCCGTGCTGCCTTCGATACCCCAAACGGCCGGCGTATAAGCCAGTTGGAAAAGAGAGGGATGGGAATGAAGAGAATCCTGAGATTTCTTATTCGGATGCTCATGCTGAACATCGTGCTGGTGCCCATCGTGGTGCTGGGCCCGATGCTCTACGTGATTCCATTCTTCTGCATTGTCGCGAATCTGGAAGGCAACTTCTCCGGGCTGGCGAAGCTTTACTTCTGGCTCGGCCCGTTGTCCTGTGCGTTCTGGACGCTGCTCTCCTGCCATTGGCCGACCGTCCGCAGGGCGCAGCGCGAAGGTCGACTAGCGACTTGGCGCGAGAGCGAGGGCGGCATCGTGTGTACTGTCACGAAAGCAGCTCTATACATGTTCGCGGGACTCTTCGGCTCGTTCTTTACCGAGATCATGTTCTTGGTCGTGTTCCGCTTTCGCCCCGGCAACCCGTATGGAGAAATGCTGTGGTTCACCATTCTGCCATTCGCGACCTTTGCCCCGGTTATTCTGCTCTGGCTGAGTCGTTGGATGCGGGGCAGGAAGCAGGGGGACTGGATTAGCCGAGCGAAAAATGACCGCGACCTGCAAGACCAGTTGCATGATGCTTCTCTGTATGCGAAGAACCTGGGCACCGGAAACGCGCACTGATTATGAGAACCATGAGAATGTCCAAATCCAAGTTCGCGGCGGCAGGAGGCGTTTAATGGAGTTCGTCCATGTCTTTGTGCTCACGTCGCTCGCTCTCGACAGAAGCGGCGATGTCAAAAGCAAGAATGTCGCTGTAACTTTCGATCTCTTCGAAGCCGAAGAGCACAGAAGCAAGGGCGTGGAGTACGACTACAACACATTCGTTGTACCGTGCGACTGGCGAGAAAACGCAGCACAGTCCGAGTTGATTTCTGCGATGCGAGAGTTCCGAACGATGGTAAAAGAGATGCAAGATGCCGCACTCAGGACAGGATGATGAGAATATCCAAGAGTAGGTACATGGCGGGTCTTCAGTGCCTCAAGCGGCTCTATTTGCAGGTGCATGAGCCGGGACTGGCAGCGCAGGGGGACGGTGCCGATGTAGCCATTATTCAGCAGGGGCATGATGTCGGGCTGCTTGCCCGTGAACTGTTTCCCGGTGGCATCGAAGTTGACAGTTCTGGCGGTCTGGGTCAGGCGATCCGCGCCACGAAAGAGCTAGTCGCGAATCCTGAAGTTCCAGCAATATTCGAGGGTGCATTCGAATCTCAAGGCGTAATCGTTAAGACTGATATTCTGCAACGACGCAAGGAAAGCCTTTGGCGTCTGATCGAGGTAAAATCCTCAACCGATTTGAAAGAGCGCCACTTGGAAGACGTGGCGATCCAGAGCTACGCGCTTTCTCGCTCCGGTTTTAACTTAGCTTCGGTCTGGTTGGCTCACGTCAACCGCAAATACGAGCTGACAGAAGCAACAGTTGATCCCCGGCAGTTCTTTCTTCTTCGAAATCTCACACGCAGAGTGCAGAACTTGCAACCCGCACTCACGTTTCAGCTTCGATCACAGTTCCGTGTTCTCGCGATGCCCAAAGCTCCCGATCTGCCAACGGGGCCGCATTGCACCAACCCGGTTACATGCGAGTTTTTCCATCATTGCAATCAACCCAAGCCAAACGACTACATCGGCTACCTTCCACGACTCCATGCAAGCGCAGCGGAGCAACTTGAAGAAATGGGCGTCGAGTCCATTCACGACATACCTGATGATTTCGAGTTAAGCGAGTTTCAGCGGCGCGTGTGTGACACGATGCAAACGGGTGAGCCTTGGTTCAGTGCAGACCTGAAGGCCGAATTTGAAGCCCTCAACTATCCACTTTGCTTTATGGATTTTGAGACCGTCAACCCGGCGATCCCCCGATTTCGCGGCATGCATCCTTACGATCATCTGCCTTTTCAGTGGTCGGTGCATGTGCAGGCGCAGCCGGACGTCGCACCCGAACACTTCGAATTCCTAGCGATGGATAACGGCGATCCGCGCCCTGCGTTCATCTCTTCACTTTGCGAGGCTCTGGGTGAACATGGGAGTATCGTCGTTTACAACGAGCAGTTTGAGTCTCAGCGTCTTTGGGAACTGGCGGGTTGGCTACCCGAATACACGCAGCGTATCAGGGACATTCAGCGCCGCCTCTGGGACTTGCTTCCAGTGGTGCGCAAGCACGTCTACCATCCGGCTTTCGGAGGATCATTTTCTCTGAAGGCAGTCCTTCCTGCGCTGGTGCCGGAAATGACCTATGAGGGGATGGAAGTACCGAACGGGCAAGCTGCTGGGCTGGCTTGGCAGGCGATGATCGGCGGCGATTGTAGCGAAGGTGAGCGCCAGTCGAAACGTCAAGCGCTGCTGGATTACTGCGGACAGGACACGCTGGCGATGGTTAGGCTCCTTGAAGCACTTCAGTCCGCCGCACCGCCTAAACCTTGACGGCGGTTTTCGGGGACTTCAATGTGAACCCCGCCGCAAGTCCCTGAATTGTCTTCGCCTCGTCAACCGCATCATGAGGAATTAGCAAATACGCCCAGGGCTTGCCGCCGACCTGCTTTTCATGAATCGTGGCGTGCTCACACCACTTCACCGCAGCCTTCGCCTTGTTCTGGACATCCACGGAGTCAATATCCTTTCGCATTTTGGTCTCGCAGATTAGCTTCGCCGTTTTGGTCTCGACAACGAAATCGGGTTCGTACTGCGAATCACCCTTGAGGTAAATCTGGAAAGCTTCCTTGCCCGGCTTGAACCACTTCACGACGTCGCTATCATTTTCGAGAATCACGGCAAAGCGACGTTCGGTATCAACTTGGAACTTCTGAGTGGGGTAAAGGCACTTCTTGAATCCACCGAAAAGCATTCCACGGATCAACAGCCTTTCTTCGACCGGAACTCGAAAATCTCGTGGTTGCTCACCGACCGGAATCGAATAGCTGCCGGGGCGCAGTGTCGTGAAACCCTTGGTGACATGCGCTTCGTACTCGTCCGCCTTTTCTTCATAGTGATCCTGCATTTGCGAGTGGATGATGTTCACCAGCGGAGCTTGATGGTATTGCAGCACATTCCTTACATCGTCTTCGGTGGGCAGGTACGACTGAAGATGTTTCACCATCTCGCCTGCCAGCTTGTAGAGAAGATCGGCGTGCTCGTCATAATTCACGTCGTCGAAATCGACTAGTCCTCGAATGAGGTAGTCTTCCAGTCTCTCCTCTGGAATGATGCCGTCGCCACTGATGAGGCGGTACTGGGCGTGGTCGTTCAGATGCGCGATCAGGATGTCCTTGGCAACGGGTTGGAGATGTACTCCCTTCAGGTCAAGGTCGAAGTCCCGATACCCCGCTGTGACAGCGCCTTTCGGCAAAACAACTATCTTCGGTATGTCGATAGTGCTGTCTATGTAGAGATCAACGGTCTTCGCCACTACTTCCGCAAAATTGACTTGTTCCGTCACGCCTGCCAGTTCGCCTTGTATAGGTGCGACCGACAATTGAACTCTCTCCACCAACTTCTTCAGAGTGTCAGAGGACTTCAGTCCGCTTGAACTCGGAAGCCTTTCGAACTGCTTGATGGCCTCCAGAGTCGCCCTTGCGACTTCCTTCTCTCTTTCCGTATTGAACAGCGGCTTCTGTTCCGGCTGCGTAGCATCTCCGGCGACCTTGCCGAGAATTGACGGAGAGACCTCGATCACTTTCATTTCACGGTCAGGAATGTCTCGCCCGATCACGACACCCGTGCGTATGATCGAGTCCGGCTTGTTCGCCTCATCAATAATTTCTTGAAAATGGTCGTGGGAGACGATGGTGAGGCGATCTACGGCGACGACGCCGACTCGCTTGCCATAGGGCAGCCTCAGTCCTCTTCCGATTGACTGCTCCACCAATGTCTTGGAGTTCGCTGCCCGAAGCGGGACGATTGTGTAGAGGTTGGTCACGTCCCAGCCCTCTTTCAACATGTTGACGTGGATCACGATTTCTGTCGGATTGTCCCGGCTCTCGACCGAGAGAAGCTGCTGGACGGTTTCGTCCTTCTCTTCGCCCTTCAGATTCGAATGAACCGTGATGACCTTGCCTTTGTAGCGACCGCCAAAGAAGGACTCGTCTTCGATGATCTTATGCAAATCATTCGCATGAGTTGTGTCCTTTGCGACGATTAGCATGAACGGCTTTACAATCGGCTTCCCGTTGTCTCTCGCGTAGACCTCCAACTCAACTTTGCTGTTTTCATGGACTCGAATCCCGTCCTCCAGTTTCAGCTTTTCGAGACCAGCCTCGTCGTAGTTCTTGGCATCGAAATTCTCCCTCGTCGCTACTGCGGGTTCTTTGACGAAACCGTCTTTCATGGCAGCCGACAGCGGGTAGCTATAGATCACATTCTTGAACGGCTCGGATTTGCCGCCTGCCTCGATGTAAGGGGTTGCGGTGAGTTCCAAGCCTATGATCGGTTTCAGTTCGTTGATGGCTTTCACACCCGCACTGGCCCGATAACGGTGCGACTCGTCCATCAGCAGTACGAGGTCGTGAAGACCTGCCAAATAATCGAAGTAGCTCTCCCCAATGTATTCACTCAGCCGCTTGATCCGGGGAGCCTTGTCACCACGAACCTCGCTGTTGATTTTCGAAATGTTGAAAATGTTGATATGGATCGGGCTGGTATCGAACATTCGAGATTGAATGGCTTCTTCGCTTCGAACGCCGCGCCCGCTCTCGTAGTTGTCCCCAGTGATTAGCTCCGGTGGATTCGTCGCAAACTCAGCGATCCCCTCGAACACGTACTTCGACGTGTTGGGTGTGAAATCGGTGATGAGCTTGTTGTAGATCGTCAGGTTCGGCGCAAGGACAAAGAAATGACGGCTCAATTTCTGCCGGAACATGTACGTGATGAAGGCACCCATGAGCCGGGTCTTGCCGACGCCTGTTGCTAACGCAAAACAAAGTGAAGGGAAGTGTCGCTCGAAATCGGTGACGGTCTTGAACTCGGACTGGATCGTTTTAAGGGCGGCGTCGGTGTCCTGTTGCAGTGAGCCCGACACCACTCGATCCAGAGCCAACGATTCAGCGACCCTTGCCAGAATCTCAAGAGAATCCCTTTGCGGCGGTCGGAGGCTAAGGCGGTTTGCAATAGCGTTCACGTCGGAGTTCATCGGCTGTGATTCTCCTCGGCTGCCGCATCAAACAAATTCATCGAACCGTTCGCGGTCTTCCTCCGTCCGTTGGTCGGAGCGACCGGAACGGGTTCAGGGGGCGGGGGCGCTTCCGGCAGACTCTTGATCTCTAGGCTGTAGTCGTCTCTACCCCACTCGCACCGATTCAAGACCATCTTGGGGATTTTCTTAATTGTCAGGTTTGGGAATTGCGAAACATCCTTGACTCTAAAAGCCGAACAGCAAACCAGTAATGAGCGGCTTTCGCCTACCTCGTCGCTCAACTTCTGCAATTGCTCTCGCGTGAGGGTCTGGGTTGTTACATAGATGAAATCCCGCTCCGTGGAGTAGCCGTGTATCCAGTACTCGGTATCGCTGGGCGCGTAAGTGAATCCTTCGAACTTGCACATGGCTTCCGCAAGCATCGCAGCGTTGAATTGCTTGCTGATAACCCAATTGCCAAACCTGTCTTTTTTCAATAGAGATGGTGCAAGGCTGTAGTACCGAAAGCCTCCGCCCCCTTGCCAGCCAACGGATTGGGTGATCCCAAGTGTGTCCGTTCCATCAATTACATTTCTCAATCGGGGAAGAACCAACGTCTGGCAATGTGCGCCAAATTCGACCATGATCCAACGGCGACCCATCTTGTGAGCAACTGCACCTGTCGTCCCACTTCCGGCGAAAGAATCGAGTATCCAGTCGTCCTGATTTGATGCAATCTCAATAATCCTCTTTAATAACCGTTCGGGCTTGGGAGTCGGAAAAACGTCTTCAACTCCTGTCGCATACGGCAAGACCTCTTTCTTTGCTTCTTGAGTATTTCCGACCTCTGTGTGGAGCCAAATTGTTTGCGGTACAACACCCTCCTGAACATCGGAAAGGAAGCGTTTCAACCGGGGCATGTTGTTGCCATCCTTTCCCCACCAGATTCTCCGATCTTGATCCAATTCTTTGAACTTCTGGGGCGAGACGGCCCAGTATCGACCCTTCGGCGGGCCGTCAATGACTCGGCCCGAAGGACAACTTACCGGATAAAGTCCAAGGCTATAGTAATTTCGTGCTGTTAGCTGATCCGAAATCCAAACGCCACGGGGGTCATCATCGAGGTTCTTGTAACGACTGTCCTGCGTTTCCGAACGAGGTTGAAGGTTCCGATCCCATTTCTCAATGTCTTTCGCATAGATCAGGATATAGTCGTGACTTGACGAAAGGTGGCGAGCGCTGCTCTTCGGGGAGAACATTTTTTGCCAAATGACGGTTGTTACAAAATTAGTCCGGCCAAACAGTTCATCGCAAAGCACCTTTAGGTAATGACATTCATTGTCATCAATTGTGATCCATAAAGACCCGCTCTCTGAGAGCAAGCGTCGCAGCAGTTCCAGACGGTCTCGCATCAGGGATAGCCAAAGCGAATGCTCAACGCCGTCCTCGAAGTGCGTAAACGCTGAGCCTGTGTTGTACGGTGGGTCGATGAACACGCATTTGATCTTCCCGGCAAATTCTTGCTCCAGTGCTTTCAGGGCCAGCAGGTTATCCCCGCTGATCAGCCGATTGTCAAAAATGTCACGTTCCGACACTCTCGTCTTTGCATGATGAGATTTCGCAACATCCTCAAGCAGGATTCGCGGCTCCAACCGTGGGCGACTTTCCTTGCCGATCCATGTCAATTCCAGCTTTGTCGTTTTACTCATGTCTTCTACTCAATCCACTCCTAAGCAAGCGACCAGCGCACCGTGAAGACCGGGGTTTCTTTGCAATCCTGCTGAAGCTTTTTCTCGATTGTCTCGATCAGGTCTTGCCGCTGCTTGTCGATTCTGTCCTGCGCATCGAACAACTCGCGGCGCTTGCGAGTACGTGCTGCGTCAAGTTCTCGCACCTGCTTTTGAATCGAAAGCTTCTCGGCTAGGGCGGGTGCAATCTGTGCGGATCGCCTTGCCTCACGAATCTGCCTATCGAGTTCCTTTAGCTCATACTCCAGCCCAACTTTGAGATCGTCTGACCAGCGATCAAGCTTATCCAACTCCAACTCGAAAAAAGAAGCGTTTCGTTCAGTCAAGGTCGCCAGTAGTTCGTTCTTCTGCCTCTGCAATCCGTCTTCCAGCGCAGTTTGCAGGCTTGTGGGTACGGCGTCTTCCTTTACCGGAGTTCCTGCTGCGTTCAGCGAAAAGAAGCGTCGGCACTGCTCTACATCCACTATCGTGCCGTCGTCAGTCACGCCGCTTAGAAGCACGAAATCTTCAGTTTCGAGCGCCGTCATGGTCTGACAGGCGACGCTGAGGTATCCGCTCTTTCCAATTAGGGATTCGAGGATGGAGATTTTCTTGCCGGAATGGGAATAGTCGAATGACAAACTCTGCGGATCGGGCGTGAAGGCTTTGCACCGCTCGACGATCTTCTGCGCCAGCGGGTGACCCGGACGATAGAGATTGGCATCATCAACATTCTGTCCGCTGCGATACGGGCCCGGATGAATCTGCTCTTCGGGAAATGGGTTCTTGATAAGAGTGAATCCGGGTTGCCCATCCTCGAACTTGGCGTAGGGCTGGAGATAGAAGCGTGTCAGCTCCCACAGCCAATGGTCGAACTTGTTCTTGACCTCGTTACTCTCACGCTGATTGATGCGGAGCTTTTCGTGAACCTCTTCATCGAAGTTTTCCAGAAGCTTCTGGCGCGTTTGCTTGATGCGTTCGTCAATCTGTAGCTCCATCTCGCCCTGTAGCTGGTCGAAATTGAACTGGATTTGTTCCTCGGTGCGACATTTCTGGTAGATGTCGGCGATGCGCTTTTCGAAGTCGAGTCCAGACCCGATGCTGCCCAGCACTTCGTCGCTTGCTCCGAAGACGCCGCTGAAGAGTTTGAACTTCTCATCGAGAAGTTGATAGACCCGCTGATCGGCAGCGTTCTTCTTATTTAGGAAATTAACGACGACAACATCGTGCTTCTGGCCGTATCGGTGGCATCGTCCGATGCGCTGCTCGATGCGCTGGGGGTTCCAGGGCAGATCGTAGTTGATGACCAACGAACAGAACTGAAGATTGATCCCTTCGGCGGCGGCTTCGGTGGCGATCATGATTATCGCTTGGTCGTGGAAATACTCGACTAGCGCGGCCCGCATGTCGGCGGTCTTGGAGCCAGAAATGTAGTCGGTGCCTGCGTGCTTCTTTAGCCAGCTTTGGTAGATTTCCTTCGACTTGGGATCGTTGTTGGAACCATTGAACAGGACAACTTTGCCTTTGTAGTGGGCGATTGATTCAAGAATGCAGCGGACGTATTCCTGAGTCCGGGTGGACTCGGTAAAGATGATTGCTTTTTCTCTGCCGCCCTTACTCTTGGCTTCCGCGAGTCCGCGCTTCAGGGCCGTTTGGAGCCGTTCACCTTTGGAGTTCTTGGCAATCGAGTTCGCCACTTCGGTGAACAGGCGGAGCGACTTTATCTCTTCTGCCACTTGTTCTAACTGCTCCGGGCTGAGGAGTCGGGGGTCGGATTTCTTATCCGTCTCATTCTCGTCCTCCTCCTCTTCCCATTCATCCTCAAGTTCTTCGAAACTCTCGAAGGTCTCAGCAACCTCTTGGGGCGGCTCCACGACAGGTTTTTGCGCGTCTGCGGCTTTTTCCAACTTGTCCGCTAGTCCTTTCAGCGTTCCGGCAATTGCGAATGTCGACGAAGCCAAGAGCCGTCTGAGAATAAGAGTCATCAACTGGCGCTGACTTGCTGGAAGAGCGTAGAGATTCGCACGTTGGAGGTAGTCGGAGACGAGATTGTAAAGCTTCTGTTCTGGTTCGCTGGGGATGAACTCCTCCACCAATGCAATCCGGTTGGTGAACGGAATATATTCGAGCACCTGACGGCGCAACGTCCGCTGGCAGATCGGCTTCAGGCGGTCGCGCAATGACCGAAAGTCGGCATCGGTCTCCAATCGCGAAAACTGGCTCTTAAAACTCTTGATGTCCCCGAAAATGTGCTCGTCAATGATGCTGACCAAGCCGAAGAGTTCGAGCAGCGTGTTCTGGAGTGGTGTTGCGGTCAGGAGCAGCTTGTCGAACGGTGCGAGAGCACTTTTGATAGCATTGCCGATCTTGTTGGTCGGCTTGTAGACGTTTCGTAGCCGATGCGCTTCGTCAAGCACCGCGAGGTTCCAAGCGACCTGACGTAAGTACGGTTCTTTAGACCGTGCGAACTGGTACGAGCAGATGACGATTTCGGATCGGTTGAACGGATTCAGGTTCCCCTCTCGAATCTGTTCGTTGAAGGTCTTAGTCTCCAAAATCACGGAGGGCAGGAAGAACTTATCTGAAAGTTCCTGATGCCACTGCTTCCGAAGGGCTGCCGGGACGATGATGAGAATCTTTCGTTTGCGTTCAGCCCATCTCTGGGATAGGAGTATCCCGGCTTCGATAGTCTTTCCGAGACCGACTTCGTCGGCTAGGATCGCACCTTTTGATAGTGGGGAGCGGAAAGCGAACAGCGCAGCTTCGACCTGATGGGGGTTCAAGTCAACTTGAGCGTCGGCAAGGGAAGCAGCCAGCTTCTCCATGCTGTCGGACGCGCACCGTTTTGTCAGTTCATACGCAAAATACTTCGCGTGATATGCAGTGCTCATCGTGGGGTGAAAAGCAATGATACATCCAGAGTTGCGTCCCCCCTCAAGGCGCAACCTGACCCCTTCTATTTACCACAAATGCGGGGCTTAATCCGCGATTGGTTGAGGTTCAGGGGAATTCCGAACTCGGCAGAGCCAGACGGTTGGAATTCGCATGACCCCGGTGCGGCGAGTGTTATTCTTTGGAGCGTTCTTTTATGAGCGATCACGACGATGCCCGATAACCACAGACTTCGCCTGCACCTAGAGTATCGCGTTCTGTACGCTGCGGATTTTCGCACCATCGTAAAAACGTTCGAGAGGGCCTACAACATTCTTCAGAAGGCCGAGGAGCCGGGAAGACGGATGCGTCGCGCTGACCGATTGATCGTGCAGACTGTGACAACCGGAAACAGTTTGACGTTGATAGCCCTTGGTGGAATGGGTCTGGTCGCCGTTGGGAGATTGATTGCTCTTCGAAAGAATTTCTGGGAATCTGAAAAAGCGAAGTGGGATGCAAAGATTGCGAGGCGAGATTACGAGGACAACGAGAGGCAAGAGAAAATCGAACAAGTGGAGGTAGCCCTCAACCGGGAGACTACTGATGAACAGAAGGTGGCCGAAATTATCGAGAAACTCATAACATTCATCGATAAGTCCAAGGACATAACGTCAATCGAAGTCGAGATAGACGGACGACCGGATGCCGATCCACATAAACCGGGTGCCCTGACCATCCATACGGGACGGAAGTTCAGGTAGCAGGAGCCACGGGGCGCGAGGATACTGGCGGGGATCAGCAGGAAGCGCTTGCGCTCCTCGTCCGCCCTCGGAGTATAATTGATTCGCCTTTTATTCGCTACAGAAAGTTTGGTCGTGGAGCTGGTCTATGACGAAAGGACTATCGGCAAAAACTGCGAAAGAAGGACAATTTCTCTTTGGCTCGGACTTCTTGCATGACCACGTCGGACAGATCATTGACGAGCCGACCGTGGCAATTCTTGAGCTTGTTGCCAACAGCTATGACGCCGGGGCCGACAGGGTAGAAATCGTGTGGCCCAACTTGCCGGGAGATATATTGTCGATCACTGACAACGGGACTGGTATGACCCGCAAAGAATTCGAGACTCGATGGCGAACTCTAAAATACGACCGCATCGCCCAGCAAGGTACGGATGTTATCTTCCCGTCGGGTGTTCCCACCAAGAAGAGAACAGCCTTCGGACATAACGGTAAGGGAAGATTCAGTCCTTTGTGTTTCGGTGATGAATATCAGATCGAGACTTGGAAAGATGGACAATGCACGACTGCGCTCGTTCAGCTAACCACTGGCGGCATGTTTCCATTTCGTTGCGATGTCCAAGGCGAGAAACGGAAGTCCGGTCATGGCACGTGCATTTCAGTTGTTGCACGGCGGAATGTCCTTGCGAGTCCATCCGTGTGCGAACTGATCGGATTCAAGTTCGCTGTTGATCCCAGCTTCGTGGTGACGGTCAACAACCATACGGTGAAGCTCCTGAGTCTTGTTCGGCTCTCGACTGAACAGATTCAGGTCGAAGGCCACGGTAGCGTGACTGTCTATCGCTTAGACCCCCTCAGACAGGAACGAACAACGAGATTGAAAGGAATCGCTTGGTGGGTCAATAGGCGAATGGTTGGTGAGCCATCGTGGGAAGGTTTGGACGGGCCGGGGCAATATTTGGACGGGCGCAGTATGGAAGCGAAACGCTTCAGTTTCGTTGTCGAAGCCGACATTCTGAAAACCGAGACCAACGCTGAATGGACTGGCTTCAGGGACTCGGACAGAACGACTGCCGTTCGGAAGACTGTACATTCGTTCATAACCAACGAACTTCGTGGGCTGATGGCAGACAATCGAAAATCACTTAAGAAGGAAGCGATCCAGCAGAACCGAGGCTTGATCGAGCAGCTTCCGCCCGCGTCCCGACGACAAGTTGGCACATTCATCGACGAAGTTCAGGAGAAGTGCCCGGGCATTTCTCCAAAGGAACTTTCCCAAACAATCGAGATACTAGGAAAACTGGAACAGAGTCGTTCAGGCTACGATCTGCTTCGGCAACTGGTCGTGTGTTCGCCGAATGATCTAGACACGTGGAACTCGCTGATGCTGCGCTGGTCGGCCAAAAACGCAGAGATAGTGCTTGGAGAGCTTGAGAGAAGGCTTACCGTTCTGAAGGACTTACAGGAGCTAATACGCGACAAAGGCGCAGATGAGCTTCACGAGTTGCAGCCGCTCTTTCAACGCGGTCTGTGGATGTTTGGTACAGAATACGAAGCCGTGGAATTCACGTCGAATCGCAGCATGAATACGGTTGTGCGGGAACTCTTTAAGAAAAAGGGAGTAGATGCCTCACGTTCGCGTCCAGACTTCATCGTTGTACCTGACAGTTCAATAGGCTTCTATGCCGCAGATGAATTCGGTGCGGACGGCGAAGTGTGCGGCACTCGCAAAATACTGATTGTCGAACTTAAGCGTGGTGGGTTTTGTGTCACCCAGTCGGAGGCTGACCAAGCGCGAGAGTATGCGAAAGAATTGAGAGCGAAGGGTTGCGCTGGAGCGACAACCAAGATTGAGGCTTACGTTCTTGGGGCATCTGTTGAGGGGGGGCTGGATGAAATGACACAGGGCCAAGTCACAGTGAAGCCCTGTCCTTATGACCTAATTTTGAATCGCGCTCACGCCCGCACGTTCAACCTGCAAAGGCGGATCGAAGAGAGTAAACCCGAAATTATGCAGGACGAAGAAATCGCCGAAGTGCTCGAAGAGTCGCTGCCCTTTGAAACGGGCGGGTCAACGAAAATCAATTGAAGGACGCCCGACGTGAGACAGCGGGACAAACTTAGACGGCAGCACGTTAGGCTGGTCACAAAGGCGTTGCACGCTTCTGGAGTACATCAGCCGCCCCGAACCACTTCGGGCAGCTGAATCGCCCCAGAATCGGCTTTCCGCCAAGTCTAGTTCTTGTGGATGACTCGTTCGTATTGCCGCAGACTGCCCAGACTAACGAACCTGACCTTCCGCCTGTCCTTCGTGAGTATCGTCTTGCCCGTGAATGGAATCTTCCTGAGAGTCCCCGGCTTGTGCCGGACTGAGAACTTGCCGAAGCTACCGAGTTTCAGCGTGAATCCGTTCGCATCCAGATTGTTGAGAAGCGTTGCTTCCAAGCTCCCGGTCACAGCGTCCACGATGTACTCGGCTTCCTTCTTTGTGGGCAGCGCCAACGCCTGCTGAAGCCTCACCACCAGCTCATCTCGACCCCTTAGCCTTGCTCGCATGCAGTTCAAATCCTTTCGAAAGGAAGTATCCATGCAGAGCAATACCGCCGCAGTTGAAAATCAACCTGTCAATTTCACGAATATTTCTGTGGAAAACCGGAAGTCCGACCCGTTCACGATTGTTGATGGGAGGTACGTTGGGCACGACGGGTTCGTCGTGCCGAAGAACTTCGACGAATTCCACGAGCGGTTCCCCCAATACGTCCGCAAGTGGGTCAATAGGCACGTGGATAGCTCTGCGCCGAGAGAGGACGTAGAGGACTGGACTCAAGACCTTCTCATTCACTTGCGTTACCTGCCCGCGACGTCCAAGCACCGTCAGGCCGGCAAGGAAGACATCGTGCAAACGTTCGATCCGCACAAGCACTACGGAGCGAACCAAGCCCGGTTTCAGAACTACATCAACCTGTGCCTCGGAAACAAATTTAGGACGATCTACTCGAAACGGCTGAAAAATCCCTTGTGTCGTCCCGGCAACGTATCCCTTGCCACCCATTGGGAAGAAACGGATCGCGATCAAGTGGGAGACGAGTTCTGCCATGCGCACTCGGCGTATCTCAGGAAAAGGTGTGAGCGGCAGGAGAGACAGCGCGATGACAGGCACCGGATTGGCGAGTTCGTCGAGTTTGTGCAGCGCGAGGATTCGGGCGTGCTTCCCGTAATGGGTGCGATTGCAGCAACGGGGACGCCCAGCGGTGGAGCTGAGTTGCTAGGGACAAGTGAAGCGGACTTCTGCCGCAAGTACACCCGGCTGCGCCAGTTGGGAACTTGCTTCGCAGACGGGGAGCCCGTCCCACGGCAGCGCAAGCCGTACAGGACGAGGCATGCAAGATGGGAAAGAGTATAGAGGAACGGGAATCTGCGTAGATGCCTATGAGCCAGCCAAACGAGGAGATGCTTAACTTCTTTGGCTGGCAAAAAACCAGAAACAATCCTGATCCACACCTGATCCACAACTCTCGAAATTCGGAACGTTTTGCAGGGACTTGGGCGGTCTTCTAAGTTTGTAAGTCCCTGTAAATCCTAGTGCGGTCTCCCTGTCACGGCAGAGGCCGCGGGTTCGAGTCCCGTCGTCCCCGCCATTCCTTTCAAGCACTTGCTAAGGAATTGGCAATTTGAGTCATGGTCCAGTTTGGTCCAGTTAGGCCAGTGCTTCTCCCTTTGTTGAGTACCATCCGAACAAGTTTGCTTTGTGCCAGCCTCTTGTTCGGCATACCCGCCTGAGCGTAAAGATCCAGCGTAATGCGACTGTTCGCATGACCTAGGAGATCCTGTACCACCTTCACGTCCTCGTTGTTCTGAGTCAGCAAAGTTGTGTACGTGCGACGGAAGGTGTGGAATCCAACACGCTTCTGGATATTCGCCGCTTTGACTGCCGGTCGTCCGTATCGTCGCCACACGGTCTCTGGCCAGCGGGTTGTTTGCCTTTCATTGTCGGCGAGGCAAACACCCAGTCTGTTTCGCGATTGTACGGACCAACCAGCCTCAGCTCGAACAGAGACTCGGCCAAAGCAGCGTCGAGCGGTACATCCTTTGCGGAAGCTTCCGTCTTGGGAGCACCCTGGACCATCATCACCACTGAACGGCGAACATGGATTACGAGGTTCTCGAAGTCCACATCCTCCCATTGCAAGCCGATCANNGCATGAGAAAACAAGGCGCTCATCAGATTCCTGATTTTGGCCCTGCTCCCACGTGCCGACGGCATTGTTTTCAACCACGCTTCGACATCCACCGCTTTCACCTCGGAAAGACGGTATGACCGCCAGCGTGGAAGAACCTACTTTTTCAAGTAAATGTCGTAGGCGTACTCCGCGGAGTAAAACATGTGATGCTCGTCTCCGCTTCCAGTTGTCGGCTTCTGCGTTGAAAAAATATCCGGCAGTTCGTGCTCCTGGTAGTGCTTGACGAGGGTCTCGACGCTCACGTTCTTGAACAGTTGTTGCGGAGTTTGTCGGTCGATCGTCAGACGGATTGCATCGGCCGCAGACTGCGCTGCTGATTCGGTTGGAAATTCCTCTAGAGTCCCAACGACGATGTTCTTTCGACAAACCGAACCGTCTATTTGAACTTCTCTCCATCGGAACTCCCAAACCTTCCTTTCCTGCGATCCGCCAGTTTCAGGCTACCGTGCTGATGACTCGTGCGCCTCATCAATCCTCCTTTGTGTGAGACGACACGGATGGCTGCCTCAGCTTAGCGCAGGTGGAGTGGCGGGTCGATAGTGAATGCCTGTGGAAGACCGCGGCTTAGCCGGCCTTCTTCGTTCGCAGCCAAATCTCCAGATCGGAGGCGCGGAACCGCCGTAGTTTGTCGACCTGGATTCCGTGAATCTGGCGATTGCGAGCCATGCGCTGCAGCGTTTTCGGATGAATGCGGAGCAACTGTGCCGCTTCATCGCTGTCCAAGAGTGGCTCGAAGACGAATTCATTTCTTGGCCGGGACTGGCTTGGGAGAGGGAGCGAACCTCGATGGCTGGGAAGCGGACATGATGAACTCCTGAGCCAAATTCATTAACTTCGAACAGAATCTGGTGCACGATTTCGTAAGAAATCTAGACGCTCCCCCTTGCCTTGAAATGGCGTTCTCCTGGTAGAGTGGCGCGGCATTTTCGTCTCAAGCCAGTCCGCAATCTGGTGAGGATCGAGGCGGATCGATGTTCGCACACGGAAAAAGGGCATGTGATCGTCCTCCACTTCTTTGTAGACAGTCCGGACGGCGACGCGGGCGCATAAGAGCTAATCAAGTCGCGCTTCAGGTCGGGCGCCTGTCCAGCTTCGCAAACAAATATCCTCACCTACTCTTCGTTGTAGAATTTGAAGCTGTATTGACCCGGGAAAACGTGCCCCAGATAGAGCACGCGAGCTTACGCTTGGCGTCCACATGCACACAACCATTCTCGCCGCATTTTTTGAGTTTTCTCGCACCGCGGTCTCGATGTGCAGCGCCGGTATCCTGCTTTTCCTGATTGCCCTGTGGGCTGCCAAGGCCGATATCGCGCGGGCCCGCGGCCTCGACAAGATCGTAGCCTTGAGCAATTTGTGTTTCGCCATCCCCTTGGCGGTCTTCGGCGCCCTGCATCTCTCGGGCGTAGAATTTGTCATGCCAGAAGTGCCCTCGTATATGCCATGGCGTCTGTTCTGGGCTTATTTCGTGGGCTTCGCGTTGCTGGCCGCGTCCTTGAGCATTGCCACAAACATTCAGGTGCGCTGGTCCGGCCTGCTGTTCGGGATCATGATGTTTCTTTTTGTGGCGACGTTGGACATCCCGGGAGCTCTCGCCAGCCCCAGAGACAGGTTTGCGTGGGCGTTTGTCATCCGCGAAATGTCATTCGCTGGCGGAGGCTGGATTCTTGCGGGAAACGCGATGCGCGGGCAAGGCAAAAGCAAGCTCATAACTGTGGGCCGCGTATTGATCGCGATTGCCGCTATATTTTTTAGCGTTGAGCATTTTCTGCACCCAGCGGGATGCCCCGGAGTCCCGCTCGAAAAACTGACGCCTCCGTGGATTCCGGCGCGCCTGCTCATTGGCTATCTGACGGGCGCAATTCTCTTCGTTGCCGGGGCAACCATTCTCCTAGCCAGGAACGCGCGCATGGCAGCAACGTATCTCGGCACCTGGATTGTGCTGCTGGTCTTGTTCATCTATGGGCCGATTCTGATCGCGGCGCTGGCCGACCCGAGCACTGCCGTCAAAGTTGAGGGGATCGACTACTTCGCGGATACGCTGCTATTTGCCGGAGCGATTCTCGCGCTCGCCAGCGCGACGCCACGCACGGATTAAAATGCCGCCTGCAAACTGGCCGTATTGAAAGATATCCGCGACCATTTCGCCGCGTCCGATGCGACCCTAAGGGGCGGGGGTGTAGCTTCATTCGCCTTCGCTCGTGACTACCTGCGCCGCCGCTTTGTCTTGCTTCCTCACGATCTCATCCACCAGAAACAAGTCGGTGAGCAGAGCGCGGAGATGGATGGAAGCGTTCAAATTGTCAATCAACTGGGAACTGATGGCAGGCTGAGCCAGAACCAGATCAATAGCGGCAAGAGAATCGCGAGCGTCGCGATCAAGCACGGCAAAGAATGCGGCGTATTTGGCGGCGGGCTCAAGGCTTTCCTCTTTGACTGCCATCGCACAAGTCTCCGCCAGCCCCGTCAAGGCTTTCACGGCGCGCTGCAGGAACACACGCACTTCTCCACCTGATTTGCTGCCTTGGTCACTGGGAAGTCCCTGGGCCGCGTAAGCCAACATAAACTCGTAGCACTCTTCCACGGTCTCACACCGATTCGAAATCTCAGCCAGCATCGGTTAGCCCTCGGCCTTCCACCCGGCTGGAAGTGGATGACGAAGAAGACGTCTCGACCACCCATCGTTTGGGATCGTGTTCTTTCAGATAAAAGTCGCGGTCCATCCAGCCGAAAATCATCGATTTCGTAATCGCGCGTTTCTCCGGCCGGAGTCCGAAGTAGACGTGCATCATTACCAGCGCGATCAGTCCCACGCCCGCCAGACCGTGCAGCACGTACATCAGGCCCCAGGTCATGTCGCTGAATAGATATGGATTCCGCGGAAAAAAGATCGTGCGAACGCGAGACATCATGAAAACGCCGGTAAGAATCACCGACAACCCGCACAAGATGATGACGCCGTGGAAGAGCTTGTTTTCCAGAGGATACTTGGCAAACTTTCGCGGCGGTGCTGCGGACATTCCGAAAAACCGGCGGATTCTTTTCCATGCGTCGTGCACATCCGTTTTGTCCGGCCAGATCGACCAAAAATCCAGCCAGAAGGAGGCATGGATGATGTGAAAGATGATTGAAACCGTTAACACGACGCCAGCGATCCAATGATAGGTCACCCAATTGAACTGGACGCCCACCTTCGGGAGGAAGGCGGTAAACAGAAGCGTGAACATGGACGCTGCCATGATCCAGTGAAACAGACGTGCCACGAGAGAATGCCGGGGAACGTGCTTGGGTATGCCCGCGGAGGCTTGCGGAGAGGAATCGCCGGCGAACTCTCTCGCCTTAGCGAAATACATCACGTAGGTGGCGTGAACCATCAGGAAGAGCAACCCTGCGATCGCTGAAACCCAGATCAAGAACCATGCAATATGGATCGGGACACTTTGTCCCCACGGACTCGTGGCCCACTCTAAGAAGCCCATGTTGCCTCCTCCACTCCACTGATGGCACGCTTCACCAGATTTCTCATCAGCGGGATCTTGTAGGCGTTGAACTGCAATGGAACTGCTCCTTGCACGGCCAGTTTCCCCGCCATCTCACCGGTCGCCGTGTTTCGCGGCTTGCCGCGAACTGCATCTTCGACCGCCTTTAACCGTAACGGACGGGCGGCGGCGCCGTTCACAGCGATTCGGATACGCTCGATGCTATCTCCCGAGGTCACCATGGCTGAGGCCACGTTCATGAGCGGGAAATCCCAAACGTTCCGGTCCCGGATTTTTTCGAAATAGAACTGCGCGCCCGCCCACGTGGAAGGAATACGAATGGCTGTAAGCAGGTCCCCGGGCTGCAAGATGTGCAGCCGGGTAATGTCGATCTCAGGACCGATGAAGTAATCCTCCGCATCCACCACGCGCTCACCCTTAGGCGTGCGCAGGACGAACCTGGCGTCCAGCGCAATCAAGGCCGGGGCGGAGTCGGAGGGATTCACCGCCACGCAGCGGTCCGCGTGCAGAATGGCATGCTCACGGTTGCGGCCCTCCGGCGTATCGGCATAGCAAATGTTGCCGCCGGCCCGGTAGCACGGCCAACCGCCCCGGTAATACCAGCAGCGCGTGTCCTGTGAAACATTGCCGCCGAGTGTTCCCTGATTGCGAATTTGCGGCGACGCCACGAGTTCCGCGGCCTGCGCCAGCAGGCCATACTTCTGCTTGATGATGGGATGATTCACTACTTCCGTCAGGGTGGTCATCGCGCCGATCTCGATGCCGTCCCCGGTCGTGCGAACGCTGCGCAGTTCCTCGATTCCGCTCAAGTCGACCACGGCCTTGGGCTTCCGGATTCGATCTTTGAGCCAGTCGAAGCTGTCGAGCCCTCCGGCCAGCACCCAGGCGTCGGGCCCGTGCTGTTCGAGCAACTTCTGTGCATCGGCCACGGAACTTGGCTGAAACAACTCGAAAGCCGGCATTACGTCTCGTATGACAGCCATAATTCTCCTTCAAATCTCCATCAAATGTGGGCCATCAGAGGATGCTGCATCGGCCGACCAGCTTCGAGCGACGTCAGAATCGTGTCGGCGTTCACCGGTGCACGCTGGAAAATCTCGTCCCCGAGTGCATCCGAGAGTGCGTTCAAGATGGATGCGCACCCGCCGGCCACGGGCGGTTCGCCAACACCGCGAGCGCCCACCGGTGTCTCCGGGTCCGGAATATCCAACGCGGTCCATTGCATGTCGACGGGTACATCCAGAATCGTCGGCGGTTTGTTGTGTTGGAATCGCTTGGAAAGCATCTCGCCGTAGTGCGGATCGAACACCCACTTCTGACCGATCGCATGGCCGATGCCGAGCGTCGAACGGCCGAGCACCTGGCCTCCCAGCGCTCGGGGATGGATTACCGTGCCGACATCGGCGGAGGCGAGGAAGTCCACGATATAGTACTTGCCGGTTTCGACATCGACTTCAACCTCGGCGAAACTCGCGACGTAGGAAAATGTCGAGCCGTCGCGTGGGTAGTTGTCCTTGGCTGCCGCCACCAAGCCCTGGCCCGCCAGTGCCGCGACCGATGCCTTCGTCAATTTGTGGACATCGGCGGGCGCCTCATGGCCATCGTAGATGCCACCAAGTTCAATCGCGTGTTTCGCGGCCTGCGCCAAAGTCATTCCGGCGCCGCCGCCCTTGCGGAAGACTCGCTCGTTGGCGACCTCGTATTGCTCGGGTTTGCCGCCGAGCTTCTTCGCCGCGATTTCCTGAAGCTTTTTCTTCGCGTCCATCGCCGCCGCATACGCTGCCCGCGTCATCGCGTGGGTGGTCTGGCTGCCGCCGGACACACAGGTGAAAGGAAGATTTTTTTCCGTGCTGCCCCAGGTTACATCGCATTTCTCCCACGGCACACCCAGAACTTCTGCACCCGCGCGGTGCACATCAATCACCGACTCCGTCCCCAGATTGCCGATTCCAGACTGGAAGGTGATCCGGCCATCCGGCTTGATGACCAGAAGCCCGTCGAATCCGATGGTGCCGCCGACGTAACAGCTCAGCGATACGCCAACGCCGCGAACTTTCGCGCCGATCCTTTTCGGAGTGCGTGCAATCCTCTCACTCCATTTGAATTGTTCCGCGCCGCGGTCGAGCGCTTCTTTGAGGAATGCACTGGTGGCATACTGCCGTTTTCCCTGCATCGCTGGTCCGAACGGCGCCTTGCCCTCGGGACAGTTGATGCGGCGGATCGCCACCTGGTCAACTCCGAGCTTGCGCGCCGCTTTCGCGATGATCGGCTCGAGGATGACAATCCCTTGCAGCCCACCAGGAGAACTCTGCGCACTGCGCGGCGGCGTATTCGTCAGCACCGTCACCCCCCGCCAGCGCATGGCTTGCGGCTGGTACAAAAGAGAGACGATGCGGCCCGATGACGGGGCATCACCCACCGCGTCGTATGGACCGTTGTCGCAAATCACGAACATATCGAGACCAGTGATCTGTCCCTCTTTCGAGAAGCCCACTTTCATCCGTCCTTGAAAACCGGGACGCGCGCGTCCGATGAAGGTCTCTTCCTCGCGGCTGATGCGCATCATTACCGGAGCATTCGTTTTCTTGGCCAGAAGAGCAGGGATGATCATCGACACCCCACCGGTGATCTTGCTGCCGAACCCACCGCCGGTGTATTCGCTGATAAAAACAACGTTGTCTGGACTAATGTTCAACCACCGGGCGATCGCGGGCAGCGTTTGCGCGGTGCTTTGCGTGCCCGTGTAAATGTAGACCTTGCCATTCTGCCAGTAAGCCATCGCGCTGCGGGTTTCAAGAGTCTGATGACTGGTGTCGGGCGTGACGAACGTCTCGTCAAGCACGAGCGCCGCATTCTTGAAGCCGGAATCGAGATCGCCATACGACCATTCGTCCGGGGCCTTGCCCATCGGCAGACGGCCATGCTTTTCTTCCGCGAAGTCGGCCTTGGTCCACTTCAGCACTGTAATCACGGGTGGACCTGGATTTTGTCCCGCAGGCCGGGTCCATACGTTGCCATCGGTTCGCGGATTGGGACCGCCTGGTCGCAGTGTGTCGAGCGGATCGACTACGAACGGAAGCAGTTCAAAATCGATCTGAATTTTCTCGATGGCTTCCGCGGCGGTGAGTTCATCGACCGCAGCTACGGCAAGAATCGGTTCGCCCTGATAAACCGGCTCATTGGTGAGCCCGCGTTCGCCCCACTTGCTGGCCTTGATCACCGTTCCATTGTCGGTAAGGGTATCGGCGGGGGCGGGAAGATCGTCAGCCGTGAGAATGGCTTTGACGCCGGGCATGGCAAGCGCTGCTTTCGCATCGATCTGCTTTACGCGCGCATGTGGCATTGGGCTGAGCAGCAGCTTGCAGAACAACATGCCTTCCGCGCGAAAGTCCTCGGCATATTTCGCCTGGCCGGTAACCTTCGCATACAGATCTGGCGTCTTATAGTTCTTGCCGATCAGCTTGTAACCGGCCCCGTATTGGCGCTCACTGGGGTTGGCAGTTTCAACAACCTTTTTGCTATCCAAGGTTAGACCTCCTCATATTCTCGGCGCCGCGCATCAGCGCGGTAAGAATTTTGTCGTAGTCCTGGCAGCGGCATAGGTTTCCCGAAATGCCCTGCGCCAATTCCTGGCGGGTGGGATTGGAATTGGTTTTCAGGTATCCCACGGTGGTCATAATGAATCCAGGCATACAGAACGCGCATTGAAATCCCTGTTCGTCGATGACGCCCTGCTGTACCGGATGCAAGGTTCCGTCGGCGGCGGCCAAGCCTTCGATGGTCACAACTTTCCGTCCACGCACCGTGTGGGTGAGCACCGAACACGAATAGTACGGAATATCGTCAATAAGGACGGTGCAAGATCCGCATTCCGCGCGGTCGCATCCCAGCTTGGTGCCGGTAAGCCCCAGCTTGTAACGCAGCGTCCACGCCAGCGTCTCTTGCCTCATGACATCGACGCGGCGCTGCTGACCGTTGACGTTGAGAGTAATCAGCCGTTCGCCTACACCGGCAGTCGACTGCTGGCCCTGCAGAAGAGACGAGGCGCGAAACAGATAGCTCGCGGAGGAGACTGCCACACCGCTGGTGATGACACCTTTAATGAAGTTCCGCCTTGAGACAGCTTTCGGCACGTCTTCGAATGCCTTGGAACCTGCTTTCTCCGTCATACTGGGTACCTCTCATCGCCTGCAGCCGTGTCAGCGTCTTGCAGGGAAGAAATCAATATGGGGTTCCGCATACAAGTAGTTGGATTACCAGAAATAATTCTCGGATTCGGAAATTTCCGAATTCACGGGTGCCCATGACATGCAAACGAGCATATGGTAACCCCGCCCAGATGATGTAGGCTCCGGTCGGCGCATACCGAATTACTTGATCTCGACCTGATCCAGTTCGAATTCGAACTTTCCCGCCTCCTGGCCGCGAGCGAAAACAATTCCCGTCAGATCGCTACCATCCGTGTCGAAACTGGCAATGGGAAACGAATACTGCTTCCATTCCGCACCGGTAACGAAGGTTGTCATTGCAGGCATTCCATTCTGTCCCGAACGGCTCTGGGTCAGAACAACCAGGGAGAATATTTTTCCATCTCCTTTGGCCCAGAAACTTATCGTCTTCTTGCTGGAGAGATTGGCCGGTTCCGCCGGCGAGGCGGCCGGCGCGAACAGGACTCCTGCCCAGGGGAACGGCCCGCCGGGAACGATCTCGCCGCTGACGCGCAGTGCTCCCTTGGAGTTGTTGGCGCCCGGTCCCACGATCTGCATTGAGGCGGTGGATTTGCCGCCGTTCATGGCGTCCGTATTCACCGTCCATGATCCGTAGTTGGCCGAAGCCTTTCCTTCGTCGAAGGTGCTGACCACGCCGGACTCCGATCCCGCGGGAGGTGGCGGCGGCAGCGGCTTGCCAGTCTCACCGTGGACACCGACCACAGTCAAGTTGACGATGTTGGTCTGGTCAGAGCTCGGACCGACCATGAGTTCGAACACTCCCGGTTCCACCACACGATGCATGTCGACGTTGAGCATGGTGAGTGTGTCGGGCGTGATCGTAAAATCCACGGTCTTTTTTTCGCCGGGCTTCAGCGTGATGCGCTGGAAGCCCTTCAACTGCATCACCGGTCGTGTTACCGATGCGATTTTCTGGTGCACGTACAGCTGCGGAACTTCATCTCCCTCGCGCGAGCCGGTGTTGGTGACGTCGATGGTGACCTTGGCAGTTCCGCCGACCTCGATTTGTGAAGGTTCCACGCGAAGATTGTCGAAGCGGAACGTGGTGTAGCTGAGGCCGTAGCCGAACGGAAAAAGCGGCTTGCGCGTGCTAAAAGCGTAGGTGCGGTTGGCGGACGGCTTGTGATTGTAGAAGTCGGGCAGATCGCCGACAGAATGCGGAAACGTGATGGGCAGCTTCCCGCCGGGATTCACATCGCCGAAGAGAACGTTGGCGGCGGCCGTTCCGCCTTCCTGGCCGAGGTACCAGCCCTCGAGAATTGCCGGGACGTGCTCGGCAATGTAGTTGATGGAGAGCGGCCGGCCGTTGATCAAAAGCACGACCGTGGGAGTTCCGGTTTCAACGACCGCCTTGACCAGATCGTTCTGAGCACCGAGCAGATCGAGGGAATCGCGATCTCCCAAGTGCTGTTCGGACCAGGCTTCGCGGTTGGTGCTTTCGTTTTCGCCTACTACCAGAATGGCAACTTCCGCTTTGCGCGCGGCAGCGGCGGCGGCTTGAACGCTCTCCACCTGCGTTTTAGGATCGATGAGTTTAACATTGTCCGCGAACCAACCGTGCCAGTCCGGCTTCGCATCGGTAATCTTGCAGCCTTCCGCGTAGATCACATTGGCTTTTGACCCCACGCGGTCGCGAATGCCTTGCAGGATGCTGACGCTATGAGCCGGTTCGCGGCTATAGCCGCCCAGATGAACGTCGGCGGCGTTGGGCCCGATCACGGCAATGGTTTTGAGCTTGGTCAAATCCAGGGGTAACAGATTCTTCTCGTTCTTGAGCAGTACGACCACTTCCTGTGCGGCCTTCACTGCGAGCTGGCGGTGCTCTGCACTATTGGTAATCTTCTCCGCGTAGTCCGGATCCACATACGGATTGTCGAACAGCCCGAGCCGGAACTTCGTGGCCAGCACGCGCGCCGCCGCTCTGTCCACGTCACTTTCCGGAACGTTCCCTTGTTTCACTTGCCAGAGAAGCGTGCGATACACCGAACCATCGGACAGGTCGTAATCCACGCCAGCCGCAATCGCGAGGCGAGCCGCATCCGCATTGTTGGCGGCGACACGGTGCGTACTCACCAGCATCTGCAGGCCATCACCGTCGGAGGTGATGTAACCGCGGAATCCCCACTCCTGGCGCAGGACGCGGTCAAGCAGCCAGTGGTTGATGTGCGACGGAATGCCGTCAATCTCGTTGTAGGAGGCCATCACGCTTCCAACCTTGGCTTCCTGCACTGCGGCCTGGAAGGGCACCAGGAAATTCTCTCGAATAATGCGTTCTGAATAATTGGCGGGCCCGGTGTTGGTGCCGCCTTCGGGCTGGCCATGAACCGCGAAATGTTTGGCGGTCGCCAATACGTGATGACGGCCGATGAGGAACGAATCGCCTTGCAGGCCTGTGATCGCGGCCACTCCCATCCGCGAGGCGAGATAGGGATCTTCGCCGTAAGTTTCTTCGGTGCGTCCCCAGCGCGGATCGCGAGCAATATCCAGAACTGGCGTGAAGACTTGGCCTGCGCCCCGGGATCCGGCTTCGTCACCGGCGGCCGCAAATACTTGATGCACCAGTTCAGAATCCCAGGTGCTAGCCAGGCCCAGCGCCTGCGGAAAGCTGGTGCTACCATATTCCATGAATCCGTGGAGCGCTTCGCCCATGAATAGGGCGGGGATGCCGAGCCGGCTTTTTTCTTTGAGAAAACGCTGTATTCCGTTGCGCAGGATTGCCGCCTGACGGGAAGTGAAGACGAGATCAGGGTTCCACCATTGCCCCATCGTGGCTCGCGCTTTCTGAGTGGTGAACGTCCCGGTGGGATCGATGACTTCGGACTGAGCTTCCCCGCCACCGGTGATCTGCTGGACTTTTTCTTCCAGCGTCATACGCGGCAGCAAATCGTCCACACGCTCGTCAACGGTGAGACCAGGATTGCGGTATTTGGGAGTGTTGTCTTGCGGTTTAACTTTGTCTTGACCGGTTGCGGCCGCGGTGCACAGCAATGCCAGGCCGAGGAGCAAGCACAATAGAGGAATTCGTTCCCTGATTTTCATTTTGGTCGCTGAAGCGGCAGCCTCCTTTCGCGCTTGCGGACCCGTGTTACGCCGAGATACGAGAGAAGCGGAGACGCGGTTCCGTTCATCTCCGGAAAGACAAAACGTAATCGCGTGGCTCGCTACTCTGGCAGTTCGTGCTTGCCCTTGATCCTAAACTCAACGTCCTCCTGTGGAGCAGCCGTTCCCGGCTGTCCCCCTCCCACGCTGATGCGGTAGGCTCCCTTGGCGACAAGTCGATCTCCCTTTTCGTTCACTTCGCTCAAATCGCGCGCATCCAGTGTGAAGTGGACATGCTTAGTTTCGCCAGCCCCCAAAGACATCCTGCTAAACCCGCGTAGCGCGCGAATCGGGGCGGCCGGAGACTTTGGAAAACTCAAATATAGCTCCACAACTTCGTCACCCTCCCGCTCGCTGACGTTCTTCACATCCGCTTCCACGCTCAGGGAATCGCCTGCCTTCAGCTTCGTTGTAGAGAGCGTCAAGTTGCTGTACTCAAATTTCGAATAACTGAGTCCATGGCCGAAGGCATAAAGGGGCTGGCCTTCAAAATACCGGTAAGTCCGGTTCTTCATCGAGTAGTCTTCAAATACGGGCAACTGCTCGACGCCCTTGTAAAACGTCACCGGCAGCCGGCCCGCCGGGTTATTTACACCCGCCAGAGTTTGGGCGATCGCAGTTCCGCCTTCTTCGCCCGAGTACCAGGCGTCGAGAATGGCATCCGCGTGTTCGCTGGCCCAATTCACTGCGAGCGCGCTGCCGTTCATCAGGACCACGATGAGTGGTTTGCCAGCTCCCTTCAATGCTTCAAGAAGATCTTCCTCCTCTTTTGGCAGATCAAGGCTCGTGCGGTCACCACCCTTGAAACCCGGCACGTCCACTTTCATCTCTTCGCCCTCGAGTTGAGAAGTGATGCCGACTACCGCGACGACAGCGTCGGCGTCCTTTGTCAAAGCGAGCGCCTCGGGGATGGGATCAGCCACAAGACGAAGCCATACCAGCCTTATGCCCGTGCCACCTTGCCCGTATTCCAGCTTGACGGAGTAGCGATGTCCTTTCTCCAACCGGATGGTTGCTTCTGTCGGCTTGGGATCGTGCAATAGGAAGTCATCCACAATCAGTTTGCCGTCCAGCCAAAGACGGTTCATCGAGCCCACGTTGCCGATTTGATAGTCGCCCGATTCGTCGGGGGTCAGGAACCCTGTCCATCGCACCGAAAAATCCCCCATTCCAGGAGGCGGAGCGATGGAGGACCGTTCAGGATGGAATCTTTGCAGGTCGATGGCTTTGTCCACACGGACCAACTGGGGCGTGCCTTCGAAGTCTTTGTCGGGAAAGTATTCTCCTCTCAGGCCTGCCTGACCGTCCTCGGTCGAGAGCACGGTAGCCGGAATGAGTTCTTCGGTCCTTAGAAAGTTCATGCCTGGCGAGTACGTAACCTGAGCTGAAGCGAATTGCTGGCGAATGCCATCCAACGCGGAAGCCGCATGGGAAGCCGTACCACTGTAGTTGCCATGCAGCACCTTGATGGACTCGGCGAGCGGTCCAACAACTGCGATCTTCCTGATATTTGCATTCAGCGGCAGAACGCCGTCGTTTTTCAGCAGCACGATGGATTCACGAGCCGCTTGCAGCGCAAGTTCGCGGTGAGGAGGGCTGTCAATCTCTGAATCCGGCGTCTGGGCATACGGCACCATCTCGGGAGGATCGAACATTCCCAGCCGGAAACGGGCGGTGAACAGGCGTTTCAGCGAAACATCGAGGTCTTTCTCACTCAGCAAGCCCTGCTTCACGGCCTCCAAATACTTCACATAGTCGGAGTTGTCAGTGGCCTTGGTAAAGAAATCCGCACATTCATTGTCCATCCCCGTCTTCATTGAAACCGCGGCAGCTTCGGCCAGGCTCTTGGTGAAGTGGTGGCCGTTGAAGACGTCAACGATGGCATCGCAGTCGGAGACGACATAGCCATTGAACTTCCAGGCGCCGCGCAGCTCATCTTCGAGCAGAAACGTGTTGGCACAGGCGGGTTGGCCGTTGATCCGGTTGTAGGCGCACATTACCGATTCAGCTTTACCTTCGGTAACTGCGGCGCGGAAGGCGGGCAAATAAGTGTCCTCCATGTCGTGTTTCGACACTTCCACGTTGATCATGTGCCGCGACGGCTCCGGTCCGCTGTGCACGGCAAAATGTTTGGGCGTAGAGATCACCCGAAAATACTTCGGATCGTCTCCTTGCATCCCGGTGACGAAGGCAACGCCCATTCGCCCGGTGAGAAAGGGGTCCTCGCCGTACGTCTCTTGCCCGCGTCCCCAGCGCGGATCGCGGAAAATGTTGATATTCGGCGACCAGAAGTCCAAGCCCTCCATGATGTCCCGGCGACCGGCGCGTACCGCCTGGTTATGTTTCGCTCGCGCCTCTGTGCTGATAACCACCGCCATGTCATGAATCAAAGGAAGATCGAAGGTTGCCGCGAGTCCAATCGGCTCGGGAAACACAGTGGCAGTTCCAGCATTGGCAACTCCATGCAAGGCCTCACTCCACCAGTCGTACGCGGGAACCTGCAACCGCGGGATGGCTCGAGCCTGGTTCACCAGTTGGGATGCCTTCTCTTGCAGCGTCATGCGCGCCACGAGGTCGTCAACACGCTCACTCACCGGCAGCGAGGGATTCAGATAAGGCAAGACAGTCGAAGGCTCCGTGGTTTGCGCGACGGCACTGGATACTGCTACAAACAGGACCACAGTCAGCAACGGGAACATCCGAAGACGACATTCGGGCATAAGGTGGCGACTCCTGACAACTGACAGCAGCATTGAGCGGAACAGGCGGCCGACGTTAACGGCGCGATGCAGTATAGCATCGTCAACTTACACGGAAACGAGATTCTGATGGACTATTGGGTCTTTAGCATGTGTTCTGTCACGGTAGAGCGTAGGGTCTCACCTCTCAGCCACGCCTCTACCGCATTTAAGACGCGCCGGATTTGAGACTTGGAACACAGTCCCTTGATTCCGGCTTTCCGTTTTCGTCCCGAGCTACATCGGATAATCCAGCAAGACGCCAAAAACACCTTACATTTGAAGAAAATCTTCCTTATTACCTTGACGCGAAATAAGAATAATAAGAATAGCGACCCCACTCAACGAATCGGCCCGAAGGTGCATCAGACAGGTGTGACATCTCCGGTTCAGCATCGACTGCAGGGCGCCCGGATCCTCGTCGTGGATGACAATGCCTTGATGCGTCGCAGCCTGCGAATGGTGCTGGAAGCGCAGGACGATTGGAAAGTGTGCGACGAGGCGTCCGATGGACGGGAAGCTGTTGCGAAATTCGATAAAGAAAAGTTTGATGTCATCGTGCTCGACTTTCAGATGCCCGGCATGAACGGCCTGGACGCGGCAAAACAGATTACGCTGCGTTCCCCGAGTACGCCTATCCTGATGGTCACACTGCACCATTCGCCCCAGCTTGCCGAAGAAGCCCGGAAGGTCGGCATCCGGGGAATCTGTGCAAAAGCTGATATCGAATGTGTGGTGGAAGGCGTTACGACCATTCTAGATAACAAGTCATACTTCAAGGACCCGCGGGGGCAGAGATGTGATGTGATGTGATGTGATGTGAGAGGGGCCGGGCTAGCCGAGTCTCTGGAGCTTGAGTATGCGCAGCGAAGGCCACTACGGCGTGTTGACGTGGCTGCGGACTAGAGCCGCGCCGCTGTATGCGCAGTCCGACCTAGAATCGAAGCTCGAAGCTCAGGGCAAGTTCTTGGCACAACTGCCCGGAGACAAAGCTCACCCGCTCACGGGGACGATTCAGTGACGTATCTTGGACCGAACCCTAGGCTCAAGAAAGCGGGCGAAAACGCCAAAGTTCTTTGGAACGATGGTGGCCAGGGACGGAGTTGAACCGCCGACGCCAGCCTTTTCAGGGC
>PMHV01000062.1 GCA_003156805.1 Acidobacteriaceae bacterium | reverse complement strand
CGATACCAACGTCCGCAAATCGGGGATCGTGGGCGTTGCCCCATCCGGCACAACATAGGCCACTAGGTACTTTTGTCCAGCCTCGTCCTCACGCAAGATCACAGCAGAGTGCCGAACATCTGAGTGCTGAATCAGAACGGCCTCAATCTCGCCCGGCTCGATGCGATAGCCACGCACTTTCACTTGTTGGTCAAGCCTGCCCAGAAACTCTAGTTCTCCTTCAGCGAGCCAGCGTCCACAATCACCTGTGCGGTACAGCCGCTGGCTTGCCCCTGTGCCGAACGGATCCGGCAAGAATCGCTCCGCAGTCAGAGCAGGCTGGTTCAGATATCCGCGGCCCACACATACGCCGCCGATGTACACCTCACCCGGTATTCCTATTGGAACTGGCTCTCCCAATTCATCGAGCACATACAGCTTTGAATTGCGCAGTGGTTTCCCAAGTGGGGCATAGGAGCGCGCCAAGTCGCCTAAGACTTGGGTGTCATAATGAGCTACGTCGTCGGAGCATTCTGTAGCGCCGTAAGTGTTCTTCAGGGGGATGTGGGGATAACACTGGCTCCAGCTCTGTACAACACTCGAAGGCAATGCCTCTGCATTTGAGATCAGTACCCGAAGCTTGTCTAACTTCAGGCGCCTGTGATTCAGTTGGAGTTGATGGTCCACGATTGCGCTCAGCAGCGCAGGCACAGTCTCCAAGACCGTGATCTCTCGTCTTGCACTCTCAGCCAGCAACTGCGAACCATCGTGCGCTATCGCGTCGTCGATTACATCGACCTGCCCTCCCACGGCGAGTACGGCAAGCAATTGCCACACCGAGATGTCGAACGACAGCACGGCATTTTGCGCCACAACATCAGAATTAGTAAGTTTTAGGTCTTCGATCTTAGCTAACAGGTGATTGACCATCCCAAGCTGCTCAATCATCACCCCCTTGGGCCCGCCGGTTGAACCCGAGGTGTAAGTCACGTATGCCAGGTTCGCAGGATCGGCCGTCCGCAATGGATTCGTTGTGCGCTCTGCCTCTATACGGTCCAAATCGCTATCCAGACATAAGACCGTAATGCCGCCGAAAGAGTCCGCCGGACGGAACTTGTCTTGCGTGATAAGGATGGTCGCGTGGGCATCGCGCAGGATGTGCGCCAGCCGCCCAACTGGGTACAACGGATTCAGCGGCAGCCATGCAGCGCCAGACTTGAGAACACCCATAATCGCGATGGCCACATCCGCGCCTCGTTCCATGCACAAACCGACGACTGCTTCCGGTCCAACTCCCAGCTTGCGCAGATAGTGCGCGAGGCGATTTGCGTTTACATTCAACTCTCCATAGCTGAATGTCCGTGCTTGATCGCGAATTGCTATTGCATCCGGAGTATGTCGCGCTTGGAGTTCAAAAAGCTCATGAAAACATTCAGGTCCGGCGGCGACGTGCGTGTCATTCCAGGTTTCCATAATCTGCCGGCGCTCATTCTTGCTGAGCAATGAAATTTCAGCCGTCGGCCGCTCGGGGTTTTCCACAGCGGCTTGCAGAAGAGTTTGGAAATGCTGGAGAATCCGTTCGATGGTCTGCGGCGTGAATAAATCCGTGGAATACTCCAAGCCGCCCCGCATTCCTGTGGCTGTCCGCTCCACGATCAATGTCAAATCTAATTGTGAAAAGCGGCGCTCTATTTGAAATGGGACCAGCCTCACGCCCGGCAGGTCGAGTTGCGTTTGCGGCAGGTTTTGCAGCACAAGCTTTACCTGAAACAACGGCGCCACACTCAAATCTCGCTTTGGACTCAATACTTCCACCAGCTTTTCGAATGGCAGATCTTGATGCATATATGCGCCCAGCGCCATCTCACGAACACGCGCAAGCACTTCAGTGAAGGATGGCTGGCCACTCAAGTCGACGCGCAATGCCAGCTGATTCACAAAAAATCCGATGAGCGGCTCCAGCACAAGCCGATTGCGCCCCGCAATTTCCGTCCCTAACACGACGTCCGTCGTTCCCGCATAGCGGCCCATGAGAACCTGGAATACCGCGGCCAATCCCATGAACATCGTGGCGCCCTTGCTACGGCACACAAACTCCAGGTTGCTAACGAGCAACTCGGGGAGTGAGAACAGTTTAAGTGCTCCGTGATAAGAGCTGATAGCGGGCCGCCTCCGATCCAGTGCCAGATTGAGGACCGGCAGGTCACTTAACCGGGACTGCCACCAATCGATCTGAGATTGCAACGCCTCATCCCGCAGCCACTCGCGCTGCCATACCGCGAAATCAGCATATTGAATAGAGAGTTCCGTTAATGCTGCTCCGTCCCCGGTAACAGCGGCCCGGTAGAACGCGACAAACTCCCGCACCAGTATTGAGAGTGACCACCCGTCACTCGCAATGTGATGCAATGTCAACAGCAGCACGTGGTCGTGCTCTGCCAGCCGTAACAGCCGCACACGCAACAAGGGGCTTCCGCTCAGTTCGAATGGTGAAGCAGCTTCTTTTTCGGCCAGCCTTCGCGCTTCTCCTTCGGGATCAGGCATGTTGGTCAGATCCATGCGGTCGACCCGCACCGCTGCGGCAGGTTCGATCCGTTGTACCGCCTCACCGTTTAAAAGCTCGTACCTGGTTCGGAGAATTTCCTGGCGACAGACAATTTCGTTGAGCGCGTATTCCAGCGCCGCATCATCAAGATCGCCATTGAACCGCAAAGCGTAAGGAAGGTTGTAGACGGCGCTCTCAGGCTCGAGTTGGTGCAGGAACCACATCCTTTGCTGCGCAAATGAAAGGGGCAACGCATGGTTCCTGTCGACCGGGACCATGGGAGGGACGGTTGACTGCTGGCCTTCCCGAAGCTCCCGTTCCAGATGTTCAGCCAAGCCAGCCACGGTCGGCGATTCAAACAACATCCGCAAGGGCAACTCCACACCAAAAGCCGCCTCAATTCTCGAAATCACCTGGGTAGCCAGCAGGGAGTGCCCTCCAAGCTCGAAGAAGTTGCTTTCCCCTCCAACCTGCTCGACCTTCAGAACTTCGCACCAGATGCCGGCCAGGATTTCTTCCACGAGCGTCCGAGGTCCCACATACTCCCCATCTGCCGTTGTGTCTTCCGGTTTCGGCAAAGCCTGGCGATCCAGCTTCCCATTTGCCATGAGCGGCAGTCTTTCCAATTCAACAAATGCTGCCGGTACCATGTAGTCAGGTAGCTTGGCTGCGAGATATCCTCTTAGTTCCCCGCTGCTTAGTTCCCCGCTGCTGATCTGTATTTTCTCGCTTCCATTTGTGGCGCCAGTAGTCGTCACCGGAAGAGCTCCACTCCTTCTTTCCTTCTCTTCCTTGCGGCTGGCATATAGGTTCCACCGGTCGGTTCCCCGCAGTTCGTCATAGTGCTCCGCGCAGGCGTAAAATCCCTTCTCCTCCAACAGCCGAATTATCTCCCTAAGTCGTCCTTCGGTTTTCTGCCCTACTCCGTCATGTACTTCCATGACGATTTGCCGGATCTTCTGCCAATCTGGCGCGTCAATCCCCCGCAATACGTCGAGCTCTGCTCTCTGCACATCGATCTTCAGAACATCAATTCGTTGAACGCCTTCTTCCCGAATAACATCGGACAGACGCCGAAGATGGCAGGTCTTCACTCGCGCCTCAAATCTTCCCTCCAGGAGCTTCTCCGCATGTATCAACAGTTCATGGGCTTCTTGGTCTCCAGCTTCTTCTTGGTTCCTCAAAGTGCGCTGGATGGTCTCCAATTCCTCTCCCGCATTGGCATAGCTACTCAAGCCGGACATCATGGAATATCGTGAGTAGTAGGTAAATTCCGCGGTTCTCTCCTCGTTCGACAAGCCAACCGGAAATATCTTTATCCCCGTATCGCACAACTCGACATTGCTCTTTAAGCACTCAAAAATTTCCGGAATGGGTTCAAATGCGAAGATCCGCCCTCGGCTGCACCTCGTGCTGACGAATAGCGTGAACATTCCTATGTTCGCGCCAACATCGAAAACACAAGCGTCGTCCTGCAGTTCAATCCCATGCTGGAAATAGATCTGGTTTTCGAAAATTTCACGGTACAAATATTCAGTCTCGTTCCTGTTCTGATGAGCCAGGCTCCAACCGTTGGGCAAGCGATAACGAGATGCTCCATTGTTACCGGCTATATTGCGATGTCCCACGGGCACAAAATAAGCCACTAGCCGCTGCTCTCCAGGGTCGTCTTCGCGCACCATTACTGCACTCTGCTGCACTCCCGGATGTTCTTCCAAAAGATGCTCGATCTCCCCCAACTCCACCCGATATCCGCGAAGCTTAATTTGTCCGTCCATCCGCCCCAAGAACTCCAGCTCTCCATTCTGTCTCCACCTTACCCGGTCGCCGGTACGGTACAGCCGCTTTCCTGGACTCCCGCCGTATTGGTCTGGAACAAACCGTTCTGCTGTGATTTCAGATCCATTCAGATAACCACGTCCGACTCCTTCTCCTCCGATGTATAACTCTCCCGGGATGCCCCCCGGCGCTAATCCACCGTTGTCATCGAGCACGTACATGCGCGAGTGTCGCAGCGGGGTGCCAAGCGGCACGTTGCCGCGCATCCCCCCTTTGTTTGCCGCGGCTCTACTTGTGGCGTAGGTGCATACTCCCACTGTGCATTCCGTGGGTCCGTAATGGTTCCATATCTGGCACTCGGGCCGGTTCGCCTGCCACTCCTGCGCCCATTCCCATGCGGTTGCCTCTCCACCCACAACCAGCCGCTGTCGAGGAAGCAATCCCATTCCTCCGCTAGTCACGAGCGCTCTCAGATGCGTGGGCGTAATCTTCAAACAATCCAGTTCTCCCCATTCCTTCAGATACTTCCTTAGGTCCTTTCCGTCCCGTCCATGATCTTCTCGAATCACATGCAAGGTCCCTCCCACGCACAAACTCGGAAACAACATCGTGTTTCCCAGATCTGCTGCAAAGGTTGAAATCAGGCCATAGCTCCAGTTCTCTTTCATCTCCAACCGCTCTATGACCGCCTTCACATAGCTGCTGATCTGACGATGCTCTATTGCCACTCCCTTTGGGGTACCCGTAGAACCAGATGTGTAGATCACATATGCCAAATTGGCGCCGCCGACCCATGCCCCGATATTCCTTTCCTCTCCTTCCTGCTCGATCGTTTTCCACTCGATATCCATATCGATCACCTGTGCCCAGCACACCGGCAATCGGTCCCGTAGCCTCGACTGCGTCAGCAGTAGCGTTACTTGCGCATCTTCTAACATTCCACCTAACCGCTCAGCCGGAAGGTCTGCGTCCAGCGGCACGTAAGCGCCGCCAGCTTTGAGAACGCCCAGGACTCCAACTACCATCTCGAGCGATCGCTCCATGCAGATTCCCACCCGCAGTTCCGGTCCTATGCCAAGTCCGCGCAAGTACTGGGCAAGTCGATCGGCTCGCCGGTTCAGCTCCGCATAAGTAAGGGTTTGGCCCTCAAACACTAGTGCGATCCTGCTGGGTGAACGTTCTACCTGGTTTTCGAATAATTGATGTACGAATTCATCAGGCGTCTGCTCCGCCTGCCAGCGCGAGTTCCACTCCTCCAGCAGTTGGCGGTGCTCAGTCTCTGTTAAGAAAGAGAACGCTTCGATTCGCTGCGTACGGTTTTCAATTGCAGCTTCCAGGATGCGCTGGAAATGCTTGACCATGCGCTGCACAGTGCTCTCCTCAAACAAATCGGTGGCATATCCAAGACTCCCGCTCAATCCACTGCTGTTCTCCTCCATTACCAGACTGAGGTCCGACTTCACCGATTCCTGTTCTCCGCCAATAATTCGAAGTTCCAAGTCCGCCAGCCGCAACTCCTCCCGCGGCGTGTTCTGCAATGCAAATCTCACTTGAAATAGCGGTGCCTGAGTCAAGCTTCTTTGTGGAGCGAGCTCTTCCACTAATTTCTCAAAAGGCAGATCCTGATGGGCATAGGCGCCAAGGGTTATTTCCCGCACTTCCCGCAGCAGGTCCCCAAAGGTCCATTGCTTCTTCAGTCGGCAGCGCACTGCCAGATGATTGATGAAAAAACCCACTAGCCCTTCCGTCTCGATCCGGTTGCGATTGGCAATCGGGACTCCGATCACGAAGTCATAACGCCCGCTATAACGGCAGAGCAAAAGCTGAAAGGCAGCCAGCAAGGTCATGAATAACGTTGCACCTTCCTGCCGGCTGAAGATTCTTAGCTGCTGGGCCAAGTCCTCTCCCAGATCAAAAGCCACGCTCCTGCCGCGCTGAGTGGCCGCCACAGGCCGCACATGATCTGTTGGCAGATCCAGCGTCTCCACACCCTCCAACTGTTTCTTCCAGTACCTCAACTGGCTTTCAAGGATTTCTCCGCGCAGCAACGCTCGCTGCCATACGGCGAAATCCGCGTATTGAATCTGCAGCTCTTTCAGAGGTGATCCATTTCGTTTGTGATATGCCTCATACAGCTGGCTGAACTCTCGCACCAAGATTCTCGTTGACCATCCGTCACTCACGATGTGATGCATGGTAACCAGCAGCACATGCTGCCGCTCTTCCAGTCTGATCACGGTCACGCGTAAGAGTGGTCCCTGGTTTAAATCGAATCCTCTTCTTGCTTCCCAGCGGGTTAATTGTTCTTGTTGTTTCTCTCGCTCTCGTTCTTCCAATCCCTCGAGATCAATGATCCGCAAGGGCAATGGTTGGGCTTCGCCGATTTCCTGCGCCGGTTCGCCTTCGTACGCCGGGAACACCGTCCGCAAAATCTCGTGTCGCCGCACGATCTCGCTCAGGCTTCGCTCCACCGACTCATAGTCCAAATCGCCTCGCAACCACACTGCCACGGGCACGTTGTACGCCGCATTTCCGGGATCCAGCTGATGAATGAACCAAAGCCGTTGCTGTGCAAAGGAGAGCGGCATGCGCGTCTCGCGTGCCACCGGAACGATCGCTGGAACATTTACTTTCTGCTCTTGCCGTAGCGCATGTTCTAAACGTTCGGCCAACATTGCGATTGTCGGAGATTCAAACAATGCGCGCACGGGCAATTCCACTCCCAGCGTGCTTTGCAGGCGCGAGATCACTTGGGTGGCTAGCAGTGAGTGCCCCCCAAGCTCGAAGAAACTATCGTGGATCCCAACCTGATCCAGCCCTAGTACTTCGATCCAAATGCCCGCCAGAATTTCCTGCAAAGGCGTTTGTGTGACTTGCTCCTCGTAACTCCTGCCGCGAGGTCGCGGCGCCGGCAGCGCTTTGCGATCAAGTTTCCCGTTGGGCGTGAGCGGCAGTTCCGGCAACGCCACAAATTCTGACGGCAGCATGTACTCCGGCAAATTCTGTTGGAGGTAGTGCCGCACATCTTCGATGTGCAAGTCTGAAGCAGGATCGCTAATCTTGACCTTCCCTTCGGGAAACAGCTCCCGGTAAAAAGCCGTTTGGCGAAAGCCGTTGCCGAAGTGGTCGGATCGCAGACGGAAAGGAACATTCCTGCCTGTTTTTCGCAGCACCGTTCCTTCGATTTCATAATCCGGATTCAGCTGATTACTGCACAACCTGGACCGGCAAACCGCTTCTATCCGGTCGTCCGGATCAACGCTGATTCCTATATCAAAGAGAGGAAAGAAGACCGGTAACCAGCAATGTTCATGTTCCAGAATGTCGATAGTTGTGCCGGCTGTTGTCTCTAAAGTCAGCCATGCCAGTAATCCATCCAGCCGGCCTGACTTCGTCAAGTCCAGGCGAATCTGCCGGTCAGATTCAAGTTCGACGAAACCGCTGAAATCGAGATCTTCGAATACATCAGAACTGGATAGCACGGACGACTTTGGAAAATCCTTGATGCATACCCGCAAATCAAACTGCTTGCCGATCTGGTCGAAAATACGGTCCACATAGTGCGCGGACGTTCTCGAAAAACCAGGGTTGCCCTTCAGTTCAGCCGGAAGCTCTACAGCAGCGATTCGTGTGACGCTGCGTTGCGGGATCATGATTCCGCCGGGCTTTAAGAAACGCCGCGCACTGTTAAGAATAGGTCCGGCGCCTTCGACTCCCCCGATTGGACCCACGATCTCTGAGACGCAAACATCGGCAGCCTCTGGCAATTCCATCGTGCGCGCATCGCCATGCAGCAGCACGATTCTGTTTTCCAGCCCCAGACTGCGCACCCGGGCTGCAGCGCGCTCATAGCTGTCTTTCAGATATTCGATCGCGTACACCGTGCGCGCTCCGGACTCTATGCACAATCTCGCCAGGATCGCTTCCGGCCCTGTGCCGACATCTACCACGACTTTATCGCGGACGTGACGGTCAAATGCGCTTTGGTACGCCTGATTTCGCCGATGGTCCGACACCATGGCGCCGTAAAGCAGATCGTCATAGACGAAGTACTCAGCTACTGAGGGCCATAGCTCCACCAGCTTGGGTTTCGTCCTGTTCACGACATAGGCCACCAAACGGGTTTCGCCCTTCGGGTCTTCTCGCGGCACTACAACCGCTTCGCCTATGCCGGCGTGCTTCCTCAAGGTTGACTCGATCTCGCCGAGCTCGATTCGAAATCCGCGGATCTTCACCTGCTGGTCGATCCGGCCGAGATACTCCAACTGTCCATCGGGTCGCCACCGTGCCTTGTCGCCCGTACGGTAGAGTTGCCCTCCTGCAGCTCTGGAATAGAGATCGGGCCGAAACTTCTCTGCAGTCAGGTCCGGCTGATTCAAATATCCGCGTGCCAGCCCAATTCCACCGACGTAAAGTTCGCCGGCTATGCCGACAGGCACCGGGCCCATTGAGCCGTCCAGCACATAAACCTCGGTGTTGGCGATAGGCCGTCCAATTGGAACCGCTTCTCCATCGAGCGGATTCGAGATCGTCGCGCAGACAGTCACCTCAGTCGGCCCATAGGCATTCAGCATCCGCATTTCACGGCAGCAACGTTTCACCAGTTCCAGCGGACAGGCCTCGCCAGCAACAACAAGTGTTTGCAGTTCCTTTAGTGCCGATACTGGCGTCGTTGCCAGCACGGATGGCGGTAGAGTCACATGCGTGATCTTTTGCCGCCGCAGCAGTTCCTCCAAAACCGATCCGGCCAGCCACTCTTCTGGAGGTCCCAGCACCAGCGTTCCGCCATTCAGCAATGCCATCGTCCATTCAGAGACCGACGCATCAAAACTGAAAGAAAAAAACTGCAACACACGATCGCCCGGATGAACATCAAACATCTGTTGCTGGGCGATTGTCAGATTGCAGGCACCACGATGGTGAATCACTACGCCCTTGGGTCTGCCTGTGGAGCCTGAGGTGTAGATCACGTAGGCCGCATTTTCCGCTCTTGCAAGCGGCACCGGATTGGTTTCCTGTTCTCCTTCGAGCGTTTCAGCCAGAGACTCCACGCACAATACCTGGCACCAACTCGCCGGCATCGTTGCTGCCACTCGTTCCTGTGTCAGCAGCACCGGCACACCTGCGTCCTCCAGCATGTATGCTAGGCGCTCTGTGGGATACCGTGGATCCAAAGGCACATAGGCCCCGCCAGCCTTTAGAACCGCGAGAATTGCTACCATGATCTCCAAGGAGCGATCGAGGCTGATCCCCACCCGAACTTCCGGCCCTATTCCCAGTCGGCGGAGATAATGCGCCATTCGATTGGCGCGCCGGTTCAACTCCGCATATGTCAAATGATTGTCTCCAAAAACGAGCGCCACATCCCCCGGTCTGGTCTCCACCTGTGTCTCGAACATGTTGTGGACACAGCCAGCGGGACATTCCATGGCCGTCTGATTCCATTCCTCCACCACCTGCCGCCACTCCGGCTCGTCCAGCAATGAAATCTCCCACAAGCGCGTCTCTGGCGCCCCAATCGCTCGCTCCAGCAGTTTCACAAAATGTCTCGCCAGCCTCTCCATACGTTCCGGCGCAAACAAGTCAGACGCATACTCCAGCGTTCCTTCGAGCCCGGTATCGGTTGGCGTGAAAGCCAGCCGCAAGTCGATCGTGATCGCAGTGAGACCACTGTCCCACCCTTTCAATGTCAGTCCCGGCAACCGCAGCTGCTCCCGAGGCGTGTTCTGAAGCACCAGCAACGCCTGAAACAGCGGAGTCTGCCCCAGCATGCGTTCCGGCGCTAACTCCTCCACCAGTCGGTCGAAGGGCAGGTTCTGGTGCGCGTATGCGTCCAGCACGGTGCGACGTACCTGGCCCAGCAGATCAAGGAAACTCTCCTCCATCCGCAAACAGCTTCGTAACACCAGCGTGTTCACAAAGAACCCGATCAGCGGCTCTGTCTCCACGCATGTTCGGTTAGCGATAGCCGTTCCTACTGTCACATCCGCCTGCCCGCAATACCGCCCCAGCAGCAATTGGAAGCCTGCCATCAGGGTCATGAATAACGTCACACCCTGCTGACGGCTCACATCCTCCAACCTTCGTTTCAACTCAGCGTCAATTTGTATCCCCAGCCTTCTCCCCCGCCCCAAAGCTGCCACTGGCCGTGGATAATCGGCAGGAAGTTCCAATTGCTCCATCCCCGATAACTGCCCACGCCAGAAAGCCAGTTGCGCTTCCAGCACCTCTCCCGTCATCCACTCGCGCTGCCAATGCGCAAAATCCGCGTATTGAATTGCCAGATCTTCCAGCGGTGACGGCTGCCCCTGAAGAAAGGCCTCATACAATGCAGTGAATTCCCGTATCAGAATGCCGATCGACCAACCGTCACTGATAATGTGGTGCATCGTGACCAGCAAGAGATGATCGTCGGGAGTCAGTCTCACCAGCCGGATGCGAAGAAGCGGACCTTGAGCGAGGTCGAAGGCACGCTCAGCTTCAGCGTCCGCCACGGCTCGCGCTGCCAGTTCCTTTTCGGAAACATGCGAAAGGTCGACCAATGGAACGGACAATCCAGTAAACGGAATGATGCGTTGTACCGGCTGGCCATCTGCGGCAGGGAAAATGGTGCGCAGCGTTTCATGCCGTCGCACGATCTCACTCATGGCCCTCTCCAGGGCCGCCACATCCAACACACCGTTGAGCCGAAGGGCCGACGCGCCGTTGTAGGCTATACTTTGCGGATCAACCTGATGCAGGAACCAAAGGCGCTGCTGCGCAAAGGACAACGGCAGCGGCATCTCGCTGGACACCGGAACGATTTCCGGAATCTCCGCCTTTCCCCCCTGCCGCAGGCCCGCCTCCACGCGCTTCGCCAGTTCCTGCACAGTCGGGGCTTCAAACAGCGCCGCCAACGGCAAATTGACCCCAAATGCCATCCGCGTCCGCAACATTACCTGCATGGCCAGCAGCGAGTGTCCTCCCAACTCGAAAAAGTCGGCCTCCGCGCTCACGCTCTCAACTTTCAACACTTCCGCCCAGATCCCTGCCATGATCTCCTCTACCGGCGTGTGCGAGGCTACGCGGGACGAACCTTCACCCGCACCGCATTCCGGCGCCGGCAACCTCTTGCGATCGATCTTCCCGTTGGGCGTCAGCGGCAGGTCCTCTAACCTCACAAAAGCTGAGGGAATCATGTAGTCCGGCAGCCGCTCCCCCAAATGGCTGCGCAGTTGTCTCACACTCGGTCCCTGACCTTCTCCCCGGCGCACCCAGTACGCCACCAGACGCTTTTCTCCCGACTCCTCGCGCACCACAACCACTGCCTGCCGCACACCCTTATTCCCAAGCAATGCCGATTCAATCTCCCCGGGCTCCACCCGGTGCCCACGAACCTTTACCTGTTCGTCCACCCGCCCAATGAACTCCAGATTTCCGTCGCTCCGCCATCTACCCAAATCCCCCGTCCGATACAGTCGTGCCCCCTCTTCTTTGCGGAAAGGGCTCGGCACAAATTTCTCCGCCGTCAGCTGCGGCTGCTTCAAATATCCGCGCGCTAAAGAAATTCCGCCAATATATAGCTCCCCGTGAATTCCCACAGGAACAGCTTCCATCCTCTGGTCGAGTACATACACCTCGGTGTTCAGGATTGGAGAACCAATCGGCGGTATTCGCTCTGCCGATAATGGACCGCTCATGGTTGCGCACACCGTAGTCTCGGTGGGTCCATACGCATTGACCATGCAGCGGTGCTTTGACCAGCGAGATGCCAGCTCGCCCGAACAGGGCTCTCCCGCAACAATCAAGCATTGAGAGATGAGATTGTCGCCTTGCTCAAGCGTCCCCAGCACCGACGGCGGCAGAGTGGCATGAGTCACAGATTGCCGCACCATTTCATCCTGAAGAACTCGGCCACCTCGAGCATCCTCTGGCCGCACGATCAAAGCTGCGCCACTGGTCAGGGCCATGACAATTTCCCAGATGCAGGCATCGAAGCTTACAGAGGAGAACTGCAACACCCGTGAATTCGGCCCAATTCCCAAGTTTTGGCGCTGGGTTTCAACTAAAGCAGAAATGCCGGCATGGGAAACGGCAACGCCTTTGGGTCCCCCGGTGGATCCGGAGGTATATATGATGTAAGCAAGGTTTTTCGGCACCGCCGACGGTGGCGGGTTAGCGGTGCTCGCATCGGTGATTTTTTTCCAGTCGGTGTCAAGCCGCAACCGCCGGCATGGCGTTTCTGAAAATTTCAGGTCTGTCTGTTGACCGGTCAGGAGCAGCGGCGCCTCTGTGTCACTTAGCATCCATCTCAGCCGATCGGCCGGATATGCGGGGTCAAGTGGAACATGAACTCCACCCGCCTTCAAAATGCCCGACACACCGATAATGAGTTCAAGACTCCTCGCACAGCAGATGGCCACAGGTGTCTCCGCATCGATGCCGCAGCCACGCAGAAAATGCCCCAGTTGGTTGGCCCGGCTATTCAACTCCTGATAAGTGAGACTCTGCTCCTCAAAAACAACCGCAATTGCATCCGGCCTCTGCTCGACCTGCAGCTGAAACATTTCCTGAATGCACAGTGGAGAAATCGTTTCCTCCATTCCGTTCATTTGTTCCAGTACTTGTTTCTGTTCCGCCTCGGTCAGCATGGGCAGATGTCCAACCGTGGTTTCCGGGCTATCCACAATAGCTAGCAGCAGTTGCTCTAAGTGCTGCACCATGCGTGTGACCGTTTCTTCCTCGAAAAGATCGGTGTTGTATTGAAAAGAACCGCAAAATGCTCCTTTGATTTCTGACATCATGAGCGTTAAGTCAAAGAGCGCTACCCTGTTCTGCAGCGGTATCGGCTCGAGGGCAAGACCATTAAATTCCACCTGAACTCCGGTCTCCGCGAGAGCAAATGCGCTGATTCCCTCTTTCTCGAGAAACAGGGTCTTCTCAAAAACAAACATCGCTTGAAAGAGTGGCGAACGGCTTGGATCGCGCTCAATCTGCAACCTTTGAACCAGATTGAGGAATGGATAATCCTGGTTCTCGAGCGCCCCCAACACCGCTGTTCGGACCTGGGTCAAGAATTCCGAGAACGCGGGGTTGCCGTGGAGACGAGCTCGAAGCACAACTGGATTGACAAAATAGCCAACGACTTCGCTCCACCGCACACGATTCCTGGCAGCAGCCGGTGACCCTATCAGTATGTCCTGCTGGCCACTGTAGCGGGACAAAAGCACCTGAAATGTCGCCAACAGGGTCATGTAGGGCGTTGCGCCCTTTTCCTGTGACAGCCTTTTGATTCTCTGGCTGAGTTCTGCGCTTAGCCGAAAAGAACGCCTGGCCCCTGCGTAAGTCTGCACGGGCGGTCGTGGCTGGTCTGTGGGTAAATTCAGGATCGTCAGCTCACCGCCAAGCTCACGACTCCAGTACGAAAAAAGCTGTTCTTCCTGTGCGGCGGAAAGTACTTCTTCCTTTTGCCACTTCGCGTAATCGCGATAGTTGAAACCCGGTAGGGGTAACTGCAGGGGGCGCGCGGCAATTTTTGCGGCATATAAGAGCGTCAACTCGTGCATCAGCAGCGCCAATGACCAAAGATCGGCAATGATGTGATGAAGGCAGAGGCAAATGACAGATACAGAGCCCGCACATTGGAAAAGTGCGACTCGCAGCAACGGACCCTGCTCCAGATTGAACTGGAATGCCGCCTCTTCTTCCAGTTGCCGATTCAGATCTGCATCACTCCATGATGTTGCGTCGATATCACGGACAAATGTCTCAGTTGTCTGATGGACGCGCTGAATTACTTCTTCCTTGGCCTGGTGAAAGGTAGTCCGCAAAGAAGGATGACGGTCCACGACTTCTCGCAGCGCATTCTCAAATATCCGGCTATTCAGCTGTGCCGAAGTTCTTGCCGCAAACGCCAGATTGTACGCCGCGCTTCCGGGGTCCAAGTGGTGCACAAACCATAGAGATCTCTGGTTTTGCGTCAACGCAAACTGCTCTGCCTGGTCTGCCTCTTTGACCTCCTTGTTTTTTGCTGTTGACCGGCCTTTGGATAAAACCTGGCGCCAGAGCTGCTCGGCATAATCATGGATGGACGAGCCTTCCAGCAGGCTGGACGAGCTTACTTCAATGTTTAGCTCTCGTTCGATTTCATACACGAACTCGATGGCGCCGAGGGAATCCAGGCCGTATCGCGCCATCGCCACATCCGACTGAATATCAGCCGGCTTCACACCCGCTTTCCTGGCCAGCGTTTCCACAAGCCAGACTTCCAATTCGACCGAGGTGGTCGGAGTTGAAATGACCGAGGACGCATCCATACCGCTGCTCGCGCGCCATTCCAGAATCGTGTTCAAAGTGCCGGCTAAGAACTGCTCGCGGCAGATGTATCGTTGAATTTTGCCGCTGGATGTTTTGGCGATGCTGCCTGAGCGTATCAGAGCTATTGCATGGATCTGGATTTCATGTTGCTCCATCAGAGCAATACAGATGGCATCAACGGCGTCTTCGGTCTTTTGAGCGTGAGCGTGCTCAACTTCCTGCACGATCACTAACTGCTCTTCCCCGTTTGCTTCGACTGAAAATGCCGCTCCGCAACCGGGCCGCAAACTTGCATGGGCTGCTTCAACCGTAGCTTCAATGTCCCTCGGGTAATGATTGCGGCCTCGAATAATAATGAGGTCTTTCAATCGCCCAGTAATGAACAGCTCGTCTTTGTTGATGAACCCGAGATCTCCAGTCCTTAGAAATGGCCCTTCTCCCGTATTTGCAATTCGCGCACAAAAGGTCCTTTGAGACTCTTCGTCCCGATTCCAGTAACCCTGGGCGACACTGGGTCCGGCAATCCATATCTCGCCAACTCGATTGGGTGAACACCTAGTCAGGGATTCCGGATCGACGATTGCCAACTTGCTTCGCGGCACTTTCTTACCACACCCAACAATTGTGATGCCCTTCTTGCTGGATGTTCGCTCCACCTCGTTGCAGGCGAGAGCATTAGCGTCCAGACAAAGCGTACGAGGTCCGCCGCGCGTTTGGCCGGATACCATCAGCGTTGCTTCTGCGAGGCCGTAACAAGGAACAAATGCCTTCGGGTTGAAACCTATTTTCCCAAATCTTTCTGCAAACCTGTTCAGAGTGTCGGAACGCACCGGTTCAGCACCATTAAACGCCACCTGCCAGTTGCTCAGGTCCAGGCCCGACTCCTCTTCCTGCGTGATTCTTCGCGTGCAGAGATCATAGGAAAAATTTGGCCCGCCGCTCGTCGTAGCGCGGTAACGCGAAATGGCGCGGAGCCAGCGGACCGGCCGCTGTACAAAGGCTACCGGCGACATCAGTATGGCTCGCGCAGCNNACAATGGCTGGAACACATTTCCGATGAGCCCCATATCGTGGTAGAGCGGAAGCCAGCCTACAATCACCGACCTCCGCTCCTGACGAAATGCGCTCCGAATCAGGGCCTCGTTGCATAGAAGGTTGGAATGGCTGACCGCAACACCCTTCGGTTCAGATGTGGAGCCGGACGTATACTGGAGGAAAGCAGTGGAATCTCCAGAGACCGCGGGTTGCTTCCAATGCGCCGCGAGATCATGCGACAGCTCATCCGTGCATATAAACTCCAAAGCGCCAAGCTGGGAATCATCCTTGAAAAGTTGCTGCATCCTCCGCAATGTTTGCCGGGTAGTCAGTGCTACGCGCGCCCGGGAATCAAACGCTATGGTTTTCAAGCGGAGAAGATTGCGGCTAGCTCTCGGAGGATAGGCGGGTACTGCAATCACTCCAGCATGAATGCACCCGGCGAATGCCGCAATGAAATCCAGCCCCGCTGGATATAACAGCAAAACAGGGCCGTCGATGGGATTGGATGACTGTATCCGCGCTGCAATGACGCGGGCCTGGCGCTGCAGCATTCCGTAGGTCCAGTCAACAGCGTCTTCTTCACCATCATTTAGGAAAGTGAATGCCAATCGCTCTCCATCCTCCTCGGCTCTCCATGTAAGCAACTGGCTCAAGTTGGACAATTTCTTATACAAGGGGTCCTCGATTGTGGAAACCTGGAAATTAGAATTTGTTCAGCGTACTGGAAGGTTGCGCTTTTGCCCGCGGGGTTCAGGATCGCTGTTAAATATGCCCGGCGCTTGGTCGTCGGCAGAATCTGCTAACTACTTGTCCCGCCAACTGGATCACTCTGCCTGCGGCTTCAGCGTCTGTTACCGTGATCGTGTCGTCAAACATCCCGCTCGATATCAAACCCTGGTCTTTGCGCCGCCAACCGCTGCACCGCTTGCAACCTCCGAAGGCTCGGCGCCGACAACCTCTCGGTAGGTACGGCGGTTCCATCGTATACACGACCATGCCGACTCCGCCTCCAGAGGGCTTGTTACCTCAAGCGGATCTCTGCGCGGATCGGAAAGCCAGAGTTCGTTCTCCTGAAGGTACTCATCGTCATAGACTGAGTGCACGTATCGATATCCGTCATCCGGAGAGATGCACACAACACGTGCCCTCGGGTGTCGAAGTGCCCAGTGCCTGGCTACCTGCCAGCATGCCCCGCTTGTGGCTCCGCGGAAGAGCGTTGTCTTCTGATGAAGCCTTCGCGTGGCCATGTTCGCTTCGGCCGCGGAGACCCAGTGAACTTCGTCAAAGGCGCTGTGGTCCAGATTCCGCGGAAATAGGCTGTTCCCCAGACCGCGCAGCTTTCTCGGCGCATCCGGCTGGCCAAACAGGACGCTTCCAAACGTGTCCACGCCGATCAGTTGTAAGTGAGGAAACTTTTCCCGCAGCGCTCGAGTAGTTCCGCAGGCAGAGCCTCCGGACCCCACGGTCGCTACCAGGCAATCCACCTGCCCCAAAGACTCCACCAAGTGGTCCGCAAATGCAGCGTAGGAACCTCCATTTGCGGGATTGTCGTATTGATTCACCCACCAATGGTCTCTTGTGGACGCGCAAATCTCATGTAATCGCTCCAGTCGGGCCCGCTGGTAGCCGCCGGTTGCGGCGGGGCCTGATACCCTCTCCACCGTGGCGCCCAAGTCCTCCAGCCGCCTTCGCAATGCATCGTCACAGGCATTGTCCGTGACGATCGTCAGCCTGTATCTGTATGCATTGCATACGATTGCTAGTCCCAGCGCCATCGTGCCGGATGAGCTTTCCACAATCAGAGACTCCGGAGTAATCTGGCCGGCCTCCGCAGCTTTGTGGACACAGAACTCCGCAGGGAAGATTTTCATCAGCGGAAAGACCGCAGCCGTAAGGTTGTCCTCCAGTGGAATAAGGCTGGGGCGATACATTGCAAGAATTGACGAGCGCGTATCGTCTCTCATATAGGCGTGGGCTCAGGCCTAGAACAACAAAGTGCGACGAATGAGTGTGACTGGGTTGGACGCTTTTCCTCAAAACTGGGGCCGCTCCGCGATGCCTTAAGGGGGCAGCTTGTGCGCATCTTCGTCTCAAGCGGATGCGCTTCCATCGTTCCGCCTAGGCGAGAGTGGCCGCATGTCGGTCCATATCTCCGCGACGTAATCAAGACACTCGTTCTTTGTGCCTTCCTTCCCGCAATCCTTCAGCCAGATAGATTTGCGCGGCCCGCAAACCAGATTGAATACTGTTCTCCGTGATTGACCACGACTTTGTAAACTCTAGCGTCTTCCTGCTCTTCCTCGTGCGCCCTAGCTTCTTCCTTGGGCATAGTAATTGTCGGAGCCCAAATATCATGCAGGACCCATGACAGGCTCCACGTGTCTTTGCCTGGTTATGGAATTGCTGTTGGTTATGGAGGCTAAATGTAACGTCGTAACCACGCCGTCATGATGAAAATCTGGCGCGCCGGCCAACTTCCTGAACCCGATCACTGTGCGGTCATGGCAACCAGAATTCGGCGTGGCCCGCTGAAGGGCATGCGTCCGTGGGCAGTCAACATGTTGTCAATCATCAGCAGGTCGCCGCGCCGCCAGTTAAATAAAATGAGTTGATTACGAGTGACATTGCGGATGGTTTCAAGGTACTCCAGCGGAATCGGCGTGGCGTCCGCGAAGGTGGCATATTGTGGAAGCTTATCCTCCCGTCCCCGATACAGCGCGATTAAAGATTTATAAACAGACTCAGGATGTGTTGAGGGATGGAACTGGTCAACTTGATTGAACCAGACTTCTTCTTCGGTCACGGGGTGGCGAGCGGTAGTGGGACGAACACTGGACAGGGAAAGAGATCCGTCAAGATTCCACTGCGCCTCCATTCCTGACGTTCTCGCGTAGTCTTCGACAAACTTGCGGTCCGTGCTCTCAAATGTGGCCTGCCAGGATGGACCGAAGCCTTTGCCGCCGTGCAGGTTGCGGATATATCTCACTCCTTTGCGCCGGAAATCATTGACAATTTCTTGTGGTAGATTTCTCAAAAGAGATCGGCTGTCAACCAGCGGAGTTTGTCCGCCTTGATCAGGCTCGCCTACGCAGCAAAAGACCAGCCTCGCCGGCCATTGTGCCGAGTATGAAAGCTCGTTGTGCATCGAAATGAAGTACTCCGGAGGATATTCAGTCGAGGTGTACACTCCACCACCGACTCTCGTGCGTGGCGAATTGCCGTCGACATAATCCAGCAAACGCTCTTTCAATTGCGCGATCACTGCTTGAAATGCGCTTTGGTCCGAGATCTCAAAGCCGCGAAACAGAAGTGCTCCGTATCGGTACAGTTGAGTGTCGAGCAATTCCCGCTCCGTCCTCCATAGATGCAGGAAGGCTTCCGGTCCTGCCGTGGTGAGCCCCGGTTTAGGCCGGATTTCCAGAGGCAGCCCATGCTCCTGGTTGAGAACTGTTAGCTCTACTAAGTCTGAAACTGGTGGTCGATCGCCTGTTCGAGTTTGCATGATTACCTCCCTCACACCATGAGGCCAGATGGGGCGACTAGCTTAGCGGAGGCAACTCTCCGGATTGGAGGACTTAGCAGGCTGCTGAAAAACTACTCCCAATCCCGAGGAGTGGACGATCAGCAGAACCAAGATGTTCAGTTACTTGTCGCCGGAAGCGCGGGTGCGGAAAGATCATCCGCTGCGGGCGATCCGGGCCATGGTGGACGAGGTACTAGCCCAGTTGTCGAGGCGGTTTTACGCGATGTATGCCAGCGTGGGCCAGCCGTCGATTGCGCCGGAGAAGTGGTTGCGGGCGCAGTTGCTGCAGATGCTGTACTCGGTGCGCGGCGCGCGCTTGCTGATAGATTGAGATGGATTACGACCTGCTGTTGGTTGGTTTGTGGGGCTGAACGCGGACGATGAAGTCTGGGACGCGACCACTTTCACCAAACAACCGCGACCGCCTGTTGGAGGCAGATGTGGCTAAGCAGTTTCTGGCGCAGGTGGTGGCGCAAGCCGGGGCCAAGGGTCTGACTTCGGACGAGCATTTCACGGTAGACGGCACGCTGCTGGAGGCCTGGGCCAGTGTGAAGAGTTTTCAACCGAAGGAAGGAAAGAAAGCTTCTTCTCCCGACGATCCGGGCAATCCGACGGTGAACCTTCGCGGGGAGAAACGATCGAATGAGACGCATGCCTCGAAGACCGATCCCCAGGCCAAGCTGGCGCGCAAAGGCGCTGGCAAGGAGGCGAACTTGAGTTACAGCGGCAATCTGCTGGTAGAAAACCGGAACGGGCTGATCGTGGATGCGGAAAGCGTTCGAGGCCAACGGCACGGCGGAGGGCGATGCCGCGTTGATTATGCCGGAGGACCTTCCGGTAACGGTGGGGGCGACAAAGGGTTTGATACGTTCGGGTCTGTGGCGGAGTGCCGGAATCTGCAGGTGACGCCGCACGTGGCACAGAACCACGCCCGGCCGGGCGGGAGCGCCATTGATGCGCGCACAACGCGGCATCCGGGATACAAGTTCAGCCAGCGGAAGAGGAAACGAATCGAAGAATGTTTCGGCTGGCTGAAGACGATTGCGCTGCTGCGGAAAGTCCGGCATCGGAGTTTGCAAAGTGGACTGGATATTTACCTTCACCTTCGCCGGCACGGCCTACAATCTAGTGCGCATGCAAAACCTGGCGGCCGCAGTTCCGGCCGTGTAACTCCGGGCCGACATGTGTCTGGTTGGGCGTGGATCAGACCGAGAGGCCCTGACAAATCAGAGATCAACTCGATCGAGATCAATCCACGATGAAAAAACGGCACGCGTAACACCGTATTCATCAATTTTTCAGCAGCCTCTTAGAGCATAGCGATGCACGCTACAGCGATGGCGCATTTGCGTATGAACCGGACTTAAGTCTTTGCAGCGTCTCGTCCAGGCAGAGTTCCGCATCACGCCAGATTCTTTTCTGTGAGCGCATCTGTTGATAGTGCGACGCCCATTTCTTTTGTAAATTCTCAAGGCTGGATTCTAGCGAGGACGGTCCCGGCCCACCGCCAAATTCCAGGGACCGGGCAACTGACTCGGGATTAAGATCATGGAACGCCACCGAAATACCGCATTCTTCCAAATAGGAGCTCGCCACGACCGGGAATTCTTCCGCTCCGCGCTCCAGCGTTTTCAGAACGGCCGTTCCAATGAGCCGATGTGCTGTCCGGAAAGCGGCACTTCCTTTAGCTACGAGGCGATCGGCGAATGCCGTCGCAACTGTAAACCCGCTTACAGCCCGCTGCAACATGGCTTTAGCATTCGGCCTGGCGCCGGCGATCACCAATCGAAGCAGCACTATAATGTCGGTCAGGTCCTGAATCGCGCCAAAAACAGGTTTGACTGCCTCCGTGCCCACAGCAATCGAGTTGGTGAATGGAGTGGCGTGAGTGGAGTCCCAGGCATGCACAAAGGCGCCGAGCAAGGCAGCGGAACGCCCTTGCACGTGTTCCAGAAGAAATGGATTTCTCTTTTGCGGCATCGCCGAGCTTGACCCCACCAACTCATCGGGTAGATGCAGAAAGTCAAACTCCGCCGTTGTCCATTGAACTAGGTCCGTAGCGAGCCGGCTCAATGTCACAGCGTAGATCGCCCCTGCTGCGAGTAACTTCAATGGCAGATCCCTTGATGCGACTGCGTCAATCGAATTTGATGGACCACAATCGAACCCAAGCAACTTTGCCGTTCGCGCGGTGGAGATTGGAAATGACGTGCCTGCCACAGCACCAGCGCCCAAAGGACAGGTTTGCATCCCCGCAGCGGCTGAAAACAATCCGTCACAATCTCTCAGCAGGGCTGTGGCAATTCCGCCGAGATAGTGTCCGTAGCTGGTCGGCATGGCGGCCTGCCCGTGGGTGTAAACAGGCATGGTCACACCTGCATATCTTCTCGCCCTGCGCAGCAAAATTGCATGAAGTCGGAACGCTTCCTCCATCATCCTTAAATAGGGGCGGCGCAACTGCAGTTTCAGAAGGGTTGCATTGAGGTCGTTCCGCGAACGCGCCGTCTGCAGGATGCCGCCGGTTTCGGGTCCTTCGGTTTCAATCAAATGATCTTCGTATAGAAGAAACACTCCGCGTATGAATGGTTTGTGCCGCAGAGAAGCGAAGTTTTCCGCCCTCAAGCGCTCGATCAGAGTCAACAGTTGCGAGGCGCGGTCGCGGGGAATAATGCCGCATTCGCTCAGCATTATCAGATGTGCCTGATCAATACGAGTTATGTGCCGCAACTGTTCCGCGGCGTCCTGGTCAAACTCCTGGCCGAAGAGAATGCGGCGCGCCGACCGGGCAACTGACTTTTCAATCCTTCCGGTATTCTCCATCAAATTACGGATCGCGTCTGGAGTCGATTTTCAATCTTGTCAAACGCAGGGCTGTGGAATGTCGCCGCTGAATAGAAGGACGTTATTCAGGCCATCTGTTGGACCAGTGCTGCTCTTCGGCTGCTGGAGGCAAAGCCACTTCTGAACAGCCGATCGCGACAGAGATGCTTGCTTTATTGATCCTGTTAAGCGACGGATAGCTCTTGGGTCTCGACCTTAACCAAGCGTCCCATTCCCGCCAGCGTGCTGAGGTCGATGTCGGCGACGCAGTTGACCCCTACATAGTCAAGTGTCAGGCAGCCTTCGATGTGAACGGTCCCCTTTCCATTCTCAAAATCCGCCGCGCTGAAATCTGAAGTGCCCCGGTTCAGGCGGAATCCAAGTTCCGTTCCTCCCTTGGTCTGGGTAAACTTGACATGAACATAGTCGCGATCAATAGCCTCTTTGAATAGCTTTGCACTCCGCTCGGGGCGCAGTCCCACTTCAACGGGATGGTCGCCTTCACACAAGCGGTCGACTAGACTCTTCTCGCGTGGGGTATTTGGATCGGGAGGGGGCAGGGGAGGCGGAGGGTTCTTGGCGAATTCCTCCATGCTCTTCCTTAGACTGAGCGGCCTCATATCAGTCCAAACTTCCTTGATGTAGGCCAGACATTCTGCCTTGGGGCCGGTTTTGCCCACATGTTGCCAGCCACGGGGAATTTCTTTGTAGTCCGGCCATATTGAATATTGCTCTTCGTGATTCATTACGACCTTGTAAATCGTAGTGTCTTCCTTATCGGAATCATTCCAGCTCATCTTCATCTCTCCATTGAAATAGATTCATACGACACAACTCTGAGTTCACCTACGATACTTTTCCGAAAAGCAGTATATCCGCTTCCCGCGCTGAGGAAATAGCAGCCACAATATCGAGAATGCAAGTCCTGGACATTTGGACTCTCGCTCGTATTCCACAGCTACATTGATGCTTTGATCATTTTGCCCATCATCTTCTTCCATTGCATCCCCAATTCAATTGCCTGCCGATACGTCGTTCCTTTCTACAAGCGGCTGGCCTGTACGCGTAACATTCGGCAAGTATAAGATAAAATCGGCTCCGCGCTTTTCCTCCGCTAGAAAGAACAAGCTGCTTTCTACCTGCTTAACAGATACCGGCAACTTACACAGTCCTTAGCATCAACTCCAGAGTAAGTCGATTCAGTCGGGCCGGATCTGCAACCTCCGAGCCTTCCACCACCAGGGCCAGCTCGAACAGAAGCTCAATCGAATCCCCTACAACCCCCTCCTCGCCATTGGATGCGAAGGAGTCATGCAAGCGCATAATGAGTGGATGCTTAGGATTGAGTTCCATAATACGGCGTTGCTTCGGACCACCGCCTTTTCCCTTCTGCAGTAGACGTTCAAGGTGGGGACTATATTCATACTCCTCCGTCACCAGACAAGCGGGAGCATTGACCAGGCGCGTCGACAGACGGATTTGTTTAACGTACTGATCCAGCCTTGTCTGGCAAGCCTCAAGAAAGTGCGCGTATTCGTCTTCTTTTGTCTTAATCTCCTGCTCGAGTTGCTTTTTCTCTTCCTTCGTGCCCAGATGGACTTTTCCTTTGTGGACGGCTCTTAAACGTTTTCCTTGAAATTCATAAAGGTGCTGCACGAGCAGTTCGTCTACCGGATCGCTCAGGTAAAGCACTTCGTAACCGCTTTGCCTGGCGGCTTCCAGATGGGGAGAGTTTTCGATTACCTTATGCGATTCCCCGGTCAGAAACAGGATTTCGTCTTGTTCAGGCTTCATTCTCTCGAGGTAGCTTTTCAAGGAAGTCAGGTCTTTGGGATGATGCGACGACTCGAACAGGAGCAGACGCAGCAGCTTTTCTTTGTTTTCCGAATCGGATCCAACTCCTTCCTTCAGAGCCCTCCCGAACTGGCCCCAAACCTGCAGGTATTTATCTGCCTCTTTGTCGCGCATTTCTGTGAGTACTTCCAACACTCTACGTGTCAGCCACCTTCGAATCTGCGCGATGTGGCGGTCTTGCTGCAGCCTTTGGCGGGAAATATTGAGCGGCAAATCGCTGGAATCTACTACCCCTTTTATAAAACGAAGATATCTGGGAAGCAACTCCTCACATTTCTCTGTCACCATGACCCGCTTCGCGTAGAGCCTGAGGCCCGACTCTGCAGCATGGTAAAAAAGATCATAAGGAGCCTGGGAAGGAATGAAGAGCAGCGCCTCATATTCAAACATTCCCTCGGCCTTGAGCGGCAGGACTCTGAGCGGCTCCGTCAAATCATTGGAAAGGTGTTTGTAGAATTCGTTGTAGTCTTTCTCATTGACCTCGGGCCGGCTGCGCGCCCAAATCGGCTTCATGGAGTTTAACGTCTGAGTTTCGACCGTGATCTTTTTTGCCTCGTCCTCCGTCTCACCCGGTTCTTGACTTGGGCCTTCATAGATAATGGGATAAGCAATGAAGTCTGAATACTTGTGGACAATCATCGTCAGTTTCCAGCGATCGGCATAATCTTCAATTCCGTTTTCAGGATCAGGCTGTTTGAGCTGGAGAGCGATTTCCGTCCCGCAGGCTGCCTTTTCCGACTCCTCCAGTCTGTAGACACCGTCGCCTGAAGACTCCCACTTTGTGGCGCTGGTCTCACCGGCACGGCGAGTGGTGATGGTTACTTTATCAGCGACCATAAATGCGGAATAGAATCCCACTCCGAATTGCCCAATGAGATCTGTAACAGCATCGGCAGACTGTGACTCTTTGATGCGTTTTCGTAACTCCCGCGTTCCCGATCGTGCAATCGTCCCGACATTGTTAATGAGCTCCCCACGGCTCATGCCTATTCCAGTGTCGCTGATCGTCATAATTCTGGCCGTGGGTTGTAGCTTCACCCGAATCTCGTATTTGTGACCCTCCTCGACCATCCCGGGTTTAATCAGCGCCTCGAATCGCAACCTGTCCAGAGCATCAGAAGCGTTTGAAATGAGTTCCCTCAAGAACACCTCTCTTTGTGTGTAAAGAGAATGAATCATCAAATGAAGGAGCTGCGTGGTTTCAGCTTGAAAGTGGAACGATTCGGCAACGGGGGTAGTTGACATGAATCTCCTGAAAGAACGAGTATGAGCTGTTAGAAGTGGACTTTGTCTTGGCCACAACAACTAAAGCAGATCGATTGCGTCCAGTAACCTGACCAGGTATCGAATGAGGGAGGTTCTACGCGCAACCTACCGAGAACGCAGAGCGAATGTCAGCCTAACAGCTATACTGGCGGACACCTCGATGTACTCTACCGACAATCGCTTTCATAGGACTGCACCTTTCCGAGTCTCGATCATTCGATATTTGTAAACTGTCACTCTCACACTGGACCGCCATCCGGGAGTGGCTCGCGAGCGCCGCCATTTCACAGTGATCAAGCGGAACTGCAATTGACCGTTGAACTGCGTCAATAGTTATGACGATGTACTTCCTGTTTTTGTAGCTGGTAAGCACTCCGACTGTTCCTACTAGTGGACCATCTTTAACTCGTACGGCGCTTCCGACCTTAGCCCAGTCCCAGGGCAATACGCCCGGTCCCTGATTTATCGCAGCCCGTATCGATTGGATCTCTGCATCTGCGATCTGTGCCAACTGTTTTCCGCCGGCAGTTACAAAGCGGACCACTCCAGGGGTCGTCAGGATTGGCGACCAGATACATCCGTCGAACCGACAAAACACATAGCCGCTGAATAACGGCATTTGTATTACTTTACGGCGATCAGACCACCGTCTCACAGTGCAATATGCTGGAACAAATTCCTCATATCCTTTAGCCCGAAGGATTCTAGCTGAGGTGAACTCGTATTTCGGTCTCACCTGGATGGCAAACCATGATTTGCTATGGCTGGTTAGAGCCACCGTATCCTCCTCAAGGTCGCTACGCCAATTATTACAATTCTAGTCGCGTGTCCACAAAGGCAGGCTGCCGCCATTTGAGTCCCAGTAGCTCTTGCACTACACAACGGCCCTAGTCAGTCCATCCGGCTGCGCGAGTTTCCCTAACACACACTTGATGCACAATGTACCTCACCGCACACAGCGCGGCCTGAGGGATGTATTGCCACGATAGACCTCGATTACTACCGAGAGCCCCTCACTGTTAGGTGACTAGTTGGCCGACACTTGTAGCACCGAAATCCATTGTTGTTCGAGCAACTTAGTTTTGTTACGAATGTGGAACAGACCACAATCAGCGCGCTAACATCCTGTGTATTTTCAATACCTCAAGTCACGGGATAAAGAAGAGGCTTATCGGATTAACATCCGGCTGCGACGACGGCTCTGTTACGAAAATAGAACACTGCGAAGGCAGATAGGTCTCCGGAATGAGATGAGTAACTCTAAGGCTGAGTGCTTGGGAATTGAAAGGGTGAATTCCGAATTTGCATTAGCTGAGAGGGGTGTGACAGACTCAATTGGTTTCCTGCTCCGCTCGATATGCCTGCTTTCTTTTGCGCATGCGAGAACCTGGGGAAGGAATGCAATCTAACAGGCTGGTGAATTAAGAGACACGTGCCAGACGTGAACGGGCTTTCAGGCTCCATAGCCAGTTGGGTGCCGTTGAACAAATCGTTCAACTGTCCCTGTGAGTCCGATACGCTCTCAGCACATCGCTGCGGAATACATCGATGAACTCCGAACGAGAGTCGTGAATAAAAAAATGGTTTCCTTCACACAGCCGCACTTTGCAGGTGGCGGCAGTGTGCACTTCCCAGGCGCGCAGGCGTTCGACAGGCACCTCGTTATCCCGTAACCCGCCGTATATTGACAACGGACAAGAAAGAGGTTTCCCGCCGCGGTACTCGTAGGTATTGACCATTTCGAAGTCAGCTCGTAGGACTGGGAGAAAGATTTGTCTCGCTTCGGTATCGTCAAGTAATTCGACAGGAGTACCGTTGAGCCTCTTCAGATACGCAATCAATTCATTGTCCGTGAGATTGAAGGTCGGCGGTTCAGACTTCGGCAGGTGAGGAGCGCCATGGCCCGAGAGGTACAGATGCGACGGCCCGTCTGGATACCTTCGAAAAAGCTCATTGGCCAGTTCAAAGCTTAAGAGAGCACCCATACTATGTCCATAAAACGCAAATGGATGCTGCATTTCAGAGGCGATCAGGTCAGCAATCGCTTCGACCAGCGTAGCCAGGCGGACAAAAGCCTGCTCGCCAACCCTTTTACCGTGGCCCGGCAGATGGACCAGGCACAAATCTATCTCCGCAGGGAAATAACGACGCCAACTCCGGAACACTTGCGCATTTCCACCTGCATAAGGAAAACAAAATAGCCGGAAAGCTGATCGCTCGATTTGTGAAGTGTGTTCAAACCAGAGCGATGCGGTACTCTTCCCCCACTTATTGGCAATTGGCTGACCGTTGACTCCTCTGGATGGGAACAAAGACATACTCTTAGCAGCCCAGCGGCTGCGGAAGAAGTGGCGACAGCTGTGATAACTGATGCCAGTGGACAATTATAGACTATATGCACATATAAATTATGACAGACTCTTTCCTATGTTGCGATGATTTCCCGGTTCAGCATCCTCTGGGCTCTACCGCTAACGATATCGTAAGGCAGTCCCTGGGATCGCAACTCGCCACTAAGCTGGTTGGCCCACTAGAGCTGGAGGCGCATTCCTGGGCAAGATTTCCTGCTGCCGCCGCGCGTAATCGTGATAGCCATGAACTAACGCCGGTAGCGTCAAAGCTCTTTCTCGATCTCTGCCGCATACAATAGCGCTAGTTCACGCATTAGCAAGGCCAGTGACGAGAGTTCACCGATGATGTGGTGCAGAACCAGCGAAAATGAAGGACTCAACGGGTGGTTAAGTGAAGCACAAGTTTGGTCAGCGTGTTCTGAGGACAAGTACGGCACCAAGCAAAAACATCACACCGGAAAGCCCAAACGCCAGGGACGGAGACACGGCAGTCCACAGCAGTCCGATGACGAGGCTGGAGGCAAAATCTCCGATCGCGTTGACCGCAGCGAGCGTTCCGAAGGCCATGCCGTGCTGTTCCTGCGCTACAAGTTCGGCGGCAAGGGAGTCTTCGAGGGCTTCCTCGACTCCAACAACGATTCCAGCGAGCGCGAAAACGACCGCCAGCAACAGCACGCTCTTCGGACCGGACACTAGAATCAACGCCATTGCTACGGCGAGACCGTACCCTACTGCCAGAACCGATCGGCGCTGCGGAACGTTGTCTGAGAGCCAACCGCCGAAGTAAGCAAACGCAGCATAAAAGCTGTTGTGCAGTAGATAGAGGCTAATCGCAATGCTGGCCGCGGCAAGCTTCCCATGCGTCGGGGTCAACGCCTGTGCAGCAAACAGGATCAACAGCGTATGGGAGAAATCCCCGAGACCGAAGATGCCCACTGCAAGAAGGAGGCTTCGAAAGCCCGGTGGCAATTGGCGAACGCCAAACCAAAAAGAACCTGTGGCAGGTTCGCGGTTTGACGTCTCACGGACCAGAAACCCAACCGCCAGCACTGCAAGAAGGCCAGGCACAAGAGTCCACGCCAGGACCCGGTGATAGTTGTGTGATGTCAGATGGAGGAGCCAAAGGGCCGTAATCGGAGCGACGACGGCGCCCAACGTGTCCATCATTCGCTCGAAACCGAAGGCGCGTCCGTAGGCATCAGGGGAAACCGCAGCGGCCAACAAAGCCTTTCGTCCCGGAGTGCGAATGCCGCGCCCAAGCCAGGCGCTGGTGCGCGCCAACAGAACGTGCCACGCGTTTGTCGCCAACGCCAGCGCGCCCGTGGCGAGCGCCGTGAGAACGTAGCCGCTCTGCACCAAAGGCTTTCTGTTCTTCAGGCGATCTGTGTAGTGACCCGCCGCGAGTTTGGAGAAACTCGAAAGGCCGTCCGCCGTTCCCTCAATCACCCCCAGCCAGCCAGGCCCTGCGCCCAGCGACGCAAGAAACGCAGGCAGAATCGAGGTGGCGATTTCGTGGCTCCAGTCGCTGAACAAGCTAGTGAGTCCGATTCCCAAGGTGGCGCGGTTCAACCAGGAAGTGCGGGTGGAGGATGGTTCTGGGTTCATGGGTTCCTTGTTCGGGATCGGAATCGATAGGCTGTTTCACCCTCAAAGCACGCGACAAAACAAAACATAGGCAGAATCGCACAACTCCTGCGCACGCTGGATCAGGAAGGTGGTGTCCAAATTTGGTTTAGCCGGAGGGAGCGTCCGCCCTCCAAACGGCTAGAGCTTTCCCCAGAAGGCGAACGCCACAGCTCCTATCAGAAACAGAAACGAGACGGCATGATTCCATTTGATGCTTTCACCGAGATATGACCATGCGAAGACGACAAACACGCAGAGCGTGATTACCTCCTGGATGATTTTCAGCTGAAATGCTGTAAATTCACCATAGCCGAGCCGATTTGCGGGGACTTGAAAACAGTATTCGGCGAACGCAATCAGCCAACTCACGACGATTACGGTGAGAAGCGGAGCTTCGCGGTACTTCAAGTGACCGTACCATGCAATTGTCATGAAGATATTGGAACAAACAAGAAGTAGGGTGGTTTTCATGGCCCTCGAATCGTATCACTTGCACATCACGGAGATTAGCTTAGCGGCCGCCGGTTCGGTAAGGAGAGAAGCTTGCTCGATTGCGGATGCGCGACACTGAGTCGGTTTATTCAGCCCTGAGCGCTTTCGCATGAGGATGACTTTCAGCTTCTGTCGTTAACTTTCCTGAGATTCCAAATGAACCGAGTGCGCGCACTTCCTGTTCCGATGAGCCGAGCCGCTGCAGCGCCACCTGAACTGCTGGGGCACCCTCTTCTCGTATTTTCCTGGCACGGGCCAGTGCCTGCTCGGCGATGCGACTGACCGCGTGCAGTAGCTGGCGAATCTCGGCTTCTAACTTTCCTCGGCTTTCCTGCACCCGGTTAACGATGTCGCTCTGCACACGAATGCTGTTGGTTTCGAGCAGCCTCACGAGGAATTCTCGTGTATCGTTCGTAATGATTTTGTGGGCCCCGACCAGACCAAGCATCAGGTCAGCCAGCCAGCGCAGCGGCGAGGCAGGCTGCGCGACTTCAATGAACTCCATGAAAGTGAATTGTGAACGAACGCGAAATCCGCTTTCAGGGTCGAGGGCGTGGGGCATGCGCGCTAGCTCGGGAATCCCGGCAGCAGCGAGTTTCTTCAGAAACTCGTTTGCCATCTCCACGAACCTCAGGGCAACACGTCGATATTCTTTCTCTGCTTCTTCCTGTTCGGGTTTCAACCACGGCACGATGTAACGTCGCGCAACTCCCTGCGCCTCTTGGAATGTACTCCGCCGATACAATGGACCCAGCCCGTGAGCAATCGACTTCAGCGCAATATCGAACTCTCCGCTCGCCTGCGGCAATGCATCTTCGAGAAATGCCTTGTGCCGATCGACAAACATGTCTGAGAGGTGCTGCTGTTCAGCCGTGAAGAGGTGCCCGAGGTCCCGCATCGACCGCCCTGCATCGGCAATCATCTGCTTCATAAGCCCGATACGTCTTTCCGAATCTTCGATGGGCCTCTGAAGTGCCCCGCGCTCTTCCGTGATGATCGCGAGAAGCTGCTCGCTGATCCGATCGAGACCGCGGTCGCAAGCTGCCCGGATCAGCCGCCTGCCGGAGCCTTGGACCAACCGATTCAGCGAAGCGACCAGTTTTATCCAGTCCCGACCCGTGCCGCGATGTTCAAGCTGTTCCGCCGCGCTGACTTCTAACAGAGGTCCCACGGGACGTTGAAGTCGTTTTACGAGCTGCCGTTGCGCGAAGGCCACCGCTGCGGCTCGTTCTGCATCCGTAGTCCGATCCGCCTTGTTCAAAGCGATGATTAGGTCTTGGACGTGTCGCGAAACAGCCTCAATTAGGATGAGTTCTTCGCCAGCTAGAGGCGGGTCGGCCCCGATTACCACAAGCGCTGCGTCAACATGAGGGATGAAAGCCTGGGTTGCTGCGGTATTGCCGGTGAATACCGAGCCCAGTCCGGGCGTGTCCACGAAACACATACCTGTCGCAAGCAGCGGACTGGGCACAAAGATCTCCAACCCGTCGACATGCTTCGCGTTCTCAGGGTTTTTCTCCTCAGAGACGTACTCTGCGGCCGTTTCCACCGGGATATCTGTCCATCCGCCGGTCTCGAAGCGGACCCGAGCGGACACACGGCTGCCGTAGCGGACGATCGTGGGGACGGTAGTAACTGGTACGACTCCTGTGGGTAGTACATTTTCGCCCACCAGCGCATTCAGGACGGAAGATTTGCCGCGCTTGAATTGACCGATACAAGCCACGTAGAAGCGTCCCTCGGATACCCGTTCCGCCACGGACCTCGCATCTGCAGCGACTTGCTCGGCGTCAAACTTCTCAGCCAACTCCGCCAGCCGCAACAATGCTGACTCTCGGTGAGAGTTCTCAGAGAAGCTCTGCTGGTCCTCGAATGCTACAGATGCCACAGGCGAGGACACGGGTTTCTCAAACAGTGAGTTCTCTTTCGAGGCTGTCCCCATAGCTCATCCCTTAATGATCTTGGTCCAATCTGGTACCTTGGCTACGACGCTGGAGAGCGCACCCCTTCCTGGTGCACGTAGCGGATTACTTCAACTTCGGACATCGCGATCAACCCTTCGTCCACCATTTCGTCCAGGGCTGGGAGCAATTTCTTAATGTTCTGCTCGGTGTCGATTACTGAGACCATGATTGGGCGATCCGAAGACCGAAGGAGATGAGCCTTGTGAATGAGCGTGCTTGCTCCGTAACCCTCGATCCCGCGGAACACTGTGGCGCCGGCGATATCGAGTTCGCGGCACTTGGCTACGATGGCCTCGTACAGTGGCTTATCGTGCCATTTGTCATCCTCGCCAAAATGGATGCGCAACATCTTTGCTTTCCCCTCGAGTCTCATATCCGTGCTTCCTGCCGCCGCTCGGCCTTCTCGTAGTTATGTGTGTACTTGATGACGTCCGCGTCGGATAGCACGACCAAGCCCTGCTCCACCATCTGGTCAAGAACCGGCATGAATGCCTTCAGCTTTTCTTCCGTATCAACTACCGACAACAGAATGGGGCGATCATGGGAAAGGCTCAGCGCAGCGTCCTTATGAATTCTCCGATTGGCGCCATACCCGAGAATCCCACGGTAAACCGTTACGCCGGCAATATCGTTCGATCGCAGGCCGTCGACGATGCCTTCGTACAACGGCTTGCCATTCCACTTGTCGTTTTCTCCGATGTAGATCCGCATCATCTTGGCCTTGCCTTCGCGTTTCAACGCCGGCCCCTCAGTCGCGGTCTGTTTTTGTTTCTTTTCGGCAGGTTTGACGATGGTTGTGTCGTGCATCTCAATCAGTCCAGTACCTACCAAGGCTTGCAGTTTGGGTAGTAGCTCTTCGACTTTCTGCGCAGTTTCGATGAACTCGATCTTGACGGGCAGATGGACTGCCAGGTCCACAAGTCTCGTGGACTGAAGATGATGATCGGCCCCAAATCCGGCGATGCCGCGCGTCACCGTCGCGCCGGAGACGCCACGGAAGAAGAGAAAATCCAGAATGGCAGCATATGCCGCGCTCCCGTGGTAGTGCTGGTCCTCGGCCACATAAATGCCGACCTTCTTACCAGGTCCCGCTGTGAGCATATTGTCCTCCTGAAATTAGAGTCCTCTCTGACCAACCAGAAATTCCGCGACGCGGCCCAGCAGCTTCAGCTTTCATGGGATCGCCCTCCCCGCTATCACGCCTCCCCACACTGCCGCGAACCCGACAACCACGCTCGTCGCCACGTAGAGCAGGCCCAGTCCGATCTGCCCATCCTGGATCGTCCGCAGAGTCTCATACTCGAAGCTGGAAAATGTCGTGTAGCCTCCGATAAAGCCAATAGGGATCAAATATCGCCAGTTTGGACTCCAATAAGTTCTGGCCGTCAGCAAAGCAAAGAGCAGGCCAATCAGAAACGATCCCGTGATGTTAATCACAAGCGTTCCGTAGGGAAAGCGAGTTCCCATCTTGCCGCCGATGTAACTGCCCAGCCAAAACCGCAGAATCGACCCCAGACAACCTCCGATGCCAACCAACACGTATTTCAGCAAGTTGTCCTGTTCCTTTCCACTTAATCTACAGCCACCTGCACCTGATGAAGCCGGAATTCCTGCTAGAACGTGCTTTCTAGTGGACTACCATCACCGGGCAGTGAGCATATCTCAAAACTCGCTCGGAGACCGAGCCTAACATCATCCTCGAAATCATGGATCGTCCCCGCCGGCCCAAAATGATGAGTTCAATGCCGTCCTCCTCTGCCCGGTGGATGATTTGTTCTGCCGGATGTCCAACTGCCATGTCGGTCTTCACCTCGATATCATGCGAACGGGCCTTCTCCAGAATCTTCTTAAACCCCTCTTGAAAATGCTCCTTCGCATCGTCCAGCACTGCCTGCAATTCAACCGAGGTCGCTGGTTCAGGCGGTCGCGCAACGCTAAAGATCAGTACTGTCGCATCCAAACACTCTGCCAACGAGAAGGCCACATCGACGGCTTTTTCCGACTGCGGGGAACCGTCGTAGCCGACTAGCAACTTCCGAAAATACGCGTTCTGTCGTTTTCCCATCATGCTCCCTCCTCAGTTTGCTTCCTCGCTCACAGGTCGAGGTGACGCCGTCTTCTCCTTTGTCTTAATGGCCAGCAGGTGTCTCGGCATGAACCAGGCATTGGCAATCATCGTAGGTATCACGGCGCTGCCGATCACCGTGGCGACCAAGTATGAATACTGCGCCTGGGTAATGACACCGTGATTCAGTCCGAACAGCGCAGAAATTGTTCCAAACGTCAGGCCGGTCGACATCATCAGCGTGAAGTAGAGCCCCTCTTCCTTCTTATAGTCAAATGCCTTCACTGTGGGATACAAGGGAATTACTTTCGACAGCATCTTGGCGAAGAACAACGCAGTGAACACGAGTGGCGCTGCGACCAAAGCAGGTACGGACACAAACGACCCCGCCCGAATGAAGTAAAACGGTGTGAGCAATCCGAACGTCAAGGTACGCAGACGCCGTATGAGAGTGTGGTCCTTTCCCACGGTTCCCGCCAGCACCATGCCGATGATGTAGGCTGGCAATACTGCTTCGCTGCCAGACCAGACCGCCAATCCCCCCATCGCGAATAGCAGAAAGAGTATATATTTGGCCTCAAGTTCGGAAACGCGGCCTCCATATTTCCTAAAGAACCGTGGCGTCAGAAATGGAAGGATGGCGAAGACAACCACACTGACCACCACAAAGATTAGGGTTTTTATGGTGAACGGCGAGAAGATCATTCCCAGAGCAATCACTGTTCCCAGATCGTTCACGAAGCAGGCGGCCAGCACCGCCTTTCCAAAATCCGTAACGTTGAAGCCCAGTTCCAACATGACCGCATATACCACCGCCACGGAAGTGGTCGAAAGAGCGACGCCAGCCAGCCAACTGGCACGGCCCGTCCAGTGCAAGAGGTAGTGGGCAACCGCCGTACACCCCAGAAACGGTCCGAAGAAACCCACGAGTCCAATTACGGTCGCTTCTTTCCACTTCGTCCGGAAGATCTTGGGGTCCAGTTCGGCACCAGCCAGGAACGTAAGAACAATGGCACCCGTACCGGCCAGAAAGCTTATCCAGCTCGTTTTTCCGCCAAGTTCAGCGTGTACGAAAAGCGCGCCAATCACCAGCTGCGCCACCGTGCCGACAACGATCTCGCTGAGCGCGGTTGATATCTTGAACCAAATCGCAGCCAGCGTCGCGACCAAGGCCAGGCCGACCCATACCGAGGCCAGAACCCACACATTCTCCATGGGACACCACCTCTACGAGTTCTGCGGATCGCCGCCGGTGCCATGACTCCGCGCCAAAAAATCCGCTTGTCAGGAGTCATCAGCTGTTCCGGCTTAAAAGTTGGGACAGCGGTTAACGGTGAACTCCTTCACCGTGGTTGACAGATTAAGTACAGCAAAGGATACCTATCGAAGTCAACGGGTTTCGTCACTGCATGACGCTGGTTGGGGGCTACATGGCGCACGCACGCGCTTCAGGAAGCCATGGTCTTTTCCGGTGACGCGCTTTCCAGTACTTCCAGGTCGCGGAGAATGATGCCTTCTTGTCCGGTTCCCAATTCCTGATTCCCCAGTGACCTCTCCACCAGAGCGCGATAGCTGTTCGCATAGGCATCGAATCGCCGTTGGATTTGTCCCAGTGTCCTGTCGGACCAGTCATAGAGCGATGCGCGATATGCGGACAAAGATCTCGTAATCTGAGCCCCTATCAAGCCGCTCAGCCTTTTGGTCACACACGATTCAGACAATCTTCTCCCCAACCACGCGAGCAGCGCTGGACGTCGTAGACGAAACTCAAGCTGCCCAAGATCGAATGCCGGCATTTCTCGCAGCACGCTTGCGAACTCTTCCGCAGCAGGGACATCCGCTATCTCCAGAACTTCGGCGGCCGACTGAAGAGTTTCATGGAGTTTATGAGCCAGTATGTCGATGCGCCGGCGCAGGGCCTCGATTTGTTCCTGAACCGTCCGTGTTACGACGCTGCTCACAATCTCGGACGAGGGTTTTTCGTCAGCGCCTGGCAAAGACCACGATTCCACCAGCGAAGCTCCGGCTACCAGAAGCGTCTTCCGGGAACTCGTCTCCAACTCGTCCGCTACTCGCCTGGCGATCTTTTTCATTTCTTCCAGACGCCCACTAGCTTGTCGAAGTTCTCCTTCGACCACCCGCAGCTGTTCAATCCTCTTGAGGGGAATCTGGTCTTTGCGGCGGAGACGCCCACGCAAGGCGATCTCTATCGATTGCCGCAACCCTCCAAGTTTACGGCGAATCGAGCGCACTTTAAGTTCCTGACGTTGGTTGTAAAGGGGCGCGATGTCGTCCTCGAACCAGCGGGTGAGCAACTCCTTGCTTTCCTGAACCACGCTGACGGCATGCACGGTCAGATCAAGGTTCAGTTCCTTCTTAATATGGTCTTTAACGTATTCGATCACGCGCGAGCGGTCTTCCACTGTGAGCAGATCGGCTTTACTCAACAAAACCATCGCCGGAATGGCCGCGTCATGGAGAATCTGGATGGTCTGAAGATCGTCCGGCGTCAGCGTGGATCCGGCATCAATCAGAACCACACCCAGATCGCAGCGTGGCAGGTAAGCAAGTGTTTCAGCCGCCCCCCGAGTGGCCAATGATCCCAACCCCGGAGTGTCCACAAACGCGATCCCATTCCGAACGCGAGGCGAGGGAAGTTGCACCACGATTCTGGTCACGTGCTTCTCATTCCCCGGATTGAGTTGCTCGGACACAAACTCTGGCAATCGGGAAATCTCGAAGCGTTCCGATGACCGGTTGGCAAACCAGACGTTGACCGCCGCGGCTTCCCCGTATGCCAGTCGCGTGGGAACAGCCGTGATGGGCGTCACGCCAACCGGCAGTACGTCAGTTTCCAGAATGGCATTCAGTAGAGACGACTTGCCGGAACTGACCCGGCCAAAGATAGCGATTTCAAAACTGTTGTCTTCCAGGCGATCAAGAATCATCGACAATGTCGACCGAAATTCAACCAGTCCGCGTTCGGTGATGATCGATTCCAACTTCTTGAGAAGGAGCACTTCGTCTCCCGCTTCTTCCAGTTTCTCGAGCCGCTGCTGCAGGTTCTCCCCGGTCCCGCGCATCAGATAATGGTCCAACTGTCTCACCAGGCCCTGCAATTCTCCGGCAATGCCGTTCAGCTCGACCGCGGCTGCTGGCGGGACTGCGCCATGGCCACCCATGTACTCAGGCTTTAATTCCTCAACCGCGATGTCTACGAACGTAAGCGTCGTGTGTAGCGAGCGTGAGACCGGAATCTCGGTCGGCGGTCGTTCGATGTTTTGCCCATCCAGCACCCGAACCAGCTGCGCCCGGATGCGGCTGATGTAGTCCTCGATGACCCGCCTTTGAGTAGAGGTTAGATCGGGAGCGTACTGCGGGAACGCCAGCTTGGACGCAGCGACGTTGAGCGTGCCCTCCATGTCGGCGAGCAGTTTGTCAATATGGCGGCAAGTGACACTAAGGCGGCGCTCGTGATTCGAATTGAGCGAATTTGACGATTCTTCGGGCATCGCGCTGCATCCGTTGCACAGCTCTGGCACATGCACAGGCCGTATTCAGCTAGGCAAGATTACCGGAAATAATCTCTTGGATGGAGGGACGTGCGACCTTAGCTAACCACACGAACTCCTACCAAGAAACTTCCTTCTTCGTAGGAGTCATCTGCCCGTTGGGCGGTTAAAGGCGAACTCCAACACCTAAAGTAATTATGGCTATGAGGGAGGGGTGAAGTCAATGTTTCAAAATCCTCGGTCCGAGAGCCCATTTCGGGCTACTGGCGGTCAGACTAGTATCCATCCAACGTAGTCACCGAAAACATTCCCGACGCAATGAGCCTTTTGGAAGTCTCTGTCATCTCGCTGACGGGAGACTTCGTACAACGCCATGATTGGAATACTGCTGGTTCTGATATTGGCTTTGTCCCTGTTCTACAAATAGGTTCACAATGGATTCCAGCTCATTCTGAAATCGATGTACAGCGGCGTAATTTTGATATGTTCATCGGAACGATACTTGGGGTAGCCAGCCATCTCCAGCATCGCTAGGATTGCACCTGGATTGCCGTCGCTAAACTCCAATACTTTCTTCAGGAACTCTCGCATGTTTTGTGCGGAGAGTCCTTTCCTCTTCACGACTTCGTAAGCAAATTGTTCGGCGATCTCGGACTCAAAGTTAGGAATCTCATACTTCTCCGAGCGGTCGGAATAGAAGGGTTGCAGGAATCCCACATCCTCCATGTGACAGGACCGGGCGATCGCCATCACGGGGGTCGATCCCCGGCCCATGAGTTCGCGAACTGCTGCGGCCAACGAGTATGAGGGGCGCTTCAGATGGTCCAAGACGATGCAGTATTTGCCTTCGTTGAGTGCGTCCATCACGATTCCCTTCAGAGAAACGGCCGACTTCGTTTTGATAGCCCCTTCATCGCGAAAGGCGGTAACCGTGCGGCCGGTATGCAATCGCAATAGATTTTGGGCCACGGTACGGAAGATGGTCTGCGTGGTAGCGGCGTTTTCACAATAAAGGACATCGGTGAACTCCGGAAGCAGGCTGCGCAGAAGAACAGTCTTTCCCACTCCCGCAGGACCATGAATAAGGAAGGGACGCATCTTGGTGAGCCTGTCGCGGATGCTCTGCTTCTCCTCCTCGCGACCGAAGATGAATTCAGGTTTCACGATCTTGATTCCGCTTTGTGCCATCTCAAAAGTCGAACGCGCTCCACGTTCTGGAATCCACCTCCGTACCTGAAGCCCTACCTATCGCTTAGCCTTAAGTAAGAAAATCTGCAAGCTCCAATTGGCTCAAATTACAGTTTCTACACGATCCTCGATGTGGCAGGATCGCCCAAAGCCTCGTCTATCCTGCCTTTCACTGCGAGCAGGAGTCGTAGGACATTGTCCTTGGCTTGGAGCTCACGGGGAACCGCCTGGCGCCGAGTAATTTCCCTCGCAACCGCCTCTTGCGCGATTGCGGAGCTCTGACTGAGCCAAGTTTCAATCTCACTCTGAAGCAGCCAATCCGCCCGCGGCAGTACCTCAATGAGGCGGCACACCGTCGAAAGCACGCACGGCCCGGCAGACGGCGCAGCCGGGGATACGTTCTCGTCGAACATTGAGCGCTTCTTTATCTTCGGAATCTTCGCCGAGCGGCCATGACCCCGAGACAAAGAATCCCTTGTCAGGAGTCATCAGCTGTGCCCGGCTTAACGAACGATGGGACAGCGGTTAGCGGTGAACTCCTTCACCGTCTACAGGAATAGTTTACTACAAATGAAAAATGCGGCACCAGTTCGATCTTCGCAACGATGGCAGCAGAGCGGACTTGAGCTTCAAGGGTTCTATTCCCGTACAAAATACGAGAGTCGCCATGAACTACTATGCCTTCAGCGCAGAGATACGCACGTTCAGCCTCCGCCACTAATTGATCCAGCTCGTTGCCCCCATCTCGTGACTGCTCTGCTCCAGGTCCTGACCGCTGCACTCGGTTTCCATCGTCTGACGTACCTAGGTGTTCCACGACCTATGCATTGCAGTTCGCGCTCGGTAGCGGGTCAGTTCCGAGTCAGCGGCAGGTAGATTCCTTCTGTGTGGTTCGTCACTCGGGCCGTACCGGCGGTCTCACAGCGATGAGCGGAGGTCCAGTTAGCCGGATTCCGCCCACACTGTGCAATAGCGACCAGTTTTTCTGTGCGTACGTCGTCATAGTGCTAGTTGGGGGGCTTCTCTGGTGGCGTGGATCATGGGCGGCCTTTCGCCCAACAGAAGAAGTTGCCGCCAGCCGTTAGCAGAGTTCCATAGGGTCGCGAAACCAGAGGTCACAAAGAGATATGACGCTAATGCAGAAGCTCCAATGAGAGGCGCCAACGAACTGCTAGCGACGGTTAGTTCTACGAGGGTAAAGGAACGCTCGACTGATCAAATTCTTCTGTATCCTCTGCGATTTGAACCAATCTATCAGTATCGGCTGTGGGGTGGCCGACATTTGGCGGACCTGCTCACCGCCCCTCTACCCATCGGACCTGTTGGCGAAGCGTGGATTCTCAGCGACCGCGATGACCATCAGAGCCGCGTCGCCAATGGGCCTCTCAAAGGACAGACTATCGGTCAATTGCTAGAGCAGTTTCCCGAGCAATTGCTGGGAACTCTTTCCCAGCGGTTCCGCCGATTCCCATTGCTGCTGAAGTTCCTTGATGTACATGAAATGCTTTCAGTTCAAGTGCATCCCACGAAAGCAAATGCAAACCTGCTGCCAGCGGGCGAGACCGCGAAGACCGAAGCCTGGGTCGTGCTGGAAGCCGGGACACAGAGCCGAATCTATGCGGGCCTGACGCTAGGTACAACTGCGGCCGATCTGAGGCGGGCGCTGTTGAACGGCACGGTGGCGGACCACCTCGCATGCTTAACTCCGAAGGCCGGCGACGCTGTTTTCGTGCCGGCTGGGACGGTCCACTCTCTAGGTGGCGATCTCGTGGTATTCGAGATTCAGCAGAACAGCGACGTGACGTTTCGCCTGTATGACTGGGACCACGTTGACGCGAAGACGGGAAAGCCGCGAGCGCTCCAAGTCGATCAGGCGCTTGCCTGCATTGATTTTGCGGAAGGTCCGGTCGGTCGGGTGACGCCCCTGGTGGAGACGACGTCCCCGGTGGAACGCGAAAGACTCTTTCATTGCGAACATTTCTGGTTGTGGCGCCTGCGTGGACAATCGCCGTTTTCCGTCGGCGCCGTGGGTGTACCGAGGATAATGGTGTGCATCGAAGGCGCGGGGCAGGTCGAGCACGGCGGCGCCACTTACGCCACCGGAAAAGGCGACGTATTCGTGTTACCTGCAGCGATCGGAAAGTGTGCTTTTCGGCCCCGCGGGGCAGTGAACTTGTTGGAGATTGCGCTGCCGGAGTGAAATCTCCAGAATTCAGAGGGTGATGGTGAAAAAGCTCATTGTGTTTGATCTGGACGGTACACTTGCCGAAAGTAAATCGTCTCTTGATGGCGAAATGTCGGGGCTGCTGCACGAACTTCTCGCAATCGTCAAAGTGGCGGTGATTTCCGGAGGCGATTGGCCGCAGTTTGAAAAGCAATTGCTTTCGTATCTTCCCCACGACGAACGCCTGGCGAATCTATCTCTCCTTCCTACATGTGGGACAAAGTTCTACCGATACGACTCGGCAGATTGGAAGAAGATCTATTCGGAAGATTTGACCACGGATCAAAGAGAAAAGATTTTCAGTTCCCTAAAGAAGGCGATCGGAGTTACAGGCTTCAAGATCGAAAAGGTCTGGGGGGAGCAAATTGAAGACCGGGGAAGCCAGATAACATTTTCGGCCTTAGGTCAGCAGGCCCCTCTAGAAGAAAAAAACCAATGGGACCCCGATTGCACGAAGCGGAGAAAGATCAAATCGATCCTCGACAAGTTTATTCCGGAGTTTTCTGTCCGAACCGGCGGCTCGACATCCATCGACATAACCAAGCCTGGCATCGATAAAGCTTATGGCATCCGAAAACTGCGAGACCTCCTCGGTATTTCGATAAGAGAGATGATTTATATCGGCGATGCCTTGTACGTGGGCGGCAATGACCACCCCGCCGAAACAGTGGGAGTGGATTGCATTTCAGTCAAAGATCCCAGCGACACGAAGCGGGTTGTCCAAACGATCATCGCGTGTTTAGCCGTCGGCAATCCGGCGGCGTGAAGTTACCAGATCACTGCTGGGAGGCACGATGAGCGCATTTGAATTGCAGCGCCTGGGAATGTTGATGGAGCCGGAGCCGGGTAATGCTCAGGAGATCGAAGGCGTCTTGAATCCTGCTGCCGCTCGTGGCCCTGACGGTGAGCTCTACCTGTTCCCGCGGCTGGTTGCGCGGGGGAATTACTCGCGAATCGGCATTGCGCGAGTGCGGTTCAATGAAGCCGGCGATCCCGTAGGCGTCGAGCGGCTCGGCATCGCGCTGGAGCCGAAAGCCGATTATGAGCGGCGAGCCGATGGCAGTGGTGGCTGTGAGGATCCTCGTATTACGTTCGTGGAACGGCTCCAGCGTTACATGATGACCTACACGGCGCTCTCGCCCCGAGGCCCACGGATCGCCCTGGCCGCATCGACGGACCTTTTCCACTGGCAGCGCCTGGGGTTGGCGACTTTTGCTCCGCGTCACCGCATCGAATTCAGCGACGTGGATGATAAAGATGCCAGTCTCTTTCCCGTTGCCGTTCCGAATCCATCGGGGAAACCGGAGCTGGCCATGCTCCACCGACCGCTGTTTCCCGGCACTCGTCCAAGAGAAACCGCCCGCCGCCCCGCGTCTCGTGAGGTGGATCTCGATCGGGAAAGCATTTGGATTTCCTACTGCCCGATGTCCTTAGAGGCCAGTGAACCATATCGTCTCGGGCGTTTTACCTCTCATCATCGGCTGGCGACTCCAGTGTCGGCCTGGGAGCGACTCAAAATCGGCGGCGGCACTCCGCCCGTCCTGACCCGGCACGGTTGGCTGATCGTTTACCATGGCGTCAGTGAGATGGAGCAACCGAGCAATGACGTGCATCCGCTGTGCTACTCGGCCGGAGTGATGGTGCTCTCGAAAGAGCATCCACAAGTGATCCGGTATCGTTCGTCGGAGCCGGTGTTGACGCCGACGCTGCCACAAGAACGCCACGGGACCGTCGCCAATGTCATATTCCCCACCGGCATCGACCGGCGCGACGATCTCAGCTCACCGGACCGCTTCGATGTCTACTACGGAATGGCCGATTGTCGGATTGGCGTCGCCCGCCTTGACGTGCCGGATGTCTTGCCGCCTGGAAGTGTCGCCGACCCACCCGAGGCAAAAGTGTAAGCGGTCGATTTCGGAAATTCAAAGTACTTGCGCCCCTGGTAGTAAGATCATGCTGCCTTCGCGGTTCCCGTAGACCACCAATCGTGCGCGGCAGGGGAACGACCTCGCTCCGGCGATTCTCATTTCTCTATGAGATGCCAAGACGAGCAAAGACTAAAGACAGGGATCTTCACTCCGTCCAGGATCAATCCGAAAGCGATGGCCGCTCCAAATTCACACGCCAGGACTGAGACGGGCAGTGGTGCCATGGCGATCCCGCGAACGTACCGATCCATTCTGAATAGACAGGAACATCTTTGCGGACCGGCTTCTCTACCTCCACCAAGGTTAGTGGAGTTTTCGATCTATGTGCGCACCCCACCGAACTCAGAACCATCGCGCTGGCGGTGATACAAAGGGTTACTCGGCATTGGCAACTGCCCAATGCCAGATGCGGATTCTGAAAAAGCATATTTTGCGGTGTCCAGAGCGGGCATGAGTCTGCTGGAGCGAGTGCAGCGGCAGAATGCCTTTTACTTGGCTCTCTGGTCGTTGGCAGTCTTCTCCTGCTGCTCTTCAGCCTCTTGCCAACTGGAATTGAGTTTGTACTCCTTCATGCCTTTGGCGACAACATCGGTCTTCTTGCCGAGATCCTTCTCGTAAACTACTCCGTCCTCGTTAACGATGAATGTCATCACGCCGGACGATCTGTATTCTGCCGGATAGGCCACAAAAGCAAACCCCCCGGTCATTTTGCCGTTTACGACGTAACTCTTCGCGCCGCTTGGGCCATTTTTCCCCTGACGAGTTAGGATGTGAAAATAGTAACCCTGATAGGGAGTCGGAGCGCCCGCCTGACCCTTGGCGTAGCCCTCTGCAACTGCCGCCGCCACCAGCGGTCCGATGGGGCTTTGGGATGCGCCATCCGCGGCTTTCCAATAAAGACCGTTGTGCTGCCCTTCGTCACTGAAGATGGTCTGGGCGTATTCGTTGTGCTGCGCGGAGTAGTATTCCTTTTGCGCCGCCACGAGTTCCTGGCAAACGCGAATGGTCGATATTTCGTTCTGGCCGATTCGCCTGTACAGAATCTCTTTCTTGCCCGCCTCGGTGTCGAAATACCACGACTTCCCTTGGTTCACGAGTGGTATAGGTGTGGGCCAGTTCTCCGCTCCTATATATAAGGTGGTGTTTCCATCCGGTTCTTGCACCAGACGGTGCATTTCCTGATATTTCTCTACGAAGTTAGCGCGGTTGTTGGCGTCCTCGGTTTCGTCTCCGGACGAGACGATTTGTTTCCCGTCTGGTCCGAGGATATCGAGCATCGTTTTTTCGTCGTTGCTCTGCGCTGCCGTGACCAGTGCGTGGCTCGCGTCTTCCGGCGATGAAAATGTTTTCTGGCCCGTTTGCTGCGCCACGGAGCGGTTAGGAAACCACACCGTCAAAAGGATAGCGACCGCCGCCAGTTTAGGAAGATCGGTCCAAAGAAGTTTGTCGAGGTTCAGCTTCGTTCGGCGCATATGGCTTCTCTCCGTTTCTAACTGCTATGGGCTAATAGAACATAACGACACTTCGATTACCGATGCCCGCCGCCACCGTGCCCGCCTCCGCCACCGAAGCCCCCGCCACGGGCACCGCCGCCCATGCTGGCACTTCCGCGTGATGAAAAGCTCTTGGCCTGTCCGCCGTGCTGGTAGCCGCTGAACGCGCCTGAACGGACGCCGCTCTGACCGCGAGGTGCAGCGTATCCTCGAGCCGCCTGCGTGTTTCCGTTGAAAGCCCTGCTGGTTGCGCCGGAACGGGCGTTCGCTCCGCCGCGCTCGCCGTCAAATCCGACGCGGTTGCCGTTAGCTCCGCGTTGTACGTTCCTTGCTACGCCTTGCTCGCCTCCACCTCGGTAGTAGTTGCTCCGGTTGTAAAACGTGTTGCTGCGGGAGTAGTACCTGCCGCCGCCGTACAGTCCATATCCGCCGCGCCAGTTGAATCCCCAATTGCCCCAGCCCCATCCAAAACCGCCGAACCAGCCGATCCCGAACCCCATTCCGAACGAGAGGTACGGCCCGCCAAACCAGATTCCTGGATACGGGTACCATCCCGGCCATGCCATTACAGGCCCTCCGTAAACGGACCACGGATTATACGCGGGGATGTAAACCTCTTCGGGATCGGCAGGCGCAATACTGATGTCAGAGTCTTGTGTCGCCACGGTTTGCTGCGGCGTCGTCTTAAGATTGCCTGCTTCTTGCGCCCGCCGGCGCATCACCTGTACGGCATTCATAACGTCCGCTTGCTGGTTGTAGTAAGCGTCGCCTAGAGACGAAGTCCAAGAGAGGTTCTTGTCCATATTTCCCAGGACGGACGGAAATGCAGCCAGTGCCTTGACGCTCGGGTCCCAGGGTTGTTGGTCCACGGCTTTACCCAAATCATCGCCCTTCAAATCAGGATGCGCTTGCACCCATCGGTCGGCCTCGACGACTTGCTCGGGAAACGTGGACGCTGCCAGGATCTGTGCTACCAGCGAATCCGGATACAGCGCAATCGGCGCCACCAACCGCTGCAACTGATCGGGAGTCTGTTGCGTGTAGGGGGGCGCCTGCGCGGCCTGCGCGTCTTGCGACGGCGGGGCTGGGGCGCCTTGATCTTGATCGGCCAACAGGTTCTGAGGCCAAGCCGCGAAGCACAGAGCTAACGACAAAAGACAAGCCAGACTCCGATTGCCCAATCGACACCTTGAAAAGCACACGGCAAGCTTGAAAATGTTCATGTTCTTGACTCCCCTCGCACTTCATTGCTTCGCTGCGACCGACGGCAGATTTGTCTTTCGTGAAAGAGCTACCACACAAACAAGCGCGCACCGGCGCCGGGAGAGCGGACCCTCCCAACTTGGATAGAACGATCGCGAGCCACGTCATCGCGGTCCGTGCCAGGGAGATGCGGCACTGAGGCACTGAGCTCTTCGATCTCTACAGCACAATGGCGGTTCATAATTTCAGCAGCCTCGTCCGCCTTTTCGCTCGGACCCGTTGCGAAAACCATAACTCCTCCACATGACGCCGCTACCGGCCATCTCCCGTGGCTCACCTAAGACGCTGACGTCTTTCTGAGGAAAACCGCTGGCCTCGAGATCGCGGACGACCTCCTCGACCGAACTCGAATTCTCGAACAAACCAACTGCCGTTTTTGCCATAGCCTCCACCAATTCAATCTGCAGCACTGGAGTCGCTAACTCGCTCCGACAATGTCTGCAGCATTCCTTCGTTTCGGTACGTCGCCCTCCCCTGTGCTCCTGTCTTCGCTTGGGGTGGCGCAAGTTCTCGGTGCGCTGCCATGGTCGCGTCGTTCCGAGGCCCCGGCGGAAGGGAAAGGTTGGCGTGTAAGCGCGTTCTGATTCTCTGGTCGTGAGCGGCCCTGACTTCGACCACTGTGCTGTTCTTATCGATGGTGATCTTCGCGGCCTGACCGAGGTCGGAGAGCTGTATGTTTTTCAGCTGGATGTCGAGGCCTTCGGTGATAGCCTTGCCCCCGGTGAGGATGGCAATGCCCTGCAACATACTGTTGCGCTGATCCCCGGAGCCGGGTGCCCTGACGGCGGCAACTTGCAGCGGGCCGCGCAGCTTCTTCACGACGAGAGTAGCCAGGGCCTCGCCCCCAACATCCTCTGCGATTATGACTAGCGGCTTGCCACTCTTCGTGACCTGCTCAAGTAGCGGGAGCAAATCCTGCTTAGAACTGATTTGCTTTTCGTGAATGAGAATGTAGGCGTTCTCGAAGGCAACTTCCATGCGTTCGGGATCCGTGACGAAGTGGGGTGAGAGGTATCCGGAGTCGAATTGCGCAAAACCAACCTGCGGCTTGTCGCTAGCGCCGCGGAGAACGATGCTCCCACCGCCCATGGCGCCAGCGGTTTCAACACCCGCCAGAATATTGGCGTCTAAGGTAGCAAGTTTGGCTGTCATGCTTGCAGAATCTCCGGGAGCAGTAGCTCAGGGCATGCGCTTCCGAGCGCGAGACGGATCATTCTGTTCTTGGCGACGTGCCACGTTCTTCGTGCCAGCAATCGCGGATGTCCGTATTTGTTTTCGCTATTGGTTCCTTGGATTATGAATAATTTCCGCTTCTTTAGCGTTCGCACGACTCGTTATCTCTCGTCGTTCACTTGTGTTTGGCATCGTTTACGAGTATGTCCGATGTCAGCTTTGCATTGTGGTCAGTTTTGTACACTCTGGAAATAAACCACGGGGAGATTTTCAACGAGAAGGTTTTGTGTTTCGCGAAGAAACTAAAGAATCTTTACGCAAGGGGATTACCGCTGATGCCGCATTTTATGTCCAGACAGGCAAGGTAAGACTCACCGTGGTGGAAGCCTGATGCAGACACATCTGATGCTTCTCGCTCAGGATCCATGAACAGTTGATTGTGACCGAACTGCCCAGCCTTCGCGGTAAGGCAAAAGGCCGGGCCACTAGCCGGTTAGGCTGCCGCTTCCTGGTTACGCCTGAAAAACGCAAGCAGTTCCGCGTTGACTTGGTCTTTCAAGGTCGAGCACATCCCATGCGGCGCACCCGGAATCACCTTCAACGTGGCTCCTTTAACCAGCTTGGACGAAATCATCGCCGACGCGCCGATCGGAACGATTTGGTCATCGTCGCCGTGAAGAATGAGCGTCGGCACGTCGAATTTCTTGAGGTCTTCGGTGAAATCCGTCTCGGAGAACGCTTTGATGCAATCGTATACGGCTTTATGTCCGGCCTGCATCCCCTGCAGCCAAAACGAGTCCCGCAAGCCTTGCGAGACCTTGGCACTCGGCCAGTTGGCGCCGTAGAACGGAGCGCTGAGATCTTTGAAGAACTGCGACCGGTCGGCGAGCACTCCAGCGCGAATGCCATCGAAAGCATCCATCGGCAAACCACCGGGATTGGCGGCCGTTTTCAGCATTAGCGGTGTCACCGCACCGATCAGCACGGCCTGCGCAACACGTTTCGTGCCATGGCGACCGATGTAGCGGGCGACTTCGCCGCCGCCGGTGGAGTGGCCGACGTGAATCGCGTTCTTCAGATCGAGTTTTTCGACGAGGGTCGCAAGATCGTCGGCATAAGTATCCATTTCGTTGCCCTTCCACGGCTGCCCGGACCGGCCATGGCCGCGACGGTCATGGGCGATACAGCGATATCCTCGGGCGGCCAGAAAAAACATCTGGTCCTCAAAGGCGTCGGCGCTCAGCGGCCAGCCGTGGCTGAATACGACGGGCTGTCCCGTACCCCAGTCTTTGTAGTAAATCTGCGTATCATCTTTTGCAGTAATCGTGTTCATAAGATTCTCTCCTTATCTTAGTCGTGTCGTGAGAGGCAGGCAGACCTCAGGAGCTAAAGCCCCGGCTTTCGCGGCGTTGGGCGGCACGACTGAATGTCGTGCCCTACCCAAGCACTATATGAGAACAGCTCAAGAAACTTAGACAGCGAGAGCTGCTTTACTGCTCGGGTGTGGCCTACTCTTCGGGTCTACCGTTCTCTGGAGGCGCGAGCGGCAGCTTCGTAGCCCCGCGCATGATGTCGCGCTCCTGCGGCGAGAACATACCTTTGAACCGGTTGGAATCGATGATCTGTTCCCGCTGCTCGGGGGGCATGGTGCGCAGATCGCGCACGGCCGTGGTTACCATGCGGCGACGGTCGGGAGAGAGCTGCTGCATGCGGCCGAACAATTCTCGCGCCTGTTGCTTCTGTCCCGGCGTCAAATGTTCCCAGGTTTCCATGCGGTTCAGCATGCGTTGCTGCTGCTGGGGCGGAAGGCTCGAGAAATGCTGCAGCCGCTGGCGCAATTGCTGCTGCCGTTCCGGAGACAGCCGGTGGAAGCCAGGATCGTTCTGCAAGGCCCGTTCCTGTTCTGCCGGAGACATGTCTTTGTAGTGGCGCAACCAATCCCCGGCATGACCCTGCGGGGCCCGCGCAGCTTGCTCGGCGCGGCCCTGATACGGCCGCCTTTGCTGCCCGGCCAGCCGGAAGCTGCCGCGCTGCGCCAAGCCAGGAGAGATCAGGCCAGCCGCCATCAGGCAGACCACCGCTAAATCTCTCGCGACTAACTTCGCCCTGTTCATTCTCCAGCCCGTATTCTCCCCAGCCCGCGCCCGCCGCTTCAGCCTGACGTCCTTCTGCACTCCGGCTCGCTACGGATTCGCCACCACATCGTGCTGCACCTGCAGATCGTCGAGCAGATCGAAATCGGAATACAGCTCGTGGTTTTTTTCCAAAGCCTGTAAATCGCTCACCGCCGTACCCGGCTCCGCCGCTTGCGGCTGAGTATCCACCACGGCCACGTGATCGATGTCGCCGGGGCGGTAAATGCCGCTGCTTTGCGTGAAGAACAATCCCAGCCCCACTCCCATCAGCACGGTGAGCGCCGCCGCCAACACCGGCCGCCGGAACCACGCCCGCCAGCCTGCCGGCGGCTTCGCCATTTCCTCTCGCAGCCGCGCCTGCAGGCGCACGTCGAAATATGGCGAAGGCTCCGGCGCCTGCCATTCATCCAGCAACGCCATCGTCTGGCGGAATTCTTCCAGTTTGGCGGCACAGGCTTCGCAACCGGCCAGATGTCCGCCGATCTGCGGCGTCGTTTCCGCAAGGCCGGCCACCATGTCCGGCATCATTTCGCGAATTTCCTCGCACTTCATAACCGACTCCCCTCAGTTCTTTTTCGCCACTGTCGCTCTAGCCAAAGTTCAGAACGCTTTCTATATGAATTCTTTTAACTGTTCGCGCAGCGTTTCATAAGCCCGAAACAACAAAGACTTCGTCGCCGACTCGCTCAACTTCAATACATCGGCAATCTGCTTGTAATCCATCTGCTGGTACTTGTGCATAACCACCGCCAGCTTCTGCCGCTCCGGCAGCGCTTCCACTTTGCGCCGGATCGCTGTCAGCCGCTCGCGCCGCACGATTGCCTCTTCCGCGGTGATGTTGCCGTCGGCTAAGTCCATCGTGGTGCCGGTTTCCTCATCCGGTTCGTCGAGGCTGACCATCACCTCCGGACGCTCGTGGCGCGTATCGCGTGCGTGATTCACCGCCAGGTTCGTGGCAATGCGATACAGCCAGGTGGTGAACTTCGCGCTGGCTTCGTAGGTCTGGCGCGAGCGATACACCCGCAAGAAAACCTCCTGTGCCAGGTCTTCCGCAGCGGTCGTATTGCGCGCCATGCGGTACATGAAACTCACCAGCGGCCGCCGGTATTTCCGCACCAGGTAATCGAAGGCGGACTGATCTCCCGCCTTCACGCGCAGCATGACTTCCGCGTCCGTAAAGCCCTCAGATCCGGCCATCGCCGGTTGCAGGCTGCTGGCAGAGCGCGGTCCCGTGGCGGCCATCAGAACACCTTGGTCTATGGCGGCGGAACTCACACTAGCTTCAACCCTCCCCGGGCCGGAAAGTTGCCGTTTTTCCTCTGGGACGGTAGAGCCGGAAGTCCCTCTGGATACGGGAGATAGGGGGACGCGGGGCGGTCTGGATTCGGCCGGCATGGTTCGCAATTGCGGCAGGACGCAGCCACGAGCCCGTGCCCGTGCTCACCCCCGCCGTCGATAGGCTACCACGCCAGCTTTGCGAGACGAAACCAGCAAACCAGGGAGACCCGACAAGCGGAGTCCGCTGAGGCCCCCGCTACAATCATCGCAATCTCCGCCTGTGGCGTCCGCCGGTCGTGGTGCATACTGGTTTTCTAACGATGTTTCACCGATAACCCTATGATCGCCCTCACAAACTTCAACGCCATTCGCTTCACGCAAGCCCTTAAGACCGGAGTTGCAGCGGTCCTCGCAGTGTACTTAACCCGCCTGTTCAAGCTGCCCCAGGGTTATTGGGGCGCGATCAGCGCCATCGTGGTGATGCAATCGGAAGTCGGAGCAACCTTTAGCGCCTCCCGCGATCGCTTTCTTGGAACGGCTGTGGGAGCTTTTCTGGGAGCGGTCTTCGTGACCCTTGGCGGAGTCGGCGTGCTGTGGTTCGGAGTGGCGACCATCGCCACCGTCCTGGTCTGCCAGCTCTTGGGACTTGACCAAAGTTACCGTCTGGCCTGTGTCACGGTGGCGATTGTGATGCTCATCAATGGAGTCGGTTCGCCGTGGCGGTTCGCCCTGCACCGCTTCCTCGAAGTATCGGTCGGTATTTTGGTCGCGCTCATCGTCTCCTCGTTGCCGCCGCGCGCCCCCGGGCAGTTGCATAATCCCCGCGTAGATGTTTGAATAAAAATCCAGTGGGCGCTTAACTCAGCGGTAGAGTGCCATCTTCACACGGTGGAAGTCATAGGTTCGAATCCTATAGCGCCCACCATTCCGTCGCTCTGATGGCATGGGACCTGCGGGATTGCTGTTGTTTCCGGCTTGATGTCTTTACCCGGATCTAACCGAGGCAGATCAAGAGGAACTGAGAGGGAATGGCTGGGAGCTGTTTTCTTCGAGCAGGCAATCTTTCGGCTCCTTGTCGTCGCGCAGGCCCAGAAACACGGGAGCACGCAGCTTGGGGCCGCCCGCACCGGCTGCGGCAGTCCGCGACCCTGACGCTGCGGAATTTCCGCCCGTCCACTCGGCAAACTCGATCTCCGCCACCAATGCGGGCTTTACCCAAACCGCTTTGCGCAACGCTTCGACCTCGCCGAAGAACGGGCTTTGCTTCGTCTCCAGTTTCTTCAGCAGCTTCCACATTTCGTCAAGCGACTTCTGATCGAATCCACTGCCCGCCTGCCCCACATGAATCAGCCTGCCCTTGTTGTCGTAAAGCCCCAGCACAATCGAGCCGAAATATGCGCGGCTGCCCTCGGGCTCGGTGTAGCCGCCGATCACGCCTTCGAGGCGGTGTGTAATTTTGATCTTCAGCCAGTCGCGGGTGCGGCGCTCCTGGTAAATGCCGTCTCGCTTCTTCGCCAGGACGCCCTCCAGCCCTTTTTGCCGCGCCATTTCAAACAGCGCTTTTCCCTGCTCTTCGTAATGATCGGAAAAGCGCAGTGCATCTCCCGCGACAAGCAGCGATGCAAGCTTCTTCTTGCGCGCTTCGAGCGGCACGCGCCGCCAATCGTAACCATCGAGATAGAGCAGATCGAATGCGTAATACATGACGGGCACATCCGCTCTCTCGACCCTGCGATGTCCGCCGGGACGAAAACCTGTACGCTGCTGCATCAGGCTGAATGACGCGCGCCCCTGCTCGTCGAGCGCAACCACCTCGCCATCGAGAATTGCGCTCTTCGCCTTCACGTACTTCGGCAAATCTTTCAGCTCAGGAAAACGTCTGGTCAGATCGTTCTGATTGCGGGAAACGAATCGCACTTTGCCGTCCTCGATGAAGGCGATGGCCCGGTACCCGTCCCATTTGATCTCGAACAGCCACTCGGCCCCGTCGAATGGCTCGTCCACCGTCTCGGCGAGCATGGGATGAATGTTCGAGGGCATGGTCCGCTTCACGGCGGCGGGCGCCACGGCCTTGACCACAGAGGGCACCGAGTGCACGGAGGATTTTTTGGTTTTGGTTTTGGCGGCCTTTGTTATCCCCACCAGATTCTTGTCTGCTTCAGTTCCGCTTTTTTCCTCTGTCTTTCCTCTGTGGTCCTCTGTGGTCAGTTTTTTCTGTTTTTTTTTCTGATCGAGTTTGGCCACCGCATCCGCCAGCCAGGCCGCTTTCAATTTCCCGCGCCCCGTTGGACGGCTCTTCCACTCCTTCGAGCCCGCATCTCCGGCGATCTCCGCCAGGCTGCGTTTGCTCAGCACGGATTCGTCGTACTCATCGATGTCGTAGCTCTCGACTTCGTGATCGTCGTGCTTCTTGATCAGCAGCCATTCGTTGCCCTTGCTTCCTGGACGACGGCCATGCATCTTCACCAGTGCGAAATCTCCCTTCAACTTCTTGCCGTCGAGACGAAACTTCAAATCGCCCTTGGCCAGCATCGCTACGGCTTCGGCCTGGGTGCCGGGCACGTATTTTCCCTGCACCGGCACCGGCGAAAGCGGCTGCCACGTGCCTACATCCCAAACCATCACCGTGCCCGCGCCGTAGTTGTCTTCCGGGATGATGCCCTCGAAGTCGAAATACGAAACCGGGTGATCCTCCACTTGCATGGCAAGCCGCTTGTCCGCCGGATCGAGCGACGGCCCTTTGGGAACCGCCCACGATTTGAGCACACCTTCCATCTCCAGCCGAAAATCGTAGTGCAGGCGCGTGGCGTCGTGCTTCTGCACCACGAAGCGATGTCCCGCCTTGGTTTCGACTTTCGCGGGAGGTTCCGGCGTTTCCTCAAATCGCCGTTTGCGCTTATATTCTTCCAGTGCCATAGACAGATTCAACTTCATTTAACCACAGAGTCACCCTTCGGCTTCGCTCAGGGCAGGCTCCTTCGGCTTCGCTCAGGGCAGGCTCCTTCGGCTTCGCTCAGGGCAGGCTCCTTCGCTTCGCTCAGGGCAGGCTCCGTCACAGAGAAAGCCATGCGATAGAATTCATGCGGCATCTTACGCGAAACATGCAACGCGAATTTCCCGAAGTTCCGCTGGTCGGCGTGGGCGCTATCGTCATCGAAGACGATCGCGTGGTTCTGGTGAAGCGCGCGCATCCGCCGCTGCAGGCGGAGTGGTCGATTCCCGGAGGCGTGCTCGAAGTCGGCGAACTGGTGCGCGAAGCGGCTGTGCGCGAGGCCCGCGAAGAAACCGGACTCACGGTCGAACCCGGCGAACTCCTCGGCGTCTACGACCGCGTGCTGCGCGATGCGGAGAAGCGCGTGCAATATCACTACGTTTTGATTGATTTTCTCTGCCGCAGGCTTGCGGGAGATCTCGCCGCCGCGAGCGACGCCTCCGAAGTCAGGTGGTTTGGGCGAGAAGAATTATCTGCGCTGAATCTTGCTGAAGATACGCTTGATGTAATCCGCAAAGGATTTGCCAAGATCGTGTAACGCCTCGCCATCGTGAATCCACAGTCAGTTACGCTTTCGCCCAGTAGTGCTGTGGAAATCTGGCCGAAAAATATTGGCGCGGCCGACTTTGCCCGCATGCGGAAGCGCGGAGTCTCTGGGTCCCGGAGCGGTTTTTTGGCCGCTCCCCCCTCCCCCCTACTTTGCGATTCATCAGTAAACATGCGGGTTTGCGCGATTGCAAATGCGCGATAAGCGCGTTTGGTCTTTATTCCCAATAGCTTGCGGGCAAAATCCTGACAACAAAGCACTTAGCTCCGCAGGCGGGGGACTGGGCCTTACTGCCTCCGCCTTGACAATATTCTGCCGATTCCGTTTTGGCCGCAAGGTCAGATGTCACAAGAGCTGTGGATTTTCGAGGGCCTGACCTGAAGGGCGACGAAAATATAGGTTCTTCTAATTGCAGGTGGTGTGTCTGTGAAGCTCAGCTCAGCATAATCCGGCATCGCTCAGCGATGCAATTGATGGTGACTCAAGCGCGTCGTGTTACTGATCGGCGCCAAATCGTTTGTTCTGTGCGCTCTCAAGGCGCTGCGTTGACGGTTCGGTCCAGCCAAAGTGTAGAGTTCTAGCGCGACCTCGAGGGCGACCGCGCGTTTTCGCGCTCTGATCTCGTCGGCGCTGACCCGCTTTTCCACGCTTACGGCCGCCCATCTTCGGGAACGCTTTTTAATGCCTCCTCAATGGCCAAGAGGGCGAAACGTCGGTCATCGGCCTCGACACCATTACCATCTGGCCTCTTCACCTCAGGGGCGATAGCCGGTGATGATTTGACCTTCGCCTTGGCATCTTCGTCCATCTAGAAGCCGATTCTAAATCATCATAGGACTCGATCATGACCCCAAAAAATCGGTCTCAGTGGAACAAACCCGAACTAATCGCCAGCCGTGCAATACAAAGAACCCTTCCGCCCGGAAGATGCTGGCGAAAGGGTATCTGGGTTGTGTCTGCGAATCGTTTACTGCCTGTCGTAGACGGAAGTGGCCTGGATCTTTTTGCCCATCGAATCGGTTCCGTGCACGGTGAGGGTGCGGCTCTTGCCGTCGGCAGAGACGACGATTCGACCGGTCAGCGTGATCTTGCCGTCCTTCTTTGAGGTCAAGTCGATGGTGTGGGCGTCGATCTGCTTGAGGGCCCGCGAGTCTGAAGTGGGATCGCCGGTGACGGGATAGTCCTTGCCGTCGAACTTGCCTGTCCACTCGGTGTGGGTGGGCTTTCCTTGAGGGTCGACGCCGTCTACCGTGCCCTTTATCTTGTCACCTGAGACCTCGTACGTAACCGTAAGATTTTTCGGGAGACCGGGACTTAACTTCGACTTGGCTTCGTTGAGCTTCCAAGTGCCCAGGTTTGCGTTTTGGGCGAAGCACAGCGTCAGGCCGACAAACAGCGTTGCGACCGTCAATGCGGTCTTTCTTGCTTTCATGTTGCCTCCAGGGTGTGAAACGGATCGCTCGCTAGCGAGCAGGGTATTCTAGTGCCCGTAGGACCTTTTCCGCAAACTCGCAGACCCTGACCTGGCAGACTCTGACCACGGAATGCAACGCTCCGCTGGGGAGGCGAAACACCCGGGAGTGAAACCGCCAGATTCAGTGGACGGCGTGGAACAAGAAGCAGTTCACGCGCGATCACTGCACCTGCGTCAGTTGCGCCGCGATCATCTGCAGCCCTGCGGCCTTTTCTGGCAAACCAGGGCCACACGGATTGGCTTGGGTTGCGGCCCGCCGGCGGTATTGATGACGCCCATCAGAACAGCCGTATCGCCAAAGACTCGCACATTGGTTTCGCCCGGAGTGGCCCCGGCAAACCCGCCAGGCCCCGTGCGTTCTGGAATGATGTCTCTTTTGTTCAGCAGCCCGCCGTCGAAGCTGCTGCCGATGAAATCATCGGAGATGATCTGACGTAGCGAAGCGGCGTCGCCTTTGGCGTCGGCTGCGAGCCAGTCGCGCTCCAGTTGCGTCACTTGATCTTCGGGCTTGCTGTTTGATGTGGTGGCTTGCCCTTGCGCAAAACTCAAGGCTGCACCGGCGCAAACCACAGAGACGATCAGAACGACAGAGATGGTGGATCGTGCGGAAGACATAACGGTTCCTCCGGATGGTGTTAATGGACACCGGAGCCGCTCGAATAGTTCCCGCTCTATGCGCTTTCACCGCGTCGTTCGTTGCAGAGTTAAGATCTCAGGGACGCGACTCGCTCCGACCGGCATCCGCCCCATCGTCTTCCCACTCCGCGTCGCACGAGTGGCAGCGCCAGGCGGGGCGCTGCACGGGCATGGGCACGCGCAGGAATGCGCTTATGTAGGCGATGGGGCGGTCCAACTCCTGGAAGTTCACATCCAGCGACCGGCACTTGGGACAGCGCGGCTGCTCGTAGAGTCCGATGCCCTGCACGTAGAGACCTTCGAGGATCGGCTCGTCGAGAAGTTTCTGGGCGTTTTCTGCATCTACGGCACGCACGTTGAGTTTGATTCCGCCGATGAANNAGCAGCGCCTCCGGCAGATCGCGGAATTGCCGGATCGTGATGAGGCTCTGAAGTTCGACTTCTTCCTCGTTCTTCGAGCGATCCACCGCCTCCTCGTCGAGGCCATCGAGGCCGCGCCGGTCCATTTCATCTTCGAGCGTTTCCCAGGCAAGCTCGGTCAGCGATTCGGGATGACGCGCCAGTTGCTGCAACTCGCCATCCGTCATGCCTCCGTAGTTGGCCGCCAGGCGAAGGCGCTCGCGCTGTTCGTTCAAATAGGATTCGTCCGGAGGTGACACCCGCCAAGCATACTGCGACTGCCTGCCGTCGGCCAACTGACACTGCAAGAAATAGAACGGCCCGCAGGCACTAAGCCTNNCCTCTCACGGCAACTCCCGGGTCTGGGATCGACCCCCCTGGCGCGACCTAACGCCGGAGGATCAATCTGTATTCACCGGTTAGTGTGCGGGCTGTAGCTCCCGGCGCGGCGTTCATTCGTTACCGCGGCTCGGAAGCCCCGCTTAGAGCAACCAGCTCTAAGTCTCAGCCACCTCACCTGGTCTTTGGCTCCCACAACTGCCACTACAATCAGAACTTGTCATTCGACCACCTCCTTTCCGGTGTAATCGCAGATTAGTACGGAAAGCAGTTTCCGGTCAAGGGTGGGGAGTGGCACCGTGGTTACCGATTTCCCAGAGTGGAAATCTCGCCCAGTCCCAGCAGGCCGGCGTCCGCCGTGACCAGGGTGAGGTCCAGCACCTTCGCAGTAGCGGCGAGAAAGCGGTCCGCTGGGTCGCGCTGAGGCAGCGGCAAGCGCCGTGCCACGGCTGTGATCTCATGGGTCAGCGGAGCCTCACGAAAAGGCGCTGTCGCCCCCGCTACCCAGTCGTCCAGATCACCGTGCAAACGGACTCTGCCCTTTTCGTCCAGAGTCAGAGCCTCCCACGTGCTGATGGGAGAGAGCCACAATTCGTTTTCCGTATTGCGCAACTCGTGTTGCACGCGTTTGCCCAGACGCTTCGGGTCTTGCAGGCTCCACAGCCAGATGTGGGTGTCGAGCAGCAGCCTCAATCGCGCAGCGCCTCCCACTCGCTATCGTCATTGGCGGGAGATACGATGTCACCCAAGATTTCGATGCGGCCCTTCATCGAGCCCATCCAATCGGCTGCGAGGACGGGCGAAGGCGGCACGACTTCGGCAATGGGTTTGCCGAAGCGAGTGACCCGGAGCGGCTTCTTCGTTTTCTGGACTTGGTCCAACAGCGCCAGGCACTTGGCCTTGAACTCCGAGATGGCAACTTCTCTCATGACTATGCAAGTAGATCATAGTCATATAAAGTAGTCAATCATTGTTTGCGGCTCAAGTGCGTCCGTGTTCCTATCCCCTTCAGACACAACGTCGGTGCGAGGCGTTCCTGGAAAACCTGCGATTCTTGGGATGCGGACCTTGCAGACGCGCTATTATCAAAAGGAGAACATGGGAATCATTCGCTTCGCTGTCGCAACGATTACTTGGATCGCCCTGATTGGTTCGTTTGTCCTTGCTCAAGACTCAACGCCGAAAGTGCAGGTATTCGGCGGATATTCTCTGATGCACATGGATTCCGGGGGATTGTCGGGCTTGACCATACAATCGGTGCTCCGAGCGCCTTCCGACACGTTCGGAGTGTCGTCCAATTTCAATGGCTGGAATGCCGAAGCGCAGTACAACGCCAGCAGTTCGTTCGGAATCGTCGCCGACTTCGGCGGCCGCTACGGCAAGCCGATCACAACCTCGAGCGGAGTCTCGGGGCTTCCCAGCGGCAATGCTTATTCCTTCCTGGCTGGACCGGTACTCTCGTACAGGACCAAAGCGAGAATCACTCCCTTCGTACATGCCCTGTTCGGTTGGGAGCGAGTCAGCCTGAGTGCGAGCACCATCACCGGCCTGCCGTCCCCGGTGTCTACCGTCGCCACCGGCTCAACGGATTTCGCACTCGCACTGGGAGGCGGGGTCGATTACAAGATGTCACGGCGTTTTGCTATTCGGCTGGGACAGTTGGACTACTTCCATACCAGCAACAATTTAAATTCGTTTTACGATAGCGCCTTTGGCACCCGCCAGTTCCAGGGCCTCGCGACTCACCAGGACAACCTGCGCATCTCCGCCGGAATCGTTGTGCAGTTCTGACAGAGATTTTCTATGGCAGTGCAAACGCGTACACCGCGCTGCCGGCGGCGATGGCAACGTATTCTTTGCCGTCGACGGCGAACGCGATCGGCGCGGCGTAGACTGCTCCACCCATCTGGAAATGCCACACCGGTTTGCCGGATGCGGCATCGAGCGCGACGAAGTTTCCTTCCGCATCGCCGGTGAATACCAGTCCGCCCGCGGTTGACAACACTCCCGACCAGGTCGGCGAAGTGTGCTCAAACTTCCATTTGATCTCTCCGGTCGCGGGATTGATCGCCTTCAGAAATCCGCGATACGGTTCAGCTTCTTCCGACGGAAAGTATGCGCTGCCGTAGTAGGCGTGGCCGGCTTCGTAGGGCTGCGGGGCCGTACTGAAGATGTCGCATTGATCGCGCGACGTGACATAAAACAAAGCCGTCTGTGGATCGTAAGTCGGCGCCATGAAATTCGTCGTGCCCAGCGCGCCCGGGCAAACCGTGTGTCCTTCAAGAGTTGGCGAAGCTTCTTTTTTCGCCAGCGGACGGCCTTCAGCGTCCTTGGTATCGCTCCAAGTTATTTTGCCGTAGGCATTCGCCGAAATCAGCTTGCCTGTAGTGCGGTCGATCACGTAGAAAAAACCGTTGCGGTTGGCCTGCGCGATCAAATGCTTGCCGCCAGAGTCGATCATCACCGGAACCTGCGTCGCATCCCAGTCGTGCTCGTCGTGCTTGGTGAACTGGAAATACCAGTTCATCTTGCCCGTGTCGGCGTCGAGCGCCAGCAAAGAATTGCTGTAGAGATTGTCGCCCGCGCGCCCCTCGCCGCGATTCGAGGGCGAAGGATTACCTGTCGGCCAGAAAATCTGGTTCGTCACAGCATCGTAAGTACCTATATTCCACGCGGGTGCGCCGCCCACCTTCCACGAATCGCCTTCCCAGGTGTCATGCCCCGGCTCGCCTGGCCCGGGCACAGTGTAGAACCGCCACTTGCGCTCGCCGGTCGCGGCATCGTAGGCGTCGATAAATCCACGAATACCGTACTCGCCGCCGGAGATGCCAATCACCACCAGATTCTTCACCGCCAGCGGCGCAACCGTGAAGCTGTAGCCCTTCTGATAGTCGGCCGCCGCGACGTCCCAAATTACATTGCCCGTCTTGGCGTCGAGCGCAATCACACGCGCGTCCAGCGTACCCAGAAAAACCTTGTCGCCCAGAATCGCCAGCCCGCGGTTCACCCTCCCACAGCAGGGGCGAATATCTCCCGGCAATTGATGCTGGTAGAGCCAGATCGGCCGGCCGGTGCGCGCGTCGAGGGCAAAGGCGCGGTCATCTTGTCCGGTCGCGTACAAAATTCCGTCGACAACCAAAGGAGTAGTTTCGAGCTTGCCTGTGGCTCCGGTTTGATACACCCACTGCGCGGTCAGCGAACGCGCGTTGGTGATGTTGATCTGGTCGAGCGCACTGAAGCGCCGTCCTGAGTAATCGCCGGAATAAGTCAGCCAATTCTGCGGCTCTTTCGAGGAATTGAGCAGGCGATCGAAGGTTACTTGACCATAAACCTGACTCGCAAAAACGACGACGCTCAACAGAAGCAGCAGTCTCGCCAAAACTTCGGGAGGCGTGTGGAAGCCTCGTGTGTCGAATCCGCGCCTCATTTCGCCCCCAAGCTGATCAAATATGCCAGGATGTCGTTGAGATCTTTATCGCTCAAAAGGTCGGCATCGTACTTCGGCATCATCGATTCGCGGCTTTTTTGGAAGGAACGAAGTTTGTCTTTCTCCAACAGGTGAATCTGTTCGTCCCGGTCCATCATCTGCACAGTGAAGTTGTCTTCGTTCAGCGCCACGCCTTTAATTTCCTTTCCGTCCGCCGTGACCACAGTGATGGTCTCGTATTCCTGGGGAAACTCTTTGGTCGCCTCGGTCAGTCCCCAGGCCAGGCGGCGGCTGGGATTGCGCACCGAATCAATGATTGCCTCCCGCGTACGCGACCCGCCCACGGCGGTCAGTTCCGGTCCCAGCCGGCCACCCTTGCCTTCGACCATGTGGCACAGCGAGCAGTTGGCATCGCCGTAAAACAATTCTTTGCCATGCGCCGCGTTACCGATCGACCTGGCTGGCGCCTTCACCTCTACGCTGCGAATGTAAGCGATGATCTGCCAGATTTCTTCGTCGGTCATGCCGACGCCCTGTCCGTTGGTCCCGTTGGCGGGCATCGCCGTGCCCGAAATGCCGTTGCTGATGACTTGAAACATTTCCGCGTCAGAGTCCGCGTGTTTTTTCTGCACCTGGGTCAGGTCGGGACCGCGCCCGCCGCCGTGCGCGCCCAGTCCATGGCAGAGCGCGCAATTGATGCGGAACTCGTACTCGCCCGCCTTTGCGGCTTTCGGATCGTTGGCCAGAGGATTGCGATCGTCGGCCGCGGCCGATGCGCCAACCATGTACACGAGTAGTGTGAGCGACACAAGTCGCACCGGCGTCGCCAGGGATCTCCGAAGCCGTCGGCGCTGATATTGTTTCAAGATCGAAAACATGTATCTCCAGTTTTCGGAATTTGCCGCATTCTACGCCAACCCATCACAATTCGAGGCTTTGGAAATCCAGGCGCCTCCGGTGGAAATCTGCTGGCGCAAGCTCTTCCTTCCCGGCGTACATGTCCGGCGGGCATCTGGGACCAGCACTTTTGGACCTCTACACTGAATTTTCCTCCCCTGAAGTGGCCGATCACTCTGGATAGAGCTGTTTCTGAGGTAGATCGCTAACTCGCTGAACCCAATTGGACAAACCTCAGCCCTTCCAGCGAAAAGCGCCGGGCTGCGGCAGTCCCAGATGAGCCAGCACGCGATAGGCAAACTCACGGGCCATGTCATCTAGCGTGGCGGGCCGGTAGTAGAAGGCCGGAATCAGCGGGAAGACGGTGGCGCCCGCGTCGGCGGCCCGGTACAGGTTGCGAATGTGAATTTTGTTGAGCGGCGTCTCGCGCACGCACAGCACCAGCGGACGCTTCTCCTTGAGGCAGACGTCGGCCGCGCGCTCGATCAGGTGCGAGGCGATGCCGTTGGCGATGCGAGCCAGCGTGCCCACGCTGCACGGGATGACGACCATGGCGTCGGCGGGATAGGAACCACTGGCCACGTTGGCCCCGATGTCGGCATTCGATTGAACTTGAATTTTGCGCGCCGAACGGCCGCCGGGAAAACCGAGAATTTGGCCGGCGAGATTGGAGCGACCTTTCAGCCCCAACTCCTCGGCCAGAACGCGCAAGCCGCTGTCGGAGGCGATGAAGTTGATCGCCTGCACGCGCGAATCGCGTCCGGCGGCGAGCAAGAAGTGCTTGAGAAAAATCGATCCACTGGCCCCGGTGGTCGCGATCGTCAAATTCTGCGGAGGATGATTCGGCAAAGCGGCTCTCCGGCGAGGACGTGAAAGTCGCTAAAGCATAGGGACGCCGTGCCGCAGAAGTCAAGATGCGAGCCGGGCGGCTACAAAGCCGGGAGCTAGCAGCTAGAAACTGAGTTATGGCAACCACTTCCAATTTGCGATCGCGGCGCAGCGCCGCGCAACTGCATGCCCTGGTGGGAGTGGAGCGCGAAATCCGCGCTCAGGATTCGCATAGCCGGCGAAAATATCTGCGCGAGTTCAGCCAGGCTTTCCAAAATTACGATTCGATTCTCGGCGCAGAGCAGATTCGCAACGCTCTGCACAGCGGCGACGTTGTCCTCGTCGGCGACTACCATGCGCTGCCCGCGGCCCAGCGCTGTGCGGCATCGCTGATCGAGCAGCGCGCGCTGGCCGGCGACCGGCCCGTCGTGCTCGGAGTGGAAACCATCTTTGCCCGCGACCAGCACATCCTTGAAGAATGGTGGCGGCGCGAAATCGATGAAAGCGAATTGCGCGAGCGCATCCGCTTCGATCTCGACTGGGGCTACGACTGGACGCCGTTTCACGAACTGCTGGTCACGGCCCGTGACCACGCCGAAGCCATCTACGGCCTCGATTGCATGCCGCGCGAAGACCTGCGCAAGATCGGCGCCCGCGACCGCCACGCCGCCGCCAAACTTGCCGAAATCCGCGAGCGGCATCCCAATGCCGTTATCTTCGTGCTGTTCGGCGAGTCGCACCTCGCTCCCGGACATTTGCCCCGCGCGGTGCGCACGCAGATGCCCGGCGCGAAAATGCTCACGGTGTTGCAGAACGTTGACGCCCTCTATTGGCGAGCCGCCGGCGAACGCGCCGACAAGGTTGAAGCCGTGCGCGTCAGCGATGATGTGCTTTGCATTTTTAACGCCACACCGCTGGAGAAATACGAAAGCTATCGCCTGTTTCTCGATCAATGGAGCCGCTGCGAGAGCGGGCCCGACTTCGCGCCCACTCTCTACAACCTCATCGACAGCCTGGCTGGATTCCTCGGCATCAATCGCTATTCGCCGCACAACGGCACGCAGCCGAAATTTCTGATCGACCTGCTGCCGGAGGTCTACGGCAGATCGTCGGGCGCGACCTTGCGCCGCCTGCTGGAGCGCAAGGGCGTGAGCGAGCAGGAACGTGAGCGTATGCTGGCGACCGTGGAAGAACGCGGCAGCGCCTATTTGCCGCAGGTGAACGCTTTCTACATCCGCGAATTTCAAATGATGCACGCCGCCGAAGACGCGACCCGCTTCCTGCATCATGCCTGCCATGGTTTGCCGCGCCGATGGAATGGCGCAAACAGCAACGGCGCGAATCCTGGCGTTCTTTCGGCCACCGACGCGTTCTATGCGCGCGTGATCGAGCACGCGGTCGCGTATTTCGGCTCGCGCGTGCTGCATCCCTCGCGTCCGGCGCCGGAGGTGAATGATCTGCCACAGCTGTCTCGCGCTGCCTGCGAGAAAGCCGCGCTGGCCGCTATCCGCGGTGACGAAGACAAATGTGCAGCGTCCGCACAGGAATGGGGCTTCCGCATCGGCAGCCAGATTTACGACCTCTACCTGGCGGGCAAAGTAAAGCCGAGTGGCTTGCGCCGCTTGTTCCTCGCCCGTCTCGGCGAACCGGGCCAGGCGCGCCGGGTTTGTATTGCCGTGCTCGCCAAAATCCGCGCTGCCAGCCGCTAACGGAAAGCTCAAATCCGCCCGCGAATGCTAATCTAGACTTCGCTCGATCCCATGCTGAGTATTAAGGTGAGCGCTCCGTGAACGCCGAATCCATCCGCAAACTTTTCGACCGGGTCCACCGCGGCGCGCTCACCCCCGATGAGGCTGTCGAGCGCCTGCGCCACTTGCCCTTCGAAGATCTCGGCTTCGCGAAGCTCGATCATCATCGCGCGCTGCGCGCAGGCATGCCGGAAGTGATTTTCGGCGAGGGCAAAACACCGGCGCAGATGGCTGAAATATTCGCCCGGCTCGCGAAACACGGCGGCAACATTCTGGCCACGCGAGCCGACGAACGACAATTCAAAGCAGTGAAGAAGAGGGTCCGCGCCGCCCAATACCGCGAACTGGCGCGCGCGATTGTGCTGCAGCGCGACGCAAAGAAATACGGCAAAGGAACGATCGCCGTGGTCTCGGCCGGCACCAGCGACATTCCCGTGGCTGAAGAAGCGGTCGTCACCGCCGAACTCATGGGCAACGACGTCGAGCACTTCTACGACGTAGGCGTCGCCGGCATTCATCGCCTGCTGGCCAATCGCGAGGCGCTGACCAAGGCCCGGGTCGTGATCGTCTGCGCCGGGATGGAAGGCGCACTGCCCAGCGTGGTCGGAGGATTGGTCGGCGTTCCGGTGATCGCCGTTCCTACCAGTGTCGGCTACGGTGCGTCGTTCAAAGGACTGACCGCGCTGCTTGGAATGCTAAACTCGTGCGCGTCGAACGTGAGCGTNNAGCGTAGTGAACATCGATAACGGATTTGGCGCAGGGTATGTCGCGTCGCTGATCAATCGGCTAGCTTAGAATCCCACGAGGAGGAATCCATGAGCATTGCTCTATCTTCGGAAACCAAACATCTCATCGACCGCCCCAACTTCGCGCATCTTGCCACGCTGATGCCCGACGGCTCGCCTCAGTCCGTGCCCGTCTGGGTCGGGCGCGAAGGCGAGCATCTCGTGATCTGTACCGGGGAAGGCTCGCTCAAAGCGAAGAACACGCGGCGCGATCCGCGAGCCGCTTTGTCCATCGTTGATTTTGACAATCCTTACGAAGAAGTCCAAATTCGCGGCCGCGTGATCGAGCGCCGTCCCGATCCCGACTTGAAAACGATAGACCCGATCTCGCAAAAATACACCGGCAAACCCTTTCCGCTGCGCAATCCCGACGGACGAGTCGCACTGATCATCGAGGTAGAAAAAGCCCGCTACACGAAACTGCCCTTCGAGCACACGCCGCCAAAATGAAAAAAGATCNNACGCTGAAGGCGCCGAAGAGCTGGTTGGCTCGGATTCCGGCGACTGTTTTGTCCATCGTGCTATCCACGGAGCCGTAGAGCGTCACATGGCCGTTAGCTACGATGATACGAATCGGCTGCGCCGGATCGATCGCATACTTGCTCAACACCGAGTCGCGATAGATCGCCCGCGCCGCCCGGATGCGCAGCCCATCGTCGAACAGCGAGACCGGCTCGATCCCGATGTTGTCAATCACATCCTTCACGCCAGGCATGTTCGCAATGTCGGAGTAAGCTTCGTCGCGGCCCACGCCGGTTCGATCCTCGCCTTCGACCGTGACCACGCCATCTTTCACGCCCAACGCGAAGTAGTCGAACGTGTTGTCGTAGCCCACGCGCACGTAGCGGAGCTTGGTCGCGAGCTTCTGTTCCAGTTGCGCATCCGGCACATTCGGCCCGCCAACGGTGATCCGGTTACGCACGCCGGCGGCCTTCGCTGTCTTGCGGGCGAGCTTGGCCGCGTCCAGTTTGCGCTGGTAGAGATCGACCGTGCCGGTCAGGGTGACGATGCCGTCCTCCACACTCGATTGCACGCCGCCGAACTGACTCTTGGCCGCGAGTTTCGTCGCGAGCGCAGTTTGAATTTGATTATCGTAGCGGGTTGCCGATGCGGTTTGAGCAGCGAGCGTTGCGCTCAATACTCCCACCGCCACCAGCGAACTCACCGCTTTTAGCAAGCCTTTCTTTGTTACCGTAGCCGCTGTCATAGGTCACCTCCGACCCGATTGACGAAACTTTACGAACTAACTGCATGGTTAATTATCCGATGCGAAGCCGCTCCCGCAGGATGCATGAGGTTAAGAAAGTGAATAAAGCCGACGCTGTTCGGATTAGGACAGCGCAACTCTTGCCGCTGCGATGGGTTTGTACAAGTAGCTCCGTGAAGAAGTGTGCCGCGAGGAACGGAACTAGCGTCCTCGGCGAACGCGCGGAGATTTCGAAGTTGGTTTGGTCTCCGTGTTGCCTCGTCCTTTTCCGAATACGCGGACAAAAATCTTATCCACATTCTTCAGTTGGCGTGCCAGGTCGAAGGCACGCTCGATCTGCTTGCGCGGAACGCGGCTGGTGATTTCTTTGTCGGCGAGTATGAGCGCGTGGAAATCGAGGCCTTCCTTCCACGCGCGCATCGCGTGTCCCTGCACCACGCGATAAGCATCCTCGCGTGAAACGCCGTGCTCCACCAAGTCAAGCAGCAACTGCCCGCTGAAGATCAGCCCGCGCGTGCTTTCCAGGTTGATGCGCATGCGCTCGGGATACACGAACATTGTATCGATCAGGTTGGCGGTCTTGTGGAGCAGATAATCGGCCAGCGTCGTCGAGTCGGGCAGAATCACGCGCTCTGCCGATGAATGCGAGATGTCGCGTTCGTGCCATAACGCGACATTTTCGAATCCGGCCTGCGCGTTGCTGCGCACCACCCTCGCCAGGCCGCTGATCTGCTCGCTGGTCACGGGATTCCGCTTGTGCGGCATAGCGGACGAACCTTTTTGCTTCTCGCTGAAGAACTCCTCAACCTCTCGCACTTCGGTCCGCTGCAGGTGGCGAATCTCGGTGGCAATCTTGTCCAGCATAGAGGCGGTCACCGCCAGTGTCGCCAAATACTGCGCGTGCCGGTCGCGCTGAATCACCTGCGACGATACCGCCGCCGCCTTCAATCCCAGCCGCGCGCAAATCTTCTCTTCGATCTCCGGCGTGAGGTGGGCGAAAATCCCCACCGCTCCCGAAAACTTGCCGACGCGCATATCTTCCGCAGCGGCGGTGAAGCGCGCGATGTTGCGCTGCGTTTCCGAATACCAGTTGGCCAGTTTGAAGCCGAAGGTGATGGGTTCGGCGTGAATACCGTGCGTGCGCCCGACTATGGGTGTGTCTTTGAATTCCCACGCACGCCGTTCGAGAACCTCGGCCAATCGTCGTAAATCCTGCGCTATGAGCGCCGACGCCTGCTGGATCAGCAAAGCCTGCGCCGTATCTACCACGTCATTTGAGGTCAGCCCGTAATGAAACCAGCGCGCCTGCGGGCCCACGATCTCAGCCACCGCCGTAGTGAAAGCGATGACGTCGTGCCGCACTTCGGCCTCGATCTCGTGAATACGCCCCACACTGAAGTCGGCGCGTTCGCGAATCGCCCTGGCCGCGTCTTTGGGCACCATCCCGGCCTCGGCCAAAATCTCGGTGGCGGCGACTTCCACCGCCAGCCAGGTGCGAAAGCGGTTCTCGTCGCTCCAGATGCGGCCCATCTCCGGACGAGTGTAGCGAGGAATCAAAGTGGACGCGCCTCCTGTTCGCCGACCAAGAAACTGTGGGACTAGAGATTCTAAACGGAGCGCGGGAAAACAGGCCAGAATCATTTTCCAAATTCAATCATATCGTGTTACGATATACATCGGGTAGTTTGCATCGCACCTCGACCCGCCCTGAGGCATGAAGAGACTCACCTTGTCGGACTACCAAGCGCTGGCGGAATTTCGTTATCAAATCCGCCAATTCCTCCACTTCAGCGACCGCGTTGTCAAAAAAGCGGGCCTGGAACGGGGCCAATATCAGCTCGTGCTGGCCATCAAGGGCATGCCCGCAGGTGCCCGGCCGCGCATCGGCGAACTCGCCGGCCGCTTGCAAATCCGCCACCACAGCGCAGTGGAACTGGTGAACCGGCTCGAACGGGGAGGATTTGTGCACCGCGAGCGCGGGCTTGACGATCGTCGCGAGGTGTTGCTCACGCTGACGCCCAAAGGCGAGAAGGTTCTCAGCGAACTGGCGCTCCACCACCACAACGAACTCCGCTCGTCCGGACCAAGCTTGGTCGCCGCTCTCCGCCGGGTGATGCGCGCAGGCAACGGAGCCGGCCGCAAGCGTTCGGTAGCTTCCACGAAAGAATGAAAATGGAGCGCACATGAGCGGCGGCGGTCAAGGGACGCCGCAGGAAGCACCTCAGCCTGCGGAGACCGCGCCCGGCGAGAATATGGCGCGCAGGGCCGGCCGATCTTTTCCCGGGGCTTCTTCCGATCCGCTCTTTACCGCCGCTCCCTTCCGCATGCTCCTCATTTCGCTTCTTTCGGCTGTCATCGGCCTGGCCGCCGGTGTGGTCGCTTTCGCCCTGTACAAGCTCATCGGACTGATCACCAATCTGTTCTTCTTCCATCGCTGGTCGACCGACTTCATCAGCGCGCAGCACAATCACCTGGGTTGGCTTGTCATTATCACGCCCGTCGTCGGCGGCATCATCGTTGGGATCATGGCAAAGTACGGCTCACCGAAAATCAAGGGCCACGGCATCCCGGAGGCGATGGAGGCCGTACTGTTTAACCGTAGCCGCATCGCTCCACGCGTGGCGATCCTCAAGCCCATCTCGGCGGCAATCGCCATTGGTACTGGCGGCCCGTTCGGCGCGGAAGGACCCATCATCCAGACCGGCGGGGCATTGGGATCTCTCGTCGGCCAGATTTTTCATACCACTGCGTCCGAGCGCAAAGTGCTGCTCGCCTGCGGCGCCGCGGCCGGAATGTCCGCCACATTCAACACTCCCATCGCGGGAGTGATTCTGGCCATCGAGCTTTTGCTGTTCGAGTTCAAATCGCGGTCCTTCATTCCTCTCGTAATTGCCAGCACACTCGCCACTGCCGTCCACATGCAGCTTTTGGGGCTGGGGCCGATGTTTCAGGTCCACTTAATGGACTTCGCCATCCCGCGAGCGCTGCCGTTTTATCTCGCGCTCGGCCTGATTTCCGGTGTAGCCGCCACCGGCTTCAGCAAGCTTCTCTATTGGGTGGAAGATCAGTTCGAGAAGCTCCCAGTGGACGAAATGTGGTGGCCCGCAATCGGCGCGCTCGGTCTGGGCATCATTGCGTTCTTCGTGCCCCGCGTTCTCGGTGTCGGCTATGACACGATTGGCGACATCCTCAACGGCCAATTGGCCTGGAAGCTCCTTCTCGTCGTCATGCTGGCCAAGGCCGCGGCATTGGTAATCTCGCTTGGCTCCGGCACGTCGGGTGGCCTGCTCGCGCCATGTTTCATGTGGAGCGCCGCCCTGGGCGGAATCTTCGCCATGGCGGCCAACCATTTTTTCCCAGCCGCGAATCTCTCTCCCGGAGCCTCCGCACTTGTCGCCATGGGAGCGGTTTTCGGCGCCGCTTCGCGGGCTACGTTTTCCTTTATCATCTTCGCCTTCGAAATTACTCGCGACTACAATTCGGTTTTGCCTCTGATGCTGGTCAGCGTCATCGCCGACGGCATCGCCATGCTCTTCATGCCCAACAGTTCAATCATGACGGAAAAACTTCTGCGTCGCGGCTTGCGCGTCCATCAGGACTACGAAACCGATGCCCTTTCGCACGTCACGGTCGCCGAAACTATGGAGACCGAAACCATGGAGAAGAAATTGCCCGTCATCGCCTCCAGCACCACGGTGGGAACGCTGGCCGGGCGCATCGCACAACACGATCCCGGCGTGGCTGGCCATCAGGCGCTGTTGATTCTCGACAATGCCGGCAAACTTGCCGGCATCGTCACCCGCGGCGACGTGCTCCGCGCTCTCGATAAAGATTCCTCTGGCGCCATGACCGTGCTCGAAGCCGGCAGCACCCATCTCGTTGTGGCTCACCCTGACGAACTCGTCTCCGAGGCCGCCGCCAAGATGCTCGGTTTCGATGTTGGGCGCTTGCCCGTAGTCGATCGCGCTGACCATCGCAAAGTGCTCGGATACCTCGACCGCTCCGGCATTCTCTCCGCGCGGCTGCGACGCTTGCAAGATGAACACGTGCGCGAGACTGGATGGCTTAAGGGCTTTTCGCCATCAGCGCCTGGCCCAGAATAAAGTTGACCCTCGACAAATCGGCTCCATCGGGAAGCGTCCTGATCCGGAATCCGAAACATTCCCAAACCGTCGTCAGGTAATGCCAAGCGGGCTTGAAGCCAGCAAGGTGGCATCGATGGCCAGTGCACAGGCGTGGTGGCGCGCAAACTTCTGGATTTTATCGGCTGCTTCGCGCGCTCTGCAGCAACGGTCGCAGCGATTCGACGGAAATTCCCAGCGTCCCTCCGGAGAATCCATCCATGAAGGCGGAGTTCACACCAATCACTTCGCCCTTGGCGTTGAACACAGGGCCGCCGCTGCCGCCGTGCGCCGTGGGTGCGTCGTAAATCAGCTTGTCACCCACCACATCGCCCAGGTGCCCAAACGTCGCCGAAGGACGAATCAGAGACAACGCCGCCAACTCGCTCGCCGCCGTGATGTCATTGTGCCGGTAGGCCAGGCGGTCATAAACCGTCGCGGGCGATTTCGCCACCATGCCTGCAATTCCCATCGGATAGGCAATTACGGTCACAAATTCTCCCGGAGCTGCCGGCGATTTTGCCAGCGGCAGTACAGCCAGCCGGCGCACCGGGGCAGAATCTTCCGCGTGCAACACGGCAAGGTCGGAAGTCGTCGAGACCGCAGCTGGCGTCAGGTTTACCGGCTCGGGTGAACCGGGGAAGAACACAACCAACGTCTCCAGCGTCGCCGTGGCGCCGCGCTGAATGAGCTCCTCAGCCTCGCGGTCGCCGTACCAAGGTTCGGCTACATGCCGGTTCGTGGCAATCAATCCGCCGCCCACCAGGAATCCCGTTCCCGAAACCCGCGCCCGGATGGCGGCGGGTTGGTTCGCGAACCCCACTTGATACACGCCATAAATGTAGCCGATGGAGTTCCGGTACCGGTTCAGGACCACGGCCGGCATCGCCTGCTCCTGCTCAAGCTGGTCTACCTGTAAGGTGAGCTGGTGGACCTGTTTTTGCAGGTCGTCCGGCTGCGGACCCTGCGCCGTGACCGGAGCGTAAAAGTGCAATAGCGCCGCGGCGCCCAGCAGAAGCATCAGCCCCAGGGCAACCTGCACCACCTGCTGCCATGTTTCACTGACTTCGTCGGATTCTCGCGGCGATTCTGGCTCGGACATGTGTGGATGCGGTCGTGCGCTTGTCTTCGTCTTCTCCGCGGAGGAAGCGCGGCTCGGCCGAAGGCTGGGGATACTTATCTTCCCGCGTCCGGCGCGGCTTTTCCACGGTACGGAAGATGATGTACAGGAGATACTCCAGGCACAATCCCACACCCCTGCGGCGGGAGCCACGAACTGTTCAGGAGATGAAGAATTGAGGAATGAAAAACTAAGAGGGATGGGCTTCTTTAATGCCCAGGCGCCGAACCATTTCGTCGTACAAAAAACCTCGGCCCGGCACGTAGGGTTGCACCCATTCTCCATCGATCACAAACTGCGGAACCGCGCGCTTGCCCGTGTGCTTGACGATCTCTTCCACCGCGCCTGGCGTGCTTTCGATGTTAATCTCTTTGTAGGTGATGTTGTGCTTGGCCAGAAAGCGCTTGGCCTCGCGGCAGTCCGCGCACGAGGCTGATGAATACACAGTGATTTCCATATTGGTCGGGGCCCGAACACCCTGTTTCACATTCTACGTTGAGCGCCGGACCACATCACATTAGAATCGACTAGTCCCTCGGTTCGAAAAGAACAGCCGCCAGCGCAAACTGGCGGCTGATAGCTGAAAGCTGACGGCTCAATTCTCGTAGAGCAACACGCCCTCGGTCTTCTCCGAATCCACAGGGCGATAGAACAACTTGTTAGCTTCAAGGAAGACTTCGATGAAGGCGGGCCGAGTCGTAATCGTGCCCTGAATGAGCGCTTCAGACAGAGGGTCTTCAATGTATTTCTGCAAAGCACGGCGCAGCGGCCGCGCTCCATAGCTGCGATCGGTCAGCGTCTGGTTCAGTATCCATCGCTTGGCTTCGTCGGCCACGGTAACCGTGATTGCCTTCTGCGCCAGGTTCTGATTGAGCTGCGTGACCATCAATTCAAGAATCTGAATCAAGTCGCCCTCGCCTAGCGCGTTGAACAGAATGATCTCGTCCAGGCGGTTCAGAAACTCCGGATTGAAGGTGCGCTTGACTTCGCCCTTCACTAAATCCTCGACCTTCTCTGAGACCATCTCCTCCTGGCTCGATTGAAAGCCCAAGCCCTCGCGCCTTTGCAGGTGCCGCGCGCCGATGTTGGAAGTCATGATAATGATTGCGTTCTTGAAGTCGACCGTGTTGCCCAGTCCGTCCGTGAGTTGGCCGTCTTCGAACACTTGCAGCAGGATGTTGAACACGTCCGGATGTGCTTTCTCGATTTCATCGAGCAGCACCACCGAATACGGCGCGCGCTTCACGCGCTCGGTCAACTGTCCCCCTTCTTCGTAACCCACATATCCCGGGGGCGAACCGATCAGCTTCGACACGGAGTGTTTCTCCATGAATTCCGACATATCGAAGCGCACCAGAGCCTTTTCCGTGCCGAACATGAATTGCGCCAGCGTGCGCGCCACTTCCGTCTTGCCCACGCCGGTCGGCCCCAGGAACAGGAACGAGCCGATCGGGCGGTTGGGATTCTTCAACCCCGCGCGTGAACGCCGGATGGCCCGCGCCAGCGCGTTGATCGACTTATCCTGCGAAATCACCCGCTTGTGCAGCTCTTCCTCAATGCGCAGCAGCTTCTGCGTTTCTTCTTCTTTGATCGAAGTGACGGGAACGCCGGTCCAGCGGGAAACCACGTCTTCGATATCCTCCCGGCCCACCACGCCCGTCGAGGATTCGTCAAGATGATATTTCTCCCGCAGCGCGCGCAAGTTCTCGCGCTCTTTGCGCTCTTCATCGGAATAGAAACGGGCTTTCTCGAACTCGTGGTTCGCGATGGCATTTTCCATGCGGTGCACAATGAACTTGATCCGCTTCTGCACTTCCGTGATTTCCTCGGGAAGCGAGGTTTGGCGCAGCTTGACCCGTGCCCCGGCTTCATCCACCAGATCAATCGCCTTGTCGGGCAGGAAACGGTCCGGAATATAGCGGTTGGAATGCGAAACCGCGAAGTTGATGGCGTCGTCGGTGTAAGTAACCGCGTGGAATTTTTCGTAACGGTCCTTGATGCCAAACAGAATCTTGACCGCGTCCGTCTCGTTCGGCGGTGGAACTTTCACCGCCTGGAAGCGCCGCTCCAGCGAACGGTCTTTCTCAATCGACTTCCGGTACTCGCCTGGCGTGGTTGCGCCGATGCACTGGATTTCGCCGCGCGACAGCGCAGGCTTCAGAATGTTCGCGGCATCCAGCGAACCTTCCGCCGACCCCGCACCCACCAGCGTGTGCAACTCATCGATGAAGATGATGGAATTCTGCGACTCCATCAGTTCCTTCATAATGGTCTTCAAGCGTTCTTCGAACTGACCGCGATACTTGGTGCCGGCAACGATCAACGACAAATCCAGCGCCAGAATTCGCTTGTCGGCAAGGAACGACGGCACTTCGCCGTCGGCGATGCGCTGCGCCAACCCTTCTACAATCGCAGTTTTCCCTACGCCCGGTTCCCCGATCAGAACCGGATTATTCTTGGTTCGCCGGCAGAGAATCTGGATGACCCGGTCGAGCTCGCCGTCGCGGCCCACCAGCGGATCAAGCTGGTTGTCCACAGCTGCCTGGGTCAGGTCGCGGGAAAACTCGCTCAGCAGCGACGACTCGCGCTGCCGCTGTGGCTGCGCCTTTTCCTGGCTGCTGCGCGCCAGTTCTTCACGGATGGTCGAAAGTCTCAAGCCCCGCTCGTGCAGGATTTCCGCGGCAAAGCACTTCTCTTCCCGCAGCAGGCCCAGCAACAGGTGCTCGGTCCCGATGTGCCGGTGCGAAAGCCTCTCGGCCTCTTCGGCGGCATAGGCCAGAACCCGCTTGCATTCGTTGCTGAGCGGGAGGTCAACCGAAGTCGAAACTTTTTCCCGGATGGTGGTGCGACCCTCGATCTGCTTGCGGATGGATTCTACCGAGGCGTGCGAACGCAGAAAACGATTGGTCAGGGCTTTGTCTTCGCGCAGGAGCCCCAGCAGCAGGTGCTCGGTCTCTATATAAGGAGACCCGAACTGGCTTGCTTCATAGCGCGCAAAGAAAATCACGCGCCTGGCTTTCTCCGTATAACGTTCAAACATAATGCCCTTCCCCTTGATCCTTCCGGCCGAGAAGGTCCTTGGCCCGTTCCCCCTCGACCTACCTGAACCCTGCACTCATCTCAACCGCCGCTAGAGTTTCTATCGGCACCACCCAACGATTATGCAATCAAACAGCCATCTTTCACAGAGACCCCAAGGTTCTTATAACGTTACGGAAGGCACCTTGTCGAGGCTCTTTCGGGCCATTGACTGTCGAATTCTTTGCGCTTTGTCTCAACTAACTTTCTCCTTTGCAGCTCACGGTTTCCGCCGCAAATCGCTCCTGCCCGAAAACCGGCCGTTCATGCCAGCAACGACTCCGGCTTGATCTCCTCTACGCGGCCGCGTCCCAGCCGCAAAACCCGGTGGCAGCGGCCCGCGAACGATAAGTTATGTGTGGCAATCAGGGAGGTGAGTTGGTGCTCGCGATGGAGTCGCGCAATCAAGGCAAAAACTGCTTCCGCCGTCTGTCCGTCTAGGTCTCCCGTGGGCTCGTCTGCCAGCAACAATTTCGGTCCTGTGATCAGCGCCCTGGCCAGAGCCACGCGCTGCTGCTCCCCGCCGGAAAGTTCTCCCGCACGGTGATGCCCGCGTTGCTCCAAGCCGACCTCGCGCAGCCAGCGTGAAGCGTCTGGCTCCGCCTGCTGCCATGTCTGCCCCCGCAGCAGCAACGGCATGGCGACGTTTTCTGCCGCCGTAAATTCCGGCAGCAGATAGTGAAACTGCCACACGAAGCCCGTTTCGCGATTGCGAAACTCCGCCGCTTCGTCCGCCGACAGCGCATTTAAGTGCAATTCAGCGCAGTATACGTCACCCGCGGAAGCGCGATCAAGAGCGCTGAGGATGTGCAACAAGGTACTCTTTCCCGCTCCTGACTCGCCCACGATGGCAAGCATCTCGCCCCGCTTCGCCTCAAACGATAGATTTTCAAAGAGCGTCAGATCCGATTCACCGGACCGGAAAACCTTCTTCAATCCTTGAACCCGAAGCAACACATCCTGTTCCATTAGATGCACTCCAACGTCCTTACGTTCCATCCCGCTCCGCCCGTAATCACAGGCGTAACGAAACAGTAGAAGAGCCGTCTGCTCCGAGGATCGCAACGAGGGCTACTCATATCGCAGAGCCTCCGCCGGCAGAATGCGCGCCGCCGACCACGACGGATACAGCGTCGCCACAAACGAAATTCCCACCGTCACCAGCGTCACCAGCAACCCGTCCATCACCCGCGGCGCAAACGGCACATAATCAATGGAATAGACCTCTGGCGAAAGCGAAAGTGCGTGATAGTGGCCGCCCACGTACGAAATTCCATATCCCAGAACCAGCCCGATCGCGGTTCCGATCACGCCAATCAGCACTCCCTGCGCCATAAATACGTTCCGCACCTGCGCCTTGCGCGTCCCCATCGACATCAGCACCGCAATGTCCTTGGTCTTCTCCATGACCATCATAATAAGAGAGATCAGAATGTTCAGAGCGGCTACGAAGACGATCAGGCCAATCGTGATAAAGGTGACTAGCCGCTCCAGCCTCAAGGCATGAAATAGCGCTTTGTTCTGCTCCATCCAGTTCGTCGCCATGAAACCCTTGCCAGCCGCGTCTTCCAGTTCGCGCGAAACCTGGTCTGCCTTGTAGATGTCGTCAACCTTGAACTCGATCACCGAGATCAGATCGCCCAGCCCGAACAACCGTTGCGCATCCGACAAACGCACGAATGCCCACGACGAGTCGTAATCGAAAAATCCGGAGTTGAAGATTCCCGCGACCCGGAAGCGGCTGTATTTCGGCACCATGCCGAACGGCGTCAACTCTCCCTGCGGACTGGTCACCAGCACAACCGACCCGACGGTCGCGCCCAGATTGTCCGCCATGTCTTTGCCGAGAATGATCGGAGGCATCGCCGCCACGCGAGCCTGAACCCCAGCGAGCGAATCCGGAGATTCATTCACCTGATCGGCCAATGCCTGTGTGGGCAATGCCTGTGTAGGCAATGCTCGTGTGGAGCGGGCACTCTTGCCCGCTGCCTTTGACTCTGGTTTTGCCTTTGGTTCTGGTTTAGACCCGGCCTGTGTGGAGTCAAGCTCGCCCGCTCTGCCCGATCCATGCTCAACGCTCTCCGCCGGCTCCAACTCCGCCGCCGACCCCTCTTTCACCGAGTTCAGCAAATCGCCCACCCGCCGCTCATCCGCCGGGATCATTCCCTTCAGCACCGCTCCCCGCGCCCGCGGTCCGCGCGAAATCAGCACCTGCTCAAAGATTGCCGGCGCCGCCGCTACCACGTGCGGCTGTTTCGCCAGCCGCTCCAGCAGCGGCGGCCAATCCTTGATGCCGTCATCGGCCACGCGCAGCAAGCTGACGTGCGAAGTGGATCCGATCAGCCGTTCCTGCAAATCCTGCCGGAAGCCGTTGTTGATGGCCAGCGCAACGATCAGCGAAGCCACGCCCGCCGCCACTCCGGCAATTGAAATGCCGGTGATGATGCCAATAAAAGCCTGGCGCCGTTTTGCGCGCAGATACCGCGACGCGATAAAAAGTTCAAAGCGCATGGGCAGCTCTCAGCCGTCAGCTCTCAACTTTCAGCTAAGTCGGATTATAACGATAGCTGAGGGAGCGGCTGCGAATGATTCATAACGCCCGGAAGTCATCGGCCCACAAAACATCTGCGACAACGCGCAGTCAGCCCTGCGCCCGACCGAAGAATTGTATGAAGGGCTGGAGGCGAAGTTCGTGGGGGCGAAAAACTAGCTAGGCCGGAAACTTCGGGCTTTCTCACTTTCCGCTTGCGACACCTGAGAGCGCTCTATGGGAAGTATTCTTCCAGTTGCCCTTCGTATGGCAATCCGCCGAGCGACCGTAGTACCGTCACATCAATGGCCTCAAGTTTTTTCATCGCTGCGCCGAGCTCGCCCCGACCGTAGGGAAGCCTGCCATCGTGAACGAGGCGAGAACGAGCCCCAAAGAGCCGCCCGACATCAAGTTTGCTTCTGACCTCTTCCAGTGAGCGCCTGCTTTTGAACCGCAATCGTACTCTCAGCCCCAGCGCGCACGACGGGAGGTGCGACCCTCATGAAAACGTTATAGGTGCGTGGACCTTGAAAAAATTCAACTCGGACGGGATCGGCAATGATCCTCGAGCAACCAGTCGTGAGCTCAGTCCAATAGACCTTAAGAAATCTCACAAATTTTGACACGGCTCTGGCTTCCCCCGCTGCGCCCGGCTATTTTCAGGCCCTTCGGGCCCAGAACTACGGGCGCACACTCGTTCCGCGACCCCGCCCGATCTCCTCCAGCATCGCATCGATGTCGCAAGTTGGCAGCTCATGACGCGCAGCGGCACGAACTGCCTCAATTTTCTTCTCCACGTCGCCTAGGGGTTCGCGGCGGCGCGCGTGAGCGAGCGCCTGCCGGACTCGCTCCACGATCAAGGTTCCCAGCGTCTTAGCCATACTTCATTTTATCCGATCTGCCGTAACCAAATCCCTCCGTCCGCGCCCCATTACAATAGTTTTCCACTGTCCGGTTGTGACGTCTGACCTTGCCTTCGCTTTTCGATTTAGGTAATCATGGCCAAGGCGCAAGCGGTACAGAGAGCCGAGTGGCTCGCTCGCAAGTGCTTTGCTTTCTAGATTTTGACCCTAAGTTCTTTGACATCTAGATTTTGACACACCCCTTTTGCGAAACCCGCGCCCAGCAAGCCTTTCAGAGGAGGGGGGAGGGGGGGTACCCCCTCAAACGTTCCGCTTGTTCCAAATCGGAACCCTCGACGCCGGTTCTATCTCCTGTTTATTTCGATGAGGAATCCACAGCCTAAGACGTTCGGCCAAATCGAAGGGCAAAGCAGAAAATCAGCGCGCGGCCACAGACGAGAAGCCCAATCCCCAGATGCTTCGGCGCTGCACGTCGGCGCTTTCTGTGGCACATTAGAAGTTCATGTCCGCAGCCGCCGACTTCCGAGCCGGACGCGTCGCCTTCACTCATCCTGCGTTCGTGTATTTCCAGATCGCTAGATTCTTGATCGTCAGCGCGGTCGAGATGCAAGCTGTCGCCGTGGGCTGGCAGGTCTACGAAATCACAAAACGTCCCCTCGACCTTGGACTCGTCGGTCTCGCGCAATTTCTGCCTGGAATCTTGCTCTTCCCGATTTCCGGTCACGCTTCCGATCGCTTCAAGCGCCGCACCGTGCTCACGTCCTGCTACGCAGGCTTCGCGCTCTGCTCCGGCTTATTGCTGGTCATCGCAGAGCGCGGCGTGCGCTCGGTGAGTTCGATTTATATTGTTCTGGTTCTGCTCGGCGTAGTGCGATCGTTCAACGGTCCCGCCAGCCGCTCCATTCTGCCGCAACTCGTCCCCGACGAGCATTTCCACAACGCCGTAACCTGGAACGCCACAACCTTTCAAGCCGCGACCATCCTCGGACCCTCGTTCGGCGGCATTCTCTACGCTCTATTGCGCGGGCCTTCCGCGGTTTACGCCGCAGCCATGCTGACCGCCATCGGAGCGATGTTCTCTACTTTGCGCATCCAGACGCATCCGCAATCGCGGCGGCGCGAGCCCATGACATTTAAGACCGTTTTTGCGGGACTGCATTTCATCTGGCGCGAAAAGTTGATTCTGGGCGCGATCTCGCTCGATCTTTTCGCCGTGCTGCTCGGCGGAGCCGTCGCCCTGCTCCCTGTCTATGCCCGAGAGATTCTCCACACCGGACCCTGGGGACTGGGCCTGCTGCGCACCGCTCCCGGAGTCGGCGCCGCGATCATGGCGGTGCTGCTGGCACACCGGCCGTTGCGCGGCCGTTCCGGACCGATGCTTTTGTGGTCCGTCGCCGGCTTCGGAGTCTTCACCATTCTTTTTGGCATCTCGCACAACCTCGTGGTCTCGCTGATCTCTCTGGTTCTGCTCGGCGCCTGCGACATGGTCAGCGTGATCATTCGCGCCATTCTGGTGCAGCTCGGCACACCCGACGAAATGCGCGGCCGCGTCACCGCGGTCGACATGATTTTTATCGGAACCTCGAACGAGTTCGGCCAGTTCGAATCGGGCGTGACCGCGCAATGGTTCGGAGCCGTGCCTGCGGTAATTCTGGGAGGAGTAGGAACGTTGCTGGTGATCGTGATTTGGGCGATGCTTTTCCCGGAGCTTCGGAAATCGGGCGAGTTGACCGCGAACGCGGCAGCCGCCGATGAAGAAGACCTGGAACGAGTGTAAAGCTCCGCGTGAAGCTTACTTGCCGCGAACCACAGCCTTGGCTGCTCCCATGTTGTCGTACCGGTCATACACCCGGACTACGATCACATGCTCGGAAGAAGAGCCGCCATCTTTGTCTTTTTCCGGCGCCACTTTGAAATCGTAGTCTTCCGTCTTCGCATCGGAAATCTGTCCGACCGGATCTACATACTGCCAATCACCAGCATCCAAGGAACACTCGGCGCGCTTAACGGGCGAGAACCCGTCCTGGGCGCGGAAACGCACATGAATCTGCCCACCCTCGATCGACGCCAACAGATTTTCAATCCGGGGCGGAGTCGTATCGACTTCGAAGCGCCCGCTTTCCTTCTCCGCCGTCAGCGCCTCGCCCGGCGAATGCGACGGCGCGTCCGAAGCCACTACTCTCACCGTGTAGCCGCCGTCGGGCAGTAAGCTGGCGTCAAAGGAATACGCCTTATCCGTCAAATTGTCCTTCAGCAGAAGCCAGCGGGTTTCACCATCGCCGCGGTAATACAGCGAGAAGACGAGCTGATCATCGTTCTCGTCGTGCGCGCTCCACTTCACACCAATCGCGTCACGATCCCGGTTGTTCGGCATGGGCGATTCAAAGTGCGATCCCGACGATCCGCTGACGTCCGCGCTCAAGCCAAGACCGGGGGACTTGGGCATGGGCTGGTAGCGCACGCCTATCTGCACCGTCACATCGTCAATCTCCGGAGCAACGTTCTTAGGCAGATAATTCAGCACTACGCTATCCAGGGTGGGCGCCGCGCTTCCCGCATGCAGAACGGCCTTCCATTGCGCATAGCGCGCGGCGGGCACTCCCGTTTCTTCGTTTCCTGGCAAGCCGATTTTCTTCCACGCGCTCCAATTGCGGTCGGGATTGTCTACATTGCCGCTGCGCGCAAATAACTCCACGTTTCCCGTGCCCCGAAATTCCGCGCGGCCCCAGCGGGAAAAGATTTTCGCATCAAACACGTCGCTTTCGTACGTTCCTTCCGACTCCGGCCCCGGGCCCAACACAAAAATCTTTCCCAAGTTGCTGGTTGCGGCGTAGAGGCCACCGCCGGGAGCTTTGGCAAACGCCGTTACCTGCGACGCGGGCGCCTTTAACAGATCGGAAAAATCATCGAGCCCAGTGATGGCGAAAATGTGCCCGCGGTTTCCTGTCCCCACCAGCAGCCGCCCCTGCGAATCGAAAGCCAGCGCATACACGATATCGTCGCGCGAAGTCCAGACCCGCACCGGCGAACCGTCGGGCGCAATCCGGTACACATCCGACCCGCCACTTGCTCCGCCTCCTGGAAATGGAAATGGCCCGGCCACTGGCGCGATCCCGGGGGCGGGCGTGATCGTGATTCCGGGCATTTGAGGAGATGCTGCGGCCGCATTTGCTCCAAAGGTCAGCATCGGTCCGTTTGTGGGAGCGGCCGATACAACTCCAGCCCGCTTCTCACCTACGGCAGCGGCGTAAATGTTGCCTGCGTGATCCAATGCCAGCGCCGTAATCTCCTTCTTCGGAGCGCTGTACAGCACAAACCCTTCGCCCGCAGGAGAAATCCGGTAGATCAGTCCACTGCCATCCGAACCCGCGATCAGGTTGCCTTGACCATCCACTGCCAGCACGCGGATGTGGGCCTCATCGCTTTTGAAGAAAACCGAGTGTTCGCCTTTCGGACTAACGCGGTAAATTTCGCCGTGATCGCCGGTCGCAATAAATAGATTGCCGGACGCATCCAGCGCGAGGTCCCAGATGTATTTCGTTCCCGGCTCCAAATATACGGACGAACTCCACGAGGGATCGACACCGAGCTTTGCCGAGTCTTTTTCGGCGGGCTTGGCAGACTGCGTGTCGGTTTCGGTCTTGCCGCCGGGGTGGTGTTCGATGCGGTAAACCTTGCCATCCGGCGCTGTGGCCGCGTAGATTACCCCCCCTGGCGCGGCTTGCAGCGCCTGTACCTGGAGCTCCTGCGGCTCAAAAATAATGGTTGCTTTTCCATCCTGCGAAATGCGGTAGACGCGTGCCGGCGCTCCGGTTGCGGCGTAGACATTGCCGGCATCGTCGGCCGCAACCGCCCAGATATAAGTCGAGGGCGTCGCATATAGACTCTTGAACACAGGCGCAAGTTCCAAGCCTCCCGAGCTGCGAATCGCGACTCCGGTGGCGGTGCCTTTGGTCAATTCTTCGAATTTCGACTGCTCCCAGGTGCGCGTGCCTTCGGCGAACGCAGCCGGTAGGAGCCAGGAGCCAAGGTTGGCGAGAAAAAAGGAAAATGCAGCCAGCAAAAAACGTAAGGAAGGCTTTCTAACACTCGGCAAAGTCAGACCTCGAAGCTTATCGTTAGGAGAATATTCAGGTTACCACGCCAGCCGAACTGTGGCGTTTTTCGGCGTTTCGGAATTGCCGCCGAAGGGGAAAGCGGAGGTAGATTCTCCGTGGTATCGTAGAAACCTGATGTATCCTCCGCGTCCGGATCCGAAAGCAGAATTGCTGCGCCTGCTGGCCCACAAGTCTTTCCGGCTGGGTCAGTTCACGCTCTCTTCCGGCGGCACCAGCGACTACTACATCGACTGCCGGACGACTACGCTCGATGCCAAGGGATCGCGCCTCGTCGGTGAAGTGTTTTCCGGCGAAATCCGCAAGCTGGGATGGAAAGCGCAAGCGATCGGCGGCCTGACCATGGGCGCCGATCCGGTGGTGGTTGCGGTTTCTGTGGTGAGCGGGGAGTTGCATGGATTTCTCGTGCGCAAGGCTGAAAAGCAGCACGGCACGGGACAACGCATTGAGGGGTTCCGAGAGAGAGGGGCGCGAGTGGTCATCGTCGACGACGTTTGCACCACCGGCGCATCCACGATTCAAGCCATCGAGGCGGCTCGTGAATTCGGGTTTGAGATCACCGGCGTGATGTGCCTGGTGGAGCGTGAAGAAGCCAACGGCCGTCCCAACGTGGAAAAGGCCGCTGCCCCAGCACCGTTCATCTCGATCTTCACCGCGAAAGACGTGCGGACCGAGCATGTCCTCCAGAATGACGATACCGCGCCAGCGATTATTCTGCGAATTGAGAACTGAAAAGCGTTGCATGATCCGAACTCTCGAATGGACCGACGACGGCGTACGCTTCATCGACCAGACGAAGCTGCCCACGGAAGAAACCTATGTCACCTGCACGACGCATGAGCAGGTTGCCGACGTAATCCGCAACATGGTTGTGCGCGGAGCGCCGGCGATCGGCGTCGCCGCGGCCATGGGCATCGCGCTGGCGGTGAAGAATTCGAAGGCCGAAAGTGCAAGCGACCTCAAACGCGACTTCGATCAAGCGTGCGAAATCATGGGCAAAACCCGCCCGACCGCCGTCAATCTTTTCTGGGCGATCCGCCGCATGCAGGAAAAATTCGAACGCATCCGCATCCGTCCTATTTCACAGATCAAGCAGAGGCTGATCGACGAAGCGCAGCGTATGCACGCGGAAGATATCGCCGCTAATCAGGCCATGGGACGCCACGGCGCTACGCTCATGCCCGCCGAAGGCGGAGTCCTCACGCACTGCAACGCCGGCGCGCTCGCCACCGCCGGATACGGAACGGCGCTCGGCGTGATCCGCGCAGCGGTGGAGCAAGGCAAGAAAATTCACGTCTATGCCGATGAGACGCGCCCATTTCTGCAAGGCTCGCGCCTCACCGCGTGGGAACTGATGAAAGACGGCATTCCCACCACGGTGATTTCCGACAACATGGCTGGCGCCATGATGAGCCAGGGGAAAATCGGAGCGATCGTGGTGGGCGCGGATCGCATCGCCGCCAACGGCGACGTGGCCAACAAGATTGGCACCTACACGGTGGCGATTCTTGCCAAAGAGCACGGCATCCCGTTCTACGTTGCCGCGCCGATTTCGACCGTTGACCTCGCTTGCCCCGATGGCAGCAAAATCCCCATTGAACAGCGCGACCGGAGAGAAGTGACTCACATCGCCGGCAAGCAAATGGTTCCCGATGGCGTGGAGATTGAGAATCCCGCCTTCGACGTAACGCCGGCAAAATACGTCGCCGCAATCATTACCGAGCGGGGAATCGCCCACGCTCCGTATGACGAATCGCTTCGCAAACTGGCAGGTACGGAATCCACGGTCGCAGTTTAGCGAGGGAAGTTTAGGGGAAGGTTTAGTGAGGGAACTTCAGAACCCTCGCCGTCGTATCCTCCACTAGAAAGATAAGGAGGTCTCCGCCATGCTCACGTTTCTACTGTGGTGCATTCTCTTCGTAGTCTGCTGGCCGCTTGCCTTGCTGGCTTTGATCGCCTACCCATTCATCTGGTTGCTGCTGCTTCCGTTCCGTATCATCGGCGTCGCGGTTCACGGAGTCCTGGAGATCATCTATCTTGCGATTACGCTCCCGTTCCGTCTGCTGGCAGCTCCGTTTCGGGTATAGCAGGGTCGAGAACAAATCGTGCGCGGCTACTTCAGGCCGACCGACTCCTTCAGCGGCAACGTCTGGGACGAAGGGCCCACGAGGAATGCGTAGTCGCCGGAAATCAACTGCCAGGCGTTCTTCTCAACATTGAAGATCGAGAGATAAAGCGGATCAATTTCTATCGTAACGTCCTTACTTTCTCCCGGATTCAACTTGAGCTTGCTCCAGCCGACCAGCCGTTTGGGTGGTTCTCCGGCATTCTGAGGGAGCGCAGCGTAGACTTCGGCGATCTCCGCGCCGGCTTGGCCGCCCGTGTTGGTCACGGTAAAGCTCACGCGGACATTCTTCCCCGGTGTCACCGTGAGATTTGAATAGTTGTAGCTGGTGTAAGACAGGCCGTAGCCAAATGGAAACAGTACTGACTTCTCTTTTGCGTCATACCACTTGTAGCCGACCTCGAGCCCTTCGTCGTAGGTGATTTGAAACGCCGGCAAACCCGCCGCGATTCTTTTCCAGCCGTCGGGTTCTCCTTCAGTGGTTGCCTTCTTAGGGGGCTTGACTACATTGCGATGCGGCAGATCGTCTACGCTTTTCGGGAAGGTGATCGGCAGCTTTGCGCTGGGGTTCACATCGCCGAAAAGCAGATTCGCAACCGCGTCCGCGCCCCCGCTGCCCGCGTACCATGCCTCCAGTATGCCGCCGACTTGATCGGCCCACGGCATGGTTACCGGACCCCCAGTTTCGAGCACGACAACGGTGTGGGGATTCGCGGCTGCAACTTTCGCGATCAGATCATCCTGGTTTCCTGGAAGCGAGAGGTTGTCGAGATCCATGCCCTCGCTTTCCCATTGGTAAGCGAACACGATCGCCACATCGGCGCTCTTTGCCGCCGCCGCCGCCGAGGAAGCATCGGTTCCGGGATCGTATTGAACGGTCGCGTGAGCAACCTTCGCCTTGATGGTCTTCAAGGGAGACGTCGGGAACCAGACTTGGTCCTGCCATTTCGTCCGGCCTTGTCCCGGCGGCATGATTGCGTTTCCTCCCGGCGGATCTACCTGCGCCGAGCCTCCGCCGGAAATCATTCCCACGTCGGCATGTGGGCCGATCACGGCAATGCTGGCGATTTTGCCGGCATCGAGAGGGAGCAACGATTGCGAGTTCTTGAGCAACACGATGCTTTGTTCCGCGATTTTCTGCGCAACCTCCAACCCACCTACAACGTCGACGACACTCCTTTCCAGAGGATCGTCGACGACTCCGCAGGCAAACATCGAGCGCAGAATGCGATGGACGTGGTCATCGATCTCCGCGATGGGCACCTGCCCCGCTTCCACTGCGTTCTTCATGGATGGGCCGTAGAAAATTTCAGCGGGCTCCTCGTGATCGAGCCCCGCGGCCGAGGCTTTAACGGTACTGTGTGTCCCTCCCCAGTCCGATAGAACAAAGCCTTTGAAGTTCCAATCCTTCTTGACGATGTCGGTGAGCAGATGTTTGTTTTCGCACGCGTAATCGCCATTCAACCGGTTGTAGGAACACATCACCGCAGCAATGTTCGTCTGGCGCAACGCAATTTGGAAGGGCAGCAAATCGCTCTCGCGCATCGAGCGCTCGTCAATATTCACATTGACCGCGTTGCGTCCGCTCTCCTGATCGTTCAGCGCGTAGTGCTTGATGTCGCCGATCACGTGCTGGGCCTGCAGGCCTTTCATTACTTGAGCCACCAGACTCCCAGCCAGAACAGGGTCTTCTCCGAGATATTCAAACGTGCGGCCGTTGCGCGGCTCGCGGGTAAGATTCACGCCGCCGCCCAGGGACATGTTGTAGCCTTGCGCCCGCAATTCACGGCCAATTAGAGCACCATATTCATACGCTGCATCCAGATCCCAACTTGCCGCAGCCGCAACGTCGGACGGCAAGGCCGTGGAGTACCGGCCATTCTCTCCGCTGCTGCGCACTCCGTAGGCCGCGTCCGACATCTGGATATCGGGAATCCCCAAACGCGGCACTCCGACCACGTAACCTGCTCCTCCGTTCGACCTCACAGACAGCGGGCTCATGGGGCCGAGACCTCTCATGCCGGTGCCATGCAATAACGAGATCTTTTCGTCGAGCGTCATCTCCTTGAGCACAAGTGAGGCACGCTCGTCGGGAGAAAGCTTCGCATTCATCCACGGCTTCGAGCCCGGGGTTGCGGAGCCAGACTGTGCAAAAGCCGACGAGAGCGTGAGACTTATAATCGCAACGATGAGAGCTGACACACAGATGCGGCACGACCGAACGCGCAGGGGCATAAGGTTCCTCATTGCCAGAAATGATCAACCAAATCGATTATGTTAAGCCTTTTCTTGCTCTTTTGCTACCGCGGGGGCCGGAGCAAGGTTCGGGACACGATCGAACAACCGCCGGCTGGAGTTCCCCCGTCTCGTCTCTAACTCTCGTCTCTAACTTTCCATCACGCCCAACTTCGGACTGACGATCAGCCGCGCATCTGTCGCTCGCTGCACATCCTCGGAGGTAAGTCCCGGAGCGACTTCCTCAAGCAGCAGTCCGTCTTTCGTCACCCGGATGTAAGCCATCTCCGTCACAATCGTATCCACGACCTGCACACCCGTCAGAGGCAGAGTACATTTCTTCAGGATCTTCGACGCGCCGTCTCTCGTGGTGTGCTCCATGGCGACAATCACGCGCCTTGCTCCTGCCACCAGATCCATCGCGCCGCCCATTCCCTTCACCATTTTTCCCGGGATCATCCAGTTGGCGAGATTTCCCAGCTCATCGACTTCCATCGCGCCCAGCACGCTCAAGTTGATGTGCCCGCCGCGGATCATGGCAAAAGAATCGGCGCTGGAAAAATAGGCCGTGCCCGGCATCTCGCTGACCGTTTCTTTGCCCGCGTTGATCAGGTCGGAATCTTCCTCGCCCTCGATCGGGTAAGGGCCAATGCCCAGCATTCCGTTTTCCGATTGAAGGATTACATCCATCCCCGGCGGAACATGATTGGAAATGAGCGTGGGCATGCCGATTCCGAGGTTGACGTAGAAGCCGTCACGCAATTCGCGGGCGATGCGCTTCACGATGCGTTCGCGCTTTTCGTCGTCTTTACCGGGTTTGGTGGTTGCAGTCATTGGTGGCCTCGGTCGTTTGTCGTGAAGTCGTGGGTCGTTGGACATCCTGAGTCGGCGTCCCTGCCAACGACCATCGGCTAACGACCAACGACGCTTTTCCTCACGGTCCGCTTCTCGACCCTTTTTTCAAACAACTCACCCTGAAAGATCCTCTGTACATACACGCTCGGCGTGTGGATCATCTCTGCGTCCAGTTCTCCGGCTTCGACTACATGCTCGACTTCAGCGATGGTCACTCTTGCCGCCGCCGCCATCATGGGATTAAAATTCCGCGCCGTCTTGCGATACACCAGATTCCCCAGCTTGTCACCCTTCCACGCTTTTACCAGCGCGAAATCGGCCTTCAGCGCACGCTCCATCAAATAGGTGCGGCCGTCGAACTCGCGCGTTTCTTTGCCCTCGGCCACGATCGTTCCCACGCCGGTTGGCGTGAAAAACGCAGGGATCCCCGCGCCGCCCGCGCGGATGCGTTCGGAAAACGTGCCTTGCGGCACCAGTTGCAATTCGATCTGCCCCTCGAGAACCATTTTCTCGAGCAGCTTGTTTTCTCCAACGTAGGTTCCAATATGTTTTCGAATCTGACCTGCGGCCAGTAGAAGACCCATGCCCAGCCCGTCCACGCCAACGTTGTTGCTGATTGTGGTCAGGTGCTTGACGCCTTTGCGCACCAGGGCGCGAATCAGATTCTCCGGAATGCCGCACAGACCGAACCCACCCACCATGAGGGTGGCGCCATCAAACACGTCGTGGATCGCGGCATCGGCGTGGGCTACAACCTTGTTCATAGCGTCCGCATTCTAAACGAAAACTCATCACGGATGCACAGCAACCCAAGATTGGAAGAACGAACCGCGCCTTCTCGTATAATCTCTACCACCTGCCATGCCGGCCTTTCTGGATCAGATCGTGGCGGCAACTCGCGGGCGAGCGGCCGAAGCGAAGCGCGCTGCCGATTTTCGCGAACTGGAGCGACGCGCGGAACTGCACATGCCGCGCGGGTTTCGGCGGACGATTTGCGACAAGAGCGGGGACGGAGTGGCCGTGATTGCGGAGTTGAAGAAAGCGTCGCCGTCGAAAGGGCTGATTCGGGCGGAGTTTGTTCCGGCGGAACTGGGTAGGGATCTCGAAGCGGCAGGCGCCGCGGCGCTGTCAGTTTTGACGGACGAAGAGTTTTTTCAAGGCTCGCTGAAGAATTTGCGAGAGGCTTCGGCGGCGGTGAAGCTGCCATGTCTGCGCAAGGATTTTATCGTAGACGAATTTCAACTACTGGAGGCGCGGGCCAATTGTGCGGATGCCGTGCTGCTGATCGTGGCGGCTTTGTCGCCATTGGAATTGAAAGGGCTGGCACGGCGCGCTCGTAAACATGGGCTGGATGTGCTCTGCGAGGTGCACGATGAAGATGAGCTGCAGCGCGCGCTGGATGCCGGCTGCGATTTGATCGGCGTGAATTCGCGGGATCTGCGGACGTTCAAGGTGGATCTGGAAACGGCATTCCGGCTGGCGGGCAAATTTCCGAAAAATGTGGTGCGCGTGGCGGAGAGCGGGATTCATTCGGGAGCAGACATCGCGCAGTTGCGGGCAGCGGGTTATCGGGCGTTTTTGATCGGGGAATCGCTGATGCGGGCGGAGGCACCGGGCGAAGAGTTGCGGAGACTGCTGGCCGAAGTGCCGAGTTAAGTGCAGTACGGGTTACTGGCAACTGGGCACCGGCAACTGACAACTGGGTTTTCATGACCTGGGTAAAGATTTGCGGTACGACGAACCTGGAAGACGCCCTCGTTGCAGTCGAGGCGGGGGTGGACGCGGTGGGGTTCGTATTTTACGAGAAGAGTCCGCGGAAGATTGAGGTGGAGGCGGCGCGGGAGATTGTGAGGAACTTGCCGATGGGAGTCGAAAAGGTAGGAGTGTTTGTGAACGAAGTGGAAGGGATTCTCTGCGACGTTGCGGATCGTGTCGGTCTGACGGCAATTCAGATGCACGGCGACAACGAAGATCCGCATGTTGCCGACTTGGTGGTAGCTAAGCGGCCGAAATTGAAAGTCCTCGCCGCAATCTCGATGTCGCGAGAGCGCCCTGACGGCTGGGCGATGATGTGGCAGCCCGGTATCGTACATGCCTTTCTCGTTGACTCCGGCAACTCTTCTACGCACGGTGGAACCGGTGAGACGTTTGACTGGAGTAAATCAGCACCGGTTCTCGATAACATCAAGAGATTCGGAAGAGTGGTCGCAGCAGGCGGCCTAACCCAGGGGAATGTGGCTGAGGCACTTGGCATACTCAGGCCTTGGGGCGTGGATGTGGCGTCGGGAGTTGAGGCGAGGCCGGGGAAGAGAGATCCGGAGAAGGTGCGGGCGTTTGTGAAAGCAGTGCGCAACGCTGAGAGGAAGAGTTAGAGATGGCGATGTTTCCGAGAACGACGGTGAAAGTCAAAATCCCCACCCTGCGCGAAGAACGCGCAAGGGTGGGGCACCCGCGTTCGAATTCGAGTCCGCGTTCGAAGATTCCGGCGGGCGAACCAGGCCGTTTTGGTGTTTATGGTGGACGGTATGTGCCCGAAACGCTGATGGCGGCGCTCGAGGAATTGGAGCGCGAGTACGAGAAGGCGAAGCGCGATCGGAAGTTTCAGAAGCGGTTGGAGGAGTTGCTGAGAACGTATGCAGGGCGTCCGACGCCTTTGTTTTTCGCGCGGCGGCTCACGCAGAAGCTGGGCGGCGCGAGGATTTATTTGAAGCGCGAAGATCTGCTGCATACCGGCGCGCACAAAATCAATAACTGCCTGGGGCAAGGGCTGCTGGTGGAGCGCATGGGGAAGCGCCGGGTGATTGCCGAGACCGGCGCGGGGCAGCACGGGGTGGCAACTGCTACGGTTTGCGCGCTGCTGGGTTTCGAGTGCGTCGTTTATATGGGGACCGAGGACATGCGGCGGCAGGAGTTGAATGTGTTCCGCATGAGGCTACTGGGAGCGGAAGTGCGCGGGGTCGAATCAGGATCGCGGACGCTGAAAGATGCGATCAACGAAGCCATGCGCGACTGGGTGACGAATGTACGGACAACTCACTACTTGTTGGGGAGTGTGCTGGGCGCGCATCCGTATCCAACGATGGTGCGGGATTTTCATCGTGTCATAGGGCACGAGGCGCGGGCGCAGATTCTGAAGGCCGAGAACAAGCTACCGGCGGCGGTGATTGCGTGCGTCGGCGGAGGATCGAATTCGATCGGCATTTTCTACGAGTTTATTAAGGATAAGAAGGTTCGCTTGGTTGGCGTCGAAGCCGGAGGACGCGGCGAGGCGCTGGGAGATCATGCGGCGCGGTTTCGCGGAGGCTTGCCGGGAGTACTGCAGGGAACGTTTTCGTACGTGTTGCAGGATGCCGCGGGGCAGATCGCGAATACGCATTCGGTTTCGGCCGGTCTGGATTATCCGTCGATCGGGCCGGAGCACGCGGCTCTGCGCGATGCTGGGCGGGCGGAGTACGTTCCGGCGTCGGATGCGGAAGCGCTGGAGGCGACCACTTTTCTGGCGCGGACCGAGGGAATTATTCCGGCGCTGGAGTCGGCACATGCCGTGGCGGAAATGCTAAAGCGCGCGCCCACGATGAAGAAGTCAGACGTGGTGATTGCGAATATTTCCGGGCGCGGGGATAAGGATATTGGGATTTTGCGGGAGAACCTGAAATTAGATCGAAACATTGAGAGATTGAGTCATTGAATCAATCTCTCAATGATTCAATGACTCAATCCGTCATGCCACTTTCTTTCTACAACAAGCCCGGGCTGGTCGTATACGTAACCTGCGGCGATCCGGATCTGGCGACGACTCGCGAAATCGTGCTGGCCGCGATTGAGGCGGGCGCGGATGTGATTGAGTTGGGAGTGCCGTTCAGCGATCCGGTGGCGGATGGGCCAGTGATTCAGCGTGCCAGCGAGCGAGCGCTCAAGCGTGGAACAACGCTGGCACAGGTTTTAGCGCTGGCGGCAGAGGTACGGGAGCAGGCACAATCGACGGGCCTGATTGTGTTCTCTTATCTGAATCCAATTTTGCGCATGGGGATGGAGAAATTCTGCATAGTGGCGCGCCATGCCGGAGTGGACGGCGCGCTGGTGATCGATCTCCCAGTGGAAGAATCCGCCGGGTATGTGCAGGCGATGCGCGCGCACGATTTGGCGCCGGTGTTTTTGGCGGCGCCCACGAGTCCGGATGAGCGCTTGAAGCGGATTGCGCAAGCTTCCCGCGGATTTGTATACGCGCTATCGAGAACGGGGGTAACGGGAGCGCGGCAGCAACTTGCGCAGGATGCGAAGAAGCTGGTGCGGCGGTTGCGGCGCGTAACCAGGTTGCCGATTGCAGTTGGGTTCGGAATTTCAACTCCGAAGCAGTTTGCCGAGGTGGGCGAGTTTGCGGATGCGGTCGTGGTGGGCAGCGCCATCGTGGAAACGATTGAGCACAACCAAGGACGGGAAGCGGCGGCTGTGACAGAATTCGTGAGGAACCTGTCAGCCTTCGGCTGTTAGTGGCTCGGACTTCGGACGCCGGATCTCGAAACGGAATTTTGGAGTCTCCGCGTTGAAATGTACTGAAGGCTGATAGCTAACAGCTGAGAGTGGTCTTATGGACATTACAGATTGGCGGAAGAAAATTGACGAGATCGATCGGCGGCTGGTTGAACTGCTAAGCGAGCGTGCGCGCGCGGCGCAGGAGATCGGGCGCCTGAAACGCCACACCAGTCTGCCGATCTACGAGCCGGACCGTGAGGGAACGGTCTTTGAGAATGTGCGGCGAGTGAATCAAGGACCGTTGCCAGACCGGGAGCTGACCCGAATTTACGAGCGAATCATGGATGTGATGCGGAATATCCAGAAGGAAGAGATTACCCCGCCAGCGGAAGCGGCGAAGACGTTGACCGAGCTGGATTCGGAAATGGAATGATTTGAGCCGCCGCTGCACGGGCAAAGCTGAGAGATAAACTAGAGATAACCGATGATTATTGCGATGCAGGAAGCCGCGGGCGAAGACCAGATTCAACAGGCGATCGAGCACCTGGTGAAGCTGGGGTTCGAGGTGCACCGCTCCACCGGCGCGCGGCAAACCGTGCTGGGCGCGGTGGGAGCGGGGATCGATTTCGACATCCGCAACATCGAATTGCTGCCGGGAGTGCAGGAGGTTCACCGAATAAGCTCTCCCTACAAACTGGCCGGTCGAGGCTTCCGGCCGGAAGGGACCATCGTCGAACTGGCGAACGGCACCAGAATCGGCGGGCAGGAAGTGGTGGTGATGGCCGGGCCATGCGCTGTGGAATCAAGAGATCAACTCTTCACTACGGCGGACGCGATCGCGAAAGCCGGCGCGAAGGCGCTACGGGGCGGCGCATTCAAGCCGCGGAGTTCTCCCTATTCTTTTCAGGGGCATGGCGAAGAAGCTCTGAAACTGCTGCGCGAAGCGGGTGACAGGTTCAAGCTACTCGTGATCAGCGAGGTAATGGAGATTTCACAGATTCAGCTGATGCTGCCGTACGTAGATATTCTGCAGGTAGGTGCGCGCAATATGCAGAACTTTAATCTGCTGCGCGAGTTGGGCAAAGTGCGCAAGCCGGTTCTGCTAAAGCGTGGCATAGCGGGAACGTTGGAAGAACTATTATTGTCGGCTGAATACATCATGGCGGGCGGAAACTACGAGGTGATTCTGTGTGAGCGCGGCATTCGTACCTTTGAAACCTACACGCGCAACACGATGGATATTTCGGCGATCCCCATCATCCATAAGCTGTCGCATCTGCCGATGACGGCCGATCCTTCGCACGGCACCGGACGCCGCGACAAGGTGGCGCCCATGGCGCGGGCATCGGTGGCGGCCGGCGCAGATGCACTCTTGATCGAGGTGCATTGCGACCCGGATAAAGCGTGGTCGGATGGAGCGCAGTCGCTGTTTCCGGAGCAGTTCGCGAAGCTGATGGATGAGCTGCGCATGATTGCGCCGGCGGTGGGGCGGAAGATTTAGGGCAATTGGCAATTTTGTAATCGGGTAATTGTGTAATTGAAATTCCCTGGGTAACGGCTCTTCAATTACCCAATTACGAAAATTACACAATTGCCCGATTGTTTTTCATGGCGATTCGGCAAATCACGATTGTTGGCACGGGGCTGATCGGCGGCTCATTCGCGTTGGCGCTAAGGAAACGCAAGTTCGCCGGGAGAATCATTGGGTGCGATCGCGAATCGGCTTTAGAACGGGCCCACATGCGGGGCGCGATTGACAAAGGATTCGCAGAGCCCGGCGACGCGGTGCGCGGCAGCCAGGTGGTGGTGCTGGCGACGCCAGTGCTGGCGATTGTGGACCTGATTGACCGGCTGGGGCCGGCGCTTCCCGCGACAACGTTGCTCACAGATGTGGGAAGCACGAAAATGGCGGTTGCAGAGCGCGCCATCAAGGTATTTGGCAAGAATGCGGGCAAACGGTTTTTGCCGGGGCATCCGATGGCGGGCAAGGAACTCAGCGGCGTGGATTATGCCGACGCCGATTTGTTTCAAAATGCGGCCTGGTTTCTTACGCCGCTGCCGGGGCAAAACCTTCACGAAGGACTGTTTGCGGAGTTTGCCGGTTGGCTCGATCAGATCGGAGCGCGCATCGCCATCATGCCAGCGGAGGAGCACGACCGATTGTGCGCGTGGATCAGCCACCTTCCGCAAATGATTTCTACGGCGCTAGCAGCGGCGCTGGTGGAGGAGTTTGGCGAAGACGCGCCATTGTTGCCGGCAGGCGGGCGCGCCCTGCGGGAAATGACCCGAATTTCAGCCAGTCCGTATTCGATGTGGCGCGATATCGCTATCAGCAACAAGAAAAATATCGGGGACGCGATATTCAAGGTCGAACAGCGGCTGGCTCACATCCGGGACAATCTGGCGACGCGCCAGTTGGCGGAAGAGTTTGAACAGGCGCACGCGCTGAGGAAGATTCCGCACAAAAAACCATGAACGATTGCCTTGGGGCACAGGTCCGCTCGACGTGCTTGCCTGCCCGGCGTCAACTTCAAACATTCACAGCAGGCCTCATCTGAACAAAAGGGATGAGAGTGTGCCATCTACCGACAAGCACCGGCGATTGACAGCAATGCCGCGATTAGCCTAGGATTTGCCTGTATGACTTCGCTGAACCATCATCGGCATCACCATAACCATGCGATGAGCGTGTCGGCGAAGGAGCACGGATCATAACCTAAAAGCACTCATAGGAAATCCAAGCCCGCTGACGCGAACCTCGCATCGGCGGGCTTTTTGCGTTTGCGGCGATATTTGAGGCGGAAGCGGCAAGGCGTCTCGAAAAAGACAGGAGGGTTCGATGAACGTCGATTTCGACAAAATGCAAGGGCTGGTGCCTGCGGTGATTCAGGACGCGTCCACCGGAGAGTTGTTGATGGTGGGCTTTATGAACCGGCAAGCGCTGGATATGACTCTGCGCAGCGGATTCGCCACGTTTTACAGCCGGACACGCAAGAAGCTCTGGACCAAGGGAGAAACTTCCGGCAACCGTTTGCAGGTGGTCACGGCTTTGACGGATTGTGATCGCGACACGGTGTTGCTGCGCGTCCGAGTGCTCGGCGAGGGCAAGGCCTGTCATACGGGATCGCGCTCGTGTTTCACGCAGGATCTGCCGTTGGGTGCACCCGCGCGGGCTGAGAATGAAATGGAGGTACGGCGATGAAGCTTCGCCTGGGCATTCCCAAGGGAAGTTTGCAGGAAGCGACGCTGACTCTGTTCGCGCGCGCCGGTCTGCGTGTCTATACAAATGCGCGTTCTTACTTTGCCGCCACCGATGACCCCGAAATCGAATGCTTGCTGATCCGCGCCCAGGAGATGGCGCGCTACGTGGAGCATGGCGCGCTCGATGCTGGACTCACCGGCCTCGACTGGGTGCTCGAGAGCGGTCTGGAAGCAGTTACCGTCGCGGATTTGATTTACGCCAAACAAAGCATGGGCAAGGTGAAGTGGGTGCTCGCTGTGCCTGAAAATTCGGCGTTCCAAAGGGCGGAGGATCTTGAGGGTCGAATCGTAGCCACAGAACTGGTCAGCTTCACGCGTAGCTACTTCGCCAGCCGCAACGTGGCAGTGCGCGTGGAGTTTTCCTGGGGAGCAACCGAAGTGAAACCGCCACTGCTGGCCGACGCCATCGTGGAGGTCACTGAAACTGGCAGTTCGCTGCGCGCGAACCACCTGAGAATTCTTGAAACCGTCCTCGAATCGAACACGCAACTCATCGCCAACAAGTCTTCATGGGCCGATCCCGCAGGCAGGCGAAAGATCGAGAATCTCGCCGTCATGCTGCGCGGAGCCATGGCCGCGCAGGGGCGAGTCGGTCTGATGCTCAATGTCCGCAAGCCGGATTTGCCCGCGGTGTTGAGTCTGCTGCCGGCGCTGAAAAATCCAACCGTCGCGCCCCTGGCCGATGGCGAGTGGGTCGCGGTGAACACGATTATCGAAGAGCATGCGGCTTGGTCGCTGATTCCTCAACTTAAGCAAGCCAATGCGCAAGGCATCGTTGAATATCCGCTGAACAAGGTGGTGATGTGATGCGCATCCTTGAAGGCGCTCGGATGGAGCGCTTTGTGAAGACGCTGGAAGAGCGCGGCGCCACCGATTTGGCGGACATAGAACCCGCGGCGAGCCGCATGGTGAACAATGTCCGCCGCAACGGGGACCGCGCCTTGAGGCACTACTCCATGCGGTGGGATGAGTTGAAGAAGGATGAACCGCTGCTCGTTTCAGAATCCGAACTGCACGCTGCATGGAAAAAAACGCCTGCCACCTTGCGTGGCGCAATCACGCAGGCGGCGGCGAACATTCGCCGCTATTGTGAGTGGCAAAAGCCGGAGGAGTGGCGGCGTGAAATTCAGCCCGGCGTTTTCGTCGGCCAGTTGGTGCGGCCGCTGGAATCTGTTGGTTGCTATGTTCCCGGCGGGCGCTATCCGCTGCCATCGACGCTGCTGATGACAGTCATTCCAGCGCAGGTCGCGGGAGTCAGACGGATTTGCGTGGCTTCTCCTCGCCCGGCGCCAGCGACTCTGGCAGCAGCGGCGTTCCTGGGCGTGCGTGAGTTCTACCGCGTAGGCGGCGCGCAAGCGATCGCTGCGCTGGCGTATGGAACGGCGAGTATTCCTCGCGTGGCGAAGATTGTCGGTCCGGGGAACCGCTTTGTGACCGCAGCCAAGAAGCTGGTTGCATTCGACTGCGCCATTGAATTTCTCGCCGGCCCTACCGAAAGTGCGATCATCAGTGAACGCGGCGACCCTGCCTGCATCGCTGCCGATCTCGCAGCGCAGGCCGAGCACGACCCGGAAACACTTTGCATTTTTCTGACGCCTTCACGGAAATTGGCGGCCGCTGTGGAGGCGGAGGTGCGGCGGCGCGCGCGAACAAATCCGATTGCGCGGCAATCACTTTCGCGGCGCGGTGCGATTCTTTTGGTCAGCTCTCTTGCACAAGCCGTTGAAACCGCAAATCGAATCGCTCCCGAGCATCTCACACTGCCGGCGGCGCTGGCGGGGCGAGTGCAAGACGCGGGGTCGGTTTTTCTGGGCGAATTCACTCCGCAGTCTGCAGGCGACTACATCTCCGGCCCAAACCACGTGCTTCCCACGGGAGGGATGGCCCGCGTTCGGGGGGGGCTCAATGTGCACGATTTCGTGCGCCTCATCGCCTGCCAGGAGATTTCCCGCGAAGGCATTCGCAGCATTGCGCCGCCAGCCATCGCGCTGGCAGAAGCTGAACACTTGCGCGCCCATGCCGAGTCTTTGCGAGTGAGGTGCACGAATGCTTAAAGCACGGGCCGCAATTAGAAACGTGCAGGAGTATCACCCGCCTTTGGCGGGACGACACGGGCTGCGTCTCGATTTCAATGAGAGCACCAGTGGTTGTTCACCACATGTGCTGGCCCGATTGCGATCTCTAGATGCAGAAGCGTTAGCGTATTATCCGGAGCGCGAACCCGTTGAAGCTGAGGTCGCGCGCTTTCTTGGCAGAGGTCCCGCACAGGTGCTACTGACCAACGGTGTAGACGAGGCCATTCACCTCTTATGCTCGACCTTTCTCGAACCGGACGACAACGCGTTAATTGTAGTACCCACGTTCGCGATGTACGCGATTTTCGCAGCGGCCGCAGCGGCGCGCGTGATCGAAATCCGCGCGGGCACTGACTTTTTGTTTCCTCTGGACGAGTTGTTGGCCGCGATTACGGACAAGACCCGGCTTATCGCGGTGGCGAATCCGAATAATCCGACAGGAACGGCGATCGCACAAGACGTCCTGCTTCGGATTGCGAGAACAGCATCTCAAGCTGCGGTGTTGGTCGATGAAGCCTACTTCGAGTTCCACGGAGAAACCATCGTCGGCCACACCGGCGAGCTGCCAAATCTGTTCGTCGCTCGCACTTTCTCCAAGGCCTACGGACTAGCCGGGCTGCGCATCGGAGTCCTCGTGGGAGATGCCGACCAAATGGCGATGGTGCGACGCTCAGCCTCGCCTTACAACGTCAACGCGGTGGCGCTTGCCGTGCTGCCGGAGGCCCTGGAACATCAATCTTATGTGGAGCATTACGCCGCGGAGGTGCGGCGCAACCGCACTCTATTGGAGCGCGAGTTGGGAAGTCTTGGTCTGCTCTACTGGCCAAGCCGCGCCAACTTTGTTCTCGTGCGCATTGGCACGGATCATGCAAAATTCGTTCACGCATTACGCGTGCGCGGAATTCTTGTGCGTGACCGGCACTCCGATCCTGGATGCGAAGGCTGCGTGCGCCTGACCGTCGGAGCGGACCAGCCTACAAGGACTCTCATTCACGCTCTGCGCGAGATGGTTGAAGAACTGGGTCTGGGACGCGAGGTGCGCGTTTGAGAAAAGCTCACCTGCATCGCAAGACCGCCGAAACGGACATCCGCGTCGCGCTCGCCATCGAGGGGCACGGGAAGTACGAGGTTTCCACCGGCATCCGCTTTCTCGACCACATGCTGGAGCTTTTCGCCCGGCACGGCGGCTTCGACCTGAAACTGGCCGCACAAGGCGACCTGGATGTCGATCAACACCACACCGTGGAAGATGTCGGCATCGCACTCGGCGAAGCTTTCGATCGCGCTTTGGGCAACCGCCGCGGCATTCTGCGCGCCGGATATTTCGTCATGCCCATGGACGAAACCCTCGGCCTGGCCGCGGTGGATCTTGGCGGACGTGCCGCCGCCGTTGTACAAACCAAAGTGAAGGCGACGCGCGTCGGCGATTTGCAGGCGGAACTTGTATATGAGTTCTTTGAAGGTTTCGCGCGTGGAGCCCGCGCCAATGTCCACGCCCGCGTGCTCTACGGGCGTTCCAGCCACCACAAGATCGAAGCGCTCTTCAAGGCTTTCGCGCGCGCGTTGCGCGTGGCATGCTCGCGCGACCGTCGTCTGGGGCGCATGTTGCCCAGCACCAAGGGACTCTTATGATCGCCATCGTCGACTACGGCGCGGGGAACCTAAATTCGGTGAAGAAGGCATTCGAGCACCTTGGCGCGGAAGTCGCGGTGACGACTCAGCCGGAAGCGCTGGATGCAGCCGACAAACTAGTTCTGCCCGGCGTCGGGCACTTTTCCAGTTTGCAGGCTCTGGATGGCACGGGCATGCGCGATGCCGTGCTTCTAAGCATCGGTGCCGGCAAGCCGTTTCTCGGGATTTGCCTCGGGATGCAGTGGCTGTTCGAGGGCAGCGAGGAGTCCTCTCAAGCCCAAGGTCTCGGAATATTTCCCGGCCGGTGCCGGTCTTTTCCCACGGCGCTGAAATCGCCGCACGTCGGTTGGAACTCTCTGGCAATCCGCCAGGGTTCACGGCTGCTGCGAAACCTCTCGCCCGATTCGTTCGTTTATTACACACATTCCTTTTATGCCCCAGTCGTCGAAGGGACTGCGGCGGAAACCGAATACGGCACGGCGTTTTCCGCTACGGTTGAACGCGGCAATGTTTTCGGAGTGCAGTTCCATCCGGAAAAATCCGGCGCGACTGGGCTTCGCATTCTGAAGAACTTCTGCGAGCTTCCACGATGCTGACCAAGCGCATTATCGCCTGCCTCGACGTAGATGGCGGCCGAGTCGTAAAAGGGGTGCAGTTCGCCAATTTGCGAGATGCGGGCGATCCCGCTGAATGCGCCGGCGCGCACGCGAGCGATGGCGCCGACGAAATTGTCTTTCTCGACATTACCGCCACCAGCGGCAATCGCCGCACCATGCTTGAAGCCGTTTGCCGCACAGCGCGTTCTCTGTTTGTTCCGTTCACCGTGGGCGGAGGCATTCGCGAACTCGCCGATGCCGCGGCCGTGTTTGACGCGGGAGCCGACAAGATCGCGATCAACTCCGCAGCCGTGCGCGATCCTGATCTGATTACCCAGATCGCCAGCCGTTTCGGCTCGCAGGCAGTCGTGGTCGCCATCGATGCCCGGTGCGCCAACGGCCGCTATGAAGTGTTCGTCGCCGGAGGACGCGTTCCCACCGGCCGCGATGCGATTCAATGGGCGCGAGAAGCCGCTTCTCGCGGCGCGGGCGAAATTCTGTTGACTTCGATGGATCGCGATGGCACTCGTGTCGGCTTCGATTGCGAACTGGTCCGGCGCGTGGCTGAAGCGGTGTCGATTCCAGTGATTGCTTCCGGCGGCGCCGGCGGCGCTCGTGACTTCATTGAAGTATTCCGCGATGGGCACGCGGACGCGGCATTGGCCGCATCCATTTTTCACTTCGGCATCGAGAACATAGCGCAACTGAAACGAGAACTGCGCGAGGCCGCCGTGCCGGTGAGGTGGCCATGCTGATTCCATCCATCGATCTCATGGGTGGCAAGATCGTGCAATTGGTGCAGGGCGAAAAGAAAGAACTGGAATTTGATGACTTCGAGTACTGGATCGAGCGTTTCTCCAAGTACCAGATCGTGCAGGTGATCGACCTCGATGCCGCCCGCGGCGATGGCAACAACCGTGAACTGGTGCGGCAAATCATCGGTCGCCTTAGCTGCCAGGTGGGCGGCGGAATTCGCAGTCTTAGAACTGCCCGGGAGTTGTTGGAGGCGGGCGCGCGCCGCATAATTATAGGTTCTGCATTGTTCGCGGAGGGCGCCATTAACATCGCGCACGCCCGCGCGCTCGCAGAAACGCTCGGCACTTCTCCGCTGGCCTTCGCCCTCGACTCCCGCAAAGGCCGGGTTGCGATTGAAGGCTGGCGCAACGAGACGGCGGCGACAGCGCTCGATCTGATCCACTCCCTGGAACCGTTCTGCGAAACCTTCCTCTATACCCACATCGATACCGAGGGTTCGATGCGCGGCATCCCGATGGAAGCAGTTCACGCCCTTCGCCGCTCCACCTCACGCCGCCTGGTGGTTGCTGGCGGCATCACCACGCAACAAGAGATCGACAGTCTCGACGCATTGGGAATCGATGCCGTCGTCGGCATGGCGCTGTATACCGGCAGAATCTCTGGGTGAATAGAGCGCCGACCGCACCTATCCTCATGCTGCTACTCAAGTCAGCAACGGCGGAACACAGTTATGCAAGCGTCGCAGTTCAGCATCAGTACGGGACCGACACCACCGCATCTTCGGGGTAACCCGGTGCGCCGAACTCCGGAACGTCGAGGCCCTCATCCTCTACTTCTGGCGAGACACGCATGACCTTCACCTTATTCACGCACCGGAAGACGGCATAGGTCGCGCCGAAGGCCCAGATCGCGCACAGCGTTGCGCCCATGAGCTGGCAGAGGAACTGGCGCGAATCGCCATGGAGCAAGCCAGTCACGCCTTGGCCGGCATGGCCCAGATAGTTGGCAGCGCCGATGCCATTCCATCCCGAACCGTAAGCTCCGTCGGCAAAGATACCCACGCTGACGGCCCCCAGCCATCCACAGTAGCCGTGCACCGAAATCGCGCCACAGGGATCGTCGATCTTGAGAATCCGATCGTTAAAGAGAACGCCGCCGCACACAAGTAATCCGGCGAGGACGCCAATCGCGACCGCTGAAGTTGGACCCACGAACGCACAAGGAGCCGTTATGGCAACCAGACCGGCCAGCATGCCGTTGCACGCCATCGTGATATCTGGTTTGCCAAACGCAAAGTACCAGAAAAGCATCGCCACCGCCGCACCGGCCACTGCGGCAAGATTGGTGTTTACAGCAATCACGGAAATACGAAAGTCGGTCGCTCCCAGCGTGGAACCTGGATTGAATCCCATCCAACCGAAAAGCAGAATGAAAGTGCCGGTCACCACATACACGATATTGTGCGCCGGGAAAACCCGGACCTTCCCGCCCGGCCCATACTTTCCCGTTCGTGGTCCGAGAATGATTGCGAGCGCCATGGCGCAGAACCCGCCAACCGCGTGCACTACGGTCGAGCCCGCAAAATCGACATACCCGTGGCCGAGGTTCAGGGTAGATCCCACTTGCGAAAGCCAGCCCCCGCCCCACACCCAACAACCAAACACCGGATAAAGAATCGCTCCGATGAAAAGCTCGCAGAGCAGGAATGCCCAGAAGGTGATTCGCTCGCAGGTGGAGCCGACAATGATGTATCCCGCGGTCTCCATGAATACGACCTCGAACAATGTCAGGCAGTTACTGGCGCTGTCATAGGCCGGACCCGTGAGGAAGAAACCCTTCCCGCCTAAGAATCCCCATTGCCCGCTCCCAAGCAGAAATTTGTTAAGTGTGGGGATGCCGCCCAGGTTGGTGGGCGCCGCATTGATGGCAACGGCTCCAAACTGGAATGCATATCCCACCGCGTAATAAGCCAGGAACGCGAACACGTACGCGGCAAAGTTCAACATCATCAGGTGCCCGGCGTTTTTCTTTCGCACCAGGCCGCATGTGAGTAGGGCGAAACCCGCTTGCATGAAGAGTACGAGGTAGCCGGTATTCAGCGTCCACGCAAAGTTGGTTGCGATACGGACGTGCCCCACATCGTCGGCGAGCTTTACGGCGAGAGGCTCCTTGGCCGCTTGCGCCTGGTAGTCGTCAAAGTCCTTTTTGTTCTTGGCATAATCAGCAGCCGTTTTGTCGGTCGGCTCGGAAACTACGAAAGGATTTCCGGCGGCGTCCACAGCGGCGGTCTTGTCGCCGGTGGCTGTGCCAGATGGGTCTGGCTTCGGCGCATCGTCGGCAAAACAGATCACTGAAACCGCGGCTAACAGTCCGGCGGCAAGTAGAATTCTGACGCCGACCGATAGGAACGACAGGCGGTCGCCTCGCTTGGTCATACTTAGTTGCTCCTGCCTTTGAAGGATGGGCAAATCCAGAACGGAGATTCTTGCCGCTCAGGACCTGTTGCGTCAAGCATGGATTCGCGTGTACCTGCGGACGGTTGAAAACGATTTAGCCAGGGGATTGCGACGGGCGCGGTTGGCGCTATGGTATTCATTCTTGGCGGATATCGGCACTATCGAGGTCCCGCACTGCGTCTCTCCGTTTTTTCTTCGTAAGTCTGACTCGTGATTTCGTGGCGCTCCGCCGAAATCCGCAACATCCTACTGCAGTGCGCCAACCTCCGCCTTCTGATATCGCCTTGATGCCGCGCCGCGAAGGTCTCGCGGTTCGCAGTTCGCTTTCTGACAGCTACGCGAGACTCCTCGCCCAGAATCACGCAGTCTCTTCCGTAAAGTTTGTCCGCGGCTTTTGCACCGCCGTCACGTCTGAGCGTTTCCAGGTTGGGTTCAGATCCCACCGGCAAAACAGACACCGCGTCGCTTGCGTATAGATCACGTGCCCATGGGCTGTACACCTTTCGTTCGCGCAAAATTTCATCGTCATATCGAATCGGCTGGCCAACCTGCATGCTCCAGGAGGTCTGCGAACTGTTCAACCTTCCGCGGCGTAGCGCGTTCGGACCCGGTCCAGCAAGGGCGCTCTCTGTATACTCAGCAAGCTATGTATTCTCGCCGAGGTCCACACGCAAAAGGTAGCACGAAGCGGTTGAGGCGCAGACTTCGCATTTTTCGCTTCGACAAATAGATTTTTCTTCTGCAAAGAGATGGTTGAACTGCTGCAGCATTCGAGTGAACACAAATACAGGGATCCGCTCATGAATCTGCTCACCGTCTTCGGACTTTTTGTCGTAACTGCAATGCTGGTTTGTTATGCGCTGGAAAAACGCAGCCCGTGGTTTATTCTGGCGTTCGCGATCTCGTGCGCGCTGGGATCGGCTTACGGCTTTCTGCAAGGGGCATGGCCGTTTGGCCTGGTGGAGGCGGTGTGGTCGATCGTCGCCGTTCGGCGGTGGTGGCTTACGGCGAAAGATTAGCAGTCATCGAGACAGTCAATACCGGCTTCAGACCTAAGCCACGGCGAGATAGACATAGCGCAAAATGAACAGAACGGTGAGAATCCAGACGAGCGCGTTAATCTCGCGAATCTTCCCAGCCGCGACCTTCACCACCGTATAGGAAATCAGACCGAGACTGAGTCCGGTCGCGATGCTGAAGGTGAGTGGCGTGGCGATCATGGTAATAAAGGCCGGCAAAGCCTCGCTGAAATCGCTCCAGTTGACATGCGCGATGGATTGCGACATCAAAACGCCCACCAGAATTAGAGCGGGAGCCGTAGCATAAGCTGGAATCGCGGTCGCCAGCGGCGAGCAAAACATGGCCAGCAGGAAGAGTCCCGCCACCGCAACATTGCTCAGCCCGGTGCGCGCTCCGGCTGCAACTCCGGCTGCGCTTTCGATATAACTCGTGACCGTAGACGTGCCGGTCAGCGACCCGAAAACCGTTCCTACCGCATCGGCCAGCAGCACCCTCCCCACGCGGGGAATCTTGCCATCTTTCACGAAACCACCTTGCTCGCAAACCCCAACCAGCGTGCCGACATTGTCGAAAAGATCCACGAAAAGGAACGCAAACAGGATTTCGAGCAAGCCGAGGTGGCTGGCCCCGCGAAAATCAAGCTTCAAGAACGTGGAGGACGGGTGGGGCATCGAGAAGATAGCTGCCGGCCAGCCCGTGATGCCGCGCAGAATTCCTAGCAGCGCGGTGCCGAAGATGCCGATCAAAATAGCGCCGTGAAATTTTCGCGCCATCAGGATCAGCGTGATGCCAAGGCCAAAGCAAGCTGTCTGAACTTCTTTGTCGGAGAAGCTGCCCAAACCAACATATGTGGCAGGGTTCGCCACGACCAGTTTCGCGTTCCGCATTCCCACGAACGCAATGAACATGCCGATTCCGGTCGCAGTCGAATGCTTCAGGCAATCGGGCATACCGTTGACAATCTGTTCGCGAACGCGAGTAACCGTAAGCACCAGGAACAGAACGCCCGAACAGAACACCACCGCCAGCGCCGTCTGCCACGGCACATGCATGGCGAGGCACACGGAGTAAGTGAAGTAAGCGTTGAGCGACATTCCCGGCGCCAGAGCGATGGGATAGTTGGCATAGAGTCCCATCACCAGCGTGGCGACGGCAGCGGAAATGCACGTGGCAAAGACCACGCCTTCTGCCGGCATGCCCGCCTGCGACAGGATCTGCGGGTTGACCACAATAATGTAGGCCATGGTCACAAACGTGGTGAGGCCCCCGAGCATCTCCTGCCGCAAAGAACTCTGATTCTCGGCGAGCTTGAAATAGCGATCGATCAATCGTTCCCCCTGAACCTAAACTTCAACGAAATCCGCACCCGCGATCAATAAATAATCTTGTCAGGTTTTTCTTGCCACGCCCGAAATGCAGCCAGCGCCTCTTCGCGCATCATCTGGATCATGGGAATCGCGCGTTGGGTGTGCGACTGCGCGATTTCACGGTATATCAGTGAATCGTCAAAGCCGATCTTCGAAGCGTCTGCGGCCGTGTTCCCAAAGTAAACGCGAGACAGGCGGGCCCAATAGATTGCGCCCAGGCACATCGGGCATGGTTCACAGGATGTGTAAAGTTCGCAGCCATTGAGCTCAAAGCTGCCGAGTTTGCTCGCTGCCTGGCGGATGGCGAGCACTTCGGCATGCGCAGTCGGATCATTCGTAAGGGTGACCTGATTTGCACCCTCCGCGATGATTGCGCCGTCTTTCACAATTACGCAGCCAAACGGACCGCCGCGTCCCGAGCGAACATTCTCGATCGACAACTGAATGGCGCGCGCCATGAAACGGTTGTCCATATTCTCGTTGCTTTCTGCTCAGGAAAAATGGTTGCAATGCGAAATCGAGTCGAGACCACAAACGCGGATTCTCGTGCAACCGGTCGCCAAGGCAAGCAAGTATACGAGGAGTCTATGATTGGCGGCGAAACTTTTCTTCGCCGGAATTCTCGATCGCGGTCAGTTGAAAAACTGAGGCTGGCACGATACGCTTTGGCCTCTCCTGTCACGTTGCGATCTCGGGGATGCTGAATCGATGACTTTGCGCGCTTTTCTTTCCCGTCGAGTGGTCACGCTGGATGGAATTCGGGCAGCCGCTGTGCTCGTCGAAGGCGAATGGATTCGGGGAGTTGTTTCTCCCGGCGAATTGCCGCCGAACATCGAAACCCACGACTTCGGGGAAGCGGCAATTTTTCCCGGCCTGGTGGATTCTCACGTTCACATCAACGATCCCGGCCGCTCCGAATGGGAGGGGTTCGAGACCGCAACACGCGCAGCCGCGGCTGGCGGTTATACCATGCTCGTCGATATGCCGTTGAATTGTCTGCCGGCGACAACCACGGTTGCTTCACTCGAAAGCAAGCGGGCAGCGGCGCGCGGCAGGTCTCGTGTCGATTGGGGAGCTTGGGGAGGAGTCGTTCACGACAATCAGGACGACATTGAGGCGCTCGCGTCCGCCGGCGTGCTTGGTTTCAAATGCTTTTTGGTTCATTCCGGCATCGATGGTTTCACGATGGTCACGGAGCAGCAATTGCGCGCTGCCTTGCCTCACCTGGCGCGCACCGGTCTGCCACTTCTGGTGCACGCGGAACTGCAAGGTCCGATCGACGCAGCTACGCGATCTCTGGCCGACGCCGATTGGAATGTATATAGCACTTATCTCCAATCGCGACCCGATGAAGCAGAGATCTCCGCGATACGCCTTCTATTGGGCCTGTGCCGTGAATACAATTCTCGCCTTCACATTGTTCATCTTTCCACGAGCCGCGCGATTCCTGCACTGGCCGAAGCTCGCGCAGAAGGCCTTCCTTTGAGCGTCGAAACCTGCCCGCACTACTTGCATCTGGACGCTGAAACCATCGCGAGGGGAGCCACATTGTGCAAGTGCGCGCCACCGATTCGTAGCCGCGAGAACCGTGAAAAACTATGGCACGGGTTGCGCGATCGCGTGATCGACTTCGTTGTTACCGACCATTCTCCTTGTCCGCCAGAAATGAAGCGACTGGCGGAGGGCAACTTCAAAACCGCATGGGGTGGCATCGCGAGTCTCTCTCTGGCGCTGCCGGTGATGTGGACCGAAGCGAGCCGTCGTGGTTTTACGCTGGTGGATGTCGCGCGCTGGATGGCGCAAGGTCCGGCGCGGCTCGCCGGTTGTGACGCGTACAAAGGGCGACTTGCTCCCGGGTGCCATGCCGACTTCGTCATCTTCGATCCTGACACGGAATTCGTAGTGACAAAGCACCGGTTGCATTACCGGCATCCGCTCTCGCCATATCTGGGAGAAACGCTTCGCGGCGTTGTACAGGCCACATATCTGCGAGGCAGGCTCGTTTTTGCCAACGGCACTTTCCCCGGCGAGGCTGCCGGGCGAGAATTTCGCCGATAGCGCGCGGCGTTCACGCGGTGAATCGTTGTGGCGGATTCCCAGACTTCATGCTGCCTCAGAATACTTGCTCCATGCTTGCGTTGGTTTGTCATACACTATCCCAACCCGCCGGAACCTTGCCGGAGCAAGGCCCGGCCGGATACTGGGAGTAATTACTTTTTTCGCGTGATGAGCAACCACCGTACGAACCAAGACCGCATCGTCGGCAACTCCGTCCCCCGCAAAGAAGGGCGTGACAAAGTCACGGGACGCGCTCAATACATTGACGACATGGTTCTGCCCAATATGATCTTCGGCGCGACCGTCCGCAGCCAGATCGCTCGGGGCAAGATTAAGAAGATCACGTTTCCTCCGGAAATCAATTGGAATGAGTTGACCGTCGTCTCCGCCAAGGATATTCCGGGAAAGAACTGCATCGCGCTGATCGCAGATGATCAACCGTGTCTCGCCGATGAGATCGTCAACCATCCGGAAGAGCCGATTTTATTGCTCGCCCATCCTGACCGCTACGCTCTCAGGAAAGCCGTTGATTCGATATCGATCGAATACGATTCTCTCCCCGCAATCTTCACCATCGAAGAAAGCGAGCGCCGTTCGCAAATAGTCTGGGGGACGGACAACATATTCAAGACGTATGTGATCGAGAAAGGTGACGTCGAGAGTGTCTGGAAAAAGGCGGACCGCATCGTCGAGGAAGAATACGCAACCGGGGCGCAGGAGCAGCTTTACATCGAGAACAACGGGATGATCGCGGCGTGGGATCCGCAGCACGGCATAACGGTATGGGGATCGTTGCAGTGTCCTTACTATGTACACAAAGCGTTGATGGCCCTGTGCGACTTGCCGGCTGAGAAAGTCCGCGTCGTACAAATGGAAACAGGAGGAGCCTTCGGCGGCAAAGAAGAATATCCGTCGATGATCGCGGCGCACGCCTCGCTGCTTGCGATCAAATCTGGGCGTCCGGTGAAGATCGTCTACGACCGCATGGAAGACATGGCGGCTACGACCAAGCGGCATCCCTCACGAACTCGTCATCGGACCGCCGTCAGCCGCGACGGCAAGATTCTGGGCGGCGAAATCGAGTTCACGATTGACGGCGGTGCATATACAACGTTGTCCACGGTCGTCCTTTCCCGTGGCGCAATTCATGCAGGCGGCCCCTATTACTGGCCCAATGTTCGCATCCGCGCGAAAGCCGTGGCCACGAATGCGCCGCCCCACGGGGCTTTTCGCGGTTTCGGCGCCCCGCAATCCCTGTTTGCCATGGAACGCCACATGGATCGCATCGCGCAGGTGGTTGGCATTTCTCCCATCGAAATCCGGCGAAGAAACTTCCTGAGACCGGGACAGACAACAACCACAGAGCAAATCGTGCACGAAGAAATTGACCTGCCGCAACTTCTCGAGCGCGCTCTCCAACTGGCGGACTATCGGTCAAAAAAGAAAAGTTTTGCCGGGGAAAACAAATCGGGGACGAGCAAGCGGGGAATTGGCATCGCAGCTTTTCTGCACGGTGCTGGATTTACGGGATCAGGCGAGCGCTATCTCAGCTCAGTAGTCGGGCTCGAAGGGTGCGCCGACGGCGGCGTGCGGGTTCTGGTCTCCAGCACCGAGTTTGGCCAGGGAACAAAAACCGTTCTCTGCCAGATTGCCGCCGAATCGCTTGGCGTGGCATACGAGGCGGTAAGCATCGCGCAGCCCGATACGCTTGAAGTGCCCAACAGCGGCCCGACGGTGGCATCGCGTACCGCCATGGTGGTTGGCAAGCTGCTGGAATCCGCAGCGAGGGGAATTAAACAAACGCTGACTTTATCCGGCAGGTTGCATGATTCCTATTCGCCGGATGAATTTCGCGAGGCATGCAGCAGCTATGTTGCGGAGCACGGTCCATTCCGCTCGCTGGCGCGCTATGACCCCCCGACCGACATATTCTGGGATGATGAAAAATACCGCGGTGAGGCATACGCAGCGTTTGCGTGGGCGGTGTATATCGCGCAGGTTACGGTCGATCTGGCCACGTATAGCGCCACGGTGGACGACTTCGTGGCGTTGCAGGAAATCGGCCGGGTTCTGCATCCCGTGCTGGCAAAAGGCCAGATTACCGGCGGAGTTGCGCAAGGCATTGGCTTCGCCCTGTATGAAAAAGTTATCTGGCAGAACGGCCGCATGCAAAACGGTCAGATGACCAACTACATTATGCCAACCTCCAGCGACCTGCCTCCCATTCGAGTATTCTTCGAGGAACTGGGCAACGTTCACGGAGCGTTCGGCGCCAAAGGAATCGGCGAACTTCCCATGGACGGTCCGGCTCCGGCCATCATTAATGCGGTGGAAGACGCGCTGGGAATTCACTTCAATTCCATTCCGCTGCTCCCGGAAGATATCTTTGATGCGATCACATCTGAGTCTCAGCTCGCGAGTGCACCTCGTTCATCCGGCCAGGAAGACAGCGGAACATAGAGGCCAGAAATCAATGATCCATTCTTCCGCGCACGTTACCAAATCCGAGATCACACTCACCGTTAACGGCGAGTCCAGGACTGTGCGTGCTTATCCGATGGAGCGATTGTTGGATGTTCTGAGGAATCAACTCGGATTGACCGGCGCAAAGGAAGGATGTGGCGAGGGAGAATGCGGTTCTTGCTCCGTGCTGATGGACGGCGCGCTGGTGAATAGTTGCCTGGTGCCGGTACTGCAGGCGACAAACGCGAGCATCTTCACGATCGAAGGACTCGCTGAAGGCGTCGATTTACATCCCGCGCAAGAGGCTTTTCTGCAATGTGGCGGTGCTCAGTGCGGTATCTGCACCCCGGGAATGATTCTCGCAGCCCAGCATTTGTTGAGCAAGAATCCCGAGCCCAGCGGTGAAGACATCCGCGAAGGAGTCGCCGGCAATCTCTGCCGCTGCACTGGCTACATGCAGATCTTCGAGGCAGTGGCCGAAGCCGCGCGCCGCCGGAACAAAGTCACCGCCAAAACCACATGAGGTCAGACCCAGGCAACTACGAACTGGTTGCGCCGGCAAGCTTGCAGGCGGCGGTCGCACTTATGGCGAAGACTCCTGGCTTGTGGCTTCCCATTGCCGGGGGCACGGATGTGATGGTGCAATACGCCGCGGGGAAACTTCCCGCACGGAAGCTGGTCAGCATCTGGAATCTTCCCGAGCTGCGGCGCATTGAGATATCCGCAGACGAGATTCGCATTGGCGCCGCATGCACCTATACCGATCTGCGCGAACACAGTGTTGTCTGCGGCGAATTTCCATTGTTGGCGAGCGCTGCTCGCTGGACAGGCGGAGTCGCCAACCAGAATCGAGGAACACTTGGCGGAAACATCGTCAACGCATCGCCAGCGGCTGATTCACTGCCCGCGCTCCTGGTGTACGAAGCGGAATTGATTCTGGTCTCCGTGCGAGGCGAGCGCCGGCTTCCGTACGTGGGATTTCACACGGGATACAAAGAAACCAAACTTGCGCCCGACGAACTGATCCAGGACATTTGCCTTTCGCGAAGGTTTTCCGAGTATTTTTCCCACGCGCGCAAGGTGGGCGCGCGAAACGCCCAAGCCATCTCCAAGGTGTGCATAGCAGCGTTGGGTCGCGTCGCGGGCGGAGCAGCCGAAGATGTCCGCATTGCTCTGGGAAGCGTGGCGCCGGTACCAGTTCGCCTGGTCGAAACGGAACGCGCAGCCAAGGGAAACCCCATCAGCTCATCACTTCTGCTTGAGGCCAGAAAAACAGCGGCTGCCGAAATTCAGCCGATTGACGACATTCGGTCTACCGCAAGATACCGAACTGCAGTGGCGGCAAATTTGGTCGCGGAGTTTTTCGAAAGGATGCGTTCCAACGCCGAAGCCAAATCATGAACCCGCTGCTGGCGCAATGGAATGATCTTCCAGCCGGCGCGGCGGCCGGTGAGATTCTGCCGTGTTGCGGATCCAAGGCTTGGGCGCGAGGAATGGCGAATCTGCGCCCGCTGCCGGACGAACCTTCCTTGCTAGCCGCTGCAGACGAGACTTGGCTTAGTCTGAACGAATCCGATTGGCTGGAGGCGTTCGCGAGTCATCCCCGAATTGGCGAACGGGTCGCGCCGTCGCGCTCCTCGGTGGTTCAGTCTGCAATTTGGTCCGGGCGGGAGCAACAAAACGTGGCGGATGCCGGCGACTCCGTTAAGATTGCTCTGGCGGAAGCCAACCGAACTTACGAGCGTCGCTTCAACCGAACGTTTATCGTATGTGCGACGGGCAAGTCGGCGCCGGAGATTCTTGAGATTCTGCGGCTCCGCTTGCAGAATGATGTGCCAACTGAACTTTATGAAGCTGCCGAGCAACAGCGGCAGATCATGCAGATTCGTCTGAGAAAATGGCTGCAGCGATGAAACGCGTTTCCACGCACGTTCTGGATACTGCGCGCGGAAAACCCGCCGCTGGTGTTCCGGTTAGGTTGGAGCGGCAGGAGTCGTCCGCCTGGCGGCTGCTGGCCTCGGCGCGCACCGATCAAGACGGCCGATGTCCTCAACTGTTGCCGGACGCGGAAGACTTGACCGCCGGGCTTTATCGGTTAGCTTTCGATACGGCAAGCTATTTCAGCGCTCAGAAAGTCACTGCGTTGTACCCTGCGGTGGAGATTACCTTCCAAGTGCGGGCAGCAGAAACGCACTTCCACATTCCGCTGTTGCTGAGTCCACACGGATATACGACTTACCGGGGAAGCTGATGAGGATTCGGAAACATCTCGTTGAGGAGTTGCCGAAGTGACATCTTCCATCCGGGAATGGCTCAATCTCCTCGTGCGGTGGTTCCATGTTTTCGCGGGAATCATGTGGGTGGGGCAGACGTATTACTTCACCTGGCTCGATGGCCAATTCTCGCGTCTGGAAAAAATCGCAGCCGTAGATGGAATGCCCCCGGCGGTGTGGATGGTTCACAGCGGCGGCTTCTACGCCGTTGGCAAGCAGAAATCTCTGGCCGTCGTCCCCGCGCAGGTCCATTGGTTCCGCTGGGAAGCACTGATGACGTGGCTCAGCGGCATCGTTCTACTTTTTCTCATCTACTATTTCAGCAGCGGACTCATCGACCCCGACGTCGCCAATATTTCTCAAGGGCGCGGCATTGCCATCGGATTAGGCGTTCTGGTTGCGGGTTGGCTGATTTACGATTTTGCGGCGCGTTCGCCTCTGGGCAAGTCCGCAGCTGCCTTTGCGGTATTTTCTCTTATCGCAATCGCCGCAATCTCTTGGGGACTGCTTCACGTTCTCAGTGGACGCGCCGCGTATATCCACGTAGGTGCGATGCTCGGCACAATCATGACCCTCAACGTGTGGATGCGAATTCTTCCCGCCCAGCGCAAGATGATCGCCGCAGCCGCGGCCGGCGCCAAGTTCGACGCTTCCCTCGGCGCTCAGGCCAAGCTGCGTTCCAAACACAATACGTTCATGGCGGTTCCGGTCGTCTTCCTCATGCTCAGCAATCATTACCCGGTAGCGACCTACGGGAACACTTACGCGTGGGAGGTTTTGGTCACGCTCGTACTTGCCGGATGGGCCGCAGCCATGCTCATCCGCCGGACCTGAGCACCAATGCTATGACTGTCGACATCAGAAATCGAGCGCTGCAGGTAATTGCTCGCTGCCAAAGGTTGGCATGCTTCAGCGAGGATTCTGGCAGCACGCGCCGCATTTTTCTTTCTCCGCCGATGCGGGACTGCCATCACGAAATCGCCACTTGGCTGGAACCCCTCGATGTTCCGGTGAAAGTGGATGCCGCTGGAAATTTGCGCGCTGTCTATCCCGCTGCCGAATCCAATGCAGCCCGTCTGCTCATTGGCTCGCACCTCGACACCGTGCCCAACTCCGGCGCCTACGATGGCGTCTTGGGCGTGATCCTCGCCATCGCATTGATCGAAGAACTACGTGGGCAAAGGCTTCCTTTCGCAATTGAGGTTGTCGGTTTTTCTGAGGAGGAAGGAGTTCGCTTCGGTGCGCCTTTCATCGGCAGCCGCGCGCTGGTTGGCAGACTAGACCAGGAACTCCTAGACCGCAGAGATGCGCAACAGATCTCGGTGCGCCAAGCCATTGAAGATTTCGGCCTGAATCCGGCGCAGATTCCTCAAGCCGAGCTTCAAACCGACACTCTCGGCTATCTTGAGTTTCACATCGAACAGGGCCCGGCGCTGGAAAACGCAGGCCAGCCTCTCGGAGTCGTCGAAGCCATCTCAGGCCAGAGCCGTCTGCAGTTTACGTTTCTCGGCCGCGCCAACCACGCCGGAACAACTCCCATGCATCTTCGGTATGATGCTATCGCCGCCGCTGCCGAGTGGATCACCGCCGTCGAACGCACGGCGCGAGGTGTTCCGGACTTAGTCGCAACCGTCGGCTCGTTCGAAGCAAAGCCGGGAGCAACGAATGTGGTCGCAGCAGAAGCCAGGCTGACACTCGACGTGCGCCACCGTTCGGATGAAGTTCGCGCCCGCGCGGTAGAAGATCTTACCCGCGAGGCAGATAAAGTCGCACAGCGCCGCAGTTTGTCGCTGCGCCATGCTTATATGCTCGATGAGCAAACTACCGCAATGGATCCGTTTCTCGTCGGCCAGATCGGCGAAGCAATCGAGAAAACCGGCTGCACGCCGCTCCACATGGTCAGCGGCGCCGGCCACGATGCCATGATCCTCGCCGAAAAAGTTCCCGCTGCAATGATTTTCTTGCGAACTCCCGGCGGCATCAGCCACGACCCCGCAGAATCCGTTGCCGTCGATGATGTTGAGAAAGCTATCTCTTGCGGCGTGCACTTGCTCGATCAACTGGCATCGTCGGCACAATTTCAACAAGGGACCCACCGTGCATAAGCTCGGCCAAACGCGAAGTTCTCACCGGCACAATCATCTGCTGCTCACTCCCGACACGTTCGTGCGCACAACGCTTCCCGGCATGAAAGCTTGTTCGGCCGTCGTGCATGTTAGCCCGGCAATGGGCGCACAATTCGCGCAGTACACTGCCGAAATCGAAGCCGGTGGCCAGCTAGGCGGCACAACCACGCAGCGCTTTATTTTTGTGCTCGAAGGGGCAATCAAGCTCGAAGCGGACGGCAAGCGAGGCCAACTGACCGCACGCGGTTTCGCCTACCTGCCTGAAGGACTCGCGCACACAATCACAGCCACCCATGCGAGCCGTCTCGCGGTAATCGAAAAAATGTACCAGCCTCTCGACTCGGCAGCACCTCCGCGTCTTCTTGTATCCAGCGAAGATGCCATCTCTTCGCACCCGCTCGATGACGACCCCGCCTTGCAGGTCAAGTGTCTTCTTCCCGACGAGATGAGTTTTGATTTCGCCGTGAACACCATGGTCTATCAGCCCGGCGCAGCATTGAGTATGGTCGAAATGCACATCATGGAACACGGACTGATCATGCTCGAAGGCGGAGGCATTTACCGCCTCGGCGACTCCTGGTATTCGGTCACGGCCGGTGACTTCGTCTGGATGGCACCGTGGTGCCCGCAGTGGTTCGGAGCCATCGGCAAAGTGCCGGCGAAATATCTCATCTACAAGAATTGGAACCGCAACGATTGGAGCAGGAGCGATTGGAAGGGGAGAAAATAAACCGGCATCCGCTCGCCAACCAGCCCTCGTGTAATTTTCCATGACCGCCATTGCCATCGATCGTGCTCGCTTGCTCTCCGAGATCGAAGCTCTGGCCACGATCTCCGATGCCGCAGCGCCCGCAGTCACTAGAATTGTTTTCACTCCCACCGATCTCAAAGCCCGCGCATGGCTGAAGGCGCTGTGCGACGAAGCCGGCCTCGCCGTTCGCCACGATGCCATCGGAAACATTTTCGCTCGCTGGATCGGTTCTGATCCTTCCGCTCCCGTGGTCGGCACCGGCTCTCACATCGACGCAATTCCTAATGCCGGCAAATACGATGGCGTGGTCGGCGTTCTTGGGGGGCTCGAAGCCATACGTGCGTTGCGCCAAAGTGGCTTTCGTCCGCGGAACTCCATCGAGTTGCTGATGTTTACTTCGGAAGAACCCACGCGCTTTGGCATCGGCTGCCTGGGCAGCCGTTTGCTCTCCGGAACTTTCACTCCGGACACTGCGAGAAAGCTGACCGACAAAGATGGTTCGGCGCTTGAAGACGTCCGCCGCAGCGCGGGGCTCGGCGGCGAGCTTGAAACGGTTGTCCTTCCCAGCAACTATTACAAGGCTTTCGTGGAACTGCACATCGAACAGGGACCGATTCTCGAACGCCAGCAAATTCCGCTTGGAGTTGTCACGAAGATCGCCGCTCCTGCAAGCTTGCGAGTTGCGCTGGAGGGTGCTGGCGGCCACGCCGGCGGAGTCTTGATGCCCGACCGCCGCGACGCTCTATGCGCCGCTGCGGAACTGATTCTGACCGTCGAAAATGCCGCCCGCACCAGCGGCGCGGTTGACACGGTAGCTACTGTGGGCATATGCCACGTGTTTCCCGCCGCCGTCAACAGCATTCCCAGTCGGGTTCGCCTCAGCGTAGACATCCGCGATACCGATCTGGCGCGGCGCGACGCCGTCATGGCAGCCCTGGAAACAGCGTGGCGGTCCATCTCAACCAAGCGGCAAGTTGCAATTCACAGCGAACTCGTCAATGCCGATGCGCCCGCCGATTGCGCTCCCGCGGTCATCGAAGCTCTTTCTCAGTCCTGCAAGAAGCACGAACAGAAATTTCTTTCCATGGTCAGTCGCGCTTACCACGATTCGCTCTTTCTCGCGCGCATCGCTCCTGTGGCAATGTTGTTCATCCCTTGCCACAACGGTTACAGCCATCGTCCTGACGAGTACGCATCCCCAGAAGATGTCGCCCGCGGAACGCTTGTGCTTGCCGAAACTCTGGCAACGTTATCGGCATGACTGCGTGACACGCGTTCCTGCTAGGGCGCGTGCGGAATTGTTGCCTCGCGCTCCGCCCAATGTTCCACAATGTCGCGCACCACCTTGTCGCCCACAATCTCAGCCGCTTCCAGCGCAGGCAGATACGCGGAATAATTTCCGGAGACCATTTCCTGCAAACTATCTGCGGCGCTCATTCCAGGCGGCTCGCGGTCATAGTTGCTCACCGTTCGCAGCACCAGCACGCGCCGCAAGTCCACACGCCCAGCGCGGCTTAAGAAGGTGAGCGCCTGCAGCGTGCCCGAATCCTCCATAGCCGCAACCATGTAATTGCCGGTTCCGCTGGTATAGTAACGGGTCCATGCGTTCGCCCACTCTTCCATCTTTGAGCCGTGCCAGAATGTGCTCGCCGAAAGCGTGTCCCCTCTCGTAACAAATGGAGGCTTCAAAGCATTCGCGAAGCCGGGAAACCGCGCCCGCGACTTGCGCAGAGTGTCTGAGTCAGGCAGCGCCACATTCTGTGTAAGCCGGAACGCCCATCCAACCAACTCCGGATTGAGCGTGTAGACCTCGCCATAAACATCGCTCGCCGGTTGCTCGTAAGGGGCTCCCTTGCGCAGCGGCACATAACCGGTAGGCCAGTTCTCGGGGATTTGCCGCGCATCGATTTCAAACGCCAGATCGCCGTCGATCACGTGTTCGGCCCAAACCGCCGATCCGGCCGACACGTCCGCGGGATCTCCTCCGCCAATGCCTGCAACAATCCAATATGCCTTCGAGAAATCGAATCGCGAGTCCAGACCCAGAGCCATCACCGACGCCGCCGCCTTGGCCGTGCCGACTCCCGTCACCATGCCGAGCACTCCATCCTTGTTCAGCCGCACGTGGTGATAACCGGCGGGCAGGTCCATCACCTGATCCAGGTGTTCGCGCTCCACCCAAAGCTGAAATTCTCCGGGAGCGTCGCCAGTGTCTTCCCCACGTTCGAACATCGTAACTACGACCACCTTGACGCGAATGGGAGCCGCGGAAGGCGTGGTTTGCGCGGCTTGCGCATTAAGCAGGCACGCGGATGATACAAACAACGCGAATTTCGCAATCCAATACCTGGCCAGTTTGCTCACGAGATTCTCAGCCCTGCCTCGCACGATCGTGCCGTTCTCCTCTGCATTCGTTCTCGTCACTGCTGCGAGTAAGTCGATCTCTTAATAAATTCTCCCGCCCCAGCCCTGCCCAGAAACTTGTCCGCTTCCACAAGAACGCGGCCGCGAGAGAGCACAACATCCGGCATCCCTGTGACTTCGATTCCTTCGAACATCGAATAATCCACCCGCATGTGATGAGTATTCACGCTAATCGTGTGTTTGCGGTTGGGGTCAAAAATCACCAGATCGGCATCGCTGCCCACGGCAATCGTCCCTTTCCGCGGATACAGCCCGAAAAGTTTCGCCGGAGTCGTAGAAACCACTTCCACAAACCGGTTCACGCTGAATCTTCCTTGGGCAACACCTCCGGAATAAATCAAACTCATGCGATGCTCAATTCCGGGCCCGCCGTTGGGAATCTTCGTGAAATCGTACCGCCCCAACTCCTTCTGTTCCTTGAAACAAAAGGGGCAATGGTCGGTGGAAACTACCTGCAAGTGGTCGCGCTTCAGCCCCTGCCACAATTTTTCCTGATGCCACTTCTCCCGCAGCGGCGGCGTAAAGACATACTTGGCCCCCTCAAACCCAGGCGCGTCAAAATTATCCAGCGAGAGATAAAGATACTGCGGACAAGTCTCGGCATAAACGGGCAGGCCGCGGTCGCGCGCTTCGCGCACCTTCTCCAGCGCCTCATTGCAACTCAAATGGACGATGTAGAGCGGCGCTCCGGCCATCTCGGCAAGGGCAATGGCTCGCGAAACAGCTTCCGCCTCCGCCGTCGTGGGACGGGTCAGGGCGTGATACTTCGGCGCCGTTTTTCCTTCCGCCAGCGCCTGCTGCACGATGACGTCAATGGCGCCACCGTTTTCGGCATGCATGCAGACCAGTCCGCCATTCTTCGCAGTCGCGCGTAGAGTTTTAAAAATGCTCGCGTCGTCGAGCATGAACACACCGGGATACGCCATAAACAACTTGAAACTGGTGACGCCTTCGCGCACCAGCGCATTCATCTCGTCGAGCTGCGCGCCTGCCAGATCGGTGATGATGCAGTGAAACGCATAATCGCAAACCGCTTTGCCCGACGCTTTCTGCATCCAGGTATCGAAGGCCGTCCGCAGCGTCTGACCTTTGTACTGGATGGCGAAATCGATCAAAGTCGTTGTTCCGCCAAAAGCCGCGGCGCGCGTCCCGGTTTCGAAATCATCCGCGCTCGTGGTCCCGCCGAAGGGCATATCGAGGTGGGTATGCACGTCGATTCCGCCGGGAAAAACATACTTACCCGCCGCATCGATAATTTTCCCCGCATTCTCGCGCGGCAGGCTTTGTCCGACAGCGGAAATTTTTCCTCCGTTGATCGCGACGTCGCTCGTGTAAGTGTCCGTTGCCGTGACGACGCGACCGTTAATGATGATGGTGTCAAAGCCCATGGCTCACTCTTCTCCTCCAGCGGCGAAGCACAGATTTTATGCTAAACTCCCGAAACTAAGTAGCCGCACCGAGCCAGGGAGGAGCCAGAGCTTTCACCGCAGAGACGCGGAGTACGCGGAGAAAATCTTGTTGTTGTATTTCGTGGGGTGACCCGGAAAAATTTGCCTGACAGCAGTTCCTTTCGCGTTTACTCTCTGAGGCTTTTCTCGGCGACCTCGGCGTCTCGGCGGTGAAAAGCTTGCGTCCGCGTCAATTACTGCACCCAGAGGAGACAACATGCAGTTCGGCATCACCATCAAGCCCGACATGCCGGTGGAGCGGATCGTCGCACTGACACGCCAGGCCGAGGCGTCGGGCTTTGAGTATGGCTGGATCTTCGATTCACACGTTCTCTGGCTCGAACCGTATCCCATGCTCACGCTCATGGCGACCAACACTAAGAAGATGCGCCTGGGCACCTGCGTCACCAATCCGGCGACGCGCGACATCACGGTAACGTCAAGCCTCTTCGCAACCCTGAATCTGATTTCCGGCGGACGCATGCAACTCGGCATCGGTCGCGGCGACAGTTCGCGCCGCGTGCTGGGAAAAAAACCCGTGACAGTTGCGCAGTTGGAAGAATCCATAAAAGATTTTCGCAATCTCACCAGCGCCAACGAGATTGACTACGAAGGCGGGAAAGCACGTCTCACCTGGGCGGACGGCGGCGTTCCTCCCGTCTGGGTTGCAGGGTACGGCCCAAAAGTTCTCGAGCTCGCCGGCCGAGTCGGCGACGGCGTGATCTTGCAGTTCGCCGATCCGGACTTGATCGCGTGGTGCGTCGGATTCGTCAAGAAGGGCGCCGAAGCCGCGGGCCGAGATCCGCGGAAAATCGAGATCATGGCGGCAGCGCCGGTCTGGGTTTCCGACGATGTGAAGGTCGGGCGCGAACGAGTGCGCTGGTTCCCTGCGCTGGTATCGAATCACGTCGTCGATCTGGTTTCGCGCTACAAGCCCGAGGAACTTCCGCCGGCTCTAACCTCTTATATACGCGACCGCGGACAGTACGATTATCTTCACCATTGCGAAGTCGACAGCAGCAACCGGAACTTCGTTTCAGATGAAGTGACCGATCGCTTCTGCCTGCTCGGTCCCGCCGAAGCGCACATTGAAAAGATTCGCGCGCTCGCTCGCGCGGGAGTTACTCAGTTCAATATCTATCTGATGTGCGGGGACGAAGAAGATACGCTGGAAGCGTACAGGAAAAAAGTTTTGCCGGTTTTCGGGAAGGCTTCCGGTTCCTAGCTGCTGGGCTTCTAATTTTCGGACTCTTCACTCAAAGTGCTCATCAGCCCTGCACTCCGTTCTTAACGAAATATGAACGGGACTGCCCGCCTTGACCGGAGCGCTGGCGCGCGGTAGGGTGGGCGAGAAGCATTGTTTGCGGGGAGAGTAGAAGAATGACCCGCTATGCCGATCAGGACATGCTTGCGTTCGTAATGTTCTTCAGTCAGGCACGCACCCCGGCTGGAGACGCCGAAATGCAGACGATGACACGGGAACTCGTAGACGCGGCCCTGGAGGCCGGAGGCCGATACTACTTGCCTTACCGCTTGCATCCGACCACAGCGCAGTTTCATCGTGCATATCCTCAAGCCGACGAGTTCTTCAACCTGAAAAGGCATTACGATCCGCAGGAGCTTTTTCAAAACGAGTTCTATCGGAAATATGGAACAAGCGTAGAACAGCCAATTCAGAAGCCGCAGGAGGTTGGTGGCACGGCTAAACAGGCTGCGGAACAAGTCGGTGTCACACCGGATTTTGGTGTTGCACTAGATTTTAGGTGGCGCACTTGATTTTGGGTGTTGCACTTGATTTTGGGTGGCGCAGCGGTTCACCGCTGCGGTAACTACCCTATTTTGAATAAGGCTTTAGCCGCTGAGGTCGTGGCTTTCGCTCAGAAACGACTTTTTCCGCAAGCTGTAAATCCGTGCCTTCCCGTTCTCGCTCCGACACAGTTCGGTAATGATCCTAGACGGGGCGGAGCCCCGTCACCACACGAGCCTTCATCAGCAGATAGTAGGCTGCGAACGACACGGCAAATCCCACGAACCACGAATAAGCATACAAAATCCGCAACGGAGAAACGACCAATCCCACCAGCGCCGTCCCCGCTCCCAACGCCAGTGCGAACACTGCCAGCCAGTTGAAGCCGCGCGAATATTCGTAGATGCCGCCGCGCAGATAAAGATCGTCCACCACCAGCACACGCCGTCGGATCACAAAATAGTCGCAGATCATAATCCCCGCCACCGGCCCGAGAAACGCCGCATAACCGCCAAGCCATCCAAAAATAAATGTTCCGTAGTCGGACAGCAGTTTCCACGGCATGAGCGCGATTCCCATAAAGCAGGTAATGATGCCGCCAGTGCGAAAGTTGATTTTCCGCGGCCACAAATTAGAAAAATCATTCGCCGGAGAAACCACATTAGCCCCAATATTTACGTTCAGCGTCGCCAGCAGAATTGCCAGCAGCGAAATCACCACCGCCACCGGCGAATGAAAGCGGCTGAGCAATTGCACTGGATTCCAGATCGCAGTGCCGTAAATCACCACCGTCGCCGACGTTACCAGAATTCCAATCAGCGAATAGAGCGTCATGGTTGTCGGCAACCCGAGCGCTTGCCCAATCACCTGCTGCCGTTGACTTTTCGCGAAGCGGGTAAAGTCCGGAATGTTCAGTGATACCGTGGCCCAGAAACCGACGGTGCCATTCAGCGCAGGAATGAGAAATTTCAGAAAATCGGAGAAGCTCACGAAGCGCGATGGCGCCGACAGCATGGGACCGAATCCCCCTGCCGCTTTGTAGGCCCACGCCAGCAGCAGGAGTCCGACGGCCAGCAGAATCGGCGCGCTGATTCCCTGCAGAAATCTTATGTACTCAATGCCTTTGAGAATGACAAGAAGATTGACCAGCCAGAACGCCAGGAAGCAGATCGCGGTGCTGTGCGCGACTTGTCCCCACGCGGGTGCGAGCGTCGTGAGCAGGACGTTCATGGCCTCGCCGCCGATCCAGGTCTGGATGCCGAACCATCCGCAGGCAACGAGCGCCCGCAAAACCGCGGCGAAGTTCGCGCCCAGCACTCCGAACGAAGCCCGAGCCAGCACCGGAAACGGAATTCCGTAGCGAGCGCCCGGATGCGAGTTCAACAGCATCGGAACGAGAACAATTGTGTTTCCGATAAACACGGTCGCCACCGCCTGTTTCCAGTTCATTCCTCCCTGGATCAGGCCGGCGGCCAGCATGTAAGTCAGAATATTGACCGACATCGATACCCACAGTGCGGCAAAACTGTAGGTGCCCCAGGTGCGTTGCGCGGCCGCCGCAGGCGCGAGGTCTTTGTTGTAGAGCGGACTGGATTCGATGGATGCGGATGACGGCATATTCATAATGCGGTGGAAGAGTTCCCAGTTCTCAGTTCCCAGTTCCCAGAAAGTGCCGTCCGGTTTTACTGAGAACTGACAACTGAGAACTGAGAACTAGATCCTCTTGAAAGCCTTCTGAATATCCTGCATGGAATAGCGCAGCACCACCGGCCTGCCGTGCGGGCAGGTCATGGGATGCTCGGTTCTTGCGAGCTCCACCAGCAGCCATTCCATTTTGTTTTGTTCCAGCGGCATATTTACTTTGATCGCGGCGTGGCATGCGATCGACGCCGCTATGCGGGTTCGCACTGCTTCCAGATTGATGGCTTGGTCTTCGCGTGTGAGCTGTTCAAAGATTTCATTCAGCATGTGCTCGACCTGCGCCGCGTCCACGCCGGCTGGGGCGATTTTCACAGCCACGCTGCGCGCGCCGAAAGGTTCCGCCTCAAAACCATTGAGCGCCAGTTCTTCGGCAATTTCCGTGAAGACAGCTTGCTGCGCCGGGGTCAGTTCGATGACCAGTGGCAGGAGCAAGCGCTGGCTCTCCACCTGCTGGGCTGAGCGTTGCCGCAGGATTTTTTCAAACAGTACCCGCTCGTGAGCTACATGTTGATCGATGATCCAGAGGCCGTCTTCGTTGACAGCCAGGATGAATGAATTTCGGATCTGCCCTAACGGATGCAGCGTTCGAAGGGACTCGAGCGTCGGCGCAGCTTGCGGCTCTTGCGGAATCGGCGGAGCACAGCCGTGATCTGGAATTGGCGGGTCGGCGATCGCCTCCGGGGCGCGTGCCAGCGATACCGCGGCGTTGGCCTCGACCGCGATTCCTCCCTCGAATTCCAGTCGCGCCGTCGAAGCCGGAACTGACGGCGCCTGCAGCGCGAAACCACCCGCCGACGCTGGCTCGTATAAGTCCCGCCACGCAGCCCGTCGCCCAGGGTCGCTGCCGCCAGTTCCATCGGTGAACGTACGATTCCTGAGGCTTGGACTGCTGAGCCCAGGCGTTGCACTTGGTTGCGCGCCGATCTCGGTCAGGAACTGCGGCACCGGCCGAGCCTTCATCAGCGCCGCCCGCACCGACTCACGCACGAAATCGTGGATCACGCTTTGCTGCCGGAAACGTACCTCGGTTTTCGATGGATGCACATTCACATCCACTTCAGCGGTGGGCATCTCAATAAAAAGCAGTATTATCGGAAATACGTTCGGCGGCAGAATGTTGCGGCAGGCCTCCGTAATTCCGTGTTGAATCAGACGATCACGTATCAGGCGCCCATTCACGAAAATATAAATCGAATTACGATTCAGTTTCTGGATTTCAGGCTTCGAAACAAATCCATGCAGCCGCACGTCGCCGAAATCCTGGGTCGCGGATCCTCCTGCGCTCGAACTTTCATCCTCTCCTTCAACCGGCTGGCGCGCGGCAGTGTCCGGGTTACGCCGCCACGGCGGAGGCTGGGGCAGGCCGATGCGCTCCAGTGGTTGCACCGCCGCTAACGGAATCAGCTGGTCCAGAGTCTCGCGGCCAAAAACCTGGTAGACGCGTTCGCGATGACCGGCTACGGGCGGCGCTACCAGCAAGGCATTGGTCGCAGAGTGCAACTCGAAATGCTTCTCTGGATGCGCCAGCGCATAGTGGGTTACCAGCGAAGCGATGTGGGATAGCTCGGTCGCTTCCGATCGCAGAAATTTCTTGCGCGCCGGCGTATTAAAAAACAGATCGCGAATCGTAATCGAAGTTCCCAGCGGCAGACCGGCCTCTTCAACGCGGATGATCTTGCCTCCGTTAATTTCCAGGACGGTGCCGGCGGCTTCCTCTTCGGCGCGAGTTTCCAGATGCAGACGAGCAACCGATGCAATCGAGGGGAGCGCCTCGCCGCGAAATCCCAGAGTCGAAATGCTTAGCAGGTCGTCGGTGTCTCTCATCTTCGAAGTGGCGTGACGCTCGAAGGCCAGCATGGCATCGTCGTGCACCATGCCGCAACCGTTGTCCGTGATCTGGATCAGCTTCTTTCCGCCGGCTTCGACCTGGATGCGAATACGCGTAGAACCAGCGTCCAGCGCGTTCTCCAGCAATTCTTTCACCACCGACGCAGGACGCTCCACCACCTCGCCGGCAGCGATCTGGTTGGCGACTCTCTCCGAAAGAACGTGAATCTTGCCCATGAGATTAGCGGACTGCGGTCAATGGTCAGTGTGACAGATTCGGAGCCACAGCGTAAAGGCGGGTCCATGCAGCCAGTTGCCGCATCCAAGAATTACCGTATCGTATAGTTTGCGCGGGGCGCTGACGGAGGCGTTGCTATGAAACATGCAATTCTGGGAGTGGGAGCAATCGGTGGCTTGATTGGCACGGCGCTGTCATCGCTCGGTGAAGACGTCACAGTGGTGGTTCGACCGGCAACATTGCCGGCCTTTCCCGCGAACTTGTCACTGGAACGTCCGTCGGGCACACTCACGCCGCCAGTGAAAGCCGTCGGCGCGCTGACGGAGCCGATTGACGTGTTGTGGATCGCCACCAAAACGTACCAGCTACAATCCGCGCTGGAAGTTGTGCAGGTGACGCCACGCTGCGTGGTTCCCTTGCTGAACGGCGTCGATCACGTCGCGGTGCTCCGGAAGCGATTTGGACCGGAGCGCGTGGTTCCGGGGACGATCGCAGTCGAAGCGGAGAAGGTGGCGCCGGGACAATTTATCCAGCGTTCCCCGGTCGTTCGGTTGAATCTCGCCGCCAGCGGCGAATCCCTCCTTGGAGCCATCGTCGGACAACTTGGCAACCTTGGATTCGCGTGCCAATTCATTGCGAACGAGCAGACTCTTCTTTGGGGTAAGCTTTGCTTCCTCGGGCCGTTCGCGCTGGTAACGTCGGCATCGGGCATGAATGCTGGAGAGATACTTGCGAACGCTGCGTGGAAACAAAAGTTAAGCTCCGCAATTGCCGAGGCCTGCGCCGTCGCGAACGCGAGCGGCGCGCAGATCGATGCGACGCGGATTCAGTCGGTGGTCGAAAGCTCGCCGCCGGCTATGCGCAGTTCCATGCAGAAAGACGTTGCCGCCGGGCGGCAGTTGGAGTTGGACGCCATCGGCGGTCCTATCGTCCGTGGCGGGGCACTGTATGGCGTCGATGTCTCGACAACCGTAAGCCTGATGGCGGACATTCAAGCAAAAGCCGCCTGATCCGTTGAGACCTGGGGTAGTGCCTCTGTTTGGCGTCATCGTGACCAAATAAACAATTGTCATCCTGACCCTGAGCTTGCCGAAGGGGAAGGAGCTGCTGTTTGCCTGTCGCAACCGCCGCTCACTTCCCTGTTTTCGGGTCGGGACTGTCGTTTCCCATGTCGACGAGCACCTTCCACTGACCGTCTTTCTGTTTTTTCCAGATCGAGGTGTACTTTCCGTAACTCGCCACCAGCTTGCCGTCTTTATTCTTGGCGGTGAATACGTAATTGCCGTAGGTGAAGCCGAGATCGCCGGACTTGGACATTTCGGCTTTGACCGGCGTCCAGGTGAGAGTCGTGCCTTCCGGCCACGCCGGTTGCTTGCGCATGTCTTCTTTAGTATCGATGCCACCAGCCTCAACGATTTCGACGCCATCTTCGGCGAAGTGAGTGAGAAAGGCATCATGGCCATGCTGAGCGACATCCGCGGCGAAATCAGACTCGAGTCGAAACAGGAGATCGGCGCCCTGGACAGATTTCTGTTTCGCAGCGAAGGAAGTCACTGCGAGAAAGAGAGTAAGAAGAACTGCTACGGTGATTCTGTTCATCGACATTTCTCGGGCCGCAGCGGCGGCGGGTTGCAAGAGCCGGGTTGCAAGAATACGTCCGGATAAAGTTACCATGCGCCGAGTTCGGGGCGCTCCGATAGACGCACAAGCAAGTCTAGGGACGGACGCATTCGTCAGTCCCGCGAAGCGAAGCGAGCGAGGTTCAGGTGTCAGCGGGATTTTTCAGGAGTGCCGCAGCGCAGAACGCAGCGCAGAATTTGTCTGACTCTCGTGCAGGAGTTGGCCTTTGATCTGGTCGGGGAGGCGCGAACTGGCGAGCGCTTCCTGCAGCAGCGGGGCCGGGATTTCCTGGCTGAATTCGAGGGCGCGGGCCAACGAGAGATGCTCGGTTCGCAGTAGTGCGACGCGAATTTCTCTGCGGCAAGACCACTTCAGGTGCCGCGCCACCGCATACACCAGGGCTGCGGTCGCCGCGGGACGCAGCACTGCGCTGATGACTTGGGCTTCGGTGAGCCGTGAGTTGTCGAGCGCAGTCTGCATGACTCGGGTCTCACGAGCCACGGTTGCGGCGTCTTTTACTTTGACATTGGCGTCGATTTTTCTTTCGTCGTCCTTGATTTTTCCATCCCTGCTCTCTAAATCCAGCAGAAGCGCGGCCCCTACCCTGCCTGAGCCGCGGCGAGCGAGCGTTAGGCGTTCGCCAATGGTGACCGTGTTGAGACGCGAGATGAGAACGTCTTCGGCGGCAACTTTTACGTCGGCGGGAACGCTCGGCGAGAGTGTAAATTTCATCAGCTCGAAAGTATAGAACTGGCGTGCCATGGGCACAGACACATGACGCGGTGTGTGCGGATGGCTCGCCAGGGCAATCCTTACTTTGCGGCTCTTGAGCGCGTTGGCATTCCTGGCAAGCCGCTCCATGATCTCCGGATGCAAGTCAGCGCGCTTCAGTAGGGATAGGGCCAAATCCTCAGTGAGAAGGGGGTCGGCGGCGGTGCGCAGCAGGTCGGGCGGCGCGGGGCTATGGATTTGAGCAGCGCCGATTTCAGGCTCGGAGGGTTCAGGCGCGGGCGCGGAGAAAGAAGGCGTCGCCGATGCCATTGTCGGCGGCGCGTTTTCTTCTTCGGAAGTCTTGTTTTCGAACATCACAATTTTCAGCCAGCGTTGGACGGACCAAGCCGGACGGGGCAAGCCCCGTCTCTACNNAGATCCTGACGCACATCGATGCCCGCGAAACTCGCCTGCAGCGTATTGTAAAAAATCTCCCGCACATCTGGAGACTGACGAAAGACACTGCCCGTCATAGCTACTGGAAGCGCGGCTACCGGAAGCAGCGGGGTCGGACTATGCAGCACGAGACGCCGGATGACGATCGCGGCAAGCGCGGCCAACTTGGCTCCAGCCTCAGCCAGAAGTCCGCGAGCGATGGAATCGCCCTGCTCGGCGGCGCGGAGAACGATGGGAAACAATCGCGGGAAATCGGGTGGCGGGGTCGCGTTGGCCTGCTGCACGAGTTCGTCGATGGCATGGAGTTTCCAGGCTTGGAGGACCATCGCGGTGAGTGCGGTTTCGCGCCCCTCATCAAGGGCATCCATGATGGCGGAAATGGCGCGGCGACCGATCCAGTGGCCGGAACCCTCGTCAGAGATGGCGAATCCCCAACCTCCGGCGCGTGCCGTGTGACCGGCAGCGTCGCGGCCATAAACGATCGAGCCGGTGCCGGCGATCGCGATCACGCCGGGATCCGCGCCGAACGCGGCATTCAGGGCGATGATAGTGTCGCCGACGACTTCAATATTTCCATCGCTGGCCGCAGGACTGAGCTCGGCGAGGATGCCGCGGATCTTCGCCGCAACCTCGGGATTGGACGCGCCGGCGGCGCCGATGCAAATGGCGCGGACCTGCTCGGGAGAAATTCTGGCGTTGGCGCAAGCCTGGCGAACCGCGGCGTGTAGAGATTCCCTGGCCCGCGCCTCGCCGAGGCGAACGATATTGCTGCCGCCGGACATGGCAGTCGCGAGCACAGTCGTTTCGTCAGCCACGATGCAGCGGGTTTTGGTGCCTCCGCCGTCGATTCCGAGGTAGTAGGCCATCGCGCTAGTTCTAACACAGGTCGTCCTGATTTCGTTTCGTCCTGATTTCGTTCAGTGGCGGATTCAGGCCCCGAACATGCTTGTACAATGTGCGAACGCGTTGGTCGGGGGAGACGCGGCGAGACGCGTCTCTACTGGAAAGGATTGCTTTGGGATTGAATCGCATCGACCTGCTGATTATTGCGGCTTACCTGGCAGGGATCACACTGTTTGGGCTCCGCTTTCGCAAGCGGCAGCGCACGATGCGCGATTACTTCCTCGCCGACCGCAATATCCCGTGGTGGGCGATTGCGCTGTCGATTGTGGCCGCGGAGACCAGCACGCTGACCATCATTAGTATCCCCGGTCTCGCCTACGATTCAAATCTTACTTTTCTGCAAGTGGTGATGGGATATGTCATTGGGCGCGTCGTCATTAGCTTTGTGCTGTTGCCGCAGTATTTTCGCGGCGAGCTGTACACGGCCTATCAGTTGATTGAACGGCGGTTTGGTCCGGAGCTGCGCACGGTGTCGGCAGGCCTGTTTCTGTTGACCCGCGCGGCAGCCGAGGGAGTCCGGGTCTATGCCGTGTCGATCTTAGTGTCGATTGCGCTGGGCACGGGCGAGGTCACTTCCATTGCGATCATCACTCTGCTGACTCTGATCTACACGTTTGAGGGCGGCCTGGCGGCGGTGATCTGGACCGATGTGGTGCAAACTTTTATTTATGTCGGTGGAACGCTGGTCGGGCTCTTCACGATTCTGCATCTCGTCCCCGGAGGGTGGGGCTCCGTGCAGGCGATTGCGGATGGGCTGCACAAGTTTCGGGTGTTTGATGCCACGATTGCAGCACAATGGCCCTTCGTGAATTTTGCGAAGCCCTACACGCTCTGGGCGGGGATTATCGGTGGCGCGTTTTTGACGACGGCCAGCCACGGCACCGACCAACTCATCGTGCAGAGATTGCTGGCGGCGCGGAATCAGCGGCAGTCGGCGCTGGCGTTGCTTTCGAGTGGAGCGGCGGTCTTCTTTCAGTTTGGGTTATTTCTTTTTGTCGGCGTGATGCTGTTTGCCTACTACCGCGTTCCGTCGACGGCATTCGGACGGGCGGACCGGATCTATCCGACGTTCATTGTCACCCGGATGCCGCACGGCATTGCGGGCCTGTTGATCGCGGCTATTCTGGCAGCCGCGATGTCGAATTTGAGTGCGGCGCTGAATTCGCTGTCGTCGAGTTCGATCATGGATTTCTATCTGCGCTTTCGTGCGGACGTAAGCGAGGCTGGGCGGCTGCGCCTGGCGCGAATGGCGACCGTCGGATGGGCGATGGTGCTGTTTGGGCTGGCGTTCTTGGCGCTCCATCGCGTGGGGCGCGTGGTGGAAGTCGGTCTGCAAATCGCCTCCGTCGCTTATGGAGCCCTGCTCGGAGTATTTCTGCTGGGAGTGCTGACCAGGCGCGCGAATCAGGCCGGCGCGATGATTGGCATGCTTTGCGGATTGGCCATGGAGCTGTATCTGTGGAAGTGGTCGCAAGTTGCGTTTACATGGTGGGTGGCGATTGGGACCTGCGTCACGTTTGCGATTGGATATGCGGCCAGCGTTTTGTGGAGGGCGCCAGCGACAACTTGAACTGCGGAGATCGCGGAGGCCGCTGAGAAACTGCGGTTAGAATTTCCTGTCCGGCCGGTAACGATTATGGACATGCCAGCAAAAAACATTCACTCTAAACCGGAACTGGCGCGCGACCTGAATTTGTCGCATGCGGGCGCGGTGGTCGTCGGCACGATCATCGGGAGCGGAATTTTTCTGGTTCCATCCGAGATGATGCAGGCCGTAGGGTCGGCGCGGCTTGTATACCTAGCATGGGTGGTCGGGGGCCTGCTCTCCTTTTTCGGCGCGCTTACTTATGCCGAACTGGGCGCCATGAAGCCGCAGGCTGGCGGCGAATATGTGTATGTTCGCGACGCCTACGGGCCGCTCGCCGGATTTCTATATTCGTGGACATGGTTCCTGATCGCCAAGCCAGCCTCGATCGCGTCCATCACCACGGGTCTGGTGCGGATTCTCGAGACTTTTCCGGTCTTTTCGTTTTTGCCGCATGCCTGCTTCTCGCATGCCTCGATCCCGCATTTCACTGTCACCTATGGGCAATTAGTGGCCATTGGAGCGACGCTGCTGATTTCGTGGCTGAACTACGTCGGAGTGCGCCGCGCGGGAGACTTTCAGCTTCTGTTCACACTGCTGAAGGTTGCGATCATCATAGGAATCGTCGCGGTGGGCTTTTCGTACAGCGGAGGAACGTGGTCGAATTTCGCAACTGAGTTTACGGGTGCGAAAGGCGGTGTGGCGGGATTTTTCGCAGCGCTCGTAGCCGCGCTTTGGGCTTATGACGGGTGGAACGACCTGAACATGGTCGCTGGCGAGATTCGGAATCCACAACGCAACATTCCGTTGTCTTTAATTTGGGGCGTGGCGACGGTGGGCGTGCTCTATATTATGGTCAACGCCGCGGTGCAGTATGTGCTGCCGGCGGCGGCAGTGGCAGTTTCGGAGCGTCCGGCATCGGACGCGGTGGCGCTGGTCCTGGGACACGCGGGCGCCAGCCTGGTGTCGGCAGGCATGGCAATCTCCATGCTCGTGACTTTGAATGGCACGATCATGAGCGGAGCGCGCGTGCCATTCGCTACCGCGCGCGATGGATATTTTTTTGAGGCGATTGCCAAAGTTCATCCGCGCTTCCACACGCCGTACGTGGCGATTGTCGTGCAATGTGGGCTTGCCATCATTCTGCTGCTGCTGGGCGGCAGTTTCCGGCAATTCTTTTCACTGACGATTTTCGCGGAGTGGATGTTCTACATGATCGCCGCCAGCACAGTCTTCGTTTTTCGCCGACGGGAGCCAAACCTCGCGCGGCCTTATCGCGTGTGGGGATATCCGGTGGTTCCGGCGTTGTTTGTGCTGGTCGCCGCGGCACTTCTTTACTATACGTTCACCGACAATCTGAAAAGTTCGGCCGCCGGATGCGTAGCGATTCTGGCCGGTCTTCCAGTGTTCTACTTTTTTGCGCGGCGCCGACAGGCACCACCAAAGTAACCCGCCTCCTGATCAATACACCAAAAGGTGGTTACCAAAGGACAGGCGCAAGCGACACGTTTACCCCCTGACCAATCTCCCATAAGGTGAAGACTCCAACCCCAAGCGCACACCCCAGCTTGGGCCCCCATTTGGAGTCATTCGATGCCTACGAGCGATCGCAGTTTTCAACTCGGCCTATTGCCTGAAAAGAAATGGGACTGGCGGACCTTCGTAGCGAGCTACGGGATGGTCACGAGCCTGATTCTTTTGATGATTTTCTTCGGGATCATCGTGCCCGACACATTGCACATCACGTCCGATTATCACGTCACAGAGTTGATAGCAAGGCCGCCGCTGCGGCCGGAACCACTGCCTAAACCGAAGCCGCTGCCGGTGCATGCGAAATTGCTGCCGCGGGAACCGGTGTTTCAGGCGCCGAAATTGATCGTGCCGCGCGAAGTTCGCGCGATCAAACCGCAGCCGCAGGAAATTGAGCCGCCCAAGGTGGCGATGAACAACTTCGCGCCAACGGTATTGAAGCCGACCAGCGGAGCACGTCCGGTGCTGATTCACACCGGTGAATTCCAGGGAAGTTCGGTGACGCCGACGGTGAACGCTCCGATTTCCAAGGTGCAGACCGGCGGATTCGGCGATCCGAATGGGCTGAAGCCGAGTGACAACAGCAAGCCGAACGGCAAGCTGATGGCCGCCACATCAGGTTCGTTCGACATGCCGGTGGGACAGGGACAAGGGAACGGCTCCGGCGGCGCGAAAGGGATTAAGGGAACGGTCGCAAGCGCCGATTTTGGTAGTGGAGTGGCAACCGGGGGACAAGGCGACGGGCGCAGGAGCGGTCGCGGCAGCGCGGGGGTACAAAGCTCAGGCTTCGGTTCACAGGAAATCGCGCAGAACACACAGCACCTCCAGCGCGTGGATGCCGGCCCACCGACGACACCGGTCGAGATCACGTACAAGCCGAACCCGGCTTATACCGAGGAAGCAAGAAATCTGAAATTGGAAGGCGAAGTCCTGCTCGAAGTCGAGTTCGGAGCGAACGGACAGCTTCATGTGAATCGGGTGGTCCGCGGTCTCGGCCACGGACTGGATGAAACCGCCGTGGCGGCCGCCAACAAGATGCGGTTCAAGGCGGCTTTGCGTAACGGACAACCAGTCGATTCGGCGGCAATTGTGCACGTGGTATTTCAAATGGCTTATTGATCACTTTGGAGATGAGAGTTATGCGGAAGCTTATGAGCACTATGAACTGGATGGTTTTGGCTCTGTTGGCAATGACGCTGACGGCAGCGGCACAGCAGGCGGCGTCCGCGCCCCAGAACCCACAGACGGTTTCGGCGGCGCAGCCGGGGCCAGGGCAATCGAACCTGGCGCCCCCGACCACCATGGATCAGGTGGTGGACCGCGTGATCTTGCGCGAGAAAGACCTCATCAAGTTTCTCTCGCCGCGCACTCCAATCGTGGAGACCTATCTCCAGAACCTGACGCAGGATCCGCAGTTGGGGCCGATTCCGCAGGCAGATCATTATTTTCTCGGGCGCATGGACCTGAGTGAGTCCATCGACCGAAGCGACTACCTTGAGGGCAAAGGCAAAGATAAAAGCGAAAGCATGGAGAAACATCTCCTGGGCGAAATCACGAACAAGTTCAAGTTCCAGTTCCAGCCGCTGGGCTTTTCGTGGATGATCTTCGCCGACCGCAACGACTTCGACCGGCAGCACTACGACTTCCACTATGCCCGTCGCGAGTTTCTGGGCGACGTGCGCTGCCTGGTGTTTGACGTGACGCCGAAGAAAGATGCGGGACGCGGCCGCTTCCTCGGCCGGGTCTGGGTTGAGGATCAGGACTTCAGCATTGTGCGGCTAAACGGGACTTATGCGCGTCCCTCGCGCAACAGTTATTACTTCCACATGGACAGCTGGCGGTTGAACCTGATACCGGGCTATTGGGTGCCCGCCTACATTTATAGCGAGGAAGGCGACTTCACCGCGGGAGCCAAGAACAAGATCGCGTTCAAAGCCCAGACTCGCATTTGGGGATATAACCTGAAGATGGGAACGCCGAACGACGAACTTACCAACATTCGGGTTGACAGCGTAAAAGACGATACGCCAAGCGCACAGGATGCCACTCCACTGGCCGCCGAGCGCGAATGGCAGCAGCAGGCGGAAGACAACGTGCTCGAGCGCCTCACCCGCGCTGGCTTGCTCGCGCCCGAAGGCGACGTGGACCACATTCTCCAGACCGTGGTCAACAACCTGTTAGTCACGAACAACATCGACCTGCCGCGCCCGGTACGCACTCGTGTGCTGCTCACGGCGCCGCTTGAAACCTTCAGCGTGGGCAACACCATCGTGATCAGCCGGGGATTAATCGACGTGCTTCCCGACGAAGCAAGTCTGGCGGCCGTGCTCTCGCATGAACTGGGGCACATCGTGCTCGGTCACAATCTCGGCAGCAAGTATGCCTTCAACGACCGCATGCTGTTCTCCGACGATTCCACCTATGCCAACTTTGGCTTCCGGCACATTGCAGAAGAAGAAACCGCCGCTGACAAGAAGGCTGTGGAATTGCTCAACAACTCGCCTTACGCGCAGAAACTCGACAGTGTCGGCTTGTTCCTGAAGGAGTTGCAAGCCCGCGCTCCCCAGCTCAACGCCCTGTTGACCACGCGCCTGGGCAATTCACTGACGTCGAATGGAACCCTCACTCGCTTGCCGGCTCTGGCCACGCAAGGCCCAGCACTCGACAACAACAAACTGGACCAGGTTGCCGCTCTGCCGCTGGGTGGACGCGTCAAGATCAATCCCTGGAACGACAGAGCAGAGATGGTGAAGACCACTCCAGTGGCCATCACCTCGGCGCGGGACAAGATGCCGTTTGAGGTCACGCCCTTCTATCCGCGGTTGGCACGCTATGGCGCCCAGACCGTACCGAGCGCGCCAGCCACCGCCGCCGCCAACTCAAACACGAGCAACTAACCAAAGCTCTACTCTAAGTTGCAATAAGACGAGGGCCGGGATCCGGAATCAGCTTCCGGGATACCCGGCCTTCGTTTTGGTCCGAGTACCGAGTACCTGGTGCCGAGCGAGGCGGATTGACTGGGCATAGGGAATAGCTTCTAGGTACTCGCCACCGACCTATTTCGCTCCCAACCCATCGTTCTCGTGATAATTCGGGTACGCCGGTCGCGGGTACTGCGGCAGAGGATGCTCCTTCAATTGCTGCATCACGATCTCGATTGCTTTATCGAGTTGCGCGTCATGTCCCTGGCGATACGCCGCGGGGTCGAGATCGACCTCAAAGTCTGGAGCGACACCGTGATTCTCCACTTCCCATTCGCCTTTGAGCCCGTAGATCGCGGCTCGTGGTGCTGTAACATAACCGCCATCGAGCAGTAGCGGGTATCCGCCAATGCCGACCAGCCCTCCCCAGGTTCTTTTGCCGACCAGTGGACCCAGCCCGGCTTTTCGGAAATACCACGGCAACGCGTCACCGCCCGAGCCNNGACATTTCGTTGATGATCATCACTTTCGGCCCGTAGATCGCCTCCGATGGACTCGACCAGTCATGTCCTTCGCGCGTAACCACTTTGCTCGTGATGGGCCGCCGCAAGTAGTCGATAATGTAGTCGGCGAGCTGGCCGCCCTCGTTAAAGCGCTCGTCGACGATCACCGCTTCCTTGCCCACCTGGGAGAAGAAGTAGCGATTGAAGCTGGTGTAACCGCCGCCTCCAGTGTTGGGTAGATAGACGTAAGCCACGCGCCCTCCGGTTGCCTG
>PMHV01000018.1:271-104914 GCA_003156805.1 Acidobacteriaceae bacterium | reverse complement strand
GATGTCAACCTATTTCCCCAAAGCGGGGGAAATTGTGCGCAAGTGGTACGTCGTGGATGCGGATGGGCAAACCCTCGGGCGCATGGCGTCGCAGGTGGCGCGCATCCTCATGGGCAAAGAGAATCCGCAGTACACGCCGTTTCTCGATACCGGCGATCACGTGATTGTGATTAACGCCGAGAAAGTTCGCACCACCGGCGTGAAGGCGGAACAGAAGAAATATCACCACTACACGGGATATCCGGGCGGGCTGCGCACCGAAGAGTACAGCAAGCGTTTGGCGCGGCGGCCGGAAAAGATTATTGAAGATGCGGTGCGGCGCATGTTGCCGAAGAACAAGCTGGCCGATCATATGTTGTCGAAGCTGAACGTGTACAAAGGCGACAAGCATCCGCACGAGGCGCAGAAGCCGCAGGATTTGAAACTGGAAGTGCGGGCGTAGGGGATTTCCGGCCTTTCAAGGTCGGAGGAGATGGAGATCCTCCGCTCCGCCTGAAAAACGGCTGCGCTCAGGATGACAAATGAGATGCTGAAGAACGGCTGCGCTCAGGATGACAACGAGACGGGGTCTGAAAGTCTGGGAAGATGAAAGGCTCGCTTTGGCAGGTTCAAGCCAGGAGCTAGGAGCTAGAAGCTAAATGGCAGAACTGGTTCAGTATTACGGAACGGGACGGCGCAAGCGGGCGACGGCGCGAGTGTATCTGCGTCCGGGCAGCGGCGACTTCAAGATCAATGGACGCGCCTTTGAGGAGTATTTCGTGACCCCGGCGCAGCGGTCGGCGGCGAAGGCTCCGCTGGCTTCCACGGAGACGGCGGCTTCGTTCAATGTGATCGTTACGGCGCGCGGCGGCGGCGTACGCGGCCAGGCCGATGCCGTGAAACTTGGCATTGCCCGCGCCTTGATGCAGTTCAATGCCGAACTGCGCAAGAAGCTGAAAGCGGAAGGCATGGTGAGCCGAGATTCGCGCGAGAAAGAGCGCAAGAAGTACGGACAGAAGGGCGCGCGCAAACGGTTCCAGTTCTCGAAGAGATAGTTTGGAAGAGGACGTCGGACCTCAGACGTCGGACCTCGGCGAAACCGAGATTCCTCGCTTCGCTCGGAATGACAGGTTTGTGAAAGCTGACGGCTTGGGTTTTGCTGGCCACTGATTTTGAGGTGTTCAATTCTTCCCGTGCCTTGGTACGGGGACGGGAATGGCAATCCGGAGCAACCTGCCAAAAGCGGGCGAGCGCCGGATGCAGACTTAACAAGGAGGTTCATTGGCTACTATCACCATGAAGGAGCTGCTCGAAGCGGGCGTACACTTCGGGCACCAAACCAAGCGCTGGAATCCCAGGATGAAGGAATACATCTTCGGCGAGCGCAATGGAATCTACATCATCGACCTGCAGAAGACGCTGAAGATGTTCAAGGAAGCGTCGAAGTTCGTGCAGGAATTGGCGTCCGAAGGCAAGATTGTGCTGTTCGTGGGGACCAAGCGCCAGGCGCAGGATGCAATCGCGGAAGAAGCGACAAAGTGCGGCGGCTTCTACATCAACCAACGCTGGCTGGGCGGGCTGCTCACCAATTGGATCACGGTGCAGAAGTCGGTAAAGCGGCTCAAGGAACTCGACGAGATGGCCACCGACGGCCGCTACGAGCTGCTGCCCAAGAAAGAAGTCATCAAGCTGGAGCGCGAGCGCAAGCATTTGCAGGCCAACCTGGCCGGCATCAAAAATATGAGCCGGTTGCCCGACGCGATTTTTGTGATCGACTCGAACAAAGAGCAGATCGCAGTGCGCGAGGCGCGCAAGCTGGGCATTCCGGTGGTGGCTGTGGTCGACACCAACTGCGACCCCAGCGAAGTGGATTATGTGATTCCGGGCAATGACGACGCGCTGCGCGCGATCCGGCTGTTTACTTCGAAGATTTCCGAGTCGATTGCCGAGGGCGCGCAACTGATGAGCGACAAGCAGGTCGCCGAGATGACGGCGGCCACCGAGCGGGCGCAGGCGAAAGAAGAAGCTGCGGCCGCTTACAAATCGCCTGCCGAGGAACCCGCCGAGGAGTTCGCTGGCGAGGCTGGAGTGGGAGTCACCGTCGCGCAAGACAGCCTTGCACAAGACGTGGGAACCGAAGAGATCAGCATGGAAGAGGTGCTGGGCGCGGGGATACACAAGAAGCCCGTCGCCACCGAAGAAAGCGAACTGCCCAAGATCGAGAGCCAGACGGTTTAAGAGCAGTGGCCGGTATCCAGTTGTCAGTTGCCAGTTAAACCTGGCGTGGCGGATCTTAACTAGAACCACCAGACTAGAACCACCAGGCAGCGGCCCCGCGAGAGGCGCAGGAAAAAACCGGGCATTCATCCCTTGAGGGAATCAGACCCGCGCGGGTCGTCCGGCGCGGGTTGAATTTTGTAAGAAGCAGGTTTCAAGGTTGCAATGCGCGCTGTTGCCGCGTGAACTTTGAAACTTTAAAACCTTGAAACTTTGCAACCTTGAAACTCGGCAAGAAGTTGGAGATTCTTAGCAATGGGTACTACTACTGTGAATATTTCCGCAGCACAAGTAAAAGACCTCCGGGAAAAAACCGGAGCTCCGATGATGGATTGCAAACAGGCCCTGACCGAAGCCAAGGGCGACATGGAGCAGGCAGTCGTCATCCTGCGCAAGAAGGGCGTTTCGGTGGCGGCCAAGAAGTCGGCGCGCGTGACCAGTGAAGGCGCGGTAACCAGCTACATTCACGCCGGCGGCAAGATCGGCGTGCTGGTTGAGGTCAACTGCGAAAGCGATTTTGTGGCCCGCACCGACGATTTCAAGGAGCTGGTGCACGATATCGCCATGCACATCGCGGCCAGCGACCCGAAGTTCGTGCGCAAGGAAGATGTGACCAAGGCGGACTTCGAGCGCGAGAAAGATATCTTTCTCGCGCAGGCCGTCGCCTCGGGCAAGCCGCCGAATATTGCGGAGAAGATGGTCGCCGGCAAGATGGAAAAGTTCTACGAAGAGGTCTGCCTGCTGGAGCAGCCCTTCATCAAGGACCAGACTGTCTCGATCGCTCAGTTGATTGCGGCGAAGATCGGCAAGCTGGGCGAGAATATCGCCGTGCGCCGTTTCGCACGCTTCAAGGTTGGCGAGGCGGGAGCAACGGTCGCATTCACCACGCAAAAGCCGGACGAGGGCGGCGAAGCTGCCGCTCCAGCGGCGAAGTGAGATAGCAGCAAGTTTCAGGGTTTCGCAGGTTTCAAGGTTCGGGGACCGAGCGCGGTTATAGTGGTGTACCTTTGGAACTTTGAAACGTTGCAACTTTTGAAACTGTGAAGTTGCGCCGGAGACCGTCAACCGCATGTCCACCCCTGCTTTCAAACGCATTCTGCTCAAGATTTCCGGTGAAGCCCTGGCCGCCGACCAGGGCTTTGGCGTGGATACGCCGCGTATCCACGAAATCGCAGCCGAACTGGCCGACGTTCGCAAGCTGGGCGTGCAGATTGCCATTGTTGTCGGAGGCGGCAATTTCTTTCGCGGCGTGGCCGAGCAGGCCAAGGACATGGACCGCGTTTCCGCCGACCACATGGGCATGCTGGCCACCGTCATCAACGCGCTGGCCCTGCAGGATGCGCTGGAGAAGCAGAGCGTCTACACTCGTGTGATGTCGGCGATCGAGATGAATCAGGTGGCCGAACCGTTCATCCGGCGGCGCGCCATGCGCCATCTGGAAAAAGGCCGGGTGGTGATCTTCGCCGGCGGCACGGGCAATCCGTATTTCTCCACTGACACGGCGGCGTCGCTGCGGGCGATGGAAATCAAAGCCGAAGTCATTCTCAAAGCCACCAAAGTCGACGGCATCTACGACGCCGACCCCATGAAGGTCAAAGACGCCAAGAAGTTCACCGACATCACCTACATGGAGGTGTTGCGGCTGGGCCTCAACGTGATGGACTCAACCGCCATCAGCCTGTGCAAAGACAACAACCTTCCCATCATCGTCTTCAGCCTGAATGGTCACGGAAATATTCGCCGGGTGGTGATGGGAGAGAAGATTGGCTCGACGGTGAGCGCGTAGAACTTCGTTTCGCCGCGGATTCGCGCGGATGAACGCGGATCTCCAAATGCTTATCCTGGAAGCCACCGGCATTTTCAGTTGGGTTTATAATGCTGCGTTTTGATTTCTAAAGTACTACGGAGCTGACAAAATGGCGGACGGTGGCCCGTTAAGAGAGATTCGCGCGCAACTGAAAACCCGCATGGACAAAGCGGTAGAAGATTTCCGCAAGGCCATGGCGGCCACGCGCACCGGCCGCGCCTCGGTGCACATGATGGACAGCGTGAGCGTCGATTACTACGGCTCGCAGATGCCGCTCAACCAGATCGCCACGGTACATGCGCCGGAGCCGCAGATGATTACGGTGCAGCCTTACGATACGTCGCAGATGGCGGTGATTGAGAAAGCGATTCGCTCGGCCGAACTGGGGCTCAATCCCATGAACGACGGCAAGCTGATTCGCGTGCCCGTGCCTCCGCTCACCAGCGAGCGCCGTCAGGAGATGGTGAAGCATCTGCACAAAGTGCTTGAAGAGCACCGCACCGCCGTACGCAACATCCGCCGCGACGGCAACGACGCTATCAAGAAGGCGCTGAAAGACAAGAAGATCACCGAAGACGACGAGAAGCGCTCGCTGGAGGAAATCCAGAAGCTCACCGACGACGAAATCAAGAAGATGGAAGAAATGAGCAAAGGCAAAGAAAAAGAAGTGCTCGAACTGAAGTAGGCGGAAATTTCCGCTGCGCCCGACCTCAGGCGTTCGACCCCAACCTCAGCGCCGACCCGCGCAAACTAAAGTACATGTCCTCGGAAGCGGCCATTCGGCGCGGCTTCTAACCCACTGATAGTCCGTTACATAGCCGATTTCCCACTCCGGAAGTGCATCCTGTAACCGGAATTTTGGTTACGCGACATCTCCGCCGGCTCCGTGTTTCCATCATGGTGAAGCAAATCGTGGTTCCCCTAAGCATCACACCAAACCATTCGAATCGGAGTTTACCATGAAGCGAATTTGTGGGATTGCACTCCTGTTTGCGCTTTCGATACTGGCCGCGAGTTGCGGCTCGTCGTCGAACTCGTCTACATCGTCCGTGTCCTCGCAATCGGCCGCCGTGTTTGTGACCGGCGAAGATGCTCCGCTGGCGTCCGTGGTCGGCTTTGATGTCACTATCAACTCGATCACTTTGAACGGCAGCAACGGTTCGCCGCAGGTGCTGTCCACGGCCACCACGGTGGATTTCGCCCGGCTTCTGGGGTTGCGGTCTCCGCTCGGCTTCAACACCGTTCCCGCGGATACCTACACCAGCGCCACGTTTTCGCTGGCGAGCCCGGTGATTTCTTACGTAGATATGAGCACCACTCCGCCGACGCTCAGCACCATCAGCGCTCAGTTCAGCCCGACCACCGGATCGGCCACGCAGACGACTGTCACGGTGAATTTCCCCGCGGCGATGGTTGTGGGCAGCAACGGCCTGGCGGGCTTGAGAATGGAATTTGATATCCGGCAATCGGTTGCGGTTGATGGCAACGGCCAGATCACGGGCATGGTGAACCCAACTATTTACGCCAGCGCGGTGCAGGCCGGCGACTCCACCGGCCAGGTCACCGATCTAACCGGCGGGCTGGTCTCGGTGAGCGCGTCCAGCAATTCGTTTATCATCCAGGGTCCGTATGGACACCAGTTGACCATCGAAGTCAACAACAGCACGCAGTTCAACAGCGGATGGAACATCAATAATCTCGCCACTCCCTCGTTCATCGGGGTCCAGGGATCGTACCAGGCCGATGGCAGCCTGATGGCGAGCAACGTGGAAGTGATCACCGAGTCGCCGTCTTTCCTGTCGGGCCGGGTCTTAGCTGTGAATCCGACGTCCGGGCCGGTGCAGCAGATCACTCTGTGGGTGGGCGAAACCAGCGCCGACCTGGTCAGCGATGTCGACAGCATTCAGACCCTCGACGTGAGCGCCGTGACGCAGTATGACATGTGCTTCTTCGACAATCTCTTCACCAACGCGCTGTTCAGCGATTCTACGGTGATCGTGGGCCAGCGTATTTTCATCGGCGGCAGCTATTCCAGCAGCGTCTTCACGCCGCAGATGATCTCGCTGCGCTTCCAGGGCGTTTACGGCATGTTGACGCAAGGCAGCGTGAACATCACCAGCGGCAACGTTGGAAACTTCCAACTGCAGAACAATGCGCTGATCGGTTATTCGCTGGGCGGCTCGCCGCTGACGGTGGGCACCGGCAACGGCACGCTGTTCATCAACACCACCGGCTTGAGCGCGCTGCAATCCAGCGGATCGATTCCGCTGGTGGCCGGAGGGCTGTTGTTCGTGGATCCGATAACCAAGACGCCCGTGATGGCGGCGGCGCTGGTGGCCGATCCACCCGAGACGCAATAACTCAAGCGGCACCGGAACAGACCCTGATCGGGCGGCCGCGAGGCCGCCCGTTTTCTTTTCCCGGCCACCGATGTTCCCGCAAAAGCACTCTATAATTGAGCGATGGCGAAACAGGTCGTCCATGTCGCGTGCTCGCACGATTGCCCCGATGCTTGCGGCGTTCTGATCACGGTTGAGGACGGCCGCGCCACCAGGATTCAGGGCGATCCGCAGCATCCGGTGACCCGGGGATTTTTGTGCGCCAAAGTCGCCAAGTACCTGGACCGGGTGTATTCGCCTGACCGCGTGCTGTATCCCATGCGGCGGATTGCACCCAAAGGATTTGCCGCTGCCGCAAAAGCGGGCGAGGGCGCCCGCGCCACACAAAACTGGCAGCGCATCTCCTGGGATGAAGCGCTCCACGAAATTGCCGCGCGCTTTCGCGCCATCACGGCCGAGTTCGGCAGTGAAGCGATCCTTCCCTATTCCTACGGCGGAACGCTGGGCGCGCTGAACGGCGCTTCCATGGACCGCAGGTTTTTCCATCGCCTCGGCGCTTCGCAACTGGAGCGCGCCATCTGTTCCGCCGCCGGTGAAGCCGGATTGCTGTCGGTTCTGGGCGTCAAGCTCGGCACCGAGCCGGAGCAGTTTGCGCACTCGCGTTACATCATCGCCTGGGCTTCCAACATTCACGGCAACAACGTTCACCTGTGGCCGTTCATCGCGGAAGCGCGGCGCAAAGGCGCAAAGCTGGTGGTCATCGATCCTTACCGCACGCGCACGGCGGCCTGCGCCGACTGGTATCTGCCGATCAATCCCGGCGCCGACGCCGCACTCGCCCTCGGGATGATGCACGTGATCATCGGCGAAAACCTGCACGACGCCGATTACGTGGCCCGCTACACGCTGAGCTTCGACCAGCTGCGCGAAAAAGTGAAAGCTTATCCGCCCGAGCGCGTGGCGCAATGGACCGGCATTGCCGCACACGATATCCGCAAGCTGGCCCACGAATACGCCACCACCAGGCCCGCGGTGATCCGGCTGAACTACGGCGTACAGCGTTCCGAGCGCGGTGGAATGGCGACGCGCGCCATCGTTATGCTGCCTTGCATCACCGGCTCGTGGAAAGAAATCGGCGGTGGCCTGCAAATGTCGACCAGCGGCGCCTTTGGGCTCGACACCGACACGCTGAGGCGTCCCGATCTCATGACCGCGGCGCTGGGCCGTCCCGCGCGCACCGTCAACATGGTCGAGCTAAGCAAGGCATTGAACTCCCTCGACGATCCGCCAGTCAAAGCTCTGTTCGTCTACAACTCGAATCCCGCGGCGGTTTGCCCCAATCACAACGAGGTGGTTCGCGGCCTGAAGCGGGCAGATCTTTTCACCGTAGTCCACGAGCAGTTCTTCACCGACACCACCGACTACGCCGACCTCCTTTTGCCCGCGACCACTTTTTTCGAGCACAAAGACTTGCAGACGGCGTACGGCCACTACTATTTGCAAGTATCGAACCAGGCGATCGCGCCGCTGGGAGAATGCCGGTCGAATGTGGAAGTGTTCCGCGCGTTGGCCCAGCTCATGGGGTTCGAAGACGAATGTTTCCGCGAGAGCGTCGACGAAATGATCGACGGCGCGCTGGCTTCGGGCAATCCGTGGCTGGAAGGCATCAGCCGCGAGCGGCTGGAGCGCGACCCTTACGTCAGACTAAACTTCAGTTCCCGGTTGCCAGTTGCCGGTTGCCCGCAAGAAAATTCTCCAGGCGCCAGCAGAGTTGACGATGCCAACGTGGACGCAGCCAACCAACCGTTTCTGCCTTTCGCCAGGGGCAACTTCCGCACCGTTTCCGGCAAGGCCGAACTCTATAGCGAAGCGCTCAAAGCGCAGGGTCTCGATCCCGTTGTCGAGTTCACGCCTCCAGCGGAATCGCGCCATGGAGCGGAGCACGCGACGTTTTCACTCGAGCTTCTGGCGCGCAAAGCCGATAATTTCTTGAACTCTACTTTCTCCAACCAGCCTTCGGTCCAGCAGATGGAAGAAACTGGCCTGCTGGAGATGCACGCCGCCGATGCCCGTATGCGTGGCATCGCGCAGGGAGACACCGTAAGGGTCTACAATCGCCGGGGAGAGATTTTCCTGAAAGCGCGCGTCGATGGAGCAGTTCAGCCGGGCGTTGTCTCCGCCAAGCTGAATTGGGCCAAGCTCGGCCCCGGATTCCGGAATATCAACGTCCTGACCTCAGAAAAACTTACCGACATGGGCAACTCCGCCACGTTTTATTCCGTCTTGGTGGAGGTGGACTTAGCCAAGCCATCCCCATGAAGCAATCGTGCGGGTTTCACCCGCCTGGTTCGGCCCGAACGGTTCGACCCAAAGAGTTGCGGCTTGGACGCTTTCTTGTGCTCTACCGTATAATTGCGGTTTTCCTACATCCCAGAGGCTGAGGTAGTAGCGATTCATCTTCGCTTTCATCCGGAGACTCTTTTTGTGCCCGAGCGCGCCCCAGCGGCTGGCGCCTCGATGCCTCCATCTCCTTCATTTGCACGGCTTTGCCGCAAACGCGCGCGAATTTTCTGGGGCTTATGCCTCGCGCTGGCGGTTTTTTCCGCCGCCCTGAGCTGGGCCCAGTCCGATGTGATTTCAGAAATCCACGTCAACGGCAATCGCAGAATTCCCGCCGAAACAATCAAGGCCCGCATCTTCACCCACGTCGGCGATATCTACGACGCCGCCGCTCTGGAGCGCGACTTCAATTCCTTGTGGAACACCGGCTACTTCCAAGACATTCGCTTCAGCCGTGAACAGACGCCTCAAGGCTGGCGCATCATCGTTGAAGTGAAGGAAAAACCCACCATTCGCGAGATCAACTATACCGGCCTGAGTTCGGTCTCTAACAGCGATGTCCTCGACCGCTTCAAAGAGGCAAAGGTCGCGCTCTCGGTGGAGAGCCAGTACGACCCCACGCGCGTCAAGAGGGCCGAAGTCGTCATCAAAGGGCTGTTGGCCGAACACGGGCATCAGTTCGCCACCATCCGCACCGAAATTCGGCCGATTCCCCCGGCCGCAATCGCTATCACATTCGCGGTGAAAGAGGGACCGAAAGTCAAAGTCGGCAAGATCAAGTTCGAGGGCAACAAGAACGTCAAGTCGCGAGTCCTGCGCTCGGCCATGAAAAACTTGAAGCCCATCGGCGTTCCCCACTCGATCTTCCTGGAAAACATCTTCGCCAAAACCTACGACGCGACCAAACTCGAAGAAGACACTGAACGGGTGCGCAACGAATACCAGAACCGCGGTTACTTCAAGGCCCTGGTCAACGACCCCAAAACCGAAATGCACGACACCGGGCACAAGGGCGTGCACATTTGGCTCTTGCAGCCGGGGCCGGGCAAGGCGGTCGACCTTACCATGCCCATCGACGAAGGCGACCGCTACATTCTGGGCTCGATCACTTTCAAGAACAACAAAGCGGTGGCCAACGTGAAAGCGCTGCGCTCCCTGTTCCCCATCAAAGATGGCGACATCTTCAGCCGCGATAAAGTCAGCAAAGGCCTGGAGGCTCTGCGCAAGGCTTACGGACAGCTCGGCTATATCAACTACACCGGCGTGCCCGAGACCCGGTTTGACGACGAAAAGAAGCTGATCTTCCTCGATATTGACGTCGATGAAGGCAAGCAATTCTATGTGCGCCGCATCGAGTTTCAGGGCAACACCACCACCCGCGACAAAGTCATCCGCCGCGAAATCGCGCTGGAAGAGGGCAACATTTACGATTCCCGGCTCTGGGAGCTGAGCCTGCTGCGCCTCAACCAGCTGGGATACTTCGATCCGCTAAAGCCCGACGACCCCAACACCACCGACCGCAAGCTCGACGAAAAAGACGGGCTGGTGGATCTCACTCTGAAGGTCCACGAAAAGGGCAAGAACAGCATCGGCCTCAACGGCGGCGTCAGCGGGCTGGAGGGCGCTTTCGTCGGCCTCAATTACAGCACCAACAATTTTCTTGGCCTCGGCGAAACCCTGCAGGCGCAGGCCAGCATCGGAAACCTGGCGCGCAGCGTGCTGTTCGGCTTCACTCATCCCTATCTCTTCGACCGTCCTCTGCAGTTCGGTTTCACCGTCTTTGACAACCGCATCAGCTACAACCAGGCCCGTCAGCTCTCCATTTTCAGGGGGCAGAATCTGAACCTGCCCAGCGCCGTCTTGCAGAACCTGCAGAACTATACGCAATCCAGCGAAGGATTCACTACGTCCCTGAGCTACGCCCTGCGCCACTCTTTCAAGCGTGTCGGCATTACCTATTCCTTCGATCGTTCTTCCCTGGCCGCCCTGAGTTCGGCCTCGAGGAATCTCTTCGAGTTTCTCGCTTTCCGCGGCGTCTCCGGCCCCAACGCCTTGACCGGGATTATCACCAGCAAGATCTTTCCCAACTTCTCTTTCAACACCATCGATAGCCCGCTCTCGCCCCATCACGGCCATTCGCTCACCCTGGGCGCGGAGTTCGCCGGCATCGGCGGGACAGTCCAGTCCTTCCGTCCCATCGCTACCTACCAGCAATGGTTCCCCGTGCAAAAAAGGCGCAACGCGCTCGGCTTCCGCGTGCAGGGATCGTTCATCAGCGGCTATGGCGGCTTGGTGGCTCCGCCCTTCCAGCGTTTCTACATGGGAGGTGAAAACGACATTCGCGGTTTCGATATCCGTTCCGTGTCGCCGGTGGCGTTCCTGCCCAGCGCCGGCGCCATCACGCTCACCAATCCCGATGGCACGCCCGTGCTTTTGAACCCCCTCAATCCCCGCCAGGGCAACTACACCATACCCATCCCGGTCGATCAGATCACCTTCCCTGGCGGCGATCTGAGCATGATCAGCAACCTCGAATACCGCATTTACATCGTCGGTCCTGTGGCCCTGGTGCCGTTCGTCGACACCGGCCTCGACCCCATTCTTCGCCCCTCGCAACTGCAAATCGCCCAGGTGCAGTACGATACCGTCATCAGTACGCCCTTCGGCTGTCCCACCGTGAATGCGGGCTTCGCCTGCACCGGCAACGCCGTGCTCAATCCCAGCCCGTCCCAGGACTTGCAAGTCCTGAGCTCCACCAACTGGCGGCCGCGGATGTCTACCGGACTGGAATTGCAGGTGTTCGTTCCCGTCATCAACGCTCCTTTCCGCATCTATTGGGCCTACAACCCGGTGCGGCTCGATACCCCCGCCAGTGCCCCCATTCCCATTACCCGCGGAATGTTCCCGGTGGGCGCAGCCGGCGATTACACCTATAAATTGGCGGTGAACACTTACGCCCCAACTTTCCTGCTGCGCGAGCCGCGTAAGACATTCCGGTTCACCGTGGCAACAACTTTCTGATGACCGGGATCAAGGCCTCGCCGAAAACCGGGCACGATCGAGACTTTAGAACCCGGCGACGGAGGCAAATTCCAACCCGTGCGTTTGACGGCGGCAGAGCAGGCTCTCTATAATCACCCTGATCCACGCCACTGAGAATTTGATGGGGGTGGACGACACGTCCGCAACCCCGGCGTGTGACGCTGGCTGTCGAGTGCGCCTGTCTGACGGCGGAGTTGCATCTAAGACCTCGTGAGTGCGGCCCAGCGTTGCCTGAGGGTAATCTGAGTTCATTCCCGGAACCATGTTTCCCGAAACCATATTTTCCGGAACCATGTTTTCCGGAACCATGTTCCAAGGAGTTAAGCGATCCATGACAAGCAAGTTCTTACGGTCCGTCCTGGCCCTTGCACTTTTCTACGCGATTTGCGCATCGGCCCAAACCAGCAGCGCGGCCACTCCGCCGATCCCCGCCGGCCCCATGGCGGCTCCGTCGGCCCCCGCTCCCACCACCACCAAGGTCGGCACCATCAACATTGAGCAGGCCGTCCTCGCCAGCAACGAAGGGCGACGCGATTTCGAGTTGCTCGACAAAAAGCTGGAGCCCAAGAAGACTGAGCTCAGCGCTCAGAATGACGAACTCCAGGGTTTGCAGAAGCAATTGCAAACCCAGGGCGAGAAACTTAATGACGAAGCCCGCGCCACTCTCGTCAAGCAGATCGAGACTAAGAAGAAATCTTTCGATCGCGCCGTACAGGACGCTCAGGAAGATGCCGGCAATCAGCAGAAAGAGGTCTTCTCGCGCATCCTGAACAAGATGGCTCCCGTCATCGTAAAGTACGCGCAGGATAACGGCCTCACCATGATCGTCGATATCTCCAATCCCTGGCCGCAAAGCCCGGTGCTGTGGGCCAATGAAGGCGTCGACATCAGCCGGGCGGTCGTCGAGCTTTACAATGTGCAGTCCGGCGTACCGGCTCCTGCCGCTTCCCCAGCCGCTCCCAAGCCCGCAGGCACGGCCAAGCCCGCCGGCAGTACCGGAGTTCCGGCCAAGCCGGCAACTCCCAAACCGAATACTCCGTAACTGGCTTCGCTCTGACACCGTACGTGCCCGGAAAGTTCCCAAGGCCGCGTAACCACGCGGCCTTTTTCTTTCGCTGCTCAGCTTTCTTTCTCCCAACCCATCCCGCAAGCCCGTCTCCGGTGTCTTTAGCTGCAAACGCATTCCATGCAGGAGGACAGCATGTCCGAGAACGGCATCTTTGAAAACACCATCTTTGAAAACACAATGTTTGCCGATACGCTCATTTCCTCTTCCTCGGCCGAACGCTCGCGCCGGGGATGGACCACTCTCACCTCACTAGCCTTGCAAGTGCTGTTGGCCGGTTTGCTGCTGCTTCTACCTCTGCTGCGGCCGGAAGCCTTGCCGTTACTGCACCGCCTCTCGACACCCGTCAGCCTCGGACGGCCCCAGGCAGAGCCTCCCGCAAGCACAGCGCTCGCCGCCAGCGTTTCTCACAGCAACTTCGTGGCGCACATTTTAATGGCGCCGACCCGCATTCCAGTCTCGGTCGCGCTGAGCGATGAAGATTCAGGCCCGCCCAATGTCGGTAACGCCGGATCAAACGTTGCCGGAATCCCGGGCACAGGCGATCCAAACGGCCTTCCCATTTCCATCGCAGGCGGGACCAGGCCCGTCCTGCCCGTGCCTCCTCCGGCCGTCGTGCGTCCGCTCCGCGTCTCGAATATCAGCGAAGGCAATCTTATCCACCGCGTGCAACCCGAATATCCCCCGCTGGCGCGCGCCGCGCGAATTCAAGGCCAGGTCGTGCTGCAGGCGCTCATTAGCAAAGAGGGAACCATCGAACACCTGCGCGTGCTCACCGGCCATCCCATGCTGGTGCAAGCCGCCGAGGCCGCGGTCAGCCAGTGGCGCTACCGGCCCTACTATCTGAACCACGAACCCGTGGAGGTGGAAACGCAAATCACGGTGAACTTCTTCCTCGACGGGAACTAAGCGTTATAGAGTCGGGGAGATCGTACGCAAACCTCTGTCGTCTCAAGCGAAGCAGAATCATCCGCGAAGCGAATGGCCAAGCAGTGTCATCTTGCGGAGTCGAGAGACCTGCTGCCGGCCCATGCCACGGATCCCGCAACCAAGGAGTAGTCCCGGCGTAACGTAAGTCTCCGCGCCGCTCCCGCTATAATCGACACCAGTGGCAACCACCGTCGAAACCCTGAGCCGCGTCGCGACCCGCCCAACTTGGGCGGAAGTTTCTTTATCCATTCTGCGGCAGAATTTCCGTACCGTGCAGAAGCACGTGGGCGCGGGCGTCACCGTTTGTGCTGTGGTGAAAGCCGATGCCTACGGCCACGGCGCCGTCGAGTGCTCGCGCGCTCTCGAAGCCGAAGGTGCGCGCTGGCTGGGAGTCACTTCGCTCGATGAAGCCATCCCTCTGCGCGATGCCGGAATTCAAGCTCGCATTCTCTTGATGACCGGATTTTGGCGCGGCGAAGAAAGCGAAATCGTTCGTCTCAGCCTCACTCCCACGGTGTGGGAGCCGTGGCACATCGAAGCGCTCGAAAAAGCAGCCGCGGCCGCCGACGCGCGGCATCCCGTCCATCTGAAAGTAGATTCCGGCATGGGCCGCCTGGGAGTTGCTCCCGATGGCTTGCCCGAGGTCCTCGCCGCGCTCAAGTCCGCTCGGCACCTCGTCGTCGAGGGTCTCTCCACTCACCTCGCGTCTTCCGAAATCATGGACGCGCCTTCCGTCGCCGAGCAGGAACGCACTTTCGAAGCCGCGCGCCGCCTCGTGCGCGACTCCGGTTTCGATCCTTCTTTCGTTCACATGGCCAACACCGGCGCCGTCATCTCCCGCCGCGAAACCTGGAACAACATGGTTCGCCCCGGCGTCGCGCTCTACGGATATTACTTGCCCTTTCAACGCGCCGGACGCGAAGTCAGCGGCGGCACGCTTCGCCTTCCTCTCAAACCCGCGCTTACCTGGAAGACGCGCATTCTTTCCATGCGCGATTTTCCCGCCGGCCACCCGCTCGGCTACGGCGCAACTTACGTCACGAAAGCTCCCGCCCACGTTGCGGTGCTGCCCGTCGGCTATGCCGATGGCTATAACCGCCAGCTATCCAATCGCGGACGCGTCATCGTCCGCGAGCACTACGCCCCCATCGTGGGCAGCATCTCCATGGATTTGACTTTGGTGGATGTCACCGGCATCCCCGGAATCGCCGTGGGAGACGAAGTCGTCTTGCTGGGAACGTGCGACGGCCTGAGCGTCGATGCCCTCGAACACGCCAAACTAGCCAACAGCTCACCCTACGAAATTCTCTGCAACATCTCCAAGCGCGTGCCTAGAAAGTATAACGGCCGGTAGTTCGTGACCTTGCGTGGCATGTAGGGGAACATTCATCGACAAGCTGCGAAAGACATTTCGGGTCGTCTGGGATTGTATTGCACCCGACACGAAGGGTGCGATTGCGGCAACGCCAACCGAACGCCGGCTTCGCTTTCGCCTCGGATGCCAGAATCGGCCCACACGGCATACTCGCCGCTAGCGACGAAGTAAGCGATTCTATATTCTGCCTTCCACGTTAGTTGCCCACCCGATTTTGTCTCAAGCCCGTGGTCGGGAACGATTCTCGTCTCCTGAATGGTTCCCTGCACCAGCGGCCACTTCGCCCGTCCAGAGCTTCGGTACAAAGAGGCAAACAGCGCAGCGATGAGCGTCCACGGGATGACGAATAGCGCCGTCCTGCGCATGTCGATACTCCGCTCAGTGCGACGGGGCATGGTTTTTCTTCTTAGGCTTTCCTGCGCCTCCCGAACGACGGGGAGCGGAGTCGGCTTGGAGTCCATACTAAGAAAGATTCCAGGTCACACCGCCTGCCCTTTTCTCGCCTCCATATACTTGCGCAGGACGGCATTGATCGTGCTCTGGTAGCCTCGGCCGTGCTTGCGAAAAAACGTCAGCACGTCGGGATCGATCCTCAGTGTGATCTGCTTCTTCGGTCCCGGCCAGAAGATTGCATTTTTGAAGAAATCAGGGCCGACCTCGGGCATTTCAGAAAAATCGATGTCGGAGTCCTGCATGGCGTCAACCCGCTTCCAGTCTGTCCTTGATCGCCTCTTCGTATTCTTTACATTCACGGCGGCTCGCCTTCCTGAGTGAGATAATTCGAACGGTCCCTGCGCCACGTTCCGCGAAGACAACATACGCGATGCGGCCTCGGATCATGCCGAATCCGGCCGAGCGCGCCTCCCCGTAATCTTCACGCGTATCGGGTTCGTAGAAGAACCCGCCGCGAAACATCTCTTCCGCGTCGGCGAAGTCCAGTCCATGCTTCTGGATATTTGCACGATTCTTGGCTTCGTTCCATTCAAACTTCTCAAACATGATTGTAACTCCAAACGTAGCTACACGCCAGACGGCGCGCGCTTAATCCGTCTGAGCGTCTTGGATCCCTGTACGCCGGAATACGTCACCCATGCTAGACCGGCTTGTTGCTTTAGCTTTGTGACATCCAACCTTGCAATCCACAGGCTCGCCGTCCGATCATCATGTCAGCCCAAGGCGTGGCGATCTGAACGACGGGAGTGCTAAGGCATTTGTTTTCAAGATTTTGCCCGCAACTTATTGATTCCAGATATTTTGTCATCGAGTCCGCCGCTAAGTCGATGATTCTAAAGACTCCGGGGGGGTAGGGGGTAGGGGTAAACACCAGCCCGAAATGGGAGAGAAGTCGGCCGGAAACGGAACACCCTAAAGCCGTTGTCCGTCCTGAACTCCTCGACAATTTCCGTCACCGCCCTGCTGAACATGAGTTAGCAAGAGAAAATCTGGCGCTTCGAGACAAAACGGGGCAATGGTCGCTAATGGCTGCCGGAAGAAGCGGCCATTCCCTTGCCTCCATATAATATAATATTTGCGCATCCGACTCTGCCGAACCGTCTTCCTGGTGAGCATTCTTTCCCGCGCTGAGATTGCGATAGAATCTCAACCAAGCTGGTCTGGGCCAACTGATAAGGATCAACCGAAGGCCGACGAAACTCATGGCAGCCACCATTCTTGACGGCACCAAGCTCGCCGGCGATATCCGCGCCGAAGTAGCGGCCGAAGTCCGCTCCCTGGCCGAGGCCGGAGTGCGCCCAGGCTTGGCCGTGGTTCTTGCCGGGCACAATCCGGCTTCGGAAATCTATGTGCGCGGCAAGGTCAAGGCCTGCGAAGAGGTTGGCATCTTCAGCGAGAAGCACACGCCGCCCGACTCCGCCACCACCGCGGAACTTCTCGCTCTCATCGAGCATCTCAACCAGCGCGACGACATCGACGGCATTCTGGTGCAGTTGCCGCTTCCCGCGCAAGCCGACTCCAAACGCATTCTCATGGCCGTCGATCCCGCGAAAGATGTCGACGGATTCCATCCCATGAACGTCGGCTTTCTCTCCACGCAGCGTCCCGGTCTGGTTCCCTGCACGCCCGCCGGAGTCATGGAAATCCTGAAGCGCAGCCACATCGCCGTCGCCGGGCAGGAAGCCGTCGTCGTCGGACGCAGCGACATCGTCGGCAAGCCCGTCGCCATGCTGCTGCTGAACGCCAACGCCACGGTCACCGTCTGCCATTCGAAAACCGGCGATCTTCCAGCCGTTTGCCGCCGCGCCGACATTCTGGTGGCAGCCATCGGCCGCGCCGGCATGATCACCCGCAACTTCGTCAAGCCCGGCGCAACCGTGATTGACGTCGGCATGAATAAGGTCACCGACCTGGCCGAATTTCAGCGGCTCTTCGCCGGCAACGCCAGGCGCGAAGAGACATTCCGCCAGAAAGGATCGACGCTGGCCGGCGATGTGCATCCGGAAGTGGCCGAAGTAGCCGGAGCGCTGACGCCCGTCCCGGGCGGCGTAGGCCCGCTCACCATCGCCATGCTGATGTCCAACACCGTGAAAGCCGCTAAGCTGCGCCGCGGCAGCCGCGTCCCAGCACTTGCCGGAAAATGAAGGACTTTTCACCACAGAGGCACGGAGAGAAAACCTGGTGTGATTTTTTCTTTAGTTTTTCTCCGTGTCTCCGTGCCTCCGTGGTGAATATTCTTGCGGAGACCGCTTGCTGAAAGTCGGCCTCACCGGCGGCATCGCCTCAGGAAAATCCGCGGTAGGAGAAATGTTCGTCGCCCTCGGCGCGCAATTGATCCAGGCCGACCGCATCGCCCACCAACTCATGCAGCCGGGCGAGCCTGTCTACGACGAAGTGGTGCGCCACTTCGGCCGCGAAATTCTCAACCCGGATCGAACCATCAACCGCTCAAAATTGGCCGAAGCCGCCTTCAGCCCAGCCGCTTCCCGCATCGAAGAACTGAACCGCATCGTGCATCCCGAGGTTCTGCGCCGCCAGGAAGAATGGATGCAACGAGCCGGCGGCCGCGATCCCCACGCCATCGTCATCGTCGAAGCCGCGCTCATCCTCGAAGCCGGAGCCGCGAAACAATTCGACCGCCTCGTGGTCGTCACCTGCCGCGACCAGCAGCGCGTAGCCCGCTTCGCCGCGCGCCAGCGGATGGACCTGAACGCAGCCCGTACGGAAGTAGCCCGCCGCATGGCCGCCCAGCTCCCCGACCAGGAGAAAATCAAAGCCGCCGACTACGTGATCGATAACTCCGGCTCACTCGACGAAACGCAAGCACAGGTGCGGGAAGTGTGGAAGACTCTGCGCGAGGAAAAGATGAACAAGCGCTAAGCAGTCGGCGCGCGACCGTAGAGATTGCCGGCGAGGGACTGGCCTTGGCAACGGCCCGGCAAAGAGAACTAACGGTATTCCTAGAACGTAAAGCGCTTTCACCCGATTGTGCGTAGCCGCCTCCTAGGCTGCGCCTTTGGCCGATTCTTTCAGGTATGACAAAACCTCTTCGGAATGGCCTTCGGGCTTGACCTTGGGAAAGATGTGCTGGATCTTTCCGTTGGGGCCGATGATAAAGGTGGTGCGGACGATGCCCATCACTTTCTTGCCGTACATATTTTTTTCCTGCAGGACGCCGAAGGCGTCGGCGATTTTTTTGTCGGCGTCGGCGAGCAGCGGGAACGGCAGGCTGAACTTGTCCTGGAATTTCTTCTGGGTTTTCGGAGTGTCGGGAGAAATGCCGAGAAGCACGGCGCCGGTTTTCTGGATCTTCTTATAGGTGTCGCGGAACTCGCAGGCTTCGATGGTGCATCCCGGAGTATCGGCCCGGGGATAGAAGAAGAGAATCACTACTTTGCCGCGCAGGCTCTTGAGAGAGATTTCTTTTCCGTCCTGGTCCTGCAAAGTGAAGTCGGGAGCTTTATCATGGATATTCATAGCCGCCTCGTGAGAAGGGGAATCTCGTGGAGCAACGGGTCCGAAGATGGTTATACCGCAGGCTGGGCCTTGGCGTCATCTGCGCCGGCATTTTCGTTCTGGCCATGGTCGCGGTGCAGTGCGTTGCGCAACGGAATGCGCAACGGGAACGGCCACCGATTGCGCCGGAGCCAAAGCCGACAGCAAAAAAGGAAAAAGGTCCGCGGGCGCTGGGACTTTTGCAGTTGTCGAGCGACGGCAAGGCCACGCTGATTCCGATTGCGATTCTGATTGACGGCAGGTTTTATGACGCGAGCGCGTACAAGGCGAATCCCGTGCCGATGGCGCTGGATGTAGGCACGGTGTACGAAGCCGAGAGTGGGGGAGCCTCGCTGGGTTTGTTTACCGTGAAAGGCGCGCTGCACAGCAAGAGCGCGGGCAGCCAGAATCCATGGGTGGGTACGGGAGCGTATTTGCTGAACGGAAGCGAACCGGCGGAGAAAGCCCGGAAAGCGGAGAACGTTCCGGTAGGAATGGATGACAGCGGCGATGCGCCGCCGCGCCTGACTAGAGGCGACAAAGCAAAGCCCGCGGACCAGAATTCCCAGGTGAAGAAGGACCAGAGTTCGGGAACGCCGAAGGACCCGAGTACCGGAGAGCAAAAGCCGGCGGAAGCGAAGCCGGCGGATAATCCTGCCCCGGTGCCGAGTACTCCTACGAGTTCGGCGAAGCCTGAAGAGAACAGCAGCAAAGATCAGGGAGCAGGGAAGACAACTGCGGAATCGGGGGCGGATGCTTATCGCCCAACTTTGCGCCGCGGCAAACCTACAACTCCGTTGCCGGACGATGACGAAACCCCGGCGAAGCCTGCTTCGACGAAGGTGGCATCGGCAAGCGCCGCCGCAACTCCTGTTGCCAGCGGCCCGGTGCAGCTTGTGCCGGCCGTTTCGGATGCCGGTGGTCCGGATCCGAAGTCGTACAAATTCCAATGGAACAAGGGCGAAGAACAAGACCGGCGCACGCAGGTGTTGGCGCTGGCGAACGACGACTTTCGCGCATACCTCGTCAAGCGGGCGAAAGACTGTATCCCGGCCAAACCGGCGGCGAAACCTGTGGCGGGCGGCCACAAACCAGCACGGCCGCAGCCGAAGCTCGATGAAGTGGAGTTCCGAACCTTCGACGTGTGGGGCAACAACCAGCCGGTGATCGTGTTCAGCGCGGTGTTCAGCACGGACGCGCAGATACCCACGGCGAAGGGAACATTTGTGCTGGCTGAAACGCCGGCGGCGACTGGACCGGCTGCACGGGGAGACGGCCCGTTCTGGATGATGCTGGTGGTGAGAACCGACATTTACGGGAACCTGCGCAAGCTCTATCTGGGGATTACGGACAAGTATCATCTGGACGTGACGCCGCGCCTGGAATTGATCGATGCCGTCGATGCCGACGGCGACGGCCGGGGCGAATTTCTGTTTCGCGAAACCTCGGACGCGGGAAGTGGATACATCATTTATCGTCCGACGGCGGATGTTCTGTGGAAAATGTTCGACAGTTTGAATCCGGAGTAGGGGTGCGAGAATTAACTAAGCCATGATCGAGCGAGCGAAGATGGACGGTGTTCCGGGGAGCTTCCCTTCACTTTGCGTCTGAGCCGCCGCAACTTTTTGCAATCGGCGCTGAGCGCCGGCGCTGCGGCCGCACTGCCGGCCGGCTTTTCGGCGTGTACCGCGTCCGCGTCCAAGGCAGCGGGCAGGGTGAATTCGGCGGCGTTCGCGGGCGTATCCGCAAAACAGTTTACGACCTCTTCCGTGGTTGCGTTCCCCAAGAATTTCTTTTGGGGCGCCGCGACCGCGGCCTACCAGACTGAAGGAGCATGGAAGGAAGACAGTAAAGGCGAATCCATCTGGGACCGCTTCGCGCATACCCCGGGCAAAATCAAGAACGGCGACACCGGCGACGTGGCCTGCGACTCGTATCATCGCTGGCGCGAAGATATTGCGCTGGTGCGGGCGATGAACCTGAACAGCTACCGGTTTTCGATTTCGTGGCCGCGCGTGCAGCCAGCGGGATCGGGCGCCGCGAATTCCAAAGCGCTCGATTATTACAGGCGCCTGGTGGACGCATTGCTGGAAGCTAAGGTGCGTCCGTTGGTTACGCTCTATCACTGGGACCTGCCGCAAGCTCTGGAAGACGCTGGGGGATGGCCGAACCGCGATACGGCGGGCCGCTTCGCGGATTACGTCGATGTGGTAGGGCGCGCGTTGGGGGACCGCGTGTCCGATTGGATTCTGCTCAACGAGCCTGCGGGTTTCACCGATCTGGGTTATCTGGAAGGCACGCACGCGCCGGGGCGCAAGAGTCTGCTGGATTTTCTGCGGGCGACGCATACCGTGAACCTGGCGCAGGGGGCTGGTTTCCGGGCGCTGAAGGCGGCGCGCCCCGCGGCTCGTGTGGGCACGGCGTTCAGCATGTCGCCCTGTGAGCCGGCGACGAATTCCGAAGAAGACAAACTGGCCGCTGAACGCGCGCACGCCATTACCAATACCTGGTTTCTGGAGCCGGCGTTGAAAGGACGATATCCCGAAGCGCTTACGTTTCTTCCAGAGACTGTGATGGGCATCAAGAGCGGCGACATGGAAAAGGCGCGCGCCCCGCTGGATTTCATCGGCATCAATCTTTATTACCGCACCATCGCATGGGCGCCGAAAGCCCTGGAGCGCATAGGACACGCGCAGGAATGGCTGTTTCCGGTGAAGATGACAGGCGGAGAGCAGGGACCGAAAACCGACATGGACTGGGAAGTGTGGCCGCAAGCGCTTTATGACATGGTGATGCGCATTAGCCGTAACTTCAACCGGCCACCGATTGAGATTACTGAGAGCGGGTGCGCATATAACGACGCGCCGGGAGTGGATGGGCGCATCCAAGACACTCGCCGCATCGAATATCATCGCGAATATCTGGGAGCTTTAGCGCGGGCCATGGCTGATGGTGCGGACGTTCGCGGCTATCATGCGTGGAGCCTGATGGATAATTTCGAGTGGGCGGAAGGTTTTCGCGCGCGGTTTGGGCTGGCTTACGTCGATTTCGCCACGCAGAAGCGCACGATCAAAGAATCGGGGCGCTGGTATGCGAGAGTGGCCGCGGATAACGCCTTGCTGCCAGCGGCCGCGGCGGAGCATCGGCAGCCTGCCCAATAACTATTTCTGTTGCATCACGAGTTCGCCGTTTTCCACTTTCACGCCGCCGACATAATCGGGCAGCTTCAGGCGGTCGCGCTGCTCGGCGAGTTTCTTCTGCAACGCGGGATTGACGAGCGAAATTGGAACATCGAAATCTCCAACTTTGAATTCGGTGGGATCGAAAGTGGCATAACCATCTTTGGAGGCGAGATGGCCGGAGACGGTAACCCATACGTCTTTGCCGGCGATCTCGGTGAGAAACTGGCCATGCACAACGTCGCCATCGAAGCTGACCTGCTGGTCTTTGAGGGTGGGCGCCTCGCTGCCGATGTTCGAGTCGGGAGATAGGTTCGCGGTAGATCCCGCGGTTGCGCCCAGCGCCTGGGCCAGCGCCGCTCCGACTTCGTCGGAGCTGAGGCGAACTTCGGATTTAGGTGGGGCGGCTGGGGGCGCAGTGGGAGCGACCGCTGGTTCGGCGGACTGGGGTTGCGGCGCTTGTAGAGTTTCACGCGTTGCCCGCTGGGACGCCTGCTGCAGCTGCTCGAGTTTCTGGTCGAACGACTGCGCGTTGGCGGCGATGGCCGCTGGAGTCTGATGCGGAGCGACCGGCACAGGCTTTTTCAAAACCAGAATGATCGCCACCAAGGAGGCAATGAGCGTGGCGATGCTGATGATGCGATCGAGTTTGAATTTCATGGCGATTCTCAAATCGGGCCGAGGACAGGCTCACCCAACATCATGGTATCGCCGCCCGCAGATCTGGATCACATGACTGAAGTCATGGTCGGCAATGGTACTTTGGCGCCGCCGGCTCGCCCAAATTATTCCAACTTCTTACTCAGCAGTTCGTTCACCAGTTGCGGATTGGCCTGGCCTTTGGAAGCTTTCATTACCTGGCCGACGAAAAAGCCGAGCATCGTCTTTTTGCCGGCGCGGTATTGCTCGAGTTGCTTAGGATTGGCAGCGAGGACTTCGTCGACGATCTTTTCGAGCGCCGAAGTGTCGCTGGACTGCTGGGGACGGCCCTCTTCGTCGTATAGCTCTGGGAAATCCTTGCCGCGCTCGAAGCAGAGATCGTACAGATCTTTGAGCATCTTGCCGGAGATGATTCCGGCTTCAACCAAATCAGCCGATGCGGCCACGCCTTTCATCGAAATCGGCGATTGGGCAATGTCGATGCCTTTGGCCTTGAGGCGGCCCATGAGTTCGCCTTGCACCAGATTGGCGACGCGCTTGGGATTCTTCGCCGCCTTGGCCGCGGCTTCGAACTGATCGGCCAGTTCTTTGCTGAAAGTAAGCACTTGCGAGTCGTACTCGGTAATGCCGTATTCCGTCACCATGCGCTGGCGGCGGGCCTCCGGCAATTCGGGCAACGATCGGGCAATTTCGGCCTTCCACTTTTCGTCGACGACCAGCGGCAGCAAATCTGGTTCGGGGAAATAGCGGTAGTCGTGCGCCTGCTCCTTGGAACGCATGCCGTAGGTCTTGCCTTCGCTTGAGTTGTAGAGGCGAGTCTCCTGCACGATTTTTCCGCCAGAGCCGATCACTTCAATCTGGCGGGCGATTTCGTACTGCAGCGCCTCGCGGATGAAGCGAAACGAATTCACATTCTTGATTTCGGTTTTTGTGCCCAGATCTTTTTGTCCGCGCGGGCGCACGCTGACGTTGGCATCGCAGCGGAGAGAACCTTCCTCCATGTTGCAGTCGCTGACGCCGGTGTAGAGGATGATCTCTTTCAGCCGGGTGAGGTATTCGTAAGCTTCGTCGGGCGTGGCGATCTCGGGCTCGCTGACAATTTCGATCAGGGGCACGCCGGTGCGATTGAGATCGATGGCAGTGGTGTCGAAACCGACGCCAAACACTTCGCCGAAGCCGTGTAGGCTCTTGCCCGCGTCTTCTTCGAGATGCACGCGGATGATGCCGATTTTGTTGACTGTTCTCTGTTCTGTGTTCTCAGTTCTCAGTTCCTGGTTTTCGTCGCCGGCTCTCGGGGCGCGAGTTGTGGCGGTCGTGCCTTCGTCCTTGGTACCTCGACCGGCGAGGATCTCGATGAAGCCGCACTCGGCGAGCGGTTTGTCGTATTGCGAAATCTGGTAGCCCTTGGGTAGGTCGGGATAGAAATAGTTCTTGCGCGCAAAAATGGACGTTTCGTTGATGCGGCAATTCAGCGCCATCGCGGCCAGTGTGGCGAACTCGACCGCTTTGCGATTCAGCACGGGCAGCGCGCCGGGCATTCCGAGGCAGACGGGACAGACATTTGAATTGGGCGGAGCGCCGAAGCGCGTTGAGCAGGAGCAGAAAATCTTCGTGGCGGTAAGAAGCTGGACATGAACCTCTAGACCGACGACTGGCTCGTAGACGATGACAGACGTATCCACGGAAGCTGACATGTCGGATGATTATAAAGCCCCGCGTATTCCGGCTGCGTTGCGAAGACTTCGCCGCTTCTTGGGGCGGCGCACGGAAACTCTCGACCGCGAAGGACGCGAAGACGTCCGCAGAGTGCGCGAAGAACACCGGCGTGGCCCGACAAAAACGGCTCTTAGGGTTTCTGCGGTGCGTTCAGGTATTTGTCCATTGAGATTTCGAAATACATCAGTTCAGTACCTTTGGCGTCGTCGACGCCGGTTACGTAGATGTGTGCGCCTGCGAGCGGCGTGGCGATTCCGCCGACGTCGAAGAAGAAAAATCCCGATTGCGTGGTGTGCGGCTCGATAGCTTTCGCGGCAAATTGAGACGTGTCAATTTCGTCACGTTCTTTCTGGCTGAGCGTGCCCTTAACCTTCTTGTGCGGAATTGGAAACGGGATGGGCGAATTGGTGTTGGCTTGCGGATTCACCAGGCGGCGATAGATGTCTTCGGACGCAGTGGGCGTGAGCTTAGAATTATTCTTGGTGACGAACTGCACGTCCATATTGGCGATAGAGATGGGCTGTTCGCTGTTGTTGGTGACGAGAAAGAAAACCGGCAGAAATCCGTGCTCTTGAAAGTTGATGGAGAAAATCTTTGCCTTGTCGGGAGTGTCGTAAGGATCGGCGGCGATGGCGATCTTCTCGGTGGGATGCTCGTCGTGTGCGGGATAGGCTTGGGCCGATCGCGGCGTGGGCTTGACGAAATCCTTGGCCGCGACGATGAGCGTGAGGAAACAAACCACACAGAGGGTCGCCCGTAGGGGACGCAGCCGGACCGTGAAACTGCTTTCTGGCATGGAGATGGCTACTGACTTTGATTATAGCGGGCGGGGGCTTGCGGACCTCAGACCTCGGACCTCAGATCTCAGACTTCGGACTTCACGCTTCGGACTTTGATTACGGGTTGCAACTGACTACCTTGCAAATCACTGCTTAGCGGTGAGTGTGCGTTTAGAATGGCTGGAATTGATCTACCTCCTTTACAGCGCACTGCTGGCGGCAGGAATGCTGTTGAGCCTGCCTTACTGGCTATTCCAGATGATGCGCTACGGCAAGTACCGCAAAGGGTTTGCGGAGCGAATGGGCAGGGTGGCCGACCGGCTGCGATGGACGGTGAGGCCTGAACCTCCGCCTCAGCCCCAGCGTGAGCCGTTTCGCCGCGACGAGGTGATTTGGGTTCACGCCGTTTCCGTCGGCGAAGTTCTGGCGGTGAGCGGATTAGTGGCGGAACTGCAGAGGCGTTTTTCCGGGCACCGGATCGTTGTCTCCACCACGACCGATACGGGCCAGGTACTGGCGCGCAAGCGGTTTGGCGAGAAGAATGTCTTCTACTTTCCCATTGACTTCGCGTTCGCCATCCGGCCCTATCTGCGGGCGCTGCGGCCGCAACTGATTGTTATCGCGGAGACGGAGCTGTGGCCGAATTTTTTGCGCTTAGCCCACACTCACGGGGCGCGAATCGCCATTGTGAATGCGCGCATCTCCGACCGCTCGCGGCCGAACTACCGCCGGTTGCGCTGGCTGTTGCGGAAGATGCTGGCGCAGGTGGACTTGTTCCTGGCGCAGACGCAAGAAGACGCTTTGAGGCTGGGCGAGATCGGCGCGCGCGGGGAACGCATTCGAGTCACGGGCAATCTGAAGTTCGATCAGGTTGCGGCCGCAGCGCCCCCGATTGTGGAGAGCCTGCGCAATTCGCTGGCTGCGACGGCAGCGGGGCCGGCGCTGGTATGCGGCAGCACGGTTGAGGGCGAAGAGCCACTATTGCTAAAGGCTCTTGAAAGTGTGCTGGTTGCCCATCCGCGGGCGGTGATGATTTTGGCGCCGCGACACCCCGAACGTTTCGAGAGTGTCGCTGCTTTGCTCGAGAATATGTCGATTCGTTTCTGGCGGCGTTCGGTGTGGAATGGACAGCCACTGGCGGGAGGGGTGCTGCTGGTGGATGGCCTCGGTGAGTTGGCCGCGCTGTACGCCCTGGCCGACATCGCCTTTGTGGGCGGCAGCCTGGTGCCGCGCGGCGGCCACAACATCATCGAGCCGGCGCAACATGGGGTCGCCATTGTTGTCGGCAATCACACGGAAAATTTTCGCGACATCGTGAGCCTGTTTCAAAGCCGAAAGGCAATAAGGGTAGCCGGTCCCGCGGAACTGCCGCTGGTGCTGCTGGAACTGCTGGCCAACGATGCGGAACGCAAGGCATTGGGCCAGCGCGCGGCCGAGACCATGCGATCGCAGACCGGAGCGACGGCGCGCACCGCGGACGAGTTGCAGAAATTGCTCGAGCAAGACCGGGCGCAGGTTTCTTGGGATCAAGGCGCTCGACGGTCCAGGCTATGACGGTCCAGGCTATGACGGTCATGCTATGAATGTGAATCCTCTGCCGGCAATTTACGGAACGGCGGTGGCGGCGCGTAACGCGCTCTACGACCACGGAATATTGCCGGCACGACAGTTGAAAAAACCAGTGGTCAGCATTGGCAATGTTTCCGCCGGGGGCGCAGGCAAAACGCCGTTCGTGATTCTGCTGGGTGAATTGCTGAAGGCGCGCGGCGTTGCATTCGACATTCTTTCCCGCGGCTACGGGCGCAAGACTCGTGGCGTACTTTCTGTGGACCCGAACGGGCTGCCGCAGGAGTTCGGGGACGAGCCTCTGCTGTTGGCGCGGCGGCTGCAGGTTCCGGTCGTGGTTGGGGAAGATCGCTTCGCGGCTGGACAGTTTGCCGAGTCGAGGTTCGCGTCGCAGATGCATTTATTGGACGATGGATTTCAACATCGCGCGCTGGCCCGCGATTTCGAGATTGTGCTGGTGACGCCCGAGGATGCGCGCGACCGTCTGCTTCCGGCCGGGCGATTGCGTGAGCCGCTGAAATCGTTGCGGCGAGCGGATGCGGTTGCGCTGGTGGGCGGAGCGTCGGCGGATTCATTTCCGCTGGGGGGCAAACTGATGTGGCGCGTGCGGCGGGGAATTGCCCTGGAAAATGTTCCACCGAAGCCGGTGGTATTCTGCGGCATCGCGCGTCCGCGGAACTTCTTGCTGCAGTTGCGCGCGGCAAATGTTGAGCCGGTGGCGGAGGCTTTCTATCGCGATCATCATGCCTACACGGAAAAAGACGTAAGCGAACTCGTGCAACTCAAGCAGCACAGCGAAGCCGGAGGGTTTGTGACCACCGAAAAAGATGCGGTCAACCTGGGGGGATATGTTTCCGCGCTCAAGCCGTTGTCGGTGGTTCGGGTCACAATGGAGCTTGCCAGCGCAGCTAACGCCGTGGATTCCATGCTGCGCATGCTCGCGGAGCGGCGTGGCAAGGCATGAGAAAATGCGACAGGCGGGCGAGTCTGACAATCCAGCGCCATATCGCATGACGAAACATTTCAAAGAAGCCGAGCGCCTGAAGAGAATCATTGAGGCGTTTCCCCAGGTCACCATCACATTGCTGGGAGATCTGGTGGCCGACGAATTTGTTTTCGGCGAAATTTCGCGGGTGTCGCGCGAGGCGCCGGTGCTGATTCTCAAGCACCGCGAACGCACGGTCGCCCCTGGAGGCGGCGCCAACGCGGTGAACAATCTGGCTGACCTGGGAGTGAAAGTGCTGCCGGTGGGCGTGGTTGGAGACGACGAGCCCGGGCGATTGCTGCTGAAATATTTTCGTCACAAACAAATTCCGATCAGTGGAGTGCTCAAGGACAAGAGCTACACCACTGTGACCAAGACGCGCATCCTCGCCGGCATGGCGCACACGTCGCGCCAGCAGGTGGTGCGCATCGATCGTGAGCCTGCCGAAGCGCCCAACGCGCATCTGACGCGCGAATTGTTTTTGGCCGCGCGAGAGTATTTGCGCGCGTCGGACGCGCTGCTGGTGTCGGACTACGGCTACGGCTCGGCGACTCCGGCGCTGGTGAATGCGCTAAACGTCAAGACTCGGACGCCGGTGCCCATTGTTCTCGATTCGCGTTACCGGCTGCTGCAATACGCCGGAGTCACCGCGGCAACGCCGAACGAGCCGGAAGTGGAGGAAGCGCTGGGCGTTCGCATCGGGCACAACTGGGACAAGCTGATTGCGGCGAGCAAACAAGTGATGGGCCGGATGAAGCTGCAGTCGCTGGTGATCACGCGCGGCCGCGATGGAATGGTGGCTTTCGACCAGCGGCACAAACCGGTGGACATTCCGATTTATGGTTCCGACGAAGTGGCCGACGTTACCGGCGCGGGCGATACCGTGATTGCGGCATTTACGGCCGCGCTGGCCGCCGGCGCCAGTACACAGGAAGCGGCGCACATTGCCAACTATGCCGGTGGAATCGTGGTGATGAAGCGGGGCACGGCCACAGTTTCGCGGCAGGAATTGTTGGACGCTCTGGAGCAAGCACCGCCGGCCACAAGATCTCATTGAGCGACAGTAAGAAAATCCTGGAACGCAGCACATTGCGCCCGCGCATAGAAGAATGGCGCAGCGCCGGCGAGCGCATCATTCTGGCCAACGGGGGCTTTGATTTGCTGCATGTGGGCCACGTGCGCTATTTGCGCGGAGCGAAACAACTGGGTGGAAAGCTGGTGGTCGCCGTCAACTCCGACGACTCGGTGCGCGCACTGAAAGGGGAAGGCCGGCCGATTATGCCCGCGGCGGAGCGCGCGGAAATTGTTGCCGCACTGGAAGACGTGGATGCGGTTGTGATTTTTTCCGAACTCGATGTACGCGCGCTCATTCACGAGATCCGTCCCGACATACAGGCCAAAGGAACGGACTACGCAAGAGATTCGGTTCCTGAGCGGGACGCGGTCATCGCCTGTGGAGGACGCGTCGAGATTGTGGGCGACGCGAAAAATCATTCTACGACTGAAATCATCCGCGCACGGCTCCCGGGGAAACATGGTTGAGGCCACAGGAGCGCTGGAGGACAAAGCACCAATTTCTATCCCTGAGCGGACCCGCAGGCGTGACCGGCGTTACGGCGCAGAAGGTTGATCAGTTGTCAAAAGCAAATCGTCCACAAATCGAGCGCCTGCTGATCGTGCGCCTGAGCGCGATGGGCGACGTGATTCATACGCTGCCTGCGGTTGCCGCGTTGCGAGCGGCGTTCCCGGACTCGACCATCGGTTGGATTGTCGAAGAGCGCTGGGCCGAGCTTCTGTGCGCCGCACGGGCGCCCCGGCGTGGGCCGCGATCGGCGCAGCGGCCCGTGGTGAATGAAGTACACGCCATCAACCTGGCGGGGTGGAGGAAGTCGCTGTATTCCATTCACACGTTGCAGCAGGCTGCGAAGGTTTGGAACGACATGCGCGCCGCACGCTACGATGTTGCCATTGACCTGCAGGGGGCGATACGCTCGGCGCTTCTGGCGCATTGGTCCGGGGCTCGAATGGTCTATGGCGCAGCCGAGGCCCGAGAATCTCCCGCCAGCTTGTGGTACACGCGGGAGGTGATCGCGCGCGGAGCGCACGTGGTCGAGCAGAATTTGTCTATCGCGGAAGCCGTGTCGCAAGCGAGAATGGTAATGCCGGGTGTAGAACTTCCCCGCGATCCGGAGACTGAGGCGCGAATCGATCAGCGGCTGCGCGAAAGGGGCGTCGGCAGCTTCGCGATGCTGAATCCGGGTGCGGGTTGGGGAGCAAAGCGCTGGCCGGCGGAGCGTTACGGCGAAGTGGCGCGCAAGCTGGGCGAAGACGGTGTGCGCTCGATTTTGAATTACGGTCCGGGCGAGGAGGAGTTAGCGCGCGTGGCCGAGGTCGCGAGTGGCGGCGCGGCGCAGCCGTGGAGCGGCACGATTACCGAACTGATAGCACTGACGCGCCGGGCGCGGCTCTTCATTGGCGGAGATACCGGCCCCATGCATCTTGCCGCAGCGCTGCGAGTGCCGGTGGTCGCGATTTTTGGCCCGACAGATCCCGCGCGCAACGGCCCTTTTGCCACTCGAAGCAGCGTGCTGCGCAACCGGGCAAGCTCTACCACGCACGCGCGCCGCGCTGCGCCGGACGCGGGTTTGCTCGAGATAAGCGCCGGCGATGTGGTTGCGGCAGCGCGCAGGTTACTTGTGGAAAGTTCCTCATGATGAGTAACGTTCGAATGAATCACACCCATGGCTGAGTGGCGGCACATCGCGCGCCGCATTCGCGTGCCGCTGGGCTTCGCTCTTACCGTGCTCTATTTGTGGCTGGCTCGGCCCACGTGGCACTTCTTGGCGCTGGGAGCGATTGCGATCGTGCCCGGACTCCTGATTCGCGCGCTGGCTTCGGGCCACGTGCAGAAGAACGAAGCTCTGGCGACTTCGGGGCCGTATGCCTACACACGCAATCCGCTTTACCTTGGTTCGGTGCTGATCGGCGTAGGCTTTGCGGTCGCAGCGCGCAGTTGGTGGATCGGATTCATGCTGGTCGTGATGTTTCTCGCCATCTACGTTCCCGTGATCCGCAGCGAAGAGGAATTTCTGCGGCAGAAGTTTGTCGAGTTCAGCGACTACGCGAAGCGAGTGCCAAGACTGGTGCCGAGACTTGCACCGCGATCCGGTCTTGCGGACGGCCATCATGAGGAATTTTCGTGGGCGCTCTATCTGAAGCACCGTGAGTACAACGCTCTTCTTGGAGCCGCAGCTATAACGACGGCGCTAGTGGTCAAGATGCTGCTATTCGGGAGTTAGCGGATATATGGACTTGGATGCCATCGGCGGCTCAGCCATAGGAGAAACCGATGCGTCGGGAAATACACGAAAGCCGGCACGGCCAACAGATATGCGAGCAAGTAGGCCCATCCCGGCATGAAAGTTTGCTCGCGGAAAAACGGGCCGCGGGCCCAGTTGACATCGAACTCCGGATGCCAGAAGTAATTGATGGGAATCACAATCCAGGCAGTGAGCGTGGAAAACTTCCAGGCGCGGCGGTCGTAACCCAGGCGCCAGACCGCCCACAGCAACAGCGGCGGCGCGATCAGGTGAAACAGACTCAGTAAGCGAATTGCCAACGGAACCTGCGGGTCGAACATGAATTCCGTCCCGCCGACGAGGTGCCGTCCGGTCAGCACCGCGCCCAGCAGATCGATACAGAACAATGTCTGAAACAGGAGCAGGCTCACCGCCTGCCAGGAAAACAGCAGAGAGCTTTCCAGCCAAAGGCTGAGCATGATAAAGAGATTGCCCAGGTCGCAGAAGAATAGAAAATTCTGCAGGCCGTAGTGACGCCAATAGAGCGGCAGCCATACGGCCACGCCGGCCGTCCAGCAAATCTTCAGCCAGAGAGGGATGCGCATGATCCGGCATTGTATGCTGCAAACGGGTAAGGCTTGGCATCCTCGGAAAGGGGCTTCTGGCAAGGGCTGGCGCGGTACCAAGAATTACCTCGGTAACTTGATGGGCCTTACGGCTGTACCTAGCATTGGCTTGGTATGGGCTATCAAGCGCTCCTGTTTTGTCCCGACGAGAAAACCGCACGCACCGTCACTCAGGTGCTCAGCGAACTCGATTTCACGGTTGTGCCCTGCTCTGAACCTTTTGCTGCCGTCAAGAAGCTGGTGGGCGAGCACTTCGACGCAGTGGTGGTGACCTGCGATAACGAGCAGAACGCCACGCTGCTGTTCAAGAGTGCCCGCAATTCGCCGAACAACCAATCGTCCCTGGCCGTGGCCATTGTGGAAGGGCAAGCCGGAGTGGCAAAGGCTTTTCGCATCGGCGCAAACCTGGTTCTGACCAAGCCCATCAATGTGGAGCAGGCGAAAGGTACGCTGCGAGTTGCGCGTGGACTGCTTCGCAAGGGGGAGATGGCAAAGCCCGCTGCCGCGGCTGCGACGGCAACCGCCAAGCCCGCCAGCTTAGCGCCGGGCGCTCAAATCTCAGTCCCGCAAGCCTCCGCTGCAACCGGTGCGACAACGCGCCCAGAAGCCCGGCTGGCCGCCGCTGCAACCAAACCTCAGAACCAACCCTCGAAACTGCTCCCGGAGCGTCTTGCTCCCGCTGCGGCATCCAAAACCACTTCTCCTGAGGCGAAGCTGGACGAACCTGCTCAGCCTTCACTTTCGGCTGCAACAGGGGAAACATTACCTGTGGGTGCTTCCGCACCCGAATCGGCGTCATCCGCGAATGTTGAAACGGAGAAGATCGTATCCACCGCAACTCCTGTTTCAAGCGATGGATTCTCGTCAACGGCCACTTCTGCATTCGGGACAGGTGCCGCCAGCGCTCCAGCCCCGGCTCGCGAACCGTTACCAAGCGCTCCAACTGTGGAGACACAACCTCACGTTGACGCTCAAACGGAAGGTGAAGACGAGAAAAACGCTCCACACGAACACGATTCCCACTATGAAGCGATTTCGCCCGCGCCACCGTTGATGTTCGGCGGTACAGTGAGCGCAGGAACCGAGTCTGCCGGTGGTCAAAACAAGAAGCTGCTGCTGGCAATCACCGCCATCGCGTTGCTTCCCGCTCTGGCCTATATGACGTGGACGCAGTGGATGGGCAAAGCGAGTGGGCCCCTTCAGTCCGCGGCTCAGCCGGTTAGTGGGGGCGGCTCGCCGCCGAAGGCGGCCGCCAAGATTCCTTCGACGCCGCCGGCACCGCTGGCTGCGACACGCGTGGACAGTATAGCGGCTCAGCCGGCCACGACCTCGTCCGAGGACGAGACAGCTTCACCAAATGGCAAGGCGGCGCCAGCGATAGCATCGAAATCAACGCGATCTGCGACCTCGCCGGCATCGGGCGGAAAGCCTACCGGCAAGTCTTCGCCGCAAACCATTGTCGTCAAGAAGAGTCCGAACCAATCCGCCGACAATCGCTTATCTATCACCGACACTTCCGCGCCGAGCGTCGCCGTTGCTGCCAGTGCGCTGCCCAGCCTGGTAGGCGATTCGGGAAGCGCTCCTCCACCCGTGCTGCAAGCGATGAATGTCTCGCAAGGCGTCTCGCAGGGATTGCTGCTGAAGAGAGTGCAGCCGATCTATCCGGCAACGGCTTTGCACATGCGCCTGGAAGGTGCGGTGCAGCTCTTGGCCACGATCTCCGAGAGGGGAAACATCACGGCAGTGAAAGTTCTGAGCGGCCAGCCGCTTCTGGCGCAGGCCGCGGTAGATGCCGTGAAAAAGTGGAAGTACAGACCCTATCGCCTGAGCGGCGAACCTGTGGAGATTGAGACGCAGATCACGGTCAACTTCAAATTACCTCAATAAACCTGCGACAGTTCTGCGTTCGGCTAAATAGAAGGGCCACGCTGAACCCGGAAGCGATCTTGGCGCTCCATCTTTGCTTCGCAATCCTCAGCTTCCTGCAGCGCTCTACCCATGAAGAGCATTTTATTTCGCGAAGACTGCACGAACGCGAAACGGACGTGGATCGGACGACTCGAAGGTGGAAGCGCGGCAGCACGGTACACCCTGAGCTACTGCCTTTGCAGGCTTTCGTCGACAACAACCTTGCCGCCCTTGTCCACCGTGATGATTTTGTGAACCGGCGCGTAGCCGCTGAGGGTAATGTCGACGACGTAATTGCCGGGATCGAGCATGAACTCGACCGGCGAGTTCTTCTCCAGCATATGTTGGTTGACCGCGATTTGTGCGCCTTTGGGCTCAGTCTTAACGCTGACCTGTCCCATCCCCTGGGCCGCGCCGCCGCCAAAGAGCTTCTTCATCTTCCCGACCGTCTTGATGTCGTCGACGTTGCCCAACTGCCGCAAACTCGGCGAGAAGCTGACGGTTTGTCCCAGGACAAACGGTGCGCTGGTAGTCTCGTCGATGTAACCGGACTTACGCACGACGACGACGTGTTGGCCTTTGTCCACGCTGACTTGCGCGGGCGTCGTCTTGCCCGTGTCTTTGCCATCCACATAGACGTTCGCACCTGCCGGGTTGCTGGAAACGGCGAGCGTCGCCAGCAACTGGGCCAGATGGGTCACAACAAACAGCTTGGTTCCCGAGGCCACTTCGATGGTGCGTGTGTCGGTAGAATAACCGGCCTTGCTGACTGCGACCGCATGCTGTCCAGGATTTACACCCGATAGAGTGAAAGGTGTAATCCAGGTGGGGTCGGTCTTTCCATCGACCTGTACTTGTGCGCCTTGCGGGGTCGAATCGATCGCCATCTGCCCCGGCACGATTACGGGCGCCACCGGCACCACCGGCTTCTTGCGGGAGTTTCTGGCTCCCGATGCTGCCCGGGTTGGCACTGGTTCAGCTACGTCAGGCGCAGCAGGAGGCTGAGTTTCAGTTGTGGCTGCGGACTGAGGTTGGGAATGCACGGGCGCCAGCTGCGCAGCCGTTTGAGTGGCAGCCTGTGGCGCCGCCACGACCGAGGAGCGCGCCGAATCGTCATCGCTGTTCAAATCGTGAATGTGAACGAACAGTCCAACGGCAATAATGAGAATCAAGACAGCCGCGCCCGCAATTGAGTACATCATCAGGCGCGGCGGTACGTTCTTTATTTCTTTAATCGCTTTGCCGGCGACTTCGCGCGGCTGGATCTTTGGCTTTTCCGGCTCGCGGCCAGACTTGAGCGCGGCCATTAAGGGAACTTCCGGCTCGAAGGGTGGCGGAGGCGGTGGAGGCGGCGCGACGAAGACTTCTTTCTTGAGCGGGGGCAGTTCGCTGATCTCAGAAAAGCTCACGCTGCTGCCGCGGGTCGGACCGCCTGCAGCCATCATGGGATCGAATGCGATGGTTGGTCCTTGTTTCTCGGCCTCCGGAGCTTCCACCGCCGGCTCGAGAGTTGCGGCCGACATGGAAGATACAGGCAAGCCCGCGGCGCCAATTGTGGCTTTGACGCAAGAGGAAACGAACTGGTTTGATATGTCGAGTTCCGGAGTATCGGTAGCAGACGCTGGCGCTGCGCCAGCGACTCGCGCAGCGGCCGCTGCAGCCGCCTTCGGCACGCGAGTGGGCTCCGGTGTCGCCGCTTGTGCAGGCGCTTTGCTTGAGGCAGGAGAGACAAACCGTTTTTCGGGCGGCGGGGCTGATGAGGCCCGTGCTGCTGCGGGACGGACCTGAGCGGCGACCGCGCTTGCGGGTTTCGCCGGACTCGGCTGCGGAGCAGCGGAAGCAATGAACTTTGCCTGGGCCGCGGCTTTGACCTGGTCTGGAACGGCGGAGGCCTTCGGCGCCTCTACTGCTTTTTTCGCCGCTTGCGCCTTCGATTCCTTGCAGCTCTCCAGATCGTCCAGCAGTTCTCTTCCGCTTTGGTAGCGCTGCTCTGGATCCTTGGCCAGAGCCTTCATGACCAGATCGCTCAGCAAAGGATGCAGCTTAGGATTCAGCGACAGCGGCGGCGGAGGCTCGCTCTCCGTGATGCTTTGACGCAAGGAGTCGGAATCCTCGCCATCGAATGCTTTTTGATCGGTCACCATCTCATAGAAAATGGCGCCCAGACTGAACAGGTTCGACCGCGCATCGATCGCTTCACCATGAACCTGCTCCGGAGACATATAGTGCAGAAGCGCGGGAACGCCGCTCGGCATGTGCCTCGTGAACCGTCCCACGCTAGACATGCCGAATCCAAGAATTCTGACCGTTCCATCCCACCCGCACATAATTTTGGCCGGTTCCAGACCATAGTGGAAAACTTTGTGGTTATGTGCGTGGTCCAGTCCGCTGCACACTTGCCTGCCGATATCGAGCAAGTCCCAGATGGAGAATCCTTCCTTGCGCGCCAGCATCGTGGCGATGCTGTTGCCCTGGATGTATTCCATGGCGGCGCAGAGTTGTCCTTCGATCGCACTGGCGCCGTAAACGGTGGTGATGTTGGGCTGATTCAGCTGTTTGGTGTTCTCGGCCTCTTCCAGAAGACACTTTTCCAATTCCGCAGAATATTCGCCAAAGGCAGACAATTGAATCGCCTTCAGCGCGACCGTTTGGCCGTTCTGCGGATCGCTGACCTTATAGACCGCGCCGGTGGCAGACTTCGCCAGTTCACTCAGTATTTCGAAGTGGCCGATTTTCATGGACGTTGCTACCTAGCCTCGTCATTGGAAAGACCCGTGACGTGCTTCCTCAAGCAATGCCGCTCGGGTCGAATTCCGGGGCAGAGTAAGGCTAGGATATCTCCCACAGGACAGAGCTTCGAGTTACCAAGGTACTCGCGGGAATCGTCGATTTCTGGGTATCAGAGAACCACTGAAGCCGCAGACAGAGGGCATCGCGCGGGCCCAGTAACGCCCGGGCCGCCGGGCTTGATGTTTCTCTTCCGGCGTTTTTCTCCACGCTGAGGGACGGGATAGATTCGGGCAAGGTTCAGCCTGACCCAACCCAAAAGCGTCATCGCGAGAGCGCCGTAACTTTTCCAGGCTGCGGAGAGTTGTACTGGGTTAGAACTCAGCATTGTGACATTTGTCATGCAGCCCGGATGACGATCTCCACTGGCGAGCCGAATCTCGCAGACGGATGATTCAGAAGAGGTTCTTCCGGCGTGCTGAGGGACTGTTTTCACATCTCGGCGTGGCGGTGGGTTGTCGGTGGGACGCGAATTCATTTATTCTTGAGCGTCGCGTGGGGCGCGCGCCCTCGTTCCACCCACTCCGGCTTCCCAGGGATTCACCAATGACTCTGACCCGGTTTGTCACCAAGAACGCCTTCCGCAACAAGCGGCGCAGCATCCTGACCGTCGCCAGCATCGGCGTTTCGCTGCTCCTGCTGACGTTCATGATGACTCTGTGGCGCGGCTTCTACATGGACAAAGGAAGCCCGGACTCGGCGCGCCGGCTGGTAACCCGGCACCGGGTTTCTCTGACAAACTCGCTCCCCAGCTTTTATCGGGAGAAAATTCGAGCCATTCCCGGGGTGGTTGCGGTTGTCCCTGTGAGTTGGTTCGGCGGTCTCTACAAAGATGACAAGCCGGAAAATTTCTTCGCGCAATTCGGAGTGGATCCCGACGAATTTTTCAAAGTGTTTCCGGATGTGAGCCTTCCACCCGATCAGGCTGCGGCGTGGCAGCGCGACCGCGCCGGCGCCATCGTGAATGACGAGCTGGCCAAAAAGCACGGCTGGAAGCTGGGCGATCGCATTGTTCTTCTGGGAACGATCTATCCCGTCAACCTGGAACTTACCATCCGCGGGATCTATTCGTTTCCCACGCAAAACCAAACTGTTTATTTCAACACGAAGTATGTCGAGGAAGCGGTGGCTTTTTTCAAAGGCCAGGCTGGTACTTTCAGCATTATGGCCGACACGGCCGAAGATGTAAGCAAAGTGGCGAGCGCCGTGGATGATACGTTTCGCAACTCGCCGCAGCCCACCAAAACCGAGAGCGAAAAAGCGTTTCAGTTGAGCTTTGTGGCCATGCTGGGCAATGTTAAGGCGTTCATTCTCGTCATTTGCGGTGCGGTTGTGTTTACCACCTTGCTGGTTTCGGCGAACACCATGGCGATGTCCATTCGCGAGCGCACGCGTGAAGTCGCGGTGCTGAAAACTCTGGGCTTTGGGCGGCAAACCATCCTGGGCCTGTTCGTCGGCGAAGCTGTTTCGCTGTCGCTGGCTGGCGGATTATTCGGAGCGGCCTTTGCGTGGCTCCTGCTGTTCATGGCCAAGCAATCGCCCGTGGGCTTTTTCCTGGGCAGCATGGCGATTACCTGGCAGACCATGGTCGTGGCCTTATTGGTAGCGGCGGTCGTTGGATTTCTGAGTTCGTTAATCCCCTCTTATAACGCATCGCGGATAGGGATTGTCGAGGGTCTGCGGCACATTGGTTGAGACAAACCTGGTTGAGATTATGACGCTGAGCAGTTTCATTTTGCGCAACACGTTCCGCAATAAGCGGCGCAGCCTGCTGACATTGCTGAGCATCAGCTTCTCGCTGCTTCTGCTTACGCTGATGATGTCGATCTGGCGGACGTTTTACATCGATCAAGCGGCTCCCGAAGCGGCAAGGCGCGTGATTACTCGCGATCGTGTTTCTCTGTCTTTTCTTCTTCCCGGGTATTACCGGGACAAGATTCGCGCCGTTCCTGGAGTAACCGCGGTTGCGCCCATGACCTGGTTTGGCGGCCGCTACAAGGATGACCGTCCTGAGAACTTCTTTGCGCAGATAGCGACCGACCCCGATGAGTACCTGAAGGTTGCGTCTGACAAGATTGTGCCGGCCGATCAAGTGGCGGCCTGGCAGCGCGACCGCGCCGGCGCGCTGGTCGATATCACGCTGGCGAAAAAATACGGCTGGAAGATTGGCGATCGCATCACTCTGCTGGGCACGATTTTTCCCGTGAACCCCGAGTTGACGATCCGCGCCATCTACCATCGCGATCCGCCGCAGAACTCGCTGTACTTCAACACCAAGTATGTCGAAGAATCCGTGAACTGGTTCAAGGGACAGGCGGGATGGTACTCCACGCAAGTGGCGTCAGCGGACGACGTGGCGAGAGTTTCAAAAGAAATCGACGACATGTTCCGCAATGCGCCGCTGCAAACGAAAACCGAGAGCGAAAAAGCCTTTCAGCTCTCTTTTGTCGCGACGTTGGGCAACGTGAAGGCCTTTATCCTCGGGATTTGCGGCGCGGTTGTGTTTACTACGCTGCTGGTTTCGGCGAACACGATGGCAATGTCAGTTCGCAGCCGGACGCGGGAGGTGGCAGTTCTAAAGACGTTGGGGTTTACCAGGCAGCGCGTGCTTTCGCTGTTTGTTGGGGAGGCGGTCGCGCTGGCGGCCGTTGGTGGATTGTTCGGTATCCTGGGGGCGGCCGTATTGATCGAATTCTTGACCCATTCTCCGATCGCCATTGGCATTCCCCTCGACATGAAGGTCACCGCGCCCACCATGGCGCTGTCATTGCTGGTGGCCGCAACGGTGGGCTTTTTGAGCGGCTATTTACCCGCCCACAACGCGTCGCGTATGAATATTGTGGAAGGACTGCGCCACATCGGCTGAGTTATGAAGAGCTAAAGAGCAAGGCATAACGAGTAAATTCTATGGCGATACCGATCAGCTACAACATTCGCAATCTCAGGCTGCGAAAAGGCCTTACCATCATGACCGCGCTGGGCATTGCGCTCACGGTTACCACCGCTATTTTCCTGATGGCGCTGCTGGCGGGCCTGCGTCGCGCTTTCGTTTCGAGTGGCAATTCGCTGAACGTGTTGGTGCTGCGCAAGGGATCGGAAGCCGAGCTTTCCGGCGGTTTCGATGCGGCGCTCTACCCCACTCTTACGACTCTGCCCGGCATCGCGAAAGATAGCCGGGGGCAACCCCTGACTTCGGGCGAGTGGGTGGTGGTGGTGGTGCTGCCGCGCAAAGACGGCACCGGCGAAGTGAACGTTACCGTCCGCGGCATGATGCCCGACGGCCTGGAACTTCGCCCCAGCGCGAAGCTGATTGAAGGACGATGGTTCCAAACCGGCCAGCGTGAGGTGGTGGTCAGCAAATCCATTCGCGACCGCTTTTCTCACGCCAACATCGGCGACAGCATGGACTTCGGCAAAGGCCAGTGGAAAGTGGTTGGAGTCTTCGACGCCGGAGGTTCGGCCTACGAATCCGAAATCTGGTCCGACGTGAATCAAATGGCGGCGGATTTCGACCGCCAGGGAGGTTATGCTTCGGCCTATTTGCGCGCAACCGATCCCATCGCGGCCGACGCGCTGAAGAATCGCGTTAGCGACGATCAACGGCTGAAGCTCGAAGGCATGCTGGAAACCGATTACTACGCCAAGCAAACCAGTTCGGGAGCGCCCATCGAGTACATCGGAATTGTAGTCGCGGTGATTATGGCGATTGGATCGAGTTTCGCGGCGATGAATACGATGTACGCCGCAGTGGCATATCGCGGGCGGGAAATAGCGACGTTGCGCGTCATCGGCTTTTCGCGGCCGGCGATCTTGACTTGCTTTGTGCTCGAATCGCTTATGCTGGCCCTGCTGGGCGCGTTGGCGGGAATTCTTCTGATGCTGCCCTTCAACGGAATGCAGACCGGGACCTCGAATGCAGTCACATTTAGTGAAGTCGTCTTCAGCTTGCGCATCACTTGGGAAGTGGCTGGTGCTGCCATTGCGTTCGCTCTGATCATGGGCTTGGTAGGCGGTTTTGCCCCGGCCTGGCATGCGGCGCGGCAGAACATTCTAAACGCCCTGCGCGGCTGATCGGCCGCAACGCGGTGCAAACGGATGCTGGGGCCGGAACGAAGGAACCGGGATGAAGAGTTACACGTACAGACAGTAATCATTATGCCGATTGATGCCAAACACGACGACTTGCAGAGCTTGCGCATCGACCGCGCGCCGCGGGGGGATAGCGGCGGGACAGGAGAAACCCCCGCTTGGGCGCGCCGCTATATCATCATTGGAATCGCCGTGGTTTGTCTGCTGAGCGTTTCGGCGCTGGCGTATCGCCTGCTCTCGGCCGATGTGCCCGAAGTAGAAGTCGCGCGCGCCGCCGCTCAGGCCAGCGACACCGGTGACATCGTTCTCTCCGCCACGGGTTACATCGTTGCGCATCACACGATCAATGTGAATTCCAAGGTCACCGGCCGTCTGGCGTGGATTGGCGTGGAAAAAGGCGATAAGGTCAAGGAAGGCCAGGTGCTGGTGCGTTTGGAAGATCAGGAGTTCCGCGCTTCCGAAGAGCAAGCACAAGGGGCGCTGGACAATGCTCGCGCTTATCTCGATGAACTTGAGCACGGCTCGCGCCCGGAAGAGATTCAGGAGGCGCAGCATAATCTGGACGAGGCCCGCGCCACGCTGGTAAATGACAAGCTCACGCTCGACCGCACCAAAGAACTGGCCGGCGCGGGAGTAGTTTCACGGCAAGCTCTTGACGATGCCACGGCCAAGTTCGATTCCGACCAGCAACGGGTAAATTCTCTCGACAAAGCATTTCAATTAATGAAGATTGGCCCGCGGCAGGAAGAGATTGCGCGCGCCCGCGGAGCCTTGAGCCAGGCCCAGGGGCAACTGGATTATGCCAAGTCGCAGCTCGATGCCACTGTTATCCGCGCACCTGTGACCGGAACGATTCTCGATCGCACGGCCGAAAAAGGCGAACTGATCACGGCCCAGTTCGCCAGCGCGGCCGCGGGTGGTCCGCAGGGATCGGTTGTTTCGCTGGCGGACCTGAACGATCTTCAGGTCGAGCTCGACATCGCGCAAGCCGATTTTGCCCGTCTCGGTCCAAAGCAGAAAGGCGTCGTCACCGTGGACGCTTACCCGGACCGCAAATATAACGGCGAAATCGCTCAGATTTCTCCGGAAGCAAACCGGCAGAAGGCGACGGTGCAGGTGAAGGTGCAAGTTCTGAACCCGGACGAGTATCTTCGCCCGGAGATGAACGCGACCGTCAAGTTCCTGGCCAATGAACAGAAGACCACGACCACGCAGCCTGCAGGTGCGGTGGTTCCCACCGGTGCCGTGCGCGACTATGAGGGCAAGAAAGTTGTGTTCGTAGCCTTCGACGGAAAAGCGCACATGCGCGGGGTTCACGTCGTGAGCCAGCGCAGCGATGGGTTTCTGGTCGACGGTCTGGTCGGAGGCGAAAATGTGGTCACCAACGGGCCACAGACTTTGAAAGATGGAGACAAAATCAAGATTAAGGGGCAATCATGAGTCCAGTCGCTGAAACCAACGTTGCCACTGGCACCAAGGTGGTGCAAGCTCGCAATGTCAGCAAGATTTTCAAGCGCGATGCTTTTGAAGTGAAAGCTCTCGACGATGTCTCCATTGACATCGCCACCGGCGAATTCCTCGCCCTCATGGGACCGTCCGGCTCGGGCAAGACCACGCTGCTGAACATGATCGCTGCCATCGACAAGCCCACCGCCGGCGAGTTGCTGGTGCAGGGCAAGAACGTTTTCGGCTTCAGTGACGCACAGGCCGCGCACTGGCGCAACGAGCACATTGGCTACGTGTTTCAAACCTTCAACCTGATCCCCGTACTCACCGCGTTTGAGAACGTGGAACTGCCTCTGCTGCTCACCCGTCTCAAGCCCAACCAAAGGCGGGATCACGTGATCACCGCGCTCAGGCTGGTGGGATTGGAAGACCGCGTCAACCATCTGCCCAAGCAGCTTTCTGGCGGACAGGAACAGCGCGTCGCCATCGCCCGCGCCATCGTCAGCGACCCTACGCTGCTCCTTGCGGACGAGCCTACCGGAGACCTGGACAGCCACTCGGCCACGGAAGTTCTGGAAATCCTGAAGCGGTTGAATGAAGACTTCCACAAGACCGTCGTGATGGTGACGCACGATCCGCACGCAGCTTCTTACGCGCATGTGACGCGGCATCTGGAAAAAGGAATGTTGCTGCCGCCGGGATAGGTGATAGACGATAGACGATTCGCCCATGGCCTACAGGGATCACGCTGGGCTCAGCCATGCGCGCAACGGGACGAAACTGCCTATCTCAGGAATGTCTCTTGCCGGAAGCCTAGCTGACCTTCGCCTTGAGGCTTGCCTCAGAGATCCGTGGCAGAGAGATCTGTGGCAACTCCGATTGGGCTTCCGCTGCCCACAGCCACGCGCGCCTGCCATTGTCCAATACCACGGGCCGCGCCTCGCCATATTCCACGAGGCGATTCAGCACCGTAGTGACGGAAGCGATGGGATCCTTGTGCCGCGCCAGCATGGGCGGCATTCTCTGCTGAATCTGGTCGCACACGTCTCGCGCGCTCAAAGCCCGGTTGGCTTCCATCAGGACCATACGGCAAGCCTTGGTGAAACCGGGCTGGCGGCCGTTGCTCTTGCGATCCACCAGTTCCAGCAACTCGTCGCTCAACACGCTGTCGCCAAAAAGGTTGGCCAGACCGGCAATGGTTTGTTTGACCGTCCCGATGCGCCGCATCACTTCGGCGCGCTGTTGCAGTAGCTGGCGCAATTCCTCATGGGCCTGGCGCACCACCTCCTCTACGTGCCCGTTCCCGTTCGTCGTGGTGCTCTTCCGCAAGCTTGCGTTCTCGTGGTTCTCCATGGGACCTCCGTGGTCGATCTGCGCGTCGGGAACGCGCTTTCTTGGCGCACTCCGCTCGTTAACTGATACGCGGGAAGCAGTGTTAGTGTTCCCATCTTTCGGGCCCGAACTTGTTTTATTAGACGGGTGAAATCAGAGTTGGTTAACCGCGGAAATCGCTCGCGACAAAAGTCCAATTGGGACAGTCGCACCACTGAACGTCGTCGAGCAGTCCAGGAATTCGTCACTGAAGAGAAATCGCCAACGCTTGGGCGCCGTGCCGCCAACCCCGCTTGATCGCACCCCGCTTCCTCCCGTATCCGAACTGCTTTCCAATTCGGGATTCTGCAGCGATGGCTGACGATCAGCCTCCTATCCCTGAAGGGAATGCCCAGACTATCCGATGAAAGAAACATGGCGGCACCCCCAACTGCCACAAAACTCGAGTTTTCGGCGAAGACCCTGCGCGTGCTGCTGATCGGAGAACGCGAAGAAGACTTCTTCCAGATCCGTGAGATTTTGGCCCGGAATCGCAGCTTTCTCCCGGCTGAACTCGACCACGCGCATTCCCTGGACGAAGCCAAGGCCATGCTGCGGCAAACCATCTACGGCCTGGTTCTCTTCGAGCATGAAACCGGGGACGTCCCCGGACTCCGCCTTCTCACCGAATTCCTCCACTGCGGAGCGACCGTGCCTTTCATCCTGCTCACCGAACAGGCCGACGAAAGAACCGTCGCCGAAATCATCCAAGCAGGGGCATGGGACTCCATGGAGAAGTCGCGCCTCGATGGTCCTAGTCTGGTGCGCGCCATCCGCTCAACCCTCAATCTGCACTCCATTCAGCAGGAACGCCAGCTAGCGGAGGAGTCGGTGCGCAAGCTTTCGCGCGCAGTCGAGCAATCGGCGGACATCGTATTTATTACCGATCGCGAAGGCCTCATCGAATACGTGAACCCAGCATTTGAAGCACTCACCGGATATTCCCCGCAGGAGGTCGTCGGCAAAACGCCGCGCGTTCTCGATTCCGGCGAGCCGGAACCGCAGGCCTATCGCGCGTTATGGCAAACCGTTCTTTCCGGCAACGTCTACCGCAGTATTCTCGCTCACCAGAAGAAAAATGGAGAGTGCTTTCAGGTGGAAGAAAGTGTCAGTCCCATCCGCGACGCCGCCGGCTGCATTACCCATATTATTTACAACGGCCGCGACCTCACCGAGCGCCTGCGTCTGGAGGAGCAACTCCTGCAGGCGCAAAAAATGGATGCTATCGGCCGCCTGGCGGGCGGCGTCGCGCACGATTTCAATAACCTCCTCACCATCATCACCAGCTACTCCGAACTTGCTCTCGACTCTGTGATTCCCGGAACCCCGCTGCGCGACAAGATTCAGGAAATTCTCTCCGCCGCCCGCCGCGCCGCAGAGCTGACGCGCCAGTTGCTCGCCTTCAGCCGCAAGCAACCGCAAGCTCTGCGGGTGGTTGAGCTGAACCCGGTGGTGGGCGGAATCGTCAAAACGCTGCACCGTCTGATCGGGGAAGACATCGAACTGACCTTTGCTCCCGGCCTGGCCGTCGGCCGGGTCTGTGTCGATCCCGTGCAAATCGAACAGATTCTCATGAATCTTGCCGCCAATTCGCGCGATGCTATGCCCCGTGGCGGCCAGGTCACCATTGAAACTTCCCATGCCGTACTCGACGATCAGTACATCCAGCACAAACGAGCCATCATTCCTATCGGTCCCTACGCGCTCGTCACCGTCAGCGATAGCGGCATGGGCATTCCACCCGGTGACCTGTCTCACATCTTCGAGCCGTTCTACACTACGAAACCCGCCGGCAAGGGCACCGGCCTCGGCTTGGCCACCGTGTACGGCATCGTCAAGCAGAACCGTGGTTTCGTTTGGGCCTACAGCGAACCCGGCATGGGCACCATATTCAAGATCTACCTGCCCTGCGTGCAGCAGCGTAGTGCGGCTGTCGAGCCTCCAGAACCAAAGACAGAGCCTTTGTTGCACGGCGATGAAACCATCCTTTTGGTCGAGGATGAAGATTCTGTCCGGCGAGCCTCTGCGGAATTTCTCAATTCCCGCGGCTATACCGTTCTTGAAGCCAGGGATGGATTGCACGCTCTCGCCGTATCCGCGAACTATGGTTCGCCCATCCACATCGTCGTCACCGATGTGGTGATGCCGCACATGAGTGGAGGCCAGTTGGCTAAAGAGTTGGAGGTGCTCCGTCCCAACGTGAAGGTGCTGTTCGTCTCCGGCTACGCCGGGAAAACTCTTTCCGATCACGCGGTCATCGACCTCGAAACCAACTTCCTGCAGAAGCCTTTTACCCTGAAGCAGCTCTCCGACAAAGTCCGCACTGTCCTGGAACGCGGCGCCCGTACCTTATTAGCATGAGAAACCGGCGAACGCGGCAGGCCGTTCCAGTGCCATCAGTGGGTTCTCTTTAGCAGCTTGTGCTCGACCGCCTCGAACCTTTGCACTATCATGCCAACGTGCCTGACGCCAACGTGCCCGACGAAAGTGCCCGGCCCTGGCTTGCCCGCGGAGCTGCTCGCGCGTTGTTCAACTCTCCCGGCCTGCCCCACGGTGGGCCCACTCCATGATCATCACCCGAAGTCCGCTCAGGATTTCTCTGGGTGGCGGCGGCACCGACCTCCCGTCCTACTACCGCGAGCATACCGGCTTCGTCATCTCGGCAGCGATCAGCCGCTACGTCTACATCACGGTCAATGAGGCGTTTCGTCCGCGGATCATTCTCAAGTACTCAAAGCTGGAGGATGTAGCACATGTCGATCAGATCGAGCATCCGATCTTTCGCGAGGCTTTGAAACTGACGGGCGTTACCGGCCCCAATCTGGAAATTGTCAGCCTTTCTGACATTCCCGCCGGCACCGGCCTTGGATCCTCTGGCAGCTTCACCACCGCTCTGCTCGCCGCATTGCACACATTCAAGAAAGAGTTCGTGCCCCCGCGAGATCTGGCCGAACAGGCTTGTCACATCGAGCTCAATCTACTGAAGGAACCGATCGGCAAACAGGACCAATACATTTCCGCGTTTGGTGGGATCACCTGTTTTCAGTTTCTGCCCGATGGTCAGGTTGTGGTCGAACCGCTGAAAATGCCCGCGGAAGCTTTGGCCAACCTCGAAGATAACCTGCTGCTTTTCTTCACCGGCAGCTCTCGCTCGGCATCCGAGATTCTTCGCGATCAGGACAACCGCACCAGACAAAGCAGCCGCGAAATGCTCGAGAATCTTCACTTCACCAAACAGTTGGGCATGGAGAGCCGCGACGCCCTGCTCGCTGGCGAGCTCCGCAAATTTGCCGACTTGATGCACGTACACTGGGAGCACAAGAAGAAACGTTCGCCGGGCGTCAGCAGCGATTCGATCGACCGATGGTATGAACTTGCGCGCGCCAACGGGGCTCTGGGCGGCAAGCTGATCGGAGCCGGCGGCGGCGGATTCCTCATGCTCTATACCGAGCAGAAAACCCGCCTGCGGCAGGTCATGCGGAAGGCCGGATTGCGCGAAGTCCGGGCCCATTTCGATTTCGCTGGCACCACGGTTATGGTACATTCCTAGGAGATCCCTTGTTGCCTGTAGCTATACTTGCCGGCGGCCTTGCTACTCGCCTGCAGCCCGCAACCGAGAAGGCGCCCAAATCCCTACTCGAAATTAACGGCGAGCCGTTTGCTGTGCACCAATTGCGATTGTTACGCGTAAGTGGAATCTCACGCGCTGTTCTTTGTGTGGGCCATCTTGGCGAGATGATCCAGGGTGTTCTGGGCGATGGCACAGGTCTGGGCCTGGATCTCGCTTACTCCTTCGACGGGCCCATTCTGTTGGGCACTGCCGGAGCGGTAAGAAAGGCCCTGCCGATGTTGGGAGACGTTTTTTTCGTCCTGTATGGCGACTCATATCTGCCTTGCGACTACGCCGCCATCGCCCGGAAGTTTGAATCCGCAGACGCTCCGGCCGCCATGACGGTATTCCGCAACGCCGGAAAGTGGGATAGCAGCAACGTCGAATTCGAATCCGGAAGCATCCTTGCGTATAGCAAGAAGCATCGCACTCCTCGCATGCATCACATAGACTATGGCTTGGGAGTCTTTCGCGCTCAGGCCTTTGACCGCGTACCTGCGGGAAAGCCGTTCGACCTGGCCGATTTGTACCAGGATTTACTGCAGCACGATCAGCTCGCGGGTTTTGAAGTGCAGGAACGTTTCTATGAAATCGGCTCTCTCGCGGGACTGGAGGAAACGGCCGCGTTTCTGGCCAGGCGCGACTTTCAGAGCTAAAGGGTTCCGGGGTAAGAAGTTCCGGAGAGTAGATGACATCCGAAAATAATTTCGCGCAGCAGTTTCTTGCGGAAGCGGGCGCAGCGATCGCGCAACTGAGCGCGGCCCATATTGAGAAAGCCGCATCGCTTCTCGGCGCGACTCGTGCTTCCGGCGGACGCCTGTTCATCCTGGGTGTTGGTGGAAGCGCGGCCAACGCGTCCCACGCCGTGAACGACTTTCGCAAACTCGCCGGCATCGAAGCTTACGCGCCCACCGACAACGTGGCGGAACTCACAGCCCGGGTCAACGACGAAGGCTGGAGCACCGTGTTCGAGGCCTGGTTGCGGGTAAGCCGCTTGCGCGCAGGCGACACGGTTCTGGTGTTCTCCGTCGGCGGCGGCGATCTGGAGAGAAATATCAGCCCCAATCTTGTTTCAGCGTTGCAGTTCGCGAAATCCGCCGGTGCGAAGATTGTTGGCGTCGTGGGCCGCGACGGCGGTTACACTGCCAAAGTAGCGGATGTTTGCATTTTGATTCCCGTCGTAAATTCTGCTCACATCACTCCTCACACGGAAGCATTGCAGGCCGTGGTGTGGCATCTGCTAGTGACGCATCCTGCCGTGAAGCAAAACGCAACCAAGTGGGAATCTTCAGCCTCGGTCTCGCCGAACGGCCGGCGCCGCGCCGTCTTTCTCGACCGTGACGGCGTTCTGAACCGCACCGTGCTGCGCAACGGAAAACCGTTTCCGCCCTCCAGCTTGAGAGACCTCGAAGTGCTGCCCGGCGTCGACACAGCGCTCCGCGATCTGAAAGCCCGTGGATTCGAACTTCTGGTAGTCAGCAACCAGCCCGACGTAGCTCGCGGCGCTCAAACGCGCGACGCAGTCGAGGGCATCAATCGCGCTCTGGCCTCCTCGCTGCCACTCGACGGAGTCTTCGTCTGCTATCATCAAGACAGCGACGACTGCGCTTGCCGCAAGCCAAAAGCGGGGATGCTGCTGGATGCCGCCCGCGAGCGCAACATCGATCTGGCCTCAAGTTTCGTCGTAGGCGATCGCTGGCGCGACATTGACGCCGGCCACAGCGCCGGCTGCAAAACCATTTTGATTAATTACGGCTACCACGAGCAGTCACCGGCGCAACCGCCCGAGGCGAGCGTAGTCTCGTTGCGCGAAGCGGCCGATTGGATCCTCCATTCCCAGTCCGAAGGAGCCCCTTGATGAAGACGAAGTCGCTGACCGATCTCCAGGTCAAGATTTTTGCCGATGGCGCCGATAAAGCTACCATCCTCGAATACGCCCGGCGGCCCTACATCAAGGGCTTTACCACCAATCCCACGCTCATGCGCAAGGCCGGAGTCAAAGACTACGAAGCCTTCGCGCTCGATGTTTTGCAACACATTCCCGACCGTCCCATTTCCTTCGAAGTCCTCGCCGACGATGAAGTTGAAATGGAGCGCCAGGCTTGGCAAATCGCTGGCTGGGCCGAGAATGTCTACGTCAAAATTCCCGTGACTAACACGCGAGGCGAGCCCATGTACGATTTGATCCATCGCCTCAGCGCCGACGGGGCGCGGCTCAACGTCACTGCGGTGCTCGCGCTCGATCACGTTGGGCGCGTCTGCCAGGCGCTGCGTGGCGGCGCTCCGTCGTATCTTTCTATTTTTGCCGGGCGAATCGCAGATACCGGCCGCGACCCGATTCCCGTGATGCGCACCGCGCTTGAGATGATTGGCGACGCCGGCGACACCGAGCTTATGTGGGCCAGTCCGCGTGAATTGCTCAACATTTTCCAGGCGGAAGAACTTGGCTGCCACGTGATAACTGCCACCCGGGACATCCTCGATAAGCTTCCGCTGATCGGAAAAGATCTGCACGAGTTTTCTCTGGAGACCGTCCTGATGTTTTACAACGACGCCGTCAAGTCCGGGTACTCGCTGCAACCCGCGGCAGAGGCGGTGCCCGTCGGTGCTCGATACGCCGGACGCTCGCGCCGCTAGGCCGCATCAGAGAGGCGGATAGAGAAACCGCCGCGGCCGCCACCAATGCGTGCCTAGCCGTCACTTACTAGCTGCCGACGGTACGGCTGTCATCCCGGATAAGCTTCCCATCCCTCAGTTGAAACTTGTCTCCCCTCCACGTCACCGCATGGCCGGCCAGTCCCGCAATCCAAACCCCGACCCAAACCAGGTCGCGCACCGGAATCAGCCACAAATTCCCAGCCACGTGGCGATCTCCCAGTACCCGGCTGCCCACCACCATTGCCACCGCAAACCGAAGTAACAACGTAAGCCCCAGCGTGTTCCACACCCAGAACGCCCCGCCGCTCGCCATTACCGTCAGCAGCGCCCACATCAATCCGAAGGTAAAGATCAAGCCAATGTATCCACCCCGTCGCGCATCGCGCACCCCACGCGCCCATCGCAGTTGATGGGCGACGAATTCTCGCAAGCGATAAGCCGGAAGATAAGTTTCCACCACTACGTCAGAGAGTTTGACTTCCAACCCGAGACCGGCAATCCGTCGCCCCAATTCGTAATCGTCCGCCAGATAGTCGGCAAACGACTCGAACCCGCCAATTCTCTCCAAATCTGCGCGCCGAAACGCCAGCGTCGAACCCAGCCCAAACCGGATGCCGCCTTCCACTCGCTGCGCCGCCAGTACGCCGGCGCAAAAATCCGTGCTGATCCCCAGCGATTCCAGCCGCGACCCCAGCGTCTCTGCAGCCGCTCCGCGGTACATGCAAGTGACTGCTCCCACTCGCGCATCCGCCAGGGGCGCAATCACTCGCCTAAGATAGTCGCGCTCTACGCGGATGTCGCTGTCGTTGACAACCAGGTGGTCATGGCGCGCTTCCGTCAGCATCTGCGCCAGGTTGCTGACCTTCACATTTGCACCCAACACTTCCTGGCATACCATTAACTCAATCCTGTGCTTCGGAAATTCCCGCTGCAGTTGCCGCACGCTGGCCACCGCCGGATCACCGGAATCGCCGACGCCAAAAATGATTTCGTACTCGGGATAGTCCTGCAGGCAATGACTGCGGAAGCTCTCGTAGGCCTCGGGGTCCGTCCCTTTGAGCGGCTTAAGAATGGAAACCGGCGGCAGGGTCTGCGGGCTGCGTGCAATCTTGCCCGTGGCTTTCCTCTCGCGCAAGAAGACCGCCGCGCCCCACAGACAGATCAAATAGTAGATCGAACTCGACACGGTGCCGAAAAACGCAACCATCTCGACAATTCTGCTGGCTGTATGAATCATGCGCGGGCGAGAACTCTATTCGTACCGCAGCGCTTCGATCGGATCCAGGTTCGCCGCTTTCCACGCCGGATAAATGCCGAAGACCAGTCCAACTCCCGCGGCAGAGACAAAGCCGAAGATCGTCCAGAACATCGACATGCGGGCGGGCAGGGAAGGCCAGAGCACCGGAATCACCCCGACGATGACGGCGCCAATCAAGATTCCCATGACGCCCCCGACGGCAGTGAGAATGATCGCCTCCAGAGTGAACTGCAAGAGAATGTCCCGTTTGCGCGCGCCGATCGCTTTGCGCACTCCGATTTCACGCGTCCTTTCCGTGACGCTCACCAGCATAATGTTCATCACACCCACGCCCCCGACGATCAACCCAACGCTCGAGATCGCAAACATCCCCACGAAAAGAGCGCCGGTAAGCTGATTCCAAACGTCCGAGATCGAGTCTGAGGTGAAGACGGCAAAATTATCCGGCTTGTCGAAGGGAACTTTCCGCCGCCGCCGCAGAAGTTCCCGAATTTCGTCGATGGCCTTCGGCATGGCGTCGTGGGACGTGGCCTTAGCGCTGATCCAATGATCTTTCAATTCGGGGTGAAGCGTCCTGAAAGTAGTCAGCGGGAAAATGACGCGGTTGTCGCTGGGGTTTTTTCCGCCGCCAAACACCGACTTGAGTTTTGCCATAACGCCAATCACCTCGAACAACCGCCCCTCGATGTTGATTTCCTTGCCCAGGGGGTTCTCGACGGGGAACAGTTCTTCCGCCGTGTCATGGCCGAGAACGATGACCGTAGCCCGCCGCTCGTCGTCGCTTTCGGTGAACCATCTTCCCGAGGACATCGCCAGATCAACCACGTCCTTGACGGAAGCTGTATCCCCCTCAAGAATTGTGTTCTTGACCTTGCGATCCTGATATTTCACCACGAAAGAACCGATGCCGAGTTCGGGACGGAAGAAACGAATTCCCGCGGATGCAGCCTTCACATGCGGCAGATGACTGATCGCTTCCGCATCCTCGAAGGTCAGTTTCTTGCGCGTGCGCATTTCTTCGGTGATGCGTCCAAACGTGAAGGGCTCGAGATGATAACAAAAGATGACATCGGAACCGATGCTGGCGACCACGCCGCGCACGTTGTCATCGAGTCCGCGTCCGATGGAAGAGACGCCGATTACCATGGCGACGCCGATCACGATTCCCAGCACTGTCAGCGACGACCGCATCTTGTTCCCGCGGATAGTATCGGTCGCCATCTGGACGATCTCGCCGAATTCGTCTTTGCGAATCATGCAGGATTTAGTAATCCGGTAACCTTGTAACTTGGTAATTTAACCGCAACGTCGGAGTAGCGCTGAGGTTTTCGAATTACAAAATTACCCGATTACAAGATTACAAATTCTTCTTACGTCTCGAACCGCAAGGCCACAATCGGATCGAGCTGCGCCGCTTTTCGCGCGGGATAGACTCCGAAGAACACTCCCACGCTCGCCGACACCATCAGTCCGGCCGCCACCGCCCAGAGCTTGATCGACGAGGGCATTCCGATCAGTGCTGTAACTGCGAAGGCGACCGCTACTCCCAGCAACACGCCCAAGGCGCCGCCGGTGAGTGCCAGGGCAACCGACTCGATCAGAAACTGAAGCAACACATCCTCGCGCCGCGCCCCCAGAGCCTTCCGAATGCCGATCTCGCGCGTGCGCTCGGTCACCGAGACCAGCATAATGTTCATGATCACAATGCCGCCGACCACCAGCGAGACGCCGGCGATCCCGATCGTAGCCATAAAAAACGTATTGCTCAGGCCGGACCAGATGCCGAGCAGGCTGGCATTGGTTTCAATTTCGAAACTGTCGTCTTCGCCTGGGCGGTCATGGCGCTGCGAGCGCAAAGCCACGCGAGCTTCATCCATGGCCTCGTCCAGCGGGACTCCGGTGGCCAGCGCCTTGCCCCAGATACCGATGCTGCTGTTGTGGGCTCCGTACTGCTTCAGGTACACGGTGATGGGAATCAGCGCATAGTTGTCGGCGCTCTGCCCCAATGTCTTACCCTTCTTCTTGCCCACGCCGATCACCTGAAACGGCTGGCCGTCGATGTGAATCTCCTTGCCCAGCGGGTCGGCGCCCGCCAGCAGATGCTCCACAATATCGGTGCCCACCACGGCTACGGCAGACCGGCTGTTCAAGTCAGTTTCGTTCAGCATGCGCCCGGAGGTCAGGTCCGTGTCCAGGATTTCCGCCATGGACGGCGTAATGCCCTGAATGGTCGTATCGCTGATCGACTGCTCGCCATTTTTTACCTTGCCGCTGCCGCTCTGTATCGCTCCCACCTGTTCGCAGTGCCGGCAGTCTTCCCGCACTGCTTCATAATCCTCCATGATTAAGTTCTTGCGTTTTTCGGCCGCCAGGAAGTGTTCCACATTGGTCTCGACAGCGGACATTTTTGAAATGATGAAAACATCCGCACCCAGATTGAAAATCTTCTGCGCCACATAATCGTTGATGCCCGAGACAAACGTGACCACGGCAATCACCGCCGCCACTCCAATCACCACGCCGAGCAGCGTCAGCACCGAGCGCAGCTTGTTCGCCCACAGTGACTGGAAGGCGATTCGGATGGCTTCGGCGATATTCATGGCGCGGGCTTTTAGGATCTTTGGGTGTTAGGCCCTAGGTCTTAAGTTCAAGCAGTCTAAACTTCCAATCACAAGTCTACCAGTCCAACGGGCACCATGATCATGGCTTACCTGCATTTTGCAGCGCCTGCGCTCTGATCGATGCAAGCGGGTAGAACTTCCCACCAAGCACGACTGCGTTGATCTTCCGGGTGTGGCTGATATCTTCGAGCGGGTTCATGTCTAGCAGTACCAGGTCGGCCACGCGCCCCACCTGTATCGTTCCGAAGGTCTCTGTCTTGCCCAGGAACTTCGCCGGGTTCAGCGTAGCGGCCTGCAACGCCTCGAGGGGAGTGAAGCCACATTCCACGAGCAGTGCCAACTCATTGTGCAGATCGATGCCCGGCACCATGCCCCAGTCGGAGAAGTCCGACCCTGCCATGATTTGAACGCCGGCTTTGTGCATCATCGCAACCAGTTCCATTTGCTTTCTCTCCACATCCAGTCGCGGTCCCAGCGATGCCGGATCGTTACTCCAAAGCACGAATCCGCGCTCATAGGCAACAAGAGTCGGCACAAACCAAGTACCGTTCCTGGCGAAACGCTCAAACAGTTGCTGCCCCGCCGGACCCAGATTTTCATCTACGGCTTGTTCGACCGTTTTGGCAGTTGCACCCTTCCGCCAGAGGGCGCTCTCATTCACGGTTTCAACATGTTCAAGACTCGCGACTCCGGCGTCTGATGCTTCGGCGGAGCTCACGCCCTGGGGCAAGTGAACGGCAACAGGTATGTGTTCTTTCCGAGCCTCATCCATCAGCGCAAAGAACGCATCGGGCGGAAGCGCATTGTGGACCTTGATAAAATCCACACCCTTCACCTTAAGGTCGTGAACCGCCCGCCGCGCCTCTTCAGGCGTACGTACAGTGAGCCGGTTCGTCACTCCTTCTTTGGGGCCGTCCACGAAAGGACCGGCGCGGATAATGTAAGGCCCAATGCGCGTACCCTTTTCAATCTCCGAACGCCAGCCGTCGATTTGAGCGAGATCTCCACCCATATCGCGCACGCCAGTGACGCCGTTCATGATCAACAATGGGAAAGCGTCTTCCGTCGCATCGGTCAGGTGACCGTGCATGTCCCAGAGTCCCGGGATCAGAAACTTACCGCTCCCATCGACTACGTGAGCACCAGCCGGAATTGAGACCCTGTCGCTCGGTCCGACGGCGGTGATATGGCCGCTGGCGATCACAACCGTTGAATTCGGCCTAGGTGGAGCGCCCGTGCAGTCGATGACGGTTACGTGGGTTACTGCAAGCGAGTTGTTTTGCTGAGCGGACGCCGGAAGCAAGCAGAGTAGGCAGGAGAGAAGAAACCATTTGCGCATAGCGTCACGGACTCCTGTCTCTGGTGTACAAAGGGGTCTTGGTGTAAGGTCTTCGGATCTAGTCCCCAGGATTTTTTGGTCTTGCCGCTACAAGTCTATCAGCCCAATCGACCCTCGCTGAAAGCTCTACCGGCCTGCAAGCCTAACACCCAAGACCTAAGACCCGATACCCCGCAGCGTGAGGCCGTCGCATATAATGAACAAGTTGGCAGCCGGACCGGACGGCCGCTCGCACCTCTTCGGAGGTTGCGGGAGGAAAGTCCGAACTCCGCAGAGCAGTGTGCCGGATAACGTCCGGGAGGCCGGGTTCAAGCCCGGTCGACGGAAAGTGCCACAGAAAACATACCGCCCTGCCGCCGTTGTGATTCCTCGGAATCGGCGCGAGTAATGACAACGGCGGCGAGGTAAGGGTGAAAAGGTGCGGTAAGAGCGCACCGCCGCCCCAGTAATGTGGCGGGCAGGGCAAACCCCACACGGAGCAAGACCAAATAGGGAGGGAGCCCGAAACCTCGGTTTCGGGCACGTGCCGGCTCGGTGCGTCCAACCTCCGGGTAGGTCGCTAGAGCCGCGCAGCGATGCGCGGCCCAGAGGAATGGCCGTCCCACCGGAGCAATCCGGCGGACAGAATTCGGCTTACAGGTCCGGCTGCCATTTTTGATTTTGTTTTGAAAGACTTCTGCAACGAGGCTGTTCCCAGCTCTTTCAGCACCCTGCTAAGATTACGCCGTGGCCAAGCCTTGGGTAAGGCGCGCGGCGCCGGCGATTGGATTATTTTTCATTGCTCCTCTGGTTGCGGAGTTTCTGCTCGGCGACCTGCCCATCAATCTGGTCGGCACGCTGGTGATTTTGGCGCCCCTGTATGGCGGCGGCGCATTGCTCATCCGTGAGGCTGTGCGACGCACTGGTAAAGGCTGGCCGAGCATTTTCGTCCTGGCATTTGCCTATGCCATCTTCGAGGAGGCATTCACCACCCAGACTCTGTTCAATCCGAATTACCTGCACTTAAACTTGCACCTTCTTGACCCCGCATACATTCCTGCTCTGGGTATCGGCATTTGGTGGACCATATTTGTGCTCACCTTGCACACGGTTTGGAGTATCTCGGTCTCGATCGGGCTGGTGGAAGCGCTGGTGCCGGACCGCGCGACCACCCCCTGGCTGGGACGGATCGGGCTGGTAGTGACCGGTGTATTGTTTGCTCTCGCCGCCGCAGCGTCGACGGCGTTTGAGATAAAGCAGGACGGTTTTGTGGCGTCGATCCCGCAGTTTGCGGTGGCTGCCATTGTGTGCGCCGTAATAGTCGTTGCAGCGTTTTGGCTGCCAACGAGACTGGCCGTGCGCGCGCCCGGATGGATTCCCAGCCGGTGGCTGGTCGGCGCCGGAGCGCTGGCGGCGGGTTCAGTTTTTTTGTTGATCCCGAAGGCGTGGGGCTGGCGGGCTGTAGTTGCGTATCTGGTTCTTGATTTTGCCGTAATTGCAACCGTTTTAATGTTGTCCCACCGTGCAGGTTGGGGCAGACAGCATCGGCTGGCGCTGGCCGGCGGTGCCGCACTGGCATATGCGTGGCACGCCTTTATACAGAATCCGGCGGTTGGTAGTGGTGGGCGAGTAGACAGGATTGGCAACGCCGTATTTGCCGCTTCTTTGATTGTTCTGCTTGTAATTGCCGGTCGGCGAACCGCGGCGGATGTTGGTTAGCTGCGATTTTAGGTTCGCAAAGGAGAAGCAAAATGGCCGCTTACGTTGTCGTTACCCGTGAAAAGACTCGCAACCCAGCCCAGTTGGAACAGTACAAACGTCTGGCCCCGGCCAGTTTTCAGCAATACCCGGTTATTTTTCGCGCCATTCACGGCCGTCATGAAGTGCTGGAAGGGGCCGCTATCGAGGACATCATCATCCTCGAGTTCTCCAGCTACGAAGAGGCCAAAGCTTGGTATCACAGTCCAGCCTATCAGGCCGCATGTGAGCACCGCTTCCAGGGGGGAGACTATCGTTGTATTCTTACCGAGGGAAACGCGGCCAAGTGATCGATGCGCAGCCCAGAGGAATCGCTGATTGGGTAGCCCTCACACCTTCATCGCGGGGCAATTTTCGGGAGGACCGAATGTCTCAACGACGCTGTCTGCTGATCTCCATAGTTTGCCGTTTCCTGATCTTCGTTCCCGGACTGTCGGCACAAACACTGCAGATAATCGACACGGAAGGTCACTCCACCACCCTCACTGCGACACAGATTGCGAACTCGCCGCACATAACGATGAAAGTGCGCGATCATGACTCCGACGCTCGGTTTGATGGAGTTTCATTGTCCGCTCTGCTTTCGGCCGCGGGCATTCAACTGGGTGAAACCCTTCATGGATTGCGAATGACTGAGGTGCTTCTGGTAGGGGCAGCCGACGGTTACAGCGTGGTCTTTGCCCTCGCGGAGGTTGATCCTGCATTTGCCGTACGCGACATCATCCTCGCAGACAAGCGGGACGGCAAGCCGCTGGACACGAAGGAAGGCCCGTTCCGCATCGTGGCGCCGGGCGATAAAAGGCTGGCGCGATGGGTCCGCCAGGTTACCGACTTGAAAATTGCTGTCCTCAAGTGATCGCCGACCATTGATCGCCGATCATTGATTGCCGATCATTGATTGCAGATCATTGACAGTTCCCGCCGTCTCCGTTTCAATAACTACGTGCCTGCAACGCGATCGCCCGAATTCGGCTCCCTCCTCCGACTGCTGATTCGAAAGACACGATCCGCCCGATGATCGTCAACTTCGCTGAGCGGGCGCACAATCACAACTGGGAACTCGACCCCGTTACCCGCTCGTTGCTCGATACAGATTTCTACAAGCTTCTGATGCTGCAGTTTGTCTGGAAGCATTTTCCGAAAACCCGCGTGTCCTTCTCGCTTTTCAACCGCTCCTCGTCGGTGCGTCTCGCGGACCTGTTTGCCGTCCAGGATCTTACCGCGCAGATGGAGCACGTCCGCAAACTCCGTTTTCGAAAATCTGAACTGGTCTGGCTGGCGGGCAACACTTTCTATGGGCGCCGCGGAATTTTTGAACCCGCATTCCTGGAATGGCTGGAACGGGATTTCAAACTCTCGGACTATGCTCTGTCGGTCAAGGACGGTCAGTTCCAACTTTCTTTCGACGGCTTGTGGACCGAGACCACGATGTGGGAACTCTATGCACTCTCCATTCTCGACGAGCTCAGAACCCGGGCCAATCTGAAGAGGCTGAGCGAGTTTCGTCTCGACATCTTGTACGCCCGGGCGAAGACCAAGCTGTGGAGCAAGATCGAGCGCCTGCGCGGTGTTCCCGGGCTCAGCGTCGCCGATTTCGGAACCCGGCGTCGCCACAGCTTCTTGTGGCAGGAATATGTAGTTGACGCCATGGCTTCGAATCTGGGCCTCCGCTTTATCGGAACCTCCAACGCATTCCTCGCCCACAAACACGACCTTGAGGCGATTGGCACCAATGCGCACGAGATCCCCATGGCTCTCGCGGCGCTCGCTCCAGATGACCAGGCCCTGAAAGCTTCTCAATACCGCGTGCTCGAACTGTGGCAGAACACTTACGAAGGCGAACTCCGCATCATGCTGCCTGATACTTTCGGCACCACCCAATTTCTGGAAGGCGCACCCGCCTGGGCCGCAGATTGGACTGGCCAGCGCATCGACAGCAAGAATCCCTATGTTGCCGGCGACGAATATATCGAGTGGCTGAAAGCGCGCGGCCGCGAACCCCAGGAAAAACTCATCATCGCCTCCGACGCACTCGACGTTGACGACATCCTCGGCCTTCACGCTTATTTTGGCGGAGCGCCTCAGGCCGGCACGGGCACTGGCGATTTTCGCAGCGCAGCCGACTTCCTCGATCCGCAAAAGTGGATTCCGGGCCGGCGCATTCGCTTCAGCGCAGGCTGGGGCACTCTGCTCACCAACGATTTCCGCGGCTGCGATCCCAGCGGCGGCAGCGATTTCGATCCCATCAGCCTGATCTGCAAGGTCTCCACCGTCGAGGGACAGCCGGCGGTCAAGCTCTCCGACAACTACGCCAAGGCCCTCGGTCCACCCTCCGAAATCGAACGCTATCGGCGCGTGTTCGGTACGGCTGGAGTCGCGAACTCTCCGCTGGTCGCGTGAGCCATCGCTCCCGGAGACCGGTGCTATACTTATTTTTCAGTCTTTTTCCAGGAGCAACTCATGTCCGCACCCAGCCGTCGGCCCGAGATTCGCCGGCGCCGCACTCGCAACGAAAAGATCGTCCAGCTGCGCAAGCGCCTGACCGCCGCCAAGACCGACGCCGACCGCGACCGCCTTACCGCCAAGCTGCACAAGTTCTCCGTCGGTTCGCCAGGCCAGGCCCTGCTGAAATAGCGCCGAGTAGCCAGAAGTGACGATCCAGAAGTGGCGAGATGAAGATGGGAGTGCGCGCGGAAGCCTGGCGTGATCGGCAAACGGCGAAACGCGGCTGTATGCGATTGACTATGCGACTCCGCTGCTCACTTTGGTCTCTTGTTCCGTAGATGGCGGCGGCCCAGAGAGCGGATCGCTATTCCCGTCCGCAACCTGGCGATACGCGCCGACCATGCGGCGCACCGATTTCTCCCAGGAAAATTTCGTGGCCTGCCGGTAACTGCGCTCCTTCATCTTCTCGCGCAAAACCTGGTCCAGCAGAACCCGGTGCAGAGCGCGCATGATTTCGAAAACATTTTCCGGGTTCACCAGCACCGCCGCATTCCCCACCACTTCCGGCAGTGACGATACGTTGGACGTGACCACCGGCGTTCCATGCGCCATCGCCTCCAGAGGCGGCAATCCGAACCCTTCATACAGCGACGGAAAAACGAAAATCTTGGCCGCGTCATAAAAAATGCGCAGCACTTCAATCGGCACAAATCCCAGAAAGCGCACGTCGTTCTGCACGCCGCTCCGGATCACGGTCCGCCGCAAGTCCAAATTGCCCGACAGGTCGTCTCCAATGATAATGAGCTTCAAATCCGGGAACGCCTGGTCCTTCTCCAGTTCCGCTTTCAGCGCGGAAAACGCCTCAATGATGCGGACCACATTCTTGTGCGGGCTCACGCTTCCCGCATAAAGGAGAAACGGATACGTCACTTGATAGCGCTTCGCAATCAGTTCGCGATCGGCCGGACTCGCGTGCCCGTGAAGAAACCGCTCGTCGATCGCGTTGTAAACTACGTCAATGCGTTCGGAGGGAATTCCAAAAAGTTTCTCGATCTCGGTCTTGGTGAAATTCGAGACTGCGAAAATTCGCGCCGCCTGGCTCAGAACCCGTCGCGTCAACTGGAAGTGCAGTGAGCGCCAAAAGCCGCTCTGCTCGCGGGCTCTCGACATATGCTCCAGCATGTCGTGTACTGTCATCACGTAAGGACAAGACAGCGCCCGCGGGATCGAAAATAGATTGGGGACGTGAACCAGATCGCACTCGAACCGCTTCACCACTGCGCGGAATTCGCGGTAGCTTTTTACCGACCGCTCCGGACTGGGCAGCGGAGCGGTGCGGAAGTTCGGCGGCAAAGGTCCTATTTCCTTGACCTTGTCGGGTGGTCCCACAAGAAGGTATTGGTTGTCGCCGTCGAGCCGTCCCAGCGTCCGCACCACGTTGCGGATATAAGTGCCCACGCCGAACTCGGTCATCCGCCGGATGTCGATGGCGATCTTCACGATGGCATTCTAAACGCAGACGCCACGAAGCAATACAGTGGAATCGAAATTGCTTTCTCGCGGTTAGGCCCGCGCTTCGGCCTGTGCCTTGGCCCTGCGCTCCGCGTACAGCGGAAACGCTTCGCACAGCGCGAGCACCTGCTTGCGGATCTTGTCCAGCACCGCCGCATCTGACCGGTGCAGCAGCGCTTCCGCAATCCAGCGCCCGACCTGCTGCATCTCCGCTTCTTTCATGCCGCGCGTTGTCAGCGCGGGCGTGCCAATCCGGATGCCGCTCGGCCTCAGCGGCGGATTCGTGTCGAAAGGAATCGCATTCTTGTTCACCGTAATCCCCGCTTCGCCCAGCGACTTTTCCGCATCGCTGCCCAACATTCCTTTTGAAAAAACATCCACCAGCATGACGTGGGTGTCTGTTCCTCCCGAAATAACGCGGAAGCCCTCATCGGCCAGCGTCTGCGCCAGCACTTTCGCATTGGCCACAACTTGCCGCGCGTAGTCGCGGAACTCGGGCTGCATCGCCTCGCGGAAGCAAATCGCTTTCGCCGCGATGATGTGCATAAGCGGTCCGCCCTGCATGCCGGGGAAAACAACTTTATCGATCGCTTGCCCGAACTCAGCCTTAGCCAGAATCATTCCGGCGCGTGGCCCGCGCAGAGTCTTATGCGTGGTAGAGGTCACAATGTGCGCATGTGGCACGGGCGAAGGATGAACTCCGCCTGCCACCAGCCCGGCGAAGTGCGCCATGTCAACGAGATAGAGCGCGCCAACTTTATCGGCAATCTGCCTCGTGCGGACAAAATCGATAATTCGCGGATAAGCGCTGCCGCCGCCGATGATCAGCTTTGGCTTTTCTTTTTCCGCCAGCTTTTCCAACTCGTCGTAATCGATGGTTTCGTTTTCTTTGGTCACGCCGTAGGGAACAATGCGATACGTCTTGCCGGAAAAATTCAGAGGATGGCCGTGCGTGAGATGGCCGCCGTGCGCCAGATTCAAGCCCAGAATCGTGTCGCCCGGTTGCAGCACCGCGGCATAGGCTTCCATGTTGGCCTGCGACCCGGCGTGCGGCTGCACGTTGGCGTACTCGGCGCCGAACAGTTGCTTCGCGCGGTCGCGGGCCAGGTTTTCCACCACATCGGCAAACTCGCAGCCGCCGTAGTAGCGCTTGCCGGGATAGCCCTCGGCATACTTATTGGTAAACACCGAGCCGGCAGCCTCGAGTACAGCCTCGCTGACAAAATTCTCCGACGCTATCAGTTCAAGGCCTTCGTGCTGGCGTCGCGTTTCATTGTCAATCGCGGCCGAAATCTCAGGATCGGACTCGTACAGCGGGGCGTACATCGTGGAGTTCCTCATGATCGAAATCCCTTTTCTTTCCAAAGCGTCCTAAGCGTCTAGTGCGTTCGATAAGCTTCAGTCTGGTAAATCTCGGACCGGTGAAGCTCCATGTATCGCTCAGGCGTTTTCAACGGAGTAAAACCAAATTGCGCGTACAACCCGTGCGCGTCTTGGGTGAGCAGCGTCCAGCGCCGCAAGCCCTGCAGAGCGGGATGCCGCGTGATGCACTCCATGAGCCACTTGCCCAATCCGCGCCCGCGATGGGATTCGATCAGAAATACATCGCCGAGATAAGCATAGGTGGCGAAATCGCTGATCACGCGGGCGAAGCCAACCTGCGCGCCGCTACCATCATAAATGCCGAAGCACAGCGAGTTCTCGATCGAGCGCGCGACCACTTCTCGCGGAATGCCTTTCGCCCAATAGCAATTCGTTAAGAATCCGTGAATCACATCCAGATCCAGACGCGCACGGTCGGTGCTGATAAGAAAATCGTCGCGCCGATATTCCGTGACCGCTGGCCTGGCGATCGCTGATTCGGGGCTGGCACGTGCGGATTCCACATTCACATTCTAACCCCGCTCAACACAAGCTGTTGAGAAGACGCCCCTGTTACGGCGCGCCCACCCGCCCGATGTAAAGGCGGAAGAATGCCTCCGCATCCGAATCGAGACAGACTTGGGCATTCGGACTTCCGGGTTCAGGCCGCGTAAAGCCCTTGTCATCCACTCGAATATGCATCGGCTGAACCGGACAAAGCTTCGGATTCAGAATGTAGGCGACCGTCATCACATCGAAAAGAGTCGGCGTTTCCTGTCCCCATTGGTGGTAGAGCAGCGTCAACGCATCGGTAAGCGGCGTGCCCGATTGAAACAGAATCGATCTCTTCACCTCGTCCAGCTTCAGTTGGGTCGAGTCGAGCGGCATCACGTAAAGCGGCACACCCGAGGCGAAAAGTTTCTGCGCCGAGGGGATGTCGTTTACGATGTTCCACTCCGCTTGCGGTCCATGCGGCGGAAAATATCCCATGTCGCCGTAGCCGCGATAAATCGAGCCGCCCATAAGCACGACCCGCCGCAGCTTGCGGAAAGTTTCCGGCTCCTTGTCGATCACAGCTCCCACATTCATGAGCGGGCCGATTGCGATCAACGTGATCTGGTTTGGGTAACGGCGGATTTGCTCAAGGATAAAATCCACAGCTTTAGGGTGCGATGCCCGAGCGAAGCGGCCGCCTTCAGCGTAGCGGCGCTGGGTGAAGCGATTGTTAGTTTCGGTTGGCGTGCCCACGGCGACTGGAATGTCCTGGCGTCCGGCCTCACCGAGCAGCCGGTCCGCGAGCCTGGCGCGAGTCTCCGTATCTCCGAAGGTGGTGGTGATGCCGAGAATCTCCAGTTCCGGGCTGCGCAGAGCAAGCGCGACCGCGAATGCGTCGTCCACGTCGTCTCCGATATCGGTGTCGATGATGATCTTCTCCGGAGTCTTTTCTGAAATGCCTTTTTCTGGAATGCCCGGCTGCGCCGATTGCGCGCGAGCGGGAAGCGCAAACAAGATCGCAAGCCCGACCCAGAAGTACGCGGCGATTGCGGTTGAATTGGAAATGGTCGTCAACCTTTCTGGCCGATCCGAGTGCTTCCGTCTGCAAACGCCGTCCGCAAGAACGAAGCCATCTGCCAGCCGTCGATGTATTTGAACGGCGTCTCGCCCATGGTGTAGTGGCCGCAGGGCAGGACCACAACCTTGTGATCGAGTTCATGCCGCGCGAATTCGGCTACAGCATCGCGGGAGAGTTCCGGCAAAAAAGTTAAATCGTATTTCGCATAGATAATCAGCGATTTCTTCGGCCAGCGGGCGAACTTGTCGAAGTAAGACATGGGGCTGACCGCGAGCCACGCCTGCCGCAAACGCTCCAGATCAAGTTGCGGTTCCAGTCCCTCGCGGATGTGGCGGGTGGACTGTCCATGCCAAACCACATCGGCGACGTAAGTGGAAGCATGATTGAAAACCGCGACGCGCACTCGCGGATCGTGCGCGGCCGCAATGAATGCATAACACGAGCCCAGGCTGGTGCCGAGAATGCCCAGCTGCTTGTATCCCTGCTGCTCGAGCCAATCGAAACAGGAGCGGACATCGGCCACGCCCTGGCGCACGGCGTCGAGCGTGCGGCCGAGGTTGGCGGAGACGGCGTAATCGGCGCGTCCGGTTTCGCCCGGCATGCGGATATCGTGATAGGGCATGCTGAGGCGCAACACCGCGACGCCCAGCATGTTGAGCACGCGGCAAAAGCTGTTGTAGGCGATGGCGTCGGCATTCCAGTGCGGCAGCAGAACGATGGCGCGCCGGCCGCGCGCGGGAAACCAGCGGGCGTTGGCCAGATTATTTTCCGGATACGGCGTGCGCACCGGAGAAGTGAAGCGAAGAAATTCGGCGAATGTGCCTTTGACCTTCGCTTCGAGATTGAGATCGGGTATTTGGCGCGTGCTGAAGACCTGAACCTCGCGGCGCTCGAGACGATAATCCGTGGGGCGGCGGTAGGAAAAAAAATCGTCGCTCGCGGCCACGATGCGGCGGTTGAAGTCGATGAGAAATTTCGCCGGGTCGCTGACCTCTTGCCCAGGCTGCCAGCCGTTGCGGCAAGGCCAGTCGCGGGCCCACTCCGTGCCCCACTCCAGCGGGCGCACCACACGGTTGTTGTCGACCGAGGTGAGCTTGTGCTCCCAGTCGTACATCCATTGTGCGTAGCGTGAAGGCATCGGTGATTGTTTCTACTGAAGATGAGTTTAGCAAGATCGAAACCTGGCGCTTCGAGGCCAAACAGGCAATGGTCGCTATTGGGTGTTGGGCGGGATGGAGGATCAATGAGCGGAAGCGAAAATGGCGGGTTTCGGCAGCGATGGACAAGTTTCGCGGCGTGTCCCGGATTGGGCTGAGCTCTTCCCGGGTATACCCGTACTCCCCCCAGTATATTGGAATCATCAGGTTAGCGAGAAAATGCGATTTAATCTATTAGAATCAATAAGTTACAGGCAAAATATTGAAAACAAATGCCTTAGCACTCGCGTCGTTCAGATTGCCACGCCTATTGCTGCCATGATGATCGGACGGCAGGGCTGTGGATTGCAAGGTTGGATGTCACAAGTGCAATGAAAGACCGACGTGATGCCTGATTGTCGCAGCGGTGTCGGGTTGAGAGCTGAAACCGTGCGACAGCGCCTCGCCTTGTTTATTGCCGGGTAACATCGATCATGTTGTCGTCGGCATTCCGGTCAATGAGCTTGTTGTAGGGATCAATGCCCGCCAGTGTAGGCGGCTGGTCGACGACGATCACGAAAGTCTTGTGCTCTTCCGTGATTTTTTCTTTCTTGAGATAGAGGGGCTTCTCCTCATCTTTCTTTCCGCTGAAGACGCCGATCTCGATGTAGTCGGCGAGGGGCACGTGGGTTTCCGCGCCATTGCCATCGGCCTGCAGCTTGCGAGCCTGGACCTCAAGGGTGACCTTGTATTTTCCGTCGGGGGTCTTTTGCGAAGTGGCGGAGACCGCCTTGTTGTCGTAGAGAACGATGCGGTTGAAGCCGTCGTCGACCAGGTACTGGAGTTCGGGCGGGGTCTGCGCGCGGATGGCGTCAACCAACATGCGGGTATCGGGGTAGGGACCGTCGAGAGTGGTGGAGGGGTGGGGATTGTCGTTCCTGTTGGGGCTGGCGTCGGCCTGGTTGTTGGCGTTAGCGTAGCGGTACTGCATGAGGAAGTTGTGGAGCGCGAGATTGAGTTTGTCTTCGCCGATGTAGTCGGCAAGGGTGTAGAGGATCTGGCCACCCTTCTGATACCAGACGTAGGGCTCGCGCTGGACCAGAGCGAGCGGCGGCTCGTGGCGGGTCTCGCCGGCGCGGCCCCGCAGATAGCCATCGAGTTCATGGCGAAGATAGCGATGCATGAGGTCGCGGCCGTACTTGTGAGCCATGACCTGCAGCGCGGAATACTCGGCCAGGCTTTCCGCCAACATGTTGGAGCCTTCGACGTCGGCTCCGATGAGCTGGTGCGCCCACCATTGATGGCCGAGTTCGTGGGCGGTGACGAAGTAGGTGAAATCGATATCGGTCGGCTTGCGAACGCGTTCGATGAAGCCGATGGCTTCAGAGTACGGGACTGTATTCGGGAAGGACTGGGCAAAAGTGCGGTAGCGCGGAAACTCGAGGATGCGGAACTGGGAGAACTGGTAAGGGCTGTAGACGCGCTGATAATAGTCGAGTCCCGCGCGCGAGCTCGCCAGCATGTCGTCGAGGTCGTAGGTGTGCGCCGGATCGTAGTAAACCTCAAGGGCGACGTCCCCGTCAGGCCCGCGATAGGTTTCTTTTCGAATCTGGTAGCGCGCGGAGATATAGGCGAAAAAATCGAGGATGTGGGTAGAGCCCATGCTGTATTCGTAGAAGTGGCGGCCATTGGCCTGCCATTGGCGCTGCAAATATCCAGGAGCGAGCGCGATCTGGTCGGCTGATGTGCTGACCACGGTGTGATAGGTAATCCAGTCGGATTCGAAAGGAAAAAATACGTTATTGACGGAGTGGAGCGGGTCACCGCGGTGAGCCATTTCTTCCAGAGGAGGAAGATGCTCTTCGCGCCGGCGCCGCGGGTCGTCGAGCTCGATGTTGCGGTTGTAGCCGATATAGGGGACGAAGTCGGAGTCGAAGAAAGTGCCGTTGTAGGCGAGTTCCGGCAACTCGTTGCCGTCGCGGAACCCATGGCTCTGATGGCCGATATTGCAAGTCAGCGTGATGGTCTCACCGGGCGCCAGGGGCTGATCGAGGGCGTAAATGGAGTAAATATTCCGGGGCGCCGAGCTGACGAGGTGAAAGGGACGATCGAATTGGACGTTGCTTGCCGACTGCCGCTGATCGGTGAGATGGATCTGCGAGATGGGCTGGTTGGTCTTGTTCTGCATGGTGATGCGGACGCTTCCGTCGAAGGAGCGGCGATCGGGATAGATATTGATAGCGGCATCGACCGCGGTGACCTTAGGCGGGAGAAAGTTTTCGTATTGTTTGAATTTGCGTTCGTAGTCGGCCTGGATGTCGCGGCGCGCCTTGGAGTCGAGGTACTCGTTGAGGACATGGGCATTGTAGAAGTACCAGGAGCCGGCGCCGGCTGCGATGACGGCGAAAACAATAGCGATGGGCGCGAGGCGGGGAGCCAGCCGAAGGGCCAGGCGGATGCGGGCGCGCAGTGAGTCCTCAGCTCCGCGCCGGGCCAGCGCAATGGAGACCACGCCCAGGACGGCCATGATCGCGAGCCAGTAGGTGATCGACCAGAACAGGGCGGGGACGAAGTGGCCGTAGCCGTTCATGTCGGAGTAGGTGTAGGCGGGGGTCTGGCCGATGAGGTAAAGCGTGTTCTCCCATCCGAAGCTGAAGAGGATGGGCATCAGGACGAAGAGGCCGATGACAATGGCGTGGCCCACAAACTTGTTCGAGACGACGGTCTGGATGAAGAGTGCGAGAAGGATGAAGGTGAGGACCTGCGGGAAGGTCACGACGTAGAGCTCCTTGAAGTACTGGAGGAGTTCGTAATGGTAGTAACCGCCGATGGTCTGCATGAGAATGCCGATGAGCATAGCGACGGCAAGAAGGATGAGCTCGACGACGACGATGGCGGTGAGGCGAGAGAGCCAGTCGGTGGACTCGCGCATGGGCAGAGCGTCATGGATGCCGTCGAAGTGGGTGTCGCGCTCGCGCCAGAGCAGCTCTGCGGCATAGAGGGCTGCGACGATGAAGAGAAAGAGGAGGGCGCTGCCCTCGACGGCTTGGACCATGAGGTAGGTGACCGGCCAGACGTTCTGGTCGGCGACGTGGCCGGCGAAATGGCCGTTGTTGATGCCGAAGGCGACGAGGAGGGCGACAATGGCCCAGAACGGTATGTCGCGAAAAATGTTGCGCAGGCGGAGACGGGATAGCGAGAGGTATTGAGCAAAGGTGGTGGCGGAAGTGAAGGCCTGATGGACGAGGGGAAGGCCGGCGGCGACGAGGGAGCGGACGGGCAGAGCCTCCGCGAGTTCATGTTCCTTCGCTTTGGCGGCGCGGCGGCTCTGGGAGCGCGCGGTGAGGGCCTCCACGGACATGGGAAACAGCGCCCAGACTGAGACCAGCGATAGGACACCGACGCCGATCCAGAGGAGACGGTTGTAGAGGAACACGCCATTGACGAGAGCGGGCGACCAAGTGACGAACAGCGCGTTCTTTTCAATGACCGTCCAATAGCGGGTGACATCGTTGAATAAGATGAGGCCGATGGGATCGAAAATGCCGGACCAGAAGCGCTCGAGCGAGCGGGTGGCGGAGAAGACGGTGACTCCAATGACGTAGAACATGAACAGCGCCACACCCTGGAGATAGACGATGAAGATCTTGCGGGAGAGGGCGGCGACGGCAAAGAAGACAGAACCGACGAAGAAGATCTGGACAACCAGTATCGAGAGGAAGGGCTGGAGATACGTCCAGAAATGATTCGGAGCGATGCGGGTGTGGTCTGCCCATGGCGCGAAGGTGCCGAGGAAGGTGCCTAGCATCATGCCGGAGAAAGCGAAGACGGTGGTGAGGAAGGAGCCGGCCCAGCGTCCGCCGAGGTAGGCGAATTTGGAGATGGGCTGGGTAAACAGGATCTGGTAGGTGTCGCGCTGGAAGTCGCGGAGGATGGAGGTCCCGAAGATGGCGGCGATGACGATGATGCCGAACAGCGCGGCGAGGACATTGTCGAGGGTGTTGGCGTACGCAGAATTCAGGAGAATCTTGCCATTGCCGCTGCCGATGGGGCCGAAGCTTTCGGAAGCAACGCAGAGGAAGGAAAACGTGAGCCAGAGGACGAAGTAGACGTAGGTCGAGAGGCTCTTGAAGCGATACTTGAGTTCGAAAGTGAAGAATTCCAAAAAGAGTGCCATGTCAGATCCTCCAGGTGCGAGGGTTAATTCGGAAGCTGGCCGTTGGCCTGCTGCGAGAGGTTGAGGAAATAGACGTCCTCAAGTCCGGAATCGACCGGGCGGAAACCGCCGCCCGGAGAGGAGTCGGCGTATACACGAACTTCGTGCTGTCCGCCGACGAGGTGAGTAGAGATGACGTGGAGCTGAGTTTCCAAAGTACGCAACTCGCCGTCCGTAGCCACCACCTTCGACCAGATCTTGCCGTTGAGGGCGGCCAGGGCGTCGCTCGGAGAGCCTTCCAGGAGCAGCTCGCCCGAGGCGATGATGGCCATGCGGGGGCAGAGCTGGCGGACGTCATCGACGATGTGGGTAGAAAGGATGACGGTGCGGTTGCTGCCAAGGGACGAGAGCAGGTTCAGGAAGCGATTGCGCTCGGCAGGGTCGAGGCCGGCGGTGGGCTCGTCAACGATGATGAGGCGAGGATTGCCGAGCAGTGCCTGGGCGATGCCGAAGCGCTGTTTCATGCCGCCGGAAAAAGTGGAGAGAGCTTTCTTGCGAACGTCCCAGAGATTGGTCTGCTGCAGCAGTGCGTCGACGGTCGCCTTGCGCTCGGACGAAGATGTCATGCCCTTCATCACGGCGAGGTGGTGGAGCATGTCCAGCGCGGAGATCTTTGGATAAACGCCGAACTCCTGCGGAAGGTAGCCGAGAATGCGGCGGACCTCGTCTTTCTGGCGCAGGACGTCGATGCCGTCGAGATTGATGGAGCCGCAGTCGGGGTCCTGAAGCGTGGCGACAGTACGCATCAGGGAACTCTTGCCGGCGCCATTGGGGCCCACCAGGCCGAACAGGCCGTTGCCGATGGAGAGGGACAGGTTTTTGAGCGCCTTTACACCGTTGGGGTAAGTCTTGGAAAGACCTGCGATCATGAGTGCCATTGCTGCCTCCACGTTCGAGAATGCGTCCACTGAACCAGTACAACCTACCGCATAACGCGAGATGGGCAGCTATTCTACTACCAATCGAAGATAGGGGACCTCCTCTGCGATGGTTGCCTGTGACGGGCAGCTCGGAAACAATCCATTTGGCGACTATTTGTGCACCAGGGTCGCGTCTGCCGCAACTTGTCGCGCAGAAGCATAGGGGGTTCTTAGTCCGATCCTTCACCGGCGCTGAAGAGACCGTGATTGTAAGCGCGCGGGCACCACCGCTCCACCTGCGACGGCAACAACTCCCGCGCCTGCTGAGAAGAATCTTAGACCTGACTCGCCATCCTGGCAGTCGCCGTGCGAACAAACCAGTCAAAGAAACGGAAATGAAAGCGAAAACCGGGCCCTGAGGCAGCAGCTCAGTCTGACACTCCCAGTCACGTTTTCTTTCTCAAATCACGGACTGTAGAGAACCGGCTACCGTTCGCCTTAACTACGTCGTGGAACGAGTTTATTCAGGAGACTACTGACAATGATCAAGAGAACAGCTTTCCTCGCGATTCTGGCTCTGGCGCTTCCACTTGCGGCCTTTGCCGGCAGCAGCGTTGACTTCACCAATAATGGCGGCACCCTCTCCGGCAGCAGCAGCGGCTTGACCTTGACGGGGTCGACGTTGATCGCCGTGACCGGTCTTGGCGGAGGGGTGATTGCCGGGAGCGATCTGGGCGCGTTGAGCTTTACTACAGGCGCGCTTACCAGCGGCAGTATGCAGATGGGCGGCACATTGGCCGCAGGGGGCACGTTCAGCATCACAGGCAACGGCACCAACGGAATTCCCAATACGGTGATCTTCAACGGCTCCTTCACCGGACCTGTGACCTGGACCCTGGTGACTCTCGCCAACGGAACCCACAACTACACGCTGACCGGTTCTTTGACGGGAACGTGGTACAACGGCACCACCGTCAATGGCGCCACCATCCAGTTAACCATTAACACGGGTATGGGGTTCTTCAACGGGCATGTCGCCATTTCGAGCGGCAGCACCAACATCACGACCACAGTTCCAGAGCCCGGCAGCCTCGGTCTTCTGGGCACGGGCTTAATCGGTATTGCCGGCATCGTCCGGCGCAAGCTGAAGTCAGCCTAGCGAAAACGCCACACCAATCGCTGTTCGCCCAAACCCCGCGCGGCCAACCCCGCAGCGGGGTTTCTCATCGATGATCGATGCCCCAACTATCCATTCAGACTGGAAAGCGATCCCGGCGTGCCACTGTCCCAAGCCCGTGCATGACATCAGCCATAGCAAGCGGACAGTATGAGTGCTCTTGATTAGCGCTCATGGCTGCAAAATCTGGCCAGCTTGCGGATGAACCTGCTGATCCTTGATTTGGCCGGCGTCCCAGCCACCACCGAGGGCTTTCACAAGATACACGGAGCTGACCATCTGCTGGCCGAGCAACTGCGTCTCCAGCCGTTGGCTGGTTAGCAGAACGGTCTGCGCAGTGATGACGTCGAGGTAGCTGGTGACTCCGCCGATATAACGATTGTTGGCGATCGCCAGTGCGCGGCGCGCATCTTCGACGGCCGCGCCTTGCGTGGCAAGAGCCTGCGAGAGCGTGCTCAGATTGCTGATGCCGTCTTCGACTTGCTGAAACGCGGTGAGTACGGCCTGGCGGTAGTTGGCCACGGACTGGTCATAGGCGGAGCGTGCCGCGGCCAGATTCGCGCGGTTTCGTCCACCCTCGAAGATGGGCTGCAAGGCATCCGCACCGAGCGACCAGAACAGGCTGGGGGCGTTAAAGAGCGGAGCCAAGTCGGTGCTCTGCCATCCGCCGGAACCGCTTAGAGTGATGTGCGGATAGAAAGCCGTGCGCGCGATGCCGACCTCCGCATTTTGGTAAGCCATCAGGCGTTCGGCCGTGGAAATGTCGGGACGGCGCTCCAACACGTCGGACGGCACTCCCAGCGGGACGGGCGGCGGCGTGGCCCGCAAGGGCGCCACGGGCACGCTGAGGCTGGAGGCTGCCTCGCCCACCAGCACCGCGATGGCGTGCTCATACTGGGCGCGCGTCTGTTGTATCAGCGCAAGCTGCGACAATGTAGAGTCGAGCAGCGCCGCCTGCTGCGCAACTTCCAGTCCGCTGGCAATGCCGCCTTGGTGGCGGTTGTTCACCAGATCGAGCCCCTTGCGCTGATAGCCCACGGATTCCTGCACCACCTCAAACTCAGCGTCCAGTTCGCGCAGCGTAAAGTAGTCGGCGGCGAGTTCAGCGCTCAGTACCAACTGCACGTTCTGCAGGTCCGCGGCGGTGGACTGCAATGACGCATTGGCCGCTTCCACGTTGTGCCGCACTCGTCCGAAGAGATCGACTTCATAGCTCAGCGAAAACGGAACCGTATAGACGCTCTGCGTATACGGAGGGATGGGCTGCGCCACGCCGTTCACGATGGTCGGGGCCTCGCCATTCAGAGGGCGATTAGCAGAGCCGCGCTCACGCACCGCGCTGGGATCGGCCGAAAGCTGTGGAAACATATCCGCGGTAGCGACGCGCGCCAACGAGCGCGCCTGGTCCAAACGATCGCGCGCGGCCACCAGAGATTGATTCGCCTGGAGCAATTGTTGTTCGTAGGCGTCGAGCGCTGGATCGTGGAAAATTTGCCACCACGTGCCTTTCGGGATTGAATCCTTGGGCGCGGCCTGCTGCCAGGGCGGTTGCGTCTTCCACGCATCAGGTGCCGGCGCTGGAGCCGCGGGCCGGCTGTAACGCGGACCCACGGTGCATCCGGCTGCCAGGGCGAGCAGCGCGAGAGCAGCCGAGATCGCGGCTCGCTTCACTGCGCACTGCCTTTCTGCTGGTCTTTATTCTGACTCTCCGGCGGTTGACCCGGCTGCTGATCGTTCGGTGGCGCCTGCGCCACGTTCACTTGCTGCCCGTCCTCAAGCGAATCCGACGGGTTGATGACAATCTGGTCGGTAGGCGAGACGCCGCCGAGAACCTCCAGCGTGGCGCCGTAGTCGCGTCCTATGTTGATGGGCCGCAACTCTATCTTGCCGCCGGGGCCGATGACGGCAACTTGCGCACCCTGGGCACGAAAGAGCATCGCGTTCACCGGAACCGTAACCTTGTTCACGCCAGAACCAACCGCAAAATGCACTTCGCCGAACGAGCCGGGCAATAGACGCCCGTCCTTATTGGGCACGTCGACCTCGGTCAGCAAAGTCCGCGTGGCCGGATCGATGGCTTCCGCTGTGCGCACCACCTTGCCGGGAAACCTCTGGCCGGGGAATTCCTGTAAAGTAACGGGGGCCTTGGCGCCGACCTTGATGTAGGGCGCGTAGGCCTGCGGCACGCTGGTGTAAACCCGCAGCGGATCGACCCGGGCGAGGTCAAACAGCTCGCGTCCGGCGGCGCCGGCGCCCGCGTTGATAAGCGCGCCGGGATCGACGTTGCGGCGGGTGAGCACACCGGAGAACGGCGCATATACGTCCTTGAAGCCCTCAAGCTGTTCGAGCCGCCGCACGTTGGCGTCGGCCGCGGCCAGGTTGGCTTGGCTTTGCTTGTATCCACTCTCGTACTGGTCCGCTTCCTGCGCGGATACGGAGTCAGTCTTGCGCAGGTTCTCCCAGCGGTCGGCGCTGATTTTCGCCAGATCCATTTGCGCCACGATTTGCTCGCGCGCCGCGCGAGTCTGGTTCAGTTCTTGATCAACCTCGGGTGTGTCGATCTTTGCCAGCAACTCGCCCTTGGTCACCCGGCTGCCAATGTCCTTGTACCAGCGCACAAGATAGCCGCTGGTGCGTGCGTAGATTGGAGATTCCTCATAGGCCAGCAGAGAGCCGGGCAGCACAAGGTCTTCGTCGGGTTTTTCCGACAACGGGTAAACGACAGCGACAGTTGGCACGGTTTCGCGCTGCGTCTCCTTGGCCAGGGCGCGGTTGTGGTCGGCATGGGCCCACAAAGTGAGCCCCCCGGCAACAATCAGCACCAGCAACAACACGGCCACGATCATCAGAGCCGTGCGCGGAGACGCGGGCGGAACCTCCGGCGGTTTCTGTATCCCCGGCGGCTGGTGCTTGGAATGCTGTTGGATGGCTTCGATTTCCTCGTCACGCTGGGCCTGAGCACTCAGTGCATGACGCTGTTCCTTCTCGTTCTGCTGCGGCGGCTGCGCATCGCGGCCCTGTTCGGAGCGCTGCGCATCTCCAGATTGTCCAGTTGAGGTCTGTTTAGGTTCGTTCTCTGCACTCATACTTGACTCCAATTCCTGCGAAGACGGTTCATGCCTTCGTGCTTACGGTTTCTCAATTAGGCTAACCCTGACGCGCACGCTTGGCCTCCCGGCGGCCGTGGAAGATGGCGAAAACGCTCGGCACAAAAAACAAAGTGGCCACCGTAGCAAACAATAGGCCGCCGATCACGGCGCGGCCCAGCGGCGCGTTCTGCTCGCCGCCTTCTCCAAAGCCCAGAGCCATGGGGACCATCCCAATGATCATGGCGAGGGCGGTCATCAGCACCGGGCGCATGCGAGTGTATCCGGCGGCAACGGCGGCCTGCACGGCGGGAATGCCTTCGTCGATCTGCTCGCGCGCGAAGCTGACCATCAGAATGGAGTTGGCGGTGGCCACGCCCATGCACATCACCGCTCCGGTGAGCGACGGCACACTCAACGTGGTGCGGGTGAGCAGAAGGAACCAGCAGATTCCGGCGAGCGCTCCCGGCAAAGCGGCGATGATGATGAATGGATCGAGCCACGATTGAAAGTTGATGACGATCAGCAAGTAGACGAGAAGAATGGCTCCGACTAGCCCCAGGCCTAATCCGACAAACGAAGAGCGCATGGTAACCACCTGTCCGCGCACCACGATGTGAGTGCCGCGCGGCAAATGACCGTCGAAGGTCTTGAGCACTTTGTCGGTGTCCGCCGCAACGGCGCCCAGATCGCGATCCTGCGTGCTAGCGTAAACGTCGATGACCGGCTGCACGTCGTAGTGGTTGACCGTAGCGGGCCGCGCAACCGGGGACACCTGCGCCAGATTACCGAGCAACTGCGTGCCCTGCTGCGAGGTGACCGGTATGGCCATCAGGTCTTGCAGGCTGGTCATGCGGTATTGCGGCGACTGCACCGCCATCATGTAAGAGACTTCGTTTTTGGGGTTGAGCCAGAAGTTCGGCGACGTCTGGAAGCTGCCGCTGAGTGAAACGAGCACGCTCTGGGCCACATCGCGCGCGGTGAGGCCAACCTGCGTCACGCGCGTGCGGTCCATATCCATGCGCAGCGTGGGCAGCGCGAGCAACTGCTGCACGTGTACATCGGCGGCGCCGGGTATGTGCCGCATTTTGTTCGCGATCTGCTGCGCAATCAGATAACTGCTCCCCATGTCCGCGCCCACGATCTGCACATCGATGGGCGCCGGCAGGCCGAAGTTTAGAATCTGCGAGACGATGTCCGCGGGCTGGAAGAAAAACTCCACTCCTGGAAAGCGCTGCGGCAACACCTCGCGCAGATGGCGTATGTACCCCGCCGTGGGATGATGATGCTCGGGATTGAGAGCGATCAGGATCTCGGCGTCGCTGGTGCCGATGGTTCCGTTGGAGCTGTAGGACTGGTTAATCCCGGAGTTGGGCAAACCGATGTTGTCCAGCATCGTCTGCAGTTCTGCCTTGGGAATCTCCTGGTGCAGTACGGCTTCGATTTCATCGCAGAGCCGCGCGGTCTCTTCCACGCGCAGGCCGGGACGCCCGCGTACATGCAGGCGGAGCTGCCCCGCATCCACTTGCGGAAAGAAGTCCTGTCCTAAGAAGGTAAACAGCCCGAGCGAGAGCAGGCAAAAGGCCAGGAAGAAAATCACGAAGATGCCGCGATGCTCGAGGGTGGTTTCCAGCAACTGCTCATAGCCGCGGCGGAAGTCTTCAAACTTGCGCTCGAAGCCGCGCTGGAAGCGGCCCAGGAACGACTTGGGCGCTTCCGCGCGGTGCTCGTGCCCGCGCATGATGAACATCACCAGCGTGGGGATGAGGGTGCGTGAGAGGAGATAACTGGCCAGCATGGCGAAGCTGACGGCCTCCGCCAGCGGCACGAACAGGAACTTCGCCACGCCCGCCAGGAAAAACATAGGCACGAACACGATGCAGATGCTCAGCGTGGAGACGAAGGCAGGCACCGCGATCTGTTGCGCGCCGTCGAGAATGGCCTGCCTCATTTCCTTGCCCATGGCAAGGTTGCGCTCGATGTTCTCGATTTCCACTGTCGCGTCATCGACGAGGATGCCGACGGCAAGCGCCAGTCCGCCCAGGGTCATGATGTTGATGGTTTCGCCGATGGCGCCCAGCAGGATGATCGAGCAAAAGATGGAGAGTGGGATCGAAATGGAGATGACGATGGTGGGACGCCAGTCGCCAAGGAAAATGAGAATCATGAGGGCGGTAAGAAGCGCGGCGATCCCGGCCTCGCGCACCACGCCATAGACTGAAGCCCGCACAAAAAGAGACTGGTCGAACAGCGCGGTGATCTTCAGCTCCGGCGGCAGAGACTGGGCCGCCTGCACCACAATGCTCTTGACTCCAGCGACAATTTGCAGGGTGGAGGCGTTGCCGATTTTGTAGATCGACATCAGCGCGCCGCGGTTGCCATCCTGGCGCACGATGTTGGTCTGCGGTGCGAAGCCGTCGCGGATGTGGGCGACGTCGCGCATATAGAGCGTGGCGCCATTGACGGTTTTGACGGGCAAGTCGTTCAATTCCGCAATGGTTCCCGGCGTCCCGTTCATTTCGACGTTGTATTCCACCGAGCCGAGCTTGATGGTGCCGCTGGGGAGGATCAAATTCTGCGCGTTGACAGCGTTGACAATGTCGTTGGGTGCAAGCCCGTAAGCCTGTAGCTTGGGCAAGTCCAGGTCTACCTGAACCTGACGAATCTTGCCGCCGTAGGGATAGGGCGTAGCGGCTCCCGGCACCGTGGTCAGATAATTACGCAGGAAGTTCTGGCCCAGATCGAAGAGCTGCTGCTCAGGAAGGGTCTTGCTGCTTAGTCCGAGCTGAATGATCGGTGTAGTGGAGGCGCTATAAGAGATGACCAGAGGCGGCACCGTACCGGGGGGAAGGCCGCGCAACGTAGTCTGGGCAATCGCGGTGATTTCTGCGATGGCGCCCTGTACGTTCGTGCCCGGACGAAAAAAAACCTTGATGACGCCCAAACCGTTTACCGACTGAGACTCCATGTGCTCGATGTCGTTTACGGTGATGTTGATGCCGCGTTCGGAATTGGTCACGATACGGTCGGCTATATCCTGCGGCGACATGCCGGTATAAGACCAAACGACGGAAACCACCGGAATGTTGATATCCGGGAAGATGTCGGTGGGGGTGCGGAAGACCGTGACCCCAAACAGAAGAATGATGACGAGCGCCATCACCACAAATGTGTAGGGACGTCGGAGAGCTAATGCAACAATCCACATCGGTTAGGCGCTACTCCAAAGCTCGAAGAAATTTAAGAGGGGTTGCCCGCACTGAGAAGAGAACCCCGCGGATTTGATTTTAGATTCGATACTGATCGTATTGGATTCTAAAGCCTTCTTAATTATTATATGGTAGGGTGAGACCATGCGCCAGAAGTCTCCGGCTCAACGACATGGCGACAATGGGGGCAGAAAGCGCGCCCCCGGCCGTCCCCGCAGCGAACAGGCCCGCCTGGCCATCCTGCGCAGCACGTTGAAACTCCTGGGAGAGAATGGCTTCTCCGATCTGACCATTGAAGCTGTGGCAGCTCACGCCAGCGTTGGCAAGGCGACGGTATACCGCTGGTGGCCCAACAAGGCCGCTCTTATTGCCGACGCGTTCGCCAGCAGCACCACCCGCAAGCTCCACTTCCCCGATACTGGCTCGGTTCGCGCGGACATGAGCCAACAGATGCGTCAAGTCATCAAGATCTTTCGCAGCCGGCGCGGACGCATTCTTTCTGCCATTCTTGCTGCCGGTCAGAGCGACAGAGATGTCATCGCCGCTTTCCGCGAACGTTTCATGAAACCGCGCCGACAGGATGCCTATGCCACACTCCGCCGCGGAATTGCACGCGGCGAACTGGGCAAAGACGTCGATCTGGACCTGCTTCTGGATTCACTTTACGGGCCCATATACATGCGATTCCTGATACGGCATGACAATTTGACGCCCAACTTTGTCGACGGTGTTTGCGAACTGGTGTTCGGCGGAGCGCGTCCCGGCCGAAAACTTCGCGCCCGAGGCCGCAGATCAGACCAGTGAGTCACGAACGGAAGAGTCCGCGCGGCAGAAGAGCCGAGAGATTCGCTTGCAGCGAAGGTCTGTGAGGCGAGCCTTCTGGTTACGAAAATAAGTTTGGCCGGCATCGCCTGCTACTGGCTGGAGTAACTTTGCCAAATCTTTGCAGACCAACCCTGGCATTTACTTCAGCTCCGTGATGATTGCGCGCTGTTTTCCGCGGACCAGCGTTTCGGTGTGCGTGCGGTCGCGGAGGTTGAACCTGACCATACCGAACTGGTAAGGATTCATGACAACTTGCCCGTCCGGAGTGGTCGACTTCAGGTCGCCATCGTCAAGGAACACCACCACGACGTCTTTATCATGGAAGTGCATCGGGGTGGGCACGCCCGGCGTCCAGGTGTAATCCCACACGATCACGCGTGCGTTCTCCAGGATTTTCTTCGAGCCGGGCCGCGGAAACGCCAGCGGATACCCGGTCGTATTGGCTATCGGAGCCACTGGATGGTCCTTCAGATTGATCATGATCGATCGTGCCGCGGTCTTCCCTCCGCCGACCTTCGGCGTCATGCCCTTAGGCAAGAACGCCGCGCTACCCGACAAGGACACAATAATGCTATCCAACGGCTGCGCAGTTGCGGGGCCGGTCACATCCCAGACGACAACGCGATCATTCTCGATCACCGGCTTCAACGCCGTTTGCGGACCGGCCTGGAACAGTAGCGCGCAGAGCAGCAAGGTATGAACCACTGGAGCACCTTTCAAGTAGAGCTAAGGTCGAGTGCGCGATTCTTTATGTTCGGGAATCGGACTCGCACCTGTACAGTAAAACCACCCCCATAATAAGTCCGAGTGCGAGAACGATGCAAAAGCTGTGGCTCAAACTTTTGCCGACCTAACGCGACCAAGCAGATCGGGCGCCTTCATTCGCTGGCAGTGTTCCTCAAAGTTCGGACGCGGTCCTTTCCAACGAATATCCTCGACCCCATCAAAAACGGGCACATCCAGCCGCAGGGTTGCGAGGGTGCGGAACAACAGGGCATCGTTCCATGCGTTGAATAGCGATTCGGACAGCAAGCGTGCCCTTCGGATTGAGGGATGCCATTCTCGCCAATCCCTGGGAATGTCTTCAAGGTGGGGGTACTGAGACAAAGTAAGAGCTGCAGCCTTGGGGCCCCATCCGGGCAAACCTGGGAAGCCATCTGCGCTGTCGCCGACCACGGCCAGATAGTCCGGAATCGATTGCGGCTCCACACCGAACTTGGCCACCACGCCGGCTTCGTCGCGCAGGATATCGCGCATGCGGTCCAGTTGAACGACTCGTGTGCCTACAACACACTGGCTGAGATCTTTGTCCGGCGTACAAATGAGCACCTGCCTCACGCGGTCATCCCGCGCGGCTTTACCGGCGGCAGAAGCGAGCGCATCATCCGCCTCATAGTAGACCATTGGCCACACCACTACTCCCATCGCTTCGAGCGCTTCCTCAAGAATCGGGAACTGCGAGAGCAACTCTTGAGGCACACCTTCGCTGGTCTTGTATCCGGGATACAGATCGTTCCGAAACGACTCTACGACGTGATCGGTTGCGACCCCAATGTGGGTTGCACCGCGGCCGATCATGGACAAAACGGAACCCAGGACGCCACGGACTGCGCCGATTTCCCGGCCGTTTACGTCTGCCGCAGGGGGCACGGCGAAAAAGTGCCGGAACAATTCATAGGTTCCGTCAATCAAATGCACATCCATGCGGCTCCAATCAGCTTTCTGCAGGTGCTTTTGTATCTTCGTCTTTCTCAGGACGTTCGACCAATGACCGCTTATCGGCCCTCGCGATAATACGTCGTATGCCGTGACGCCAATCCCGAGTTCGCGGCCCGAGGCGTAGCCCTCAATTATGATGACACCGAAGGGCTGGAGATCTGAAAACCGGAAAACACACCTGCGCAGGCGCGAAGCGCCTTGAACCAGATTCCCCGCGAACTGAGAGCGAGGCATGTTGGTGATTTGCGGCAGTTTGCCGAAGGTAATTAGGCGTGTTACCGAAGTTTGTAGAAATGTCTATTAAATCATTGTTTCTAAACAGCTTAGCTGATATTCCTGAATTCGGGTTGTGCGTGTTCACCCCGGCCCACGCCAACTCTCTCAAAGCCCATGCGCAACCGTCCGCATAATTGGAGAGGTCTGCCCGTCGGCGCCAAGGTCTTAATCGGCCTCATCATCGTTGCGGGCATGGCGCCCCTGGCCTACGCTGCCACCCACCAAGGCAGCAGGGACATCGCAGAGTTCATCTGCTATCTGTGCATGGCCTTTCTGGCCTCCCGGATGCGAGTCACTCTGCCGGGCATTGCCGGCACACTCTCGGTGAACTATCTGTTCATCCTGGTGGCCATCGCCGAGTTGAGCTTTTCCGAAGCTCTTACCCTGGCTGCGGTGGCCATGCTGGCGCAATACATTCTCCCGGAGTGGCCGAACGCCATTGAGTTGACGTTCAACGTTTGTTCCGGCGCATTCGCGACGGCCGTGGCTTATGTCGTCTACCATAGCGCGCCACTCATGGGGTTCATCGACAATCGTCCGCTGCTGCTCTGCGTGGCGGCTTCCACTTATTTCATCGCCCACGCGGGTTCCACTGCCGCAGTGGTTTCGTTTACCGAAGGCAGAGGACTGAGGAGGATTTTGCTCGACTGCTACCTCTGGTCCTTCCCTTACTACTTGCTGGGAGCGGGAATCGCAGGCGCAATTGCGTGGTTCAACCAGGCCTTCAACTGGGAGACTTCGCTGCTGTTCGTGCCCTCCGTATACCTCATCTATCGATCTTACCGTTTATACTTGGGCAAGCTGGAAGACGAAAAGCGGCACGTGGAGGAGATCGCCAACCTGCATCTGCGAACCATTGAGGCTCTCGCGCTCGCCATTGAAGCCAAAGACCAGACTACCCACGAGCACTTGCAACGGGTTCGAGTGTATGCCATCGAGGTGGGCAAGGAGCTCGGCGTAGTCGGGCCTGACCTGGAAGCTCTGCACGCAGCCGCTTTGCTCCACGATATTGGCAAGCTCGCCGTGCCGGAGCACATCATCTCGAAGCCGGGCCGGCTCACGCCGGAAGAGTTCGAGAAGATGAAGATTCACACCATTGTGGGAGCCGAGATCCTGGAGCGGGTTCGCTTTCCCTATCCCGTGGTGCCCATCGTCCGCGCTCACCACGAAAAATGGGACGGGTCGGGATATCCCTATGGGCTGAAGGAGACGGAGATTCCCATCGGCGCGCGGATTCTTTCTGCCGTCGATTATCTGGATGCGCTGGCCTCTGACCGGCAATACCGCAGGGCTATGCCTCTGGATCAGGTAATGCAGCAGCTTTCCGCGGAATCGGGCAAGTCGTTTGATCCGAGAGTCGTCGACGTCCTCAAGAAGCGGTATCGCTCCCTGGAAAATCTGGCTCAGGCGAAGTCGACCGAGGACGGCAACTCCGCTCTTTCCACCGAGGTCAAGATTAAGCTCGGTCCTGAACCGGCCGCCGGATTCGAGAATGCAGCGGCCGACGAGTCGCCCGGGCGCGAGACCACCTTCCTCGCTTCCATCGCTGCTGCGCGCCAGGAGGCGCAGGCGCTGTTTGAGTTGAGCCAGGATCTGGGAGCATCTCTCAGTCTCGGCGAAACGCTCTCGGTTTTCTCCGTGAAACTCAAGCCGATGGTGCCTTATGACGCGATCGCAATTTACATCAAGCGCGACGATACGCTGATTCCTGAGTACGTGAACGGCGACAATTACCGGCTGTTTGCTTCTTTGCACATTCCCGTGGGTGACGGACTATCCGGCTGGGTGGCGCAAAACCGCAAGCCGATTGTGAATGGAAATCCTTCAGTTGAGCCGGGATATCTGAATGATCCCTCCAAGTTCAGCACTTTGCGTTCGGCGCTGGCCGTGCCGCTGGAAGGCGTTTCCGGTGTAATCGGGGTTCTAGCCTTGTACCGTGCCCAGCGCGACGCGTTCACCTCAGACCATTTGCGCATTCTTCTCGCCGTCTGTGGCAAAATGGCGCTGTCCATTGAGAATGCCCTGAAATACCAGCAGGCCGAAAACTCGGCCACCACCGATTTCCTCACTGGACTGCCCAATGCGCGGTCATTGTTTTTGCAACTTGACCGCGAACTGGCTCGCTGCAAGCGCGACAAGCAGTCGCTTACGGTGATGGTCTGCGACATGGACGGCTTCAAGAAGATCAATGACCGCTTCGGCCATCTGGAAGGCAATCGCGTGCTGCGCCTGTTCGCCACGGCTCTCAAGGAAAGCTGCCGGGAATACGACTACGTAGCCCGCATGGGCGGAGACGAGTTTGTGGTCATCGCTCCCGGCCTGCCCGCCGAAGCCGCCTTGAAGAAAGCCGAACAGCTTCGGCCCCTCGCACGCCAGGCCGGCTTCGAAGTCTGCCGGGAAGACATTCTCTCGTTGAGCTCTGGACTGGCGGTGTATCCGGACGATGGCAACGATGCCGAACAGCTCCTGGCCGAGGCCGACCGCCGCATGTACATCGAAAAACAAAAGCAGCCGTCGCAACAGGACCGGCGTCTGAACACGCGAATGAAATGCCGGGTCACGATTGAACTGCGTCCGGAAAGCGGTGAGGGTCCGGTCTTCGGCAATCTGATCGACGTCAGCATGGGAGGCTGCTACGTGGAAACCAGCGCGATGCTCAGTCCCAAAACCAACCTCAGACTGCTTTTCTCCATCGACGACAGCAGTCTGTACGCTGAAGGGCGCGTCGCGCGAATCCATCCGGGCTCCGGCGTGGCCGTGCAATTCAAGGAACTGGATCGCGATTCACGCGAGAAAATGTACCGCATTCTGGAATTCGTCCAGAACACAACCACGTTCTACAACGACCGCTATCTGGAGGGTCTCCTCAAACGCTGAACGTCGTGGGGTGGACACTCGTCTGCAGTTTGAGGTAAGAGTGGGGCGGACCCTCCTCTCCGCCGCCTTTGACTCTGGCTTCGCGCGGCTCCTGTCTACCAGTTGAAGGTCCCTCGCGCCGCTCGTACACTGAAGAGAGTGCATATTCATAACCATGGCGGCGGTGGTCCCGGGCGGGTGCTGAAGGTGTCGCTGGCCGTCACCCTGGCCTATATCGTCTTGCTGGTGGTGGCCGGCGTCCGTGCCCATTCGCTGGCTCTGCTTTCCGAAGCCGGACACAATCTTTCCGATTTCCTCGCGCTCTTGCTTTCCCTGGTCGCGGTCTATTTGCAATCGCGGCCGCCCAGCTCCACCAAGACCTACGGCTATCACCGCGCCGGAGTGCTGGCCGCGCTGGTGAACGCCACTTCGCTGGTTGCGGTTTCGTTCTTCATCTTTTACGAAGCCTTCCGCCGTCTGCAGCACCCCGAGCACGTTCAAGCCGGAGTGATGATGGGCGTGGCCGCGTGTGGGGTGGTGATGAACGGCGTGATCGCGTTTTTGCTCTATCGCTCGGTGGGGCGCTCGGCTGGACGCTCCGGCGGCGACGTCAACATTCGCAGCGCGCTGTTGCATGAAGTCGGCGACACTCTTTCCACTGCCGCCGTCATCGCCGGAGGCTGGGCCATCCTGGTCACGGGACATTACTGGATCGACTCCGCGCTCTCGTTCGGAATCGGCGCGCTCATTCTCTGGTCAGGATTCGGCATCGTGCGCGAGACGCTGAACATTTTGCTCGAAGGCACGCCGCGCGGCGTGAAACTCGAACTGGTCGCGACCGCCATCCGCTCCATCGACGGCGTCAACGACGTGCACGATCTTCACTGCTGGAGCATCGGCTCGGAAACTCGCGCGCTCTCCTGCCATATTTCCATTGCCGATATTCCGCCGTCGGTCAGCGAGCGCATCCTGCGCGACGTGAAAGACTGCCTGCACCACAACTTCCGCATCGATCACACCACCATCCAGTTCGAGTGCGTGGAATGCGAAGTGGCGCACGGCTGCGTCATGCCCGTAGCGGAGAGCGAGGAGCATCACCACCACAGCCACTAAGGGATGCGTATGGACTTCATTGACGATTGGGTCGTTAAGGCAAAGGAGAAGCATCCCGGCTCCCGTTGCCACGCGGCAATTGACAAGCATGCGCAGGACGTGAGGAGACGGCACGCCGATGACGAGTTCTATAACAATGACGACGCTATTGATCACCTGAATGATCTGATACGCCAGAGTCCCGCCTGCGGGAAGCCCAAGCGCAGAAGAATGCTGAAGCCTGGCGGGAAGGGGTCAATTTAGGGTCGAAGTTCGTCCCCGGAAGGCGCGGCAAAGTTTATTTTGTCTCCGGGAAGAACCTTTGAACCCTCGTTCGCCTCCCAAATTTCAATCGGGATGAAAATCTCCGGCCCGCCGATCTTCCCGTTGACGACCGTCAGCGGCTGATACCGCCACACTCGGCCCGTCTGTGAATCCAAAAGGAATACCTTCTTTGACGTTGCTCCTTGATCGTCAAATTCAAGGGACACAAGCTGGTAACGGGCGGGAACGGAGTGCTGGATGGGCTGGACTGGTTGGATCGGCGCCTTCTGCCCTTGGAGGGGAAGCACATACGCGATTAAACAAACTGCTAACCTCGTCTTCATTCCTGACCACCGTGGAGGCTGATTGCAAAGCCCCTTCTCGTCTAATCGACTCCGCGTATCCGCGAGGAGTCCGTCCAGCGAATGTGCATTAGCTCGGATACCGCTCGTCGATCATCTTCCTGACATCGGCGTGATCCACGAGCTGACCGCTCTCCGCAGCAGCCAGACCCTTATCAACCTCGCGCAGAAACCATTCGTCGTAGTTCACCATGCGCTCCACCGCCTCAACGATGAGGGCTGTACTGGCACGGCCTTGCTGCTCCGCCAGACGCCTGAGTTTCGCCTGCAAATCAGGATTGAGGGGCACATCTATACCATACAACGCTAGGCAGAGGAAGGGACGGTGTCAACAGTTTAACGCTGTTTCTCAAAAATCTCCCGCGCCCGCTCAACTGTGTCCGCCTCCTCGGGAGATTTATCCGGCCGCAGGCGCACGATCCTCGGAAAGCGCAAAGCATACCCGCTCTCATGCCGCTCCGACCGCATCATGTTATTGAATGCCACTTCCAGCACGATCTTCGGCTCGACCACCCGCCGGAAGCCCTGATCTTCAATCGTGTGCTCCAGAAACCACTGCGTCATCTCGGCAATCTCGGCGTCGGTCAGCCCTGAATAAGCCTTGCCAATATTCACCAGCTTTTCTTTGTTCGTATCCCACACGCCAAACGTGTAGTCGCTGAGCACGCCCACGCGCTTGCCGTGTCCGTACTCGACAGCAGTCACTACCACATCAAGCGTGGCCAGTTCGCGTTTCATCTTCAGCCACGACTTTCCGCGCTTCCCCGGCGTGTAAGCCGAGTCCAGGTCTTTGATCATCAAGCCCTCATTCCCCCGCTCCTGCGCCGCCGCGAACAGTTCCTCCAATTCCTCCGCCGAAGCTGCGCGAAACACCGGCGCGCGGATAATCCTGTCTCGCGCATCATCACTTTCTTCCGGCCCAAAGGACAGTTGCGCCTGCGAGCCCAAGGGATACGCTTTCGCTTCCCTCCGTGCCTCTGTGCCTCCGTGGTGAATGATTTTTCGTTCTGCGGCCAGCAACTCATCCAGCACCCGCCCCCGCTCCCGCAGCGGACGATCAATCAGTAACTCCCCACCCGCATACAAAACATCGAACACCAGGTACGCCACCGGAATCTCCCGCAGCATCTTCTCGCTGACCTTTTTCCGCCCTAACCGTTGCTGCAAAACACTGAAAGGCCGCGCCTTGCCGATTGTTGCACTGTCTCTTGCCTCAGTCATCGGCTCCGGGAGGAGCACGGCTTCAGCCGTGCCGTTTGAGGCCTCAAGAAATGCGGGCTTTAGCCCCTGAGGGACCTGCTCCCACGCCACAATCTCGCCATCCAGAATCGCATCCTGCGCCAATCCCGCCAGCGCCTCCGGCAACTCAGGAAACGACTCCGTAATCTCATCCCGCGTGCGTGAAAAGAATTTCGCCTCGCCGTCCGCCACATGCGCCTGCGCCCGAATGCCGTCATACTTGTCCTCGACCGCAGCTTCGGGAAAATAACTCAGCCCTTCTTCAGCCGATTCGATCGGACTCGCCAGCATGAACCCCAAAGGATGAAACATCCGCATTTTCGTCCTTGCCTCGGCCAGGCTGCCCTCCGCCGCCAGTCGCGCTGTCTCGCCAATATCTCCCAGGAGCATGTTCGCCCGCTGCACCTCCGCCAACGTGCCGCCATAAGCCTTGGCAATCGCCTCTTCCACCAGGCTTTCCTTCAGTCCAATCCGCAAATCGCCAGTCATGATCTTGATGATGTACCTGGCCTCGGACGGCGTCGCTTGCATCAGCATCCCCCGCACCAGCACGGTTTTCGCCGCCGGGCCGCGCGCTACCGCAATCTTCCGGAAGCCTTCGCTGACCTCCATCAATCCCAGGCCCTGCCCAGTCTTTTCCGCAAGCACTTCCCCGGCCACCGCTCCCAGATCGCCGTGCTTCCGGTACGCCGCCGTCAGTGCCGCTTCATCTTTCCCCGTTAACTCCGCCACCGCTCTCCACAACAGTTTCCCGCCCACTTGCAGCGTCGTTTCCTGCCACGCGGCAAACGCCCGCCCCGAGAAAAATATGGCCGACACCGCCGCCTCGTCCGGCGTCCGCGATTTCAGGTACTCCGCAACGATGGCGGTCTTCTGTAGCTTCTTGGTAGTGGCAGCAATGGCCTCAGCAGCTTCGGCAAATCTGCGCATGGCATTCAGAGCATAGACGAAGCGCCCCGGCTTTTGCCGATCACGGCAATAAGCCGTGCCATTCCTATTACTTGCGACACCTCGGCGAGCCGCGATTCTAGGCCATAACTGTGATACCCTGTCTTGGTACATTTCTCGCGTCTGGAGCATCTAATTCCCGTGCGTTTTCTGCGAAATTTCGTGCGTTTTCTGGTGGCCGTACAGCTTCTGCCTGCGCTTGAAAGCGGCGAAGAGACTCTGGTCGGCGGTCAGGCCGTGCTCGAAGGCGTTATGATGCGCTCTCCTCACGCCTGGGCCATCGCCTGCCGCAAGCCTTCGGGCGAAGTCATCACTATGAGCGAACCGCTCGAGCGGCCTTCGGAAAAACATAAATGGATGGCCTGGCCCATAGTCCGCGGCGTTATGACTCTGGGCTATGCCATGACTCTCGGCTACCGCGCCCTGCGCTTCTCCGCCAACGTCGCCATCGAAGACGTGATGCAGAATGGGGCGGATCAGTCTGTCTCCACGGACGGTGTGGAGATAGCCTCCTCGCCTGTCCCGTCAGGGCGAAGCCCGGTGGAACCCGTCCAACCGCAGAAATCATCCTCCCAAACCCGCGAGAAAGCCGCCGCCATCAGCGGCTGGCTGGCCGCCGGCAATGTCATCTTCTCGCTCGCCTTCTTTATCTTCATGTACAAGTATCTGCCCCTGTTGGCAGCCACCGAGCTCAAGAAGCTCAACCCGGCTCTCGGCGGCCAAGTCACGTTCAACCTAGTTGATGGCGCAGTCCGCCTCGTCCTGTTTCTGCTGTTTATCTGGGGTGTCTCTCTCTGGCCCGATATTCGCCGTGTCTACGAATATCACGGCGCCGAACACAAGACTGTTTTCGCCTTCGAGAACGGCGATCCGCTCACCACCGCCGAGGTGCAAAAGTATTCCACGTACCATCCCCGCTGCGGCACCAGTTTCCTGATGACGGTGATGCTGATCTCGATCGGCTTCTACATGCTGATTCCGTTCACCACGTTCTGGGCGNNATGACCGCTCCCGGCCTCTGGCTGCAGCGCATCACCACTCAGCCCCCGTCCGACGAGATGGCCCAATGCGCCATCACCGCCCTCGACCAAGCCATGGACCTCGAGAAAGAACGCGGCGGCGAGTTGGTGATTGCCTAGCGGTCCCGCCGCGAATACTTTCTCTCCTTTTTTATTTTCAAGTACTCCAAAATGGAACGCGAACAATGGCAGTGCTATGTAATGCATCCTGATTTCGATAGACTGGCAACTGACCGCTGCCAACCAGCCACCGATGTTTGAACGCCTCGACCAACTCGAAGCCCGCTACGAAGAGCTGACCAACGCTCTCGCCTCGCCCGATATCGTCAACGATTCGGCGAGATACCAGAAGACCGCCAAGGCGCACGCCGAAATCGCGCCCACGGTCGACAAATATCGCGAATACAAAGACCTCACCCGCGGCATAGCTGAAAGTAAAGCCATGCTCGCCGACGAAAAAGATCCCGAGATGCGCGCCTACGCGCAGGAAGAACTCCACAAACTTGAGCCCCGCGTCGCCGCCATCGAAGAAGAACTGAAAGTCCTGCTCCTGCCCAAAGATCCCAACGACGAGAAAAACATCATCCTCGAAATCCGCGCCGGCACCGGCGGAGACGAGGCCACTCTCTTCGCCGCCGAAATCTTCCGCATGTACACCCGCTATGCCGAAACCCAGCGCTGGAAAGTCGAGATCCTCTCTTCTTCGGAGTCGTCCGCCGGCGGCCTGAAAGAAGTCATCGCCATCATCGAAGGCAACCGCGTCTTTTCTCAGCTCAAGTACGAAAGCGGCGTCCATCGCGTGCAGCGCGTTCCCGCCACTGAGCAGCAGGGACGCGTTCACACCTCCGCCGTCACCGTCGCCGTTCTTCCCGAAGCCGAAGATGTCGATATCAAGATCGAAGCCAAAGATCTCCGCATCGACACTTTCTGCTCCTCCGGTCCCGGCGGCCAGTCGGTCAATACGACTTACTCGGCCGTTCGCATCACCCACATTCCCACCAACACCGTCGTCAGTTGCCAGGACGAAAAATCGCAAATCAAAAACCGCGAAAAAGGCATGCGCGTGCTGCGCTCGCGTCTCTACGAAATCGAAATGGAAAAACAGCAGCAAGCCCTGGCCAAAGAACGCAAAGCCATGGTCGGCTCCGGCGACCGCAGCGAAAAAATCCGCACCTATAACTTTCCGCAAAACCGCCTAACCGACCACCGCATCGGCTTCACCATCCACCAACTCGAACAGGTGATGGACGGCAAACTCCAGCCGCTGATCGAAGCGCTAACTACTTACTACCAGGCAGAAAAACTGAAGCAGGAAGCCGCCAGCGTGGTTTAGGGGAATGACGTGGGCGCTGCCGCCCGCGAAGACGGAGAAACGATGTTAGAGCTCGACAAGACGCTCGCATCAGTCCTCGCCGATCGCTGCACCGCGAACGCCGCCCGAGTCCGCGAACTCGCCGCGCCCTTGACCAACACTCAGTTTTGGCAAAAGCCTTTCCCTTACGGCAACAGCTTCGGCCACCTGGTGCTGCACCTGACCGGCAACTTGAACTACTACATCGGCGCGCAGATCGCGAGCACCGGCTACGTCCGCGACCGCCCGCGCGAGTTCAACGATCCGAACCCTCCGTCGAAAGACGAGGCTCTCAAACGCTTCGACGATGCCGTAAACGTGGTTCTCAAAACCATCCGCTCACAATCGCCCGAGGATTGGTCGGCAGAGTATTCCGGCGCCGGCACCGATGCCAAAAATCGCCTCGAGATGGTCGTGCAATGCGCCGCCCACATGCAGCACCATATCGGCCAGATGATTTATCTCGCCTATGGGTGGCAACGACAGTCAGACATGAAGTCTACGTAAAGGATGACTGACCTTTGATTTCCTCCGTGTCTCAGTGTCTCCGTGGTGAAATATAGTGTTGAAATAGACTTGTGCCGCAACTCCTGAAACAAACGCTCACCTCCGCAATCGCCCACCTCACCGCGCAACAAGTTCCCTCCCCGCGCCTGAACGCCGAGTTGCTCCTCATGTTCACCCTCAACTGCGACCGCGCCTATCTCCACGCCCATCCCGAGCGCGAACTCACTCACGATGAACAAACCCGCTACGACTCCGCGCTCTCCGAGCGCGCCCGCGGCGTCCCCGCCCAGTACATCACCGGCCATCAGGAATTCTGGGGCATGGACCTCATCGTCAATTCATCCGTCCTTATCCCTCGCCCCGAAACCGAGCACATAATCGAAACCGTCCTGGAACTTTGGACTTCGGACCTCAGACCTCGGACCTCAGACCTCAGACCTCAGACTTCAGAACCCAAAGCCGGCGCGCCGAGGTCCAAGGTCCAAGGTCCGAGGTCTGAGGTCCGCATTGCCGACATCGGCACCGGCTCCGGCGCAATCGCGCTGGCCCTAGCCAAAGAGTTGCCGCAAGCCGAAATCCACGCCACCGATATTTCTCTCGCCGCGCTCGACCTCGCCCGCGCCAACGCCGCCCGCCATCAACTCGAATCGCGCATTCACTTCCACGAAGGCGATCTGCTCGTCGGCTTCGCGCCCGCGACCTACGACTTCATCGTCTCCAACCCGCCCTACGTCGGCGACTCCGAAGAAGATCAAGTCCAACTCGAAGTCCGCAGATTCGAGCCGCGCAATGCCGTCTTCGCCGGCCCCACAGGAACAGAAGTGATCGAACGCCTGATTCCGCAAGCTCACGCAGCGCTCAAGGCCGGAGGCTGGCTCGTCATGGAAATCAGCGGAACGATCTCAGAAAAAGTGAAGACTCTGCTGCAAGATTGGAACGATGTTCAGATCAGACCGGATTTTCAATCGATCCCGCGCGTAGCCCAAGCAAGAAAACCCTGACCTCAGACAACCTGACCTCGGACCTCAGCCGTCAGACCTCAGCCCCGAAGCGTCAACCAAAGCTCCGAAGTCGAGGAATTCTGAAGGAAGTCCGAAGTTCTAACGGCTGAGGTCTAAGGTCTGAGGTCCAAGGTCCGACCTTTAAGCCCGCGCCGGCAAGATCTCTTCCACGTCCACAATGCTCGTAGGATACTTGCCGGTATAGCAAGCCGAGCAATAGGAAGTTTTCTCGCCGTCGCCGCAAGCCTTCTTCAGCCCTTCCAGCGACAGATACGACAGAGAGTCCGCGCCAATATACTCTCGAATTTCGTCGATCGATTTGTTGGCCGCGATCAGTTGCGATTTCGAAGGCGTGTCCACTCCGTAGTAGCACGGAGAAATCGTCGGCGGACACGAAATCCGCATGTGCACTTCTTTCGCCCCCGCGCTGCGGATCATTCGCACGATCTTCCGGCTGGTGGTGCCGCGCACAATCGAATCGTCGATCAGCACCACGCGCCTGCCCTTCAGCAGCGACCGCACCGGATTCAGTTTCAATTTCACTCCAAAGTCGCGCACGCTTTGGCTGGGCTCGATAAATGTCCGCCCCACGTAATGGTTGCGGATCAGGCCAAAACGAAACGGAATGCCGCTCTCCGCCGCATATCCCACCGCCGCGGTCACGCCAGAATCCGGCACCGGCACCACCAGGTCCGCTTCCACCGGCGCTTCCCGCGCCAACTGCCGTCCCATTTCTTCGCGGCTGGTTTGCACCGCGCGGCCAAACACCACGCTATCGGGACGCGAGAAGTACACGTGCTCAAAAATGCAGCTCGAGCGCGGCGCCGGTTCCGCATAAAAAGTCGACGTAATTCCCTCCGGCCCCACCACCACCAGTTCGCCCGGCTCCACGTCGCGCTCGTAGGTCGCACCAATCAAATCGAAGGCGCAGGTCTCTGAAGCGAACACAATCGTGTCGCATTTTTGTCCTTCCGGCGCCCGAATGCGCCCCATGGCCAGCGGCCGGAAGCCGCGCGGATCGCGCGCCGCCATGATCCGGTCCGGACTCATCATCACCAGCGAAAACGCGCCTTCCACCCTCCGCAGTGCGTCTCCAATCGCATATGGCAAAGTGTGTTCCTTCGAAAGCGCAATCAGGTGCACGATCACTTCGGTATCGCTGTTGGTCTGGAAAATCGATCCCTGGCCCTCCAGCTGCGCCCGCACCGTCTGCGCATTCGTCAGGTTGCCATTGTGCGCCACCGCGATCGCGCCTTTATTCGATTGCACCTGGATGGGCTGCGCATTCAGCAGCGCCGAATCCCCCGCCGTCGAGTAGCGCGTGTGCCCAATGGCGAGCGTGCCGGTGATCTTCGCCAGCACTTCCTCGGTAAAGATTTCCGCCACCGGCCCCATCGCTTTATGGCTGCGCAACGTCAGCCCGTCGGATGTGGCGATCCCCGCCGACTCCTGCCCGCGATGCTGGAGAGCGTGCAGTCCGAGATAAGCGAGCTTCTCCGCCTCAGGATGCGCGAAGATCGCCACCACCCCGCACTCGTCGTGAAACTTGTCGAAAGGAAGCATTTAGCAATTAGCCCTTTGGCGCCTGGCCGGGTGCCGGGTGCCCCATTTCTCGCGTTTTTTGCGAGAAGCCCTGCCCTGACCGAAGTCGAAGGGTGGGACTTTTCCTCGCCACATAATCCAGCTCAATCCGCCGCCACCAACTCCGCATCTGTTCGCAAAGCCGATTCCAGCGCCGATTCGTACTCTCGACTCAACTCCGCAACTGCTGCCGACACAACCACTTGCCCGTCGAGCGAAATCTCCAGCCGCTCCGCAATCGTCTCGCCCAGCACATCCGCAGCGATCCCGTATTTCTCCGCCAGCTGTTTGATTCGCGAGACCTTAACCGGGTCGCACGAGAGCAAAATGCGGCTCGCGTCTTCGCCAAACAAGACAAACTCCATGGGAAGTCGGTTCGATGCGAGATTCACGCGCGCACCAACGCCTTTCGCAAACGCTTTTTCCGCCAGCGCCACCGCCACTCCGCCATCGGAACAATCGTGCACAGAATCCACCAAGCCCTGCTGAATCAATTCGATGACGATTTTTTGCAGCGCCGCTTCTTTCTCCAAATCCAGTTCCGGAGGATATCCCCACAGCGCTCCCAGAATTTCTTTCGCGTACTCCGACGAACCGAACTCGCTCTTCACATCGGTGACATCGGCCACTTCACCCGCGCGTAACAGCACAATCGTGCGTCCGGGCGCGGCAAAATTCATCTTCGCGGTCTTGTGTACGTCCTCGAGAATCCCCACAACTCCAAGCACCGGCGTGGGATAGATGCCTTCGCCCAGCGTCTCGTTGTAAAAACTCACGTTGCCGCCGGTGACAGGAATTTCTAATTCTTCGCACGCTTTGGTGATGCCATCGATGGTTTGCGAAAACTGCCACATGATGTGGGGCTTCTCGGGATTGCCGAAGTTGAGGCAATTGGTTGCACCCAGAGGGGTTGCGCCCGAACACGCAACCTTGCGCGCAGCCTCGGCCACGGCATGCATCGCGCCCAGCCGCGGATCGAGATAGCACCAGCGGCTGTTGCCATCGAGCGCCATCGCGAGTCCGCGCTGCGGCGAGTCCGGGTCTGGATTCTTGATGCGAATCACGCCGGCATCGCCCGCGCCCGGCGCTTCCACCGTATTGGTCTGCACCATGTGATCGTATTGCTGCCACACCCAGCGCTTGCCGCAGATGTTCGGGCTGGCGAGAAGCCGCTTCAGATTTTGCGTGAAGTCGCTGATTCCGCCGGGCTTAGTCCCGTTGAAACTGCTCTCGTTGAAGCTGACATGCTGCGGCATCTCGCGCGGCACCGGCGGCTCCCAGCGCGCCAGCGGACGTTTGTACACCGGCGCATCGTCGGTCAACGCTTGATTCGGAATCTCAGCGACAATTGTCCCGTGCTCGAGCACGCGCAACTTGTTGTCGGTGGTGACTTTGCCGATTTCCACGGCATCGAGTCCCCACTTCTCGAAAATGCGGAACACTTCCTCTTCGCGGCCTTTTTGCGCCACCAGCAACATGCGCTCCTGCGATTCGCTCAGCATGATCTCGTAAGGCGTCATGCCGGTTTCGCGTTGCGGCACACGGTCAAGTTCAATCTCGATGCCCACGCCGCCGCGCCCTCCCATCTCGCAGGTGGAACACGTAAGTCCTGCCGCGCCCATATCTTGAATGCCCACCACCGCGCCGGTCTGCATGGCTTCGAGGCAGGCTTCGAGCAGCAACTTCTCGAGAAACGGATCGCCGACCTGCACGTTGGGCCGCTTCGCTTCGGACGCTTCGCTGAATTCTTCGCTGGCCATGGTCGCGCCGTGGATGCCGTCGCGTCCGGTTTTCGCTCCAACATAGATCACCGGATTGCCTTCGCCGGCGGCGCGCGCGTAGAAAATTTCGTCTTTGCGCACCAGTCCCATCGCGAATGCATTCACCAGGGGATTGCCGGAGTAACACGGTTCAAACTTCGTTTCGCCGCCTAAGTTGGGGACGCCAAAGCAGTTGCCGTAGGAAGCGACTCCGCTGACCACGCCTTCGAGGATGGAGTGGTTGCGGTGGATCTCCTTCTGGTCCGTGGAAGGTGCGGCCGAGCTTCGCTCGTCCGAACAGCCGGGGGCCTGCCCTGAGCTTGTCGAAGGGGCGGCTGTTCCCACATGATTCGTGATGGGACCGAAGCGCAGCGAATCCATCACCGCGACCGGGCGTGCGCCCATGGTGAAGATGTCGCGCAGGATTCCACCCACGCCGGTGGTTGCGCCTTGAAAGGGCTCGATGAAGCTGGGATGGTTGTGCGATTCGATTTTGAAGGCGCAGGCCCAGCCGTCGCCGATGTCGATGATGCCGGCGTTTTCTCCCGGCCCTTGCAGCACGCGCTTGCTGCGCGTGGGCAGGCGTTTCAAGTGCACGCGCGACGATTTGTAGGAACAATGCTCGCTCCACATCACGCTGAAGATGCCGAGTTCGGTGAGCGTGGGCTCGCGCCCGCCAAGAAGCTGCTTGATTTTTTCGTATTCTTCGGCAGTGAGCCCATGCTGGCGGAGGGTCTCCGGCGAAATGGCAGAGATCGCGGGCGTGGTCATGGGGAAACTCTATTGTCGCACTTAGCGGGGCACATGGGTAGGACGATTCGTGAGGGTAGCGCCGACCTCTCGGCGGCTCTCGGGATGGCCGGCGGGACGCCAGCGCTACAAAATCGGCGTCCCCGGCAGTGGTGGCCGCGGCGCAAGCGGGCGATTGGACTGTCATGCGACCACCTCGTATTCGCTCTTCACCAGGCCGCTGGGATAGTGCTGCGTTGCGACGTGACGGAGCCGCAGATCGCGCGGCAGGGCGCCGAAGAGAGGAATTCCTTCTCCGATGAGCACCGGGACCCGGGTGATAATGAGACGTTGAACGAGGCCTGCGCGCAGGAACCCTTGAATCGTGACGCCTCCATCGACGTAGAGGTGGTGGGCGCCGCTGGCGGCGAGTTCCGCAACGATCTCGGCCGGAGGCCCGGCCATCTGTTCCACAACACCTCCGCGCACCGCGGACAAGTCGATGGGCCGGCTGCTCAGGACCACTACGCGCTTGTCGCCATAGGGCCAGACCGGAAAAGCTAGAACCGTCTCGAAGGTCTTGCGGCCGATCACCAGTGCATCGACGCCGGCTATGAACTCCTCGTAGCCGTGGGGTTCGCCGCCGCCCGCCGCCAGAAAGTCGAGATCGCCGTTCGCTCGGGCAATGAAGCCATCGACGCTGGCCCCGACAAAGACAGATACCGTCATCTAGTATTCCTCAATCTGAATTCCTCAATCTGGATTCCTCACCTGTGGCCGCCAACAATCCAAGCGGCCATGCGTGGAAGAGTAAAAGCCGGACAGGAGCGGGCGCAAGCCGGGCTGGTTTGGCCAAAGAGCGAGTGTTTTCAATAGCTTATCTGCAAGCTATTGAAAACAAAAGCTAAAGAGCTCGATGGGCGATTCCAGGCCGCGCGATGTTCTTTGTTTTCATCGTGCTACCCGTAACTTGCTGAAAACACGGGATGCACTTTTCGAGTTTTCTCGGCCCTGATGACCGAGCAGAACTACACGCAGGATGCATCTGGAACGCACAGAATCGGCCTGTGAGCGCGTCCGATGATCAGGTGGACAAAGAAGGTCGTCCGCGAGCTCAGACGGGCTCAGATCGCGTCTAAATGCAAAATCCTCGTAAGTGATTGAAAAAATCTGTAAGTCGTTGAAATTATCTGGAAGCTATTGAAAAGAACTATGATGAGCACAGCCTGGTCTCGGCGCGAGACTTAGACACAGAGGGCAGATCTCGACCGGACGGAAGCGGGTCGCCTGTCCCCACACAGGCTGTGTCCAATCGTGAAATCTTTTCCGGTAAGATTCCAGCGAGATCTATACGAAGATGAAATCGATCATTGTAGGCACGGCGGGCCATATCGATCACGGCAAGACAGCGCTGGTGAAGGCGCTGACTGGAATCGACGCCGACCGCCTGGAAGAAGAAAAGCGGCGCGGCATCACCATCGACCTGGGCTTCGCCCACATGGAATTGCCGGGACCCGGCGGCGAGAGGCTGCGGCTCGGCTTCGTGGATGTTCCCGGACACGAGCGCTTCGTGCGCAACATGCTCGCCGGCGTGGGCGGAATCGATCTGGTGCTGCTGGTGATTGCGGCGGACGAGTCGATCAAACCGCAGACGCGGGAACATTTTGACATTCTGCAATTGCTTGGCGTGCGGCGCGGAATCACGGTGCTGACCAAGTCGGATGCGGTGGATGCGGAGACGCTCGACGTGGTGCGGATGGAGGTGGAAGAGTTTCTGCGCGGGACGTTTTTGGAGACCTCGAAATCTTCGATGATTCCCGTGAGTTCGCTGACAGGCGCGGGGTTGGACGAACTGAAGCGGGCAATGATTGCAGCGGCGGCAGAAGCGCAGCCGCGGGATTCGCAAGCCTTGGCGCGGTTGCCGATCGATCGCGTGTTCACCATGAAAGGTTTCGGTACGGTGGTGACCGGGACGCTGATTGCGGGGACGATTCGACGGGAAGAAGAGCTGGAAGTTTTTCCAACCGGGCGCCGGGTACGCGTGCGCGGCCTGCAAGTGCATGGAAGCGTGGCGGATATGGCCGTCGCGGGGCAGCGCACCGCGCTCAACCTTGCGGGGGTGAGCACCGAAGACCTGGCGCGAGGGATGACGCTGGCTCCGCCTGAGACTTTTGCGGCGACGAGGCGGGCCGATGTGTGGCTGCGATTGCTGCCTTCGGCGCCGCGTCCGATGAAAGATCGCGCGCGGGTGCATTTTCATTCGTACACGATGGAAACGGTGGGGGAAATCGTGCTGCACGAGCGGAAGGAAAATGAGTGGAAAGAAAGGGAACTGGATCCCACCCCTTCGGCAAGCTCAGGGCAGGCTCTTGCAAAAAGCGCAAGGGTGGGCCACCCCGGCCCAACGAATGTGGGGCACCCGCAACTTTTTCCCGGCCAGGAGGGGTTTGCGCGGATCAGGCTGGCGGAGGCGGTGCTGCTCTTGCCGGGAGACCGGTTCATCATCCGGCAATTCTCGCCGGTGGTGACGATTGGCGGCGGTGTGGTGCTGGATGCCGCGCCGATTCCGCGTATGGCGGGCGTGGATGATTTTCTGAGAGTTATGACGAGCGGCAATGCAGAAGCAACCTTGATGGCGCGGATCGCGCGGCGCGGCCAAGACGGAATCTCAATCTCGAAGCTGATTGCCGAAACCGGTTGGACCAGGAACGCGATCGAAGCTGGATTGACGCGGGCGGCGAAGGAAGGGCGAGTTGCGCACGCCGGCGAGTTGCTCCTACACTCGCCGGCGGTGGAAGCGTTGCAGCTCCACATCGTCGGCGCGGCGGAAGATTTTCACAAGCACAATCCTCTCGTGGGCGGTATTTCCAGGGAAGAGTTGCGCGAGCAAGTGAGAGCGTCAGCCGAAGTGTTTGAGGCGGCGCTCGGGATGCTGCTGCGCGAAAAGAGGATTGAGGTTGCCGGCGACGTGGTGCGCTTGCCCGGCCGCGGCGTGGTGATGAAAGATGAAGAAGCGGAGTCGAAACAAATCATCGAGCGAGCTTTCGCCAGTGCTGGGCTGAAAGTACCGGCGCTTGGAGAAGTAATGGCTGGGCTGAAGGTCGACAAAGCCCGGGCGCAGAAAATTGTCACGCTGCTGCTGCGCGACAAGATTCTGGTGAAGGTCTCCGATGAACTGGTGTTTCATCGCAGCGCGCTGGAAGAATTGCGGCGGCAGATGGCGGCGTACAAGGCAAAGTCGGCGAAGATTGACGTGGGGAAGTTCAAGGAACTGACGGGAGTGACGCGAAAGTATGCCATTCCGCTGCTGGAATATCTGGATCGTGAACACGTGACAAAACGTTTGGGAGATGAGAGGGCGATTCTTTAGAAGTGGAGAGACCCATGCCGCAGCCATTGATTCTCATCGCGTGGCATGGTCTCGCAGAATTACATGTTGTCGGTGATACGGCTGGGAAGCTACGCGAACTCGGCTGGGTTCGACGTGACGATATCGCTGGTGGGCTACGATGCGCTGATCTCACGGGCGCGAAGCACGCTGGTGGCGGCGTTTCTGGACAATGCGGCGGCCACGCATCTGCTGTTCGTGGATGCCGATATCAGTTTTGAGCCGCAGCAGGTCGAGCGGCTGCTGAAGTTCGATAAAGACTTTACCGGGGCGCTGTATCCGCTCAAGTCGATGGATTGGGATTCTGTGGGGCAACGCTGTGTGGAGCGCGGCGAGAGCGTGCAGCAGGCTGCGCTGTCTTATGTGGGAACGTTTTGCCCCGAGGCGGAGCGAAAACAGGAGGGGGATTTTGTCACGGGAATTTATGCCGGCGGCGGTTTTCAGCTGATCCGGCGCAGCGTGTTGGAGCGAATGATTGCGGCGTATCCGGAAACCCGTTTCAGGCGCGTGCATGGGTTGTCGATGTCGGGCTCGCGGCGCGAAGCGGTGCCGAGCGAAAATCTGTTTGCGCTCTTCGATTGCATCATCGACCCGGAAACTGGCGCGTATCTGAGCGAGGATTTTTCGTTTTGCCGACGCTGGCGCCAAATCGGCGGCGAGATCTGGATTGATGCTGCGAGCAAACTCACCCACTCGGGTCCCTATGAGTTCGTCGGTGACCACGCCTCGCGCTTCTATGGAACGAACGGCCGCGGATCGACGCCAGGGGGACGATAATTTCCCATTTGATATCAGCCGACTTCGGAAGCCAGCGTTAGATTCCTGCCGACCAGCGCCGAGCTAGATTTCTTTCCTCGCTAGATCTTTTCCTCCGGAATCTCAAGTTCCAGGCCGAGCGGATCGGTGAAGCGGTTGGTGAGGTTGGCGAGACCGGCGAGCGGGTGAACATCGACGATCTCGGCATCGGAGAAGTGCCTTTTGAGCGTGGCGAAATCGGTATCGGAAATGTTCTGCGGAGCGCGGGTAAGTTTTTCCACGTAGGCCAGCGTGGCTTTCTCTTGGTCGCTGAAGCGCGAGTAGTCTCCTGCCTTGAGCGCGGCCCAATCTTCGGCCGTGAGGCCAACCCGCCGGGAGGACGCGATGTGGTGTTGCACGCAGTAGTGGCAGCCGTTGATCAGCGAGATGCGAATGTAGATCAGCTCGTAGAGCTTGCGGTCGAGCGAGCGGCCCACGCTCGCGTAGAAGCTAAGGAAATTCTTAAGCAGTTCGGGATGGTGAGCAAGAGCTTTCTGCACGTTGCCGGGCTTGCCACGAAGAACCTTGTCGTAGATTTCCCGCACTTCGGGAGACGCCGCTTCGGGTGCAACCAGTGAAATGCGCGCCATGCAGGCCTCGTGAGATTGAAGTTGACTCCCAGCATAGATGCACGGGCAAAGATTCGGAAGCACTTGAGTCGATTGGTTCAGTTGCCGATGTGTAGTTTCGGAGGCTTGCGTGATGCGAGAGAAGATCTTTGCGCTGGCGATGGCGTGTTCGCTTTTGCAGCTTGCCTGGGCGCAGAACGCCGCCGACCGCGACGCCGGGTCGAAAGTGCTGGCCCTGGAAAGCTTGTGGAACCAGGCGGAAGAGAAAGGGGACATTCGGGCACTGGATCTGATTCTTGACAACTCCATGATTTACGTCGATGAGGACGGATCTCTGCTGACGAAGGCGCAATTTCTGGCTCACGCCAAGAAGTCCGGCGCCAACCTGCAATTGCTGGTCACCCCAACCATGAGCGTGCATGTCTACGGCGGGACGGCGGTGGTGGCGGGGAGTTACCGCGCCAAGGGAGTGCATCAGGGCAAGCTGTACCAGCGGGAGGGGCGATTCATCGATACCTGGGCCTTCAAGAAAGGCGCTTGGGTTTGTGTGGCGGCGCAGGCAACGCCGATTTTGCGTTGAGCGAATGGGAAATTCCGCGGCACTGCCCGGGAAAGGAGCGGCTGATGAGGATCGCATGGTCATGGTCCTGGCTTCTTCTGCTGCTGGTGTGGGGAGCGGGGAATGCGCAAAGCGCCACACAGGAGTACGCACAGCAAGTTAGAATTTTGGCTTTGGAGCACGCCTGGGACCGGGCGGTCCAGGAACAAGACGTGAAAGCCGTCGATCCGCTGATGGCCGAAGAATTGGTCTATGTCGAACACGACGGCGCGGTGATGAACAAAGCGCAGTACCTGGCCCGCGTGGGGGTGCCGGCGCGGAACTTCGAGCACATTGTGAGCGATTCCATGCGGGTGCAGTTTTACGGGCAGAGCGCGGTAGTGGTGGGTGTGTATCGCGAAAAAGGGAGCAGGAACGGCAAGCCATATTCGGATCGCGAGCGTTTCATCGACATCTGGATCAATCGAAACGGGTCCTGGATATGCGTGGCCAGCCAGTCGACGCTCATCCTGCACTGAAGAAAGCGCACTTCCGACCTTGGACCTCATCCGCCAGGTTGTACACTTGAAATTTATTTTTCTGCGATGCTTACGATTCGTTCGACGCGAGCTCCCGATGTTTCCGTGTTGCGGACGATGATCCGCGAGCTGGCAGAATACGAGCACGAACTCGAACTCGTCACCATCAAAGAGACGGATCTGCTAAGAGATGGCTTCGCGGCAAATCCCAAGTTTCGCGCGCTGATTGCCGAGTGGGATGGGCAACCGGCGGGATACGCGTTTTTCTTCAGTTACTATTCGACTTGGGCGGGGCCGGGATTGTATCTGGAGGATTTGTTTGTGCGAGAGCAGTTTCGAAGCAAGGGAATCGGGAAGGCTCTGCTGGCAGCGGTGGCGCGGGTTGCGCGAGACGGGAACTATTGCGCGATTCGGTGGGGAGTGCTCGCCTGGAACAAAAAAGCGATCGAGCTGTACCGGGCGCTGGGAGCGGAGTTTCGCGATGAATGGCGGTCGGTGTTATTGACCGGCGACGCCTTGCGGCGGCTTGCGGAGAGCACACCGTGAAGGCGAAGATTGGGACGGCAAAGACCGGGCCAGCGAAGATCGGAAAGGCCCAAGATCCGGGGCGGGTGCGTTTATTTTCAAGTCAGAAGACCTGGGCGGCATGGCTGGAAAAGAATCATCGCAAATCGGAGGGCTTGTGGTTGCGGCTGGCGAAGAAGGATTCGGGAGTGCAGTCGGTGTCGTACCGCGAGGCGCTGGAGGTTGCCTTGTGCCACGGATGGATCGACGGTCAGAAGAAGGCCGAAAGCGAACGGTCGTGGCTGCAGAGATTTCTTCCGCGAGCTCCGAGAAGTGTGTGGTCGAAAATCAATCGGGAAAAAGCACTCGATCTGATCGCGCGGGGAAAAATGAAGGCCGCGGGGCTGGAAGCGATAGACAGCGCCAAGAAACATGGAAGGTGGGAATCAGCCTATGATTCGCCCAGAGGCGCCGAGGTGCCGGAGGATTTGCAGGCGGCGCTGGACGCGAACGCAAGGGCGCGAGACTTTTTCCAGTCGCTCGATCGAGGAAATCGGTACGCGGTGTTGTTTCGGATTCGGACGGTAAAGAAAGCTGCGACCAGGGCCACGAAGATTCGGCAGTTCGTGGAAATGCTCGAAAGAAATGAAAGGATTCACGAGCCACGCGTAGCACGCCGCTCGTCAAAGTGAGCCGGAAGATGACAATCGTCAAAATTATCGGCGCGGGACTGGCCGGTGCGGAGGCGGCGTGGCAGTGTGCGCGGCGGGGCGTCGACGTGGAATTGTTTGAGATGCGGCCAGTGCGATTGACTGCGGCGCATCAGACGGCCGATTTTGCAGAACTGGTGTGCTCGAATTCTTTGAAATCGGATTCCGAGAACACAGCTCCCTGGCTGCTGAAGGAAGAAATGCGGCGGGCGGGATCGTTGCTGCTGGAGATTGCGCGGGAGTGCGCGGTTCCGGCAGGACATGCGTTGGCGGTGGACCGGGCGGCATTTGCGGCAAAGGTGACGGAAGCGGTGTCGCGCGCGCCGCTGATCAAAGTGCGGCGTGAAGAGATGACTTCGGTTGCGGAGGATGGAGATCACATCACCATCGTGGCTACCGGGCCGCTGACTTCGGAAGCGCTGGCCGGCGAGATTGCGCGACTGAGCGTGGAAGCATCGACCTCAGCGGCTGAAACCACTTTTGAAAATGAGCCGGATATCGCAGCGCTGAAGCGCTGCGTCACCCAAGACCACTCTGCTTCATGCGGAGCCTTGGGCGACAATCTTTCTGAGGGTGTAAACGTTTCGCGGACAGGAGTGTCCGCGCCACACGAGCTTGCTCCACACCAGCCTGCTCCACACCAGCCGCATTTGTACTTCTACGATTCCATCAGCCCGATTGTGGAGGCGGATTCGATCGATATGTCCCGGGTTTACATGGCGGCGCGGTATGACAAAGGGTCGGCGGATTACATTAACTGCCCAATGACGCGCGAGGAATACGATCGCTTTTACGATGCGATTTTGGCAGCGCATTCGGTGGAGGAGCGCGAGTGGGAGAAGCTGAACTATTTCGAGAGTTGCCTGCCGATTGAAGAGATTGCACGGCGCGGAAGAGACACGCTGCGTTTTGGTCCGATGAAGCCGGTGGGGTTGAAGGATCCGCGAACGGGGCGGATGCCGTATGCGGTGGTGCAGTTGCGGCAGGAAAATTTGCGGGCGGATTCGTACAACCTGGTGGGATTTCAAAATCATTTGAAGTTCGGGGAGCAAGCGCGCGTGCTGCGGCTCATTCCGGGGCTCGAGAATGCGCGGTTTCTGCGCTATGGACAGATTCACCGCAACACTTATATCAACTCGCCGGCGCTGCTGCGCGAGACGCTGCAGATGAAAGCGCATCCACGGGTTTTGTTCGCAGGACAGATTTGCGGAGTCGAGGGTTATGTCGAATCGATTGCCACCGGGTTGATAGCGGGGATGAACGCGGCGGCTCTGGTGAGCGGAGACGAACCGGTTCCGCCACCGCGGGCTTCAGCGTTCGGATCGCTGGCTCACTACATCACCCACGCCGACGCGAAGAACTTTCAGCCGGCAAATATTACGTTCGATCTTTTGCCCGCGCTGGAGAAGAAAATTCGCGATCGCAAGGAGCGGCACCGGGTGCAGTGCGGGTTGGCGTTGAAAGAATTTGATGTTTGGTTGCAGGCGACTGGAGACTTGGAGGGCTTGCGTCTGCGCGGATGAAACAGGCTCGCTGCGCTCGGCTGGACAGCCAAGGCGGCCGTCCCCACATGACTGTCCCTACATGGCCGTTTCCACGCGGCCAAATCTTCCTGAACTAAAAGGTCCTCCATTTCGTATCCAATCGCAGAGGCGGGATTGTGTGAAGGCGCTCACCTTCCTTTTCTCGCCCCGTCCAACCGCTATGACTGTGGCAGATCTCTTTCGCGACGTGCTGCGGACTTTGTGGGCGCACAAGCTGCGCGCATTTCTGACCATGTTCGGCATCGCCTGGGGGATCGTTTCGATCGTCCTGATGGTGGCGGCGGGCGAGGGTCTGCGCAAGGGACAGGAATCGCAGGCAAGGAACCTGGGCAAGGACGTGATGATTGTTTTCCATGGGCGCACGAGTTTGCAGGCGGGCGGAACGCAGGCGGGACGGCTGGTGCACTGGGAAGATGCGGATTTGCCGGTGGTACAAGAGGAAACGCCGGACTGCCAGTACGCCATCCCGGAGTTGGAACAGGACACGGTGCGGGCGCACAGCAACTTCAACAATGCCGCGTTCACGGTGACCGGGTCGCATCCGCAGTTTGCCTACATTCGCACTCTGGACGTAGGCCAAGGCCGATTCTACGACTGGGATGACATGCGCGAGGCGAGGCGGGTGGCGTTTCTGGGATCGGACGCGGCCAAACAGCTATTTCCCGGGCGCAATCCGGTGGGCGACAACGTGTATTTGAATGATTTTCCTTACGTCGTCATTGGGGTAATGGCAAAGAAGAAACAGGATTCCAGCTATGACGGTTGGGACGTGAACAAGATTTTCCTTCCGTTTTCCGCGATGCGGCGCGATTTCCCCGACCGGCCGCCGGGCACTGCGACTACGTTCGATCAACTGCTGGTGACGCCGAAGTCAGTGGAGCAGCACGCGGCTTGCAAGCATGAAGTGCGCGTGGCGCTGGCCCGCATGCATCGCTACGACCCGACCGATAAAGAGGCTTGCCCCATCTGGGATACGGTGCAGGAAGCGCAAGCGTTTAAGACGATGACCGATGGCATGAAATATTTCCTGGGTGCGGTGGGAATTGTGACGCTTCTGCTGGGCGGCATCGGCGTGATGAACGTGATGCTGNNCTGCGGCAGTTCTTTGTGGAGGCGCTGATTATTGCGGGACTCAGCGGAGCTGTGGGTCTGGGAGTGGCGTTCGGTTTTTGCGCGCTGGTGAATCTGCTGCCCATGCCGGATTTTTTTGCCGG
>PMHV01000018.1:0-224 GCA_003156805.1 Acidobacteriaceae bacterium | reverse complement strand
ATCATTCTCGAAGCCTGGATCGCGCTGAAGCGCAACGTTACGCGCAGCTTGCTGACCATGCTCGGCGTGGTGTGGGGCATTGCTACCGTCACTCTGCTGATTGCATATGGCAACAGCTTCCGCAGTGTTTTGGTGCACGGATTTGATGCCTTCGGCAAAAGCGTGGTGATCTGCTGGCCGGCCCAGACGAGCGAGCAGCCGGGCGGCCAGCGTGCGGGCAAGAA
>PMHV01000007.1 GCA_003156805.1 Acidobacteriaceae bacterium | reverse complement strand
TACTGCGTGGAGGCTTGTCCGACCGACGCGATCACGCACGGGCATGGGTTTGAGCTGGCCACGTTCAGCGCGAGCAATTTGGTTTACCGCAAGGAGCAGATGCTGGCGCCCGCGCCCGCTCATATGGGAGCGAACATGGTGTTCAATCAGGCCGACGTGGACGGCGGCGCTCCGACGCAGGTGGTTGCGGGAAGTTAGAGTTCCAGTTGCAAGTTTGAATGCGCGAGACGCCGGCCCGGTACGGGCCGGCGTTTGTGCATTGCTGGTAGCTAGTACTGAGTTGCGAGTGGCGAGAAACCTTCTTCGCCGCGGATTCACGCGGACGAACGCGGATAGGGCTTAAGAGCTAAAGGCTACAAGCTAAGAGCTTCAGTATGGCTGATTTTTTACAAATCGTGAAACAGCGCGTTGTCGTCTATGACGGCGCGATGGGAACGAATATTCAGAAGCGGAACCCTACCCTGGACGATTACTGGGGCAAGGAGAATTGCAGTGAAGTTCTGGTGCTGAGCCGTCCCGATATTATTCGCGAGATTCATGCGAATTTCTTCGGCGTGGGCTGCGACATCGTGGAGACAGATACGTTTGGCGGGTCGCGGATTGTTTTGCACGAGTTTGAGCTCGGGGATCGAGTGCGCGAGATCAACGTCACGGCTGCGCAACTGGCGCGGGAAGTGGCACAGCAGTTTTCGACGAAAGACCGCCCGAGGTTTGTGGCGGGATCGATGGGACCGACGACGAAGTTGCCGTCCCTGGGACACATTGGGTTCGAGGCGATGGCGGCGGCATATGAGGAGCAGGCGGCGGCGCTGATCGAGGGCGGCGTGGACGTGTTGCTGATCGAGACCTGCCAGGATTTGTTGCAGGCGAAGATTGCGACCATCGGCATCCTGGACGCGATGCGGAAAGCGGGCAAGCGCCTGCCGGTGATGGTTCAGGTGACGCTGCAGGAAACCGGAACCATGCTGCTGGGGACCGAGATTGGCGCGGCGCTGACGGCGCTGGAACCATTTGAAGTGGACGCGATCGGGCTGAATTGCGCGACTGGACCCAAGGAGATGAACGATGCGGTCCGTTATCTTGCCTTGAATTCGACGAAAGAAGTTTCCGTGCTGCCCAACGCCGGCCTGCCACAGAACGAAGGCGGGCACGCGGTTTACAAACTGACGCCGGGGGAACTGGCTGAGTATCACAAGCACTTTGTGCAGGATTATGGCGTTCGCATTGTGGGCGGGTGCTGCGGGACCACGCCGGAACACCTGAAAGCTGTAGTGGACGCGGTTTCCGGAGTGGAACCGGCGAAGCGCGAAGTGAAGCGCGTGGGAGCGGCCTCGAGCGCGTATACGTCGATTCCGCTGGATCTGGAACCGAAGCCGCTGATCGTCGCGGAAGAAATGAACACGACCACGCGGGTGGAACACTTCCGCAATCTTGTCCAAGGGAAAAAGTACGACGACATTCTTGCGCTGGCCAAGAAGCTGGTGAATGAAGGATCGCACATGCTGGATTTGTGCTGCGCCATCGTGGGCGAAGACGAGAAGGGATATATCAGTTCGATTCTGGAGAGGATTGCCACGCGGGTGCCGGCACCGATCCTGGTGGATTCGACCGAGGCCGACGTGGTGGAAGAGGCGCTGAAGCGAATTCCGGGACGGGCGATCATCAATTCGATCAATCTGGAGGATGGGGAGAAGCGAACGTCGCTGGTGCTGCCGATGGCCAAGCGCTATGGGGCGGCGGTGATTGCGCTGACGATTGACGAAGACGGCATGGCGCTCACGGCGGAAAAGAAAGCGGCAATCGCGCGGCGGATTTTCGATCTGGCGACGAAGAAGTATGGACTGGACGGAACGGATTTGATTTTCGACGCGCTGACGCTGCCGATTTCGACGGGGCAGGAAGAATATCGCTCGGCGGGAATTGAGACGCTGAAAGCGGTGAAGCGAATCAAGAAAGAATTGCCGGACGTGAAGACGATTCTCGGCGTGAGCAATATTTCGTTTGGGCTGGACGCTTATCCGCGACGGGTGCTGAATTCGGTGTTCATGCATGAGGCGGTGGACCACGGGCTGGATATGGCCATCGTGAACTACACGAAGATTTATCCGCTGTACAAGATTCCGCAGGAAGAAGTGGACCTGGCGCGGAAGCTGATTTATCGCGAGGGTGCGGGCGATCCGTTGCAGACGTACATGGCGCATTTTGCCGGGATGAAGGGCAAACCGGCGGTCTCGACCACCGCGCATGTGGATACGCTGTCGGTGGAGGACAAGCTGAAGTTCGCGATCATCAACGGCGAAAAAGCGGTGGGCGAGGGCGCGCGAAAGAAAGCGCTGGAAGAGTTGCTGGAAGAGGCGCTGACCAGTTATTCGCCGCTGGAGCTGATCAACTCGGTTTTGCTGGATGGAATGAAGACGGTGGGCGACCTGTTTGGCGCGCGCAAAATGCAGTTGCCCTCGGTGCTGGATTCGGCGGGAGTGATGAAGCAGGCGGTGGCGTATCTTGAGCCGAAGATGGAGAAAAAGGATAGTGGATCGCAGAAGGGCACGATCGTTCTGGCGACGGTGAAGGGCGACGTGCACGACATTGGGAAGAATCTGGTCGACATTATTTTGTCGAATAACGGATACAAGGTGGTAAATCTGGGCATCAAGCAGCCCGGGGACAAAATTATCAACGCGGCGCAGGAGCACGGGGCGGACGCGATCGGGCTGAGCGGATTGCTGGTGAAGTCGACGCTGGAGATGAAGTATGTGATCCAGGATTTACAGCGGCAGAAGCTGGAGATTCCGGTGATTTGCGGCGGAGCGGCGCTGACGCGCAAGTATGTGGAGGATGACTTGCGGCGGGAGTATGAGAATGCCGTGTTCTACGCCGAGGACGCGTTTGCTGGATTGCACGTGATGCAGGACTTGACCACGGAAGACGGAGCGCGCGATGCGCGGTTGCTCGAAGGGCGCACGGTGAAAGAGTATGCGAAGGCGGCGGCCGTGGATGAGGAGACCGGTCCGGTGTTTGCGGAGCGGAGCCCAGTGGTGGGAGACGCGCCGAATATTCCCGAGCCTCCGTTTTGGGGAGTGAGAACGAAGCGCTACGACGTGCGGGATGTTTTTCCGTATATCAACGAGACGGCGCTGTTCAAGAATCAGTGGCAACTGAAGACCGCGTCACAGGCGGATTATGTGCGGCTGGTGGAGGAGAAGTTTCGGCCGATCAAGAAACAACTGGAAGAAGAGATCGCGGAGTCGGATTTGTTTGAGGCGAAGGTGGTGTGGGGGTATTTTCCGGCGCAGAGTGAGGGGAATGATGTCGTCGTCTATGAGTCGAACGGTGCGGGGGCGAGTCGCCCCTTCGACAAGCTCAGGGCAGGCTCCCGCGACAGCCGGCGAGACGCCGGCGCTACTGAACTGTTGCGGTTTACGTTTCCGCGGCAGAGGGAGGGACGGCGGCTTTGCATTTCGGATTTCTTTGCGCCGAAATCGTCTGGAAAGACCGATGTAATTGGGCTTTCTTTGGTGACTGTGGGGGCGCGGGCTTCGGTTGAGACGCAGAAATTGTTTGAGGGCGGGGAGTATACGAAGTATTTGTATCTGCACGGGCTGAGTGTCGAAACGGCGGAGGCGCTGGCGGAACTGCATCACAAGAAGATGCGGGAAGAATTGGGTATTGCGGGCGAAGATGCGGCGGAGACTCGCGATCTGTTTCACCAGAAGTATCGGGGGTCGCGGTATTCGTTTGGGTACCCGGCGTGCCCGAATCTGGAGGATCAGACGAAATTGTTTGTGCTGCTGAAGCCGGAGGAGAATGTGGGAGTGCGGCTGACTTCGGGATTTCTGCTGGAGCCGGAGCAGTCGACCTCGGCGATTGTGGTGCATCATCCGGGGGCGAAGTATTTTGTGGTGTAGACGCTTTTGCGCTTTTGCCAGGGATTTGCACGGATGAACACGGATTAGGAATTAGCGACGCTCAACCAGAAGTGGAGCACGAGCAATTCCCGGGCGAAAATATAGTTGTAGATATTCTTTTCGCAGCACTTTTGTTCAGGAATGTTTCGGTACTTTTGTATTCCGATAATCGCGAAAGGTGCGACCAGGCGCGTGCTACACTCGGATTCTGCCTGGACGTTTGGCATAAGGCTTACGACTTGACGTTACCTTCTGAGTTCAGTTTCCGGTTGCCGCTCACGACCAAGGCTGACACAGCTGAGAGGTCGGCGTCGCCGCTTGAAGACGAAGTGGTGAGTTTGTTCGAAGAGTTGCGGAGCAGGCTCCTCCATTATTTGCTTTGTCTTGGCCTGCCGGTACACGATGGAGAGGAAATTGTTCAGGAATCATTTCTGCTGCTGTTTCAGCACTTGCGGAATGGAAAGTCGCGGCAGAATCTTCGCGGCTGGGTTTTCCGGGTGGCGCGCAATCTGGCTTTGAAACGGCGGAACGCAAACCTGATAAGTCTGCGGCGGCTGGTGGAGTTCGACGAGACTTTGCCCGAGCAGCAGATTCACGCGGTCCCGGACCCGGAAGAATGGGCCTGGAGCCGGCAGCGGCAGAAACGTTTGTGGGCGGTGGTGACTGCGCTGCCGGAGCAGGACCAGGGCTGCCTGTTTTTGCGGTGCGAAGGCTTGCGCTACCGCGAAATCGCGGCTGCGCTGGGCATTTCCCTAGGCTCGGTGGCGGCGTCACTGGCACGCTCACTGGCCAAGCTGGACCGGGCAGACGGAGGTTCGACATGAGAAGCATCTGGGACCACGTCTGCGACGAAGATTTGTTGCTGTACGCCGGCGGAGAACTCTCCTCGGGAGTTGAGCATAGCATTCTGGTGCATCTTGAAACCTGCGCTCAATGCCGCACTCGGTTGGAAGCGATGGAAGGGAATCTGGAAGAGTTCTGCCAGGCCCATCGGGAGGCGGTACATCGAGAGCTGCCGGCAGCGGCGGGACCACGCGCGCTGTTGAAAGCCCACTTGGCGGATTTGGCAGCACGCGAACGCCCGAACGGATGGCGGCCGTGGCTGACCGCGCGCGCTTTCACCAGTCCCCGGTACGCAGCGGTTTTCGCCGGTGTGACCGTGATCGCTTTGTTATTCGCGGCCGTGCAACGCCGGGAGTCCGCCGCACCCTGGCAGAGCCTCGCGCCGACAGTTGCATCCCCGGCGGAACCGATTGCGAGCCTTACGCCAGGAGCAACCATTCCGGTAACTCAGAGCGAGGTATGCTCTGCGCATTCAGCGCAAGAGAGCGCCGCGGTTCCGGCTGCGCTCAAAGGGCAAGTTTTGCAGTTGTATGGAGTCGCGAGCCGGGAAGCGGATGCTTATGAAGTGGATTACCTGATTACACCGGAGCTTGGAGGCGCCACCGACGTTCGCAACCTGTGGCCGGAGCCCTACCACAATACCGTGTGGAACGCGAAGGTGAAAGATCAATTAGAGAACCGGCTGCATCAGATGGTATGCCACGGCGATCTCGACCTGGCGACGGCGCAGCGCGACATTTCCACCGATTGGATCGCCGCCTACCGCAAATACTTCCATGTGGAGGCGCCTCTCCCCAGCGCTTCTTCGCAGTCGCAGCAGCGGCTGTAACGGCGACCCGCCGATTCCGCGCAGCCCATTTTACAAATTGAAGACACGGTGTTGACAATTGAGGCCCAAGGATTGCGTACTGTGGGATTGCGTCGGGAGGGCAGATTTTCTCTCAGCTGACCTGATGAGCCCCCGCAATCTTAGAGACGCCGAGCCGCACTGCAGGCTTTGTTAGCGGACGCCAGGATCGGCGATTGAGTCCTTCACGCCCTCCGTCACCCGGAGGGATTGGGGGGAAACAGGCGCCCGCACCGCAGGGGGTGTGGGCGCCTGCATTGCATTTTGGCTGTGCAACTTCTCCGCCACGGATTCGCGCGGATGAAAACAGGTAGAACTCAAGAGTACAAAGCTAGATGGCAGCCGGTGAAGGCGCACATTTCTTCGCAGCCTACGGGTGTCATAATCGTGCGCTTGTACCTGCCCTCAGGACCCCGTCCCGGTACAATCTGCTCATGGCAGTTCGCATCACGACCGGCCAAACTGCGCTGACGACGCTGGCCCTTGTGGCGATAGTGTGGGCGCAAGATGCGCATAAGCCTACAGCGCCGCCGCCACCCACGGCCGTTACCGTGCCGGCCAGCATCGATCATGGCCGGGTGATGATCGACGTAGATCTTCCCCTGGCCGATGGCTCGATGCTGCGAGTGAAGGGATGGGTAAACGACGGCAATCCTGATCTCTATCTATCGCAGCGAGTGGCGAAACTGGCGGGCGTGGAACTGGCTTGTGCGGGTGATATTTGCTCCGGCAAACCGCCTAGCCAGATCGGAATCGGCGGCATGGAGATTCCTCTTTCCGCTGTCAACCAAGCCAGCGTCAGCCAAGCGCAAAGCCCGCAGAAGGTTGACAGCGCCGCTTCCGGGCTGGCTGCCGGCATGGCTGGGGAAATCAGCATTCCTTCCACGGTCCTGCGCCACTACGACGTGCTCATCGACTATCCCGGCCGAAAATTCACGATCGGCGAACCGGGCACAATTCACTTCAAGGGAATCGGCAGCAAGATTCAGGTCGATGAAAATGGACTCATCGGCGTCTCCAGCAAAATCGAGAACAAGACCTACAGACTGGCGCTGGACACGGGATCATCGTTCAGCTTTCTCGCCAGAGGACTGTTCGATACGCTGGCCGCCACACATCCGGATTGGCCGCGTATGACCGGCGCCGTGGGGCCTGCGAACATGCAGGGAGCGAACGAGGAAGTCACCTGGAAGCTGATGCGTATCGACCGCCTGCAGTTTGGTCCGGTCTATCTGACGGATGTGGCTGTGGCGTCACTAGCTAAAGATTCCTTTTTGTTTTCGTCGGGGCGCGCCGGCATGGCCGCCGCTGGGCTGATCGGCGCAAACTCGCTGATGAATTACCGCATCGGCCTCGACTATGCCCACTCCACTGTCTATTTCGACATCGGCCGCACTTTCAATTTTCCCGACTTCGACGTGATCGGACTGATTCTGCGTTCCGAACACGACGGCAGCTTTGCCGTTGCGGGTGTTGCCGATTTCGACGGTAAGTCTTCCCTGCCGGGGGTCCAGGCGGGCGATCAGCTTGTGGCCGTGGATGGCATTCCGGTGGCCGGTTCAACTTTGGGACAAGTCTGGTCGATGCTGGAAGGTTTGCCGGGGCAGGAGCGTAGGCTGACGATCACGCGGGCAGGAAAGGAAATGGCAGTTGCGGCGACGGTGCGGCATTTCTTGGCTGAGGCAGAGCAGAGCGACGCGCCGAAGCGGAAGTCGCGTTGAGAATCCAATCAGGATCAAGAATGAATGGCGGGAAGGCGGAAAGACCGCAGAAAGCGCAGAGCAGAGTCAAGGGCTAACCTCGGCGGCTTAAAGGCGCACTGATTCTGGGGCGATTGCGGCACGAGCGAACTCGCGTCCTTGCGGAACACCATTTGCGCTATTCCGGTTATTTCGCGAACACTTCCTGCTCGATTCTTTCTGTAGTGGCCGCGTCCAGGCTCTCGCTCACCAGAACGGTATCGCCCTGCTGCTCGATGACGACCGGGCCTTCCTCGGTAGACCACACGTGCCGCCCCTTGAGAACGTCAATCTTGTGCTCGACAGTGGGCGCCGGCTTATCATCTGTCTCCGCAGTTTGGGCTGAGACCGTAGCGCTCTCTTGCGCTTTCATCTCTTCTGTTTTCTTGTAGCGCGCGGTCAGCGACCGAGCGTAAATGCCGGCAAATTCAGAAGCTTTCTCGGCGCTCGACCAGCGAGAGACATACAACAGCGCCAGGGGCGCCGCCGCGTCGTTCCTGGGCCGAGCGGCATAGTAATATCCGCCGCGCCATTCCGGATACAGGCGATTGGACAATTCTTTTCCTGCGTATTGCTCCACCAGCACGGCCACATCAAACTCGCCCATGGCGCCGATATCGAACTTCCGATAATTCCTGAAGTCGTGGGCGAAGTCAGGCACGCGCATCGGCTCAATGCGCTCACCGGAGAGATATGTCTCGGGCTCCATGATCTGCCGCGTCGTGTGCGGAGGATTCGCCAGCACGCCGGCAAACGCTTTTTCGCGGCCGCCTTTTTGCAGAAGCTTGACCACGAACGCCAGCCCATAGCTGTAGGGAAACGTAAGCGACTCCTTGAGGAAAATCGGCGCATCTTTGAAGACTGTAGAATCTGGAGTGCCGCTGCTCATGCCCGACTCCATCGACTCCACCAGGTCGGGCGAATCGATAATCGACCGCCCCACGGGCACGAGAGCGTATTGCATCATCACAGCCTCGGCTTGGCCTTCGATCACCGCTTCGCGGGCATCATCCATCTCGTCATCTTCAATTTCGGAGGGGGTGGGGTCTTTCCTGATTTCCGCCAGGTCCTTCTCGCCTTTCTTCATCCATTTGTCGAGATTGATGGACTGGTCCTGCAGCGCGTGGGTCAGTTCGTGAGCCATCACGGGCTCCTGCTCTTCCAGCGGAACCCAGTCGAGCAGGTTGACCGTCTTCGTCTTCGGATCATAATATCCGGCCACTTGCTCCTTCAGCAGCGCGACCAGGAGTTGCTCCAAGTCGAAGTCGCGGGGCAACATGCCGAATTTCTTCAACACCAGTTCCGAGCGGCGCAGGCGTTGCACGTCTTCATCTTTCATGTGTTTGGTAAGATAGGCCACAACTTCTTCGCGGCTGGTGAGCCTGCGCTTGACTTCTTTCTTGATGGGCAGACCCGTCTGCTTGCTGTCGAAGGCCAGAATCTCGTCGACCGAGTGGAAAAGCTCTTCCGCCTCACGCGGCGTGATCTTAGTTTCTGTTTCTTCTTTGGGCGGTGCGGGTTTGGGCTGATCCTGTGTGGCGGCGGCCGGTGTGGATGCGGACTGGCTCGCGGATCGCGGCGCACCCGCAGGCTGTCCCGTTTGCGCCCACGCCGTTACACTGAGCAGCGCGGCGAGTAGGACGACCATCCGCAAATCTCTCCTCACTTGCTTTCGTTTATGCATTGCGATTCATTCCGCCGTTGTGAGTCATTCTCGCGAATCCGCTTTCCTGTCTCAGGTCCTGGGTCTTGCGGTCTTGTATCTTAACCTTCCCCTTAAATCTTGATCTTAGCAGCATGACCGGCTCACGCATGCGCGGTACTTCTACGCAGTGCGTTCTTGGGCTCACCGGTCGGCCGCGGATCGCCGATGAGGCGCCAGGGGATGCCGAATCCTCGTGTTCGTCTTTGGTCTTAAGGCTTGCGGCAGTGGGGAGCGTCGGCTACTTTGCATCCAGATCCATCGTCTTCACCGGCAGATCCCAGTGCGCATCGAGGATTTCGAAACGCCGTTGCTCTTCACGCTGAAACGTTTCCAGGTCGGGATACAACTGTTTCTGGAGGGCGGCTTCGTCGAAGGATTCGTTGGCGACGGCCGCGTTTTTGAAAACGATGGTGACGCGGAAGTCCCAGCGGCCGTCTTCGGTGGTGTGATAGCGGGGCTGGTCCATCCAAACTTTGACGATGCGCCCCATCTCGGCTTCCTTTTTGAGCACGGGGTAATGATTCTTTTTGAACAGCTTGAGGAATTCGTCGGCGTGGCCCCACTTGGTCTTGTAATAGTATTCGATTACGAACGGCTTGTCGGAAACGGCGGGCGCGGATTGGGCTTGAGAACCGGCCAATGCGGCGATGACCAGAAGAAGCAGCGCGACCAGGGAACGGGATAGTTTGAGCACAGAGTCCTCCTCGAAGGTGTGAAGATGATTCAGATTCCCTGCTTGTACACTAAGGCGTGGCGGGCGTCAAAGCCGGGAACGTTGGTCGATCAGGGTTTGGGCTGTGGAGTCTTGGCCAGGAGGCGCTTATTGGCCGAGAGCGCCCGGTGAAGGCGGTTTCGCGACCGAATCCATGCACGCGCGCGATGACGAACAAGAAATTGTGAAACTCTTCGAGGACGGAGACCGCGCCCTGATGGCCGCCGACCAAGCCGAACTGTCGCGCATTTTCGCCGCCGACTATATTCAATATGACGACTCGGGCAAGGCCTTCACCAAGCAAGATGTGCTGAATCTTCTGAAGACCGGCTCGATCCGCTACGTCTCGATGGTCTCGACGGGGCGGCGGATCCGGCTCTTTGGAAACATCGCGGTCGTGCACGGCTCGGAAGAAAATGAAGTCGAACAAGATGGAAAGCGCTTCCCTGTCCGCTACGTTTACATGGATGTCGTGCGCAAGCGGAAAGGCCGTTGGAAGATTGTGGCATCGCAACTGGCTAGGGCCTCGGGAAAATGACCGGAGACCGCTGATGGAGCGGCGTTGTGCGGTCTTTGCAGGATGGCAAGGGTTTTGAGTCGCGCAGTTCTTGGTGGGAGAACGTCCGAGTGGGGCGCAGGAATTCGAAACCCGACGGCCATCTGGGCCTGAGAGGCGCATAATGTCCAGGTGTCGATGATGACGGTTCGCCGCCTCAAGACCTACGCCGGTGCGCAAGGGTACGTCTACCAGTACTATTTCGTCGGCAAACGCGCAGCGTTGCAGAGTGACGCCGAATCCCCGGCCATGGAATTTGTTTTCGATGTCACCTCCGATCGCAAGGTCACTTACGCCGTCAGCGTGTTCCTGCCGGATCAGTCAGCGAAAGCATGGACCGCAGGCCACGGCCGCGACCTCAGCGAGGCTGAACAGTACGCCGCCGCGAAGCTGCGCCTGTTTCGAGCGTTCGACGAACTGGAAGATGTGAAGACCCATGGCCGCCGATTGGTTATCCACCACGCTTTGCTTGAGGAAGCGTTGGCCAGCCTGGGCGTGGAGTAGAAGTCAGGGTTATCCGCGATGGCTCTTCTTGCTTCCCTCGTTGTTCCCGCTGCGGACTATAATGCGGGGAAAGGATTAGCGTCCTGACGGCTCCGCGAGCTGACTCGGTTTCGCGTAAACTCCGTAGACGTAGACTCTGATACTTCCCATATCCATGCCCCTGCTTTGGCTTCGTTTCGCGCTGGCTTGCTACTTCATCGGGCTGATCTACGCCTTCTTTGCGCTAACCCGCACCAGCGATCTTTTCAGCCGAATCGCCCTGCACGCCGCCAGCCTGGGCATGGTTTTCCACTTCGTCTCGCTAGTCGAGCTTTTCCTCTCTGGCCATGTTGTATGGGCTTCAGTGCACAACGGGGAGTCGCTGTTGGCTTTTTTCTCGATGACATTTTTCATGATCATCTATGCCATTTACCAGACTACTTCGCCCGGAGTGGTCGTGTTCCCTATTGTGTTTTTTCTCACCTTCATCGCGGCCGTGGATGAGCAGCCCGTGTTGCTGACCGCTTTCGTGCAGCACAAAGGATGGCTGATTGCACACATCATCCTCATTTTCACGGGCTATGCCGCGCTCGTGCTGAGCTTTGGTGCGAGCCTGCTCTACCTGCTGCAGGAGAGCCGACTGAAAGCCAAGAAGCCCAGCAGCCTGATTTCGTTCCTGCCCGCGCTGGAAGTGATTGACCAGATCGGCTACCGGTCTTTGCTGCTGGGCTTTCCTTTCATGACGCTGGGTCTGATTACGGGCTCGGTGGTGGCCATGTCAACCTACGGGCACGTCGACTTTACGGATCCCAAGATCCTGTTGTCGCTGCTGATGTGGGCGGTCTACATGGTCATGGTCGTTACCCGCTGGAACTCCGGATGGCGCGGACGCCGCGCCGCCGTTCTCGCCACTTTCGCCTTCGTGGCCGCCATCGTGGCCTGGGCCGCCAACTATTTCTCCACCATCCACAGGTTCGCCGCCTCGTGAGATACCAACTCATCGGCGTGAATCACAGAAGCGCTCCGCTCGAAGTGCGCGAGCGCCTGGCGATTCCCGAGTCGCGCCTGTCCGACACCTGCCGTGATCTCGCTGCCTATCCTGGGATCGAAGAAGGCATGGTCATCTCGACCTGTAATCGCGTGGAAGTCGTGACCCACACCACGAACGGCGCCGCCGACTTGCGCGGATTTCTGCGCGAGCACTTTGATCTGACCGCGGAAGAGTTGGACGCCCATTTGTATGAGTTTCGAGAAAAAGACGCCGTGCGGCACATCTTCCGCGTCGCGTCCAGCCTGGATTCCATGGTGGTAGGCGAAGCCCAGATTCTCGGCCAAGTCAAAGAAGCTTATGCTACAGCCCGCGCCTTGGGCACAGTGCGCGCGCAACTCGATCAACTCTTTACCCGCGCTTTTGCGGTAGCGAAGCGCGTGCGCAGCGAGACTGCCGTGGGCTCGTCTTCGGTTTCCATCGCCTCGGTTGCGGTGGAACTGGCGAAGAAGATCTTCGGCACCCTGCAGGGCAAGAGCGTCTTCATCGTTGGCGCAGGAAAAATGAGCGAACTCGCCGCCCGGCATCTTATGGCCCATGGTTGCGCTTCGATCTTCGTGTCCAACCGTACTTACGAGCGCGCCGTTGGATTGGCGCATAAATTCAATGGCCAGGCCGTCAGGTTCGACGATCTTTATTCCATCTGCGACCGCGCCGATATTGTCATCACTTCGACCGGTTCTCCGCACGCGATTTTTCGGCGCGAGCATGGCGAGCAGTTTCTTGCCCGCCGCAAGAACCGGCCCATGTTTTTCGTCGACATTGCCGTGCCCCGCGACGTTGCGCCCGAAATGGCCAAACTCGACGGCATCTTCACCTACGACCTCGACGATCTGCAGCAAGCCATCACCAGCCACGTCGCCGACCGCGGCAAGGAAGCCGAACTTGCCGAGGCTATCATCGCCAGTGAAGTCGAGCGCTTCGAGGCCCGGCTGCAGACGCTCGACGTAGTCCCGACGATTGTCAGCTTGCAAGACCACCTCGAAACCATTCGCCAGGCCGAAATCGATCGCGTGCGCGGCCGCATGGGTCCGTTGACGCCGGAACAGGAAATGGCCGTCGAGGCCTTGACCCGCGGCATCATCAACAAGGTGATGCACACGCCCGTCACGACGCTGAAGACTGCTGCCCGTGAAGCTGAAGCCACCACGGTGATTGAAGTGGTGCGCCGGCTGTTCAATCTGCAAGACAAGGAAAAAGGGCCGGCCTCGCAAGCTGGGAACGTAGAACCGTCAAACAAAGATGCGTCCGACAAGGGAGCGCGGTCACGCCGCTGATGCCCACTCTCCGTATCGGCTCGCGCGGCTCGCAACTCGCCCTGTGGCAGGCCAACCACGTTGCTGAATTGTTGCGCGCACGCGGCCATGAAGTCGCAATCGAAATCATCCACACCACGGGCGATAAAATCACCGACGTCCCGCTGGCCCAGGTCGGCACCAAAGGCGGACTTGGCAAGGGAATTTTCACGAAAGAGATCGAAGAAGCCCTCGCCGCCGGCCGCATCGACCTGGCGGTGCATTCGTTGAAAGACCTGCCCACCGAACTTCCACCGGGATTCCAAATCGCGGCGATCACACAGAGACAAGACGCACGCGACGCCTTCTGCTCCCGGCTGTATTCGAAGATCGAGGATCTGCCGCAGGACGCCCGCGTGGGCACGTCCAGCCTGCGCCGCCAGGCGCAACTGAAGGCCATCCGGCCCGATCTCGACATTCATCCCCTGCGCGGCAACGTCGATACACGCCTGCGCAAACTCGAACAGGGCGAATACGATGCCATCATTCTGGCCACGGCCGGGCTGAAGCGACTGGGCAAAACGGAATTGATCCGACAGATTATTCCCGCCGAAATCATATGCCCCGCCGCCGGACAGGGCGCGCTCGGCATCGAAATCCGCGCAGGCGACAAGACTATGTGCGATCATCTGGCACTCTTGAACGACGCAAACGCTCAGGCCGCCACTACCTGCGAGCGCGCGCTGCTCCAGCGCATGGGCGGAGGCTGCCAGGTCCCCATCGGCGCATTCGCGGAAGTTCTGAAGGACGCACGAAATGGCAAGCTGCATCTCGAAGCCATCGTCGCCGATCCCGACGGATCGAAGCTCCTGCGCGAATCCCGCGACGGCGATCTCGGCGGTCCCGAACAACTGGGCAACGATGCCGGCGAAGCGTTGCTTAGCCGCGGCGCAGACGAAATTCTCGAAGCCGTCTACGGCCATGGCTTGGCCGTGCCGCCGCAACCGTGATTGGGCATGACGACCCGGAACGTTCTCCTGCAGATTCTCGGCGGCACCAAGAGCTCCCATGCTCTCCGGAGTTGGATCAATCTCTGGCCGCCGTTTCTAGGCGCCGGTATTCGCATCAAACACATTGCGCCCGACATGAAGGCCGTCGACGTAGAAATGAACCTGCGCTGGTGGAACGCCAACTACGTGGGCACGCACTTCGGTGGATCGCTCTTTGCCATGACGGACGCCTTCTATATGCTGATGCTGATGGCGAACCTGGGCCGCGACTATATCGTGTGGGACAAAGCTGCGACCATTCGATACAAGAAGCCGGGCCGGGGGACGGTTCGCGCCGAATTTCGCCTCAGCGATGCGCAGATTGACGAGATTCGCGAGAAACTGAAAACGTTGCCAAAATATGAGCCGGCGTTTGTGGTGGAAGTGAAAGATGTAGCGGGAGTGGTGATCGCCGAAGTCGGGAAGGTTCTGCACGTGCGAAAGAAATGACAGCAGCCCGTGACGGTGCAGCTTACCTCTGTCTGTAGATCATTGGTCTGTCGAATCGCTGGTCCGTAGACCAGCAGGAGGCTCGAAACATGTATATCCCTGAATTCAACCGGGTTCGCGATCACGCCGACACAGTCTCTTTTATCCAGGCGAATCCGTTCGCCATTCTGGTTTCTGCCTCGGACGGCGGTCCGTTCGCCACTCATCTGCCCATCCTCGCCCGGGACGCAGACAATCGGATGGTGCTGCACGGACACATGGCCAAGGCGAATCCGCACTGGGGTCTTCTGGAAGGTGGTCAGGAGTCGCTGGTTATCTTTCACGGACCCCACGCTTATATTTCCCCCAGCCTGTATGAAAGTCGAGAGAGCGTTCCTACCTGGAACTACGCTGCCGTGCACGTATACGGGCATGCCTGCGCGGTTTCCGAGCCCGAACACCTTCTAGAAGAGGTGCGGGAAATTATCCACGCATTTGATCCGGCTTACTTCGCGCAATGGAGCAGCCTCAGTGAAAAGTTTCGCCATGGGATGTTGAAGCACATCGTCGGCTTCGAGATGCTGGCCACCCGGATCGAGACCAAGTTCAAGATCAGTCAAAATCGCACCAAGGCGGACCAGACCGCGATTATTAACTCTTTGGGACAGAGTACGGACTCAGCCGTTGCCGGAATCGCTAAACTGATGCAGAAGCAAGGCCTGGGAATCTGATCGCGCAACATGAGCCGCGGTAAACAATTCGCAAAACCGCGATCGCGGCCGCTGGCCGGCGTTCGCGTGCTGGTGGGCCGAGCGCGGCATCAGGCAGGTGCGCTGTCGAGTGAATTGCGCAAGATGGGCGCGACGGTGCTTGAGATTCCGTTCATCGAAATTCGCAAACCGCGATCGTTCGATGCCTTAGACGCTGCTCTGAAGAATCTTGCGAGCTACGACTGGCTGATTCTTACCAGTGTGAACGGAGTCGACGCTATGTGGGGACGGCTGGCCAGGCTGCGTTTATCGAAAACAAGTCTCAGGCACTTCCGTGTGGCCGCCATTGGCCCGGCGACGAAAAAAGCGATTGAGCAACGTGGCGGTCAGGTGGACATTGTCCCCACGGAGTACGTAGCGGAGTCCGTGGTGCACAGCCTAAGGCGGCGTGTGAAAGGAAAGCGGGTGCTGCTGGTGCGTGCCAAAGTTGCCCGCGACGTGATTCCGCGAGAGCTTCGCAGGGCCGGCGCACACGTGGATGTGGTCGAGGCCTATGAAACAGTTGTGCCGCAATCGTCGCGCACGCGATTGCGCAGCGCGCTGAAGAATCCGCGGCGGCGCCCGCAAATGGTTACATTCACCAGCTCTTCGACCGTGCGTAACTTTGTGGCATTGCTCGACTCACGCGAGGCCGATGGGCAGGGTCAGCAATCGCGCGGGCGGGCCGTTCGCACCCACACGAGCCTCGGTGGGATACGGCTCGCCTCGATTGGCCCGGTCACTTCTGCCACATTGCGCGAGTTTGGTTTGCGGGCCGATATCGAAGCCAAAGAGTTCACGATCCCGGGGCTGGTCGAGGCCATTGTGCAGAACATGGGCGAGCCGACCGCGTCTACCGCTCAGGGTTATGCGCGCCTGTTGACACCGGTAGCGCGGCATCGCTAGATTGCCGGAATGAAACCGAAGACGATTTACCTCATGCTCTGTTTCGCCGGGGCGTTGCTTCCATACTGGCAGTTCATTCCGTGGGTGGTGCACAACGGTCTGAACCTACCGCTCTTCGTCCGCGAACTATTCGTGAACCGGATCAGCGCCTTCTTCGGGATGGATGTCCTGGTCTCAGCCGTGGTTCTGGTTGTCTTCCTGCGAGTCGAGAGCGCCCGGCTGAATATTCGCCGGAGATGGCTTCCAGTGTTGGCGGTGCTCACGGTCGGGGTTTCTCTCGGCTTGCCGATGTTTCTCTATATGCGGGAACTGAGAATGGAACAGCCGAAGACCCTGGGCAACAGCGCAATGTAGGACTGGTTTGGCAGGCATCTGCGGCCGGGACTGCTGCGTTAACCGCCCAGGACGGCGAGGTCACGCGAGGGCGGAAGGCAACCCGGAAACAAATCGAGAACACTTTACTCGTTCACTGAGCAACTGCAGTCCGCTGGGGGAACGTGCGCCAGCAGAAAATCCGCGACGCGTTTATAGGCGTCGATTTGATTTTCGACGCGGGCGAAGCCGTGGCCTTCGTTTTCGTAGATCTTATAGTCGACCGTCCCGCCGCGCTTCGTAATGGCGTCGACCACTTGCTGCGTTTCTGACTTAGGGCAGCGCGGGTCGTGTCCGCCGGCGAGCAACAGCAGCGGAGCCTTAATCTGATCGATGAAGTTGATGGGCGAGCGATCTTCGTACAGGGCCTTGTTTGTCACCACATCGCCCATGGTTGCGAGGTCGGATTGCTGAAGCACCGGATCTTCGTTCTCGATTTCGGTGAACCAGTTGACGAAAGGCACGATGGGTACGCCCGCAGCCCACACTTCCGGCGACTTAGTCACCGACATCATACTGAGATAGCCACCGTAGCTTCCGCCCATGACGGCGATCTTCTTGGGATCGAGATGGCCAGTTTGTTTGATCCAGTCGACGCCGGCGAGTACGTCCTTCAAGTCACCGCCCCCCATATCGAACAAATTCGCCTGCTGAAATTCTTTTCCGTATCCCGTCGAACCGCGATAGTTGGGTGCGAGAACCATGTATCCCTGATCGGATGCGTACTGGATGAACCGATTAAAGGAATTCATGGTTTGCGAAGTCGGCCCGCCGTGAATGTAAACGATGGCGGCGTTCTGTCCGTTGCGCGCCATGTTGAAGGGAACGTAGAGAAACGCGGAGATGGTCCACTTGCCGTCGCGGCTGGGATAGTGCACGAGATAAGGCTCGACCATGTCTTCCGACCGTACGCCAGCGACAAGCGAATGCGTGATCTGTTGCGACTTGCCGGTCGCCAGCGTATACACCCAAAGATCGCCCGGCGCGGTGGGGCCGTTGTGGTTGTAGAGCAGACGCGAGCCGTCTTTGGTGAAAGCAGAATGCCCGCCGGCGGGTTCGTTCACGCCTGTCGGAATGAGCAACATCGCGGATTTGCCGGTCGTCAAATCTTGCAAGTAGATATCTTCGTTGCCGTCAACGTTGGCGCTGAAGGTGATGTGCTTGCCATCGCGCGAGAACTCGCCGCCACGAATTTCCCATTTGTCTTTGGTCAGCCATTTGATTTTCTCTGGAACGAGATGTCCAACGATCGCTCCTTTCATACCGACGCCAAGAATTCCGATGTTGTCGTATCCGTTTGCGGCGTTGGACGTAATCAGTATCTCTTCTCGGTCTACTCCAGGCGAGACATCGTTGGCAAAGTAGAGTTGTTCGCCCTCGTGGGGCGTGAGCAGCGTGCTCTTTCCCGTCCCCACGTCAACGATGAAGATGTTTGAATCCGTTCCCTTGGCCTGCTCTTGCGAGTAGACGATGTACTCCCCGCCTTTTGACCAGATGGGGTTGGAGTTGCGTTTGTCTTGTGGAGTATTCGTCGTGACGTGCTTCACTGCACGCATCACCATGTCGTAGACGTCGATCTCGTAGGCTGCTGATGCTTTTGGTTTCACCAAATACGCCAGGTAGCGGCCGTCGGGCGACCAGGTCGGATCCGTTTCGGCGGTCTCGCGCGTCTGCGTAAGGTTGACGACTTTGCCGGTCTTGGGCGAGACCAGAAAAATGTCCCAGAGTTCGTCGCCGTCGTAATCAGATTGATAGGCGATCCACTTACCGTCGGGCGACCACGCTGGAGCGGTCTGGCGCTGGTCGCTGACCGTGAGTTGCACCGGCCATCCGCCTTCGGCGGGCACGAGCCAGAGGTTGTTGCGCCCGCTCATGTTGGAGATGAAGGCGATGCTTTTGCCGTCTGGTGACCACGTTGCCCGGCCGACCTGGCGGGTCATGTAGAGCTTCTCGATGGTCAGGCTGCGCGACTCGACCTGCGCGTTGGGCTTGGAGGCGATCTGCTTAGGATCGGTAACGGCCTCCGGAGCGTTCAGGGTTTGGGCCGCGACGGTTTCAGCAACGACTGTGCTCATAAGTATGACGATAACAAATGGGATGAAGGTGCGCATGGGCTGCGAGCCTCGGATGAGGATCGAAGGGAAAGTGTAGCAGAGTGCGTCCACCTAACTTGCGGACGGAATTGCAGAGGTTCCGGCCTCGCGCAAGATGACAAGTCGGTTGGGATGACCAAGCATCGGGCTACGCTTTTGCGTTCTTGTGCAGCTCCACCGTGCTCCAGGTTTTGTCGGCGGCGTGGCAGAGGTTTTCGAGCGGGCAGTCGACGCACTTGGGTTTGCGGGAGATGCAGAGTTTGCGTCCGTGCCAGATGATCTGGTGGGAGAAGAGAATCCATTTCTCGCGCGGGATTATCTTCATCAGATCCTGTTCAATTTTCTGTGGGTCGTCTTGCGTGGTGAGTTCAAGACGGCGTGAGATGCGATGCACATGGGTATCGACGACTACGCCTTCGGCCTTCTTGAACCACGTGCCCAGCACGACGTTGGCGGTTTTGCGGGCGACGCCGGGCAGGGTGAGGAGTTCCTCCATGTCGTCGGGGACTTGGCCGCCGAACTCGGCGACGATCTTCTTCGCGGCGCCAACGACAGACTTGGATTTATTGCGAAAGAAACCAGTGGAGCGAACGTCGGGCTGGAGTTGTTCGGGCGTCAGCGCGGCGAAGGCTTCGACCGTGGGATATTTGCGGAAGAGTTCGGGCGTAACCCGGTTGACATTTACATCGGTGGACTGAGCCGAAAGAATGGTCGCGACCAGGAGTTCCCATGCGCTCGAGTGAGTGAGCGCACAGGTGACGCCAGGATAGAGCTGGTCGAGGCGCTTCAGGATTTCGGCGATGCGGCGGGGGGCGAGCGCGCTGTAGCTGGGAGTGCTGCCTTTCGCGCTCGCCGCCCTGCCGCGCTCTGGTACTCTTTGGCTTGGCCGCGCAGATTTATTGTTCGCTTTCATGCTGATGGGGCGCGTGGCCGCTGGGCTCTTCGGAATCCGCCCCTGCCGAGGCTGTCTTGGTGTGGTTCCCCGCGACATAGAGCAATCATCTTAGCAAACCCGGGACCTGCGCTTTTCCAGCTTCGAGGGCCCGACACTCAATAAAAAGAATTGGCCTGCCAAATTTTCTTGACACAGGCAGCGCATGAAGAGATTCTCTGTTCGGGGCTGCGGCGTTGGCGAACCGCGACATTAGCCAATCGGTGCCCTGTCCCTCCGTAACCTCGTTGGCAATTGACGCATCCCAAGGCCCCCGGTAGTCTGGAAGCGTTCATCGAGATCCAGGACAAGACTAGATTCAGGACAAGAGCGTGGCCGTGAATTCCATTCAACTCGGGCAGGTCTGGCGCAGCGATAGCGACGGCCAAGACTATCTTGTTACAAAGGTATACAGCGAAGTCTTTACGCAATACGCGATGCTGCGGCCGGCCGGAATTGCTGCGCCGGAAGCTCAGACCGTCCGCATCAAAGTGACGAAAAGCCCGCAGGGTGCGGCGCTGCCCGGCTACACTTTTACTCAAGAAGGTTCGTTCTAGCTGGTCCCTACTTTGTCACGCAGCCCGAAATTAGTTTCAGCCACGGGACAATACCTGACCGCGACACAATTCCCTTCGCCGATCTCTTGCGCGAAAAACTACGGCGTGATCTCAAACACGATTCCGGTGTCAGCCGGGCCGCCGTAGCCCGTGGTTCCGTACAGGTTGTTGCCGACGAGAAGCAAGCCAGCCAGGGGATCTTCTCCATCATCGCCGCCAACAAAGGCATGCAGCACCTGTTCGGTCCAAGCACCGCCCTGCGTCGACGGTGGATTCAACGCGAAGACCACGCCGCAACCGTTATGTTCGGGACCACAGGGCAGAGAGCCGCCGCCCGTGGTTGTGCCGTAAAGCGTACCCGTACTATCGAAGATCACTCCGCCCGTGGGATAACCGCCGTCGCTGCCGCCGCTAAACGCATAGAGAGTGGTCAAGGTCCACGGAACCCCGTCACCGGCGGGCGGCGTCAGCTGAAAAACCGTGCCACAGCAATAATTTCGCGTCTGCCCCTGGCCACCGTCATTGGCGGTCCCATAAAGCGCACCGCTGCCGTCAAAAATCAGGCCGCCTTCGGGAGAAAGTCCGTCAGTCGCATGGAAGCTGTAGAGAACGCTTTCGGTCCAGGCTCCGCCCTGCTTTGCTGGCGGAGTCAGCTTGAACACGGTGCCGCAACCGGCGTTGCAGGTGGCGTCTCCTCCAGACTGCGTCGCGCCGTACAGCGCTCCGAGGCTGTCGAAAATAAGGTTGGAAGGCCCGCTTCCGTCGGCTCCGCCGAAAGTGAATCCGTGAATCACCGTCTCAGTCCACGGATCGCTGGATTGAGCCGGAGGCGACAGCTCGTAGACCACGCCGCCACCACCCTTGCCGCCCTGGTCAGTCGAGCCATAGAGATTTCCTTTCCCGTCGGAAATGAGGCTCGATCTGGGAAATCCACCATCACTCTGCCCGGTGAAGCTGTAGATCACCGTTTCCGTCCAGTGATTCCCGGAGACAGGAGGTGTGAGTTCGTAAACGGCGCCCCAATAATTGCTCGCGCCGCCTCCCGCGGTTGTCCCGTAAATGTTGCCAGTGTTTGCGTCGCGAAGCACGGCTGCCTGTGGCCACTGTCCGTTCGTGTGTCCGAAAGAAGATATGAGTCCTTCTTTCCACGTTCCGCCTTCTGTCGATGGCGGCAAGAGCCTGTAAACAGCGCCAGCATTGTGTTGGCCGCCGTCGTTCGTGGTGCCGTATAAAACACCACCGCTGTAGGTGAGCGAACTGAAAGGATAGGCTCCGTCCGTTTTGCTCTCGGACGGGAACGCGTGAATCACGGTCTCAGTCTGCGCGGAAGCAAGACCTGCGCTGGCAAATACTAGCGATGCCACGAAAGCGGCACGAAGCCGAGCGATTGCGGACTTTTGCTTTGTCATACGTGAAACTCCTCCTCGAGGGATGGCTGCTTTTCAACAATCCAACCGCCGATGTACCTGCGACTCTTCTGCTGCGAAGGCGACGAAAATAAACCAATCTATTCTACGGCGTGATCTCAAACGCGCTGGTCCCGGTCACCCCGTATAATTTCCCTCCTAAAATCGCGATGGACGAAAAAGTCGGGCGGGTCATGAGCTGCGTCTCCTGCGAATGAGGTCGAGGGAAACCGGCGAACAGCCCGAAATTGGACATTCGGGCCCGGAGGTGAGGCAATGTTACTTCGCACGATTATTAGAAACAAGATGCAAGTTCTTGCACTTCGTTGTTGAAGTGCAGGATCGTCCGCCTCGAAGGAAATTTCCGTTACACTGGGTCTGCTTTCAATCCGCAGTCTTTTAGTGTGACCGAGCCCGTTCTTGAGTGAGAACTTGTGACTGACGACCGATAACCATGCGCTCACATTCATGACCGAAAAAATACTGGCGATTCTCTTCGTGTTCATCAAATCGGTAATCGCCGCTACTGGATACAGCGGCATCGCCTTGCTTATGGCGATCGAGTCGGCGTGCATTCCGCTGCCTTCCGAGTTGATCATGCCGTTTGCCGGCTATCTGGTGTTTGCGGGCAGGTTCAAGCTGCTATGGGTGGCGACCGCCGGGGCCGTCGGCTGCAATGTTGGTTCGCTGGTGGCCTATGAGATTGGCTGCTATGGCGGGCGTCCGCTGGTGGAGCGCTATGGGCGCTGGATCTTGATGGGCCGCCGCGAACTCGACTGGGCCGACCGCTTCTTTGCCCGCTGGGGATACCTGGCCGTATTTGTCGCGCGGCTTCTGCCCGTAATTCGCACATTCATCGCGCTGCCGGCTGGAATCGCACGCATGCCCCGCGGACGTTTTCACGTCTACACGTTTCTGGGATCGTGGCCGTGGTGCCTGGCCCTCGCCTACCTGGGCATGAAGCTCGGACAGAACTGGCGCGAACTCGGGAAATATTTCCATCAGTTCGATGCGGTGATCGGCGCGGCGCTCATCGCCGGCGTCGCCTACTTTGTGTGGACGCATTGGCAGAACCGGATCAGCCGTCAGCCATCAGCCACTAGCCATCAGCGAGGTTAGTCGGTCCGGACTCTCCGATAAACTCCGCGAGTCCTCCGTCGGTTTTTCGGAAAACTTCACGCATCGATTCGGGCCTCCCGCAATGCCTTAACGGCGGTCTCCGAACTCACCGGCGAATAGTACACCTCCTTGAAGGTATAAGAACGCGCCTTGGCGCCGACGACGGGAAGAATCTCGACGTGCCAGTGATAGTCGTCGTCAATGGTCTTCCAATAACCGAGGCTCTTGGAGGGATGAAAACTGTTGGGAGCGGTGTGCAACACGAGATGAAATTCTTCCGTAATGGTGCGCACGCGTTGCAGCGTGCGCCGCAAAATGGCGGCGAAATCGATCAGGTTGCCGGGCCGCACCACGCCCGTGCGTCCGAAGCCAGCCATGTGGGTGCGGGGCAAAATCCAGGTTTCATAGGGCACGCGGGGCGCGTAGGGGCAAAGGGCAATGTAGTCTCCGCGGGTTTCGATCACGCGCAGAGCCTGGCGCTCTTCCTGGCTCACGATGTCGCAAAAAACGCAGCGTTCTTTGGCCTGAAAATATTCGCGCGCGGCGCGCAGTTCGTAAAGCACGCGCCGGGGCACGAACATCGTGGCGGTGATTTGTGAGGTGGGGTGGCTGAATTCCTGGCCAGCATTGGGTCCGTAGTCTTTGAAGAAGCTGACGTATTTGATGCGCGCGTCGCGTTTGAGATCGAGGATGCGCTCGGCTGCCAGGCGGAGGAAGAGTTCGATTTCCGCGTCGGTGGCTCGCCATAGATGGCGGTCGTGGTGCCGGTTCTCCACAAGAACCTCGTGGGCGCCGACGGAACGCATGCGATCGTAGATGCCATCACCGCGGCGTCCGGGTTCCCCTTCAATGTGATAGAGCGGAGTGGGATGTACCACGGCCCTCGCCGACCAGGTCGTTCCCACCGCGCTGGGCATCGCGGCAATCACCTGAGTCACGGCCGGAGATTGGGGACAAAAACGGCATGCGGCTTGCGGCGTGATCTCGGCGGGATCGTCGCCAGTAATGACCCACGAGCGCGTGATCGGGTCTTTGCGAAGTTCCATGCACTAGGAAAGCATTGCGGGCGCAGGGAGTCAACTGCGATTTCCACCGCTTGCGCGTGATCTCCGCCACAGAAGCGGTGCAGCGTGGTTTGCTATAATCCGCGCTCGAAGCCTGTAAATGACCGAGCCCTCCACGCCGCTGATGCGGCAGTATGCCGCCATCAAGAACGAACACCCTTCCGCATTGCTGTTCTTCCGCCTGGGTGATTTCTACGAGCTTTTCTTCGACGATGCCGTGCTGGCCGCCAAGGAACTTCAGATCACACTCACCTCGCGTAATAAAGAAAAAGGCATCGCCGTGCCCATGTGTGGCGTGCCTTATCACGCGGCCGAGGGTTACATCGGCAAACTCATTCGCAAGGGATACAAGGTCGCCATCTGCGAGCAGATGGAAGATGCTCACCTCGCCCACAAGCAGATGGCTGGAAAACAGATCGCCGGGAAATTGGTGCGGCGCGAAGTGACGCGCGTGGTCACTCCCGGAACCGCAGCCGATGCGTCGCTGGGATCGGAAGAAAACAATTTTTTGGCGGCGCTGGCCCAGGTGGGCGACGCCGTGGGCTTCGCAGCGCTGGATGTTTCCACGGGAGAATTCCGGGCCACCGAATTTACCGGCGAGAGCGCGCTACGTCGGGTGCAGGAAGAGTTAGAGCAGTTGCGCCCCAAAGAGCTGTTATATGGTTCTTCCGCGCCGTTGTTTGAGGCAGGGTCGCGGCCTTCTCAGGCTGCTCTTTCCCCTCGGCCCAGAGCTGCAGGAGCCACCTGCACCGAGACTCCCGTCGAAGATTGGATCTTCGCTCCCGACCACGCCATTCCGCTGCTGGAAAATCATTTCGGAGTCTTGTCACTCGAGGGCTTTGGCCTTGCCGGTCGAACTGCGGCGGCGGCCGCGGCGGGAGCGATTCTCTACTACGTGCGCTCCACGCAGCGCGGCTCGCTCGATCACGTGGACCGCATCGGCTGGTACGAGCGCCACAACTGCCTGGTGCTGGATGCGGTCACCGTGCGGAATCTGGAACTGATTGAGCCGCTGTTCGCGGGCGCAGATGCCGGCGTTACTTTGTTTCGTTCCATCGATTGTGCGGTTACTCCGATGGGCAAACGGCTACTGCGTTCGTGGCTGCTGCGGCCGTCTCTCGATCTGAGCGAAATCACCGGCCGGCTCGATGCCGTGGAAGCGGGCGTGAAGAACCTCGTCGCCCGAGAGGAGTTGCGCCGAGCGCTCGATGGTGTGCTCGATCTGGAGCGGCTCTTGAGCCGCATCACACTGGAGACGGCGAACCCGCGCGACGTGCTGGCGCTCGCGGCATCCGTGGGAAAAATTCCGGCGGTCAAAGCTGCCGTGGCTCGCATGACGGCGGAACGCCTGAAGACGTTGCACGCATCCCTCGATGAACTTGTGGACCTGCGCGAGCGCATTGAAAAAACAATTGTTCCCGAGCCGCCGCTGAGCTTTGCTGATGGCGGCGTGATTGCTTCGGGAGTGTCCAGCGAGCTGGACGAACTGCGCGATCTCTCCCGCAACAGCAAGCAAGTGCTGGCCCAGATCGAACAGCGCGAGCGCTCACGCACCGGAATCGCATCGCTGAAGGTCAAGTTCAATTCCATTTTTGGCTACTACATTGAAGTCTCGAAACCGAACCTCCATCTCGTGCCTGGGGATTATGACCGCAAGCAAACCCTGGTGGGCGCCGAGCGCTTCACCACCCCAGAGTTGAAGGGGTACGAGGCCAAGATTCTCGACGCTCAGGAAACAATTGTCGAGATCGAGCGGCGGCTGTTTACAGAATTGCGTTCCACGATTGCGAGGGAGGCAAAACGAATCCGGCAGACGGCGCTGGCCTTAGCCGAAGTGGATGTACTGGCGTCGATGGCGCACCTCGCTGCGCTGCATAACTATCGCCGGCCGCAGTTTCTCGACTCTCGTGACGGCCACGTGGGAGATCTGGAGATTGTCGAAGGCCGTCATCCTGTGATCGAGCAGCAGGAGATGGCCGGCGGTACTGAGCGCTTCGTGCCGAACGACCTCTACTTGAACTCGACCACGCAGACGATCATGCTTTTGACCGGGCCAAATATGGGCGGCAAGTCGACCTACTTGAGACAAGCCGCGCTGATTGTGATTCTGGCTCAGATGGGATCGTTTGTACCGGCGCGCTCGGCACGACTGAGCGTGGTGGATCGAGTTTTTACTCGCATCGGCGCCAGCGACAATCTGGCACGCGGGCGCTCGACTTTCATGGTCGAAATGACGGAAACGGCGGCGATTCTGCATACCGCAACACCGCGATCTTTGATTCTTCTCGATGAAGTTGGTCGCGGCACGTCGACTTACGACGGCCTAGCGATTGCCTGGGCCGCGATCGAGTATCTTCACGCGCGTGTGCGGGCGAAGACTTTGTTCGCCACGCACTATTTCGAATTGACGGAACTGGCCGAGCAGCTTTCGGGCGTCAAGAACTGTCACGTCTCGGTGAGAGAAACCAGCGGCGGCATCGCATTCCTGCGCAAAGTTGAGCCCGGAGCCGCCGACCGCAGCTACGGCATCGAAGTCGCCAAGCTGGCGGGACTGCCAAACGAAGTAATTGCGCGGGCGCGAGAGGTATTGGCCGAGCATGAATCCGTCGAGCGGTTGGCCACGGGACATCTTTCGCCGGGCGCGACGCCTCCTCCGGCGCAGTTGACCATTTTCACGCCCCTTTCGCAGCCCGTTCTGGAAAAGTTGCGCGAAGTGGATTTGAACCGGCTCACGCCGCTGGAAGCACTGAATCTGCTGGCGGAGCTGAAGAGGCAAATTGAATGACCCAGGAGCCGAAAACCGAGCCCGAAGACAATGGCGAAATCACTATAGATAGCGATCGGTTCACCACTGTCTTTTTAGCCGTCCTTTTCCTATTCTGCGCTCTGTTCCTGACTGGCGAAATCCGCAGCTTTGTTCAAGGTCATTTCATCGCGCCGGAGCCTCTGCACAAGAGCTTCTTCGGTATTTTCATGAAGGTTTCAGTGGTCATCACTGCCATCTATTTTTTTATTATTGCAATTACGTTGCCTAAGAATTCCGTAAAGCTCGCATGTGTTTTGATGGGGGCGGACCTCGTCTACAGGGTCGCGCTGAGTTGGCTTCATGTTTCACCAGTCACCCGGCATACAATGGCCGTCGCTGGATCAGGGGCTGGGCAAATCGCCCTTGTGATCTTCCTTGTCGCAATTGCCGAATGGTTCAGGCGTAAGATTCGCTGGGTTCCCCCATCTCAGAATCGAGCGGGAGAGCGATGACCCGATCCTCGCGGCCATCCCCGGAAGTCGGCCAACTCCTGATCGTCGGCTTCGACGGCACAGAGATGACGCCGCAGATCAGTTCCCTGCTCACGCGCATCCAGCCGGCCGGAGTAATTCTGTTCGCGCGCAACATCAAGAGCGTCGAGCAGACATGGCGACTGCTGCACGATTGCCGGAAATGCATTTCCACGCCCCTGTTTACCTGCGTCGATCTCGAAGGCGGCCGCGTGGATCGCTTTCGCGAAGTGCTGGGACCAGCACCTTCAGCCGCGGATGTATACGCCACCGGCGACCGCAAGCTTTTCCGCAAGCACGGACAGATGATCGGCGAGAACTGCCGTTCGCTTGGATTTAAGGTTGATTTCGCTCCCGCGCTCGACCTTGCCTTCGAAGCTTCGCGCAGCGTCATGAGTTCGCGATCGGTTTCGGCCGATCCGAAAGAAGTCGTGAAATATGCGCGAGATTTTCTCGCGGGCCTGCGCATCGCGGGCGTGCTGGGCTGCGGCAAGCATTTTCCCGGCCTCGGCGAGGGGAAACTTGACAGCCATCACGAATTGCCGGTCATCGAAAAACCACTCAAGAAACTTTGGGCCGAAGACATCGTTCCCTATCGGTTTCTTCAACCGCAGATGCCCTTCGTGATGATTTCGCACGCGGCATACCCGCAAGTGACAGGCGATAAGACACCGGCGTCACTCTCCAGGAAATGGATCAGCGATATCCTCCGCAAGCGTATCGGATATCGCAATCTGATCGTATCCGATGATTTAGAAATGGGCGGCGTTCTATCAGCCGCGCCCATCGGCCAGGCCGCCGTTAAGTTTGTTCGATCCGGCGGAGATTTGTGTCTGGTCTGCCATCGCGAAGATTACATCGCACACGCTTACGAAGAACTGGTGAAGACCGCAGAAAAGAATCCAAAGTTCGCGCGGCGCGTGGACGAATCGGCGCGGCGCGTGCTAACGTTCAAGAATAAATCGGCGAAGCTGCTGCGCCGCGGGAAAGCGCCCTCCGACACGACTGTGAAAAGGCTCACGCGCAACCTCTGGGAATTCAGTGAAGAGGTCCGGCTGCGTGCGCCGAATGCCGAGTCGATCACTGCCGAGCCGACAACTGCCGAAGCATCTGCTGACAAGGCGGGCGCGTGAATGGCGTTAAGACCGAGGGACGCGGGCATAATCGTCGCGGGCGTGATGAGCGGGACGTCCGCTGACGGCATCAACGTGGCGCTGGTGCGCATAAGCGGTCGTCTCGAAGTCGGGCCACACCAGGCCAATAATGCAGTCCCCGAATCGCGCGGACGGTCCGCCCCTGTTCACACAAAGCTCGATTTGCTTGGACACGATGAATATCCTTATCCAAGGAACGTTCGCGCCGCTGTGCTGGCGGCGATGAATGCGCCGCGGGCAAGCGTGGCCGATCTGGCTCGGCTCAATTTTCTGCTGGGCGAGCTTTATGCCGATGCCGTGTTGGCCGCGCAGCATCAATTCAAACTAAGAGTTCAACTGGTGGGCTGTCATGGGCAGACGCTTTATCATCAGAGCGCAGCGCGGCGCTTTCTCGGACGCAAGTTGGCCGTAACTTGGCAGACGGGTGAGGCCGCCGTAATTGCCGCCCGCGTGGGCGTGCCCGTAGTCTCCGACTTTCGTCCCGCTGACATGGCTGTGGGCGGCAATGGTGCGCCGCTGGTTCCTTTTCTCGACTACTTGCTGTTCGCCAGTCCGCGCGCTGGGCGCGTGGTACAAAATATTGGTGGAATCGCAAATCTGACCGCAATACCCGCAAAGTCGGCCGCCGCGGATGTGATCGCCTTCGACACCGGGCCTGGGAATATGGTCATCGATGCCGTGACGGAAAAACTATTCGGCCGGCCCTATGATCGTGATGGAAACATTGCAGCTTCGGGAGTGCCCGATGAGGATGTGCTTGGCCGCGTGATGCGCGTAAAGTTTTTCCGGCAAAGGCCGCCGAAAAGCGCCGGGCGCGAGCAATTCGGACGCGAGTTCGTGCAACAATTGCTCCACCTTTCGGGCCGCGCACGCAAGCAGGATATTGTAGCCACGGCGACCGCCCTGACTGCCCGGTCGATCGCGGATGCGATACATCGGTTTGTGCTGAAGCGCGCAAAAGACAGACCCAAGGCCTCGTATCGCGAGATAATTGTTTCCGGCGGAGGAGCAAGGAACCACACTCTGATCGCAATGCTGGCCCGCGAACTCGCTCCGCTCAGTTTGCAGGTGCGGCTGAGTGAGGAGTTCGGCTTGCCCTCAGCAGCGAAAGAGGCTGTTGCCTTTGCCGTGCTTGCCCACCAAACCTGGCATCGGCGGCCGTCGAATGTTCCTTCGGCGACCGGAGCGAAACACCCGGCTGTGCTGGGAACAATCTCGTATCCTTAGGTGACTGAACAGCCGTCAATAAACAGTGAGCAGGTGAATCATGCCGGTTTACATCTCGATGCTGCGCGGAATTAACGTCGGCAAGAATAAGAGAATGAAGATGGACGCTCTTCGAAGGTCGTTCGAGGCGTTGGGTTTCGAGCAGGTCAAAACCTATATCCAGAGCGGCAATGTGGTTTTCAAAACCGCTAAGCGTTCCTCCAGTGCACTGTCCAAGCGAATCGAAGAAAGAATTCTCAGCGACTTCGGATTCTCGTCCTCCGTCATCTCTCGCACCGGCGACGAATTACGCCAGATGATCGAAAACAACCCGTTCTTCAAGCGGCCCGAAATCGACCCGGCAAAGCTTCATGTTATGTTTCTATCCGCGAAGCTCGCTCCTTCCGCCATAAAGAGATTAGAAACGTTAACCACAAAACCCGACGAGTCTCGTTGTTGCCTCCAGGAGATTTATCTCTACCTTCCCAACGGCGCCTCCGAAAGTAGTTTGATGAAAAGTCCTCTCGACCGCGCGCTGTCGGTAGTCACCACAACTCGCAACTGGAACACAGTCAACAAACTCTACGAGATGTCCCTGAGCTGCGCCTGATGCGTATCGCTCGTGCATGTTGCGGCCGGCCGAACTTTCCGGCGTTCAACCGCTGGACCAAGTCTCATTCATTCCAGCTCGGTAGTTCCTTCGCCGCGCTTGCCCTGCTGTCTTCCCTGCTCTCCTGCGCCAGCAAGCCCGATCCCAACACGCTGGTGATGGTGATCGAATCGAGTCCCACAAACCTGGATCCACGCGTAGGTCTGGATGCATATTCGGAGCGCATCGACAACTTGATCTTCGACGATTTGCTTTCGCGCGGAAGCAAGTTAAACGTTGCTCCCGGCCTCGCCGAACGCTGGGAGATTCCCGATCCGCTCACCTATGTTTTTCACCTGCATCACGGCGTCACGTTCCACGATGGCCGCCCGCTCACTTCGCGCGATGTGAAATGGACCTTCGATTCTCTGCTCCAAGGCAAGATTCGGAGTACGAAGACAGCGGCCTACCGTTTCGTCGATCACATCGATGCACCGGAGGATTACACCGTGATCTTTCATCTGAAAGAGCGGGACGCCACCCTGCTGTGGAATCTGTCCGACGGTGCAATCGGCATCGTCCCTTACGGCAGCGGAAATGAAATCGCGAGCTATCCCATCGGCTCTGGGCCGTTCAAGTTTGTCTCCGCCGAAACGGACAAAGAAATCGTCATCGAGCGCAACGACGATTACTGGGGCGAGAAGCCTCACCTCGCGCGCGTGCGCTTTGCCGTGGTTCCCGACGCGACTACGCAAGCTCTCGAACTTCGCAAAGGCAGTGCGGACCTCATTATCAACGCCTCATTCCCACCCGACACTGTGCTGACTCTGCAGCGCGACCCGTCCCTTGCCGTCGAGTCCGAACCCGGCACCGAGATGCAGTATCTGGGATTCAATCTGCGCGATCCCATCCTGAAAGATGTGCACGTGCGTCAGGCCATCGCCTATGCCCTCGACCGCGCGCCGATGATCGAATATTTATGGCGCGGCGAAGCCCAACCGGCGCGCAGCGTTCTGCCGTCGCAGAGCTGGGCTTACAACGGAGACGTGCCGCGCTACGACCACGATCCCGGCAAAGCCCGCAAGCTGCTGGATGCGGCGGGCTATCCTGCGATAAACGGCGTCCGCTTTCACATCACCATGAAGACTTCCACAACCGAGAGCACCCGTTTGATGGTCGCCGTCATACAGCAGCAGCTGCGTGAAGTGGGGATTGCGCTCGACATTCGCAGTTTCGAGTCAGCAACTTTCTTCAGCGACGTGACTCACGGAGCTTTTCAGCTCTACAGTCTTCGCTGGATTGGCGGCAACGAAGATCCCGATATCTTCGAATACGCCTTTGACTCGGCGAAGTTCCCGCCCAACGGCGCCAACCGCGGCTATTACTCGAATCCGCGCGTCGACGCTCTCATTGATCGCGCCCGCCGCGAAGTCGATCCCAGCGTGCGCAAGCCGCTCTATGCCGAAGTGCAAAGCATTCTGGCCGCGGAGCTTCCCTACATCGATCTCTGGTATCTCGATAACGTTCTCGTCCACAACCGGCGCGTCCACAATCTGCAATTGAATCCTGCTGGAAACTACGACTTTCTGCGTGCGGCGGAGCTAGAGCAGTGAGAGCGATGGCCATTGACGAATGGCTGCCGCACTATCAGGTCAGCGCCAGCCATTCCATTCTCGTGCATGCCTCGGAAGAAAAAGCGTACGCCGCTTTAGAACACGCCAATTTCTCGAATCTTCCCATCGTTCGAGGTCTTATGCGCCTTCGGGGCTATCGTCTCGGCCGCGGCGGAACTCCAGAGTCCGCCGCCGAAGAATTCGGGCGCGGATCTTTTCTCCGACTCGCGGCGGTCGCACCGCGCGAAGTAGTCCTGGGCATTGCCGGCCGCTTCTGGAGGCCGGATGGCGGCATCGTTCGCGGCTTCACGCCGCAGCAGTTTGCAGATTTTCACCGCGAAGGCTATGCCAGAGGGGTTTGGAATTTCTCACTCACACCGGTCCATGAGGGCACGCTGCTTACGACTGAAACCGATGTGCAGACGTTCGGCCGTTCCGCAACCTTGAAGTTCCGCGCATACTGGCTCCTGGTCAGTCTTTTTTCCGGGTGATCCGCAAAGCCATGCTGCACGAGGTCAAGCGAATCGCCGAGCCGCATTCCGACTGAATTCGCGTGTTACCATCGACGTTGCTTAGTTACACATGCGCATTCTCTTCATCGGCGATATTTTCGGACGTCCCGGACGCACGATCGTCAAAGATCGCCTGCCCGGCGTCGTCCGCGACCAGGGCATCGACCTCATCGTTGCCAACGGCGAAAACTCGGCCGCCGGCTTCGGCATCACGCCGGCTCTGGCAGAAGAACTGTTTGAGTTGAATATCGATGTCATCACCACCGGCAACCACGTCTGGGATAAGCGCGAGATCGTCGACTATTTTCAGATGGTCGAGGGCAACGGCCACGGCCCCGCGCGGCGCGTCTTGCGGCCGGCAAATTATCCTCCCGATATGCCGGGATGGGGTTTGTATCAGGGCCGCAAAGGAAAACTTCCTTACGCTGTGATCAACTTGCAGGGGCGCGTGTTCATGGCCTCGAATGATGATCCCTTCCGCATTGCCGACCAACTTCTCAAGCAAGTCGAGGCCAAGATCATTCTGGTCGACATCCATGCCGAGGCGACTTCGGAAAAAATTTCTCTCGGCTGGTATCTCGATGGCCGTGTCACCGCGGTGATCGGCACGCACACGCACGTGCCCACGGCGGATGAGCGCGTGCTGCCCAACGGCACCGCCTATATCACCGATGTGGGTATGACCGGCCCTTATGACGGCGTGATCGGCGTAAAGAAAGAACTGGTCGTGGAAAAGTTTCTCCACAACATGCCGGTGCGCTTTGAGCCCGCCACCGGCGACGTAAGGTTCTGCGCTGTAGTCATCGACTGCGACGAGCACACGGGCAAGGCCCGGAAGATTGAGCGGGTCATGTTGAGCTGAGTTCAGTATCGGAGCCTTACGCGCACTCTGCCACTCCCCCGGTCTTTCGCGCGGCGCTTTTTGTCGCAAGAAAGCGAAACGCTGGCGTTCTATAGCGTGGATTCTCTACTCTTCCATTTTCAGCGAGCCCCCGTTCCGACGTTTGGTCCGATTCAGGTTCGGTACGATTCCGAGTTGAACCCAAAGGTACTGGGTCCCATCGGCGTCTCCGCAAAGGCCCGCCGCCAAGGTAGAATCAAGCCAATGCGCAAGTTGTATTCCAGTCTGGCCGTGTGTCTTTTTGCCGCGGCGATGCCGGGGCTTCCGGCATTTGCACGAAGCGACGCGACCCCAAGTGCGCCCGCAGCCGACGCACCTCCCACCACTTGTGACAGCGGTATTCCCGGCGGCGTCAACTGCATTGCCACCAAGAAAGATCTGAAAGAAGCGCGCGACGCCTATTCCCGCGGACTTAAGCTCCAGCAGCATAATCGCTTGGACGACGCATTCGCGCAGTTTGACCAGGCCTCGCATCTGGTTCCGCAAGACATCCTGTTCCTTTCGGCGCGGGAAGTCGTAAAGGCGCAACTGGTGTATGCGCGCGTGGAGCGCGGAAACGCATTCTTGGCCGACGCTAATCGCCAGCAAGCGGCCCTCGAGTTTCGCGCTGCGCTGAAGCTCGACCCCTACAATGAATTCGCGCAGCAGCGGCTGCAGGATTCCACCAGCAACCCCGCCCTTGCCGTAGCCAGGGGCGTGCCTGCGCTCCTCGAGGACGCAGTCGAACTCCATCTTCAGCCCAACCAGGCTCGCGCTTCTTTTCACTATCGCGGCGATGTTCGCGGCCTGTTTACCCAACTGGCATCCTCTTACGGCATGAGCGTGGTTTTCGACGACTCGGTGCCCAGCAAGCCGGCGCGCTTTTACGTGGACGACGTGGATTTTTTTACCGCGCTCGGCCTGGCCTCCAAGGTGGGGAAAGCGATGTGGACTCCGCTCAGCGCTCAGGAGTTCCTCGTGGCCTCGGATACGGTCGAAAACCATAAGCAGTTTGATCGTATGTCGCTGGCCACGTTCAGCCTGCCCTCCTCAGGCACGGAGCAGGACGCGCATGAACTGATCAACTCACTGCGTAATATTTGTGACTTCCAGAAGATCAGCTCGGGGCAGGGCGGCACTTTGGAAGTACGCGCCCCACAACCCGTGCTGGAGGCTTGCACGAAACTGCTGCAGGGGCTGACCCGTGGCCGTCCACAGGTGATGCTCGATATTCAGGTGTACGCGATTGACCACCAGTTCACCAGGAACGTCGGCCTGCACATTCCAGATACTTTCACTATGTACAACATTCCCGCCGTGGCGTTGGTGGGGCTGGCCGGGCAAAGCATTACGTCGCTGGTCAATCAGTTGATTTCTTCCGGCGGCGTGAACCAGGCCGGCAGCACGGCGATTTCCGGACTGTTGGCGCAACTGCAGGGGCAGAGCAGTTCCATCTTCAGCCAGCCTCTCGCTACCTTTGGCGGTGGCCTTACATTCTCGGGCGTGAGCCTCGATCAACTTTCGGCGGCGCTCTCGCTCAACGAATCGTGGGCTCGCAGCCTCTCGCACCTCACCATGTACACCGCCGAGGGCAACGAAGCCAGCTTCCACCTGGGAGAGCGCTATCCGATTCTGAACGCTTCTTACGCGCCCATTTACAACTCGCCGGCGATCTCTCAAGTGATCGGCAATCAAAGCTACCAAGCGCCGTTTCCATCGGTCAGCTATGAAGACCTTGGACTCAACGTCAAAGCCAAGCCCGTCGTACATGGCAACGGCGGGGTAAGCCTGGCTCTGGAGTTGCAGGTGCGGTCGCTCACAGGAGACAGCTCAAACGGTGTGCCCGTGATTGCCAACCGCGAATACAAAGGCAGCATTCGCCTCGAGGATGGTGAACCGGCTGTGGTGGCCGGCGAAATTTCGGCCAGCGACCAACTCTCGATGAGCGGTATCCCCGGCCTTGGATTCATCCCCGGCCTCAGTCAGATCGCGTCCAACAACACGCGCCAGAAAGAAGACGATGAACTCCTCATCATCATCACACCCCACGTGCTTGCCAACCACGATCGCACGTCGGAAGAAATTTGGGTGAGCGGGAGGTAGAGCCGCAGTCTTCGTCGCTGGTGCGCGACACCTGAAATCACGAAGACGAAAGGTCGACCGTCAACCGCGATTCACTTTCCTTGCTTGGCGGCAAACTCCACCAACCCCTTCAGCGTTTCAGGCGGAATCTGAGCCACGCTGCCGATCCTGCGGCCGTTCACGAAGATTGTCGGCGTACCCGTCACTTCCACGTCCCGCCCCAGCGCCAGAGATGCATCGACGTTGGCTTTCGTCTGCGGAGTTGCGGAACAGACGGCAATATCCTCGCCCTTTACACCCGCTGCAGCGGCCAGCGCGGTTAATTTGTCGTCGGCATTTTCTGCCGTGATGTCGGATTGAGAATCGTAGGTCTTGGCGACGAACTTCCAGAAGGCATCGTTCGAGGCCCGGCCAACGCAATCGGCGTAAGCCGCTGCCTTTGCGGCCCAGTTGTGCATTTCGAGCGGAAAATTCTGAAACACGAAGCGCGCATTGGGCTCGGCCGCTATCAGACCCTCAACCGCGGGCTGCGATGCCTTGCACACCGGACACTGCAAATCGCCAAACTCGACAATCAACACCGGCGCATCCTTGGGCCCTCTTGCCGGGCCTGTCACTCCCTTTTCCAGAAGGCCCTCAGTGGGTCCGAAAGGCTTTGCGCCGAAGGGAATGATGTCGCCGACCACCGCATGCTCGCCATCGGGCGTAACGAAGAAGCGGCTCAGTTGCTGGCCCTGATCGCGGGCTAAGATTACGTCAACTTCGGCCAGGCCCGGCACGGGCGCGGGCTTGATGCTGGAGATCTTCCAGCTGACTTGCGGGTCATAACCGAAGGTCTGCTGCAGAAAAGAATCGACCGCAGCCTCAGAAGGAAGATTGACGGAGGGAAGATTGACCGCCGGCGCTGACGCGGTCTTTGCAGTTGGTTTTGAATCAGTTGGGGATTGTTGGGCTCGGGCCAGCACAGACGTCAGGGCACAAACGAGAATCAGATTAAAAGAACCGCGCATGATTTCCTTTCGGATCAAAACAAGTCTTGCGGCAACGGCGCAGTAACAGCAGGTGCGCAACAGCGATCTGACCGGATATTCTAAACCTCGCCTTTTGCGGCAATGGGAAAACGGCGGCCGTAACCGAACGCTTTGGGCGAAATCTTGATTCCCGGCGCCGCCTGCTGGCGCTTATACTCGGCCCGCTCCACCATGCGAACGACCCGCTTCACGGTTTCCAAATCGAAGCCGTGATCGGATGCGATGCGCTCGGCCGAATGCGCGTCTTCCACGTAATCTTCGAGCACGGCGTCGAGAACTTCATAAGGCGGAAGCGAGTCGCTATCCTTCTGGTTCGGCCGCAATTCGGCCGACGGCGGCTTTTCCAGCGTAGGCGCGGGAATCACGGGACGGCGCAAGTTCACGTAGCGGCTCAAACGATAGACCAGCGTTTTCGGCACGTCCGAGATGACCGCGAGACCTCCGACCATGTCTCCATAGAGTGTACAGTAGCCCACCCCTAGCTCGCTCTTGTTGCCGGTGGAAAGCACGATCGCCCCGAACTTGTTGGAGAGCGCCATCAACATTGTTCCGCGCGCGCGCGACTGAATGTTCTCTTCTGTGACGTCTTCTTTCTGGCCCGCGAATACTCCTGTCAAGGTTTGTTTGTAGGCGTCGAAGGCTTGATTGATCGAGAGCAACTCGAAGCGGATGCCGAGATTCTGCGCGAGCGAGCGAGCGTCGTCGATTGAACCGGTCGACGAGTAAGGTCCGGGCATGCCTACACCGATTACGTTCTCCGGGCCGACTGCGTCGGCGGCGATGACTGCGGTGAGCGCCGAGTCGACGCCGCCGCTGAGTCCGATGATCGCCTTCCGGAATCCGCATTTGCGCATGTAATCGCGCGTGCCCAGAACCAAAGCTCCGTAGACGCTGGCCTCTTCACCGGCGATTTGTTCATGAATGTCTCCGGTGAGAGTTTTCGAATCGAAGTAGATCAAGTCCTCTTCAAAGCTGCGGCCTTGCGCGATGACGTGGCCCTCCCGATTGAGCACGATGCTCGATCCATCGAACACCAGGCTGTCGTTGCCGCCGACCTGGTTGACCAGCGCAACCGGAACTTTGTGATGACGAGCAATCGAGATCAGCATGTCGCGGCGCAGTTCGCGCTTGCCGATCCAGAACGGCGACGAGGAAATATTGAGCACAAAGTTTCCACCGGCGCGGACGAGGGCTTCCACGGGATCGAATGTGTAGAGGCGCTTGTTCCAGAAGCGCTGATCGTTCCAGGCATCTTCACAAATGGTGAGCGCCATGCGGTTGCCGCAGAAGGAAAATAAGTCCTGGCTCTTGGCGGGAGCGAAGTTGCGCATCTCGTCGAAAACGTCATAGGTGGGCAAAAGCATTTTCGACTGAACAAAAGCGATTTTGCCATCCTGCAGAAGCGCGGCGGAGTTCATCGCCGACTTTCCGGTGGCGGATTCGGCGGGCGTGACCAGGCCGCAGATCACGGCGATGCCCTGAGTTTCCGCGGCGATGCGCTCGGCAGTCTCACGATTGCGCGCGACAAAAGACGGACGCTCAACCAGATCGCGCGGCGGATAACCGCAAACCGAAAGCTCGGGAAAAAGAATCAGTCCCGCGCCCGCGGCCTGTGCGCGGCGCGAGAAATCGACGATCCTGGCAGCGTTGCCGGAGAAGTCTCCGACGGTGGGATTGATTTGGCCGAGCGCAATCTTCACATATTTAGTGTAAGGCCGAGGTTAGCTGAGGCCAAGTTGGGCGGCGGCTTCCGAGCTTCGACCTTCGGCTACGACTGCGGATTGTCAGGCTGCGGTCGGGATCAAAAGTTTCTTGCCGCGACCGATAAGATCCTTGGAATCAGTGAGTTGTGGCTTTCGGATCTCTTCCAACTCCAGCTAGATATTGTAAGCAAAGGATTTGTCCGTAAAATATTGTGGACAAAGGACTTGGGAGCGCTTTGGGCGCGCCTCTCTCGGCTAAGTGCTTTAGAATCAGTTAACCACCCGCAAAATATTGCATTCACGGGACTTACATCTATCTGCTATTCAGATGCCAAAGACCGGGTTGCTGTAGAGATTTAGAATGGCATTTTGAGAATCGAGGGTCAAGGAGATTGTGCGGGATTGTTTGTCGAGCGTCGGGGCAACGGTCGCACTCGCGGCACGACTAAGAGTCGTGCCCTTCCCGGGACATTGATGACGCAACTCGGCGCCCGCTAGTTGCGACGTCTGCTAATCGCTCCCGGTAGGAAGAACAGTGTGCTTGGGCGCGGGCATGGGTGCGTCGCCTTTTCGGTCGCGCCAGAGGACCTGGTTCAAACTCGTTACGCCGGCCGCGTCTGGGCGGGAGAAATCCATGAGCGAAGATTCTTCGGCTCCGGGAGCGCCGCGCTGATTGATTTCATAGATGAGGCCGTTGTCGCGGTTGCGATAGTCGGCCTGGAATGCTGGCTGCGATGCGCCGGAGAACATGGGCGCCATAAGCGGCGAGTAGGCGTCGTTCTGGTTCATGGGAGGAAGACCGAGCAGGGCCTCCATGGTGTGAATCAGGTTCACGGTGGTGTAGAAGCGATGGTCGACGTAGGGCCGCGCGGGCGAACCGGGAGAATACTTGCTGATGACGAAGGCGATGGAGCGATGGGCATCGACGTGATCGCCGCCATCCTGGGCGTCGTCTTCGAGAATGAAGATGGCGGTGTCGTCCCAGTAGGAGCTGTGGGATACGGCGTCGACGACGCGGCCGACGGCTAGATCGTTATCGGCTACTGACGCCGCAGGACGGGGAAAGTTGGGGCGCGTGCCGCCGGTGTGATCATCCGGCAGATAGAGCAGAACAAAAGCGGGCAGTTCGAAGGATGGGCCTTCGTTGGCCTGGCGCGCGTGCACATAAGCTTGAAACTCGTTGAGAAATTCGTCGGCGCGAAGCTGGTCGGGATACTCGGTGTTGAAATCGGGGAAGAGGGGATCGATGTGATCGCGCAGCACGGCTTTAGTGGGCTTCACCCGGTTGAACAGAGGCACGGCCCACGGAAACGGGCTGGGGCCGGCATGAGGATCGCCGACATTCGGCGCCAGAGGCTCACCTTTGTGAACCTCAGTGCGAGGGCAGGGAGATTGCTGCCCGGAAGGAGTTCCCTGCTTCGGAGTGGACGCTTTTTTCTTTTCATTGCACCAGGCGGCGTTCACGAACTCGCCATAGTCGCGATAGGAAAGTCCGTGGCGGGCGACGTTATCCCAGAGAAAGCCGGTGGAGGGATCGTCGATATCGGATTGGTTGTGATCGAGAGGATATTCGTCGGCGACCTGGCCCTGGAAATCGTAAGTGCGCTCGTGGCCGCGGTAGGCGATCTGCCAGGTTTTTTCGTTGTAATCGCTGGTGATGGCAGCGGTCGACCAGAGATGGCCGTCGCCGGAAACTTCGCCGCTATCGTAGAAATTGTCGAGCACGCCGAATTGCAACGCGAGCTTGTGCTGGTTGGGAGTGATGTCGGCTCCGTAGAGAGTGAGCGTGGGGTCGCCGTCTCCGACTTTGAGGTCGCCGAGGATTTGATCGTAGGTGCGGTTTTCTTTGATCACATAAATCACATGCTTGATAGGATTCTTGCCGCCGGCAAACTGAATCCTCCCCGGATTGTTATGAAATAGGTTGTCATGGTCGACGGTGCGCGTGAGTTCGTCGAGCTTGCCGAGGGTGGAGGAAATATTCAGGCGTGCGAGCGAACCACGGAGCAGCGTGGGAATGTAGGAATGCTCGCGGTGCCTGGTCTCCCAAGAAGTCTTGCCGAGGCCTTTGTTCGGTCTTGTGCTCTGGCCTTTGGCGGTGGCGATGAGCAGATCGTCGCCGTTCACGGCGAGCGCGCTGGGATACCAATCGGTGGGGATGAAGCCTTCGGCTTTCTGGGAATCGTTTTTCTGCGAATTCTTTTTCTGAGGATTCTGCGCAGACGCATCCTGGATTATGAGCTGCGTATCGAACACGGCCACAGCATCGAGCGAAGAATCCGCCACGAAAAGATGTTTGCCATCCGTGGATTGGGCTAAGGCCGTGGGCCAGGAGCCGGCATAGCTTTGCGGGAGAGCGATGGTTGAGAGATAGCTCAGTGGTTGGCCATCGGAGGTGGAGACGACGGCGACTTCGTCTTCATTGGAGAGGGCGACGTAAAGAAGTTGTTCATCCGGACTGAGCAGCATCGCGGTGGGATGCGATCCCGGCGCGATGGGGTCGGCCGGCTGTTTCAGCTTGATCCAACGAATGACCTGGCCGGTGCTAAGATCGAGTTCGGCGACCTGCGAAGCGTTCCATAAGCTGCACCAGGCGCGGCGGCCATCGCGAGTGCCCACGACGGTATACGGAAATGAAGACGGAACGAGATCGCTGGTGCTGAGATCGAAGCGCTGCAATATTTTTCCGCTGGCAACATCGAGCAGGACGACGTTGTCGGAGAGATTATTGGCAACGAGGAGTTGGTCGTGGCCTCCGGCAGAAATCAGAGCAAGGCCTGCGGGATAAGGAATGGCAGTTCCCGGCGGAGTGGTTTGCAAGGCTATGGCGACTTTCTTCTGCGGAGCGAGCGGCTGCGGGGCGATAGGGATGAAGCGCTCGGGCGTAACCTTTCCGGCCGCGAAACTGTAGACTGCGATTCCGTTGCCGGTATCGCCCGATTTCTCTCCCGTGGGATCGGTGATGGAACCGACCGAGGCATAGAGATGCTCGCCGTCTGAGCTGAAGACCAAGCCGAGGAAGTAGCTCTGGTGAACTTCTTCGCCGAAGCGCTTGTCGGGGAAATCGGAGAGCTGATTGGTTTTCAGGTCGAGAACCGCGATCGATTGCATGGCCATGGTTTCCTGCGTGCCATAGCCGTTGTTCAGCAGCGCCGCGTAGCGGCCATCGGGGCTGAGCGCGATGGTGGCGGGAAAGCTATTGGAGCTGCCGACGCGACCGGGCGACGGGACGGTTAGCGTCTTGCTGGTAGGCAACGAGATCGATGAGACCTCGGGCTTGCGTTCCTGTGCGACTAGAAGCACAATCTGAAAGGCGAGGAAAACAACCAAGGGGAAAATGCGCGAGAATCGGATCACGGCGCCTCCGCAGTATTTGATCTGCAATAGAGTAGAAGAAAGATGAGCGTAATCCAGTTGGGAACCTGCGGTCAAAGTGAATTAGAACCTGCAGAGGACAACCTTGGACGGGACCCGCCGCATTTAGGGAAAGAGTCTTTTCATGATCGCGTCGATGTGTAGCTGCGAGCAGTCAATGAACGGAAACGTCGTGTTCGATCGGTTGAAAAGTAGAGCGAGATCAGTGCCTGCGAAAACAATAGCTTCCAATCGCTCCCGCTGGATCAGCCTATGCGCCAGCAAAGTTAAAGCTTGACGATCTTCTTCCGCGCCTTCGCCCCTCAAGGCTGTTCGCATGTAAGCCTCGTGGATTTGATCCACTTCACTTGGTTGTGGCCGAATAGTATTCTCCGCTTGCAGCGCACCGAATAGATCGGTTTCGATGGTAAAACGGGTCCCAAACAGAGCGATACGCTTTCCGAAAACTGATTCGTGGGCCACCTTCAAAAGGTCTACGAGCGGCAACGGCGATCTTGGAACAAGCTCACCGATACAGATGTGGGGAGTCACTGCGGTTACAGCGGCAAAATCTGCTCCGCCATCCTTCAAGTGTCCAATGAGCATGGCTAAATACTCTGTCAAATTTCCTAATTGTTTCGCCCGCACATAGCCAAGCACTTTGTGCATGTCGGCATGAACGATCAAGAGGCGAAGAGGTTTGTGGAGCTGTTCATGGGCCTTTGCCAGAGCCTGGTAATAATGCACTGTGGCTCCGACCCCAAGTCCTCCGAGTAACCCTAGGCAGCTATTCTCGGCCTCGCTCAGTGCCAGCTCCTTTATTTTTTTCGAACGAACACTATCTGGTTACCGGAATGGTAGGAAATGGGCCGAATTCTCTTCCTCGGTCGAAGGTTAGCGCTTACGGGGTTAGATGCCAGACGCGCGCGGGGATCCTTCTGGCTCGGCCGGTGCTTCGGAATGCTCTTCCACGGCTACGTTGTGGCGGACGTCGGAGCCCTGCACCCAAAAGATGACATCTTCGGCGATATTAGTGGCGTGGTCGGCGACGCGCTCCAGGTTGCGGGCTACTAACAGAGCGTCCAGAGCTTGCCGCACCACATCGGAACGCTGGTTCATGGCCTTGACGAGTTGGATAAAAGCATCATCCTTCATGCGGTCGACTACGTTGTCCATTTCGAGCACGGCCTGGGCAAGTTCGACTTTGCCCTCGATAAAAGATTCGAGGGCGCGCCGCACCATCGCGCTGACTGCTGCGCCCATGCGAGCGATGTCCACGGGGAGATCGGCCACGGGGAGGTCGACCATGTCCATGACGCGCTCGGCGATGTTGACGGCTTGATCGCCCACGCGCTCGAGGTCGGAATTAATCTTGGTGACAGCCAGAATGAAACGCAAATCTACCGCCATGGGCTGCTGCATCGCCAAGAGGTCGAAGGCGGCCTCGTCGATTTCCCGCTCGGCAGTGTTGATCAGGCTCTCGCCTTCCAACACCATCTGGCAGCGGGTGAGATCGCGATCGATGTAAGCCTGACGGGCGCGGTCCACTGCCTGCTCCGCCAGTCCGCCCATACGAAGCAGCTTCTGGCGCAGATCGTCAAGCCCTTGCTGAAAGCGCGTGCGCATTATCCGAACCTTCCTTATCCAGATCAGCCTTATCCAAATCTGCCTGTGATGTAGTCTTCCGTCCGCTTATGCGACGGCTTGGTAAAAATCTTTTCCGTCTTGTCGAATTCAATCAACTTGCCGAGCAGGAAAAAACCCGTAAATTCCGCGACGCGCGCGGCCTGCTGCATGTTGTGAGTCACGATAACGATGGTATAACGCTCTTTGAGCTCAAAGATCAACTCCTCAATTTTACCAGTCGAGATGGGGTCGAGGGCGGAACAGGGCTCGTCCATCAGCAGAACCTCGGGCTCGACCGCCAAGGCTCGGGCGATGCAAAGGCGCTGCTGTTGCCCGCCGGAAAGGCTGGCGCCCGACTTCTTGTGGAGCTGGTCCTTTACTTCGTCCCATAACGCCGAGGATTCGAGCGAGCGCTGGACGACTTCCTTCAGCTTCTGCCGATCATGGAAGCCATTCAGCTTGAGGCCGGAGGCCACGTTGTCGTAGATTGACATGGTCGGAAAAGGGTTGGCCTTCTGAAACACCATGCCCACGCGGCGGCGCAACTGGGTCGGCGAAGTGCCGTTGTAGGCGTCGATTTCGCCAATGCGGACGCGGCCAGCAACGCGCGCTTCCGGAATCGTCTCATGCATGCGATTCAGGCAGCGGATGAACGTCGATTTACCGCAGCCCGAAGGGCCAATGAGCGCCGTAGCGTGATTGGCCACGACCTTCAGGTCGATGTCGAACAAGGCCTGGGTCTTGCCGTACCAGGCATTCAGGTTCTCAACATTGATTTCAACACCCATAGACTAGGCCGCTCCGAAGGTACCCCGGCGTACGGCGAAGCGCACGGCCGCGACCGCAGTAACGATTAAACTGATAAGCACGAACGCCCCTGCCCACGCCTGCCGGTGCCAGTCGTCGTAGGGAGAAAGGGCGTAGGTGTATATCTGCAGGGGCAGCGCCGCGGTAGGCTCGTTGACTTTCAGATTCCAAAATTGATTCCCGAGCGTGGTGAATAGCAGCGGAGCGGTTTCGCCGGCGACCCGGGCAAAGGCCAGCATAATTCCTGTAATCACGCCGGAAGTTGCAGTGCGCAACGTGATGGACAGAGTGGTGCGCCAGCGCGGAATGCCGAGCCCATACGCGGCCTCGCGCAAGGCCTGCGGCACAAGCAAAAGCATCTCTTCGGTGGTGCGGGTGATGGAGGGAATCATCATGATCGCCAATGCCACTCCACCCGCCAACGCAGAGAAATGTCTTTGGTAGAGCACGACGATGGAAAAGGCCACGATACCGATCACGATCGAAGGCACGCCGTTCAGCACGTCGGCGGTGAAACGAATGACATCGCCCAGGCGATTGCGGCCATACTCCGCGAGATAGATTCCGGCGCCCACTCCGAAGGGCACGCCGATAACGCTGGCCAGGGCCAGCAGGAACACGGACCCAACGATGGCATTGGCCATGCCGCCGCCGGCTTCGCCCACGGGTTTCGGCGTCTGGGTGAGAAAGGCCCAGTTGATCGAGCTCACGCCGCGATACAGGAGATAACCGAAAATGGCGATCAGGGGCGTCAGCACCAAAAGGACGGTCAGCACGGCCACGCCGGTCATGAAGTGATCGGTGATGCGGCGACGCAAATTGATTGGTGGCACGCTGTGCCTCCACTCCGAGGAAGGTTCAGGCATTCGCCCTCGCGGTCTGGCCGGTAACTGTCCACACCAGCAACCGCGCCAAGGCATTCACGACAATTGTCACCAGGAACAGCGCCAAACCAATTTCAATCAGAGCCGACAAATATACATCGCCAGTAGCCTCGCTGAACTCGTTGGCCAGCACGCTAGCCATGGTGTAGCCCGGAGCCAGCAGCGATTTCGCAATCTGCGGATTGTTGCCGATCACCATGGTGACCGCCATCGTCTCTCCCAGAGCGCGTCCCAAGCCGAGGATGATTCCGCCGACGATTCCCGCGCGGGCATTACGCAGCACGCCGATGCGAATCATTTCCCAGCGGGTTGCACCTAGCGCCAGCACAGCTTCGCGCTGGTGCTGCGGCACCACCATCAGCACCTCGCGCGTGATCGAGGAGATAATCGGAATAATCATGATGGCCAGGATAATTCCCGCGGCCAGAACGCCGTAGCCAAAGGGCGCGCCAGCGAAAAATCCGGTCCAGCCTAACGTTTTGATAAGGAACGGCTCGACATAGTTGCTGAGGAGCGGGATGAGCACGAAGATGGCCCATAATCCGTAGATTACGCTGGGAATGGCGGCGAGCAGTTCCACGAAAAACGAAAGCGGGCCGCGCAGCACCCGCGGACACATTTCGGTGGTGAACACGGCAACTCCCACCGCGAGCGGAACCGCGATCACAAGCGCCAGAAAGGAAGACAACAGGGTTCCATAGATAAAGGGCAGAGCTCCGAACTGCTCGTTAACCGGATTCCAATCGCTGGTGGCAAAAAACTTGAGGCCGAAGGCATGCCAGGAGAGACTTGAGCGCAGCACCAGTTCATAGACGATCAATACCAGCAACCCCAGAATAGCCAGACCGCACGCCGTTATTGCGGCCTTGAAAACGTGATCGGAAGCCTCGCCGCCGGGTCCGCGCAGCAGAGGCATGACCCGCCGGTCCGCCGCCGGTGCATCTGTAAACTTTGTCGCTTCAACGGGTTGCGGTCCAGGCATATCGGGCTGAGGTAAGGCAGGGTTAGCCATCCGACTCTAACCGTATCAAACTCCTGTTAAAAGGATGTTAAAATAGCAGGGCTTTTCCGTTCAGGGCTCTAATACTCCCACAGGGTCATTCAAGCGTTTTGGAAACCGCTCCGGGGGGGATTGCTTTTTGAGGAGAAGCGGCTATCCTGTTCATTTCCCGATTCGTATTGCTTTATGGCGAAGGCTTCGCAGCATAGGACTATCTTTGACAAGCTTGAGGCTGACCTGATGAAGGTTTCCTTGAAGCAGTTGCCGGAGAATGTCCACGGCTTCCGGACGGGAACTCGCCGCTTGCAGACGCTGCTGCAGGAACTTGCACCAGAGAGCGATCGGAATCAGAAAAAGCTTCTCAAGTTGCTCAGCCGGGCACGCAAGCGAGCCGGCAAGGTGCGCGATCTGGATGTGCAGCTGGCGGCGTTGCGCCGACTGAAGATCTCGCAGGAGCCGCGACGCAAGACCCAGTTGATGCGGAGCTTGATCGAACTGCGGGCGCGGCACGAAAAAAAGCTGGGAAAAGCGCTTGACAGAGTGACGATCCGCGAAATTCGCAAGCGGCTGAAGCGGGCGGCGGAGGACTTCAACCTGGAGCGCAAACGCGATCCTTTAGCCGTTGCCAGAAAGATGCTGGAACGAGTGGATCAGCCGGACGCTCCGCTCACCGAGCCGTCGCTCCACCGATACCGCATTCTGGGCAAGCGGGCGCGGTATGTAGCGGAGTTTGCGCCAAAGTCGGCCGATGCCACGCAATTCATCGCCGCTCTGAAACGGATGCAGGACGCGCTCGGCGATTGGCATGATTGGCTCATGCTCACGCAAACCGCCAGAGAACAACTGGGCGATGTGCGCGAATCGTCGCTGGTGGCGGAACTCCACAATGTGACGGGAGCCAAGTTCCGCCACGCCGTAGCCGTACTCTCACATTTGCGGACCACGCTGATGCCCATTGTTGCTGCCTCCAGCCGCGCTCCCGCTCGAGCCTCGGCCAAGCCCGACGAGGCTGCGATCGCTGCGGCCTGATGATTGCTGGCTGGGGCTGCTCTAGCAGCACCGTGGCCGGCGCTCCTGCACACACTCGCGCTCTCGCCGAAAGGCTGCATAGGCCTGCCTGGAAGAAGCAATCCGGGCCTGCTTCAGAAATCTCGCGTAAGCGGTTTCGTCGAACACTTCTCGCAGTATGGCAAGCAAGGTTCTGCCTACGTCCACCAGGAACGCTGCGGCAGGCTTCAAGTAGCACTTCATCAGATAGCGCTTCCTCCAAAGGCGTTTCATCCCTGTTCCTCCGCCAGACGGGTCATCACAAATGGAGCTTCCCGCGTGCGCCCTTCCCTGGTTCCACTCAAGATTGCAATCCATTGCCGCGCCGATTCCACCAGCACCAGCGCTACCAGCACCACCAGTGCCGCTGTGACCGCCGCATCCAGCCGGTTGTTGAAGATGAGGCGCGTGGTGGCGCTCGTGACCGAGCCCGCCTCAAGCACTCGCGCCTGCGCCAGAAAACCGACGCGCGGATTGGGATCAAGAACTTTGTGCCATGACGCGGTAAAAGTCACCGCCACCAGCCATGCCAAAGGCCCGAGCGTGACCAGCGCATATTTGGCCCGGTGGAGCTTGATGACGATGGTCGTGGCCACGCAGAGCGCCACCGTCGCCAAAAGTTGGTTGGAAATGCCAAACAACGGCCACAGCGAATTGATACCGCCCAACGGGTCTTTCACTCCCTGCCACAGAAAATATCCCCATGCCCCAACGATCAGCGCGCTGGTTGCGAGAATCGAGGGATACCAACTGGTCCGGCCGAGCGGTTTGTATAAGTGTCCCAATCCATCCTGCACCATGAAGCGCGCCACGCGAGTGCCGGCGTCGAGGATAGTGAGAATAAACAAGGCCTCAAACATGATGGCAAAGTGATACCAGATCGCCATCAAGGCTTCGCCGCCCAGACTGCGCGAGAAGATGTGCGCCATCCCGACGGCAAAAGCGGGCGCGCCGCCAGTGCGGTTGTACAAGGTCTGCTCGCCGACTGCGTGCGCGAGGGCTTGCATCTCCGCGGCCGTCACCGGAAATCCCCAACTGGAAATCGTCGTCGCGGCCGACTCCGGCGCCTGCCCGACAAGCCCCGCCGGACTATTAATCGCGAAGTAAATCCCCGGCTGCATCACGCACGCCGCAATGATGGCCATCACCGCCACGGCCGATTCGGCCATCATCGCGCCGTAGCCCACCATGCGCGTTTCCGTCTCCCTCGCAATCAACTTTGGCGTGGTCCCACTGGAGATCAGGGCATGAAATCCGCTGATGGCTCCGCAGGCGATAGTGATGAAAGCGAAAGGAAAAACTTTTCCCGCAAATACCGGCCCGGTACCGTCGACGAATCGGGTCAGCGCGGGCATGTGCAATGCGGGATGCAGCACTACGATTCCCACAGCCAACAGCGCGATGGTTCCCAGCTTTACGAACGTGCTGAGGTAATCGCGCGGCGCCAGCAGCAGCCACACTGGCAGCGCCGATGCCAGGAATCCGTAGACGATAATCAGAATCGCCAACGTGGGCGCGCTCAGTGTGAACACGCCCGCCATCGTCTGGTCGAGCGACACCCAGCGTCCGCCCCAGATAGCGAGCAGAACCAGCGCGAACCCCAGAATCGACACCTCGAGCACTTTCCCTGGACGAATGCGCCGCAAATAAAGGCCCATCAGCAACGCAATGGGCATGGTCATCGCGATGGTAAACGTGCCCCATGGACTTGATTTCAAAGCGTTGACCACGATCAACGCCGCTACGCCCAGGAGAATAATCAGAATGGAAATTACCGCGGCGTAGGCGACAAATCCGCCCACGGGGCCAATTTCTTCCTTCGCCATTTCTGTCAAGGACTTGCCATCGCGGCGCACGGAAAACAGCAGAATCACGAAGTCTTGCACGCAGCCGGCAAACACGGCTCCCGCCAGCACCCACAAAGTCCCAGGCAGATAGCCGAATTGCGCGGCCAGCACCGGCCCCACCAGCGGCCCCGGCCCGGCGATGGCCGCGAAGTGATGCCCGAATACTACCCACTTGTTGGTCACGAGAAAATCGCGGCCGTTTTCCAACCGCTCGGCGGGAGTGGCGCGCCGCGCGTCGAGCGCAAGAACCTTGGTGGCAATGAATCGGCTGTAGAAACGGTATCCCAAGGCATAGCAGCAGACCGCGGCCACCACGAGCCACAATGCATTGACCGGCTCCCCGCGCCGCAATGCGACCACTCCAACAGCTAGCGCGCCGAGAAGCGCGACCGCGCACCACAGCAGTATCGATAAGGTTTTTTTCATGGCGTTTTAGTGTCCCGGTCGGCCATTGTGCCCAATCTCGCGCTTCGGCGCAATGCGAAAAAAGCGCTGCCTTCATCGAGCGTACCTCGCGAAGCACCGGGAGCCAGGAAGCAGTTCCAGCCTCTCTTGTTTTAGTGATAGTCTAATTCATCCGAACGACTGCCAACCCTGCTTTGGGGGCCGCTTCTGATGCGACCCCGGCGCTCGGGGTGCATTCCACGGAATCGAGTTGACCCGTAAACCTGCACAGGAGCAGATCATGAAGATTGGCATATTGACCGGAGGGGGCGACTGCCCGGGCCTGAATGCGGTGATTCGCGGGGTGGTGCGCAAGGGAATTTTTCACTACGAAGACGATTTCCTGGGTTTTCTGGAAGGCTGGCGCGGTGTGATCGAGGACAAGAGCATGCCTTTGAACCTCGACGCGGTGAGTGGCATTTTGCCGCGCGGAGGCACCATCCTGCGCACCTCGCGGACGAACCCCGCCAAACGCCCCGACGGCATCGAACGTTGCGCAGCCACACTGGAAAAGAACAAGATCGCAGCTCTCATCGCGATTGGCGGTGACGACACGCTCTCGGTCGCGCAAAAGCTCCACGAGAACGGCGTCAAGGTGGTGGGGGTTCCCAAGACAATCGACAACGATCTCAGCGGAACCGATTACACGTTCGGCTTCGATACTGCCTGCAACGTGGTCTGCGAAGCCATCGACCGCCTGCACACCACCGCCGAGGCCCACAACCGCGTGATGGTGGTAGAGGTAATGGGCCGCGACGCCGGCTGGATCGCCCTGTACAGCGGCATCGCAGGCGGCGCGGACGTGATCCTCATTCCTGAGCGCCCCTTCGACATCGAGAGAGTAGCCGAATCTCTAAGACAGCGCCACGAACGCGGCCGTTATTTTTCGATTGTCGTGGTCGCCGAGGGCGCAAAGTTCTCCGCCAATGCTCAGTCTTCTCAGGCTGCGCCGGTTCTGCAGGACGCGGAAAAAGACGAGTTCGGTCATGTGAAGCTGGGGGGCGTCGCCAACGTGCTGGCACGCGAAATCGAGCGCCGCACCGGCTTTGAAACCCGCGCCGTGGTGCTCGGACACATCCAGCGCGGCGGCTCGCCCAGCGCCTTCGACCGCGTCCTGGCCACGCGCTACGGACTCGGCGCCATCGATATGGTTCACCGCGGCGAATTCGGATGCATGGCGGCATTGCGCGCGAATAAGATTATTTCGATTCCGCTGAAAGAAGCCATCTCCCGCAATCGCGTGGTGGATAACGAGATGATCGACACCGTTAACGGGCTGTTCGAAAAGACCGCCAACAAACAAGCCGTCGGCGACTAAAATCCTGATGATGCTGACTGGAAGATTCGATTTCGAGTGCAGGCTGATTCCGCATCGATGAATCCGTCTCTGACCGGCGTGCCTTCCGGCCACAGGAGTGGCTCGCCGCAACGCCGGGCTGTGATCGTACTTTTTTCCGTCGCCCTGTTGATCCCGTGTTTCTGGCAGTCGCGGATTCAAGCCGGCGATCTATCGAGCCACATTTACAACTGCTGGCTCGCAACCCTGATCGGTCAAGGTAAAGCTCCGAGGCTGTGGATTTCGGCGCAATCCAACAATGTCCTCTTCGACCTGATCCTGGAGTGGCTGTTCAAGCGCGTGGGCCCAGGCCTAGCACAGCGGCTGGCAGTGTCCGCATCGGTCCTCGTATTTGGGTGGGGCGCCGTTCTGTTCATCTCGCGCGCAACCAGGGATGCCAATTGGTGGTTTGTCATGCCATGCGTGGCGATGCTTGCCTATGGCTTCATCTATCACATGGGCTTCTTCAATTTTTATCTATCCCTGGGTGTGTGCCTTTGGTATCTCGCGATCGTTTGGCGCAATAACTGGAAGGTGCGGGCGATGGCTACACCTCTTCTACTGCTGGCCTGGATCGCCCACCCATTTCCGGTGGTATGGGCACTGGGCACCGCCATCTACGCTGGCGCAGCGCTAAGCTTCGAGCCAAGGCGCCGTCTGCCGCTGGTGACGCTCGCCCTTTTCGCGCTCGTAGTGGCGCGATACGCGCTCACTCGTCGGTACTGGTATTCTTGGTCGATCAATCAAGCGTCTTTAGTGATTGGCACAAACCAGATAGTACTTTACGGAGCGAAGTATGTGCTTCTGTCCGCCAGCCTGTTGTTAATATGGCTGGTCTTGTTTCGCAGTCTCGTCCGAGAGTGCGGAATGGCCGATTTGATTTTGACACTCCCGTTTCAACTTTGGTTGTTGAACGCCGCTGCGGTGTTGCTGATCCCCGACCGCGAAATGTTTCCGCAATTTGGGCTGCCCTTCGGCTACATCGCGGATCGCCTCTCGTTGATGGCCGCACTGAGCGCATGCGCAGTTGTGGCCGCGGCACGGCCTGGCACCTTTGAAAAGGTTGGCGTTGCCCTGATCGCGGTGCTGTTCTTCGGGTTTCTCTATGTCGATTCAAGGGCACTCAATCGGCTGGAAGACCGCGTCGATGTCGCGGTAGCGCGCCTGCCCCCGGGACAACGAGTCATCAGTTCCATTCCCCCTTGGTCTTCCCGTTTGAGTTCTGCGCAACATGCCGTTGACCGTGCGTGCATCGGGCGATGCTTCAGCTACGCGAATTATGAGCCGTCATCGCGGCAGTTTCGCGTTCGTGCCCAACCAGGGAACGGAATCGTCCTGGACAACTTCGCTGACATCAACGCTGTTCAGACTGGCACTTATATCGTGCAAAACCGCGATCTACCCATCTACCTGCTCTACGAGTGCGGCCCCAAGGGGGGCAATGTCTGCACTCGTTCGTTGCAGGCAGGGGAGATCGCCTGGGAAGGTACTGATCGGCAATCGAACGACGCACTGGCCCGAGGAAGGCAGTCCTGCGCCCAAACTGCTGGCTTATTCCCGCTGGCCGGCCCACACTAGCTTGGCGAAGGAGTAAGAGGTTTCCGCAGGAATTCATGGCAACGACCAGATGGCTGTCAACAAACCAGGCTCGACTGTATTTCCTGTTACTTTGCTCGGCCAGCATGTGCTTCTATCGGAGCCACCTTCCGCTTGTCCCGGGCGCGGCGGCGATGTCCTCGAGCCTGGTCAGGGCCAAAGGACTCACGGATCTTTATCCGCGCTGGTATGGATCCCGCGAGCTCCTCCTTCATCACCGCGATCCTTACGGTGCCGATGTCACCCGCGAAATCCAGATCGCCTACTACGGCAAGGAGTTGAGACCTTCTCGCGCAGGTGATGCGACCGACGAGCAACGATTCGCTTATCCCCTGTACGTCGTCTTTTTCCTTGCTCCCACGATCAAGATGCAGTTCGACACCGTGCGTGTCGTCTTCTGGTGGCTGCTGGCGGCTGTCGCAGCTCTCAGTCTCGCCCTCTGGCTCTCTGCCATTCGTGTGCAGCTATCGAAGCTCGCCCTGGCAACTCTGTTCGCCATGGTTCTGACCAGCATCCCGGTGGCCCAAGGCCTCAGCCTGTTGCAGTTGGGCCTGCTGGTCTCCTGCTTTCTCGCCGGGGCGGGCGCGGCCGCCGTCTCCGGACATTTGTTTCTTGCAGGAATGTTATTGGCTTTGGCGACGATCAAGCCACAACTGTCGATACTCGCGATCGCATGGTTCGTCCTGTGGGTATCGGGCAATTGGCGCCAGCGACGCTCTCTGCTTTGGGGATTTGCAGCGACGCTGGCCGTTCTTATCTTCGCCTCTGAATGGCTGCTGCCGGGCTGGGTAGTGCGCTATCCCAGCGCGCTCATCGCGTATGCGAAGTACACGGGCGCCACGTCTCTGCTCGCCGTGTTCTTGCCTTCCATACTGGGCCGGCTGATCGCGAGCATTGGCCTGATCGCCGCGGCGATGTTCTGTTGGCGGATGCGGCAACAGCCGGCGCATTCTCCCTGGTTCATTCTCGCTTTCGCGGTGGCGCTCTCACTGACAGTCACGGTGATTCCAGCGGTCGTTCCGCCCTACAATCACGTATTGCTTCTGCCCGCCGTCCTGCTCATCATTCGCCACTGGAAAGAAGTTTGGTCAAAGGATCTCGTGTCCCGGATTGCCGGCGCGTTTCTGTGCGGGCTCGCACTTCTTCCCTGGTTGCTAGCTCTCGTGGTCGCGACGGCACTGCTGATCCCGCGACATGCTTCGGCGGTGAAGATGGGATTGGTACCGCTCTATGTCAGTCTCGAACTTCCCTTCGCGGTTCTCGGTCTGCTGATTCTTCTGATCAGAGTTCTCCCCACGAATTCACCCGCCGCCGTGACTCCGAGGCCAGATATCTTCAGGACAGCTAAGACTTAAGGCGAGAAATGGCTGACCGATCTAATCCCGCCGCATGGCTCACCGCCCGCCGCCTGCAAGCGCATGGCCTCATACTCGCGCTCTGCCTCTGGTCGGTCTATACGTGGGACATGGCCACGCCCGGCTTGCGTGATCGCGCCGGCAACTTCAAAGGCACCGACTTCCTGCATTTCTACACACTCGGCTCGCTCGCCCTCGCGCACAAGGGAGCCGATCTCTATGACATGCAAGCCCAGGCGCAACTTGTAGCCCGCCGTGTCCCTGACGCAGCGGATATTCGATATTTGCCTCTGTATCCGCCGCAGGTTTCTATGTTCTTCGCTCCGTTGGCTAGTCTTTCGTATGCGCAGGCACTCATCCTCTGGCTAATGCTGAGCACCTTGATTTATGCCGCCTGTGTCTATGCTTTCTGGCGGGCAGGCCGCGGCTTGCGCGGCGTAGGATTCACGGTCTTCATCCTCGCCGCAGCTTATCCAGCTTTTTGGCACCTCATCGCCTGGGGACAGACCTCGGCTCTCGTCCTGATCTGTTTCACCCTCGCCTTCTTCGCATTGCGCGCCGACCGCGAATTCCTTGCGGGACTCGCTCTTGGATGCCTAATCTTCAAGCCGCAACTCGGAGTCGCCGCCGCAATCGTCTTCGTTGCCGCGCGCGGATGGAAGGTGATCGCCGGCGCGCTGCTCTCAGCTTTTGCCCAATTGGCTCTGGCGTGGATGTATTACGGACCAGAGCCGCTCCGCGAATGGATCCATGTGCTTCTACGCACACCCAGCCTTCTTCCAATGCTTGAGCCGAAACTGTATCAAACTCATTCTCTGCGCACGTTCTGGACGATGCTGGTGCCGTGGCCTGGCTTCGCTCTCGCGCTGTATATCATCTGCTCAGTTCTCGTGCTATTTCTAACGATCGTATGCTGGCGGAACAAGCTTTCGTTAGCCCTGCGCTATTCCGCGCTTCTGCTGGCGACCGTGCTGGTCGCGCCGCATCTCACGGTCTACGACCTCGTCATTCTCGCCCCCGCATTTCTCCTGCTTGCCAACTGGATCGTCACCCATCCTATGGAGGCCGCCGCTGCGCCGCTCAAGATCCTGCTCTACCTAGCCTATGCGCTCCCTCTACTCGGCCCGCTGGCGCGCTGGACACACTTCCAGCTTTCTGTTCCAGCCATGCTGGTGATCCTGTATGTGATATCGCAGATCGGCGAAAGATCGGCACCAAACACCGCGCTGGTTTGAGCGCGCTCCTACTTCCCAAACAAGAACTCGAGCGCTTCCGGGAATCGCCGCGCCCATGCGGCCTCGTTGTGCGATGCGCCTTCCTCAATCACCAGCCGCAGCCGCTTCTCACTCAACACGGCACGCCGCAAGATTCCCGCCAGCTCTCGCACGTCATCCACTACGGTCCGGTTTCTCTGTTTGCTTTGCGACTCCTCCGTTCCGATAGCCAAGACTATGCGTTCCGGCCAATCTCGCACGCTGCGGCTCTCGCGAATCAGCTGCCGATTTCCTGCCCACAACGACGGGCTTTCCAGCAGGAGCCGCCCAATCACTCCCGGCCGCCTGATCACCGTGTAAAGCGCAATCAACGCCCCCAGCGACGATCCGCCCAGGCCGGTATTCTCCGGCCCTTTGGCCACGCGATAGTTCCGACCCACAAATGGCATCACTTCTTTGATTAGAAAATCCGGATAATACTTCCCTTGCACCCGCAGCATCATCGGATGCAGAGATCGATGCGGCACGTACTCCCGAGGCCGGTCCGCGGTGGCGTGATCCATGCCCACGATAATCATCGGAGGAATCACGCCCCCGCGGATCAACCGGTCGGCCGTTTCATCCACTTGCCACTCGACTCCAACAAACGCCGTCGATGCCTCAAACAAGTTTTGCCCATCGTTCAGGTATAGCACCGGATATCGCCGGCCTTGGTTTTCGGCATCGTCATATCCCGGCGGCAGCCACACCCGTAAGAACCGTGTGTTCCGGAAAACCCGGCTGCGAAACTTGTGCAGCCGAAGATCTCCCATGGCGCCGCTGGCGCGAATCACCGCAGAAGCCGTTTCCGCTGCGTTCTTTCGGTTGTGGATTTCTTCCATCAGGAAATCTGGAGCGCGCCCGCGGCAAACAGTTCAGGCGTGCATCGCGCCGAGAAGCGCTGCCTGCTCATGAGTTTCTCGCCGTCCGAACTTTCGTGACCGCTGCGAGAACCGCAATCGCCGTAATGATCCCCAGCGAGCATAGACACAAAACACACCACGTGGCGAGCACGTAACCCTCGATATACGTCAGATAAAGCGCAAACGCTAATCCCGCCGCTGCCGCCGCCAGCAACTGCGTAGGCGTTCCGGCGCGCGCGCGATAAAGTGTCGCCAATGCCAGCAGTGCTCCGTAGCCCACCACCCCAATCCCCGCCACCGGAATTCCGATCACGGTTGAATACTCGCTTCGGTTCACAATGTCGCAATTGAACTTCTCCCCAAACCCGCAGTACGAGGTTGCCGACTTCGCATAGTGCCGCTGCAGCGACAACCCCGAGACGACGAGCCCAGCCACGGCCCACGCCGAAATCGCCAGAAACAAAGCTCGATTGTTCTTCGGGGGAACGGGATCCTCCCGCGGCGGCTTTCCAGAGGAGATCCTCACGGCAAGCCGCACCCGGTTTTCTCGCTCAACTGCTCCAAGCGCAGAACCCCTTCTTTCGGCGGATCACTCCCGAACTGCCAACTCGGAAACAACTTTGCTCCGGCGGCTTTGCACTCCGGCGCCTCGTCATGCGAGCCTTTGATCGCGCATTCCACATAAGGTACATACTCAAACGACTTTCCAAACATCTCTTTCTGTTCGGCGCAATGCGGACACCAATACAGCCCGTACATTTTCGCCTGCTTCGAAGCCAGGCACTTGGCAAAGCCATCGTAGCGGTGGTTATGCCGATACCATCCTGCAGCGTAGGCCGCTGCCAGCAACACTACGACTCCGCTCCAGGTGGCGAACTTGCGCAAGCGTAGACTCGCCCCGGCTGTTCCCGATTGTTGCTGCTGCTTTTTCCGCCGCTCTTCGGACACGATTTATTTCTTATATCACGCCGTTTGTGCCGCTCGTCACGCCACCACGTCCAGCGCGCGCGGCAGAACATCCAGCTCTTCGCAATGCAGCGTCAGCACTTCCCCGTCCACCATCACATCTACCGGCGCGTCCAGATCGAATTCCACTCGCCTCACAGCTTTTCGTTCGGCCAGAGGATGCTCAATGTGCGTGCCGTCATAAAGCCCCGGAAGATTCCGAATCAGCCCCAGCCGCCCGATCGGCCCCCAGCGGACGTATTCAATCAATCCACTGTGCACGTCTGCTTTGGGCGCAATCATCATCGTCCCGCCGGTAAACTTGCTGTTATTGAATGTCAGAAACAAACACGGCCGCCGGTCAAATCCCGCTTGCCCTTCCACACGCACCGGAAATGGTCTCCGGTTGAATCGCGCCAGTGTTAGAAAAATCGAAATCACATACCCCAATTCCCCCGACCCGCTGAAGCGCCGCGCCCGCAGCGTGGCGACGTCGGCCGGAAAGCCCACGCTTAGCAGGTTGATATAGTGAATCACTCCCCCGCGATGGCGCAGCCGCAAGACATCGCAACCCTGGCTTCGCCTTGCAATCAACGATTCAATCGCGTGCTCCACGCCGCGGCCGCTGAAATCGCGTAGAAAGGAATTACCCGTGCCCAGCGGCAGAAACGCCAGTGTGGGGCGCTGCTCCGCGTTCGCCTCAGCTTTCCCGGCCTCGGGAAATAATCCGTTCACAATCTCATACGCGGTCCCATCGCCCCCCACCCCAATGAACTGCCGCACGCCCCGTAAGTATGCTTCGCGGGCAATCCGCGTCGCATCGCCGGCCGCCTGCGTTTCGGCGACCTCCACTCGGATGCCTCCGCGCTGCAACCGCTCCAGCGCCGGACCGAGCATCTTTCGGCTTCGTCCTCCACCCGCCGCCGGATTTACTATGCCCAGATACGATTGCTCCACGACGAAGCGCCCTCGTCAGACAAAGTTTCGCGAATGTCATTCGGAGCAGAGCACCGATTCGCTGGCGAATTGCTGTGAGTTGCTGTGCGGAGTCAAAGGAGCCATCGCCGTCTGCGCTATCGGCAGCACGGACTGGAATGTTCTTGATCCGCTGCCCTGTCCGCTGCACTACACGATCTCAGAGCTCCACCATCGCTTCACGCTCCACGCTCTTCCCTATGTCTTCTGCCAGCTGTTGCCGCTTGATCTTCATCGACGCCGTCCGCGGAAAATCCTTCTCCCAAATCACATGTGCATGCACGCGTTTATAGTCTGGCAACCGCTGGTTGCGGGCCATAATCTCTTCCAGTAGCTTACCGTCGAACTTCTGGCCCTGCTCCAGCCGCAATACGATTGCCAGCATTTCGCCGCCCAGTTCCTTGCGCGGCCAAACGTAGTTCGCTGCCAGGACGCAGTATTCCTTCACCGGCAGCCCGTCAAATACGTTCTCAATATCCTCGGGATAAACATTTTTTCCTCCCTCGCTGACGATCATGTTCTTCTTGCGCCCAAACAATTGCAGATGACCGCGTTCGTCAAATCGGCCAAGATCGCCCGTCAGCAGCCATCCATCAACTATCGTCTCCAGCGTCAACTCCGGGTCATCCAGGTAATGCGACATCAGCGTTTTGCTGCGCGCCGCCACCTCCCCGATCCCTTCCCCGTCTGGATTCAGTATCCGCAACTCCACCCCTGGCAGCGGCTTGCCCACCGTATCGGCACGAAACGGACGCAGATCGTTCAACGTCAACGCCGTTCCTGCCTCGGTCAGCCCGTATCCGTTCACCACGGGGACTCCGAGATCGTAGAAGAATTGCATCGTCGAAGGCTCCATGAACGCTCCGCCCGTAATTAGAGCCAACAGTTCCCCACCAAACGCCCGATGCACCTGCGCCAAAAGCAGGCGGCTCAGCCTCACGTGCGGCTTGCGCCGAGTGGCTATCCGGTTCAACGCAATCATTCGGTCCAGGATCATTCGCTTCCACGAAGGCAACTCATCGAACTTCGCGCGCAGGCCGCGCTCCAGATTCTTGACGATCATCGGCACCAGCGCCACGTAGCTGATCCGGTAGCGCACGAAGGCATCGCGCACAAATTCCGGACGCAGCGTCCGCAAATGAACCACGCACGCTCCGCACATAAATGGCCCGATGAATCCCACCATGAAATCAATTGCGTGGTTCGTCGGCAGAATACTCAAATAGCGCACCCCCGGCCAAAACGGATACCAGGCCGTCAGCGCCCGGCACTGCTCCAGATAATTTTCGTGCGTCAGCACGCAGCCCTTGGGCCGTCCACCTGTGCCCGAGGAATACACAATGCACGCCACATCGTGGCGCTGCCGCATCACGAAGTCAGGCGCGCCTTTGCGCCTGAAGTTTTCCCAGCGGAACGCACCCGCCAGATCGGCGCCCAGCGGAGCCTCCGTCACCAACACCAGTTTGGTCTTTATATCTTGAAATTCCGGCGCCTGCATGATCGCCCGCCACAGGTAATATTCGACGATCAGCACCTTGGCCTTGGAGTGTGCCAGCAGCTGAAGATGTTCCGCCGCCGTCAACTTGTAGTCCAGCGGCACCAGGACGCCTCCGCAATAGAAAATCGCATATGCCGAAATCAGCCACTTCGACTGGTTCGTCATAATAATCGCCGCGCGGTCGCCGGCGTCCAGATCCGCATCCTCCAGCGCCCGCGTCAGCGGTGTGGCCATCTCTGTGAAGTCGGAGTAGGTGAGCCGCGTCTTCTCCCGATCCCGGTCGGCCTCAATCACGCACGTTTCGCCAGCAAAGCGGTCGAGCGCGTCGCGCAAGGCCGAGCCCAGGCAGGTGTATTTTTGGAGATCAAGCATTAATCGTCTATTTCACCACAGAGACACAGCGGCACGGAGAAAACAGTGTCAAAGTGTTAATCAGTTCACCACCTGCAGAAGCGGAAAGGTGGCCGAAGCTGCGTGGAGCGGTTTCCCGGCTTGGTGTTTGTCGGTGCCTCTGTGGTCCGTGGTGAGTCCTCGCTAGAGCCTGGCCTGAATCTTTCTCGCCAAGGTACGGAAATCCGAAACCCCTTGCAGTTCATAATCAGGCAACTCGACATGAAAGTGATTCTCCAGCTTGGTCAGCAGGTCGAGCGTCTGCAGGCTGTCAATGCCCAGCGTCTTAAAAAAGTCGTCGTCGGGAACGAGTTTTTCTCGGGGCACCTTAAAGTGCGCTGCCGCCAAATTCAGGATTTCATCGAGAGTTTTTTCCACAGTAGACATCGGGATCAACTCTGAACCAATCTTGTCCTTCCAAACAGCCTTCGGCCGTGAAGAATCTGTTTCCCACCCAGTACTCGTACTCGCCACTCCGCACTCTCTAAGGCAGATACGGCTGCGCGTCCGTGCTCTCCACAAACTTCTTCAAGCCCGCTTCAACCGCCGGCTGACTGAATAACTCGCAGAATAGATCGATCTCGCGCCGCAGCTCTTCGTGCGGAATCGGTTTGATGAACTTCTTCGCCGCGGCTGCCGTCGCCCGGTCAAACTTCCCCAACTGCAGCGCCGTAGCCCGCGCCGCGCGCAACGCTTCGCCCTCGCCCACCACTTGGCTTACCAAACCGACCTGCTGCGCTTTCGTCGCGTTGAAGCTGCGCCCCGTCAGCAACAGATCTCGCACCACCGCATTGCCCAAATCGCGTTTCAGACGCGGAATCCCACCGAACCCTGGGATGAGCCCCAGCCGCAGCTCGGGAAAACAAAACCGCGCCATCTTGTCGGCGATAATCACATCGCAGGCGAGCGCCAGTTCAAAACCTCCACCAAATGTCACTCCATGCACCGCCGCAATCGTCGTCAACGGCGAGTCATCAATATGGTTCAGCACGCGATGAATTCGCTCTAGAAAATTGCGGACGCCTTTCACTGCCTCCCGCTTTTCCATGGCCTGCGACCGCTGGTAGAGCTCGCGCAAATCCGCTCCCGCGCAAAAACCCGGCTTCAACTCGCTATAGACAATCAGCGCATGCGCTTCCCGCTGCATCGCATCGAGTCTCGTTGCGAACTCCTCGAATTCTCCCAGCGCCAGCGAGCCCAACTCGTTGCACGGCTCGCGGTGGAGCGCCAGCTCGATGACGCCGCGTTTCAGCTCCCACGATAGCGCCTGCCCGCGAAATTTATTCATGGCTGATGTAGCACCGTCACGCTCCACTCATCCGTGCCGAGAACACCGGCGTTACCCCGCCTGCTTCACCCGGTACATCTCCTCGATTTCGTTCTTCATCTGCGCAGCAATTGTGTCCCGCTTCAGCTTTCCATTCACCGTCATGGTCCCGCTTTCGATCGAGAAGGCCGCGGTATGAAGGCGGAACGCCCGCACCTGCTTGTAGTGCGGCAGATCCCGATTTACCCGGTCCAGCGCTGCCTGCGCCTGCTCCTCGGTCACGGTTCCCGTAATAATAGCCGAAAGATATCCTCGCCCATTTCCCACCACCACCACCTGCTGTGCCTCCGTCAGATTCTTGCCGATAGCATCTTCCACCGCCTCGGGTGATATCTTGTGCCCCGACCCCAGAATAATCAGGTTCTTTACCCGGCCCACAATCCGCCAATTCCCCGCCGCATTCACTTCGCCTTGGTCGCCGGTATGAAACCAGCCGTCCCGCAATGCTTCCGCGGTCTGCTGCGGACGATTCCAGTATCCCGGAAAAAGGTTCGGTCCACGAGCCAGAATCTCGTCGTTCTCTCCCAACTTCATTTCCATCCCAGTAATTGCCGGCCCCACTCGCCCTACTTCCACGCGATTGGGATCGTCCATGGTGCAGATCGCGGTAGTCTCAGTTAGCCCATAAACCTGCAACACACGAATCCCCAGCATCAGGAACCAGAGTTGCGTTTCAGGATTCAGCGGAGCCGACCCGCAGATCAGGGCCCGCAGGTTGGACCCGATCATTTTCTTGCGAATGGTCGGAAATACCAGCCTGTCAGCCAGCCATAGCCACAGGCTATCGCCAGACTTTGGCCGCTTTTCGTGTTTACGCGCCCATGCGCCTTTGGCCCTGGAATAAATTGCCAGGGCCACGCCGCCCGTCTGCCACAGTTGCTCATCCACCGCGCGCCGCATTCGCTCCAGCAATTGCGGCACATTGAGAAAATAATCCGGAGCCACGGCGCGCATGTCGGCCGCGATCTTGGTCAAATCCATGTTCAGCGTCACCAGGCTCCGCCGCTTCAGAAACGTCAGCAGCGCAATCCACGAAGCCGCAAATGTGAACGGCAGATAATGGAAGATGCGGTCCTGTCCGGGAAGGATGCGGTCTGGTCCGGCCGCCCCCGCCATCAACTCGTCCAGCCGCCCGCTCGTCCGCTCCAGCATGAAGCCCACGTTCGCTGCCGTCAGTGCCACGCCCTTGGCCTCGCCTGACGTTCCCGAGGTGTAAACGATCGTCACCGGATCATCGCTTTCCACTTGCGGACGCTGTAGCGCCACTCCTTCTACTCCGCCAAAGATCTCGTCGAACAAGAACGCCGTCGGAGCGTCCGCCCATTGCTCCACAATCCTATCCCGCAGCGCCGCGTCCCCGCAGCACACGAGCGACGGTGTGCAATCCTTCATCATGGCGACCAATTCCGCCGGAGCCTGGCGCGAGTACAGCGGCACCACGATCAGCCCCTCGGCCATGATGGCCAAATCCATCGCCACCCAGCGGATGCTGTTGGCATCCAGCAATCCGCAGCGATCGCCTTTCTTCAATCCCTTCGCAGCAAGAAAGGTCCTCGCTTCTCCGATCAACTCCAGCAACTCGCTGCCGGTTACGCCCGTAACTTGGTCCTCGCGAATTTCGGCGAGAATCCGCGTGTCGGCTGATGCTTTCAGTTGCGAAAGGATTTCTCCGAGAAAAAGCATCTTTGTACGTACCCGTGTTATGCGCCGGAACGACCACTCAACTTAGCTGTACGCCACCACCAACTCCCGCAGCGGGGCGCTTATCGGCGGCAAATAATCCTCCCAGCTCCACTCGCCATGGCGGGTCGGGAATTCCGGATATCTCCGCTGTACTTCTTCCTCGAAGTACACTCCCATCCGCGCCATCACTTTCAAATTCTTCACTACGGTCCGCGCAATCCCAGCCGCGATCGCCTCGCCCTCACAACTCAGCTTCTCCAACGCCACGAGCAGCTTTCCTTCCAGATCCGGATCGTCCACATTCATCAGCAAGTCCAGATGCCCGCGCTCCCGCATCAGATTCCTGATACGCTCATCCATCGTGATCCCTGCCGAGGGCACCAGCCCCGGCATCGAGGTCACAATCCCGTGATAGCGCGACGAGGCCATCATGTGGCACGCCCGCAGAATGCTTACCAGTTCATACATGTTGTACTGGTCGGAGGTCAGAACCGGCACGCCTCCCAGCTTCTCGGAGATGCGGTTCGCCGGTCGCGCATCCAGCCGCTCCGTCGCCACCAGAATGACGAAAACATTCTTGTTCTTGCGAAACGCACTCACGGCGTTCGCAATCGCTGTCAGATATTTCTGGTATGCCTGTTCCGCCGCCGGCCCGGAGTTATGAAAATAAACGGTGCGGTAGTGGCTATCTTTGTAGACTCCAGTGAGACTGCGCAGCGCATACTTCGCCACCGACGCTTTCACCGGCCACTCAAACGGATTGATCGGGCACACCACCAGCACCGGTGTCCGCCCGTCCCAGCCCACCTGTCGCAGCACGCTCTGCCCGTACTCCGGCGAACGCGGCTCAAACGTCCATGCCGTGTCTGTACCCAGTTCCGTCGGCACGCCAAGTCCGCGCAGCACGCCGCGCGACTCCTCATTGCGCGTAATGACGAAAGAATTCCGGCAATACCGCCCGCACATCTTCGCCACCAGCGGATCCATTTGTCCCGCCTCCGCGCCATAGCCCACGGATAATTTATTCTGCGCCGCTGCAATGCCCAGCGAACCGATCATCATCGTGGTCAGCGCGTTGGCGAACTTGCTCTTGAACATCGACCCTTCGCACGCCACCACTCCATCGTGCCGGGGAACCTCGTCGGCCAGAAACGGCGGAAAAATATCCGGCAGACGCACCTGCTTGGTGCCCTCAAAATATCCCCGCGAGAATTCGAAGTTCTGGCTCATCACACTGAATTCCACCCGCTCCGCGCGCAGAATGTGACGGATCTGCCGCAGCATCTCTTCCACCCGCACATCCGACCCCATATTGCGCGTTCCGTTGTAGCCGGCAAACAGCAGCTTCAGTTTCTCGCCCGGCTGCCAGCGCTTGCCCGCGCCCAGCATCCATCCCGCTTTGGCCCGCTCGATGGAGCTGCTCACCCACGCTTCCAGAATAAGGTCCATCATGCCGCCGACCCTCCCGCCTTTGCCGGCCAGGGCTGATACCGATACGCAAACTGATTCTCGCGGCTGAACTTCAATAGCGGAAAGCAATAGTCCGAGAAGCGCGCCGGCTTCTTGCCCAACTCCGCCGTTACTCGCGTGTTATCAAACACCGTATTCCACACCAGATACGGCAGAAACACTTTCAGCAGCGAAGCGCCATGCCCGACCGTGCCTTTCCGGCTCGAAAGAAAATTCACTCCGCCTGCAAACGGCTTCTCCACGATCGGCACAAATACCGGTGCCCGCTTGTTCTGCGCCGCGGCCAGCGCACGGGTGATCTCACGAAATGTTTGCGCCGAAACCCCCGACGAAAGATGATAAATCTCATGCTCCGGCTGATCCTTCTGATGCAGCGTGGCAATCGCATTCGCCACGAAGTCCACGTTCACGATATCGATCTTGTCCGTGGACCGAAACGGCAGCACCGGCAGCCCGGCCAGAAACACAAACGCCTTTACCATGTCGAACTGCGTGGTCTCAGGATAACGGCTGTCGCCCAGCACGATGCTCGGCCGGAAGACCGTCTTCGGCGTCTCCGGCAGCAACACCTGCGTCATGTGCTCGCAGAATTTCTTGGTCCGCGCATACGGATCGTAGTCCGACCGGTCCCACTCGATGGCCCCCTCTTCCGTCACCACTTCATTGCTGCGCTTCCCGGCGACCGCCACCGTGCTCACTTCGCTGAAGCGCCGCAGCCCATGATAATGTTCCGCATGCCGCGCCAGGGTCAGCACTTCCAGCGTGCCGCGCAAGTTTACGTTCAAACAGCTCTTCTCCGACTTCCGGTTCAGCGACGCCGCGCAGTGGATCACCGAATCCGTGGTGTGTACCAGCCGGTCGTATTCGTCGCGCGCCAGTCCAAATCCGGGCGAAGTCAAATCTCCGCAGAAGACTCGTACCTGGGTCTGCAGGTGCTCATAAAACCTGGCGAAGTCCAGATGCAATTGCAGAGCCTGCCACAATCGCAACTCTGCCTCCCGCGCATCGCGCGCGCGCACCAGCACATTCAATGCCGCGCCGTGATCCTGCAGCAGATTCGCCGCCACATGCGCCCCAATGTACCCCGTCGATCCCGTCAGAAAAATTGCCATTCCGATTCCGCGTCTTCCCACCACCGATATGAGTAGCTTTTGGGTGGCGCAGCGCTTCAGCGCTGCGATGATCGTCCTTTCTACAAATGGGCTTCAGCCCCTGAAATGCCTAATATCACCACGTCCGCCCGTTCGTTCCCGTCCTCACCGTCTCCCCATTTCCCGCCAGATGCAAGCTCCTCGGCGCACGCGCCTCCAGCGGCCTGCCCTCGATCAGCGGATACGTCCAGCGCCGCAGCGCCGGGATATGCACATTGATCCAATAATCCCACCAATCCAGCGACCGCGCCTCGTATCCGAACTGTTCCCGCTCGTCCTCGACCAGCGCATGTGAAAGTTTCTCCACATTGTCGGCGGCAAAGTCGTGCTCGTTCAGCAAAATGAACGGCTCGAACAATTCGATCAGTTTTTCCACCCGCTCCAGATTGCGTTCGGCCTTCGCCAGCGGCGTCTTCTTCAACGGCAGCGGCGCCATCACCCGCTGAATCGACTTCACAATCGCCTTCTGCGCCGGCGCCGACATGCGGTTATAGCGCGTCTTCGATACGGGAATCGCATCAAAGCGCAGCCGCAGCCATGCTTCCAGCCCCTCCTGCGCCCGGTAATGTTTGCGGTGCGCCAGCGAGGTCAATTCAATCGACCGTCCCATGTCGCACGGATTCGTCACTGAAGTCGCCAGTTGATACAGCCGGTCGTGCCGCCGCTCCACAATCGCCGCCGCAATCAGCGTCATTCCCGCGCACACTGCGTCCACAGGAAGAATATCCAGCCGCTTGCTTTCATTCGACGGCAGTTGCCGGAAATAAGTCCCCAACAAATACGAAAGCGAAGCCGACGTATTGATCCCCTCGTTCCAACCTACAAACGGCTTGGCCACCGAAGTCTCCACAATTGCCGGACGCACCACTGCAATGGGCAGCCCCTCGCCATGTTTCGCAATCAGCGACTCCGCCAGGCTCTTGGTCAGCGTATAAGTATTCGGCCAACCCAATTCCTTCGCCCGCTGCGAACCGGCTTCGGTCAGGTGCGTCTTCAGCCAGCGGATGCGATTCTTGCGCACTTGATTCTCCAGCGCCGCGCCCTGCAAATCTCTGGCGGCATGTTCCCTGGCCAGCGCCTGTTTGGTCAATCCCGCGCTCACTTCCGCGCTCTCCGCCTGAGCCTCCGCGTGCTCGATCAACTCATGCAGCGCTTGCCACTCGCGTTCCGCGTCAAATTCCGGCAAGTGATGCGGGTTGTAATTCGGAGTCAGCTTCTCCGTCACTCGCCCATCGCGTTCGCCCGCCACATAGCACGTCGATAAATGCAGCAGCCCTGCGTGATCCGTTCCCCGCACAAACTCCAGGATGCTCACCGCCGCATCCGTGTTAGTGGCCAGCGCGTCGCGCAAATCCGGATTGAAATCCGTTAACCCCGAGCTGTTCACCACCAAGTCCAAGTCCCTCTGCAGCCTCCGCGCTAACTCCGGCGAAAACCCCAGCTCCGCCTGGGTTACATCGCCTTCGATCACTTCCACCTTGTCGCGCAGAAAATCCGCCAGTCCCGCTCCATACCTTTCAAATAGCGGATCGAATACCGGCGAATCTTCCACCATCTTTTCAAAGCGCTGCTCCGCCGGATTCGATTTCTGCCGCCGGATCAGCAAATAAATCCGCCCAATCTTCGGCAAATCCATCAGTGTGTTCGCCAGCCAAACCTTGCCAATAAATCCGGTCACGCCGATCAGCAGGACGCGCCTGCCTTCGAGCGCCCGCCGCACCGAAAACGCCGCCCGTTGTCTCTGCCCCTCAAAATGCACCACCGGACGCTCCGCAACCGCAGCCTGCCGCGCCGCCGGAATCACCGCCGCCCGCAAACTCTCCACCGAAATATCCAGTTGCCTCGCCAATGTCTTCGGAGCGCGCCTCCCATCCGGTTGCTCATCCTGGATGCGCGCAAACGCTCCCCGCGGCCGGATCACCGGGTCCAGCAGTCTTCCCGTGGCCACTCCGTCGCGGAAATCCAACCGGTTCGCTACCACCCGCTTCACCCCCAAATGCCGCGCCAGCGGCTTCATCACATGATCCAAACCCTGACTCACCAGCACCACGTCGGCGCCCGCGCGCACCAGTTCCTGCACCTTCTCGACGCCCCGCGTCTTCAACCGCGGCTTCAGTTTGTATTGGAAGTATTCTTCGCCCAGCAGATCCAGGCGGTCGCGAGTCACGCCCCGCAAAACGGTGTGCATGGCGCGGGTCGCGAACTTGCGGTTCGTCGAGTACAGCAGCGGCCGCAGCGCCGCCATCAGAAAAATCTGCCCTCGCCGCCGGAACCGCTCCGCGAAGGTCTGCGCGTTCCAGGTAAAAAACGCCACCGGCTCGACCACGGTCAGGTCAAGCAGGCTCCCCTCCACGCGCCAGTACACGCTGGGGGACGTGCTGGGATTGTGGTTTGGCTGTTCCAATTTAATCTTCGCCCAGCAGACAGATTCCCGTCCTCCGGGCGGACGAATCTTCTATTGTAAACAATCCCCGCAAATCCACGAAACCGCACCGTTTGCCGGTCGCTCAGACCGAACTCCCGCCCGCCACGTTCGTTCCCCGCCCCACCACCACCGCAATCCCCCCACTCACCACCAGCGTCGCCCCAATCGCCAGCAGCCCTCCGCGAAACCCTCCATTCGCCGAGCGCACCAACCCAATAATGTAGGGCCCGAAATACCCTCCCAGGTTCGAAATCGAATTGATCGCCGCAATCCCCGCCGCCGCTCCGCTCGCACTCATCTTCGACGTTGCCATCGCCCAGAATGGCCCCACCACCGACTCTGCTCCCATCATGGCCACGCTCATTCCAAAAATCACCGGTACCGTCGACCCGCTATACGCCGCCAACGCCAGCCCAGCCGCTCCCGCAAATGCCGGCAACGCCGTGTGCCACCGCCGTTCGCCCGAGCGGTCCGAATGCATTCCCACCAGCACCATGGCCACGGCCGTCGCCAGGAACGGAATCACCGCCACCACCCCAACCGCAAAATAACTCAGCCCCGCCAAACCTCGGATCACGCTCGGCAACCACAGCGTTACCCCATACATGCAAGCGGGCACGCCAAAAAATAGCAGCGACAGCAACCATATTCTTCCACTCGCCAGCACTTTCCACACACTGTCCCGCTCCAGCCCGGAATTCGCCTGTCGTTCCCGCTGCAAATTCTCTATCAGCCAGCCACGCTGATCCTCCGTCAACCACTTCGCGTCCTTCGGACTATCCGTCAGCACCCAATACACCGAGGCTCCCAGCACAATTGCCGGCAATCCTTCCATCACGAACAGCCACTGCCATCCCGCCAACCCTCCGCCGTGCAACCCCAGCAACCCTCCTGAAATCGGACTGCCCACCACCCCCGCCAGCGGATTCGCCGTCATAAACCACGCCACCGCGCGCGCCCGCGCTCCCGCCGGAAACCACCGCCTCAAATAAAGCATCATCCCGGGAAAAAACCCAGCCTCCGCTGCGCCCAGCAGAAATCGCAGCGCGTAAAAGCTCATCGGTCCGCGCACAAAAATCATCCCGCACGAAACCACTCCCCACACCACCATCAAGCCGGTGATCCACCGCCGCACACCCACGCGTTCCAGCGCCAGATTGCTCGGCACCTGAAAGAAAAAGTATCCGGCAAAAAACATTCCCGCTGCCCGCCCATACGCCCGGTCGCTGAGATGAAGTTGTTCCCGCATCTCGAGAAAGGCAAAACTCACATTGATGCGGTCCAGGTAGGCAACGATATAGAGAAGAAACAGAAACGGCATCAGCCGCCACATCAGGCGGGAAACAACGGCGGCTTCAATTCCCGGATCACTGGCTTTTGCCAAAGAACGTCATCCTATCGGCGTCATCCCGAAGCCCCGCGCTTTTACCAGCGGGACGAGGGATCTCGCGCGCATCGCTACGGTTACCAGAGCAAGACCGCGCACGGTCGTCTTTTGCAACGCGCTGAAATCGGCGGACAAATATAGATGCTCACCGCCCAGCCGCCCACGCCAACCCGTCCACGCCTTTCCCCGCATCAATCAACTTCTCCACCTTCCAGTCTGAGGTGCGAATCGCGGCAACCTTGCGGCTTGCGTCGCACGACGCGTACGCAACCAGCCCATCGGGACGCACCAGAATTTCCTGCGGTGCGGCCGGCACATCAATCGTATGCGCCACTTTCATCGTGCCCAGGTCGATCACGGCGACCTGGTTCGCGCCAGGCGCCGCAATCACCAGCCAGCGTCCATCTGGAGTAGCAGCAGATCCGTACCCCGGAGCCGGCAACGTGATCCGCGTCTTCACTTTTTTCGTAGCCGCATCGATTACGGCGAGCTCAGGTTTCGTCGTGTCGGAAGTGAAAACCAGACGGTCATCGATCGAAACCGAAATGCGCTGGATGTGCGTCGCAACCGGAATGACATCGATCGTCTTTCGCGCCTCCAGGTCGAGCACCGAAACCGTTCCCGAACCCACATTCGCGGTGTACCCGCGCCGTCCGTCGTGCGTGATGGCAAGCATGTGTGACTCAGGTTCATTCGTCGGAATCGACGCCACGATCTTCAGCGTGTGCGGGTCAATCACAGAGATCGAATTGTCAATCTCGGTCGTGACGTAGAGCAACCCATTCTTTGGCCCAATGACCGCGCAGTGCGGCCGGACTCCATGTCCAAAGTCAATGTTGCCGATCACCTTCCGCGCGGCGATGTCAACCACCACAATGTTCCGCCCGTCAGTTCCCGGAAGTCCCACCCCCGAGTTGCCGTAGATGGGCACAAAAGCGATTCGCCCGTCGGAAGACGCCACCACTTCATGTCCCGTGACGCCGTTCTCCGCCACCGTGGCCACTTGCCGGCCCAACTCCGGCTCGATAATCCCAAGGCTGCTCTCTCCCTTGTTCGCCACCAGCAAAACCGCTCGGCCGGACGTGTTGTCTAGCGGCCGGCCGGCCGAAAATGTCAATACAGCGGAAAAAACCAGAATCAACGGCAAGACAAGAAAGACAACGTGTAAGCGCATCATGGCAAGCTCCATCCTTCGCACCCAGGCTTCGGACTTAGAATCCGCTCTTAGAAAGAAGAGAGTCTACCGCAAATCGCAGCCCCGAAGCAGCCGAAAGATTCCAGCCCAGTGTGACCCGTCTCTGTGGCGAACGATTCTAGGTCCGCTGTGGCGAGCGAATCTAGTCGCCGTCGGACACCAGCTTATCCCCACGACCGCTCCCGAATTTCCCCCACAACCTCTTCCGGCGTCCCGGCAATATCCACCACCACCGCGTCTTCTGGCTCTTCCAAGTCTGCGAACTGCCCCGCCAGAATTTTCTCGTCGGCAAAATGCCCATGCCGCGCCCGCAACCGCTCCGCGATCAACTCTCTGCTTCCCTGCAAATACACAAACTTCACCGCCGGCGCTACATCCAGCATCTTCCGGTAGCTCCGCTTCAACGCCGAACAGGCCAGCACCACGTTGCGCCTTTCCGCATTCCAGCTCTCGATCTTGGTCCGCAACCGCTCCAGCCATGGCTCGCGATCTTCATCTCCCAGCGCAATTCCCTTCTCCATCTTCTCCACATTCGCCGGTGGATGAAAGTCATCCGCGTCCGCAAACTCCCACCCCAACCGCTCCGCCAGCAGACGCCCCACCGTCGTCTTCCCCGCTCCGGTCACTCCCATCACAATCACGATCATGGTTTGAACAATCCTGACCTAAACAATCCTGACTTAAACAATCCTGACTTAAACAATCCTGGTTGGAACGATTATGGTTTGAACGATTATCACCCCGCGGTCAATACCATCCAGGCAGTTGGTGAATCCTCGCCAAAGCCACCAGAAACAGTAAGGGCGCGGGAGTTCGTCCCGCGCCCTTCTTCATCGCCGCTGTGCGCTTCCCGAACCCTTACTCGGAGTTGATCACGCCGAAAATTCCGTCCGCGTCGTTCGGCCCGGCAGTAAAGAACAACTGGTTCTTTGCCCCATTCGCAGACGCCCCGCCTCCGAACTCAATTCCCCAAATTCCGTTGATCGAGATCTTGCCCGACTTGTTCGACATCGTCCCAACCAGCGTCCCATTGAGCGTATCGAAGCCATTGATGTTCCCCTGGGTCGCGTTGTTCGTGATCAGCAGCGTATTGCTCAGATCCCCGAAATCCGATGGAGCCAGCGCCATTCCCCACGGCTGGTTCAGCGGCGCCCCGTGAGTAAAATGCCTGATCAGCACACCCGCTTCGCTGAAAACATCGATGTAGCCTCCCGGGCCACCCGAGGTGGCGGCATACGCTACATAAACCTTCCCCCCAATATCTTGAATTCCGAACGGCGAAAAGCCCGCCGGCACTGCCGGGTCGGTAAATGAACTCACCAGATTGAAGCTGCCGTCGTAAATATCCACCTTATTATTTGCCGCGTCCGCGGCGAACAGAAAATTCCCCGAAGCGTAGTTCGTAATCGCCAGTCCGGTATACGACGCGCCCGGATTGCTCACCGCTATCAGGGCCTTGGTCGGGCTGAACGACGACCACCCACTGATCGTTCCATCCAGCGTGTCGAACAAGAACACCGAAACCCAACTGTCGATTGCGAATTCCTGCGACCCGTTGTAAACCAGTCCGGTCGGCGAACCCGCTCCCGTTCCCGTAGCCGGAGGAATCACCACCTGCAAACTCTGCGGCTGCCCCGTGGCCGTGTACAGCGTCGACCACCCGCTGGCTTCATCGCTCACCCAGAACGGTCCCGTCGGGCTGTATGCCAGTCCCCACGCATTCTTGAGCAGCGGATCCGTATAGGTCGCCTTGCCCGCCCGGTCGGAAGTCAAATAGGTTTGTTGATAGAATGGCGCCCCGTATTGTTGCGCCACGGCTGTGCTGGAAACAAATCCGGCCACTAGGGCCAGGAAAGCGGTCAGGACCAGGGTGCGGTCGAGCAAATGTCTCATATAGATTCTCCTTGTCGTTGTGTAGTCGTTGTCGAGTCGAAATGAAAGGGCGGTTCTGGGAGCCGTCCGCGCAGGCTCGAACCGAATATCCCACTGCGGAGCGTCCCTATCTTAGGAGCCTGCACTCTGCGGCTTGTCAAAGGTTTGTCATCAGTCTGTCATTTTTCCTACATGGCGCATTTCCTTCAGCTTTCGCTCGGACTTCCAACCTCTCGCGCCTCTGTTCTTTTTCCCCACTATCTCTCCGCCCGCGCGGGCAAGCACATATCGCTCCATCTCGCCATTTCTGCTCCCTGAGGTCTCCCCAAGGAGAGTGTGCCCAAAAAAATCCCGGCCAAACCTCGGCCGGGATACTTACTAGGATTGTCGTGTAGGAATCGGGATAATCCAGTAGGACTCGCTTCGCGCCTCAACTACGATGCGCGACGCTGCTTGTCCCGTTCTTCCTGCTCATCCTGCTGCGGATTCTTCTTGTTGGGATCCGGATTCTTCTGTTGCTGCCCGGATTGCCCGCCTTGCTGCCCGCCCTGCTGGCCGTGTTGGCCGCCAGGCTGGTTCTGTCCGGTTTGCCCGGTCTGTCCGGTCTGCCCCGTTTGTCCGGGCTCCTGACGCTTTTCGTCTGTCATAGTAACGTTCCTCCAGTTCAGACGTGCGGATCGGTCCGCACTTAATGATTGGTTCTGAAGCTTAGTTGCCGCCGCATTCCCCAGGGTTGGTTTATTCGCCTTAATCTCGAATTTCGCCGGGCCATTTCCGGTTCAATGCGCACAAGCCGAGTGCCCAATTTCGCGCGTTCTTTGCAAGAAGTGGGCTTTGCTGCAGTAGGTGCCAAACCCCATTTCGGGTTAAAACAAAACCAGGCCGCCTGCAGGCGGCCTGGTTTTCCTAATCTCATTTGTTCTCCGTCTTAATTGCTGCACTACTGCGGATTCGTTGGCGCTTGGCCTTGGTTGCCGGCACCGCCCGGACCCAATTCACTCCCGATCACATCTCCCGACACGATCATCTCCACACGTCGATTCAACTGCCGGCCCGCCGCCGTGCTGTTGTCGGCCACGGGATCGGCCTTACCCATCCCTCGCGCCGCCACGTTGTTCATCGACACTCCCGAGGTCACCAGATAATCCCGCACCGCCTCCGCCCGCTTGTCCGAGAGCGTCTGGTTATATTCGTCGCTGCCGATAGAATCGGTATACCCTTCTATTTCCAGCTTGAGATCGGGATAAGCCAGCACGATCCCCGATATCCTCGCCAACCGCTCGCGTGCCTCTGGCTTCAGCGTGTACTTGTTGAAATCGAACAGCACGTCGGGCATGCTGACGATCAGTCCGCGCGCCGTGTCGCGGGTCTTCAGCACCTGATTCAATTGCGCCAACAGACGCGCTCGCATCTCCTCTTTTTGCCGCACCGCATCCTGCCGCTGCTGATCGGCTAGGTTGGCCGCCTGTTGCGCCGCCGCGGCTGCCGCCTGAGCCTGAGCCTGCTGCGCCTGTGCCGCTGCCTGCTGCCGCTGCGCCTCGGCCTGCGCCGCTTCCGCGTCAGCCCGCCGCCGCGCATCCTCGTCCGATTGAGCTTGTGCCTGCGCCGCCTGCGCCTGCGATGCCGCCGCATCCGCCTCCGCTCTTTGCTGCGCTTCCAGGCTCGCGCGCCGTTCCGCGTCAATCCGCGCCTGTTCCTTGCGCCGCAGTGTCAGCACTCGCGCATCTTCCGCCATCTGCGTGGCCCCGCGCGCAGCCGTTCCAATCGGCGTCCGCCCTTGCTTGCGCTGGTAGTAATCCTCGGCTCGCTGCAGCATGTCTTCGGCTTTCGTCAGGCTGTCCGGCGCGTACTGCTGCGCCCCGGCTGCCTTGGCGATCACCACCGCATTCCGCGCTTCCAGCAGATCCAGCGGAACCTTCACGCTCGCCTGGCTCGAGGGCAATTGATCCGCCGGGATGTCGATCGTGTACTGCGCGCCCTCCAGCACGTCGAACTTGGCGTCGATCGGCTCTTCGAATCCTTTTGTCTCATGGCGGATCATATTTTCCGCCACCACCTTGTTGCTCGGGTGCGTAACCGAAAAATAAGGTTCCGCGGTAACGATCATCCCAAACGCCTGCAGGTCGGTGGTCACGTCCAACTTATCCTTGCCGTTGTCTCCCGGCAGCACTTCGCCCAAATTCACCGGGCGGCCCTCCGGAGTAATCGCCCACAACACATACGTAAGAAATTGTCCGCCGAAGTGATTCGCCGGCGACATGTGCGTGAACTCCGCGTTGATGGCCAGCCGTCCGCCCTTGCCTTCTACTTTGGCGTGACCGTTGATCTCGGGCATCAGTTCCGTGCCCTTGAAATCCACCATCGTCGAGCCGCCGCGGTTGCGGTAATTCACCGCCTTGGTCGTACGCTCGATCACAGTCACGCGGAACACCGGCAGTGAATCGTTCTGCTGGGTATGCTGATTCATCTCCTGCGGAGCCGAGTCCTGCCCCGAATTCGGCGCCGGTGTCGGATGTGGGGAATCCGGGTAAAGCGGCGCAGCGCTACTCTGCGCAAGAATCACTCCCGGCAATACCGCCCCCGCCAATAGCACAACACAAATCTTCCGCACAAGACTATTCATAAAAGCCCTCCCTCACAAGCGCGACCAACAGACCGCAAAACGGACCACGCGAACCGGAGCGAGACTAGGAGTCTTTTCACCGTAGCAGCGAATTTGCGAAGCCATCAATACAGCGCATCACGTAGACCCGGACGCAACTCGTGGTATCGCAGCAGGCGGGGCAACGCCCCCAATACCGCGAGCGCTACAAACTCCGCCGCGCGCCCCCGCGCATTCCTTCGTTACCTCAATCCGTCGTCATCCTGACGAAGCCGAGTCCTCGGCTTCGCTGAGGACTCGCGAGGAAGGACCTATGCACCTGGCCCGCAGCACCGCCGCCGAGGGTGGCCTATCCTTCGCGCGCCCTCGCGAAGGGTGGGATTCTACCGCCGCCTCCAGCTAAGGACTTCACCACCTCCGCCATCCCCGCCGCCCAACCCCCGATGTAAACTGAATCGCTATAGATGTCTCTCGCCCTCAAGCCAACGCACGCCACCGTCAAGGCCTACTACGAGACCCTAGGTCAGTTCGGCCAGCTCCACATCGACCATGAAATGGCCGTCCGCAGCGCCTTTCAGGATCTGCTGGCCAAATCCGGGCGCAAGGCCAAGCCGCCCCTCACGCTCGTTCCCGAATACCGCATCGAGCGCCGTGGCTCCTCCGTAATCGTCGACGGAGCGCTCGTCGATCTCTACCACCTGCCCCACGGCTACTGGGAAGCCAAAGACGAAAAAGACGACCTCGCCAAAGAAATCCAACTCAAGCTCGATAAAGGCTACCCCCGCGACAACATCATCTTTCAAGCCCCTGAGCGCGCCATCCTCTATCAGGGTGGCGCCCGCATCCCCCTCGATGAGGACATCTCCCGCCCCGAATCCCTGGTCCAGATCGTCAACCAGTTCTTCGACTACAAAGCCCCTCACATCCAGAAGTGGGAACAAGCCGTCGGCGATTTCTCCGAGCGCATCCCGGAGCTAGCCGCCGCCGTCAAGAAGACCATTGACGACGAACGCCGCCTAAATCCAGCATTCGTCCGCAGCTTTGAAGACTTCTACGCCCTCTGCCGCCAGGCCATCAATCCCAACCTATCCGAGGAAGCGGTTGAGCGCATGCTCGTCCAGCATCTGCTCACCGAGCGTATCTTCCGCAAGATATTCGCCAACCCGGATTTCACCCGTCGCAACGTAGTCGCGGCTGAGATCGAGAAGGTAATCACCGAACTCACCAAACGCGCCTTCAACCGCGATGAGTTCCTCGGCAACCTCGACCGCTTCTACAAAGCCATCGAGCAAAGTGCGGAGAACGCGACCAGCTTCTCCGAAAAACAAGCCTTCCTCAACAAGGTCTACGAGCGCTTCTTCCAGGGCTATTCGCCGAAAGAAGCCGACACCCACGGCATCGTCTACACCCCGCAGCCCATCGTCAACTTCATGGTGCGCAGCGTCGAAGAGATTCTGCAAAAAGAATTCGGACGCTCCCTCGGCGACAAAGGCGTCCACATCCTCGATCCCTTCGTCGGCACCGGCAACTTCATCGTCCGCATCATGCAGGAGATCAAAGCCACCGACCTGCAATACAAATACGAAAACGAACTGCACTGCAACGAAGTCATGCTCCTGCCCTATTACATTGCAAGCATGAATATCGAGCACGAATATTACGAACGCACCGGCGAGTATCAATCGTTTCCGGGAATTTGTCTGGTAGATACGTTTGAGTTAGCGGAAGCGGAACAGGCGTCGCTCGGCTTCATGACCGCCGAGAATGCCGAACGGGTGATTAGACAGAAGAAGTCTCCCATCTTCGTCATTATTGGTAATCCTCCTTACAACGCCTGGCAGGTTAATGAGAACGATAACAACCGGAAGAGAAAGTACAAGCACGTCGATGAAAGGGTTAACCGAACGTACTCTAAATCATCGAAGGCGAGCAACACCTCAGCGCTCTCCGATGTGTACGTGAAGGCAATCAGGTGGGCAAGTGACAGAATAGGCCGGGACGGGCTAATCGTTTTTGTGACCAACGACAGCTTCGTCGACGAGTCAGCGTTCGACGGAATGCGCCAGTGCCTAGAAGAGGACTTTCAGCGAATATACATTCTCGATCTCGGGGGGAATGTCCGCAAGAATCCGAAATTGTCTGGTACAACCCACAACGTCTTTGGAATTCAGGTCGGTGTGAGCATTAACGTTCTCATCAGAAGTCAGCAGACCGCACAAAAGGAGATCCGGTATTTTTCGTTGCAAGAATATCTCCGCAAGGAAGAACGGTACGAAGCACTCGAGGAACAGCGCAGCATCTCGGGGGTCCCGTGGAGAATGATCGCCCCGGACGAATCCCACCGGTGGATAGGCCAGCAGCCGTCAACCGAGTTCCGGCAGCTTCGCCCTATGGCTGTCAGAAAAGGCAGCGAGCCGGGAACCGGGCTCTTTTCAACATACTCACTCGGAGTAACGACCAATCGCGACGCGTGGGTTTACAACCAAAGCGCGGAACTAGCCCGATGGAACAACTCAGAGAAGACAGTGCCCGTCGATGATTTTCTGACATACGACGACAGGGAGATCAAATGGAGCAGCAGACTGAAAGAATGCCTTCTTTCGAACAAGCGCGCCACCTACAAAGAGGCGAACGTGCGACGGGCCCTATATAGGCCTTTTTGCGCGCAGTATCTCTACTTCGACGAGATTCTTACACACCGCCGCGGGCTCTTCCCGGAGATATTTCCCAACTCCGCAACAGAGCGGGAAAATCTCGTCGTAGCAATACTCGGCACAGGCAACAGGCAAGCGTTCGGAGTTCTCGCGAGCGAACACATCGTCTCTCACGATCTGGCGTTCGAGAAGACGCAATGTTTCCCCTTCTACACCTACGCCGAAGACGGCACCCACCGCCGCGAGAACATCACCGACTGGGCGCTCGAACAATTCCGCGCCCACTACCACGACCCCTCCATCACCAAGTGGGACATCTTCCACCACATCTACGCCGTCTTGCACCACCCCGAATACCGCGAGCGCTATGCCGCCAACCTCCGCCGCGAACTCCCCCGCATCCCCTTTGTGGGTAGCGACGAGACCTCGAAGCCGGAGAACTCCAGCCCCGTAGGGGCGGCAGATAATAGCCCCGGACGTAAGTCCGGGGTAAACGCAAAAAAAGAAACAAATTCTACTCTGCCGAAGGCCGTTGCCGGAGAGCGAAGCTCGCAGGCAACTGGAGCCACCACGGTCCTCGAAGTCTTCCGAGCGTTCGTAAAGGCTGGCCAGCACCTAACCGAAATCCACGTCCACTACGAACAGCAGCCCGAATACAAGCTCACGAAAGTAGAAAAGAGAGGAGAAAAACTAGACTACCGCGTCAAAAAGATGAAGCTGGGCAAAGACAAAACCACGCTCATCTACAACCAATTCCTAACCCTGAGCGGCATCCCGAAAGAAACCTACGACTACCGCCTCGGCAACCGCTCCGCCCTCGAATGGGTCATCGATCAATATCAGGTGTCAACCGACAAGCGCAGCGGCATCACTAACGACCCCAACCGCCCAGACGACCCCCAATACATCCTCCGCCTAATCGGCCAAGTCATCACCGTCAGCCTCGGAACCGTGAACATTGTCCGCTCGCTCCCACCACTTGGCCTGCCCGAATAACCACCAAGAGGCAGAAGAGGCCTCGCCTTCATGCGAATCCACCCTCCAGTTCGTGGGCAAGCGGGCGCAGGCGCGCCGCGAACTCTGAGCGATTCCGCCATACCCAAAAGAAAGCAAAAGAATCGGGCCGCCCGAAGGCGGCCCATTGTTTTGAGCTAGAAGCTAATAGCTAGAAGCTAGAAGCTGAACTTCAATCCCCCGCCACCGGCTCGGCCACTGCCGGCTTCGCAGCATGCGCCCCGTTGGCCGGCTTGATCAAAGCCCCCAGCGGAATGAATCCGTTCTCCGCCACCACCGGCTTCTCCTTCAGCACCACTTCGCGGTACAGCGACGCCATGCGCGCGTTGTAAGCCTCGTCATCCTTCTGTGGCCCACGATGCCTCGCCACAACCGCAGCCTCTTGCCCAACGTCACGAGCTGAGGTCTGAGAGCCTGCCCTGAGCCCGTCGAAGGGTCCGAGGTCCGACGCCGGGGTTGCCGCCGCCTTTGCATCTCTAGCCCGCTTCTTCTCCTCGCGCGCGTTCTTCGCAATGCCCAGCTTGTCGAGATCGTGCTGCAACTCAGTGGTCACGATGTTTTCCCGCAGCAAGAGAGAATGCGTTTCGTCTTCCATTTTCACTTTCTTGCCGCCGGCAAAAATTTCGTGCCGTCCATGTTCGTCGTACCACTTGGTCAGCGTGGCCGTCATGTGCATCTTTTCGATGATGTTGCGCCATCCCACTCCCGTGTTGTACGCGCAGAAGCTGATTTCGCCTTCCTGCGTCGCGTAGGGAATAATGCACTGCTCCGTCCGCCGGAAGTCGTAGTTAAACAAATCCTGGAACCACATGCCCGCGATGAACAAGAAGTTCCAGCGGTCTTGCCGCCGTTTCATCACGTCTTCCACCGTCCGGTCCGGACCCACTTTGCCGTAGTTCCGACCCGTGGCGTTGTAGTTCTTGTCGAACTTGCGCAGCAGATCCATCAGCTTGAAATGCTTCGGCGCCTGAAACGGATCGTAGTTCTTCATCAGGCACAGCGCCATTCCAAACACGGTCAGGAATTTCCCGCGCGACGCATCGTTCACCCGGGCTATATCCTTAGCCAGCTGATCGCCTTTAAGAAATGCCGTCACCGGAACCGCTTCCTTAGTTTCCTTGTCAATCATCACCGCCATCCCCGTCCCGCAATTAGGGTGGCAGCCGCAGGAGAGTTGGCCCCAGTCGTTGTTTTTGTCTTCGGCGTGCATCAGGTCGGCCCAATCGCTGAAAGTCGACATGAATGAAATGGGAAACCAGTCGCGGCTGGGTTCGCCCAGGCCGGTTTGAGTTCTTACGTCGTGGGCCAGGTGCGAGAGCGTGTAGCGCTGGGCCTGGCGGCGATCGTCGGTGACGGCTTCGTCGCGGCCGGTGAAGCTTACCGGTTGAAAACTCAGGAATCCGATTTTTCTGGGATTGTCTAACGCGAACTTGATGATACGTCCGACCTGCTCGTTGTTAATGCCGTTGACAATGGTCACTACGGGAACGATTTCGACTCCGGCGCGATGCAGGTTGTCGATAGCTTTCAGTTTCACGTCGAACAAGTTGCCGACCATGCGGTGGGCGTTGGCGGCGTTGCCGATGCCGTCGAATTGCAAGTAGGCGTAACGCATTCCGGCTTCGACGGCCTGCTGGCAAAACTCAAAGCTTTTGGCGAATTCGATTCCGTTGGTGGCGGCCTGCACGGAGTTATAGCCAACCTTGCGGGCATAGCGCACGGCATCGAGGAAATACGGCGACAACGTAGGCTCGCCGCCGGAGAACTGCACGCTCATCTGACGGCGGGGCTTGATGGTGATGGCGTTGTCCAGCATGGTCTTGATTTCTTCCCACTGCAGTTCGTGGACGAAGCCGACCTGGTTGGCGTCCATGAAGCAGGGATCGCACATCATGTTGCAGCGGTTGGTGAGATCGATGGTGAGGACGGAGCCGCGTCCGTACTTAACGGTCGATGTGCCGTGGTTGTGCAGCTTCTCGTCGTTGTGCGCGGCGATGTCGCGGCCGGGGAAAACGTCTTCGAGATGCTTGGAGAATTGAGTGTCGATCGACATCACATCTTCGAAGTGGCCGTGTTTCGGGCAGTCCTTGACCATGAGGATCTTGCCGTCGCGTTCGACGATGGTGGCTTTGATCTCGCCGATCTTTTCGTTGAGCAGGATTTCGTGGGGCAGGTGGCCGTCGAGAATCTGCTGGCGAATTTCGGGAACACACTTGGGGCAAAGCGAATCGGTGGAGCGGGGCCAGCCGAGCGGCGGCTTGGTCTTTTCGTAGGACTTGAGCAGCGGTTTGTCGGACCATTTAGGGACGGGCGACGGGTTGGGCTTGATCTGATTGAGGCGATCGAAGACCACCCACGCGCCTTTGGCGGCGACGGTAACTGCTTTTTCTACGTACTTGATGGGCTTGCGCATGGTTTTAGCTCTTAGCTCCTGGCTTTTTAGCTCTTAGCCTTTGTTCGCTCTGAAAATAGTTCTTCCTGGGAATAAAGCCCTCTTTGCTGATTTCTGGTTGTTACACTTTTCCCTGGGTTAATGACTGAAGCTATGCTACAGACGCCCCGAGAAGGGTGCATCCATATCTCAACGAACGGGGAAAAAATGGGGTTTAGCGGTGGTTTGGGGGATTGTATGGAGTTAAGTTGTTGAAAGGAAAGGGGCCGGGGGGATCGTTACCGGGCGGTTTTTGCTGGACACAATATTCCTTTCATGGAATACTGCAAACATGCCGTGGGCGGTTGAATACAACCCCCGAGTTCGAAGCTTGGTGGGACAAACTATTGGAAGAGGAGCAGGACGAGATCGATACCGTGGTTGAACTTCTCCAAGAGCGCGGGCCCACTCTCGCTCGCCCTTACGCTGATGTGATTACAAGTTCCCGCCATCCGAACATGAAAGAACTGCGTGGGAAAGTTGGCGCGAGGCAGCTTCGAGTTCTGTTTGCGTTCGATCCCCGGCGCGCGGCTCTGCTGCTGATTGGCGGGGATAAGACCGGCGATCCCAAGTGGTACGAGAGATTCGTTCCGATTGCCGATGACTTGTTCGATCGGCACCTGGCGCGGATTGGAAAGAAATATCTGAACTAATTTTAGGAGGAAGTGCGATGCCCAAGAATTTTAATGTCCTTCGTGCAAAGAGGTCGCCTGAAGCGCAGGCACGGTCGCGCGCTCTGGCGGAGAAATATCGCGCGGAGATGCCCTTGGACGAACTGCGCGAGGCGCGGGAGATGACCCAGCTTCATCTGGCAAAGATTCTAGGGGTGAATCAGGCTGCGGTGTCGAAGCTGGAACGGCGCGCGGATATGTACGTGAGCACGCTGCAGAGTTTTGTGAAAGCGATGGGCGGAGAGCTGAAAATCACGGCGCGGTTTCCCGAGGGGACTGTGGAGATTAATCAGTTTGAGGATGTGAAGAAGGCGGCGGGGGAGTAATTGGGTGCGGCGGTCGCTCCCCCACTTCTCGCGAAGGACGCGAAGGGCACCCAGATGTGGGCAACCCGCCAGGCGGGTGTAAGATGGGTTCGATAGCGAGGTGGTTATGGCGCGGATGACGCCGCAGGTTTCGGAGTTGCTGGAGAAGGCGCTCGCCCTTTCTACGCAGGAGCGCGGACTGCTGATTGATCGTTTGGTTGAAACCCTGGACAACGAACCTGCGGAAGAAGGAGTGGAGGCCGCCTGGGACGAAGAAATCAAGCGCCGGGTGGAGGATATTCGTTCTGGACGGGTGAAGACCGTTCCCGGCGAGCAGGTGCTTCGGGAGCTCGCCGAAGAGTTCCCGGATGGGGAGTAAGTCGTTTCAATTCCATCCCGAGGCTAGGGAGGAATTGCGAAGCTCGACCCGTTGGTATCGAACCCAAAATCCCCTGGTATCGTCGGAGTTTCGTTTGGCTGTCTCGGGCGGCATCCATCTGATTGCTCAGGCGCCGCAGCGCTGGCCGAAATACATTCACGGAACGCGCCGGTTTGTCATGCAGCGCTTTCCCTCTCTGTCGTTTACCTTGACGATCCGGAATTAGTGACTATTGTTGCGGTTGCGCACAGCAAGCGGAAACCGGGTTATTGGAAGGACCGGCTGTAATTTTTGTGTTAATAAGCTGGACCTGCGGAGGCCGGCGTGAACTTTACGATTGAATTCGAGCGAGAAGACGACGGACGGTGGATCGCCGAGATTGCGGAACTTCCCGGCGTTATGACCTACGGGGCGACCAAGGCCGAAGCTGAGGCCGGCGTCGAGGCTCTTGCGCTGCGGGTTTCACGACAGCGTTGAAATCGGCCCGAAGATCCTGGCGCGGATTGCGAAGCATACGGGGTTGAGGGTGGAGGATTTATAGCGGCAGCTGTAGTGGTGGTCTCTCCCACCCTTCGACTCCGCTCAGGGCAGGCTTTCTCGCAAAGGACGCGAGAAATGGGGCAGATGTGGGCCACCGCCTGCCCCGTGATGTGGGTCAACCCGCCGAATTACACCGATCAATTGGCTTTCACATAATTGACCAGATTGGTCCCATTGGGGCTTCCCCAGCCGGTGGGATAATCCCAGTCTTTCTTGGCGCTGTAGCCCGGACCATTGCCGTTTCCGTTGCTGCCGGTGGTGACGTCGAAGAAATCCAGCTTGTAATTCGCCGCGCTCGCGCCAATCTTATAGATTGTGGGGTCGGCATTTCCAGTGCGCTTTCCGCTGCGAGCCTGAATGGCAAGCGCCCAGAGAGCGGCCCAATTGGGCCCACCGTAGCTGGTGCCAAAGCCGTCGTACCAGAAGCCCTGATAGTAAGTGTAGATACCGGTATTGGCTGAGGCATCGAACGACACGTCGGCAAGATCTCGTTTGCTGTTGGTGGGAACGCCCGGTCCCTTTTGCCAGGCTGGCTTTGCGAAGGAACTTGAAATGCCTCCGCCGGAACTGGTCCAGGCGGTCTCGCTGGAGTAGGTCCCATTCGTGGTCAGGAAGAGATTGGTGCCACCGACCGCGGTGAAATAAGGACTGCTTGAGGGGAAATCTACAGCAAGAGTCTTGCTGGTGGCGGAACAGGCATAGGCACCGTTATCTCCGGACCCGACGAACATTGTCATGCCTTCCGCTGACATCTGCTTAAAGATGGCGTTTTCGGTGGTGAGGTTGCTGCCTTCGCTTGCTTCGCAGGCTACCCAACTGGTTGATAGAACCTGGGCCAGATTGGCGCTCGCTATCTGGTTGTGCATCAGCTCGAAGTTCGCGAAGCTGCTGTTCGGAGCTTCGTAAACGAGAATGCTGGCGCCGGTCGCCTCGGCCGAGGCGTTCTCGATGTCGAGAGTCGTCTCATAATTTGGCGTAGTGCTGCCTCCATTTACCGGGACTATAGTGATGGCTCCAGTGCGAGTGATTTCGAAATACTGCAAGAAATAACTGAGATCGCTTGCGGTGTAGGAATACGCAGTGGCGATGGCGATCGTGACTCCGGTGCCATCGTAGGTGGTGGTCCCGTGGAAGGCATTGTTCAGGTTGGGAAAGTTGTAAGCGGTAGCAAGCTGAGCTGGCGTGTATATGGGCACGCTGGCGGGGAGTGAATCCGCGCGCCGAGCGTGGGAACTTGGATGGAACGCGTCAAGAGAGGAAAGGCCGAAAACCGATTCAACCGCTGCACCGATACTGGAGGGAAGGCTTGGGTTGCGGTCATTGCTGAAATGCCGCTCTCCGTTTAGCTCATAGTCATTGATGCTTACCTGGAAAGCCTGCTCGATCTGCGAAACCGTTCCTCTGGCGTGAACCAGCTTACGGTTAGAAGCGGCCTCCATCACCACAGGTCCTGCGGACTCAAGGTACCGGGTTACGCCGTCGATGTCCGCCTGAGCAGGGGCAAACCGGCTTACGAACTCTTCGGACGTGAGGAAGTGATGGTAGTCAGGCGAATCCGGGTCTTGGATGCGGGCAAGTTGATCGTCGAGTTGCTGCTCGTTTTGCCATCTCAGTCCGACGACGATGTCGAGAACAGCGTTGGGATCGCTGTGGCCCACAAGCGAGGATTCCGGAAGAGCATATGGCGTGTTGTTCTTGACTTCGGTCATGCCGGAATTGGCTTGGGAGAAGGCGAGCGGGACAGACCCGGCGGTCAGGATGACCGTCCATGCGAACACAACTACAGGAGTGGCACAGTGGCGCGACGATAGGGTCATTGGTTAGGACCTCTTTTTTTCGCTCGAAGAGCGGGGGTTATTGTACATCGGATTTTGTCCTCTCCCGCGTGAATCGTCGTGCGTGCGTTGGGCCTGAAGGCCTCTCGGTCGAGGGGATATTTTCGGCGGGTGGCGAGATCGGGGTCGCAGGTGAGCCAGTCGCCCGATGATGCGGCTAGATCTGTCCCGCCAGCGCTGAAAGCGCTGCGCCACCCAAAGTCGGACATCGTCGCAATCCGTGGGGGAAATGCTTTTGAGGCCGACGGTAGTGCGCGGGGGATAGGGATCCCCTTCGGCAAGCTCAGGGCAGGCTTTCGACTGCGCATGACGTCCACTTCGTGGGCGTCATGCTTCGCTCAGGATGACAACGGGATGGTTCTTCTCTTAACGCTTGGGTTTGCGGGGGAACAGGATTTCCAGTCTGGGGATGGGCCAGGGGACTGGCTTTTGCCAGGGGTCTCGCTTTGCCCGGCTCGCGGACGAGGCGGCTGCGGCTTGGAGGGTTATGTTGCCGTTGGCGTCTGCTTGGGCTTCGAGGAGGCGCCAGGCTTCGCGGTAGGGTTCGAGGCGCATCTTTTTGGCTTGGCGGTGGGGATAGAAACGGAGCATGGGCTGGGGAGTGCAGACTTCGACGGGCATGATGTACCAGATGTTGAGAGGGATGACGTGGCCGACGAAGAAGTCGATGTCGCGGCGGGTGTAGACGGCGCGGCGCTTGCCGACGGTATAGGTGGCGCGGGTTTCGTAGGCGCCGGCGCGGAGCGAGTCGGTGCCTTTGACCTGGACGCGGAGAAGTTGCAGGCCGTTGTCGAGAATGAAGTCGTAACGCTCGCTGTCGCCCCAGGGGCGGGCGACGCCGAATCCGAAGTCGTAGGCTTGCTCGAGAAAGGCGGCTTCGGAGCGCTCTCCGACACGCTTGGTGTTTGAACGATTGGCTTGGCGGAATGGGAGACGTGGGCGGGTGGTTGGGTCGTTGTTGGAAGGCTGGCCGAAAGGCTGGCTGGCGGCCTGTTTGTCGGGTTGGTCGGAGGGCTGGCGGTTGGGCGGTTGCGAGTTGGCTGACTTTTTCGGGGAATGGTTGCGGCGTTTTTTTCGGGACATCGTGGACTCCTGGGGCGGCGTAGGCTCCTGGGATTTCGGGCACGAAACAGGCGCAGCTTGTGGGCTGCGCCTGTTTGCACCGCTATTGCTTGAGAGCTATTTACTTCGCGTTACTTACTCGCCGTTATTTTAATTTTGCTTTCGCGTCCTTTACTTCTCGGCTACTTCCCGGCAGAATCCATCGCCATTTTAATGATAGCGGCAAGAGGGTTTGGACTGGCAAGGGGAATCGGCGGAAATTGCGGGCGAGGTTCCCGTATTGGGAAAAAGAGACGAGGCGGGGTTTTGGTTTTGAGGGAGATCACTAACTTCAAAAGGAAACAGAGGCAAAGGCGACGGACAGCAGTGTCCGTCCCACAGGATCACTTCGACTGGTTGAAAGGTGGGCTCCGCTTCTTGCTGAGTGCAGATCAATTCTCGCTTTAATTGTATGATTGCCGCGCAAGCGGGGAGTCAAAGTCAAGGGCGGCGGGGAGAACTTCCAGGCCACGATCAGGCGGCGCGGTCAAATTCAAAGGCAAAGGCGGCGGACAGAAGTGTCCGCCCCACACTGGAGCGGAATATGGCTGGACGGATGCTGTGGGCGGGGGGAGTGGCGGCGATTTTTCTGGCGGTTGCGGCGCGGGCGCAAACCGACTGCGAAGCGGGCAATGGGCTGCTGGATTTTGCGCAGCCGAAGACGATGAGCGTGGCGGAAGTGATCCAGAAATTTGCCGCGGCAGAGGCGGCGACGAAGGCGGCGCGCGTGGGTTACACCTTCACGCAGGATGCGCTGGTGCAGACGCTGGCGGGGAAGGCGGTGGATGGAGAGTTCCACGAGGTGGCGAGCATTTCCTATGACGAGAAAGGACGGCGGCAGGAAAATGTGACGTTTGCCGAGCAAACGACGCTGAAGAGGATTCAGTTGACCGCGGAGGACATGGACGACATCCGGGTGTTTATGCCGTTCACGCTGACGACCGGGGATTTGCCGGAATACAACCTTAGTTATGCGGGGCAGCAGCATGTGGACGAGCTGGACACGTATGTGTTCCACGTGGAGCCGAAGAAAGAAGAGAAGAACAAGCGGTATTTTCAGGGACGGATCTGGGTGGACGGCCAGGACTTTCAGATCGTGAAGGTATGCGGAAAAACGGTGCCGCAACGGATACGAGTGAAGAAGGGAGAACATCAGGACTTGCAGCCGTCATTTGTGACCTACCGGCAACTGGTGGATGGGCGGTACTGGTTTGCGGGATATGCGCGGTCGGACGATACGCTGCAGTTTCGGAATGCGTCGATCCGGGTGCGAGAGGTGATCAAGTACTCAAATTACAAACGGACGGGTGCGAGCGCGGAGACGAAGACGGCGGGCGATGGGACGAAGCCGTAGGGGGGATAAGCAGATTTGGCGGTTGTGATTTGTTATTTGGTCTTTGGTTCTTTAACTTTCTAGTTCTTTGTGCTTTGTTCTTTGTTCTTTAGCTCTTGCCGTTTGTTCTTGACAGTTTATTCAGGTGTGATTTACTGCGGAGCATGGCTGAAGAAAAAAAGCGGACGAAAGAGATTGTGTTGTGGATTGTGGCGGTGGGGCTGGTGGCGCTGGCGTTCTTTTGGTACAAGCGGTAGGGACGCCACGCGGGATCAACGGCAAAATCAGAGGGGGCGGAGAGGAGTCTCCACCCCACACGGCTGTGGCTAAGGTTGGAAGAAATTGCGGCTTGGGGACGTGGCCCGGCGAATTGGGGCGCGGGACACGGGGTTTCAGAATTTTCACAGTTGACAATAAATGGCAAGGTGAGACAATCGGACGGTCTTAAGCGGTCCTTAAAAGTTTCCCAGCAAAAGTTTCCCAGCGTCCAGTACGAGTGTTCTGGACTCATCGACAACCCCCTGCAATATCGAAACCCAGTGATTTTGACCCTAAGGAGAATGCATACAAATGAAACAAAGATTTAGCGTGCTCAGCGTTATAGCTGCGCTTGTGGCAATGGCCTGCGTGGCCGGCGCCGCTTTTGCCCAGGATGCCCAACCACTGTTGACGCGCCATGTGCGTGAAGTGACGCGCAATGGACAGGCGCCGTCGGTCGGGAGCCTGCCCGCGACGCAGTCCATGCGCCTTACCATTATGCTGCCCCTGCGCGATCAGGCAGGGTTAGAAAGCTTCGTCAAGGAACTCTACGATCCTAGCAGCGGGGTATATCGCCATTTCCTGACCGTGGAAGAATTCACGGAAATGTATGGTCCGCGCCAGGAAGATTTTGACGCCGTGGTTAAGTTCGCGAAAGCGAACGGCCTGACGGTGACGGGAACGTCCCGCAATCGCGTGGCGATGAATGTCACGGGTTCGGTGGCGAGCGTGGAGAAGGCTTTTCATGTGACCATGGGCCTCTACCAGCACCCCACCGAAGGCCGCACCTTCTACGCTCCGGACCGGGAGCCTACGACCGATGCTGGGGTGCAGCTGTGGCATATCTCGGGGCTGGATAATTATTCGATTCCGAAACCCGCCCTTATGCGTAAAGATGCGAGCGCGAATGTGCACTCCAACGCCACTACCGGCTCCTGCCCTTCGGCTTCGTTTTGCGGCAGCGACATGAGGGCGGCATATTACGGTGGAACGGCTCTCACCGGCGCCGGACAGACGCTCGGGTTGCTGGAGTATGCCGGAACCGATCTGGCCGACCTGAACACGTACTTCAAGAACGCGCATCAGACCAACAATGTCCCGATCACTCTGTTGTCTGTCGACGGAACCCCCACGAGTTGCCTGGAAAGGCAGGACTGTGATGACACGGAACAGACCATAGACATGACGCAGGCGATCGGCATGGCCCCGGGCTTGTCGAGCCTGGTGATGTACGTGGGCTCTACCGATTCCGCAATCTTTAACGCCATGGCGACGGCCAGTCCGCTGAACGCGCAGTTGAGTTGCTCGTGGTACTGGAGCCCGGCAGACCCCAAGACACTGAACCCGATCTTCATAGAGTTCGCGGCGCAGGGTCAGAATCTGTTTGACGCGGCGGGCGACGACGGGAAGTGGCCACCATCCATCTGGCCGGCGGATAACGCGTATCTTACGTCGGTTGGCGGGACGGACCTGGAAACGAGCGGAGCGGGTGGGCCATGGAGTTCAGAAACCGCATGGTCGGACGGCGGCGGCGGAATTTCGCCGAACAAGATTCCGATTCCCTCGTGGCAGGTGACCACGGCCGCCGGTTGCGCGAAATGTTCGCAAACCTTACGCAACGGCCCGGACGTTTCGGCAAACGCGAACTTTACCTTTTACGTGTGTGCCGACCAAACCGCCTGCAGTGCCAACCTGTATGGCGGAACCAGTTTTGCCGCGCCCATGTGGGCTGGCTATCTGGCCCTCACCAACCAACAGTATCTCTCGAACGGAGCAACCACCACGCTGGGCTTCATCAATCCGGCCCTTTATACGATTGGATTGGGCTCGGGTTACGACGTCGCTTTCCACGACATCGTCAGTGGCAGCAACGGCTATCAGGCCACCGTCGGCTACGATTTGGCGACGGGTTGGGGCAGTCCGAACGGGGACGGCCTGGTCAACGCGCTGGCTGGAACCGCGGCGAATCCTGACTTCACCATCAGCGCATCGCCATCGACGATTACCATTGCTCAGGGTAGTTCCGGCAGCACGACGATCACGACGACGATTTCTGGCGGGTTCGACGCGGCGATTGCCTTGTCCGGCCCGGCCAGCGTGTCGTTCAATCCCAGCACGATTCCGGCGCCGGGTTCTGGAACCTCGACCGTGAAAGTCACGGTGGGCAAGAACGTGGCACTCGGAGATCACACGCTCACCATCACGGGCACGGGCGGAGGCGTGACACAGACGACGACGGTCACGATCGACGTCACGAACTAGTGACAGTGAAACGGTTGGGTGCTGCCTGACTCGGCACTGACTTGCTGAACCGCCCGGACCTTTAAGGTCCGGGCTGTTTCTGCTCGGGCCGGAAGACAGCAGACTTGTTCTCCCCTCGGCTGCGCCAGGATTTCGGCAAAACAGGGCGGGCTCTGGGGCTGAAACCTGGCGGGAATGACAAAATCCCGGAGCACGAGAAACTGCGGCCGCGCTACGCTCGGTTCGCGGACGAGGCGCCCGCGCCACACGAGATCAACGGCGAAGTCAAAGGCGGCGGACGGGGTGTCCGCCCCCCACGGGTCGTCAATGTTCGAAAGAATTTGCGGCCTGGGGCATCCGGCGAGCGAATTGGCGCGCCGGATGCGGGGTTGCAAGAATTTGCACAGTTGACAATAAATGGCAAGGTGAGACAATCGAACAGCCTTTAAGAGTTTCCCAGCGTCTAGGGCGAGCGTTCTGGACTCATCAACACCCTCTGCAATATCAAGAGCCTAGTGATCACTGACCCCAAGGAGAATGCATACAAATGAAAGAAAGATTCAGCTCGCTCAGCGTTATAGCTGCGCTTGCGGTAATGGCCTGCGTGGCCGGCGCCGCTTTTGCCCAGGATGCCCAACCGCTGTTGACGCGTCATGTGCGTGAAGTGACGGTCAATGGGCAGGCACCTTTGGTCGGGCACCTCCCCGCAACGCAGTCCATGCGTCTTGTCCTTGTCCTGCCGCACCGCAACCAGGCAGGGTTGGATAATTTCCTGAAGGAACTCTACGATCCTTATAGCGCGTCTTATCGCAAGTTCCTCACGGTGGAAGAGTTCACCGAGAGGTTTGGCCCCAGCCAGGAAGATTATGACTCGGTGGTTCGTTTCGCGGAAGCAAATGGCTTGACGGTGGTTGGCACTTCGCGCAATCGCATGAACCTGGATGTCACGGGGCCGGTAGCGAGCATTGAGAAAGCCCTTCATCTGACCATGGGCGTCTATCAGCACCCGACCGAAAGCCGGACCTTCTTCGCTCCAGATCGTGAGCCCACGCCGAACGTGGGAGTACAGCTGTGGCACATCTCAGGGCTGGACAGCTATTCGAAGCCGAAACCCGCTCTTGTGCGTAAAGATGCGAAAAATCAGAGTGTGAGATCCAACGCCACTACCGGCTCCTGCCCGCAAGAATCTTTTTGCGGCAGCGATATGAGGGCGGCATACTACGAAGGTACGGCTCTGACTGGAAGCGGCCAATCGGTCGGGCTGCTTGAGTACGTTGGCACCGATTTGGCCGACCTGACGACGTATTACAAGAACGCGCATCAGACGAATACTGTCCCGATCACGCTCAAGTCTGTCGACACCCAGAGTACGAGTTGCGTCTATCCGAGGTGTGATGACACGGAACAGACCATAGACATGACGCAGGCGCTGGGCATGGCCCCCGGCATGGCCAGCCTGGTGATGTACATCGGAACCGGCGGCTTATCGGGGCAGCCAGTCGACGATGCCGGCATTTTTAACGCCATGGCTACGGCCAGCCCGTTGAATGCACAATTGAGCTGCTCGTGGGGTTGGTCTCCGGCGGACCCCAGCACCGACAACCCCTACTTCGAGGAGTTCGCGGCGCAGGGTCAGAATTTGTTTTCGGCGGCCGGTGACAGTGGTAAGTGGACCGCGGGTTCCGACGTTTGGCCTGCAGATAGTGTGTATCTCACGTCGGTCGGCGGAACGGACCTGGAGACCAGCGGAGCAGGCGGGCCCTGGAGTTCAGAGACGGCTTGGTCTGACGGTGGCGGCGGCATTTCGCCGGACAAGTTTGCGATTCCCTCGTGGCAGGTGACCACGGCCGCAGGTTGCTCCAAGTGTTCCCAAACCTATCGCAACGGCCCAGACGTTTCGGCAAACGCGAATTTCACCTTTTACGTGTGCGCCGATCAAGAGGCTTGCACCGCCAACCTTTATGGCGGGACCAGCTTTGCGACACCCATGTGGGCCGGTTATCTGGCTCTCGCCAATCAACAGTATCTCTCTAACGGAGCAACCACCACGCTCGGTTTCGTCAATCCGATGTTTTACGCGATTGGTTTGGGGCCGAACTATGACACCGACTTCCACGACATCATCAGTGGGAGCAATGGCTATCCGGCAACAGCCGGATACGATTTGGCGACCGGCTGGGGCAGTCCGAACGGGGACAACCTGATCAACGCACTTGCCGGAAGCGCGACACCTCCTAGCTTCACCATCACTGCGTCGCCTTCAACGATTACTATTGCTCAGGGTAGTTCTGGCACCACCACGATCACGACGACGATTTCTGGCGGGTTCGACGCGGCCATTGCCTTGTCCGGCCCGACCAGCGTGAAATTCAAGCCCAGTTCTATACCCGCGCCGGGTGCAGGGACCGCGACCATGCAAGTCACGGTGGGCAAGAACGTCCCGCTGGGAGATCACACAGTCACCGTAACAGGCACAGGCGGAAGTTTGACAGAAACGACTACAGTCACGATCGACGTTACGAACTAGTGACAGTGAAATGTGCCAGTGCCGTCTGACTCGGCACTAACTTGATGAACAGCCCGGGCCGTGACGGCCCGGGCTGTTTTCTGCTCGCGCCACAGGACAGCAGACTCCCTCGGCTTCCCCGTCGGCTGCGCTCGGATTTCGGCAATGGAGAGCCGGCGCTGGGGGCTGCAACCTGGCGGGAATGACAAAATCCCAGAAGCACAAGCAACTGCGCCCGCGCTGCGCTCAGTTCGCGGGCGAGGCACCCGCTGCACGCGAGATCAAGGCAAAGTCAAAGGCCACGGACAGGAGGGTCGGCCCGGACACGGGATGTCGTCAATGTTGGAAAAGATTTGCAGCTTGGGGAGGTGGGTTCCTCGAATTGGCGCGCCGGATGCGGGGTTGCAAGAATTTTCACAGTTGACAATAAAGAGCAAGGTGAGACAATTGAACAGTCTTTAGAAGTTTACCGGCGTCCAGTGCGAACGTTCTGGACTCATTCACAATCCCCTGCAATATCAAAATCCTAGTGATCACAGACTTTAAGGGAGAATGCCTACAAATGAAGCAAAGAATTAGCGTGCTTAGCGTTATAGCTGCGCTTGCGGTAATGGCCTGCGTGGCCGGCGCCGCTTTTGCCCAGGATGCCAAACCGTTGTTGACGCATCATGTGCGTGACGTGGTGGTCAACGGGCAGGCACCATCGGTCGGGCGCCTGCCTGCAACGAAGTCGATGCGCATTGTCCTGGCTCTGCCGCTGCGCAACCAGGCAGAGTTAGATAACTTCTTGAAGGACCTGTACGATCCTTCCAGCGCATCTTACCGGCAGTTCCTGACGGTGGAAGAGTTCACCGAGAGGTTTGGCCCCAGCCAGCAGGATTATGACTCGGTGGTTCGTTTCGCGGAAGCAAACGGCCTTACGGTGGTTGGCACTTCGCGCAACCGCGTGAACCTGGATGTCACGGGACCGGTTGAGAGTATTGAGAAGGCGTTGCATGTGACCATGGGGGTCTATCAGCACCCCACCGAAAGCCGGACGTTCTTCGCTCCGGACCGGGAGCCGACGCCGGCGCTGGGTGTGCAGCTATGGCACATCTCGGGGCTGGACAATTATTCGATTCCGAAACCGATGTACGCGCGCCGTGACCTGGGAACCATTTCTCCGGAAGATGCAGGATCGAACGCCACGACCGGCTCCGGTCCCAGCAAATCGTTTCTGGGCAGCGACATGCGCGCAGCCTACTACGTCGATGGGAGCAGCTCAGCGACTCTTACCGGCACCGGCCAATCGCTGGGCTTGTTTGAGTTCGTTGGCACCGACCTGGCTGACCTGACGACGTACTATAAAAACGCAGGCCAAACCAACAACGTACCCATCACGCTCAAGTCCGTCGACACCCAGAGCACGAGTTGCAAAGAACCGACCTGCGATGACACCGAACAAACCATCGACATGACTCAGGCGCTGGGCATGGCCCCGGGCATGTCCAGCCTGGTGATGTGGATCGGAACTGGCGGCTTGAAGGGACAAACACTCGACGATGCCGGCATTTTCAATGGCATGGCTACCGCCAACCCGCTGAACGCGCAATTGAGCTGCTCGTGGGCGTGGACTCCGTCGGACCCCAGCACCGACGACGTCTACTTCGAGGAGTTCGCAGCGCAGGGTCAGAACTTGTTTGTAGCGGCCGGCGACTCCGGGACGTGGACTAAGTCTGGGTTTTTTTGGCCGGCGGATAGTGTGTATGTCACGTCGGTCGGCGGAACGGACTTAGACACCTCCAGCGCGGGTGGGCCTTGGAAGTCAGAAACCGGTTGGTCTGACACTGGCGGCGGTATTGGGCCCGACGACTTTGCCATTCCATCGTGGCAGACGGCTGCGGCCGCCGGCTGCGCGAAGTGTTCCCAAACTTTTCGCAACGGCCCAGACGTTTCGGCAAACGCGAACTTCACCTTTTACGTGTGCGCCGACCAGGAGGCTTGCACCGCCAACCTTTATGGCGGAACCAGCTTTGCGGCGCCCATGTGGGCCGCCTACCTGGCTCTGACCAACGAACAGTATCTCTCAAACGGAGCAACCAAGACGCTCGGTTTCATCAATCCGGCGCTTTATGCGATTGGTGAAGGCCCGAACTACGACACCGACTTCCACGACATCACCAGTGGAGGTAACACCGACGGGACAACTGTCGGCTACGATTTGTCGACCGGCTGGGGCAGTCCGAACGGGGCCAACCTGCTCAACGCACTTGCCCCAGCTTCGGCAGGGAGCTTCACAATCAGCGCGTCGCCGAGCAAGATTAAGATTGCTCAGGGCGCTACCGGTAAGTCGCAGGTAACGACCGCCGTTTCTGGCGGGTTCGACTCCGCGATAACCCTAACCGCTACGGGCCAGCCAACCGGCGTGACCGTGGCCTTCAAACCTAATCCGATTCCGGCACCGGGCTCGGGGACGGCTGCGGTGCAAATCAAAGTGGCTTCGACCGCCAAGACCGGGGTCAGCACGATTACTATAACCGGCACGGGCGGAAGCGTGACAGAAAAGACAACAATCATGATCGACGTCACGGAATAAGAAACGTAGTTATGTTTCGACGCTCGTTGCCTCGGCAACAGGCGTCGGGCGGTAATCAGCCCGGACCTAGCGTCCGGGCTTTTTTCTTGCAACAAATACTCTTGGAAGCTCGGCAGCGACGAGGTGGCGCCGACGTTTCGTACGGTGTCGCGATCATTTCTGGCCGTACTTCTGGAAGACGGAGTCGCGGGAGATGACGCCTTCGAGCTGATGCGAGTTGGCGCGGTTGACGACGGGAACGAGCGGGTAATCGTTGACGTAGCGGAGGGCGGCGTCGAGTGGGAGATCGGGGTAGAGGCTGGGCAGAGTTTGCGGAGGGAGGACAGAGACAAGCGTGTGCTCGCCTTTGCCTTCCTGGAAAAGACGCTGGAGCTGGTCGCGGCTGACGGTGTTCCAGCCGCTGGGGTGCATGCGCACCAGGAAGGCTGGTTCGGGTGAATCCTGAACGCGGCGGGCGGCAGCGTCGACGTAGTCCTGCGCGTTGAGGATCGTCTTGGGAACGGCAAGCATGGCGTCTTCGACGCGGAGGATGGTTTCTTCGCGGGCTTCTTCAAGGGAGGGTAGGATGAGGCCGTCCTGGCGGGTGAGCAGATCGAAGATGGGGATGGCTTGCAGGCTGCGGGAGACGAGATAGGCGAAAGTGTTGGCGACGATGACGGGAACGACGATTTCGTAGTTGCCGCTGACTTCGAGCACCATAAAAACAGAGGTCATGGGAACACGAAGAAATCCGGCGAAGAGGACGCCCATGCCGATGAGAACGTAGGTTCCGGTGGATCCGGTGAGGTGAGGAAAGAAAATGCGCTCGACGTCGCCGACGGCGCCGCCGAGCATGGCGCCGATGAACAGGGTGGGAGCGAACATGCCGCCGGGGGTGCCGCTGACGAAGGAGAGGGTGGTGGCGAGAATTTTGAGAAGGGCGAGGATAGCGAGCAGTTTCCAGCCGAACTGGCCGTGCATGGCCTGGTCCATGGCATCGTAGCCGGCACCCATGACTTGGGGCGCGCCGAGGAAGCCGATGAGGCCGACGAGAAGTCCGGCGAGGGCGGGCTGAAAGTATTGGGTCCAGCGCGGCAGGGCTTTGAGGCGGGGACGCAGATAGCCAATGGATTTGGCGAATGCGACCGAGGCCAGGCCGCCGACGATGCCGAGAACGGCATAAGCGACGAGTTCGGTAGGACGCTTGAAAGTGGTGACGGGGATGCGGAACAACGGCTCGCTGCCGAGAAACCAGCGGACGATAACGACGCTGGAGACGGCGGAGAGAACGACGGAGCCGAGGATACCGGCGCTCCAGCGGCCGATTACTTCTTCGATGACGAAAAGAACCGCCGAGATGGGAGCGTTGAAGGCAGCGGCGAGGCCCGCGGCTGCGCCGACTGGAGCCATGAGGCGGAGTTTTTCGCGTGAGATTTCCAGTTGGCGGCCGAGCGCGGAGGCGATGCTGGCTCCGATTTGCAGCGATGGGTCTTCGGGTCCGAGGGATTGACCGGAGCCGATGGCGAGAGCGGCGCAAATGAATTTGCCGACGGCAGTGCGGAAAGGAATGAAGCCGTTGAAGATGTAGAGCGCGGCCTTGGTCTGGTTGACACCGCTGCCGCGAATGCCGGGGAAAACGCGCATCACGAGAACGGCGACGACGAGGCCGGCGAGCGAGGGCACGGCGAACATGCGCCAATTGTGGGAATGGGGCAGCGGACCAAGCAGAGCGAGATGAGTCCAGTCGATGGCGAGGCGGAAACAGACGACGGCGAGTCCGGAGAAGATTCCGATGAAGACGGAAAGGATGAGGAAGAAAACCTCTTCGTGGAAGACTCCTTCGAGACTGGTGAAGAGGCGACGCGGCGTCCGGAGAAACACGCTGGCCGGCGCGGTGGGGACGGGGACCGGGTCAGTCATTGTCACTGGCCGGCGGCCTGGCGTCTTTGAGAGATGAGGAGCAAGGCTTGATCGAAGCCCTGAGGCGGACCGCAGGAACTGGCAGTGCGCTGCTCGATTTGAAAAACGAGATCGATGATGGAATCGGGCAGATCGGTCTCGCGGGGAGTGCGCAGGCGCATGAGACTTGGCTTCATGGCCGACCAGCGGAGTTGCAGCGCGAGCAGAGGAGATGCGGAGGAATCGGCAGAATCGAGCGGTGGATTGACGGATCCGGACTGGCCGCCGGAGCGGGAAGGATTGAGGTCGATGCCGAGTTGCTGAGCGCATTCGGTGAGGCGGTTTCCCGCCTGGGCGAAGGCGGCGACGATGCGGCGATTGCGTTCGGCGTCAGAGATGTGTGAACGATAGGGATTCGAGTCGAGAACGAGGCCGACGGAATCGAGAAGCTGGCGGGAGTTGGCATTCTCCGGGTTGGCGGTGACGGCATCGCGAAGATAGCGCTCAGCGGCATTATAGTCACTGAGCCGATAGGCGGACTCTCCGGCACCGGCGAACGCGACGGGATTGGTGGAATCGAGGCGAAGAACCTCCTGATACTGAGACAAAGCGTTGGAGTAGTCCTGGACCTGCGCGAAAAGTTGGGCAGTCTGCAGATGCAGAGCTGGATCGGGAGGCAAGGACGCGGCGAGTGCGATGATTTCGGATTCGGCGCGGGCAGAGGCATTTCTCTTCAAGAGAAATTGGATGAGTTCGATACGGACGTGGCGGCGGTTGGAGTCGGAATCGGAGTTCCAGACGCCGTACATGGCGTTGTGGTAGTAGCGGGTAGCGTCTTCGATGTCGCCGCGATGGGCGGCGACGCGGGCCAGGGCGAGATTGACGGCGGCATCCTGCGGGGTTCGCTGCCAGAGAGCGACGAGGTAGGATTCAGCTTCGTCGAGACGGCGGGGGTCGTTGCTGTCGCGCAGAGCGCGGGCGAGGCTGAGTTGATACTGGGAGTCAGAGGGATCGCAGGTGAGGGCGGCGCGGAAGGCGGCAATGGCGTCGTCAAAGCGGTGAGCGTTGGCGTCAGCCATGCCTTCGGCGTACAGTTTGCGACCGCGCGCCTGCTGGTTGGCGTTGAAGCGGGTAACGAGGTGGCTCACGGCCGCAAAGGCGACTGCTGCCGCGAGGGTGAGAACGAGCAGAACCAGGGGCGCGGAATGCGGGACAAATTGCGAAAGCTGCTGTGAAAGGCGCGTCGCGAAGTCTCGGCTCACGAGATTATTCTAAGACATCGGAGTGGTTTGCGTCCTGGCCTGCCGGGATAAGGCACGGCTGAACCCACGCTCTTCCGAAGCCATTCTAACGAGGATCACGGCAGTAGGCCATCGGGCCTGACTTCGGGTAAGATACTTCGGCTGCGAGAGAGACGTTGCCAGCCAGGTCTCAACGGACGCAGGGTTGCAAGGACGTATCTACCTTCACGATGAATCGCGAATATCACAAGGGTTACAGTCAAGAACTGCACCGCGACATGGAAGCGCTGGTGTTTGGTCATGCGGGCACGCCACTGCTGGTGTTTCCCACTTCCATGGGAAAGTTTTTCGAGTATGAGGATCGCGGAATGATCGGCGTGCTGGCGCCCGAGATCGAGCGCGGAGAGTTGCAGATTTTTTGTCCAGATGCCGTGGATCTGGAGAGCTGGTACAACAAGGGCGTGCATCCCAGAGTGAGGGTGCTGCGGCATTTGCAATATGAACGATACATTCTGCACGAGTTCCTGCCGTTTGTGCGCTGGAAGAACCAGACGCCGCGGCTGGCCGTAACCGGGTGTAGCTTTGGCGGATACCAGGCGATGAATTTTGCCCTGAAGCATCCGGATGCGGTGACGCACTGCGTGTGCATGAGCGGGGCTTACGATATTCATCAGTTTCTGGACGGGTATTACGACGACGATTGCTACTTCAACTGTCCGCCGGATTATCTGCCCAACCAGAACGATGACTGGTTCCTGAGCCGCTACCGGCAGATGAAGATTGTGCTAGGGACGGCGGATTGGGATATGTGTCTGGATCAGAACGTGAAGCTCTCGGCTATGCTGAATGCCAAGGCGGTGCCGAATTGGCTGGATATTTACGGCGACAATTCGAAGCATGACTGGCCGCTGTGGTTGAGGATGGCTGGGAAGTATTTTTAGGGCAGTTCTCGGTCCAGTTCTCAGCAAGCCGGAGGTGGGAATGGCGAAAGCTCAGAAAATGATCCTGACGCGATCTGCATTGACCTTCAATCATGCGATGGTGCATTCGCGGGATGTGGGGCGGGCGCTGACGTTTTATCGCGATCTGCTGGGATTCAAGGTAGTCGAAGATGTGGATTACGGCAGCCGCAAGGTATATGCCCGGCTGCGAGCCGGCCGCGGCGACGGCACCTTGGCGTTGCATATGATCGAGCCGGGGAAGACAATGCCGGAGGGAGATGGGATCCGCCTTTATTTTGAAGTTAAAGATCTGGAGAAGTTTTGTGAGCGGTTGCAAGAGGGCGGAGTGAAGTTTTCCAAAATGCCCGCGCTGATGCCCTGGGGATGGAAGCACGCTTACCTCGACGATCCGGATGGGCATGAGGTGAGTTTGTACTGGGCGGGGGCGAAGAGATTCAAGATGAGCAAGATGAGATGAGGACGCGGAAAGAAAAGCAGGTTCCTCTCCGGGCTTTCAGCCCGGTTCGGAACGACAAGTAGTGGGACGGAGCAGCGCAGCCGGGAGGGCTTGCGATGAAGAAGATTGGGATTATTTTCGGGATGGAGAATACGTTTCCGCCGGCTTTGGTGGAGAAGATCAACGCGATGAAAGTGGAGGACGTGACGGCGGAGTTTGTCATGGTGGGCGGAGTCCGCATGGATGAACCCAAGAAATATGATGTCATCATCGACCGGATCTCGCAGGACATCCAGTTTTACCGGGCGTACTTGAAGAACGCGGCGCTGCATGGAACGATTGTGGTGAATAATCCGTTCTGGTGGACGGCGGACGATAAGTTCTTCAACTATGCGCTGGCGCACAAGCTGGGCGTGGCGATTCCGCCGACGGTGATTCTGCCGCACAACAAGCATCCCGAAGGAACGACGGACCAATCCATGCGGAATTTGATGTTTCCGTTGAACTGGCAGGAACTGTTCGATTACGTCGGCTTCCCTGCTTTTCTGAAGCCTTACTCCGGCGGCGGATGGAAGCATGTATACAAAGTGCACTCCCCGGAAGAGTTCTTCCACCATTACAACCAGACTGGTGACTTGTGCATGACGCTACAGCATGGGGTGGAGTTTGACGAATATTTCCGCTGTTACGTGGTGGGGCAGGAAAAAGTGCACATCATGAAGTACGACCCCAAGGCTCCGCATCATGAGCGGTATGTGAAGGGGAATCCGCCGCCGTCATCGCCGGCGCTGAAGGAACGCATCGAGAAAGATGCGCTGTTGTTGTGCCGGGCTTTGGGGTATGACCTGAATACATTGGAGTTTGCGGTGGAGGGTGGAGTGCCATACGCGATCGATTTTCTGAATCCGGCGCCGGATGCGGAGATCACGTCGGTGGGGCGGGAAAACTTCGAGTGGATTGTGAACGCAGTAGCGGAAATGGCTGTAACTAAAGCGCTTAGCGGAGAACATCAGGTGGGAGAATTGAGGTGGGCGGGGCTTCTGGCTGGCGCGGCGGCGGGAAAACCGGCGAAGAAACCGGAACCCGGATGGGTGACGGAGCGGAAGCGGGGTAAGGCTGCGAAATAGACCGATTGTCCCTGCGCGGTTCCTGCCAGATTATCGCCGATTGGTTGTTATACTGTTGTCGCTTGGTTTTGCCGCCCTTGTTGCAAAAAAGCGCGACGGGACTTCAGATTTTTCCTGCGCGACACGACACGATGAAGCCTACTCTCACCATCGGGATCGAAGAGGAATATCAGACAGTGGATCCTGAGACGCGGGACCTGCGGTCGCATATTCACGCGGAAATCCTGGAGAAGGGAAAGTTGTTGCTGCAGGAGCGGGTGAAGGCGGAAATGCACCAGTCGGTGGTTGAGGTGGGAACCTCGGTTTGTAACAACATTAAGGACTGCAAGACAGAGGTTAAGGAGCTGCGCCGTGACATGATCCGGCTAGCCCGGGAGAATGGGCTGCGGCTGGCGGCCGTGGGGACGCATCCATTTGCCGATTGGAAGGTGCAGGAGATTTCTCCTGACGACCGCTACAAAAATATTGTTGAGGACTTGCAGCTGGTGGCGCGGGCGAACCTGATTTTTGGATTGCACGTGCACATTGGGATCGAGGATCGAGAGACGGCGATCCACATGATGAACCATGCGCGGTATTTTCTGCCGCACCTGCTGGCGCTCTCGACCAATTCTCCTTTCTGGCTGGGAATGAACACCGGGTTGAAGTCGTACCGGTGCAAGGTGTTCGACAAGTTTCCGCGGACGAATATTCCGGATTATTTTCCGAGTTGGGGCGAGTACGAGAACTTCATCAAGCTGCTGATTAAGACCAACTGCATCGACAATGCGAAAAAGATCTGGTGGGATATCCGGCCGCATCCATTCTTTAATACGATTGAGTTCCGGGTGTGCGACATTCCGATGCGGGCGGATGAGACGATTGCGCTGGCGGCGCTGATTCAGGCGACCGTGGCCAAGCTTTATAAACTTCATTCGGCGAACCAGGGGTTCCGCTTGTACCGGCGAGCGCTGATCATGGAAAACAAGTGGCGAGCCGCGCGCTACGGGATGAACGGGAAGCTCATCGATTTCGGCAAACAGACAGAAGTACCGGCGAAGGATCTGATCCGCGAATATCTCGAATTCGTCGACGATGTGGTGGATGAATTGGATTCGCGGGAGGAACTGAACTACGTCTATGAAATGCTGGAGCGCGGCAGCGGCGCGGACCGGCAGTTGCGAGTGTTTCAAGAGACTGGAGATCTGAAAAAAGTAGTCGATTACATCATCGAGGAGACTGAAGCGGGACTGGCGGAGGGTGAAGAGACAGTATCCGTGCGAAAAGTAGGGTAATGACCAATCCTTTCGAGCAAGCCAAAATCCGCACCCAGTCGCATAAGACGCGACCATGGGGCACCCCAATCAGCGAAATTTTATTCGATCCTGAATTTACGCCTGGCGCTCGCAATGCAGTGAGCGTTTGCCTGCGCGTGCAGCCAGAAGAGAAGGTCTGCGTGATTACGGACGAGGTGACCCAGGAGATCGCGGCAGCGATCGTGCATGAACTGGAGATGCTGGGATCACCGTACCGGGCGTGGGTGCTGGAGGATCTGGCGCCGCGTCCGCTGACCGATTTGCCGCGGGAGATTTTGGAAGACCTGGAGACCGGACAGGTCTCGATTTTTGCGGTGCAGGCGCAGAGAAACGAACTGCGGTCCCGCATGCAGATGACAGATGTGGTGAACCGGCGCAGGATTCGCCACGCGCACATGGTGAACATCAACCGGCAGATCATGCTGGAAGGGATGCGGGCGGATTTCATGAAAGTGGACCGGTTGAGCGCCAAAGTTGTTGGGATGGTCCGCAAGGCGAGCAGGATCCGAGCGAGGACTGCCGCAGGGACAGACCTGACCGCGGATTTGAATCCGAATTACAAGTGGCTGAAGACGAGCGGAATTATCACTCCTGAGAAGTGGGGAAACCTGCCGGGTGGGGAAATTTTCACTACGCCCGGCGAAGTGAATGGAACCTTCGTGATTGACGGTGTGGTGGGCGATTACTTGTGCGCGAAGTTTGGCAGCCTGCAAGCGACGCCGTTGACGATTCACATGAAGAAAAACCGGCTGACTGAAGCTTACTCAGAGAATCGGGAACTGGAAGACGATTTCTGGAAGTACACGCACACCGACGAAAACAGCGATCGCGTAGGCGAGTTCGCCATCGGGACGAACATTGATCTGAAGGATGTGATTGGGGAGATTCTGCAGGATGAGAAGTATCCCGGAGTGCACATTGCGTTCGGCAATCCGTACGGTGCGCACACGGGAGCGGAATGGGATTCGTCTACGCATATCGACGTAGTCGGGCGGAAGTTTAACATCTGGGTAGACGACGAGCAGATCATGCGGGATGGGAAGTTTCTGGTGGAAGCGTAGAATCGGCCGTTCGTATAGAGAACTCCTTTCCGGGCCGCTGCAAATTGATAGTTACAAGGGATCCTTCGACTCCGTAAAAAACGCCCACTTCGCGGGCATTTTTCCTGCGCTCAGGATGACTGCACGTTAGAATGATCCGCCGATAATTCGGAACTCACCAATATGATTTCCTCCCTAAGAAAGCAGTTCAACGCCAGTTTTACTCCCGAAAAATATCAGGCGTTCTTGCGGCGGATTGACGATGCGTCTGGGACGCACGTGCAGTTCCGGCTGTCGGAGACTCCGTGTTTTTTTCCGAAGTCTCTGCTCGATGAGATGGCAGCGGACGGGAAGGAATTGATCGGGCAGTTGGTGGGGAATCCGGAGTATCGGGCGAAGTCGGAGGAATCGATTCCGGCGGAGTTTCGAGTCCCGAATGAGCCGGAGCATCCCATGTTTGTGCAAGTGGACTTCGGGCTGGTGCGCGATGCAAGCGGCGAATTGCGGCCCAAGCTGGTGGAGTTGCAGGCCTTCCCTTCTCTTTATGCGTATCAAGTGGCGATGGCGCAAAGCTACATCGACGTGTACGGACTCCTGGCTCCGGGCTTCAACTTTCCGGCTGCGGCTTCCGGCGGGCAGGAGTTGAAATCCTTTCTGAGCGGACTGGACGAGACTTCTTACCGCGAGCTCTTGCGGCGGGCGATTGTGGCGGAAAATGATCCGGAAAATGTGATTCTGATGGAGATTCATCCGCAGGAGCAGAAAACGCTTTGCGACTTTCTGATGACCGAGAAGATGCTGGGAGTGCGGACGGTCGATATTGTCGACATCAAGAAAGAAGGCCGGCGCCTTTACTATGAAAACAAGGAAAAGCGTGTGCGAATCGAGCGGATTTATAACCGGGCGATTGTGGATGAGTTGCAGCGCAAGGACGTGAAGCTGGCTTTCGACTGGCGCGACGATCTGGATGTGGAGTGGGCGGGGCACCCGAACTGGTATTTCCGAATCAGCAAATTTTCGATTCCCTACCTGAAGCACGAGTCGGTGCCGAAGACATGGTTTCTGGACCGGCTGGATGAGATTCCAGCCGATCTCGAGAACTACGCCTTGAAGCCGCTGTATTCGTTCGCCGGATTGGGGGTGGTGATCGGGCCGAAGAAGGAAGACATAGCGGCGATTCCGGCGGAAAAGCGACCGCACTACATTTTGCAGGAACGGATGCACTTTGAGCCGGTGATCGAGACTCCGTTTGGTGGGACGAAGGCGGAAGTGCGGGTGATGTATGTGTGGCTGGAGGAACTGACGGCGGTGCTGACCATCATCCGCATGGGGCGCGGGCTAATGATGGGCGTGGATCACAACAAGAATATGGAGTGGGTGGGCGCGTCGGCAGGGTTGTACGTGGCGTAGGTGGGCCCACGAGTCTGGAATCCAGATCCTCAGCTGCCGTGCTCCCGCAGCCTCCAGCTAGTTGACCGGAGGGCATCCACGGCCTACCATTACCGCCGATGAGGACTTAAGCGCTCATGATCGGCCAGACGGTATCCCACTATCGGATTTTGGGGAAGCTTGGCGTCGGCGGCATGGGTGTGGTGTATGAAGCCGAAGACCTGAAGCTGGGGCGTCACGTCGCCCTGAAGTTCATTCCTGAGAATCTGATTGGCGATGCCAAGGCGCTGGAGCGTTTCACCCGCGAAGCGCGTGCGGCGTCTCTTCTGAACCACCCCAACATCTGCATTATTCATGATATCGAGGAGAACCACGGGCATCCCTTCATCGTGATGGAGAGGCTGGAGGGCGAAAGCCTGAAACAGCATATCCACGGCGAAGCGATGCAGACCGATGAAGTGCTAGATACGGGCATTCAGGTGGCCGATGCGCTGGCGGCGTCGCATGCCAAGGGCGTAGTACATCGAGACATCAAGCCGGCGAATATTTTTCTGACCAGCCAGGGACAAGTAAAAGTTCTGGATTTTGGGCTGGCCAAGCTGGTGAATATGGCGGCGGACGAGGGTACCGGGGCGATGGAGGACTCGCTGACCGCGGTGGGAGTGATTCCGGGAACTGCGGTGTACATGTCGCCGGAGCAGGCGCGCAGCGACGAGATCGATCCGCGAACCGACCTGTTTTCGCTCGGGGTCGTGATGTACGAGATGTCGACTGGAAAGAAGCCTTTCACGGGAAACAACTCGTTGGTAACGCTGGATGCGGTGTTGCACCAAAAGCCGGTGCCTCCGCGGGATTTGAATCCGAAGTTGCCGGTGGAGCTGGAAGCGATTATCGGCAAGGCCCTGGAAAAGGACCGCAAAGAGCGCTACCAAAGCGCCAACGAATTGAAAGCGGATCTGCAACAGCTCAGGCGCGAGACGGAATCGGGGCTCGTGAAGCCCAGCAGCGGGCATACGGCCAGGCTGCGGATCGCAACCAAGACTTTTGCCCGGGCGCAGAACCGATGGCAGATGTGGGTGCTGATCGGGACGGTTGCTGTGCTGGTCACGGTGCTGGCGGCGGTGGGAATGTATTGGATCAAGCATCGGAACATGGCGAATGCGGAGGAGCGCAACGCGATCGCTGTGCTGCCGCTGCAGAACACGAACGGCGATTTCAGCGTGGACTATCTGCGCTTTGCGCTGGCCGATGAGTTGACCAGCGTGCTGACGTATTCGCGGTCGCTGGAGGTGCGGCCTTCGTCGGCGACGCGGAAGTATGTAGAACTAGATTTGGACTATCGCAAAGTGGGGCAGCAGTTGCGGGTAGGCCGATTGCTGACCGGGCATTTCATGCGGCAGGGCGATCAGTTGACGGTAACGCTGGAGGCGATTGACGTAGCCAGCGACCGATTGCTGTGGCAGGCGAGCGCCACGGCGCGAGTAAATGATCTGATTTCTTTGCAGCAGCAATTGAGCACGCAGGTGCAGCAAGGTCTGTTGCCGGCGCTGGGCGGTGCGGGTGGGGATTACAGCACCGCGTCACGGCCGAAGAGTCAGGAGGCGTATGACCTGTATCTGCACAGCCTCGCCCTGCCCCATGATTCCGCACCAAACAAAGATGCGATCGCGGTATTGGAACACGTGGTAGGAGTGGACCCGAGTTATGCGCCGGCTTGGGAGGCGCTGGGCCAGCGCTATTATTTCGATTCGATTTACGGCGGCGGCGGCGAAGAAATATTTCAGCGCTCAAATTCGGCCTATGAGAGAGCGCTATCGCTGGACCCGAACCGGGTAGCGGCGGCGAGCAATCTGATCGTGAACCGCGTGGAGCGCGGCGAACTGGGCCGGGCCTACGATGCGGCGACGGACCTGGTGCGGCGGCGGCCGCAGAGCGGCGACGCGCACTTTGCGCTGAGTTATGTGTTGCGCTATGCCGGCATGCAGGAACGAGCCACTCAGGAGTGCAATACCGCGCGGTCGCTGGATCCGGGCAATTTTCTTTTCCGCTCGTGCGCGTGGGCGTTTCTCGAGCTGGGCAAAACCGACCGCGCCATGGATTTCGTTCATCTCGATGCGGGCTCGGAGTGGGCGGCGTGGGTCACGCCCTATGTTTACCTGGCCGAGGGAAACGTGGCAGAAGCGCGGGAGAGCGCGAAGAGCGTGGCCAAGGCTCCGCATTATCACCGGGAGTTGCTGGTGGCGTGCACCCAGGCCCAACGACCCGCAGACATGGACCGGATTGTGCGGGAAGCGGAATCGTCGGTAATGGTGGAACCGGATCCCGAGGCGTGGTATCACGTAGGCGCGCTGATGGCGTATTGCGGACAGAAGGAATCTGCATTGCGGTTGCTGAAGGCGGCGGTGCAGCAGAACTATTGCGCTTATTCAGCATTGCTGGCTGACCCGCTGTTGAAGGATATGCGCAAGGAAACGACCTTTGATGAGGTGCTGACCGCGGGGAGCAACTGCCAGAATACGCTGAAGGAAGGACGGCAGTAAGAACAGTCGCCGGTTCCCAGTTGCAGGTTATCAGTCTACGTTTTCCTACCAGCGACCGTTCCCTGGAAATAAGGGACAGCGAAAAGATTTGCGTCGGAGCGGGTGTAGGCCCCATCCTTGTAACGTGAGATATTCCGGACTCGGCGTTTTTACGAGCCGCCTTGGGCGGCTCGTCCAGCATATTGCCCAAATCCTGGTCGTCCTTTTCTTGATTTCTGGACCGACCATGGGCTCTCCGCAGCAGGCGGGAGAAAGCCCCGCTCCTTCATCTTCCTCAGCGCCAAGCAACGAAGTTCAGCAGTCGCCGTGGAATCCGTCGCGACCGTTCTATCAAGGCGTCCCGCCGGAGTTGCCACAAGATCAGGGAGAGGACGGGTTGCGGCTACTGCTGCGGCGTTTGAGTACGACGGCGCAGCTGATGCAAACGGTGGCGCATCCGGATGATGAAGATGGCGGGATGTTGACGCTTGAGTCGCGCGGGCATGGCGCGAGCGTGGTGCTGATGACGCTGAATCGAGGCGAGGGCGGACAGAACAAAGTGGGCAGCAATTTGTCGGATGTGCTGGGCGTGCTGCGTACCCTGGAACTGCTGGCGGCGGATCAACACTACGGGGTGGAAGATCGCTTTTCACGCGTGGCGGATTTTGGTTTTTCGAAGAGCCCCGACGAGACATTTGAAAAGTGGGGCGGACATGATATCGCGCTGGCGGACATGGTGCGGGTGATTCGCAGGTTTCGTCCAGACGTTTTGGTGGCCAGATTTTCGGGGACGGAAAGAGATGGTCATGGGCATCACCAGGCGTCCGCGATTCTAACCAAGGAGGCGTTTCACGCGGCCGCGGACACGAAGCGCTTTCCAGAGCAGATCGCGCAGGGGCTGGATCCCTGGCAGGCAAAGAAACTCTATATTGGAAATGTGTGCGGGTTTGGAGCGACGACTTGTCCAGACGGAAATTGGACCGTGAAGTTGAACGTGGGCGAGCACAGCGAAGATCTGGGCATGTCTTATGTGCAGTTCGCCATGGAGGGACTGCGGCATCAGTTGTCGCAGGGCGCAGCGAACTGGAGCGTGGAACCTGGAGATCGATTCACGTTTTACAAGTTGGTGGATTCAGTCGAGCCTCCCAAGCTGGATTCAAATGGACACGAGAAGGATTTCTTTGATGGGATTGATACGTCGCTCCCGGGACTAGCGGCGCGCCTGGGCGCGGATGGGACCAGGCTCCCGTGGTTGCGGAAAGAGCTTGAAGAATTGACGGAAGAAGTGAAGCAGGCGACGGAACGGAGCGAGGGAAATCCGAGCAAAGCAGCGGAGCCGCTATTTGCCGCGGCGCAGAGACTCGATGACGTGATCGGCCGCTTGCAGAAGAGCGATGTTCGTGGAGTGGGTGTGGACGACGTATTGCAGGTTCTGGAGGAAAAACGGCAGGAAGCGGAAACCGCTCTCAGCGACGCGATGAATGTAACGCTGGTGGCGACAGTGGCTCCGCCGCAGGGTCCGGGAACGCCGGTGCCAGCGGAGAAAGATGCGCTTACGGTGGTTTCGCCGGGTCAGCAGTTTGAGATTATCGCCAAGCTGCACAACGGATCGAAGTTTTGGCTTGCGGTGCGGAATGCGAGGCTGGATCCGGGCCAGGGCTGGGTAAAGCACGAACATGCGGAGACAACCATCATTGGCCCTGGAGAAGATTACTACGCGAATTTCCTGGCGCAGGTTCCCGATGATGCAGGGTTCACGCGTCCTTATTGGCACCGCAACGATCCCGACACGGAAGCGATCAACACTGTGGATGATGAACGATTTGCCACGTTGCCGTTTCCTCCGGGGCAGCTACAGGTGCGGGCCGAATATGAGATTGCCGGGCGCCGGGGAATGCACTCGCCCTCTCCTGATTTTATCCAACGCCGCAGGAGTAGTGCTCACACGGACATCGGCGGAGACATCAGGGCGAATGTTTGGGTTCCGTTTGTAAATGAACATGGAATCGCAGCCAAGCGGGCGCTGGCCTTCGCACCGGCATTTTCCGTGGCTTTGGAGCCAGGAACGCAGGTGATCCCAGTAAAGGATGGCGCGGCCACCAAGGTGCGCGTGGGCGTGAGTTGCAACCTGACCGGAGCACCGCAGGCCACGCTCCGACTGCATGCGCCGCACGGGTGGAGTGCAGAGCCGTCTGAAATTCAGGTTGATCTTCATAAGCGCGGAGAAAAGCGGGATTTCGAATTTACGGTTCATCCAGCGACCCTGCAGGAGGGACGAGCCGAGGTTCGCGCAGTGCTGGAGGCGGGCGGAAAAACGTACGACCAGGGATACACGCTGGTGACGCGGGACGACTTGGGCAGTTTCTACTATTATCAGCCGGCACGGCAAAAAGTAAGTATTGTCGATGTCGCGGTGCCGCACAATTTGAAGATCGGATACATCATGGGCGCGGGCGACGATATTCCCACGGTGCTCGAACAAGTGGGAATGAATATAACGCTGATTCCTGCTGAAAAACTGGCTAGCGAAGATCTCGGCCGATTCGGGACGATCTTACTCGGCATTCGCGCCTACGATACGCAGAAGGAAGTGGTCGCCAACAACAAGAAGCTGCTTGATTTTGTTGCCGCCGGCGGAACGCTGGTGGTGCAATATAACACCGGGGTCGCGGATTTTAACGGCGGACATTTCACGCCCTATCCTGCGGAGCTGAGCCGCGCGCGAGTTTCGGTGGAGGATGCTCCGGTAGACATTCTGGCGCCGGGAGACGAGGTCTTTCATTCTCCGAACCCGATCACGGCGCGCGATTTCGACGGCTGGGTGCAAGAGCGCGGACTGTATTTCATGGACAAATGGGACGAACATTTTGAGCCGCTGCTGGCATGCCACGATCCCGGTGAAGATACCCAGAAAGGCGGGCTGTTGAAAGCACGCTACGGCAAGGGAACCTACATCTACACGGGATATGCATTTTTCCGGCAATTGCCTGCGGGCGTGCCGGGCGCGGTGCGGCTGTATGTGAATTTGTTGAGTGCCGGACATGAGGCCGGTCGTTAGTTTTCAGTCGTTGCTCGTCGGTCGTTGGTTCTTCCACGAAATGCAGCCACCTTTGCAGAATGATGCGACTTCGCCGGGCTTGATCCGCGGGATGGGCCTGGGCAGCGCGACTGCGATCAACATGATTGACATGATCGGCGTGGGGCCGTTCATTACCATGCCGCTGATCTTGAGTACCATGGGCGGGCCGCAGGCCATGTTGGGGTGGTTGGCGGGCGGGGTGTTTGCGGTGTGCGATGGGCTGGTATGGGCGGAGTTGGGCGCGGCCATGCCAGGGTCAGGTGGATCGTATCGTTATTTGCGCGAGATTTATGGTCCGGAGAAGTGGGGGAAGCTGATCTCGTTTCTGTTCATCTGGCAGCTTTCGTTCAGCGCGCCGCTTTCGATTGCGACGGGCTGCATCGGTCTGGCCGGCTACGCGGCGTATTACTGGCCGGGACTGGAAACGGTGTATGCCGCGCGCAGCACGGCTTTGCACATTCCCTGGGCAGGCACGCTGCAGGTGAACTGGCTGGTGACGCCGGGGACCTCGGTGGCAGTCGCGGTCTGCTTCTTTGCTGTTCTGCTGCTCTACCGGCGGATCACGGTGATTGGAAGGCTTTCCGCGCTGCTGTGGTTTGGTGTAATGGGAACCATCGGGTGGATCGTTTTTGCCGGACTTACTCACTTCAACACGGCGCGGGCATTCGATTTTCCTCCTGGCGCATTCACGCTGTCGTCCGGATTTTTTACCGGTCTGGGTGGGGCGATGCTGGTGGCCACTTACGATTATTGGGGTTACTACAACGTCTGTTTTCTGGGTGATGAAGTCAAAGACCCGGGGCGGAATATTCCGCGTGCACTGCTGCTTTCTATTCTTTTGGTAGCTTGTCTATACATAGTGATGAATGTTTGTATTCTCGCCGTGGTGCCGTGGCGGGAGATGACGCAGGGCGGGCAGAACAGCAGCGGGCTGTATGTGGTTTCCCTGTTCATGCAGCGGATCTACGGAGCGTGGGCGGCACGGGCGGTAACAGCCCTCGTGATGCTGGCGGCCTTTGCGTCGGTGTTTTCGCTGATGCTGGGGTACTCGCGAGTGCCCTACGCTGCGGCGAAGGACGGGAATTATTTTCGCGCATTTGCCCGGGTGCATCCGGTGTACCGGTTTCCGTATGTGTCGCTGCTGGCGCTGGGAGTGGTGGCGGCGGCGTTTTGCTTTCTGCGACTGAAAGACGCGATTGCCGCACTCGTGGTGATTCGCATCCTGATACAGTTTCTGGTGCAGGCCGTCGGACTGATCGTGCTGAGAATTCGCCGACCGGAAATGCCACGGCCGTTTCGCATGTGGTTGTATCCTTTGCCGGCACTGGCGGCGATGGCAGGATTCATCTTCATCCTGTTCGAGCGGCCGAATGCTTTGAAGGAAGTGCGATACGCGGTGGTGATTCTGCTGAGTGGGCTCTTGATCTATATGATTCGAGCCTGGAAGCGCCGGGAGTGGCCATTTGGGATCCGGCAAGCTGAGCAAAAGTTTAAGGGGGAATTCTCATGAGCAAAAGAATTGGATGGCTTGTATTTTGCCTGATTGCGCTCGCAGGGGCCTCTGCGGCGCAGGACAAAAAAGCCAAGAACGACCACCGTACCATCGCCCAGGTGCTGGAAGGTACTGTCAGCAACCTGGAGCACGAGTTTGTTCCGGCGGCGGAAGCCATGCCGGAAGAAAAATACGGATTTGCGCCCGCCAACGGCGAATTCAAAGGCGTGCGCACCTTTGCCCAGCAGATCAAACATGTGGCCGCAGTGAACTACATTTTCGGGGCGGCTATTCTGGTGGAAAAGATTCCCGTGGACGTGGGCGATGAAGCGGGACCGGCCTCGATCAGCTCGAAGGCCGATATTCTGAAATACTTGAAGGATTCGTTCGTGTACGTGCACACGGCGGTGCAGACCATTGACGAAAGGAATCTCGTGGACCCGATCAAAAGCCCCTTCGGTGAAGGATCGGTCACGCGGTTGGGGCTGGCGACCAGCGTTGCGGCGCATGGCTTTGACCACTACGGACAGATGGTGGAATATCTGCGCATGAATGGAATCATACCGCCGGCGAGCCGGTAGACGATCAGTCGGTGGCGCGAGTCAATCCCGACGGCGCGGGTCGGCAGGGGCATGGGAGAAGATGCTGCACAGGTGTTGCTGGAAGCTGATGCGGGGCTCTTTGGCAACACGGTCGGGATAAGAGTTGACGGCCCGCAGAAAACCCTGGATTTCCTTCCGCACCTGTTCATTGCGCGGCTGGACGCTGTCACGTGGCTGGACGTGGTGGCGCATCTTTAACTTCCTTCCTGCTCTTCCCCGAACCTGCCGCAACCGAAGCGCCCGGCCTGGCCACCAGTCCTGGGCTTGGGGACAAACCAAACTACGCGAAATCTGCAGCTTGCAAAATAGCCCCGTATGCTGGTTTGTCCGTCACTTTATCACGAACATGGGCAGGTATCTCAAGCATTATTTGCGGTTGGGCCGTGCGCCTCTGGAAGCGATAGAGGTTATAAGCAATTCAGCGCGAAACCCACCCCGGGCGAGGTGGGCGGCGACTGAATCGCGGGTCTTCCTGGCGGAGACTCCCGGATCGAGAAACATGAGGACGGATGGTCCAGCGCCGCTGAGGGCTGCCCCCATAACACCTTTGGTTCCTGTTAATTCTTTCAGGCAGGGCAATAGGGGACAAAGCACAGTGCGGTATGGCTGGTGGATGCGGTCTTCCAGAGCCGCGGATAGCAAGTCATGGCGTCCCTGAAAGAATGCGGCGAGCAGAAGCATCGAGTTCTGGATGTTAACCACGGCATCGGCGCGGGAATATTGCGCGGGCAAGACGCGGCGGGCTTCCTCCGTGGAAAGGCGCTGCTCAGGAATTGCGAGGAGCAGCGGCCATTTCCCTTTGGGGCGAACAGCGACGACTTGGGCTTCTGCTAGGACGTTGGTTTGGGTTTCACCGCCTGCCGACATGCGGGCGACGGTGAGACCGCCCATCCAGCAGGCCGAAGCGTTGTCGGGATGGTGCTCGCGGCGCGAAGCTTCGCCGATGATTTGCGCATCGTTCCAGCGCAGACGGCCGTAATGCGCCGCGAACGCGATGCCAGCGAGCCGGGCGGCAGCCGATGAGCCACAGCCTTTGCCGATGGGGATTTCATTCTTGATTCGCAGAAATAAAGGCTGCACTTCCCTGCCCTGGGCTTCGAGAACTTCGCGGTAGGTATTCAGGATGAGATGATTGTCGAGCTTCTCGCAGATTTCGCGGTCGCGACCGGCGGCGGCGATGGAAAAATGGTCGTCGGGACGGGCATTGATGGTGATGTGAAGATCGAGCGCGAGCGCGGCGGCGTCGAAGGCGGGACCGAGATTCGCCGACGTGGCCGGCAGGGCGAGATGCAGAGGCGAAGACGGCTTTCGTCGAGAGTTCTTTTTCTCAGCCATTCGAGTGCGTGGAGCCGGATTTGTCTGCCTGTTCCAAAGCCTGGATCACCGCTTCCAGCGTAGCGTCGAGGACCATCGGCGGACGACGCAGCGGCTTAAGCGCTGCGCTCTCGCTCTCGTGCGCGGTTCCCCTGAACAAATCTCCGCGATGAAATTCCATGGTGAAGTCCGGATCTTTCAGCAAGTTTCCGGTCAGGACCAACACGACGCTCTCCTCCGGTTTTACGAAACCTTGCTTTAGCAGTTTCTTGAGGCCGGCGAGTGTGACCGCGGAAGCGGGCTCGCATCCAATGCCTTCGGCGCCGATTTCCGCTTTCGCCTGCGCGATTTCGATTTCGCTCACTTGTTCGCACGCGCCGCCGGTGGCTTCGAGCACGTGTACTGCTTTTTTCCATGACGCGGGATTGCCGATGCGGATGGCGGTGGCGCGAGTTTCCGCTTGCACACTCACCAGCCGCTTGCCGCCGGCCTCGCGCATGGTTCGCACGAGGGCATTCGCGCCCTCGGCTTGAATCACCGACAACTTCGGCAGGCGTGCAATCAAGCCGAGGCCGCGCATCTCCAGCAAAGCCTTGCCGATCGCCGAAATGTTGCCGAGATTTCCCCCGGGCACGAGGATGTGATCGGGAGGTTGCCAGTCCAGTTGCTCCAGCAATTCGAGCGCAAGAGTTTTTTGGCCTTCGAGCCGGAATGGATTGATGGAGTTCAACTGGTATACCGGGGCGCGCAGAACAAGTTGCTGCAGCAGACGCAGGCAACCGTCGAAATCCGTGCGGAGTTGGCAGGTCAAGGCGCCGTAGTCGAGGGCCTGAGAAAGTTTGCTCCAGGAGATCTTGCCTTCCGGAACCAGCACCAGACTTCGCAGTCCGCCACGCGCGGCGTAAGCGGCCATAGATGCCGACGTATTGCCGGTAGACGCGCAAGCTACCCAGCGGTATCCGGCCTCGCGCGCAAAGGACGCGGCCACCGTCATGCCCGTGTCTTTGAACGAACTGGTGGGGTTCATTCCCTGATGTTTGGCATAGAGCCGCGGAACGCCTGTGCTGCGCGCGCATTGCGGCAATTCGTACAAAGGCGTATTGCCTTCGCGCAGGGTGATGGCTTGGTCGCTGTTCTGAAGCGCTGGCAACAGTTCGCGGAAGCGCCAGACGCCGCTGAGGTCAATGGCAGAGTTCGAGAGACGACGCTGCCGCCAGGAAGACTTCAGATCTTCAGCGGCAGGCGAAGCAGAAGTCCAAGCCGGATAAATAATCTCAAGCAAATCTGCGCATCGCGAGCAGCGGAAGTCCAGACTGGCGGCGTCGCTGAGATCGCCGCAGGCGATGCAGCGGAAGCGATGCGTTGATTGCCGCAGGCCCGGCTCAGAAGTGGTTGGATGAGACATGAAGATTGGAATCTTTGGCGACCCTTCCAATATAGCAATGTCCCATCGCCGCACCAGCGCCAAACGACGCCGGCAGGTTACTTTGTGATCATCTCCGTCCGCGCAGGTATTGGTCGGTTTTGTTAATCCAGTCGGCGCGGGGCGGAGTGAAGACGTCGAGGTCGACGGTATCTTCCACGGCCTCGGCCTTGTGCGGCATGTCCGCGGGAATGCACAGCACTTCACCGGCGTTGACCACGATTTCTTTGCCGTCGATCCAGAACTTGAGTGCCCCCTCCAGGATGTAGGTGAGTTGTTCGTTGTGATGGCTGTGCTCCGGAACGACGCAGCCTTTCTTCAGGAGCACGCGGGCGAGCATAATTTCCTGGCCGACGACGAACTGCCGCTGCAAGGACGGATTGAGATTTTCCAGCGGAATGGCTCGCCAGGGGACGTATTGGAGCTCGAGTTTGGCGGCTGCGTGCTTGCTGACTGCTCGCTGGGCGCGGGAGTGTGCGGCTGTATTTTTTGTTTTAGCGCGGGCGGATATTTTTGGTTTGGGTTTTGCTTTCGGCATAACAAATTCTCTCAGTGTACCTTGCCTCCGTATAGCTTTACAGCATTGTCGTGCAAGTAAGCGTGAGCCAGTTCCAATGCGCGGGCTTCACTGATCTGCCCCTCGGAGACCATCTCGGCCAATGCTGCGGCCAGCGCCAGGCGCGACGATTCTGCGCCCAGCCAGTAGCTCTCTTCCGCGCCCACAACGTCATTGTACGGGAAACAGTCGGTCCCGAAAGTGATCTTGTCGGGGAAAGTTTCCAGCCACATTTTGAGTGTGTCCTTGAAGGCTGAAGGATATTGGGCGAGCTCGCCGAATGATGAATCGAGGTAGACATTTTTCATAGCAGCGAGCCAGACGGCCTCGCGCTCCAGGGGATAGCCGCCGTGGATCATTACGAAGGTGGTGCTGCGGTAACGCGGATCGCGCAGCACGCTCTCCAGATTCATGATGTTGCTTTGCGACAGATTGAAATAATCGCCAATGCCGACCGCGGTGTGAATGTGCACGGGCAAGTTCAAGCGGCCGCCTTCGCTGACGAGAAAGCGGAAGACGTAATCTTGAAAACTCCGGTATTCCTTTTCGGTGGGAATGCCACCTGTTGCGTAACGCTGATAAATATCTTCCGCTTGCTCGCGCGTTGGATCCGAAAACGTTGTGGGGCGAAAGTAGGCCACTTCAAACTTCATGGCGATGCCGTCTTTTTTCTGATTGTCCGCGAGCACTCGTGTTATGAACTCCAGGTAGTCGCTGAACTTCGCGGGAAGCCGGCCGACACTCTCCTGCTGCATCCAGCGGCGCAGCATTTTCTCTTGCAGCGGGATAAAGACGCCCTCGTCGGGATTGCGCGCGGTCTCCCGCTCGTTGTTGAAAGGCCACATAAAAGAGTCGGCGAAAAACACCCAGGGAAAACGCCTGGGATCGAGGTAGTCCGGCATCATGGCACGGTTTGCAACGGAACTCTCGGTGTTGATCTTGTCGAGAATCAAATTGAAATAAGCTGTGCCTGGATATTGCTTTTTCAGCTCCGCTTTTTTCGCGACGAGCCACCTGGCGTGTTCGGGAGAGAGATCGGCATATGGATAGCCGAACAGAGCCTTGGCTGCGGCAATTAGTTCAGGGTTGTCACTGCGCGTGCGCAAGGCTTCGCTGGCATCGGGGGGCGCGGCCATGGCGTCGACATCCGGATCGTCGGAGAAACCCGGGTGCGCGTGGTGATCAAAGGCCGGGATCTTTTCAATCGGGAGTAAGAGGCGTTGGTATATCTGCTGCACGTCGGGGCCAGGGAACGGACGCGCTTGGGCGGCAGACTGGCCGCCACAACTGAGCAAAAGCGTTGCGACCAACGCCATGTACGAAACGGTAGAAGTTCGGTTCATCGGAGATACACTGCCCCCCCGCGGTCGCGACAGGCTCGCCGTCGCCCACACGATCCCCTGACTGGATGCGGCGACCAGCGCCACACAATCTTTCAGGCCAAGGTTCATCAAGAGGAAATTATAAATGCCCGCCGAATGTTTGGACCGCCTTGCCGCAACCGCCGGGCGCGGGTACTCTGGAAGGTAGCTGAGGTGCGGACCAATGAAACGGCAACATCCCGAGACCAAGGCAGTGCACGGTGCAGCGGATATGGACAAGAAAAACGGGCCGCTGGCCACGCCCATCTATCAGACTTCCACGTTCGAAGTAACCGACAACGACGAGCAACTGCGGGCCGCGCATACCGACCGTTTCTACACGCGCTACGGCAATCCGACGAATACGGTTGCCGAGAAAACGATCGCGGAGTTGGAAGGTGTGGAGGCGGCGCTGACGTTTGCATCGGGCATGGGCGCGGTCACCACCACGATCATGGCGCTGCTCAAAAGCGGCGATCACATCGTCGCGCAGCGCGACATTTATGGCGGCGTCAACAAATTTCTTTCGCAGTGGCTGCCTAAGCTTGGCATTGAGACCACGTTCGTCGACACCACCGAATATGAGCAGCACGAGCGAGCGATGCGTCCGAATACCAAGCTCCTCTATTTGGAATCTCCGACCAACCCCACTTTGCGCGTCGTCGATTTCAAGAAAGTCACAGCGTTGGCCAAACGGCACAAGCTGCTCAGTATGATGGATGCCACATTTGGCACTCCCATCAATCAACATCCGGCGGAGTTTGGCATTGACCTCATCATGCACTCGGGCACGAAATACCTCAGCGGGCATTCCGACCTGATTTGCGGAGTGGTGGCCGGACGCCGCGAATTGATGAAGCGAATCTGGGAAACCCGGACAACGCTTGGCAATTGCATGGATCCCCATGCCTCGTGGATGCTGGTGCGCGGACTGAAGACGCTGGCCGTTCGCGTGGCGCGGCAGAATGAGAATGCGCAGCGGGTTGCGGAATTTTTGTCGGAGCATGCCAAGGTGCGGAGGGTGCATTATCCGTTTCTGAAGAGTCATCCGCAGTATGGCGTGGCGCGCGAGCAGATGAGCGGAGGTGGCGGCATGGTGAGTTTCGAGATCGAAGGGACCGGCGAAGACGCACGGCGAGTGAGCGAATCTATGCGGCTGTTCACGCTGGCGCCGAGCCTGGGAGGCGTCGAATCGCTTGTATCAATCCCCGTGCTTACCTCGCATGCCATGATTTCAGCCGAAGAGCGCGCCAGGATGGGAGTGACCGAACAGATGATCCGCCTCTCGGTAGGTATCGAGAATGCAGACGACTTAATCGCTGACCTGGCGCTGGCGCTAGCAGCCGTGGCTGCACCACAGCAAGTGCCGGTGGGGTAAGAAAAGACTCCGGCCGTCGCTGCGGCGCGCAGCTCTGTAGCAAATTGCCTGGGGCGGAACGCTAGAAAATAAACTTCAGGGCGAGCTGCATGATGCGCGGAAGGTGCGTGCCTGCCGAGCGCAAATAGCTATTGCCTGCGCAGCTGGGGTCGCCCGCTGAGTTGTTCGCACCGCCGTAGCACGCGATCTCGTTGGAGGCCGTTCCTCGGCCGCCGTTATCCGCAGCAGAGCCCGCATCGCCGCCCAGCCAGTTATATTCCACGTGATTGAATACGTTGAAAGCTTCAGCCCGGAATTCAAAGTACTTGGTTTCGGTGATGGCGAAGTGCTTCAGCAAGGCCATGTCGAAGTTCGTCCGCCAGGGGTTGCGCAAGATATTTCTTCCTGCATCGCCGAAGGTCAATCCGGTGGGCTGCACAAAAACGCCAGGGTTATAGAGCAGCGGTCCGAAGCCTGGGAGCGGACCCGCCAATGGACTACTGGAAACCCCCGCCTTCGGATTGCCAACGAGATCGGGATAGGAACCAACCGTAGCGAACCCGTTGCCCACTCCTGCGTTGTCGGCAGTTGCCGTAACCCCTTCGTTGTACACGCTGAACGGCGAACCGCTCTGAATCAACGTGATGCCCGACCACTGCCAGCCGCCTAAGAGCGAGTGTGTTAATCCTTTTCCTTTGAAGAACGGAAGATCGTACACATAGGCCAATGTGATGTTATGGCGCTGATCAAAGTTAGAGCTGGCCCGGTAGGCATTGAGGTTGTAAGAGTTTACAAATCCCGTGTCGTTGTAATCGGAGGAATCATCAATCGAATGGCTGTATGTGTAGGCTGCGTTCAGTTCCAAGCCACCGATGCTATGACGCAGCGAGGCTTCCAGGGCGTTGTAATCCGAGGACCCGGTTTGATCCTTGCGCTGGATGCTGCCGATGCCAGCGTATGGGCGAAACGGACTTGAGGTATTTCCGCAGGCCACAAACAAATTAACAGCCGCCCCCGACGGGGGTCCTCCGTTTACTCCGGCGGTGTAAGGAACCGGTGTTCCGTAGGAAGTTACGGCGTTCGTAGGAACCCCGTAAGCATCGACGGCATCAACGCCGTTGCTTATATTGTTGCAGTCTGCGGCGCTTATGACCTGGCCCGGGGCATAGGGATTTTGGCTGGCCGGGACGGGAAACATTTGGTTGTATTCATAAGAACGCGTGAGATGCACTCCCGCGCTGCCCACGTAGGAGATTGTGGCGATTGTGTTCTTGCCTATATCGTGCTGCACGTCCAAATGCCACTGTTGCATGTACGGCCAAACCGCCTTGTTAGGAAGCGATACGAACTGCAAAGGCGTCGTGGTGGCTCCGGAAACTCCCAGGAGACTCGAATTGAGGCAGTCATATCCAGTTGTTCCGCCGCAGCTGGCCGCTGACAAGGCATTGGGGATGCTAGTGATTGGTGTGCTCTTGCTCTCGTACTCTAACGACTCGGTATTCGACTCGTTGCCGTTGGTATGTTCGAAGAAAATTCCGTAGCCTCCTCGGACCGCCCATTTCCCGTCCCCTTTGGGGTCAAAGGCAAAACCAAGGCGGGGCGCGGGATTCCACCAGTGGTTCGTCATGCAACCCGCGGGTACACCCGGCGTTACTCCGCAGTCTACCCATCCGTTATAGGGGTTGCCGATCACAAGGCCGGTGACAGGGTCCACGCTGCTGGCGCCCGCTGCGTAAAAGGCCGGATCAAAATTCCATGCCAGGTTATTTTCTTCGCGATAGGTGCCGAAGAAGCTTAGACGCAAACCGAGGTTCAGCGTCAGGCGACTGGTGAGGTGCCAATCATCCTGAAAGAATGTCTCGTAGATTTTGTACTCCTCGTGCATCTTCAGCGCCGCGCCCTCCTGGGTAAATCCCCCGATGTTGCCGAGAAGAAGGTCGGCGAATGCGTTGTTGCTGGAGACGGGACTCGTGTTGCTGAAAGACAACAGGCCGTTCACGCCATTGCCGGGCTGGGGAATTTCATTCTTATGCGCGTCCACCACGTAGACGCCAAACTGAATGTTGTGAGGGCCAACGATCTTGGTGACATTGTCGCGGAACGTGACAGTGGGGTTAGAGTTCAGAGGTCCCTGCGGAACATAGCCCGGGTCCTCGGCGAAGCCGCCGCCATACTCTCCGCCAGAAACGCTAATGCCCGGAACTTTGCCCCCGTAGCCATTATTGTAAAGGCCAAGGGTGGCGGGAACGTTGCCCCGCTGCCACGGGCCAGTCAGGTTTGTGCTGATGTGGTCGGTGGTATAGCTCGCGACAAATTCGTTCAACAGGGTTGGAGAAACGTTGGCCGTGAGGCGCGCCACCATGCTGACACCGGGATTATTGAAATTCGTCTGAATAGTGGGGAAACTCGTCCCACCAGTCCAAAGAGGAACAGGATACTGCTGATTCCAGGAGTCGTGGATGTAACGAAAACTGGCGCGAACTTTGTCGTTGATGTTGTGATCGACCTTGAACAGCTCCTGCCGCCAGTGCGTGGGCAACGTGGGGGTCGCAAACCACGTATCGAGAACACCGCTGCCAAGCGCCCCCGACGCAATGTTGGGTTCAGGGATTAGCGCCTCTAGTGCATTTGTCACTGCCGGGTTGGCAATGGGAACCTGGTTGCCCGCGTAGGTGTTGTAAAGCTGGATGTTTGTCCCCAGATTAGCGTCGAACGCCGTAGCGCCAGGACTGGCTGCGGGGCAATTCGGGTTATATGAGTCGGACGTGAATGTGGAGTCGGCGGTTTGGAACGCCGTTCCGCTCGCGGGGCACACATCGCTGAAGTTTCCGCCGCGCTCCGCCATGGTTGGTACCGGCGTCGAAGAAAAGAAACCGGAAGCGGGCGTGAGTTCGCGTCGCCATTCTTCCGACCAGAAGAAAAATGTCTTCTGCTTGCTGGTGTTGTAGTGGCCGGGAATAAACACCGGACCGCCGATGGTAAAACCGAAATCGTTCTTCTTGTACGCCGGAACCGAAGTTTCAAACTCCGGAGTTGCATTAAAAGCGTCGTTGCGCAAGAACTCGTAAAGATCGCCGTGGAACGAACTTGTGCCGGACTTGGTCTCGACTTCGATTGTGCCGGAACCATTGCGGCCGTACTGCGCGCCGAAGTTCGAGGTGAGCACTTTCACCTCGGCGATGGCATCGATGCTGGGGTAGACGTTGAGCGTGCTATTGCTGCCGTTGTCGAGGGCGTCGCCGCCATCGATTTCAAAGTTGTTGTATTCGGTGCGCCCGCCGTTGATGCTGAAGGCCACGGTTGACGCGCCCGGCTCACCCTCATCTGCGCCGGATTGGTCTGTTACTCCCGGCGAAAGGGCAACGAGTTGTGTGAAGTCGCGGCCATTGAGTTCAAGCTGACTGATTTCTTTGCCGCTGACGGTGTTGCCCAGGTCCGAAGACTGCGTTTGAACTTGCGCAACTTCGGAGCCCTGTACCACGATCTCAGTGCTCAGCGTCCCGACTTGCAGCGCGACGTTCACACGCGCTTTATCCGCAACCCGTAGCACGACGCCCTTGGCCTCGTACTTCTTGAATCCTTCCGCGGAAACCGTCAAGTCGTAGCTGCCGATCGGGAGCGAAGCGAACAAGTAATCGCCGCTGCTGTTGGAGGTCGCCGTGCGCTTGATGCCATGCTCGGAGTTGGTGAGGACGACCTGGGCACCGGCTACTGCGGCACTCGAGGGATCCGTCACCGTGCCGGTGATCGAGGCCGTGTCCTGAGCCCGGACAATCGAGCATCCAACCAGCACCAGCAAAGCGACCCGCAACAATACGTGACGAGATTCCATGATCAGGCTCCCTTTTTGCGCGGGGCCACCGCGCGCACCGATGAACCGTGCCTGCCGGCAAGCACGGAGACGATTTTGGCCGGCTTCCCCCGCGATTCCGAAGTATTGGCTTGAGGCCAAAACCGGTTATTAAAACGTATGAATAGTGCTTTTTTGCTATATCCTCTGTCAAGAGAAAAGCGCGGAGGCGGCCAAGAAACAGAAGCAGAAAAATGGCTGGCTCGCAACCAAAAAAACGCAGCCGAGCTCTAGAGCAGGCTGCGGGTCGATTCCCGGACCACCAATTCCGGGGCAACTCTGCGGTGGCTGGCCGCGATTTCCCGTTTCTCCAGCACGGCATTGATGCCGTCGAGAACCACCCCGACGGCGGACGCGCCCATCGCCTCCATGGGCTGGCGCACCGTAGTCAGCGGCGGAGTATAGAGAGCAGAGGGAGCAACATCGTCAAATCCGATTACCGAGCATTGCTCCGGAACGCGCAAGCCGCTTTTGGCCAGCGCTCGAATCGCGCCGAACGCGGTCATATCGTCGAAAGCCAGCAGGGCGGTGAATTGGCGCTTCTGTTTGATCAAACCCTCAGTCAACTTAAATCCGGCTTCGAAACTGGAGATGGGATCGCGCGACTCGGGCAAATCGACAATCAAACACGTGTCCAACTCCAGTCGGCTGGCCTTGGCGCATTTGCGGACGCCGCGCCAGCGCGGGGAGCTGTCCGTCAAGCCCTTAGGGCCACGGATGAATGCAATCTTTCGATGCCCGAGCGAGTGCAAGTGCTCGAGCGCCGCATAGCCCCCGACTTCGTTATCCACAATCACGGAACTCATGGAGTCGCCCTTGAGTTCGCAGCCGATAATCGCGGTGGGAATGCTGCTTTTTTCCAGGTCGGCGAGCAGATTGATATCGAGAAAAAGCCAGTTGGCGAGGACGATCAGGCCCTCGATTCGGCGGTCAAGCAGCATCTCCAGGTAGCGCTCGAAGCGGACGCGCTCATTGTGCACGTCGGTGAGGATGGGCAGATACGAGGCTTGATAGAGCGTATTCTCGATGCCGCGCAGCACCAGCGTGCAATACGGATCGGTCATGTCGAAGACCATCACGCCCACCGTATGGCTGCGTTTGCTTCGCAAAGAGCGGGCAAACTGGTTGGGGCGGTAGCCGAGCTTTTGCGCCGCGCGCATGATGCGCTTCTTGGTGACGGGCGGAATGTAGCGGGCGAGTGGGGCGTCGTTCAAAACGATCGAAACCGTCGTGGACGAAAACCCGCTCTCCTTGGCTACGTCGCGAATGGTGACCATCGAAAAAGTCTCCCTGCAACAGCGTGTCACGGGAGTTCAGTCCGGTACAAATCCTCGCCCGCTTGAATTCGCAGCAAGGCTGGCGGACACTACAGCAGAGAGTAAACCGGGTGTCAAGCGTGAGAACCATCTCGGGATTTCTGGCGTTGTCTCTGCTGACCGGCTCAGGCGCGGCAATTTCGCCACAAACCTCCTCGTCTGTCGCTGCAGGAAGCACCCGAAATGCCTCGCCACCAGCCTCGTCCGGCGATGCTGCGGAAACCGATCCCGCGCGGCTTTTCCAGCACGGACAAGACGCGCTGAACCGCGGCCAACTGGATGCGGCGGAGCGGGCGTTCCGCCAGGTGCTGGCGGTGAATCCTCAACTGGCCGGAGCCTATGCGAATCTAGGGGTGGTCTACATGCGGCGCAAGCAGTGGGCCAAGGCGCTGGAGATGCTGCACAAGGCTGATCGCCTGCTGCCGCAAGTTCCAGGCATCCGCTTGAATATTGGCCTTGCCTACTACCGGCAGAGCGAATATCTCAAAGCAATACCTCCATTTGAATCGGTCGTGCGCGACCAGCCCCAGTCCTTGCAGGCGCGCCATCTGCTGGGCCTCTGCTATTTCTTCGCTGACCGCTGGGCCGACGCCGCCAACACACTGGAGCGGCTCTGGACGCAGGAAAACACCCAGTTGAATTATTTGTATGTGCTCTCGATCGCGGCCCACCGCGCCGGGAAAAAGGAACTGGATGAGAAAGCCACCACACAACTGGTGAGAGTTGGCGAGGGCTCGCCCGAGTTTCATCTTTTCATGGGCAAGGCCCACTTGAACCTCGAGCAGTACGATCTGGCATTGGACGATTTCCAGGCGGCGGCACAGGCGGATCCCAAGCTACCCTTTGTGCATTTCAACCTTGGACTCGCGTATTTGAAGAAACAGGATTACGAACAGGCACGCGACGAATTCCTGAAGGATGCGGCCGTAGAGCCTGACCTGGCCCTCAACTACGACGAACTGGGCGATGTTTACTCACTGCTGCAGCAGGATGAGCACGCAGAAACAAATTATCGCGAGGCCCTGCGCCGTAATTCGCGCCTGCTGAATTCATGGCTCGGCCTGGCAAAGGCTTATCAACGGGAACAGAAATATTCCCAGGCACTCCGCGCGATTGACGCGGCCGTTCAGCTTGATCCGCAGCGTACTGACCTCCATTATGTGCGCGGCCAGATCCTGATTCATCTTGGCCGTAAAGAGGAAGGTAAGAAGGAACTTGAAGCAGCGGTGCGCATCGACAACGAACGCCGGACGGAACGGCAGAAGCAAGTGGAGACGGGAACCGTGCCATCGCCCGAATTGACGCAAGATGAGCAGTGATGCAAGACGAGCGGTGATACACTTTTTTGTTTTCTGCGGCTTCCCTCGTCCCTGGGCGGGAAGCTCTTGATCCCGCTCCAGTTTCGGACCAAGTAGTTTGCATCCAGCGGGATTGGAATCCCGCGGGAGAAACCGAACGAAAGACCCCGAAACGGCGCGTTAAGAACTTTGGTAACTTGGCTGACGGTTACCCAGATTGCTATCTTGGCGCGTTGACAAGCTTTGGCTTGCGCGCCATACTCGCCCGTAAGCTGCTTAAATTCGCAACCTTACGGCTCGCTAGTCTGCGCACGGCTTATGTGAGTAATCTTACCGGCTGCCGAGTGCTTTTTCACTGAGTCGGGTTCATGGTGTCATCACAGGAGGAATCTCGTGTCCACTGCCCGTAGAGGGGTCTCTGCTGTTTGCCTGGTCGCCCTTGCCGGCGTCATTGCCTTGGCTGTGCTTGCGCTTTCGCCGGCCCTGCATCGCGGAAGCGTACGTTCCGCGGCGGCCAACGTACCTGCCGCCGCGTCATCGCAGGCGGGTGTCGTCTCGCCCGCCGCACAGCAACGCGTTCGAGCCACGTATGCTGCCCTTCCCCTGGCCTTCGAACCGAATCAAGGCCAGAGCGATCCGGAGGTGAAATATTTGGCGCGGGGCAACGGCTACAAGCTATATCTGACGCCGGCCTCGGTCATCCTGACGATGCACACTCGCGGCGCAGACTCCGGCGTGCGGCGCATGATGATGGACAAGCGCCTCGGCCCGTCCAAGGTCATGAGCATGCTGCGCAAGCGCCAGCAGTCTGAGAACAAGGCGGCCTCGGTCGCGGTTCTCCGCATGAATTTGCTGGGGGCGCGGCCGGGAACACAGTTCGTTGCGCAGAGTCCGCAGGCAGGCAAAGTGAACTACTTTATCGGCAGAGATCCCTCGAAGTGGCACTCCAACATCCCTTTGTTCGGAGAAGTCCTCTATCGCAATCTTTACCCCGGCGTCGATCTTGCCTTTCACGGAGCCGGCCAGCACTTGGAATTCGATTACCTGGTAAGCCCCGGTGTGGAAACCAAATCCATCGCGCTTGGCTTCCAGGGTGCGGACAAGATGACCACCAATGCCGCCGGCGACCTTATTCTGAACACGGTGGCAGGCCCCGTCGAGATGCATAGGCCCGTCGCTTTCCAGGAGAAAGATGGCGTCCGGCAGAACGTGCAAGCGCGTTTCGTGTTGAAGAACGCAAAAGAAGTGGCCTTCGCGGTTGGCCCTTATGACCATAGCCGTCAGCTCGTCATTGATCCGACTGTGACTTATTCCACGTATTTCGGGCATTCCAGCGGAGACTTCGAAGATTACGGCCTGGGCATCGCGGTGGATGGAAGCGGAAACGAGTTCGTAGCCGGGGCGACCGACTCCGTCTCTATCCCCGGATTTGCTACACCCGCAGACAACGGCAGCTCCGATGTCTTCGTAACCAAAATCAGCCCCGCAGGCGCGCTGCAATTCACGACTGAGTTCGGCGGAAGCGGCGATGATTTCCCCGGTGGAATCGCGATCGACAGCACCGGAATCTACGTTAGCGGCACCACCGAGTCGCCTGATTTCCCGGTTACGGCCGGAACTGTGCAAACCACCTTCGAAGGCGGAGTCGCTGATGGCAACAATGATGCTTTTGCCGCGAAACTGACCTTGGCTGGGTCGCTGACCGGCGGATGGGCCACCTACATCGCCGGTAGCGCCAGCGATTCCGGCTTGGCGGTCGCAGTCGATAGCAGCCATAACGTCTACGTCGTCGGAGAGACTTTCTCCGCCGACCTTGGATCTCCGGTTGTGGGCACATCAGGCGTCGTCAATCCCTTGCCATATGGAGGCGCCATCAATCTGGGATCCGGGAGTGGCGCCGGCGACGGTTACATCGTGAAGCTCAACTCCAGCGGCACTGCATACGATCTGTTGAGCTACATCGGCGGCAGCGGTCTCGATTTGGCAACCGGCGTTGCCCTCGATGGCAGCGGCAACATTTATGTTTCCGGCGAGACCATCTCCACTGATCTGCACGTGGTAAACGCGCTACAGCCCCAGTGCGGTACCGACGGACAGTGCAATCTCGTCGGCGACATTTATAAAGACGACGCCTTCATAGCCGCTATCAAAGCCAATCTCTCCGACTACACCTATCTGACTTATTACGGTGGGAACAACGTCGACTTCGCCATGGCAATCACAGCTGATTCCAGCGGCGATGCGTTCATCACAGGCCTGACCCAGTCCTCCGATTTCCCGCTTGGCAGTGGCACGCCTTACCAAAAAACCCTGGCGGGTACGCAGAACGCCTTTGTGGTTGAACTGAACCCGGCGGGCGGCGCCGCAGCGGGCGGCGCAACCTACGCCACATTCCTGGGCGGCAGCGGCACCGACCTCGGCCTCGCCATCGCCCTCGACAGTTCGAGCCCGGCAAACATCTACATCACGGGCCAGACCAGTTCCTCCAACTTCCCCACCGTGAACCCCACTCAGGCAGCTCTTGCCGGAAGCACCGATGCTTTCGTCAGCGTGCTGAGTCCCACCCAGAATACAGCGCTGTTTTCAACTTATCTGGGCGGCGGCGGCGACGAGGATCAACTCGGCGGCAGCATCGCTCTGGATGCCTCCACGGAAAACATCTACGTGACCGGCGACACGGACTCGGGAAACGGCTCGACCGCGCTTTTCCCGACCAAGAGTGCACTGGATACCACCTACGGCGGCGGCACCTGCTTCAGCTCAACCGACACCACTGTCCCCACCGTTCCCTGCCCCGAAGCTTTTATCGCGGCCTACACGCAAGCCACAGCACCGGATTTCACCATTTCCGCCAGCGCGCCGAACCCGGCCTCAGTAACTCCCGGCGGCACTTCTAGCTCAACGGTCACGGTGACGCCTCTGAACGGATATAGCAGCGCGATAGCTCTCTCGTGCTCGGTATCCGGCAGTGGAACTCCAGCGCCCCAGTGCTCGGTTGGTACGCTAGCCAGCAACATGGCGACCATGACCATCACAACCACCGGCACAAGCAGCGCGCTGTTTCGCCGCTCCAACATCTTCTATGCGATGTGGCTGCCAATCGTTGGCATGTCGCTGATGGGGATGGGCTTCAGTTCTGCCCGCTCACGCCGCAAGCGGCTCTTGGGCTTCTTTATCATCACTGCGGTAATGGCTGCCTTGTTCTTGTTGCCGGCCTGCAGCAGCAGCAGTAGCAGCAGCGGCGGTGGGGGGGGAAGCTCCTGCACCGGCTGTACGCCGGCGGGACCGTACACCGTCACCGTCACTGGAACCGGCTCCGATCCGAACACCACAACGCACTCTGCCCCACCGGTAACTCTCACCGTCAACTAAGCTGGAATGGAACATCGCGGCCGCCTCGCATCCTGGGATGGCCGCAGTCTTTTTGGCGTAACTCTTGCCTCCATTGGCGCAACTGCCAACCGTAGTCTAAGATTTGTAGGAATCACGATTTAGTGAGTCATGATTTGCAGGAATCATGATTTCTGTGAGCCATTCTGCTCTGAAATGCCGGAATCGATTCGCCGTATAAACAGTTCGTCGTATAAAATCTGTGTGCGAACCCATGCCCATCTCAAGGTCCATCTCAAGCCGCGGTCGGAATCTTTCTCAGCGGTTCAGGCAGCGTTTGCGCGGTTGGAGGAATCGAAGGTAAGTTAGTCCATACCAGCTCATGTTCAATCCCCAGCGAATTCTGCGTGCCACCACCTTCGGGTTGCTGCTCTGTCTTTTCTTGCCCATCTGCGAATCTCTTGCGCATGGGCAGGCGGATTTCATGCTCTCGGCGACGCCGCTCCAGCCCTCATCGGTGGATCCTGGAGTGTCCGCGCTTTCCACGATTTCCGTGCAGCCTCTGAACGCGGTGAGCGGCCCCACGGTTGATCTTTCCTGCTCGGTTTTACCGCAGCAAACGGACGGCCCCACCTGCTCCCTGCCCACCTCGGTAAGCGCCCCGGCCAACCCCACGTTGACGGTTTCGACATCTTCGGCCGCCCCGCAGCCCTATACCGTCACCGTAACCGGCACATCGGGCGTCAATACGCACACCGTCACTCTGAATCTGACGGTACTGGCGGTAACTCCGGATTACACCTTGAACGTGACCACCGCCATCAGTCCGGCCACGGTCGCGGCCGGCAGCGGTGCTACCGCTGTAATCACGCTGAGTCCCATCAACAACTATGTGGGTAACGTGACCTTGATCTGCAGCAGCATAAGTCCGGCAGCCGTGCCGTCTCCTATATGTTCATTCAGTCCAGCCACGGTGAGCGTCTCAGGTACTGCTGTGGGCGCCTCTACACTCACTATCACCACAACGGGCTCGGCTCCGCCCACCACGAAAAACCTGCGGACGCCGCGCATCTTCTATGCACTGTTTCTGGCTGTACCTGGCCTGGCGCTGATCGGATTGGGCTCCGCTGCATGGGGCTCGGCTGCATGGCACTCGGCCCGGCCCTGCCATCGCAGACTGCTGAGCTGGCTCCTTCTGATGGGCATCGCGAGCGCGATTTTGCTGGTGCCCGGCTGCGGCAGACCCAACTACACCGGCACCAGCACCACCACCACCTCCGGAACCACCCCCAAAAACACCTACACATTTACGCTCACCGGGGTGGATCAGAGCGGTCTGGGGCCGAGCAACAGCGGCAATACCGCGGCAACAACAATCACTCTCTCGGTGAGCGACTGACCGGTCCTCAACTCATGCGGCGGTTTCGGAATTCCGCATGTTCCTCTCTCGCACTTCTGGTGTGCGCCTGCGCCCTCTGCTCGTCGCCGTCGCCCCAGACTGTGCCGGCCTGGGTTGTGCGAGTTTGGCCTGCACCAGTTTGGGCTGCGCCAGGCAAAAATAAACCCGCGCCGCCCGTCGTCCGCTGGAGCGAAGATCTTCCCGGATGCACCTTTTCCCGCGGCGACGATGGCAAGTATCGCTACGGACTTTGGTCCGGCGACACAGGCATTGTCCTCGCCGTCGACGCGCGCGAGGTACAGATCATCCATCATCGCATCGAGCCCATCTTCGGCGTGCTGCTCACTCTTCGTTACAATGGCCCGGGCGCGCTGGATGCCAATCCCAACGGCATTACTCTGCAGTTCATGAAGCACTTCAAAGTGGTGCAACCCGCCCTCGACCCCGACGGTTATTCCGAAAAGATTCAGAACGATGCCGATACCCTCGACCACGCAACCGCGCGCGAAGTTGCCAGGCATCCTGAAGAAAAAGATTCCCGCGAGGCCCGCCTGCGCGACTATCAAAAATCGGTCAGCGAGCTCATAGAATTCCTCAGCAAAAACGCTTTGCGCGCCGCCAGTCTCGACCGCGGCAATCCCGAGGTGAGTGGCTGGGTTTTTTTCAATACCGACAGCAAGTGGCTCAACGGTTGGAAGCGACAGGAGGAGTTCGTGCTGCGCCTGCCGCTGCAAGGAAAAATCTTCGAGTTTCCCTTCAAGCTGCCGCCCAAACAGGGCGAACTGCTGCTGCGCAAGCGGGAGTGAGATCGCTCCTTACGACGCCGCGCGCCGCGATTGCCGCTCGGTTTCGCTGGCCTGGCGCATCAGGATGTCGCGCAACGAAACCAGGCCCCGCAACTCTTTGCCTTCCACAATGGGCAAATGGCGGAAGCCAAACTCGCGCATAATGAAAAGGCACTCCTCGATGGTCTCATCCAGGTCCACGGCCCGCGGGTTGGCGGTCATCACTTCAGAGACCACAGTCGTGCCCGGAGTGCGGCCCACGGCTACTACGCGGTTCATGATATCGCGTTCGGAAAACATTCCCGCCAATTCCCCGTTGCGCAGCACCGGCAACGCGCCGATATTGTGCTCCATCATGAAGCGCGCGGCCTCCAGAACCGTGCGTGCAGCGTCAATCGAGTAAACCTTGCGGTCTTTTAGGAGATCACGGAGGGTCGGCATGGCAGGCTCCTTTTGCTCGAGTGCAAGTCCGAAGTGTCGAGACCGCGTCGTTTAGGCCCTATTCGGCCCGATCGTTCGTTGAGAGAAAATTACTCTATCACAAACCGCGTTCGGCGTGGCGGCAGGCGGAACTGAGGTCTGAAAGCGGGTCCGAGGTTGTTGTGCCTTCCATGATCGACCATGATCGCTGAAGATTTCCTGCTTCGGGGCCTACGGAGATTGCCGGCCGGTGACGCATGGTTCAACCGGAAATCTGCGCTGGGGCACAACTTGTACTCCATGGCCTCGCGCTGCGGTCCAGTTTTCTGCCATCGGCCTACTGCAGATGGTTCATTCGCGGGGTAGCCGCATCGGCCATGTTATCGCCCCTTGGCATCATCGAGACTATGAAGTATTCGCGATCCTTATTGTCGAGACCTTCCACCCTCAGCACCATCTTGTCTTTTTCCATGCGGAACTGCGCCTGCTCGCCTACCGGCAACAGCGCCAGATGTTTTTCGTCTTTCGGGCGGATGTGATAGATCACGTGATCGGTTTGCAGCACATACTCCTGACAAAGGAGTGCCTGTGTCTTCTTATGATTGTCTTTTTCGTCGGCGCCGCACTTCACCGAATCCATCTGCAACACCTTGCCGGATTGGTAAGGTTTCGGTTCCTTGGCAATTGCCAGTGAAGCCAATAGCACGATACAAAAACACAACTTGGAACGCATGGTCATCCCCTCAGCTGCAAAGTTGGCAGCACACGCTTTGAAGAACCGGGGCAGTCTTACAGCGATCCTCGGGCGATTAGGTTATTTTTATCTTGCGGCCAGACGAGGGGTAGGTCACCTGCGGCCATTGTCCCAACGTACGGTCCGAAGGATTGTCCGGGGGTAACGATTGCAGATGCAGAAGACTACACTGCTCAGGCGTACCGTCACAAAGCGGACCGCCGCCCGCGCCGGGAGAAAAGTGCCCAAGAGTAAAGTAAAGACCGAATCAACGCACCACCAACTCTTCCAGTGTTTCAAAGAATGCGGGGTAGGAAATAGCTGCGGCTCCGGCGTTCCGGATCAGGGTCTCACCGGAAGCTCGCAGCGNNGCGATGCGGTGGTCGCCGAAAGAATCCAGCTCTGCGCCGCGCAACTTCTGCCGGCCGGGAATTTTCAGACCGTCTTCGCACTCTTCTACCTTAGCACCCATGGCGCGGAGGTTGGTCGCAATGGCAGCGATGCGGTCCGATTCTTTCACGCG
>PMHV01000034.1:21341-167784 GCA_003156805.1 Acidobacteriaceae bacterium | reverse complement strand
CCGAGGCGGCGGCCAGCATGGCCACGCCGCGCACCTGCCCCAGCTTCAGCGCCGACTTCACATTCAACGCGTAAAACACGTCTTCAATCGCGACCTGATCGGGCTGGTGCTCGGCGATAACTTCGCCGAGTTGAGTAAAAATGCGCGACAAGCGCCGCGGCAGCGGCTCGCGGGGAGAAAGCTTGATGACGCCGCATACCAGGCAGCACAATTGTCCGCCGTGGTGCAGTTCGACTACCCCGTAGCCGGTGTAGGCGCCTCCGCAATCGATGCCGAGAACCCGCATGGAGAAGAGTGTACCGCAGTCGGATGACGAAGATGACCGGGCGGCGCAGGCCATGTAAACTGTGAGGCTTCCCCATGCCAACGTTCGCCGCGGTTGATATCGGTTCGAATTCCGTCCGGCTGAAGATCGCACGGCTTACGCGGGGACGGCTGCGGCCCGTGCACGAAGACCGCGAGGTCACGCGCCTGGGCGAAGGAGCGTTTCGCTCCGGGTTCCTCACGCCGGAATCGATGGCGGAAACGGTGAAGGTGCTGCGGCGCTTTCATCGCGCTGCGCAACAGTTGGTTGCCGATTCCGTCCGAGTGGTGGCTACCAGTGCGCTGCGCGATGCCCGCAATTCGCAGGCTTTTCTGGAGTGGGTTCGCTCGGCCACGGGCTGGAAGGTAGAGATCATCTCGGGCGTGGAAGAAGCCCGCCTGATTCACCTGGGACTGGTATCGAGTCCTCGGGTGGATGCGTCTCCGACGCTGATGATCGACCTGGGAGGCGGAAGCTGCGAACTGACCGTCTCCAGCCGGGGGCACATTCGCGAGACATTCAGCTTGCCGCTGGGCGCGGTGCGGCTGACGGATGAATTTCTCCGCCACGATCCGCCGCGCAAAGGAGAGAGCGAACGCCTGCGCGGGTTTGTGGCGCGGGAAGTGGACCGGGTGGCCGCGCGCATCGTCGCAGCTAAAGTTAAGAATGTGATTGCGACCTCGGGGACGGCGGCCGCGCTGGCAGCCGCGGCGAGCCATTTGCGCAAGAACGGAAGACAAGCGCGTGCGCTGGTTTCACGCGTGGAAATGACGCGCATCGCCAAGCGGCTGACGCGGCTTCCAGTTGCCGAGCGGCGAAAGATTGAGGGCATTGGTCCGCGGCGGGCCGAAATCATTGCCGCCGGGGCGATGGTGTATCACGAACTCCTGGACCGCTGCCATCTCAAGGGCTTTCGCTATTCGCCGCTCGGGTTGCGCGACGGACTGCTGGCGCAGATGGCGGCCGAATACGACCGCAGCACGCGCTCGGGAAAACAGATCGAATCGGAGCGCTGGGAGTCGATCGCCCACGCGGTGGCTCACTACCACGTGGATATGAAACATGCGCTCGACGTGCGCGACTCGGCCATGCTGCTGTTCTCGGCGCTGCGGCCGGTACACAACCTGCCGCCGGAATTCCGGGAATGGCTGGCGGCGGCGGCGATGCTCTACGAGGTGGGAGACTACGTCAACCGGAACGGCCGCCACCGCCATGCGTACTACATTATTTCGAACTCGGAAATTCTCGGTTACAGTCCGCGGCAGAGGCGACTGATTGCGGCCATTGCGCGGTATCTGGGAAAGTCGCGTCCCACCACGGAGGACGGGGCGATGAAGGCGCTCGATCCCGCGGACCGGGCGGGAGTGCAGAAAGCGATTCTGCTGCTGCGGCTGGCGCGCGCACTGAACCTGGGGCGCAGCCGTGCCGTGCAAAAAGTGCGGGTGCGGTTCCATGCGGCGGGAATACGGCTGACGCTGTTGCCGCGCCGACGCATGGGAGTGGATTTAGAACTCTGGGCGATTGAAAAGGACTGCGCTTATTTCAGGGAGGTCTTCGGACGCGAACTTTCGACAGCTGTGGCGTAGAGAGTGCGCAGGAGTTTGGGAGTCAGGCACCAGTGCAGGGTGCCGGACGTGCGGCGCATCTCCACGCGGGCCACGGCGCCTTTTTTCAGATCCAGGGAAGCTTCGCAGCCGGATTCGCAGACCACCGTGCCCAGGAACTGGCTGAGGTTGGGGTTGTGGCCGACGACCATAATGGCTTCCTGGCGCGCGCATTTCTCCAGCAGGCGGCGGAAATCGGCGATGGTCGCCTCAGGCCGGAGCGCGGCTTCCACTTGCAGCTTGCCCTCATAACCCATTTCGTTGCCGACCAGGGAAGCGGTCTGCATGGCGCGTTTCAGAGGGCTGGAGATGATTGAGTCCACCTGCACGTCCATTGCGGCCAGGGCGCGACCGACGTAGCCGCACTGCTCGATGCCCTCTTTGTCGAGCGCGCGCTTTTCGTCTTTCCTGGGATTGGCCAGATGCTCTCCCGCGCTGGCATGGCGCAGAAAATAAATGATCATCGAGGATTATCGTTCCTTTCCCGCGGGAGTTTTGCGCTTCCCGGCCGGCGCCGGCGGGACGATCAGCCCGGCCGGCTGTTTGCCTTCGGCGACGCCGATCAGATAATCCTGCGCGCTAAAGGCAGCGGCTCCGGTGGGCGGCTTGCGATGGCGCTTGCCCCGCACCGGCTGCCAGGCAGGGATATAGGTGGCATCGCGGAGCAGCACGCGGGCTTTACGATTGTCGGCGAGATAGGAGTCGAGAATCTCCTGCCGCACGCGCTGGCGCAGAAATTCGTCGCGCAGCGGAACCATGACTTCGACGCGCTCGTAGAGATTGCGCGGCATCCAGTCGGCGCTGCCGATGTAGATTTCTTCGTCGCCGCCATTGGAAAAATAATAGATGCGGCTGTGTTCGAGGAAACGGCCTACGATGCTGCGCACGCGAATGCGGTCACTTACGCCACGCACGCCGGGACGCAGCGCGCAAATTCCGCGGACGATCAAGTCAATCTCCACGCCGGCCTGAGACGCGCGATACAACGCCTGCAGCACGTTCTTATCGAGCAAAGCATTCATCTTGGCGATGATGCGCGCGGGCCGGCCTTGACGCGCGTGTTCGGCTTCGCGGTCGATGAGGGCGATGCACTTTTCCGCCAGGTCTAGCGGCGCCACCAGCAGCGGTTCGTAGCTGGGGTTCTCGGCATAGGCGGTGAGGAAGCTGAAGACGTCATGCACGGCGCGCGTGACTTCCGGATTCGCGGTAAACAGGCTGAGGTCGGTATAGATGCGAGCCGTAGTGGCGTTGTAGTTGCCGGTTCCGATGTGCGCGTAACTGCGGGGCACGCCATCGGGATCGCGCCGCACCAGCAGCGAAAGCTTGCAATGCGTCTTCAACCCGACCAGTCCGTGGAACACCTGCACGCCCGCATCTTCGAGCTCGCGGGCCCAGCGGATGTTGTGGGCTTCGTCAAAGCGCGCCTTCAACTCCACCACTGCGGTCACTTCTTTGCGCGAAGCTGCATCGATCAGCGAAGGCACAATCAGCGAATGCTCGTTGGTGCGATAGAGCGTCTGTTTGATCGAAAGCACGTTGTCATCTTCCGCCGCGGACTCAATGAAGTTGATGACGGCATCGTAGGAATCGAAAGGATGATGGAGCAGGATGTCGTGCCGCCGCAGTTCCTCAAAAAAATCTCTGGATTTCGCCGTCAGGCGCAGCTCGCGCGGGGTAAAGGCACGGTATTTCAAGTCTGGCCGCTGGGTTTGCTCATAGATATTGAACAACCGGGAGAGGTTCACCGGGCCGTTTACGGGGAAAACCTGCCAGGGATCGAGCTCGAACACGGTTCGCAGGCGTTCGATGATCTCCGGGTCGGCATCGGCTTCGATCTCCATGCGAACCGCATCGCCCTTGCGCCGGTTGTGGAGCTCGGCGCGCACCGACTCCAGAAGGCTGCGCGCTTCTTCTTCCGCCAGGTAGAGATTGCTGTTGCGGGTCACCCGGAAAGGAGCGGAAGAAACAATGTCGTAACCGCGATACATGCGCACGGCATGATGGGCCACCAGATCGGCGAGGAAAATAAAATCCGCCGTGCCCTCCGAGGGCAGACGAATCAGCCGGGGCAACGCCCGGGGCACGGTCACTACGCCGGTGTAGGTCAGCGCGGACCGGCGCCGGCGGCGCAGGAGAAAACCTACGCACAAAGCCTTGTTGATCACTCGCGGAAAGGGATGGGTGGGATCCACGGTCACCGGCGTGAGCAGGGGATCGAGTTCTTTCTCGCAGTACTGGTCGACGAACCGCCGCGCCTCGGCATCCAGTTCGTGCAAGCCGAGCACGCGAATTCCCTTCTCCCCCAATGCCGGCCGCAGACGCGCCCAGCAACCGTACTGATCGTCCACGAACTCGTGCGCCAGCCGCTCCAGCACATCGCGCCGCTCTGGCAACGTCAGGCCATCGGGGCCGGCTTCGTTATAGCCGTCTTCGATCTGCTGAACCATGGAGGCGACCCGAATCTCGAAGAACTCATCCAGATTGTTGGCCGAAATGGCGAGAAACTTGAGCCGCTCCAGCAGCGGATTACCCTCATCTTCAGCCTCTTCGAGCACACGCCGGTTAAACGCGAGCCACGAAGTGTCGCGGTTGAGGTAAAGCTCAGGTTTTTCCAGCGAAATGGATGCCATGATGCGAGGGGTAACTACGCGTTCATTCCTGCGAGTTTTGCTTCACCGATGGGTATAGGCCGCTCAATTACGAGCACCTAAGTATAAAGCATCCGCTCGCCGGGTGTGGATGGCGCAGAATCAAGCGAGGCACACCGCCAGTTTCCAGTATTCTGCACCTGGAGATCAACGTAACTTAACTGAGTTTATGTTGTCTCTGGCCTCGGTAGCGTGCCGATTTGAGCCGCCAACGTCCCCCAAAAGCAACACCGAACACAGCTTACATCCCGGCTCCGTTTTGCATCCCGGCTCCGTTTTACATCTGGGTTCCGTTTATCCTCTCTTTTTAGGCGCCTTCCTAAGTGCTTCGAGCCGTTCCGAGCCATTCCAATCAACCGGGCTGCTTGTGCCAAGGTGCATACCCTGAATTCAGCGCACCTGCCTTATTGTCTCTTTCACTTTCTGAGCGACGTTGTCTGGCAAGGACGCATAGCTTAAAGCTCCGGTCATCGTCTGGCCGTCGGTAACCATCCAGTTGAGGAAGTCGGAGAGAATTTTGCCTTTCGCCGCGTCTTTCGACTGAGCCGGAATCAATAACCAAGTGAAGCTGGAGATGGGATACGAATCTTTTCCCGGAGGGTCGGTGATGGAAACGCGGAAGTCCGCCGGCATCTTGGGGGCCGACGCGGCTGCCGCGGTCACCCCTTGCAATGAGGCTTTGACGAAGTTCCCCGCTGAGTTCTTCACGCTGCCGTAAGTAATGTTGTTCTGCGCGGCATAGATCAATTCGACATAGCCGATCGATCCCTTCAACTGGCGAATCGAGCCAGCCACACCCTCATTGCCTTTTCCACCCAGTCCGATCGGCCATTTCACCGACGGGCCACTTCCCACCTGGTTTTTCCAGTCGCTGCTCACCTTGGAGAGAAAGTCAGTCCAAATGAAGCTGGTTCCACTGCCATCGGAGCGATGCACCACGATGATGTTCTCGTCGGGGAATTTAACGCCCGGATTGGCTTCGGTAATGGCCTTGTCGGTCCATTTCGTAATCCTGCCCAGGAAGATGCCGGCCAACGCTTCGGGAGTAAATTTCACATCGCCATTCACGCCGGGAATGTTGTAGGCGGGCACATCGGCGCCGAGCACAGTCGGAATATTGAAGATGTTCACCTTGGCTTCTTTGAGCTGCGCGTCGGTCATAGGCACGTCGCTGGCGCCGAAGTCGACTGTGCCCTCGATCACCTGGCGGATTCCGCCGCCGCTGCCGATACTCTGGTAATTGATCTGAACGTCCGGGTGCAGCTTGTGGTATTCGCTAAACCACTTGGAATAGATGGGATAGGGAAACGTGGCGCCGGCTCCATTCAAGGTTGTTTGCCCCCATGCCGGCGACACCGACAGGGCACACCAGAGAAGCAGCGCGATTCGGCGGATCACTCGATGAATCCTCCTTGGGATAGATGTCCACGTTCTATCGGTGCAGTGTTAAAGGACGGTTACAGATGGGTAAATTTCTCGTGAATGGCCGCCTGCAATTCTGCTCGCCTCGCCGTGGAATGTTGAAGCAATCGACGCGGCTTGCTTTTGGATATGGGCTGATTTTCTTCACCGTAAACATTTCGAACCGCCGGGCAGTGGACTAATTCGGCGGAATTGGCCCGGTACCGATCGCCGGAACAGATACTGAATCCGTGCCATAATGATCCCCATGAGAATCTCGCAAAAGGGGCTCTACGCTCTGCAAGCCTTGATGACGCTGGCCCGCCGCCACCATCAGGGCGCGATTAAGATCCGCGAAATCGCCCACGAAGAAGATCTTCCCGAGAAGTTTCTCGAACTGATTCTACTGGAACTGAAGAACGCCCGCATCGTAGAGAGCGCGCGCGGGGCCAAAGGCGGGTATCAACTGCGGCGCGAGCCTGAAGACATTGCGCTGAGCGAAATCATTCGCTTGATAGACGGCCCCCTTGCACCCTTCGGCGACGCCGAACAGTTGCGGGTCCTGATTGACCGCGATCTGCCTCATCGCGTGCTCTATCAGGTGTTTCTGGACGTGCGCGATGCGGCGGCCGGCATTCTCGAAAACACCACGCTGGCCGATTTGATTTCCGAAACCGGACCGCGTTCGGGGGCGAAGGGCAAACGGGCCGGGCGGAAGAAAACGAAAAGCGCTCTGCCCATGGTAGTCGGTGGAACCTCTGACAAGCTGCGGCCGCTGTGAATCGGGTCGGGTAACTCAGACATTTGCAGGCGAAGAATCTTCCTGAATAACCTTCCTAATGAGCCGCCTGTAGTCGCGCCATCTCCCGCGGAAACAGGGAGTTGCCCGGAAACTCCGCGCGCAGGCCGCCGAGCAGTTCCAGCGCTTTGGGCTTGTCTTTATCGCGCACATAGGCAATGGCCAAGAGGATGCGTGCGAACGGGGCCAGATAATGCCCGTTCTGCGCGGTCAGCTGCAAATCGGCGACGCCAGCCTGTTTGTCGCCGGGGAGCCCTCCCATCCGTAGTATCCAGCGCACCGGAGCGGACATGCTGCCGATGATGTACTTGCTGAATCCGGTGGCCAGCAGGGCATCAGAACGATCGGGCGAAACCGCAAGCAATTGCTGCGCCCAAACCGAAGCTTCTTTCGCATAATGCAGAGAAGCCAAGTTACGTTTCTCGATCAGTGCCGCGTAATCCGCCTGCAAGCCGGAGGAGAGCGTCATCGCGAACAGAGCATCCGGGTTCCTGGCGTCTTTGGCCAGCCGGGCGCGGGCCAGGGCTTCCGCACGGCTCAGCGCGGCTTGAAAATGATCGCGGATGTTTGGGTCGGGACTGAGCTTGGAACGACCCGCGAAGGCCTCGTCGTTCTCGAAGAATTGCGCTTCGAGCACGCCCAAGCGGTTGAACTCTGAAAACAGATACGCTGCGGCTTCGCTCACCGGCCCCATGGGATCGTCTGGATGTTGCGTTTCCCAGGCGGCAAAATCCTTCTGCGCGCCGGTGAAATCGAGGTTGTAGAGACTCAGGAAGCCGTGGTCGAGGGGCGTGCCAGCGCTCAAACCGGCCGCCGCAGCGGCGCCATCCGCGGAGGACGCTGCCACAACCATGCACAAGGCTGCGACTATCTTCCACCTTCGCGCATCAGATGTTTTGATAGAACCCGCCATGCTCCCACGCTTGCTCCGGCCTATTATCTTCGATCTGCGCCCTGCCGCAATCTCGTTCTCGCCTTTGATGCCAAAACCCAGGCCAAGGACAGTACCTTCATGAGTGATTCTGCTACGCGCTATGCTCCGGGCTGGCCTGGGATTCCTCCCCGCTGGACGTCCAGTGCCAAAACCGGCGCAGGCACGGCGTTGAACCGGCACAGCAAAGTCTGGTTCACCATCAGCCACGGCATTCTGAATGAAGTGTACTTCCCTCGCGTCGATCAAGCCTGCACCCGGGACCTCGGCCTGATCGTCACCGACGCCCGCGAATTCTTCTCCGAGGAAAAACGCCACTGCTCTTTCGAGAACCAACCCTTTGAACCGGGCGTCCCTGGCTACGAACTCACGAATACTTGCAACAGCGGCCGCTACCGCATTCACAAGGAAATCCTCACCGACCCTTATCGCAATGTGGTGCTGCAGAAGATTCGTTTCGAGCCGCTGCAGGGCGGACTCGCTGACTATCATCTCTACGCCTTGCTCTCGCCCCATCTGGCCAACTGCGGCAATGGCAACACCGGCTGGGTGGGCGACTACAAAGGCGTGCCGATGTTCTTCGCCGATCGCGATGGCGCCGCACTCGCTCTGGCTTGTTCGGCCCCGTGGAAAAAGATGTCGTTCGGATTCGTCGGGGCGTCCGACGGCTGGCAGGATCTTTCCCGGCATTTTCAGATGCACTGGGAATACACGCGCGCAGAAAACGGCAACATCGCATGCACTGGAGAGATCGACCTCGCCGCCTGCAACGGCGAATTTGTGCTGGCGCTCGGCTTCGGAGCGATATGGAGCGAAGCGGGACAACAGGCCCGCTCCAGCTTATTCGAAGACTACACACAGGTACGCGAGCACTACCGGGAGCAATGGAAGAAGTGGCAGGAAACCTTGCTTGCGCTGGACGAGCCTCAGCGCCCCACCGATCTGTATCGCGCTTCAATGGCAGTAGTGCGCACTCATGAGTCGAAGGATTTCCTCGGCGGCATTATTGCCAGTCTTTCGATTCCTTGGGGATTCAATAAAGGCGATGAGGATCTCGGCGGCTATCACTTGATCTGGCCGCGCGACCTGGTGGAAAGCGCGGGCGCACTGCTGGCCGCGGGGGCGACCAGCGATGCGGCTCGCGTGCTGCGCTATCTTGAGGCCACTCAGGAAGCGGCGGGCAATTGGGCGCAGAATCTCTGGCTCGACGGCCGGCCTTACTGGAGCGGCGTCCAGATGGACGAAACCGCATTCCCCATCCTGCTGCTCGACCTGCTGCGCCGGGAAGCTCCGAAGTCGTTGGGCAATCTTCAGCGCTGGTGGCCCATGGTGCGGCAGGCCGCCAGTTTTATTCTGCGCAACGGCCCGGTCACGCAGCAGGATCGCTGGGAGGAAGATGCGGGCTACTCTCCGTTCACGCTGGCCGCGGAGATCGCCGCGCTGCTGGCGGCAGCCGACATCGCCGAACTGACCGGCCATAGCGACGCGGCTTCGACTTTGCGGGATACCGCCGACGCCTGGAACGACAATATCGAGCGCTGGATTTACGCCACCGGCGGTGATCTGGCCGAGCAAGTTGCGGTCGAGGGGTATTACGTCCGTATCGCGCCACCGACCGAAGATGCAGCCGCCTCGCCGACCCAGGGATTCGTCCCCATCAAGAACCGGCCGCCGGGAGAAAGCCAGGAGCGCGCTTACCACATCATCAGCCCAGACGCGCTTGCGCTGGTTCGTTTTGGCCTGCGGGCGCCAGACGATCCACGCATCCTGAATACTCTTCGCGTGATCGACGCGCTGCTTCGCGTGGAACTGCCTCAGGGACCGTGCTGGTACCGTTACAACGGCGACGGCTACGGCGAACATAACGACGGTTCGCCTTTCGACGGCACCGGCATCGGCCGAGCATGGCCTTTGCTTGCCGGAGAACGGGCTCACTATGAACTGGCTGCCGGCCACCGCGACCAGGCCGAAATGCTGCTCAGCGTAATGGAAAACTCCACCAGCGGCCACAGCCATTTGCTTCCTGAACAGGTTTGGGACGCCGCCGATATTCCCGCGCTCGAGCTCTTTCGCGGCAAGCCGTCGGGGTCGGCCTGTCCTCTGGTGTGGGCTCATTCCGAGTACGTAAAGCTGCGCCGCTCGCTGCGCGACGGCAGGATTTTTGACCAGCCTCCGCAGACCGTACAACGTTATTTGATCGATAAACCTGTTCGCCAGGTCTTCGGCTGGAGATTCAACAACAAAACGCGCTCGGTGCCGCGCAACAAGAAGCTGCGCCTGGTGCTGTTATTGCCCGCGCTGGTGCGCTGGACGCTCGACGAGTGGAAGACTTCGCAAGATACCAACACTCGCGACACTGGCCTTGGAACCTACACCCTGGACCTGCCGACCGCCTCGTTGCCGCCGGGGACTCGGGTCGTCTTCACCTTCTACTGGCCGCAGGAGAACCGCTGGGAAGGCACCGAAAATAGCGTCACCGTTGAATAAACCTGGTTGGACAAACCTGGTTGGACAAATCTGGAGTTCTCTTGCGCTGGCGGAAAGATCTTTCGCGTCCTTGATTGCGCGCGACCCTTAGCGCGCCGTGACACTGCCGGGCTAAGTGCTGGTATCCGTATAGATCAACTCCACCACCGTGCAGTCGTCATTGAGTGGATTTCCCGCGCAGAACTCCGACACCGCCGAAAAAATCCCTTCCAGATTCGGGGCTTTGGCCGCGGCCGCTTCCAGCCGCGAGTCTTCGAAGAAATCTCCCATGGCGTTCTCGGCTTCGGTGACGCCATCGGTCACCAGGATAAATCGATCGCCCGAGTTGAGCTGGCAGCGCGAACTCTCAAACGTCGCGTCGGGAAGTAAACCGACCGGCACGTTGCCGTGGGGAGGACGGATTACTTCGCCGGCACACACCAGCAATGGAGGCACATGGCCGCAGTTCACATATTCGAGGTCGCCGTCGCGGCGCAGACGCGCGAGAAGCAACGTCGCATACTTCTCACCTACCAGCTTGTCGGTGAAAAAACGGTTCACCGCAGTCACAACTTCGAGCAGCGGCATCCCCGCGCTCAGATGCGAATAGATCATTCCCTGCAACGTAGACGCCAATAGGGCGGCCGACACTCCCTTGCCGCTGACATCGGCAAGCACAATGGCAAGCCCTTCTTTGGTATTGACCGCATCGAAGAAGTCTCCGCCGATTTCCTTGCAAGATAGATTCTTTCCCCGCAGCTTGGCGAACGGCACTTCCGGAATCTTCACCTGCATCAACCGCTGCTGGATCGAAGCTGCAATGGTGAGTTCCTGCTGGTAGCGCCGGGATTCTTCTTCGGCCTGCACCAGCCGCGCGTTTTCCATCAGCGAAGCGGCTTCCGTGGCAATCGCGCGCAGAATGTCATGACCGACGCCGGCAATATCGCGCGAAACGAAGCGGGAGTCCACATACAAGACACCCATCACTCCCGCCGCGCCGGCCACTGGCGCCTGCGCGTCGCGCGTCGCCTGCACCTGTCTCTTCCGCAGCGGAATGCAAATCACGGTGCGCAAATCGTAAGCCACAATACTCTGCCGGCCAACAAGATCCATCGAACTGCCGGTGTCGGTAAGCAGAAACTCGGAATTTGAGCGCAGCGATTCTTCCAGCGCGGAGTGGGAAATGGTGCTGTCGTCGAGCAGCGACTCGCCCTTGGAGTTTCGTCCCGCCACCAGCCGAAGCTTGCCGTCGTCGTCTTTGAGAAAGACATAGCCGCGCTCTGCGCGCGTGAGCCGCAGCGTAACCTCCAGCATGGTCATCAGGATCTCGTCCAGCACACCGGCGGTGTTCAGCTTGCGTGCCGCTTCGAGGAACAGAGTCAGCTTCTCCAGGTCGTTGGCTTCCTGAGAAATCTGGATGCCGGAAATCTGGCTCAGAAACTCGCGCGCCGTGTTCGAGCTTTGGTGGGCAGGGTTGAAAATAGCGTAGGTAGAATCTCGCGCTCCGAATTCCAGGCGGTCGTTGCGCTCCAGCCTCTGCCGCTGAATCCGCTCCCCGTTGACGAACGTCCCGTGTTTGCTGCCCTGATCGACGAGAAAAAACCCGTCTTCCTCGAGAACGATTTGCGCATGGTCGCGCGATACCCGCGGGTCGGCGATCACCAGATCTTTATCGACTTTGCGGCCGACGCTGAACGGCGTGCGGTTGAGAACGATATTTCTTTGCTCGTTCCCCTGCACCAGCACCAGCGCCGGAAACACGCCGGAACCGGAAGACTGCGGGTGGCTTATTGCATTCAAGGCCATAGGCTGTGGCGCTGACTGATGTGGCGCGGAACCGAAACCGGCCGAGGCGCAGCCGGTTTTCGAAATCGTGCCGATATGAATAATGACAGGAATCGCGCCCCGGCGGAAGTGGTTTCGCCGAAAGCGCTGCTGGCGCTTGCCCCGAGCCTTCGGTAGACTTCGGCGGCGTGCCAGATCCGGCCACAAATCAAAGCCACCGGCTCAATCGTTGGGCGAACACCGCCATGGTACTCGTCCTGCTCGCCGCCGTGGCTGGGTTTTTCTACGCCCGTTTTTCCATGTCGGCGCAGGGCACCGATTTCCCGGATTTCTACTGCGCATCGCGCATGCTGATCGAAGGCCATGGACACCAGCTGTATGACGCTGATTTCCAGCGCGAGTTCCAAGTGCGCTGCGCCGGAAGGGTCGGTACGCTCTTTATTCATCCGCCCTTTGAGACTCTGGCCTACCTCGCCGTGGGCTGGCTGCCGCTGAAGCGGGCGTACTTGCTGTGGTGTCTGATCAATCTGGCGGTCCTCGCATTAGTCGCGCGGAAAATAGCCTGCGAGGTCTTAACGAAGTGGCGTTGGCAACTGCTGCTCGCAGCCTCGCTGACGTTTGTTCCCGTCATGCTCTGCTTTTTGCAGGGTCAGGACTCGGTGCTGCTGCTGTTGCTGGTCACGCTTACGTTTGCCGCTCTCAAACGAGAACGGGCTTTCGCCGCGGGATGCTGGCTCGGCCTGGGACTGTTCAAGTTCCAAATCGTGCTGCCGCTGGTGCTGGTAATCACCATGCAAGTCGCGGCAAAGCAAAAAGCGATGCAGAGAGGGATGCAAAGAAAGGGGAACAGTTTCTTGTACGGCTTTGCCTTCGTGGCGGCTGCGCTCGCCGCATTGTCGGGCGTTATCTCCGGATGGTCTGTCTTCATCGCCTATCCGCGATTCTTGTTTCGCCTTCAGGAGCAGCCGTTCGCAGGAGTCGATCCGCAAGCCATGGCCAATTTTCGCGGTCTGCTCTACTTTTTCGTCCACGGCGACGGTTCGGCTTTCGTTCTCATCGCCATCGCGATCTCGTCCGGAGCCGCATTGCTGACGACGGGCATGGGATGGAAGCAGGCGTACAAATCGGTTCCCATTCGCGGCCTCCGGAAGACCACAAATTCAGCCACCTTCAACCTCGCCTTCAGCAATTCGGTGCTGTTTGCGCTGCTGGTCAGCTATCACCTGAACCCGCACGACCTCAGCCTTCTGCTGTTGCCGATGTCTCTGCTGTTGCGCCACCTCCAACTGAAAATACCGCCGGGCGAGCCGGCCGTGCATTGGCTTGCTGCAAGTCTGCTCGCAATCCTGCTTCTGCCACCATTGCACCTGGCGGCATTGCGCGCGCACGAATACGTTCTAGTAGTCGTTCCGATGCTGGCGGTGTTCGTGATCGAGACCAGCATGTTGAGGCAAAACCGGGCCGCATCGGTCAATTAGAGGTCCGGTGAGGCAGTCGTCCCGTCAGGATTGAGATCTGGCAAAACGGCCCTGCGCGCTCCAAACATTCATCCACGTCAATGCGAAGACCAACACTGGCAAAGCAAACGTGGTGAGGAGCGGCAGTGTCCAGCCCGCGAGCGCCCATGCAGGAGAAATCCAATATGCCGCCGTAAGACCGATGGTCGCAATCCATTGCCAGGCCAGCGCGAACGCGCAGGCCATATAGGCAACACGGCCGCCTCTCAATCGCAGGGTGAGAGCCCTGCCATCTCTCGCCATCAGCAGAAGCGAAGGCAACAGCAGCACCTGGTTATACGGAGCAAACATGGGCACGACGAGTACAGTTAATGCCAAGACAAGCGCTGTCGCGCGGCCGAAACTCGCGGCGGTCGCGGGCTCGCGACGAGTCGGCCATAGGACAACCCCGCAACTAAACACTGCCGCCCACCCCAGGATTTGCCCGCCAAATCGTCCCAGCGCCCAATTCACAAGCTGATCCAGAACCGACTGGTTCTGCGTGTACCGGTGGTATTGCCGAATCGCAGCCACAAACATCGGCAGCCAGCCGGGCAAGACAATTTCCGCACCTGCCAGCAGCAGCGCCATCGCGAACCCGAATCCAAAAACAAAGCTTCGCCGTACGCGCCATTCGCTAACCGCCCATAGGAGCAGCCATGCCACCAAAGGCCAAGCCAGTTGCGGCTTGATGGTTGCCAGTGCGAGCAAAACTCCGCCGCAAAATAGCAGGCCGCTTGCCACGCTGGCGGCTGCGGCGGCCAGCAACGCCGCCACAACAAGGCTTAGCTGTTGCAACTTGATGCCTTGCACCACCGGAAAGCTTCCCAGCGTGAGGAGAACAACCGCAGCGATTCCGATGGCATTTACGTTCCATCGCAACGCGTGCAGCCACAGCCAAACGCCGGCTGCCATCAAACCGAACAGAACCCAATAAAAACAAATCTGCACCACATGAAACGGAAGGCCGATCAGCGGAGCCAGCAGAAAAACCACGTAGACCGGATAGGCGAATCCCTGTCGATCCTTGGGATCATTGGGGCGCGACGGGTCCAAAACGCGGCCGTAATATCCTTGTTGGATTTCGGCGGCAATATCTTCACCGTATGGGTTGCGGCGATGCATCAGCAATTCGCGGGCTCCCAGCCAGCGCGGATAAAGATCGGAGAGATTTCCCCGCGGCCGGCCCTGCGCCACCGCATCCGCGATCTGGTGGCTCACCAGAATCCGGTCCACGTAGAACCACATGCTCGCCGCAAGAATGGCCGCACCGAAAAGGAAAACGAGTTGAGGGCGTTTCAGCAAGCGTAGAAACAAACTCCTCATGTTACAACTGTTCGGAGCGACATCGGTCCATGCGAAAACGTCTCGCAGTTTCGGCCCTGATCGGCACCGCCAGTGGAACTTTCTGCTGGTTCTTGCTGACGCGTCTGCATCAAAATGCCGGAGACTTCCGCTGGGCGATCCACCTGGCGCAGCGCTGGCTCGCGCACCAGAATCCTTACGATACTCCGCTCGAGCAGTATCCGCTGACTGCGGGGATCTTCGCTCTTCCATTTGTGCGCGTGCCGCCGGAAATCGCCGCCGGCCTATTCTACGGAATCAGTTCGGCACTGCTGGCCTTCGGCCTCATCCGCCATGGCTATACCAGATTGTTGATTTTTCTGGCTTATCCCTATTGGGCGGGCGTGCTGACGGCACAGTGGTCCACCATCATCACTGCGAGTGCGTTCTTTCCACTGCTCCTGCCGGTAACCATGGCTAAACCCCAAATCGGGCTGCCCGTTTTTCTGACGCGCCTGAGCCGCCGAGGATTGTTGGCCTGCGTTTTTTTGGCCGGGCTCAGTCTTGCGCTATTGCCACGGTGGCCGCTGCTCTGGCTGGGACAAACCCACAACTACCCGCACTTCATCCCATTATTTGTGCTTCCCGGACCGCTGTTAGTGCTTGCCTTGCTGCGCTATCGTGATCGCGACGCATGGTTTCTGCTGCTGACCGCGCTCATGCCGCAGCGCTGGTTCTTCGATAGCTTCATTCTCTGGCTGATTCCCAAGTCGCGGCGTCAGATTCTCGTCACGGTGCTGTTCAGTTGGGGCGCGGGTATTTGGCGCTGGTACCATCAGCCCATGAATTTCACTGAGGTGGGACGAGCGGCTGTGCTTGCGGTATACCTGCCCATGCTGGCGGTCGTGTTGTATCGTGGGTCGCAGCGCGGCTCACAGCCTGGAGGGGGACCGGAGCGAGCGTGATTGACAGGAATTTTCGGCCCGGCGCTGTTTCAGGATGTAGCCTCACCATCGAATCCGCATGAAGGAACTCCTCAGCATCCGACGCACATTTCTGGCTGTGCTTTTTCTCGGCCTCTTCGCCATGGCGGCGCGCACGGTGACCGATGCCGACGTATGGTGGCACCTGAAAACCGGCCAGTACATCGCTGCCCATAAGGCGGTCCCCCATGCGGATCCGTTTTCTTACACTCGTGCGGGACAGCCCTGGGTTGCGCACGAGTGGCTTACTGAGTTGCTGTTCTACGGACTCTATCGCTCCGCCGGTTGGGGCGGATTGATTGTGGCCTTCGCTGCGATTCCCTGCCTGGCATTTTTTCTGCTTTATCTGCGGTGTGCGGATGAACCTTACGTGGCGGGTGTGGTGACTCTGTGCGCGGCGTGGGCTACGGTCCCTACCTGGGGAGTACGTCCGCAGGTAGTTTCGTTGTTACTCACAAGCCTGTGGCTGCTGATCCTTGAGCGGTCCGAGCCTGAGCGGTCCGAACGGGGGCGCTCGGGGAACGATGAAAAGCTTCTATGGTGGACGCTCCCCATCCTTGTGCTGTGGGTCAATTTGCACGCCGGGTTCGCACTTGGATTGGCTCTGCTGGCGCTGTTTCTGGTTGGAGAGTCCCTCGAATGCCTCCCGCGATCGCCTCGGTGCGGAAATCCGAAGCGGCGATTGCGTGCGCTGGCGCTCGCGCTGCTGCTCAATTTGCTGCTGGTGCCGCTGAATCCCAACGGCATGCGCATGTTTTCGTATCCGCTTGAGACGTTGCGCTCGAAGGCTATGCAGAATTACATCGCCGAGTGGGCTTCGCCTAACTTCCATCACGCCGAATACTGGCCCTTCCTGCTTCTTCTGCTGGCCGCAATTGCCGCGCTGGGCTGGTCCAGCTTGCGCGTCCGCCCGCGCGATGTATTGCTCTTGCTCGCGGGCACATATGCCGCGCTTTCCTCGATTCGACTGATCCCTTTGTTCGTTCTGATTGCGGCCCCTCTCATCTCGGTGCCCTTAAAGCGCTGGACGGAGAGCGACCAGCCCTCCGCAAAACCGCGCTCCAGCTCAGGAGATTGGCTCACCGCCGCCGCCCTCAATGCGCTAATTGTTCTGGCGATGGGGGTATTTGCCGTCATCCGCGTCGCGCAAGCGGTAGATCGTCAGCCCAAGGCCGAGGCCGATCGCTTCCCGGCTGGTGCGGTTGCGTTTCTTCAGACCCACCCGCCTCGCGGCCCAATCTTCAACCACTACGACTGGGGTGGGTATCTGATATGGAGGCTCTACCCGTCCGAGCGCGTCTTCATTGATGGTCGCGCCGACCTTTACGGCGGGCAACTGCTCGACCAGTTCGCCGCCACCTATCAGCTTAAAGGTGACTGGCGGCAGACCCTGAACCAATGGGGAATCCGGACCGTGCTGGTCCCCGCCGATTCCGCGCTGGCCACTGGTCTCCGGATAGCCCCGGGCTGGACCATCGCCTACGAGGACGCCCAAAGCATCGTGTTGGCCGCTCCTCCTCATCCGGCCCCGTGAGACTCGTCCGATTCGACCGACCCATCCCGGGACCGTCAAACAGCGGGGATCAAGAGCCTGCACGACGGTTACCGGTGGCATGCAATTAATTACACCTACGAACGCTTTGCAGGGTATGATGACAGAGGCATTCCAGACAGCTTCCCTCCCCGCAGCGAGAAGACAGGCCGAAGGGATCTCAGTTGCCTCGCTAATGTGCCTTGCTTCTGTCGCGCCAGGGCCGAGGTGATGTATGCTCTGGGGTGTCCCAAAACAGGAGGCTAGGAGTTATGAAGCATCTTTTGAGATTGTGGCACGACGAAGAGGGGCAAGATATCGCGGAATACGCGGTCATGCTGGCGGTGATCCTGGTGATCGTTGTCGGCACCATCCGGCTGATCGGGTCCAACGCGAATAACGTCTTCTCCAACGTAGCCAGCTCAATTCAGTAGGAATATCGCCGGAAGTGGCTGCGAGACGAACCCGTTCGCGCCGGGTTGTCGGCGCGGGCGACCCGCGAAGGCACGCCGTTAACGGAGCATCATGAACCGGACGCGTTTGTTAATGATCGGAGCGTTGGCCTTGGCCCTGGGGGTCTTCGCCAGCCTCTTCGTGTACAAGAATCTGCAAGGAAGAGCAGGCGCTACCGCGGAGGCTGGCTCCGACGTGATCGTGGCCGCCAACGACATCCAGGTCGGCGCCCGAATTGAAGAGCACGACGTGCGTATCGCCAAGCTTCCGCCGTCTGGCTTACCCGGCGGTATTTACAGCAAACGGTCTCAGGTGTTAGGGCGCGGAGTGGTGATTCCCATCGCCAAGGGAGAATTTATTCTGCCCAGCAAGCTGGCGGCGGAGAATGCCGGTTCCGGCCTGCCTTCGCTGATTCCGCCGGGGATGCGTGCGGTCTCGGTGCGCGTCAATGACATCGTTTCGGTCGCCGGCTTCGTCGGCCCCGGAACCCGCGTCGATGTGTTGCTGACCGGAACTCCGGCAGGAGCGGCGGAGTCCCAGACCACCACGGTTTTGCAGAATGTGGCCGTGATCGCCGCCGGCCACACCCTGGAACGCAATGCCGCCGGTGAAGCTCAAAACACGCCCGTGATTACGCTCTTGGTTTCTCCCGACGATGCCGAGCGCCTCACTCTGGCCAGTAACGAAGGGCGTATTCAGCTTTCGCTGCGCAATCCGCTCGACACGCGCCAGGATGAAGTGGCCGCGGCCGGCGCCAAGGGGCTTTACAAGGGTATAAGCGCCCCGGTTGCGGTTGTGGCGCCTCGTCCTCGTCCGGTAAAAAAGACCGTAGCACCACTTCCCCCTCCCAGTACGTTCAATGTCGAGGTCTATCAGGGTGACAAGAAGCCTGACGTGGTGAAGTGTTCGGAACAGGGCTGTGGAGATTCCAAATAGGACTTCAAAGATATTTCTGCCCTGCACAGTTTCCATCAGTTGCAAAGTACGTTCCTCACCTGGAGAGGAATCACACGATGAAGGTTCGCACGACACTCTTGGGAGCCGTCGCAGTCCTGTTTCTCCTGCTTTCTGTGCTCGCCTGGCCGGAGACGCAGCAACCAACTGTGCCCCCATCTCAAGACCAAAACCCATCCACGGCCACGCAGACCACCACGCTTCCACCGCCGTCGGCGCAGCCGCAAGGCTCGGCGCCTTTACGCGTTATGGTCGACAAGTCGCTGCTGATCAACACCACCGAGCGCATCATCCGTATCTCAGTGACCGATGACGCGGTCGCGTTTGCCAGGGTGATCACACCCACTCAGATTCTCGTCCACGGCCGGTCTCCGGGCGAAGTCTCGCTGCTGATCTGGGATGAGCTGGAACGCTCGCGCAGCTTCGATCTCCGCGTGGATGTCGATGTCAGCGCCTGCGCCGAAGAGGAGCGCCGGGTCTTCCCCGACGAGCAGATTACGGTTACGCCGTCGCGGGCCGCGGTCGTGCTCTCCGGCCACGTTTCCACCGAGGATGTCGCCAAGCGCGCCGGAGAACTCGCTTCCGCTTATTCTCCGAAGGTGGTTAATGTACTCACCTTCGGCCCGGTCGGCGCGCAGGAAGTTCTTCTGCAGGTGAAGTTCGCCGAGGTCGACCGCTCCGCCATTACTCAACTCGGCGCCAACGTCATCTCCACCGGGGCCACCAACACCATTGGAACCACCACCACTGGACAATTTGGGGGCTTCGGCTCGCAGCAACTCAGCACCGGCGCTGGTGGAGCGTCCACCACGCAGGAAACCATCAACAACGTCCTCAATCTGTTCCTGTTCCGCTCTGACATTCAGCTGGGCGCAGTTATCGAAGCTCTGCAGACCAGGAATCTGCTACAGATTCTGGCCGAACCCAATCTCATCGCGGTCAACGGCAAGAAGGCCAGTTTTCTGGCGGGTGGGCAGTTCCCTTTCCCGATTGTGCAGCCGGGCGCCGGTTTCACCGCCGTCACCATCTCCTTCAAGGATTTTGGGGTTAAGCTGGATTTCACCCCGGTGATCATGCCCAACGGCAATATTCACCTCTCGGTTTCCCCGGAAGTGAGCACTCTCGACTTCAGCAACGCACTGACGATTTCCGGTTTCACGGTTCCGGCTTTGAGCACGCGCAAGGCTGAAACTGAATTCGAGCTGCAGGATGGGCAGAGCTTCGTAATCGCCGGCTTGCTGGACAACCGTGTCACCGACATTTGGAATAAGATCCCCGGCCTCAGCGACATTCCGATCCTGGGTAATTTTTTCAAGAGCAAGAGTATTACGAAGAGCAATTCGGAGTTGATGGTCTTGTGCACGGTGCACCGGATTTCGCCTTCGACTCAGCCGCCGCCGGGGCCCGCGAATCCGCAGCCTTACATGAACATCAACCAGTTCGACAAGAGCAAGAAATAACACCGCGGGCGCCCAGTGCAAGCAGGGACGCGCGCGGGCCGACCGCCGCATTTGAAATTGAGAGGGATTGGGGAAGTCGCAGGGTATGCCGGAGCTTTCTGTCGTAATCGTCGCCACCGACAACGAGCAGCGCACCGTGCTGCAGGTATTGGTGGATGGCACCAGTGTCGCCCGTACGGTGCACACCAGCGCCAGTTTTCCAGTTGCGGCCTCCGACCCCGTAGCGCGCCGGTTGCAGGCCGCCCATCCCGATGTCCTGCTCGTGGATATTCCCTCCGACAATCCCGGCATGGCCATGCACGCGATTGAGTTTCTGCACCGGGACCTGCCCGATACCGCTGTGTTTGCCATCGGCAGCCTCAATCAGCCGCAGGTGATCGTGAATGCCATGCGGGCTGGCGCGCGCGAGTTCATCGAGCGTCCCACCACCACGACCGATCTCCTGGAAGCCTTTGTCCGCCTGACCACGGCCCAGCGGCGCGTGGACAAGCAGGGCCCCCGCGGCAAGGTATTTTGCATCGTCAATGCCAAGGGCGGAAGCGGCGCAACCACCGTGGCCGTCAATCTGGCGCTGGCCCTGCAAGCGGCGCATGGCCAGACTGCTCTGGTGGACCTCGCTCCATTGGGACATGACTCCCTGCATCTGAACGTGAAGCCCCACTTCACCGTCGCCGACGCCACTCGCAACCTGCACCGCATGGATAGTTCCCTGCTCGAAAGTTTCATGACCCGGCACAATGGCGGCCTGCAATTGCTGGCCGGGACCAATGCGCCGGCCGCTCTTGAGCCCTCGACCGCCGAGTTTGTGCGGCTCTTCGATATGCTGGTGACGCACTACCGTTACGTGGTGGTGGATAATTCTTCGCGCCTCGATGCTGCCAGCCGCCTGGTCGCCAACCTCTCGGAGACGGTTTTGCTGGTCGCCTGTACCGACGTGGCCTCGCTGTGGAGCGCTGCGCGCGTGCATCAATACCTGGGAGAAAGCGGCGCCCGCGAACGGGTGCGGCTGGTGCTCAACCGCTTTCGCAAGGTTCCCGGCTTCAGCGAAGCGGATGCGGAAAACGCCGCCGGGGCAAAACTACTCTGGCGCGTGCCCAACCAATACTTCGCGGTCTCCTCGGCGATTGACCGCGGCGTGCCGCTCATGGAGCAGAGTCATACGGAGATTGCCCGCTGTTTTTCCGGGCTGGCGCACGAGTTGACGCGCAACGACATCGACGTGAAACGCGCCACCTGGTCGCTGTTCAAAACGGTGTGAGAACGTAGAACGTTATGGCCAATGTACAGACTTTCGAGCGCAGCGAGTACCAGCAGGTAAAAGCCGACCTGCATCGCAAGATCCTCGACCGCCTCGACCTGGAGAAGCTGGGGCGCTCTTCCGGCGACAGCGCGCGCGAGGAAGTTCTCGTGCTCATCCGGAATTCCGTCAACAGCGAGGTCATACCTCTCAGCTTCGCCGAGCGCGAACGTTTGGCGCGAGAAATCCTGGACGAGATCTTCGGTCTCGGCCCGCTCGAGCCGCTGCTCAAGGACAACACCATTTCCGACATTCTGGTCAACCGCTTTGACCGAGTCTACGTCGAGCGCGCCGGCAAGCTGGAACTCACCAGCTTTTCCTTCAAGGATAATCAGCACCTGATGCAGATCATCGAGCGCATCGTTTCGCGGGTGGGCCGTCGGGTGGATGAATCTTCGCCCATGGTCGACGCGCGCCTCGCCGATGGCTCCCGCGTCAACGCCATCATTCCACCCCTCGCTCTCGATGGCGCTTGCCTCTCCATCCGCCGTTTTGGCCGCGATCCGGTCACCGCCCGCAACATGATTGAGAACCAGACCCTCACCGAAGCCATGCTCGAACTGCTGTCCGCCATGGTGAAGGGGCGATTGAATCTCTTGATCTCGGGCGGCACTGGCGCCGGCAAGACTACTTTACTCAACGTGCTCTCCGGCTACATTCCCAATTCCGAGCGCATCGTCACCATCGAAGATGCCGCCGAATTACAGCTCAAGCAGGAGCACATCGTTCGTCTGGAAACCCGTCCGCCCAACATCGAAGGGAAAGGCGCGGTGCGGCAGCGGCAGTTGGTGATCAACAGTCTTCGTATGCGCCCGGATCGCATCATCGTGGGCGAGGTCCGCGGCGAAGAAGCCTTCGACATGCTGCAAGCCATGAACACGGGCCACGAAGGCTCGTTGACCACGGTCCACGCCAACTCGGTGCGCGACGCGCTGGCCCGCATCGAGAATATGGTTTCCATGGCCAATCTCAACATTCCCGAGCGCGCGGTGCGCCACCAGATTGCCTCCGCTATCCATGCGGTGGTGCAGATCGCCCGATTGTCCGACGGTACGCGCAAGGTGATCTCCATTTCCGAAGTAACCGGCATGGAAGGCGACCTGATCAACATGGAAGACATTTTTGTGTTCGAGCGCCGGTCCATTGACGAAGGCGGAAAAGTACGCGGTACGTTCCATGCGACTGGATTCCGCCCCCTGTTTGCCGACCGCCTGGCTGTTTCTGGAGCGCGGCTGCGCCCCGCCTTATTTGAGTCGAAGACCGAGGTTTGAGGGAGTTTTGAAACCCCGGCATGAATGCCGTGAATTTTGAGGAGTGGTGCAGTTTCGGAGTTATCAGGAAGACGTCATCCCGAAGCCCCGCGTTTTCCCCAGCGGGGCGAGAGCCTGCCCTGAGCGAAGCCGAAGGGGATCTCGCGCTGGAGTATCCTCAAGTTGCACCACTACCGAGCTTTGTAAGATTTAACGGTTGTAAGGTTTGACGTCGTACACTTTTAACCACAGAGTTTTGCCATGTCCGCAGCCTTGATCGCCGTCCTTGTGTTTGCCGTGGTGGCTCTCGCGGCCTTCGCCATCGGGTCGCTATTCGACCAGCGCAGTGCGCGTGCCCGTCTGATTAGGGAGCGGCTCGCCACCGTGCAGAAGGCGCCTGAACGGGATACCAACGAAGAACTCGCCCTGCTGCGCGACGAACAACTCAGCCGCATTCCCGCGCTGGATACCCTGCTGCGGCGTTCCGAGCGCGTGTCCGCGGTGCAGGAGTCCCTGGCCCAGGCCGGCATGAAGATGCGCGCCGGCAACTTTCTCATGCTTTGTGTCTTTTGCGGCGTCGCAGCCGGAGCGGCGACGCTGGCCTGGTCGAGCAAGACTCCAGCCATCGCCTGGACTGCTTTCATCATCGGTACTTTTCTTCCTTATTCGGTTGTCTCCTACCGGCGCCAGAAGCGCTTCGAGAAATTCGAAGAACTTTTCCCCGAAGCGATCGACACGCTGGCCCGCGCCGTCCGCGCCGGCCACGCCTTCACCACCGCTCTGGAAATGATTTCCAATGAAGTGGCTGAACCGCTGTCGAGCGAATTCCGCAAGCTCTACGAAGAACAGAAATTCGGCATGCCGGTGCGCGATGCGCTCATGAATCTCACCATGCGCATGCCTCTGGTGGACGTGAAGTTCTTCGTCACCGCCGTGATGCTGCAGCGCGAAACCGGCGGCAACCTGGCGGAAATCCTCGACAACTTGTCTTACGTGATCCGTGAGCGGTTCAAGATTCAGCGGCAGGTGCGGGTTCACACCGCGCAAGGGCGCTTGACGATGGCCCTGCTCATGGCCATGCCGCCGGGAGTCGTAGCTTTACTCTTGGTTATGAGTCCAGAATTTGTCCGGCCGCTGTTCTCCGATCCGATCGGGCACACGCTGCTGGCAGCCAGCGTGGCTCTGCAGACGATTGGTTATTTTGTGATCCGGAAGATCATCCGGATCCAGGTGTAAACGATCGAGGTTTAACGATCAGGTTTAACGATGTCGCTGATTATTCTTATCGCCGTCGTGTTCGTCACGGTTGTGCTGGTGGTGTTTTCCTTCGGCGCCGCCGTGGTGACGCCCAACTCCGTGCTGGGAGCGCGTTTGCGCGCCCTCGGTGGACGTCCGGCCCGGGTCGAGGAAAAACCCGCCCGCAAGGTGAAGGAACGGCTGGAGCAGGCTCTCGATCCACTCAGCAAAGCCATCCCGCTTTCGCCCTCCGACGTCTCCCGCACCCGCGCCTGGCTGATTCAGGCGGGACTGCGCGATTCGAGTCACATCAGTTACTATTTCGGCGCACGCATTCTGCTGGGTCTTCTGGGCTTCATCGGGGTGGTGGCATTTTCCGGCTTCAATAGTCTGCCGCTCCTGGTTTGCATTCCGGCGCTGGGTTTCTTTATTCCTCGTTTTTTTCTCAAGCGCATGATCAAGAACCGCCAGCAGCGGATTCGCCTGGCGCTGCCCGACGCTCTCGACCTGACCGTGATCTGCGTTGAGGCCGGACTGGCGCTTGACCAGGCCCTGATGCGCGTCGGCCAGGACTTGCATCATGCCCATCCCGATCTAAGCGACGAATTTCACCTGGTGAATCTCGAAATGCGCGCCGGCAAGCCGCGCGCCGAGGCTCTCCGCAATATGGTCGATCGCACCGGAGTCGACGACATTCGCTCTCTGGTGGGTACCCTTATCCAGACTGATCGCTTCGGAACCAGCGTAGCTCAAGCTTTGCGGGTTCATTCGGATTCTTTGCGAACCTCCCGGCGCCAGCGCGCCGAAGAGCAAGCCGCCAAGACTACCATCAAGATGGTCCCTCCCCTTGTAATATTCATTCTAGTGCCGTTCCTCTTCGTCACCGTCGGTCCAGCTTTGATCTCGGCCTACCACTCCCTCGTGGGCAAGTGAAACCGGAGGGAAGTGAGGCCGGAAACAGCCGGGACCGCCAAAAGGAAACCAGGAGCATCATGCCGGGATTTTCCCCGCAGGGCCGCGCGTTCAATTGCACGCGCCAGGTGTATCTGGCCACCGAGTTGTCACTGGCAGATACCCACTGGTCGCGTCTGCGCGGTTTGCTGGGAGCCCGCGAGAGTGACTTTAGTAACGGAAAGGGACTCTGGATCAAACCCTGCCGCGGCGTTCATACTCTAGCCATGCGGTTTGCTATCGACGTGGTCTATCTTGACCGCGCCGGCGCGGTAGTGCATCTGGAACAAGGATTAAAACCCTGGCGTTTTGCGCCGGTGCGGCTGCAGGCGGCTTCGGTGCTGGAATTGCCGCGCCAGACGGTCGCCACCACGAAAACGGCGGTGGGCGATAAAATTGAGATCACGGTCAAAAAGTAAACGAGGCTCCATCCAGGTGAGCGAAACCATCCAACTCGAAGAGCCCGTCCAACTTCACGAGGCTCCCAAGCTCCTGGTGGAGTGGTCAGAGCGCTGGCCGGAGTTCGTCAGTGCTATCCGCCCGGCATTCGCGCGTTCCGGCACGCGGCTGGCAGGCGAATCCGCTCACGGACTCGTCCCCTACCGCGGCATGTTGACGGTGTGGGCAGTCGAAGCCTTTTTGCTCTTCGTCATCATCGTTCTTCCCCGTCAGATTGCCAGCATGCGCCCCTATGCCGCGCCCAAGGTGCAGCCCTATGAGGTGATCTACTACTCCGGCGACGAACTGCCTCGCACCGAAGATCTCGGCGGCGCCCATACCGGCGCCAGCGGACGCGCCGGCGGCCGCGAAGCGCATCATCGGACGCAAACCATTCGCGTGGCCCGCGGACGTTCCCTCGCCCAGAAAATTGTCGACGCTCCCAACCTCAAACTTCCCGCTTCGACGGATGCCGTAGCCAACCTGCTCGCCATCAAGCCCACCAATCCCGGCCCGCCGCCGTCGGAAGGTCTGCATTCTTCTCTCGTGCTGCCAAGCCTCCCGGCGAACGTAGTGGCTCCGGCGCCGGCGAATGTCGCCCCCGATCACTCGCGCGGCGGCGTCACTCTCGACGCTGTCGTGCCTCCAGCTCCCAGTCTCTCCCGCGACCGGTCGCTTGTCGCGCCCTCATTGAATTCAACCGTGGTTGCTCCGGCGCCGAACGTTTCGCGCGAACACTCGCTGATCGCACCGTCTCTGAACGCAAACGTCATCGCGCCCGCGCCCACGAACGTCTCTCGCGATAGAGAGCGCTCCGCCCCGGCGCTCAATGGCAGCGTAATTCCACCCGCTCCGGGGGTAACAAACCGCGAAATCTCGCGCTCGCCGGTGCAGATGAGCAGTGCCGTTGTGCCTCCGCCGGTTTCGGCGCCGGAACGCGAGCAGGCGCGCAATCCCAAACTCTCACTGCCTTCGCCCTCTGTTATCGCTCCGCCACCCTCCGCCGATTCGTCGCGCGATCTGCGCACGTTAGCCAGTGGAAGTGTGGCCGATCCATCCCGGTCAGTCGTTCCTCCGCCGCCCACTCCAACCGGCAGTTCATCGTTCATGAGCAGTATCATCGGCAAGATTTTCGGAACCCAGGACGTAGTTCCTCCCCCGCCCACTGTCTCCGCTGGCAACGCCTCAGGAAGCAGCCGCAACGCGGCCGGAAGTGGCGTCAGTTCCAATGTGATTCCTCCACCACCTTCCGTCGGCGGTTCGGCCACAGGCGCGGGAGGCACAGCCTCGGGAAGAGGCCGGACAAATTCCCTCGGAGCCGCAAACGTTGTGCCACCACCACCTTCCGTGTCAGGCTCAGGCTCGTCACGCGGCGCTGGCGGCGCGTCCGGCGCCCCCGGCGGCAGTGGTCTGTCCAGCAACGAACTGGCCAGCAACGTTATCCAACCTCCGCCATCGCTGGGCAGCGGTTCCGGTGCTTCTGGTTCTGGTTTGGGCCGCAAAGGCACAGGCCTCGGCGGAGTCGGCGAGGTCGGTTCCGTTCTTGCTCCCCCCAACGGCGGAGGCGGCAGTGGCTCCGGTTCTGGAGTCGTGGTTTCGAATCAACCGGGATCCAAAGTTGGCATACCCGGCAACAGTGGCGCCGGTTCGCTGGCTCTATCACCCGCCGGCGAAGATCACCCCGGTCTCGGCGGTGCCGGTGGCGGCTCGGGAATTGGTCACGGCGATGGCCCCGGCAGCGGCATGACCGGCACTGAGTCCGGCGCCGGCAAGTCGGGTTCCGATCGCGGCTCTGACCCCAACGCCCGCGGCGGAATCTCGCCCTCCTCTGGTCCCGGCGGCGCGGGCAATGCCCCAGTCGGAATTCCTGTTGTGCCCGGCGTTTCCGTCAGCGGCGGCAGCACCATCATCACTCTGCCCAGCTTCGGCTCCGACGCCAACGGCAACGATCCCAACCTTCCTGGACGATCCTCGGTGAAGGAGCAGCAAGGTCCTGCCATTACCATCGTCGCCACCTCGCGCTCCGGCGGCGCGTTCAACTTTTACGGCGAACTTAAGGGCGACAGAGTGTACACGATTTATTTGGACACTTCTCTCGGACAAGCCGTAATGCAGTTCGCCGACCCCGCCTCCGCCGCCCATCCCTACGCTGAGAATCTCGTCGATCCGCAGCCCATGCGCACCGATCTGCCCCGCGACTTGATGAATTCCCACATGGTGCTCGTCTGTACGCTCGACACTTCCGGAAACCTCAAGAACTTTAAAGTCCTCGAACCCGGCCCGGCCGTGTTCACCGCGAAAGTAATGGCCGCCCTGCCCAGTTGGAAATTCCGCCCTGCCATGCGCGGCAAACAGCCGGTCGAAGTAACCGCCATCCTCGGCTTCGGCATCAACACCGACGACCGCCATTAGCGGCAAGCGATCACGGGGAAGATTTTGGGTGCCCCATTTCTCGCGCGGTTCTTGGCGCGAGAAGTGGGGCACCGAGCGAAGCCGAAGGGTGGGGACTTCCTGGAAGAGCCTGCCCTGAGCCTGCCGAAGGGACCTCCGCACTTGGCCGAAGCCATACTCAGCAATTCCCGAGGTATCGAGCGGGAATAAAGTGAGGATGACGGTATAATCGCGCTATGGCTGACCATGTGATCCATATCTCGGAAGCGGAAGCCGCCAGCGACTTCGCCAGCCTGCTGGCGCGCGTCCGCGCCGGCGCGGAAATCGTGATCGAGAGCGGCAAGCTGCCCGTCGCTGTGATCCATGCGCCGGCTCCACCGCGCCGCACCATCTCCGAGTGCATCGCTCTGCTGCCCGAGGACTCGACAGCGGTCATGGATGCTGACTTCGCCAAAGACGTAGAGGCGGCCATCGAGAGCCATCGCGAACCGCTCGAACCTCCCTCATGGGACTAATCCTCGATTCCAGCGTGCTGATCGCTGCCGAGCGGCAGGGGCAGAACGCGCGGCAGATGCTCGCCGCCATCGCCCGCACCGCCGGAAATACTGACATCGCCATCTCCGTGGTCACGCTGATCGAACTCGCCCACGGCGCGGCCCGTGCCGACACCGCGCAGCGAAAGGCCAAGCGGCAGCAGTTCATCCGGGAACTGCTCACGGCCCTGCCCATCCATCCGGTCACAGCAACGGTCGCTCTTCGGGTCGGGCAGATCGACGGCGAGAATCAAGCCAAAGGCGTGCGCCTTCCACTCGCCGAGTTCTGATCGGCGTCACGGCCTTGGAACTCGGCTACAGCGTCGCAACCGGAAATCTCCGCCATTTCCAACTGATCCCCGGCCTGTCTATGATGCAACTCTAGAACCTCCTGCAAGAGTCCCCAAGGATAGTTCTTCGAGATCTGGGTGCGGACACCCCATTGCCTGCCCTGAGCGGAGTCGAAGGGTCTCGCCGCTTTCGCGAGACACGGGATTAGTCCCGAGCCCGATCAAACAATAACGACCGCGCCAATCCAATTCCCCCGTCCCAACCCACGCATTGTCATCCTGACGAAGCGGAGTCCTCGGCTTCGCCGAGGACTCCCAAGGAAGGATCTCTGCAGTTGGCCGAAGCCACCGGCCTTGTCACCTGTGCGGCGCGTGTTCAACCGCGCAAGAACTCACTCCTGCTAACTACCGCAAGTTACACCTGGGCTGGAGATCGTCCCGCTCGCGTTTGTTATCGGACCAGGAGAACAAGTTCCTACGCTAACCTGTAGCGCAGGGCTTGTAACTCCCGAGTCCGTCGTTGCCTTCCCCGTATAAGTCGTCGTTCCGAGCAGCGGAACCTTCGTCCCGCATTTCGCGAACGCGCTCGCCGCCGGCCCCGTGAAGGCCGGCTCGCCCTCCGGTCCCGGATTCCAGAAAAAGAAAAATGGATTCACCGCCTGCGTAAACACCTGTTGCCCCGGCAGCGGCGAAAGGTCAATCGTCTGCGCCGGTATGGAGTATTTGAACGGATCACGTTCGTCGTAGGGAGGCTGATTGTTGCTGCAGATCACCTCGCCGCTGCCACTCATCGTGATCGACTTGATCCCACTCGGACTGGCAGCCTGGTAAGTTACGACATAGTCGTCGCCAGGCTTGATGAACACCGTAACTGGGCTGCCCCCAGCCGGCGTAACGCTCAGGTGCGTGTGCGTCTCCTGGTCCGTAACCAGAAAGCTGCCGGACGGCGGATTCGGATTGTTAGTCTGCACCGGTCCTGTCGTGCATCCCGAAAAGAAGCTGGCAGCCGCTAGCGCCAGGGCTGTGTAACTCGCTATCACGATTCTGCGATTCATCGCATCATTCTCCTTCCACACTTGCTAAGACTCTCGACTCACAACTTACAGAACCAAGCAACTCAAGACTGCGACCGAAACTAACTCACAACCCTCACCGAAAAGCCGCACACAGCTGGTTCGTCAAAGCTATCTACCAGGAATAGTGCCCGCGCGCCCAAAAACGTTTCACGAGTCGAGGGAAAAACCGGGCACGACGGGACGTTCCATAGTTTTTGTCGCCCAGCTCGGCAAGAAATCCACAGCCCACTGTGACGTCCAACCTTGCGCCTCACTCCCGATTCGTCCATGATTGCCCAAACAAAGGCAGCACATCGAGACAAAACGGCAAAGACGAGGCCGACTCAAAATCGGACATTAACTCCTTTGCTTGTAAGAGTTTAGCCTCTAACTCCTTTGTCCGCCGTACTTTGCGGAGAATTTCGCGCTAAGTCGCTGATTCTAGACTATCGAGAGAGGGGTGGGGGGGAGGGTGGATATGATTATCAACTGGTAAACTTACAACGAAATCGGCCGCGCCTACGATCGCGCCACGGCCCGAAGCCGCCCCTCCCGGAAATTATTTCCAAGGCAGGACGGCTTCGGGAATAGCCGGGCGACCGGCCTACTTAGCACTCTTCGCCGCGCGCTTCGCGGGTGGGACTATGCCCTTTTCTGGACGCTCCTTCTCGATGGGATCGGAGAGTTTGTGCAGCGGCCTGTCGCCCGCCGAAGACAACTGCGGACCGGCTTCCGCCACGGTGAGGTTTTGCGCCGTATACATCGACTCGGCAAATGTCGTCCCCGAGTTGGCCGTAGCGATCGCGAACACTCCGTGCGGCACGCCGTTGTTGAAGGCCGTAGCAATGTAGTCGCCCACCATCAATCCGTTTTGCGAATTGGGCAGCCACTTCAGATGCATAGGCCCGGCCAGCCTAACGGGAGTGTTCCAGGTAGTTCCGCCGTTATGCGATGAAATGTAGCCCACGCCGAGTTGGCAGGTCGCCGTCGTGCAACTGCTCTTCGTATAGAAATAGTAATGAATCGCAACATGCGCGGTTGCACCCGAAGTCGCCGGGTCGATTCCGATGCCGGGAATGAAGTGGTCCACCGTGCTGGTGGTCGCGTCGATGGGAATGCGCGTAACCGCCGACCAGTGAATGCCGTCGGTGGAAGTGCTGTAGACCAGATCGTTGGTCGAACAACTCGTGCGGAAACGGCAGTCTTCCCACACCACCCACACCGTCCCAGTCCCATCAATCGCCGCCGTGGGCAAGGGTCCGCTGCGAATTCCTCCCGCATCGAGGTGAGCTTGAATGGTTGAAACTTTCACCGGCGCAGACCAACTCGCGCCTCCGTTGGTTGAGCTGAACGCGGAGATCCCCGACGTTTCAATGGGCACAACGACGGTTCCATTGGGCTGCACCAGCGGTTGGCCGCCAATGCCTTCGGCTCGATTCGCAGTCGCGGTCGCCGCGCCCCAAGTGAGCCCGCCATCGCTCGAGGTGCTCATCAGAATCTCATCTCCGCTGTCGGGATTGTCCCACTCCACATAACAATTGCCATAGAACGGGCTGGTTGCGGTGCTGTCGCACGCGATCCAATTCTTATCCGAGCTGTCCACTACAGGACCGACGTTGACCGGGTTGTCCCAAGTGAACCCTCCGTCGGTTGAGCGGCTCACAACCACAGCCACTGTCGTAGTCGTGTTCGAGATCGGCAGCGAAGCGATCATCCACACGGCGTGCTTGGCGTCATAAGCTACGGCCGGATCGCTGGCCGCGTTGTACGGACCTCCGCCATTTCCCGTCGTCAGGCCCGGCAAGAATCCGTGTGTCCAGGTGTTGCCGCCGTCGGTTGAAGTCGCCCATCCGATGGCGGTCGCGCCGCCGGGCGCGATGCGCCCGGTTTGAAACGCCGACACCAGCGTCGAACCATTAGCTAACACGTGAGGCTCGACCTCAGTGGCGTGCTGTCCCGGGCCAACCGTAAACGGGTCTGAACTGATCTGGGTTAAAGCGACGGGCGTCTGACGATCCTGCGCTTGCGCCGGAGAAACTTGCACCACAGTTAAACCCAATGCCATCGCCGCCAGAGCGGCCAACAGAATTTCTTTGCCGTAAGCGCCGGATCTCTGGTTAGCACGACCCGAGGGAATTCGAATCATCATGAGAGTTCGTCCTTGTACAAGCTGAGATTGACTTTGGTCGAAGGTCCAGATCCCTGGAATGGCAGGGCATTCGCGGGAAAAACTATACGTAATAGTACTTTAGCGTGCTGCTGAAAATATCGCAGTCGCGTAGGGATTGTCAATGTGAATGGTTTTGCAACTTTCGCCCAGCGCGGCTGCGAACCGCACAACGCCATTGCCGGCGGAAAAATCTTCATCGCTGCGAAATTCATCCGCGCTAAGCTTCGCGCTACCGGCCCGCAGCCGCAGGCTTCTCGAACGACACAGCAACGTCGTCTTCATAAGTCAACCGCCAACCCGGAGTCTCGGCCAGAAGATTGGCAAGAGGCGTCCCTTTCGGAAACAGAACGTGATGCACATGGTACTCGCGAAGGAAATCCTGCCAGCCGGGCTCCGCATTCACCATCTTCAAGTAAGACTTTAAGAAGTCCTCGCCGTACAAATCGTGGCGGTCGTCTACAACCATCAGCACCTGCGGGTAGAGCCGGTAGATTATGTATCCACCCCAGGAATCCGGACTCAGCAACGGCTCTTTGACCCCTGAGCGCTGCAGATAATTGACCGCCTCCACGGGAAATCGACGTTCGTCGAAATGGGCGTCGATCAGCTTATGCGACCCGACATTGCCGCCGTTAAATACGACGAAGCAGCTCACTGCGACTGCGGCCAGAGGCCAAAGGTAACCCCTGAGATTCGATTCGATTGCTCCCATTCGCTGTGAAAATGCCACGGCTCGCGCCGCCAAGCGACTCATTCCATGTGATGATAATCCGCTCCTGTCAGCCAAAATCTCCGCTGCTTCCGATAGCAGCGGGCCAGCAATCAGCACCAGCAATAGCGAAGAAACCGGCAGGTCGCGCGAAGCATAGAGTCCCGCGTACACGGCAAACAACACGATCAGGCCCTCGCTCAAGCGCAGCTTCCGTCCTCTTGCCGCCAAGGCAACGAGAGTAATCAGCAGCAGAACGGCAAAGCATTTCTGCGCTACGAGGTGAAAGTTCGGCGATTGAAACTCGTCGATGTGATCCATCAGGAAATGATTGGAAAGATATTGATAAATATGCACATGCAGCTTCCAGCCATACGGGTTCGCGAAGGTTGCAACTAGAGCAACGAAGCCGACGATCGTCAGACTCTTGACTCGCTCCCGTGCCCGCAGCTTCTGCAAGAACCGGTCGAGTTTGCTTTCTCCAAGTCGGAACCAGCGCCACGCTGCGCCAGCCCAGTAAATGCCAAGCAGCGCAAACCCGATCAGGAATCCCCCATGGACATTCACCCACACCAGCATCAGCGGTGGCAAAAGCCACAATCGGCGCGAGTCGTTTCTGCGCTGGCCTTGTGCTTCCGAAGTCGCGCCGAAACAACTGCGCTCCGATGAATCCAGAATCGAGAACCATGCCAACGTGAAGAGCCAGCTCACCACGTGCGGGCGCGCCAGGAAATGAATCATTGAGGCCGCGGCCGCCAGCAGCACCAGAACGAGCGCGATAAACACATTCGTCCCACGTTGCAGCAGCAAGCGGAACGTCCAGGCGAACACACTCGCGATGATCAGCGCAGTAAACAGCACCACCGCGTTGAGCCCAGCGGCGTGTTCCAGCCAGCCCACAAGCACGTCGTACAGCCACTCCCAGGCAAACCACGGTTTTCCGTTCATCGTCGACGAAAATAAATCCACGCGCGGAATGGCGTGCGCCGCCAGAATCTGCTGGCCGGTGCGGATGTGCCAGCCAATTCCGGCATCTCCGAGCAGTCTCACCGACAAGGCTGTGCACGTGAGAAGGCCGAGCAGCGCGATAAAAATGAGGTCGCCCACCGACGGCATGAAAAGCCGTACCGATGCCGGACTTGGCTCTGTTGCAGGAGAACTTATGGAACCGTCTGCCATCGCGCTGAATCTTATAGAGTGGGGCGATGAACAGCAAGGCTACACCGCGGGTGGTGATCGTCGGCGCCGGTTTCGGCGGGTTGAACGCGGCACAGGTGCTGGCCCGGGAACAAGCCCGCATCACGGTGATTGACCGCAAGAACCATCACACCTTTCAGCCTTTGCTCTACCAAGTCGCGACCGCGGGCTTGTCGCCCGGCGAAATTGCCGCGCCCATTCGCTCCATTTTGCGTCATCACCAGAACGTCGAAGTCCTCATGGCCGAAGTCATCGGCTTCGATCTTGAGCGACGGGTGGTGGAAATGACCGGCCAGGAAATTCCCTACGACTACCTCATCGTTGCCACGGGCGCGAGCCACACCTATTTCGGCCACGACGAATGGGAAGCTTTTGCGCCCGGCTTGAAGACGATTGAAGACGCGCTGGAAATCCGCCGCCGTGTGCTGCTCGCCTTCGAACTCGCCGAGCGACAGGCTGCTGCCGGCGAAACCGCCGGCGATACTAACGAACCGCTGGATTTTGTGGTGGTCGGCGGCGGGCCGACCGGCGTAGAACTCGCGGGTACGCTCGCCGAAATCTGCCGCCACGCGCTGGCGCACGATTTCCGCTCTATCGATCCCAAACGAACTCACATTCTTCTGCTGGAAGGCGGTCCGCGCGTGCTGCCCTCGTACTCGGAGGATTTGTCGCGCAGCGCCGAGGAACAACTGCGGCGACTGGGCGTGGAGGTGCGCACCTCGACGATGGTCACTCGGGTAGAACCCGGCTCCATCCGCATTGGCGAGACGCGCCTGAATGCCTCCGTCATTCTTTGGGCCGCCGGCGTGGCGGCTTCCCCGCTCGGCAAGAAGCTGGGTTCGCCGGTTGACCGTGCCGGCCGCGTGCTCGTGCAACCCGATCTCAGTATTTCTGGCCATCCAGAAGTTTTCGTCATCGGAGACCTTGCTTCGCTGAAGGACGACTCCGGCAAGATGATTCCTGGGGTTGCGCCCGCTGCCATTCAGCAGGGCCGCTTCGCGGCCGAGCTAATTCGCCGCGAAATCAGATGGGGCTCGCCCGTAGCTGCGAAACCCTTGCCCCGCAAGGCTTTCCGCTACTGGGACAAGGGCAGCCTTGCCACCATCGGCCGTGCCGCCGCAATTGCCGAGTTCGGCAGGATTCACATTTCGGGTTTCCTGGCCTGGCTGGCCTGGCTGTTCGTCCACATTCTTTTTCTGATCGGGTTCCGCAACCGCGTGCTGGTGTTCATCCAGTGGGCTTGGTCGTATGTCACCTACGAGCGTGGAGCGCGATTGATCACCGGCAGCACAGAACTGCCGGGATGGACAGGAATGCGGCACGTAAATCCGGAAAGCAGCGTTCCGGAAAACGGCGCACCGGAACGGGAAGAAATTACAGCCGTCGCGCGGAAATAAGAGTAAGAATATTCTGTGGCTGCGATAGCCGTGAAACGGACTGATACTCGACGCATGAAAAACGCTCTCCGATTGCGAATTCTTCTCCGCATTACCGCAGTCGTTCTTTTCTGCGCCTCGGCTTCGGCAGAAGTCCTGAAGATTGTGATCGACGACACCATCCAGCCCATCACCGCGGAATACATCGCTCGCGCCATCGACGAGGCACAGCGCCGCAACGATCAAGCTGTACTGATCGAGATCAATACGCCCGGAGGCCTGGTCGAATCTACGCGTCAGATCATCGAGAAGATCACCGCTTCCGCAGTTCCTGTCATCATCTACGTCACCCCCACCGGCAGCCGTGCCGCCTCCGCGGGATTCTTCATTCTCGAATCCGCCGACATCGGCGCCATGGCGCCGGGAACCAACACCGGGGCAGCCCATCCGGTGGTGATGGGCGGCGGTCAGCTGGACGAAGTAATGAAACAGAAAATGGAGAATGACACCGCCGCGCTGATGCGCTCTGTCGTCGCCAAACGCGGACGTAACGTAGAAGTGGCCGAAAGCGCGGTCCGGCAATCGAAGTCTTTCACTGAGCAGGAAGCTCTCTCGCAGCATCTCATCGATTACGTCGCCTCCAGCGAAGACGATCTGTTTCGCCAGATGGAGGGCAAGAGCTTTAAACGTTTCGATGGCCATGAGGCCGCGCTCAAACTCACAGGCCAGCACATTATGCCTTTCGGCATGACGCTGAAGGAGCGCATTCTCGGTTATCTGATGGATCCGAATATCGCATTTATTCTGCTCGCGGTCGGCGCGCTTGCGCTCTACGCTGAATTCAATCACCCCGGCGCGGTCGTGCCTGGAACCGTGGGTATTGTTTTCATTTTGCTGGCGGCGTTCGCGCTCAATCTGCTGCCCACGCGCTTTGCCGCACTGGTGCTGATCGTGGGCGCATTCGCTTTGTTCGCCGCCGAAGCCAAGTTCGCCAGTCATGGGGTGCTCACCATTGGCGGCATCGCGCTGCTTACGCTGGGGGGACTGCTGCTGGTCGATTCGCCCATCCCCGAAATGCGCGTGCACTTGCTCACCGCGCTGGCGGTGAGCGTCCCGCTCGGCTTCATCACGGCTTTCTTGATGACGATTGCGCTCAAGGCACGCCGCAACAAGGTCGTCACCGGGGCGCAGGGGCTGATCGGCGAAACCGGCGTCACCCAGAGCGCACTCTCTCCGCGCGGCAAAGTATTCGTCCACGGCGAGATCTGGGATGCCGTCTCCTCCTCCGATGCACCCATCGGCCAACTCGTGGTCGTGCGCCGACTCGATGGCCTCACCCTTCAGGTAGATCCACAGTCCGTCACGCAGTCGCCTAAGCCAAGCGCGACGGTCGGGTGAGAAAGGGAACGGACGCTGTCACGTTTTTTTGCGCGAACAGTCGCCTGGGCTGTCCGACCGGGCAAAACCGCGCTGCTCGCGCCGACCGCTTGAACGGTGCATCGAGGCACCAAGCCAAGCAACTACTCCACTTCTCGAATTGCGCGCCGCCGTCCTACCGCTGCGTTACAATCCGCGATAGGAGCGTTTCTCGCTTCGGCAGTGGAGGCAACACATGGAATTTCTTGGGCTCGGCTTCTTCGGTATCGCCGGCATCGTTCTCGCGCTGTACGTCCTAAGTTCGATAAAAATCCTGGCCGAGTACGAGCGGGGTGTGATTTTTCGCCTGGGCCGACTTTTGGATACGGCGAAGGGCCCCGGCGTAATCCTGGTATTTTCGCCGCTTGACCGCATGGTGCGGGTTTCACTGCGGCAGGAGGCGTTCGAGGTTCCGCCGCAAGATATCATCACCCGCGATAATGTCACGTTAAAAGTGAACGCCGTTATTTTCCTGCGCGTGATCGAGCCGCGTAAGGCCGTGGTGGAAGTTTCCAACTATACGTACCAGACTTCGCAATTTGCCCAGACCACGCTGCGCTCCGTGCTCGGCGAGCAGGAACTGGACGAACTGCTTTCGCATCGCGAGAAGATCAACTTGCGCCTGCAAAGCATCCTCGATCAGCACACGGCTCCGTGGGGCGTGAAGGTGGCTAATGTCGAAGTGAAGCAGGTGGATATGCCTGAGTCCATGCTGCGCGCCATGGCCAAGCAGGCCGAAGCGGAGCGTGAAAAGCGTTCCAAAATCATTCACGCGGAAGGCGAATTTTCCGCGGCCCAACGTCTGGTGGACGCCGCCCATCTGCTGGCCACCGAACCGGTCAGCGTGCAGCTTCGTTATTTGCAGACCTTGACGGAGATCGGCGTGGAGAAGAATACGACGGTGGTCTTTCCCGTCCCGGTGGACTTTTTCTCCGGCATTCAGAAACTGCTGAAACCGGGCAACGACCCGGCGACGGCTGCCAAGACGGCGTAGGCCAACGCGAACTTAGGAAAGTGGCTTCTGCTCGTGCGGCAAGAAGCCAACTCGGCGCGTCGCCGCCATTGAAAAGATTGACGAGTGCCGCGAGTCTACCGTCTCGAGGAGCCACTATGTCTTCTTCAGAGGATACGGAAATCACGCTGGGGACAGGCAAATTGCTCGGCCTGTTCTTCTTTCTGGTTGGCATCTGCGCGGTTTTTTTTGCGCTCGGCTATGCGCTGGGCCGCAAGTCCGATGTGGGCTTGGCAGCTGGCCCAGCGCCTGCGCTGCAAACCTCTCCCAATGCATCCAAGCCGGCCGGCAGCGCTGCCGCCCAACCCGCCATGACTTTTTACAAGTCCGTAGAGCAGAAGGACGTCAACGCGCAACTGACGCCCGCCGCGGCGGACAAGGCATCCAGCAGCACAGCCACTGAATTGCCTCCAGCGAATTCGGTAGCTGGTGACGCACAAACGCAGTCCTCCGCAACCGCGAATTCTCCGGGCGCCACAACCACTCTGCCCACCAGCGGCTACTTCGTGCAAGTCGCAGCGGTCAGCAAACAGGATGATGCCAGCGCTCTGGTCGAGGCTCTGAAGAACAAACAGTATCCGGCGTTCGTGGCCAGCAATTCCGCCACGGATAAGCTGTTTCGCGTGCAGGTTGGCCCGTTCTCCGACGCGAAAGACGCGGAAGCCATGCGCCTGCGGCTGATCAATGACGGATATAATCCAATCCTGAAGAAATGAGCCGCGCCGATTTTGAAAGGTGAGTTTTCAGAGGTGGATTACTGGAGACGTTGCTTGATTGAAAAGATCGCCCCTAAGCGGCCTGAACTGGCTAGCTCGCTGAGGCCGCTGCCGACTGCGCCTTAGGCAGCAACCGCCGGGCATGCGAAATCAACTCCGCGACTTCGAACGGCTTTACCAGGTAAGGAACGTCGTTCTCCTGCATGAAGGCGCGGTCGCCCGCCTGCTCCACTCCGTTTGAGAACGTGAACAACACGTGCCTCTCCAGGCTCGCGCAGTTTTGTTTCAGCCAGGAGCATGCGTCCTGCGCGTTCCAGTCTCCTGGCATCTTAGCGCTCATAATCACCGCATCGAATCTTTCGGAGAGCAGCCGGGTTCTGACTTCTTCGCTCCGCCGGGCCGTCACTACCTCGGCCCCGGCGCCCATCAGCACATCACGCTCAAACTCCATGACAGCGTCTTCTTCTTCCACCAGCAACACGCGGCCTTCAATTGCGCCTTCACGCCGCGCCGGAGCCGCTAGTGCAGGCTCTATGGTATCCGCCTGGGCCGCCACCGGGAGCTTTACTTCAATTACAGCTCCGCCTTCCGGCGCATTGAATGCAATGATGTCGCCTCCGTGCTCTTTGACAATCCCGTAGCAAATGCTCAACCCCAGCCCCGTTCCTTTCCCCACGCTCTTGGTGGTGTAGAACGGGTCAAAGATTCTCTTGGGATCCTTGATTCCGGGGCCATCGTCCGCGAATTGCGTGCATACCTGCCCGTTTTCGCTGTGGACGCGAATCTTGAGTTTGCCTGCCCGTCCCGTCTCGAGCACCGCATCGACGGCGTTGTTGATGATGTTGAGGTAGACCTGCTCAATCTGGTGAGGATCGGCGATCACCTGGGCGGGATAAGCCGGCAGGTCTTTCTCGACGGCGATGTTGTTGACCTTCAAATCGTAGTCGCGCAGCGCCAGGGTTTCTTCCAACACCTTGCGAATATCCACTTCGGAGCGTTCCGGCTTTCGCTGCCGCGCAAATGAAAGCAGGTTCTGCACCACGCGATGAGTGCGCTGCGCCTGCTTGAACAATTTGCCGACGTAATCATGGGCGCGGTCGTTCAGGCCTTCGCTTTCCAGCAACTGCGCGTACCCCAGAATCGCGGTCAGCGGATTGTTCAGTTCGTGCGCCACTCCCGCGATCAACTGCCCCACGGCCGACATTTTTTCGCTCTGCAACAGTTGTTCCTGGGTGCGCCGCAGATCTTCGTAGGCCTTGCAGGTTTCCTCGTACAAACGGACCTTCTCGATGGTCGTGGCCAGTTGGCGGCTGATGGCCACCAGCAGATTCTCTTCGTTGCCCGAATACTCATATCCTGCGTGGTTGCAGAGTCCCATGATTCCGATGGGACGGTCTTTGCCCCAGAACAGCACCCAGATCCACGAGCGATTGCCATCGGAACTGACGAAGGCTGCCACGGCTGCGGGCAAATGGGGAAGATACTCGGCGGTAATCACCTCCGCGCGCGATCGCATCACCAGATCGCCAAAGCCATCCGGGAAACTGATTTCCGAGATACGTGATTTATCCTGGCTGGCCGGCCCCCACGCGGCGCGCCGCCGGTAGATCGGGTCATCCGAGTCGGAGAGATAGACGGCTCCGCTTTCGGCGCGGAACAGCGACACAACCTGGCGCAGCGTAAGATTCAAGATTTCATCGAGATCGAACGACTGGGTGGCAACCACCGCCATGGTATTCAGCGCATTCAGTTCGTGGTTGCGGCGCCGCATCTCGTCTTCGGCACGGCGTTTCTCGGTCACATCCAGCACAAATCCCTGATAGCGTTCGATCTTCCCCGTCGCATCCCGTGTGGCAAAACTGCTCTCCGCCGCCAGCAGCAGTGTCCCATCTTTGCGCCGCAGCGTGATTTGGAAGTTGCGCAGGTAGTTCTGCCGTTCGATCTCGCGGCGGAAGGCGTCCCGCTGGCTGCGATCCGCGCAAATGTCCCGGTCCAGATTCATCGCCAGGACATCTTCGCGCCGCTCATACCCCAGCATGTGAACGAACGCATCGTTGCAGTCGAGCACCTGGCCGGAGGGTGTGGCCACGTAAACGCCTTCCTGCACCTGCTCGAACAGAAGCCGGTATTTTTCTTCCGCCGACCGCCGGTCGCTGATGTCGTGCACCACATGGATAGTTCCTCTTTGCGAGCATCCCTGGTCGGTGTAGGAGGAAGTGGAAACCATGGAGAAACCGCCGAAACACGCGTCCGGTCCTTCGCTGAATTCTTCGTCTCCGCGCGAGCAATAAGGGCACCCGGTCCATTCGCCGGATTCATGCGGCAGCATCGACTCGCAGGTGTTTCCAATCACGTCTGCGGGCGCCTTACCCAGATGTTCCAGCAGGACTTGATTGGCCTTAAGGATGCGATATTCGCCGTCGTGCGCCAGGATGATATCGCGGATCGAGTCGAACGTGTTCATCCACTGCCGCTGGGAGCGCAGCACCTGCTCCAGCAGGCGGAAATTCTCCACGGCAATACCCAACTGCTGGCCGCAGATCTGCAGAAACTCAACTTCCTCCCGCACCAGCGCACGCCAGTGCGGGCTCGCCAGCACCAGCAATCCAACCGGCGCCTTCTTGCCCAGCACCGGCACCATTACCAGATGGCGAAGCGTCTCGGCTTGCAGGCAATCCGCATCCTCCGGACTGGCGGCCGCCAAGCCCGCCCTCAGCGTCTTGCCCTGCTCCAGCATGTGCGAGATGGTGTCGGTAATCGCCGCCGTGCCCGATTCGCGCAAGAACTCCTGCGAAACCCCCACGGCATGGGTCGCCACCAGATGGCTGCCTTCAATCAGACGGAACCATGCTGCCTTGGACCTGGTCAATTGCCGCAGTTCCTGCAGCGTGGTTTGCATCATGCCGCCCTGCTGCCGGGCCCGCACAATGCTGTCGGTAACAGCCTGCAGCACACGCGATCTCCGCGCCTGCTGGCGCACTTCCTCAAATACGATGAGCAGCATGCCGAAGCCCAGCATGAGGTCGGCAGCGAGCGAAAATATGGCTGGAATTCTATGGCTGATGATCGGCCAGCTCAGGTGCTGGGTGAGCAGGCCCAGAGAAAGAATCCATGCCCCGATCTCCCACCGCCCGCGGCGGGCGCGCACCAGGGCAATTGCGGCCGTCAGCAGAATGATCCGGTAAGACAGCTCCAGGGCCACGCGCAGCGGCAGCGAGCTGGGCCAGACCAATACCCGGACCACGGCGAATCCGGTAACGCACGCCGTGATCGCCAGCAGGGGCGTAAGCAGGTTCTTTGCCCCCACGTACATCAGGACCGCGCCGGCAAACAGGCCCACCGCAACAATGAAGGCCGCCTGACCCACGGCAGCGGCATCTTGCTCAGGAATGTGCATTCCGGCGCTATGCGCCTCGGCCAGACGCGAGCCCAATAACGCTGCCCAACCGGCGATCCATACCAGGAGATAGCGCTCACGGAAAGCGCGCAGCGCAAGCAACGAAACTGCCAACGTGGCCGCCAGCACGCACTCCCCGGCCTTCAACCCGGCAAATCCGGACTGTGCGGCCGCGCTCCAGGTAAACCAGAGGGACGAAGTCATTGCGTAGGGGTATCTCGCTCCTGAATATCACGGTCTGATCTTTTCTCTATGTCCTTTCCGGACCTGAATGGTTACTTTCGGCATCTCCCGTCTGGGTTAGAATCGCCGATAGAATCCAAAGACCCTCATGCCTGACCGCATTCTCGTAGTAGACGATGAGGAGGCAATCCGCGAGATTGTCTCCTCCATGCTTACCTCCGTTGGCTACTGCTGCAAGCAGGCAGGTTCCGGCGTGGAGGCACTGGCAATTCTTAGTTCCGGCGAAGAATTCGAGCTCATGCTTTCTGACCTGATGATGGCCGAGCTCGACGGCATTGGTCTGCTGGAGCGCAGCAAGGAAAAATTTCCCGACATGCCGGTGGTCATGGTGACCGCCGTCCACGATATTTCTGTGGCCCTGGCAGCCATCCGTAACGGCGCCTACGATTACTTGCTCAAGCCCTTCGAACGCGAGCAGCTCATGAACATCGTGGGCCGGGCACTGGAAAACCGCCGCCTTAAGCTGGAAAACCGCACTTACCAAACCAACCTGGAGTCTCTGGTCCGGGCACGCACCGAACAACTGCAGACCGCCATGGCCGATCTGGAGCGCTCCTATGACATCACGCTGCAGGCCTTGGGCGATGCGCTGGACCTCAAAGACGCGGAAACCGAGGGCCACTCGCGGCGCGTCACCGCCTTCACCATTGCGATCGCCCGCGCCATGGGCCTGCCGCGCGAGCAGGTCGCAATCATTGCCCGCGGCGCTTTCCTTCACGACATCGGCAAAATGGCCATCCCCGATAACATCTTGCGCAAGCCGGGCAAACTCGACGAGCGCGAAACCACCGTCATGCAGGAGCATTGCTACCACGGCTACCAGATGTTGAAGAAAATTCCGTTCCTCGACGAAGCAACGGAGATTGTTTACTCTCACCAGGAGCGTTACGACGGCACCGGCTACCCCCGCCGTCTCAAAGGCAACGAGATTCCGCTGGGCGCGCGCATCTTCTCCATCGCCGACACGCTGGATGCCATCACTTCCGACCGTCCGTATCGTCCCGCCCGCTCACTAACGGCAGCCCGCAAGGAAATCCAGGAATGGGCCGGACGCCAGTTTGATCCCGAAGTTGTCCAGGTCTTTCAGAAGATGCCCGACGAAATCTTCGAAGACCTTCGCCGCGAGATTAATTCCCGCACCTCGCCATTCGCCTATTCTTCAAGCGCCAAGGGTTCGGCCTGAGCGATTTCCGGCAAGTGAGCCCGCGTCATCCCGCAAGATCTCTTTGACTATTCGTTCTATTAAGGCAGCGACGATTCGCGCACGGGACGCCTCCGCTGAGGCAAGGGATCTTAAGATTCTGCTAAGGATTCAATAGCTCGAAATAAAAGTCGGGAAAGCGATTGCCGCACTTCATAATCGTAGTAATGAGAGGTTGATGATGAAATCTATACTCAGTTTGCTTGCTCTGGTCGTGCTCACCGCCGCGGCCTTCGCGCAGGAGCATCCTGCCGTCACTGCCCTGCCCAACTCCGTCTACGTCGGCGCCGATGGCAAATTCGAAGCCGCTCCCGACACCGCAGTCATCCAGTTCAATATTTCCGTGCAAGACGACACCGCCCAAGGCGCCTTCCAGCACGCCTCCAAAGAGGTCGATGCGGTCCGCCAGGTTCTTCGCGCCGACGGCATCGAACCCAAAGCCGCCAATCTCGGCTTCTTTTCTACGCAGCCGGTCTACGACTGGAAAAATCCCAAGCAGAAAGTTGTGGGATATCGCGTCACCACCGATGTCACGCTCAAGCTCAAGGATTTCTCCAAGATTGGTCCCATCACCCAGCAACTCGCCGACGCCAACGTCAGCGAAAGCCTGTTCCTGAAATACACTCTGGAAAATATCGACGAGGCCAAGAACAAAGCGGTCGAAGACGCCTACCGCCGTGCTTATAACTCCGCCGACACCATCGCCCACGCCAGCGGCCGCACCCTTGGAGACCTTTCCTACGCGTCAGTCGACACGTTCGAGCCCACGCGGATTGTGGCCCCGCGCATGGCCCGGGCCATGACCGCCATGGCCAACTCCGCGCCGCCCGCTCCGACTGAAGAATTTACACCACAGAACGTGACGGTGACCGCCCACGTGAATGCGCTATTTAACTTGAAATAGGAAGAGGTCGAAGTGAAGTTAGGAAGAGAAGGCTGGAACACAAGAACGGCTGGCACGCGCTAGGGCGTCGCTTTGGCCACCTGAACCCGGCTTGCGTCCACGCGGATTGCCCGCTGAATTTCCATTTCAATCGATGTGCCCACATCGAGCTTAACATCGGGTCCACGCCTGAGCAAAGCCCAGGCCACGCCCGCCGCCGCACCAATGCCGGCTCCCACGCGGGCCCCGTTCAACCCTCCGGTAGCCAGCCCACCCGCGGTCGCACCGCCCATCGTTCCATAGGCGCCGCCTTTGGCGGCATCTTCAATTCTTTTTCCGGTGTCTTTGTCCTGCTGAATCGTGCCTTCCGAATCTTTTACACTCTTGTTGTCCGCGCCCGGTGTGTTCTCGACCGAAGCGGGCAAAATCACCGTGTATCCACTGGGATAAATCATCGACGTAAAGTGCATCAGGATTTCGGCCCGCCCCTTCACCCGTCCTGCGCGCTCTACGTGCGCAATCCTGCCCTGGATGTAAGTCCCCGCCGGCACCACTACGCGCTCATTGATCACGAAGGGAAACACCGTCTCCGCATAAACCGCATCGCCCTCGCGCGCATTCTTGGTTGAGATGGCCTGCTTCAGCGACAACGGGATTTTCGCCCCCGCCGGAATGGCGAGCGCGTTCGTATCATTCAACTGCGGCGCATTGCTCGCGGCTGGAACCGGAGTCGTTGCATCCGCTGAATTCCCTGCGGCAGGCGTCGTGCTCGCCGTCGCCGGAGCCGAGTCGGGCCGTTGAACCTCCGCAGGCTGCGCTGGAGCGCCTGCCGCCGCTGGCGGCGCAGCGCTCTGCCCGAACGAAATCCCCGTAGCCAATAGCAAAGTCCATAACACGCGCATCGCAAACCTCCGAGACGCTCCCATTCCGAGGCGTTTTACTGCCCGGTTAGTCCGAGCCCAGATTCATCCGAGAATAGCACGCAATCGGCAGCCAGGATGAGTGTTTTCATCCGCCAGGCTGCTCGGGCGGGTGCTGAAAGAGGACGCTTGGCGGAACCGCCGAAGGAGTCTAATCGCACTTCCAGCGCGCGATGGTCCCCTACCATAGCTTTCCTTCGCTTTGACAGTGCTTTACAAAGATTTGCTTACGTTTACATCGTGTCACGATAGTTCCTGCAACCGCCTGCGGTTGACTCGCATCTGTTCAGGAGGAAGCGTTCTGCATTAAGTTGATCCTCATAACCGGAACAAAGTTGGAAATGCTTCCTCAACGTTCAAAGGAGTAATTTGCGAAATGAAACATCTAACTTACGTGGCACTTTTCTCGGCTCTGGCACTGCTGGCTCCGCTCAGCGCGTCAGCAAAGGATAAGAATCAGCACTCGGTAAGTATTTCTGATTCCCTACAAGTCAGCGGCACGCAACTGAAACCCGGCGACTACAAGGTGGAATGGCAAGGAAATGGCCCAGCGGTACAAGTGAGTTTCCTGCAGAATGGGGAAACTGTAGCCACGGCACCAGCGACGCTAAAGGCGATTGACGGCCAAGTAACTCAGGACGAGGTCGTGGCCGACACAACGGACTCCAACACCAGAGCGCTCAAAGAGATCGACTTCCGTCGTGACAAAGAAGCCTTGGTCTTTGAGCAGAGCGGCATGTAATTGCTTCACCCTAACTCTGGGACGCATAGTTGGGCGGGCCAGACCGCCCTTCTCAACGTCGCATGTACGTTGCACGCTTCCCGGAGTCACCTCGGGGAGGATTCCCCAGCAAACACCTGCCGCCAAGCGTTGAGGGACAAGGCCTACTCGGACGTGTAGTTGATTTCCATGCGCCGTACTTGAAGGCTCGAGACATAGAGAGCCAGCGTGGCCATGATGAAGACGCCAAGGATTGCGACCGGAGCGGCGACGGGATCGGAGTTGGAAATCAGGAGTGAAAGCAGCGGCGGAGTGCCCGGAGGGCTGGGGATGTTCACCGGGCACAACGATTTCAAGTAGTAAATGATGCTGAACTGCTTTAGCAGCGTCGGCAAAAAAGGATTTACCGCTTCCCAGATCAAGATTGCCGCCGCCGGCAAAATCGGATTTCGGAACAACATTCCCGCGACCAGAAAGAACGCCCCGTAGCCAAGGCAAGCCAAGGCGGTCACTCCCAGATACGCCGCGGAATCCTCAAGACCGTGATTGTGATAGAGGTAGAGATCTCGCACGGTCGGACTGAAATGCCAGAGAAAGACAGCGATCTGGAGGAACTCGCTGGTAAGAAAAATGGCGCAGGTGGCCAGCAGTCCGGCAAGGAACTTGCCGATCATCAAGGCTTCACGGCGGATCGGGGAAAGAAAGTAGAAGTGAAGACTCTTGTCGAGGATCTCGCCCCGGAACAGGTTCATGAAAATTCCGAGACAGCCGAAAAAGATCGCCAGGCGCAGATAAAAAAACTGGAAAACGCTGGCGAACACAATCGAGTCCTCGCCCAGGCTATTACCTGTCTGAATGTTCGCGTCCGTCACTTTGCCGTCTGACAATTCCACGAAAAGATCGTTGCTTCCGTCGGAGTAGTGGTATCGCTCGTGGGCGACATCGGTGAACGAATCCGGCCCCTGCGCCCTTTGCTCGCGCCAATGAAAATTCAACGCAGGCCTCCCGAGCAGCGCAATCACCTCTTGATTCGTCATACCAGACTTGACGGTTAGCAAATCCTGATAAGTAAGTGGCCGCTGACTCTGATTGGCGATCTGCCTTCTGCGAGCCTGTTCGCGGGAGGCTTGAAAGTCATACGCCGTGAAAAGGACCAGCGGCAACAGGGCAAGGACGTAGATCCAAATTCCGCGCCTGGCAAACAGGATCTTCTTCATCTCTAGCCTGACCACGGAATTGATCTGCCCCAAATCAATCCGGGGTAATCCGGGGCGCGTCATCGCACCACCTCTTCGTTGCCGATCAGGTATTCGTAGACGGAATTCACATCGTCGTCGGCCGGGGCAACCGATTCGATGTCAATCCCGTTCACGGCCATCTGATTGAGCATGAGATAAAAACCGTCGGCGTCCCGCGTTTTGATGAGAAGGCCACGTTCGTCATTGTGAATGCGAACTTCGATGGTATGTCCGGACTCCATCATCTTGGCGGCGAGATCGCGCGGGCGGTTGCAGCGGATGAGAATCTGTGCCGGATGCTCCAGAATTTCCTGGCGTACGCTCTGGATTTGTCCCTCGGCCACGACGTATCCGGTACTCAGCAGTACCACCTGATCGGAAATCATGTCGACTTCATGCAGGATGTGGCTCGAAATGATCACGTGACAACCCTGCTCGGCTGCCGCGCGAAAAAGCGCGATCATCTCCGAGCGAGCCAGCGGATCTAAACCGTTCAGAGGTTCGTCGAGCACCAGCACGCGCGGATCGTGGCACAAGGCCTGAGCCAGGCGGATTCGCTGGCGCATGCCTTTGCTGTAGCCGGCAATTTTGCGGGTCGCAGCCTCAGCCAGGTTCACGCGCTCAATGGCCTGCCACGCCAGTTGCTCGGCGTCCTGCGAATCCCTTCCTCCAACTCGCAGATAGGAATAAATAAACTGGTACCCGGTTAGACCCTTGGGAAACGAGTCGAACTGCGTGCTGTAGCCGAGAATGCGGAAGAGTTTCTCCGGTTCGTCGGTGCGGCATCCCAAAACTTGTATCCGTCCTCGCGTGGGCCGGATCAAACCTGTCATCAAATTCATCAGCGTGGTTTTGCCGGAGCCGTTCGGACCGACCAAACTTGTGATCCCCCGCGGAATGGAAAGATTCACCCGGTTCACGCCCAGAATCTCGCCGTAGAACTTCGACACATTCTCGAAGAGAATCTGATCGTTCACTGAACCACCTCGTAGGCGCGCACCTTGCGCAGAAGCAGCAACAGGCAGACCGCGCAATAGATGAGCAATGCAACCGACGCTTCGGTTGCCGAGATCGGAAGGTCGACATCCATTCGAAAGAGGGTTTTCCAGATTGTCGCGATCAGATACGAAATATTGAAGAAGTGACCCGATTCCGTACGCATCACGCCGTTGATCGCCTGGGCGAATCCGGCTCCGAAGAACAATACTGCGAGCAGCAAGGCTCCGGCGACTACTCTCCACTTCACCCATGCCGATAGCGCCATGGCGAGCAGGGACAGAATCGCGATCCAGATCCAGAACGAGAGCACGAGGCTGCCCGCAATCCAGAGATGGTCCCACGTCCAGCCCGCTCCCGCAAGGCTCGCCTGAACTGCGAAGAGAACCAGGCCGGGAATCCACGTGATGTAGGAAAGCAAGATCGCCAGCACCGAAGACTTTCCAAGCACGTATTCAGCGCGGGAGAATGGCCGGCAGAAATATAAAGGGAGCGAGCCATTGGCGATGTCAGGCGAAATCAGACCAGGTCCCGTAAACGCCGTAAGAAGAAAGGCCAGCGTGCCTTGCACGTTCACGAAAGCGAAAAAAAAGCGGTTGTCGATTTGAGCAAATTGATTGCGCGCGGCTCCGAGCCGCTCGAGAAAACTCAAGTTATGGGCGAGATAGACGCCAATCAGGCAGAGCAACGGATAGAAGAAGCAGAGCACGAAAAATCCAGTCTGGAGCTTTGACCGGAACAGGTTTTGCCGGCAATAGCGAAACAATACCAGGCAGCGCGACCAGGCCGGAGTCAGCGCCCCGGAGTACGACGCGTAACTCCGCCTATAGATCGCCATACTCGTCCCCCAGCCGGCTCGCTTTCATGGTTTTCGAATTCAACTCTCTTATCAACCTTCCATCGCTTTCAGGAAAATATCTTCCAGCGTGTCGCGCCGAAAATTGAGCCGGCGGATGCGCACCTCGCGCTCCGCAGCCAGCCGGTAAATGTCCCGCACCTCGACACCGTCGGCCAGAATCATCTTTATGCGGTTGCCGGTCACCGCGCACTCGCAGCCGAGTTTCTCGATCGCGCCAGTGAAATCGCGGCTCGTTAATTCATTATCCGCAGGGTTACGGTTCGCGCCGTAAGTTTCCAACTCGAGAAATCTCTTGTTGGCGGTGCGCTCCTGCTCCAGGTTTGAATAGTGGGCGATCCGTCCTTGTTTCAGAATCAACACTTCATCGCAGGTGTCTTCCACGTCGCGCAGCAGATGCGAACACAGCACAATCTGTAATTCTTTGCCGTCGCGGATTTCGCGGATCATGCGAATCATGCGCTGCCGCGCCGAAGGATCCAGACCGTTGGTCGGTTCGTCGAGAATCAAGAGCTTCGGCCCGTGAATGATCGCCTGGGCCAGCTTCGCCAGTTGTTTCATCCCCAGCGAATAGGTTCCCAACTCGCGATATCGAGCCTCGGCCAGCCCCACGTAGAACAGCGCCTCGTGCGCCCGCTCCAGCGCCGCCGCGGGCGGCAGGCCGGAAAGCTCGCCCATCATGCGGACAAAAGAAACCGCGCTCATCTTCGAGATGAACGCGTCATTCTCCGGCATGTAGCCGACCAGGCTCCGGATCTTTCTGGTTTCCGTGCGAATGTCGTGTCCAAACACCCGCGCCGAGCCTGAAGACGGGGCATAGAAGCCCAGCAGCGTATTGATCAGGGTGGATTTGCCGGCGCCGTTCGGACCCAGCAAACCAATCGCGCGCCCGCGCAGAGAAGCTGTGAGATCGCGCAGGATTTCGCGTTTGCCAAATTGAACCGAGAGCCCTTGTAATTCGATCAGCGGTGTTTCCCGGGCAGCAAGCGGCACCGGCTGAATTTCTCCGCTTGCCGCTTCGGGTTGGACCGCTGTGCTCATGGACCGGTGGAGGCCGGAAGGCTCAAGTTTCCGCCCAGAAACATCTGCGGCAGGAACGGCCCATTATCCCCCATCGTCAGCAGAGTTCCCAGGTCGAATCCCATGAAGCCGGTGTTGCTGGCCACCACAATGCGGTTCGGCTCTCCATAGGCGTAAATCAAGCCCGGGGCGGAGTTGGCCGTGAGCGCATCCACCGATTGCCGCTGCTGCGCAGTCAACGCGCCGCTCGATTTCAACTGCTGCACGATCGGACCCACCACCGGACCGATGTTGTGATAGAGGATCGCCGAGAAATTCGTGTATCCATCTCGCGGCAGCAGCGCCTGAAAGGTCGACGAATGCGTCAGTGTGTATCCCGCCTGGCGATCTTGAATTGCCTTCGAGATTGTCCCCACATCGGGCGCGGCAATCAGGTAACTGTCGACAAAGGTATAGTCAACCTCGGAATTCAGCGCCTTCTGGCTGCGCAGAACGAAATAGGTCTGGGAGCCAATCTGCCGCTGCGTAAGCTGCAACCCGCCATCGCTACCGCTGGCCTCTCGATTGAAACTGTCGACCAGTTTCGCAATGGTCGACTGCAAGGTTGCGGGATCATACACCTCGAAAACCAGCTTCCACCGCGGCGTGGGCAGTACCGGACCATCGAATGCCATGGTCACCTCACCGCCCAGAGGCGCGGTGATGTCGTCGAGCACGTTCACGCCGGTCTTTGACTCGAACTCCGAGAGCCGCTGATTGAAGTTCGACTTGCCGCTTCCCATCATCTGGAACATCTCTTCCATAATGCTTCGCGGATTCTTAATGACCACGGAGGTCACCATGCTTGCATCGGGTGAAACGAACTCCAACGATCCCATCGAAGCTGGGGCCGCCAGCCACGCGGCAACACCCTGCCGCTCCGAAGCAAATGTCAATGCGGCCCGGTTATCGGTCTGGCCGCTGACTTCGCGCCGTTCCATCGTCAAATACCGCACATCGCCGATTCCCGGCGGCAGTTCGTGGCTGCGTCCCCGGCCGCTTCCCTCTTGTACGTTCCGCGCCACGATTTGTTCCATGTCGGCGCAGAACAGCCACTCCGCCCCCTGCTGGTATGCGTGGACGATCTGCTGGTAGAACGCGGTTTCGGCAAAATGCCCGCTCGATTGTTTCACTCGCGCCGCAGCGCGCTGCAACTCAGATGCGTCCGGGCTCGCAATCAACATACCGGCGTTCACATAAACCAGCAGCGGATGTCCGGACACAACCGGCATTGCCCAGGGATCGCGAACCGTCTGAATCGCCGGCGCCGCGCCCTTCGCGCTCAGGCGCTTGCCTTCACTCTTGAGAAAATCCTCAAGCCCGGATTGATTCACCTTGGCCAGAACCACCGGCGATCCTTCAGATGTTCCGTTCTTCCCCATCGCGAATACAATCTCGTCGCCAAGGTAGCTGCTGAAGGTCTTCAGTTGTCCCACGATGTCTTCGAGCTTTGGCCCGCTGCCACTCTGCTGTTGCCGCCACCATGCGCGCAACGCCGGACTTTGCTGCAACCGTTCCTCAAACAACCGGCCGGCTTCACCTAAAGTGGTCGACAGATTGGGAATCGCGGCATAGATCACGGTGTTATCCGGAACGTATTGCAGAAGCTCGGAGCTATAGCGCAATCCCGGACCCGGAATCGCCGCCAACTGTTTTTGCAGCACGGCGAAATCTCCCAGCAGGGCCAGGTACCTGGCGGCGTTCCGGCTCCAGGCGATCTCATTCTGGATCGGCACCTGCGAAACGCTGGCGCTCGAAGTCGCTTCGTCGCCGGCGCGCAGTTCGCTGGTTCGCTCGCCGGAATCCACGCGGACCACACCTTCAATCACAGCCACGCGAGAACCCTTTACCCCACGGTTCACCGAAAAGATCGTCCCTTTTACCGATACCAGACAATCGTCGGTCGCCACATATAAATGGCCCGAGCGCTGCTTAGCCGCCTGCACAATCACCTGACCGCCATCGAGATGAATCGTCGTGCCCTTCCATCCCCGCGACAGCGAAATATCGGAGCGCGCCCCCATCTCCACCAGCGATCCATCGAGCAGCCGCACCACCGCGTTCGAACCTTTGGCGGTGCGAATCTCGTCTCCGCTGCGAATCTGATAACCCGCGGGAATCACGCGGACTTCCTGCCCAGACACCGCGTACAGCGAGCCGTCCACATTCTGAACCTCACCGCGCACCACCCGTTGCCCCGCAAAGAATCCGTTGGCCAGCGCGAGCACCGCAACGCCCACTGCCACAAGTGCGGTCGCCGTCAAAGCCCACCGCCAGGCTGAAAAACTCTTCCGCACGGCCGCCGGACGCCAAACCGTTTGCATCTCACTTTCACGCGCACGTTCAAGAGCGCGCCGGCATGCCACGCAACCATGCACGTGGTCCGTGAACAGAAGGCTCCGCGCCTCGGGCAGACGTTGCCCCAGATACTCCGGAATGAGCGCCTGAAAATCTTCGCAGCCTCGCAGCTTGTGCAGGCTCAGGGCCGCCTCTGGCGCGTTCGTCAGCGAGTTCCAGACGCGATCACCAGCCTGGGCAACCAGTTGATCGTCCATGCGCTCGTTGCGAATCTCGGAAAGCAAACCCTCAAAACTCTGATTCTTGCTCTGACCTTGATTCTGATCTCTCATGACCTTCCCCCTAAGAATGGACGAAGCTCCTTGCAGAGCTGTTGCCGCGTGCGATGGACGATAACCGCCACCAGCACCTGTGAGATACGGAGCATTCGCGCAATCTCCGGATTGCTGAAGCCCTCAAGAAAGCGCAGCGCGAAAATCTCTGCCGCACGCGGCTTCAGTTGACCCATGGCTCGCGCCAAAGCCTGCCGCAGGTCGCCTCCATGGCTGCTCGCGAAAGCGGCGGGTGTCTCGGTAAGTTCCACCTCGGCGTTGGCCTGCCGCGACCGAATCACATCGAGTGACGCATTGATCGCCGCCCGCCGCAGGTAGCTCTCCGGATTTTCCAGTACCTCGGCGCTCCGGCCGCGCCGCAACAGGCGCAGAAAAACCGTCTGCAACACGTCCTCCGCGTCCGCAGCGTTGCCCGTGATTCGGCAGGCCGTCCGGAACACCAGGCCGTGGTGATCGCGAAAACTTCGCTCGAGTTCGTCCGGAATTGCGATCGCCGGTTCCTCTACCAATGCGGTGTGCAGGCTACGCCTCCTGTCGTTCTCGTTTCTGGCTCTCAGACTAAAGACGGAAGGCAGCGTGAATTATTACAGTTAGGCAGCAGAAAAGGAAAAAAACGCAGGGGACGTGTGGTGCGGACACTACCCTTAGGCAAGCTCAGGCAGGCTCTGCGCGCCGCCTTTGACTTTGCCTCCAGCTACAGTTCGAGAACCGAGCACGCGCTCATGCGCTGCATTTCGAAGTGCGACTCTCACCGCGGCTTACGGCTTAAACCCCACGCTCTTCCACAGCTCCCCGGAGTCATACATCGTTCCGTTGGTGATGACGGATTCCACGTTTCGCGTGTTGTGGATATCCGCGAGAGGGTCGCCATGGATCACGATGAGATCCGCACGTTTCCCCTTTTCCACGGTGCCCACTTGTTTTTCCAGGCCCATCACCCGCGCCGGCACAATCGTCGCCGCCTGGATCGCCTCCATCGGAGTGAATCCCGCCTGCACGTACAATTCGATTTCGCGATGCAGGCTGTGTCCCGGAACCGTTTGGTCTGTCCCCGCGACAATCGGAACGCCAGCTTTGTGCAATGCCCCCACGATGCCGACATATTTCTCAAAGCGCTTTTCGCCCAGCGCCGCATCCGGCGAAGGCGGTCCCACATCGACGAGCTGCGCGGCAAGTTCCACCGGCAACTTATTCACTCCCGGCTCGAAGCTCGCTGGAGGTTTCGCCGTCGAGGCGGTAAGAAACTCCATCAGCGCCAGCGTAGGATCGACCACGGTGCGGTGCGCCTGCAAAAACGCGATCGCCTTCTGCGACTCCGCAGAATTGAAATCGATGTCCGCAGCCGCTTTAGCGCGGTCCGTCCGATTCGCTCCCGCAGGCAAGGGAGCATGCATGACGTCCGCAATGTACTGGACGTGATTGATCTGGTCCTGCCCCGCATCGATCACCTGATATGCGTTCAACCCGTCGGGCACATGCCCTGTAACCGTCATGCCCAGCCGGTGCGCTTCGTCGGCAACCGCCTTCACCTCTTCCAGCTTGACCGAGCTGTAGATCTTCATCTGCTGAAATCCGGCGTCGTGGTAACGGTCGGTCCACATCTTAGCCTGCTCCGGCGTATCCACCCGCGCCACGCCCAATGCCCTTTTGCTGGAGCCGTCCACAATTCCAGCCAGCAGCAAACGCGGCCCCAGTCCGCCGCCTTCGGCGATCGCATCCCGAACCGCTTTGATGAACTCGAATTCATTCCCGCAATCCCGCACCGTGGTAACGCCCGCGGCCAGATAGATCGGCCCCCACTCCACCTGCTCGAAGTGGGCGTGCATATCCCAAAGTCCAGGCAGGATGGTCTTCCCGGTTTCATCAATTACAGTCGCATGTTTCGGGATCTTCACCTTCGACTTCGGTCCTACCGCCGCGATCCGTCCTTTCTTGATCACGACCGCCGCGTCTGGAACCTCCGGTTTTCCAGTACCGTCAATCAACGTTGCGCCCACCAGCGCGAGCGTCTCCGCACGGCTGCCTGAGATTCCTTTCGAGAGATCGGCCAGCGCGGCCATGTTGTCGGCTCCGGCGCGCGCCACGAGGTCGCCGAGCGCGTTCTCGTAACCGTCGCGAATAGCCTCGAAATGATCGAATTCCGCATCCGTGGTAATCGCCGCCACCAGATTGCGATTGCCGTCGAACCACAGCGTTTCCCGGCCCCAAATCAGGCCTTCAACGGTGTAGCGGCTCAGCTTTTCGGTCTTTCCGCCAACCGCAAGGCTGTCTTCTCCGCGCGGCTCGATCTTCACCGTACCGCTGGGCAGCGTGGTCAGCTCTGCCGGCGATCCGTGCGTCATCCAGTAGCGCACCATCAGCATCTGCATTGTGGCCGGCGCATATCCGGCAACAGTGAAGAACTTCTCCGGTACGGCAACCTCGGTCCACTGTTCTCGATCGCGCAGCCGCACTTTTTCTTTGCCTACTTCCACCGCTTGGTCAATCGTTGTGAGCCGCGAACTTTTTCCCGTGATCTCGAACGCCTCGGGAGTCAGGTCCGCACTTCCCCGGAACATCACCGTCAGCGGAACCTCGCTTCCGCGGTCGGTAAACTTGAAGTCGGTCTTCGCCGCAAGCGAATCGCCGTCCCGCGTGATCTCGTAGGTCTCCTCGCCGATGGGCTGCTCAAACTTATGCAACTGGAAGTGGCCGTGCTCAACCACCTCTGGTTTCGCTGCTTCTGCTTGCGGCGGGGTCTGCTGCGCTGGTGTCTGCTGCGAACGGGCCGCTTCCCACGCCACGGTCGGAAGACAGAGCAGGAGCGCGAAGGAAATTGCCCTGCGAGACTTTGAAATCCGTAAATCCCTAATCCGTGACTCTGTAAGAATCCGTGACTCTCCAAACATAGCGGCAGCACCTTTCTGCAATGAATCCGTGAGCATACCCGCACCTGCACGCTGCTGGCAAACGCAGCGCCTGCCATAACTCCACCCGCAGAGAGTCTTATGCCTACCAATCTTTAGACTCCATTTCCGCTCCAGAAGGGCTACATTTTCGGCCAAAACCAGATTAAGATGCTGAAGGCCCTGCTGGCCGGGGCCGTGCCATGGAACATCCTCATTCTCCGAAAAAACTAGCCGGCCGTTACGAGGTCCGCCAGATCCTTGGCCAGGGCGGCATGGGCCTCGTCTACCGCGCCTATGACACCGTGGTGCGCCGCGAAGTTGCGGTCAAAACCATCCTCGATCTTCCCGACCCCGCGTCGCTTCAGTTGTTCTACAAGGAGTGCGATGTTCTGGCCTCGATGAGCCATCCCAACATCGTCGAGATTTTCGATATCGGAGAGTTCGAAGACGAGGGCAAGAAAAAACCGTATTTCGTCATGCCCTTGTTGCCCGGCACCACGCTCGACCATTTCGTGCGCAAAGCCAGCCATCGCCTCACCGTTGAACGCACGGTGGAAATCATGGCACAGACTTGCCGCGGCTTGCAGGCGGCTCACGAGCGCGGCCTGGTCCATCGCGATCTGAAGCCGAGCAACATCTTCGTCATGGAAGACGACTCGGTGAAGATCATTGACTTCGGCGTCGCGCACATGGCCGATGCGCACACCACCCGCGCGCAAAAAGGCACGCTGCTCTATATGTCGCCCGAGCAGCTCCAGCTCAAGCCGCTGTCCGCCGCGTCGGACATTTTCTCCCTGAGCGTGGTCTGCTACGAAGCTCTGGCCGGCCGCCATCCCTTTCAGCGCAGCCGCGCCGATGAAGTCGTCGACGCCATCCTTCACCAGATTCCGCCGCTGGCTTCCGAACTGAATTCCACAGTGAGCCAAAACGTCAGCCGCGTCGTTCACAAAGCCATGGCCAAACAGTCGTGGCACCGCTTCTCGAGCGCCCGCGACTTCGGCGATACCCTCGGCAAGGCGCTGCGCAACGAGCCTATCGAGTTTTTTGACCCCGAACGCACCCGTCCCCGCCTGCAGCGCGTCACCAAGGCACTGGAAGATGGCGACTTTCAATTCGCCGGCGAAATTCTCGGAGAGCTCGAAGCGGAAGGCCACATGGATTCTTCCATCGGCGCGCTGCGCCGTCAGCTCGATAACTCGGTGCGCCGCAAAACCCTTTCCCAGCTTCTCGAGGCTGCGCGCGCTCGTTTCGAAGAAGAAGAAGACCCTCTCGCACTACAAAAGCTGCAGGAGGCTTTGCAGATCGAGCCCGACAACGCCACCGCTCTGTCGCTCAAGAGCCGGATTGAAAATCGCCGCAGCGAACGCCAGATCGACAACTGGTATCGCCTGGCCCGGCAGCACAGTGACAATCACGCCTATCCGCACGCCCGCGAAGCCTTGCAGAACGTTCTGCAATTGCGTCCCAAAGAGGCGCGCGCTCTGCAATTGCTGGCCGAAGTCGACCGCTTGGAGCAGGAATACAAAAAGCTTCGCCAGGAAAAAGAACAGATTCATCGCGCCGCCATGGATGCATGGCAAAACGGCGACGTGAGCAGCGCCCTCGCCAAATTGGGCGTCGTGCTCGAACTCGACCGCCGCGCCCCCGATTCGCTCAACCGCGAAAGCGGCGCAAGTTACCAGAGCTTCTACAACGAAGTCCGCTCCGAACACGACGCCATGAACACCGCCTATGCGGAGGCGCGCAAGAACCTCGTGGAGAAAAACTTCTCCAAAGCCCTCAGCGTCTGCCAGACCTATCTGGCCAAGTACCCTGCCAACGCCATCTTTCAGGCGCTGAAATACGATATCGAAGAGCAGCAGCGCCAGGAACTCTCGTCTTTCATCGCTTCCGTCGATCGTCAAGTTGAGGCTGAACCCGATCTCGAAAAACGCGTGAACATTCTGCAGGAGGCGCTCGACGCCCATCCTGGAGAATCGCATTTCGAACGTTCTTTGCGCCTCGTCCGCGATAAGCGCGATCTGGTCAATTCGATTGTCGCCCGCGCTCACCACCACGAGGAGCAAGCCGCTTTCAGCGACGCGCTCAACGATTGGGAAATCCTGCGCACCATCTACAGCCAGTATCCTGGCTTGAAGTTCGAGGTCGAGCGCCTGCAGAAGCGGCGCGACCAGCAGATCCGTATCGAAGCCAAGACTCGTTTGGTCGAACAAGTCGATGCCTGCCTGCATTCCAGCGACTACGCGCGCGGTCTCGAATTGCTGCAAGGCGCGGCCGCGGAATTTCCCGGCGACACCGAACTCCAGGAGCTGGAACGGCTCGCCCACGATGGCGTCGAGCGCAAAACCGAAGCCCATCGCCTGATGACCGAAGGCCAGGAATTGTGCGTGCAACAGAAATCTGCGGAAGGTATCGAGTTGCTGCGTCAGGGTTACGAGCTGGATGAGAACAATCCCTTCGCCCGCGCCGTTCTCGCCAACGCCTTGATCGAACTCGCCCACGCCACGGTGGAGAGCGATTGGCAGGAAGCGGAGAAGCTGGCCAAAGAGGGTCTGGACCTGAATTCTTCGCATCCCATGGCCAAGACCATTCGCACTCTCGTCGTCGATCGCAAGCGTGAGACTTTCGTCGATGAGTGCGTTTCTCAGGCTCGCAAGCTGCAAGCTTCGGGCGACCTTGCCGCATCGCTCTCTCGCATTGAAGAGTCGCTCGTGGCGTATCCTCGCGAACCACGCTTGCTGCAAATTCAGGACACGATTCAGCGCGATCTTCAAACCCAGCGCCGGCAAGCTCGCCGCCGCGACCTCGACGAATTGAAACGTATGCAGAGCGAAGCTGACTCTGCTTCCGATGCCATAAGGAAAAACTGGGGCGAGCGCGCCCGTTTCTTGGCGGAGAAATATGCTGAGGACGGTGAAGTTCTTTCCACAGCCAACTCTCTGTTGCAGACTCTCAGCCTGCCTGGCGTCAGCGGAACTGGTGCAGGCGCGGCGCCATCCCCCGAGCACGCGACTCTATCTTTTGTTGCCGCGCCCACGGTAGCAGAGCCAACGGTTGAAGCGCCTGCTCTAGAAGCCGCGCCGCCAGTAGTTTCTGCGGAGAAACCCTCAACCTCAACTGCGGAGAACCGCGCCGCGCCAGTTGCCACAAGCAAGACCAAGGCTGAGACGAAGACCGAGACAAAGACCGAGACAAAGACCGAGACAAAGACAAAGACCGAGACAAAAACAAAGACAGATCTACCTGTGGCGAAGAGCAAAACAGATTTACCGGCCGCGCCGCTCGCCGCCGCTGCGCTTGCGCAGCGACCTGGTGCCGCGCCTCCGCCGCCAATCCCTCCAGCCGCAAAGAAAATCCCAGCTCCCGCAGCCAAATCGTCGCCGCTCTCTTCGAGCAACCAGAATCTGATCCTGGCCGGCGCCGCTGCCGTACTGCTGGTCGTGTTGATCTTCGCTTTTGCGGGCAGACACAAACCGGTTCCGCCACCACCGCCCCAGGTCGCTTCGGCTCCTGTCAGTACTCCGCCGCCCGCGGCTCCCGAACCCGTGCTGCTCCCGGCGCCTGCGCTGAAACTTTCTTCCGATACCGGCTCGGGCAAAGTCTCCTTCGACGATCAGCCGCCCGCCGACCTGCAGGATGCTCAGTGGACGCTCGACCAGCTTACGCCCGGAGATCACTCGCTGAAATTCGAAGGCCCTCACGGCAGTGCGTCCTTCAACTTCACCGCTGCGGACGGCGCGGCGCCCGTGGTCAAACTGCCCATCACCACCAAAGGAGTTCTCGCCGTCCTCGTAGGCAGCATGGGCGACGCGGTTCACGTCTATGCGAGTGACCGCAACACCAAGCTCAGCCTCGATGGTCAGCCCGCGGTCGATGTGCCTCAGGAGGGCGTCGATCTTCCTCCCGTCCCCGCCGGCCCTCACGAATTAACGCTCACCCAGGGCAGCGACCAATACAAACTTCCCATCGATGTCGGCGCGGCACCGGCGCTCACCACGTTCCTCGAGACCGGACAAAACGTCGGCACTCTGGTGGTCGTCACCGGCCAGGACCATTCGAAGGTCTTTCTCAACGGCAAGCTCATCGATCAGTTCACGCGAGGCGGTCAACTGCGCATCGCCAACCTCGAGCCGAAAGACTATACGATTCGAGTTTCGCAAAACGGTTTCCAGGAAGTTCCCGATCAGAAGATTCGCGTTCGCAAAGGCGAACAGCACAAAGTAGTTTTCAATTTGCAGCCCGTCCCGCATTTCGCTGCGCTCTCGATCCAGGGCGGAGTTCCCGGAACCACAGTCCTCGTCGATCAGACTTCGGTTGGAACCGTGCAGCAGGATGGAACCCTCAATATTTCCACGGTGAATCCCGGCGACCACATAGTCGAACTGCGCAAAGACCGCTTCAAGCCCAGGCAGATCAAGAAACATTTCGTCGCCGGCGCGGCAGTGGCGCTTTCGGCGGCCGACATGTCTCTCGAAGCCGCTCCCGGCGAGTTGAAAATTACTTTCACTCCCGCCGACGCGCAGGTCACTCTAACCAAAGCGGGCGAATCTCCCGTGAAGTTAACGAGCGGGAACGCGCTCAGCCTGCCTGCCGGTTCCTATACGCTGACGGCGCGCACGGCCGATATTCTCACTCGAACCTCCACCGTCGCCGTGATTGCCGGCCAGACAAAAGCTTTCGATCTCTCTCTAGCTCCCGACGGCATGTCGAAGTGGGACGACGCCTCGGCCTGGCAGCAGGAGAACAACACATTCGTTCACAAAGGCGGCGATTTCGTTTTGTACGGCGTCTCGCCCACCACTGGAGCGTTTGTATTTTCCGCGGCCGTGAAAGGCTCGAGCATTCTGGGCAAAGGTCATCGCCTGCAATGGTTCGTGAACTACACCGATGCCAACAACCACGTGCTCTTCCAGATGGACGACAACTTCCTCTACCGCACCGTGATCCGCAACGGCCAGAAAACTGACGAAGCCAAAGTTCCGCACAAAGGCGAGAAAAAAGGGTCCCGCACCGTGCAGATTCGCGTCGAACCCAATGAGATCACCCACTCGATCAAGCTGGGCGACACCTGGGTGGTTCTCGACCGTTGGACGCAGCCCGGCGGCAACCTCACTCTCGGCAAGTTCGGTTTTTACATTCCCGGCAACGATCAGGTGGTTCTTACCAGCTTCGGCCACTACTCCGATCTCACCCCGCGATAGGACGCCAGCCGCTCCAGTCTCCTGTCTTCGCTGTATTTACATCGCTAACGCAATCCTCCATGATCGAACAATCATCATCGGAACAGCAATGATCGAAACGCCAACGATCGAAACAACCATGATCGAAACGACCATGATCGAAACGACAACGATCGAAGCCGTTCAACGATTCGGTGGTCCTCGTAGCCTTTCTTTTTAGGGAATGCTCCATGTCCTTTTGGCTACTGGTTTCATTCTCAAGGGAGTGCTAAAAGTATTTGTTCGTTCCAAATTTTCAAACACTTCGTCACTGAAATCGCTCTCTGGCCGGCGGAACCATGTTGACTGTCGTGGCCGCGCGCGACTCATCGATCCAACAGCTTATCCATCCCCAGGGAGGGTCCCATGTCGAACATTCTGCGTGAACAATCCATCTGCGCTCTGCTCCAGCAGCCCCGGCATGAAAATGCCCGCCCTCGGTTGTCCACCCTTTGGGTGATGATGGTGCTCTCTTTGGCCTGCGCGCTCGCCGACGCCGCCGCCACTGACGTGACCACCTATCACAACAACAACTCGCGCACCGGCCTGAATTCGCAAGAGACAATTCTCAAGCTCACCAATGTCAAATCCACCACGTTCGGGCTGCTGTTTTCGCTTCCCGTAGACGGCATCATCGATGCCCAACCTCTTTACTTGTCGGCACTTACCATCTCTGGGGTGGTTCACAACGTGTTGTATGCGGTCACTGAAAATGACAGCGTTTATGCCTTCGACGCCGACTCCGGCACGTTGCTCTGGAAAGTTTCGTTGCTCGGTTCGGGCGAAGTACCGTCGGACGACCACGGCTGCAGCCAGATCAGTCCGCAGATCGGAATCACTTCCACTCCCGTGATCGACCGCAGCAGCGGCCCCGATGGAACCATCTACGCGGTGGCCATGAGCAAGAATTCTTCCTCCACCTACTTCCAGCGCATTCACGCGCTCGACATCACCACCGGCGCGGAAGAGTTCGGCGGACCGGTGGCCGTGGCTGCGCAATATCCCGGCACCGGAGCCAACAGTCAAAACGGTTTTGTGGTTTTCGATCCCAGCCAGTACGCCGAACGCGCCGGACTTCTGTTGTTGAACGGTGTCGTCTATACGGGCTGGACCTCGCACTGCGACGCCGGCCCCTACACCGGCTGGCTCATCGGCTACAGCGAAAGCACTCTCGCTCAGACCAGCGTCCTGAACCTCACTCCCAACGGCAGTGAAGGCTCGATTTGGCAGGCGGGAGCGGGATTGGCTTCCTCGGGAAGCAATATTTTCTTTCTCGACGCCAATGGCACCTTCGACACAACCCTGAACGCCAAAGGCTTCCCCATCAATGGAGACTACGGCAATGGCTTTATCAAAGTCTCAACCACCAACAACAACCTGAAAGTGGCGGATTATTTCGAGATGTACAACACCGTCCAGGAGTCCGACGCGGATCAGGATCTCGGCTCCGGTGGAGTTCTGATCCTGCCGGCCATGAAAGACTCTACCGGGACGACGCGCTCGCTCGCGCTCGGCGGCGGAAAAGATTCGAACATCTACATTGTCGACCGCACCAACCTGGGCAAGTTCAACCCCAACGGCGACACCACCATCTACCAGGAACTCGATGGAGCTTTGGCTGGCGGCCTATGGTCGATGCCGGCTTTCTACAATGGCTCGGTCTACTTCGGTCCGGTGGGAAACAACGTGTTGCAATTCCACTTCACGCAAGCCAAGCTTTCCACTTCGCCGTTGTCGAAGAGCGCAGAATCGTTTGCCTATCCCGGAACCACGCCCAGCATCTCCTCCAACGGAACCGGCAACGGAATTGTCTGGGCCATCGAACACAGCGACCCGATCGACGTGCTGCATGCCTACAGAGCCAGCACTCTCGCAACCGAGCTCTACACTTCCAACCAGGCCGCAAATGGACGCGACCAGTTCGGACAAGCCAGTCACTTCGGAACTCCGATGATCGTCAATGGCAAGATCTACGTTGGAACTACAACGTCAGTGGCCGTGTTTGGTTTGCTGGGCGCGAAGTGAAGCCGTGCCCCGGCGTCGGGAGAGAGATGCACCGTTTGAGATGCTTGGTGCCGAGCCGTATGTTGTTGATTCTGCACAAAACTGTGGAAAACACGGGATTTCTGTGGAAAAACGCCGGTCTAACTTCTTTCGTTTGAATGACTTAAATCCTTCATTTAAATCGATTTAACAAGCTCGCCTGAAGCCTCGAACCGGGACCCATCCTGAGGGTCAGAACCGGAACCAAAGTCGCAGCTTGCTGCTCCCAATTGCGTTTGCGGGGCATCTCCGGCGCCGGGCTGGATGTCCAATCGACGCGCAAAGTTTCAGGCAGCGACTGGTTCGGTGTGGACTGGGTCGGCGTGGAATAGATTCGTGCTGGAATAGATTGGCGTTGGCATAGAATGGCGCGTGCTGATTAGAATAGCGCTCGGCTGTCAGCGGCTTAGCTTATGAGCAACGCGCACGAAGTGTGGAGAAAATGGGAAGGCCAGGTGCTCGACGGAAGATTTCCGTTGCGTCAATGGCTTGGCGGCTCGGAGAGAAGCGGCGTTTTCCTGACGGAGCTGGGCGGAAGCGAATCGCAGAAGGTGGCAATCAAACTGATTCCCGCAGAAGGCGACGAAGAAGCGCAACTGTCGCGCTGGGAAGCGGCCGCTAAAATCTCTCACCCTCACTTGATACGCTTGTTTGGCGGCGGGCGCTGCGAACTCGAGGGCACGCCGCTGCTTTATGTGGTGATGGAGCAGGCGGAGGAAGATTTGTCGCAGGTTCTTCCCGAGCGTCCGCTCTCGGCCGCCGAAACCGCCGATGTGCTGCGGCCCACAGCCGAGGCCTTGGCTTATCTGCACCGGGCCGGCTTCGTTCATGGCCACGTGAAGCCCTCGAACATCATGGCCTCCGACAACCAGCTCAAGATTTCGGTGGACACGCTGAGCCGCGCCGGAGAGCGCAACGGCGACTACCGGCCCAGCGCCTATGACGCGCCCGAAGTGGCTGCCGCCGGCATCTCCCCCGCAGCCGACGTTTGGTCGGTGGGAGCGACGCTGGTGACCGCGCTCACGCAACACCCGCCTGAGTTCGGCAACGCCGATCCTCGGCAAGCCGTGGTGCCGGACGAATTGCCGCGGCCGTTTCACGAAATTGTCCGCGGCTGCCTGGAGGCCGATCCGCAGCGGCGCTGCAGCGTAAGCGACATTCTGAATCAGTTGCAACCGGCCGGAATTCCGGTCGCGGCCGATTCCGGCGCGACAGCCGCGAAGCCGCATTCGGCGCACGCGGATTCGGAGGACACGGATTCGGCGCCCCTGTATTCTGCACCCCGGCATTCGGCACGCCTGTATTCGGCAAGATGGATCACGATCGCCATCGTCGTGGTAGCCATGGCCTTGCTTGCCATGTTCTTGAAGAGCAGGTTCGCGGGAAGAAATCCCAACATTCCACCACCGCAAGCGGCGCAGGTGAATTCATCCGCCGATTCCGGCGGCTCGGCGCAACCGTCTTCTCCGCAAACTCCGCCGCACACTCCGCCGCAAACTCCGCCGCAAACTCCGCCACAAACTTCGCCGCAAGCTTCTTCGCCGCAAGCTGCAAAAGAATCTCCGGCACAGTCTCCGGAGAAATCTCCGCCGCCCTTTGCCGCCGCGAAGCCGGCCGCCAGCGGAACGTCACGCGGCGCAGTGCTCGAGCAGGTTTTGCCGACCGTGCCGCAGAGTGCGCGCAACACCATCACGGGAAAGATAAAAGTCGTGGTGCGAGTCGAGGTCAGCCCCTCGGGCGAGGTTTCGGAGGCGAAGCTGATCTCCGCGGGACCGAGTCAGTATTTTGCCAACCTGGCGCTGGCCGCGGCGCGCCGCTGGAAGTTCACCCCTGAGCAAGTGCATGGCGAAGGCGCGCCCAGCGCGTGGAATCTGCGATTTCAGTTCAGCCGGAGTGCGACCCAGGTCTATCCGACAGAAGCAAGAGGGGAGTGAGAGGATGAGAGAACTCCCTGCGGAGTCATTCGCGGCGGAGGCGGACATGGGGTCCTTCGCTTCGCTCAGGATGACACTCTCCACAGGACGAAAAGAGCGCATCAGGCCTGCCGTTCCGGAGCATTCGGATTCCGCAACTTCCAGAGAACCTGGCGCAGCATTCCCAGCCAGAGCGGAAGGTCGGCTTCGCGCAAGTTGATGCGCCGAGTGAAGCGGCGGACTTTTTCCTCCAGCGATGCGGAAGAGTTCGGCTTCTCATAACCGCTGGTGCGCAGCGCTTCGAGCAGAATGGTTGTAACTCGCTCGATTTCGCCGGAAGAAGCTGGGCGTCCTTGGTCCGCTGCTGTTCGCTTGGCGGTTGTCTTCGCCGCGCGCTCGCGCCCCAGTTCGTACAGACATACCGCCACGGCCTGCCCCAGATTCATGGAAATGTTTTCCTCTCGCGTGGGAATGCGCATCAGCCAGTGACAGTGCGAGAGATCCGCGTTCGAAAGCCCGAATCTTTCCGATCCAAATAACAGCGCCACCGGACGGGCCGCCAGCTGCTTGCGAAGGATGCGAGCGCCTTCCTGCAGACCCTTCAACGGATGCAGCGGGACGCGATGGCCGACGGCTGTGGTTCCAACCACGAGCGCGCAATCGGAAACCGCCTCGGCGACGCTCGGAAAGACCTCGGCGTTAAGAAGCACGTCGGCCGCACCCACGGCTGAGCGAGCTCGGCGGAAGGCCACATCGTAGGGGGTGACCAGGCGCAGACTAAGAAATCCAAAGTTGCTCATGGCGCGAGCCGCAGCGCCGATGTTCAGAGGATTGCGAGCGTTCACCAGCACGACGCGCAGACGCGCGGAGTTGTTCTTAGGGAGCACGCGGCAGCAATTTTACGTGAAGGTCGGACGCCGGTGGGATCGCTAACTCACGAGCCCTCCATTTGAAGAGGAATCTCCCAGCAAGGAACGGGCCGCAAGACCTTTTCCAGATGTATCGAAATTGTAAAAAAATTGTCAAAGGCTTGTCGGTGGGCCAAGAATGGGCGGAAAACAGTGTAAGCTGCCCTTGTTACTGGCAAACAGGGCCGGGTACCGCTGGTCTGCATCCAGTGGGTTCAGGTTACGAGTCTGGCTCCAGAGTCTGGTCCCAGGACTATGTCTCGAGATTAGGTAAGGATCAATTCCATGGCTCAGGTTGTGACACCGCTCAGCGCAGCCGCATCGGCTGATCCGACGAATTCAGCGCATCCGGCGGGGCGAATCCTGGTGGTTGAGGACGATCCCGCGGTGCAGAAGGCTCTGAAGCGCCTTTTTGAAACGGAAGGTTACCGGGTGGAAGTGCAGGCGGACGGAAAATCGGCGCTGGAAAGTTTTCACGGCGCTGCTCCGGCCGTCATCATTCTCGATCTGCGCCTGCCCAAGCTTTCAGGCCGGGATCTTTGCAAAGAAGTGAAGGCGCACGCGCCGACGCTGCCGATCGTTGTGCTCAGCGCGACCAGCGATGTTTCCGACAAGGTGCTGCTGCTGGAGTTGGGCGCGGACGATTACGTGACCAAGCCCTTCAGCCCCAGAGAATTGCTGGCGCGAGTGCGCGCCGCGCTGCGCCACACGGCCCGGACTCCGAACGTGAATCTGGTCAGTTTTGACGGCATCTCGGCGGACTTCAAGAAAATGGAAGTGCTGCGCGACGGGAATCCCGTGATCCTGACCGCGCAGGAATTCAAGACGCTTCATTTTCTGGTGCAAAATGCGGATCGCGTCATCAGCCGGGATGAATTGCTGAACGAAGTGTGGGGCTATCAGAATTATCCTTCGACACGCACCGTGGACAACCACATTCTCAAGCTGAGGCAGAAGCTGGAAAGAGACCCGGCCAGTCCCGTACACTTCCGCACAGTGCATGGCATGGGCTACAAGTTCGTGCGCTGAGTTCCCTTGGCCACATCGCCTGAATCCGCGTTGCAAGCTTTCCCGAAACCTGCAGGAAGCGATCTGGTGCACAGCACCAGCTTGCGCACTCGTTTTCTGCTCTCGATGCTGCTGATTACGGCGGGGCTCACAGCCACCAGCCTGCTGGTGGTGCGCCACGCTGTGCGCAACCACGTGCGGGAAGGCATCGTGGAGAATCTGCACAACTCCGTAACCACGTTCCAGAACTTTCAGCGCGAGCGGGAAATCATGCTGACGCGCTCAGCCGAGTTGGTGGCGGATCTTCCCATTACACGGGCCATCATGACCGCACCCGATCCGGCCACGATTCAGGATGCGTCGCGCGATGTTTGGCAGCTTGCCGGCAGCGATCTTTTTGTGCTGATTAAACCTGACGATGCCATAGTGGCTCTGCACACGAAGTCGCCGGGGTTCACCCGCGAATCGGCAGCACGCTATTTCCAGCAGTCGCTGGATGAAGAAAATTCCAGCCATTGGTGGTTCGGCGCCCACCATCTCTACCAGACCTTTCTTCAGCCTATTTACGCGGGTTCCGCGGCCGACGGACATTTGCTGGGATTTCTCGTGATCGGCTCTGCGATTGACGATCAACTGGCGCGCGAAGTGGGCAAAGTTTCCGCCAGCCAGGTTGCGTTCTCATATGGCGACGAGCTGGTGGCCACGACGCTGCCGGCGCTGCAGGCGCAGATTGCGAGCCTCAGCCAGTTGGCGGCGTCTGCCAGGAGCGAACCGCGCGATGTGGAAGTGGGCAACGAGCATTTTCTCGCGACTTCGCTCGATCTGTCGGATCAGCCGAGCGCACCGGTTCGCTTGAGCGTGCTGGGATCGTACGACCAGGCAGCAAGATTCCTGGACAATCTGAATCGCCTGCTGCTTTTGCTGGGCTGCGCCGCGGTGGTAGTGGGCAGCGGACTGGTGTACCTGGTTTCTCACACCTTCACGCGTCCGCTGGCCAGCCTGGTGAAAGGAGTGCGGGCGCTGGAGCATGGAGATTTTCACCATCCGCTCGATCCCCGGGGCACGGATGAAATCGCGGAACTCACCGTGGCTTTCGACCGGATGCGCGCCAGCCTGCTCAAAACCCAGGACGCGCTGCTGGAGTCCGAGCGGCTGGCGACAATTGGACGCATGGCCAGTTCCATTTCGCACGACCTGCGGCATTCGCTGGCGGCGATTGTGGCCAACTCCGAATTTTTGTGCGACGGCCATCTCACCGGCGCGCAGCGCGAGGAGTTGTACCAGGAAGTGCGAACAGGAGTGAATCAGATGACCGACCTCATCGATTCCCTGCTCGAGTTTGCCCGGACGAGGGAGTCGTTGAACCCGACCTACTCCAGCCTCTCCGATGCGGTGCAGCGGGCGATGCAGGCGGTTCGCCTCCACCCTCGTCATCACGGCACATTGATCGCGGTTCACAGCCATGGCCAAAACGCAGCCTGGTTCGATTCGCGCAAGCTGGAGCGCGCGCTCTACAACCTGCTGCTGAACGCTTGCGAGGCCGCTCCCGCCGCGGGCGGCAGAGTGGAAGTCACGCTCAGCCAGGCGGGCGGCGCGGTTACGGTTGCCGTGGCTGACAATGGGCCCGGCATTGCGGAGCCGATTCGCGACAAGTTGTTTCATCCCTTTGTGAGTCACGGCAAGGAAAACGGCACGGGCCTTGGACTCACGGTGGTGCAGAAGATTGTGCAAGATCACGGCGGCGAGGTATTTGTGGAACGAACGGTGGACGCGCGAACGGTCTTTCGGATCGTGCTCCCCGACCGCTCTCCGCAACGCTCCTCCGACGACGGAATCAATCTGACGGGCGCGTCCCTGGCGCCGATAAGCGGGGACCGCAACAGTGAGAACTCAATTCGGCATCCGGATCGTTAGTCCTCGTACGCACGCTTTGCTTTCATCGAGATCTGACATGCCGCACAGGGAGGACGGGTGTGAAGAACCTGGGGATGGTTTCGGTGCGTGCAGCGGCAGTAATGGCAAACGCGGGCGTTTTCCTGTTGTTGAGCATCGGCAGCGTGGCGCAAGGGAGCGCGCCTGCGCAGCCAGCTTCGGCGCAGCGCAATGCCGCTATGGAAGACCTAGAGCAGCAGGTGCGCGAGTTGCGCGGCCTGGTGGAGCAAATGCGGGCCGAGAACACGGAGTCGCGCGCTGAGATGCAGGAACTGCGCAAGGAATTGCGGGATACTCGCGAGCTTCTCGCTCCGATCGCAGGGGGTGCGTCCTCCGGGGAAGCGAGCGCTTCGGCGGGGACCAGCGCGGAGCCGGCTTCCGCGGGGCCGATAGCTTCTCCGCTGGAAGAGCGTGTGCAGAAGCTGGAAGAATCCGCGCAATTGCTGGGCTCGAAGATCGACGAGCAGTACCAGACCAAAGTTGAAACGGCAGGCAAGTATAGAGCGCGGCTGTCCGGAATTGTGCTGATGAATGCTTTTCGCAACGTGGGAGCCTCCGACAATCTGGACCTTCCCGACTTCGCCGTGCCGCCGATTCCGGGCGCGACCCAGGTAAGTTTCGGAGCGACCATGCGGCAAACCGAACTCGGGCTGGAGATTTTTGGGCCCAGCGTAGCGGGCGCGAAGAGTTCGGCAAATGTGCAGTTCGATTTTGCCGGGGGTTTTCCCGAGACGAACAACGGAGTAAATTTTGGCATCGCGCGGCTGCAAACGGCAAGCTTGCGGCTGGACTGGGAACACACGTCGGTGATCGCGGGGCAGGATTCGCTGTTTATCTCGCCGCTTTCGCCGACTTCTTTCGCCTCGCTGGCGACTCCGGCATTTGCTTATGCAGGAAATCTGTGGGGCTGGACGCCACAAATTCGCGTGGAGCACCGTTTCGATCTTGCCGATCAGCAGACGATCACTGTGCAGGGAGGAGTTCTGGACAATCTCGATTGGGAACCTCCTTTCAACTCGTACGACCGCGCGGCGCAGGCGGGCGAACGCACGGGGCAGCCTGCCTATGCCCTTCGTACGGCGTGGGCGAAGCCGGTGTTCGACCATCCGCTCAGCTTTGCCGTGGCGGGCTACTATGGGAAACAGGATTGGTCGTGGGACCGCTACGTCTTCGCCTGGGCGGGGCTAGCCGATTGGCAGATTCCGATCGCGCGCCGGCTGATTCTTTCGGGCGAGTTCTACCGTGGCCGCGGAGTGGGAGGTCTTGGCGCGGGCGTCGGCCGGGCGGTGCTGTTTGGGGGAAGTCCGTACGATTCGACCACAAGCATTCGCGGACTCGATTCCGCAGGCGGATGGACACAGCTAAAATTGCAACTCAGTCCGAAGCTGGAGTTGAACGGAACTTTCGCGGAAGACAATGCGTTTGCCGGCGACGTGCGCGGCTTTGCCATCGACGCCAATAACTTCACAACCATCCTGGGACGCAACCGGGGAGCATTGAGCAACCTGGTCTATCGGCCACGGTCAGACCTGCTGCTTTCCGCTGAAATCAGGCGCTTGCGCAGTTTCCCCGTCTACGAGAGCAGCAGCGTGACCAACCAGGTGAATCTGGCCGTGGGAGTGCTTTTCTAGGGAGTTTTTTTCGTGAGGATGAGCCGCTTAGCCTTTTGCCGCATCGTCGTTTTCTGCATGTTGCCGGCGTCTTGTCTGCCTGCGGCCGCGCAGACGCTCGATGTCAAAGGCCTCGATCCCACGGGCCTCGATCTCAAAGGCAAGGTGGAGCTTACCAATAGCGGACACCACGTTAGGGACGATTCGAAAACAGTGGTCTGGCTGACGCCCCTGAGCAACATGCCGATTGAGGCTGCACGACCGCAGAAGGCTTCGGAGATCCCGAAGCTCACGCAGAAAAACAAGAGCTTCCAGCCGTCACTGCTGGTGATTCCGGTGGGAGGAAAAGTTGAGTTCCCCAACCAGGATCCGTTTTTTCACAACGTCTTCTCTCTTTTCGAAGGCAAGCGCTTCGATCTGGGACTGTATGAGAGCGGCACCACTCGATTTGTGCAGTTCGACAAGCCGGGCATCTCCTACATTTTTTGCAACATTCACGCCCAGATGAGCGCGGTCATCATCGCCGTGGACACTCCCCACTACGCCATGTCAGATGTGCATGGCGAAGTCGTGCTGCACGAGGTGCTCCCCGGCCGTTATCAAATGCATGTCTTTCATCCGGCGGTTTCGCCGGAAGTACTGCGCGCCGCGGAGCGTGAGATTACGGTTTCGCCGGGCGAGACTTTTCTGGGGACAATCTCCCTCGCCGAGTCGAGTCTGGAAGTGGCACACAAGAACAAGTATGGCCGCGATTACGACCCTCCAGATCCCGAGAATCCCGCCTACGCGCGACCGTAGAAGCGGTTGCGGTTCGACTTGTCGCGCGGTGAACGTTTGTCACTCCGGTTTGTCCTTCCGGTCGACGAAGAGTCCACGTGATCATGAGAGAATGGGCGCGCCGTTTCAGCGCGCCCTTTTTCGCCTCTGACCTTCACTTCGTGTACATCCACCTGCTGGTACAACACTTTTCGCCGGCGCGAAACGTCGCAAGCGAAACTACAGATGCGGACTAGTGGTGACCGCCGCCGGAGTGGCCTCCGCCTCCCGAGGAGTGGCCGCCTCCGCTGTTGCTGGGCGCGCTGTGCGTACCGCCGCTATAGCCTCCACGGTAGCCGCCATAAGAACGCGGCTGCACGATGGGCTGCCGCATATTGAGTTGCGGACGGGAGTAACTGCCGCCGCGGTCATAGCTGCCCGCGGCAGATCCGCGCGAGTAGTTTGAGCTGGGCGCCGTGCGGCTCCAGTAGTTGCCTGTTTCGCCGCGGCCAGAGACCCCGGCATTGCCTGCTCCATTTCCCGCTGCGCGGCTCGCAGAATCCGTGCTGTGTGAGGGCGGAGTGAAGGTTTTCCACTCGCCACGGTTGGGCTCACTGCGGTTCGCCGGCGACGGCGCCAGGGACTGCATGTGATTCTCGGTACCTAGATTCGCCGAACCATTATTCTCTGAACCATGATTCTCCGAACCACGATTCTCAGAAGCACGATTCTCGGAACCCAGCGAATTGATCGACCGTTCGGGCACGCTGCCGGAACGAGCTTTGCTGTTGGCCGAAGGCGTACCTGTACTCGACTTGCCAGTTCCTGCCAGCGCAGTGCCGCGAGATTCCCCCGCACCCGCCGAAGTTTCGCGTCCTCCCGCAGCCACGGGCGAAAAGTGGTTCTGTTGCATGGACTGCTGCAAGTGCGCGGTCTCCTGCTGGAACGATTCCGCATGCGCCGTGCTCTGCGTGCCGAAGAAGTGCTGCGCAGCCCCGCTGTGAATAGTGGAAGGCGCGGCCGCACGTCCGCTGGCCGACAAACTGGCGCGACTTGGCACCACCGGCATGTTCCCGGTCATCATGCGAGCGCTGCTCAACTGCGAGCGGTTCGCCGCCACCGCGGTTACATGACCGGCGCCAAAACGCCCGGCGGGCACGGTCGACAATCCACGGCCGATGTGGGCATCGTTCATGTGCGCCAGGTTCGAGAAGCGGGTTCCACCGTGCAGGGGCGCGACGCCACCGGAGCGATCAAAGCCGCCACGCGCAACATTGACAACGCCGAAGCGTCCGCGGAATCCGCCCCACCACGGGTGAAACCAGTCACACGGACCTAGCGGCAACCAGCCAAACCCGCCCCAACCGCCCCATCCCAGGCCGAAGCCAAAGCCCCAGCCGCCTCCGAACCCAAAGAACGAGACATACGCCGGCGCCCAGAAGGGACGGTAGAAACCCGCGCCCCACACCGGACCGGGCCACCACGCCCACGAGCCGCCGTACGAGAGCCAGCGTCCGTAGTGATACGGAGCCCAGCCCCACGGCTCATACCCAACCCAAGTCCAACCGTAGTAAGGCTCATACACCCAGTTGCCATCACGGTATGGCGCCCAGTCACTCGTTTCAGACGGAACCCAAACCTGGCCGTAATCGGGAACGTTCTCCCATTGCCCGTACTTATCCAGATCCTCCGATCCAACGTAGTAGCGATTAGTGTGCTGCCATGAGTTTGCGCTGTGAATCATGTGGTCGCGGTCGCTGTTCCAGCGATCCCAATCGTCGCTTTCGGAAGCCGGGCTGATCTTGTATTGCGCATTCTCGGTCGAACCACGCACCGTAGCCATTTCTCCCTGCTTGATTTCCGCAATGCCCTTCGGAGTGGAGATCTGGGCCTCGCCCTTGCGCACGATCACAATCGTGTCGCCGTCGGGACGCACTTCAATGCGGAACGCGCCATCGCGGTGCGCGGGATGAATCGCAACGTTCGGCGTGTCGATTTCAGGCTCAGCCTCGCTCTCACCGAAAACGGTGTAATTTGCCAGACCCTGACCGATCTGAACCTGGACGCGCTGGCGAGTGAAATCCCCGATAGTGGCTTGGGCGTTCGAGCTCAAGCGAAGAATGTTGGCGTAATCGAGCTGGACTTCGGCGCGCCCACCCGAGCCGGTGGAAACTTTGTCGCCGCCGACAAGCGGTTGGTTCAGCACCGCCGCCGACCAGTCGCCGGAGTCTCCGCGCTGGGTCGATACCTCGCCATGGATCATGCTGATGCGGCCGACGCCCTGCTTATTCTCCATCTCGGCGTTTTCGTTGCCGCCGTTTTCGTTACCGGTATTCGGGGCGTTCGCGCTACCGGGCCCTTGCGGCGCTGCGTTCGGGCCGCCCGGGCCTTGCGGCATTTCCATGGAATTTTCGGGATGGTCACCGGGACCTTGCGGCGGTTCTGCCGACGGCGCCGGCGGCGCCCCTGCATCGGGCGACTGCGCTTGTTGCGCGTCGACTGCGGCGCTCGGCTTATCCGTCGGCGCTTGCTGCGCGTTTAGGTTGGCGGCGCCCGCGACGATCCACGCGAGAATCGCGAAGCTCGTTGCAAGAAACGCTTTAAGAAATCTGGTCTTCATAGCCCACCTCTCCCAATATCTACCTAAACCCGAAATCTGAAGGATTGATGCGCCATGTGTAAAGCAACTGCCGTACCAAAAGCAGCGCGGGGGAAAATCCAGTAACTCATTTGTTTTCAGAGCCGGAGTTATGCTTTTCAACCGAATGCGGAGGGCAGGATGTAGACCCGGTGGCCGCTCTCAGCCAAGCTGGTGGTTTTCAGCCAATACAGTCGGAATGACGGGACCGAAGGTTTCCAAGCTGTCCAAAGTCGGCCCTGGGTGGTGCAATTAGACGCGCGCACCTCGCGCTACAGATTCGGCGAAGCCCCAGCAACACGAAAGCCCCGATAGTCAGTCGGGGCTTGGATCTGAAGCACTTGGTACCGGACGCTGTCCTTCACACAATTTAAGCATAGCTCCAACAGCAGCGTTGTCAAGCACTTTTATGTCGTCGAGTGACTTGCGGAGAGCGAGGGAGTCGAACCCTAGTGGCTGACTAAGCCACTCGACTGTGTGAAAGACAGTGTCCAGTACCCACTGGCAAGACTCTCCAGACGCTGTCCGTCGCCATGATTGTAGTGGCCGCATGAGTGGACCGCTAAGGTATTTTTCGTTTCCGATGCGGAACTGTTCTGATTCGGGACGTTGATCACTCTAAAGTTCTTTCTCGCCTTCATCCGCGATTCCAATCTTCGACAGCCGATAGCGCAGCGCATTGCGCGACAAGCCGAGCAGGCGCGCGGCCTGGCTCTTGTTGCCGTGAGCGCGCCGCAAAGATTCGCGGATCATTTCGTCTTCCCATTGTTCGAGCGTCAGGCCTTCGGGAAGAAAGTTGCCGGCGCCGTTCGCAGTCTTGGCCGCGCGCAGGTCGAGGTGAATGTCAGGCGCATCAATTACTGTCCCCTTGGCCAAAGCGCAGGCGCGCTCGATGATGTTCTGCAATTCGCGAACGTTCCCCGGCCAGTGGTAGTTGACCAGAACCTGCATGGCCAGCGGCGAAATGCCCTCAACCGGCTTGCCCGAGTCTCCGCGAAAACGCGCGATGAAAAGATTCACCAGGTCGGGAATGTCTTCCTTGCGCTGGCGCAGCGGAGCAATGTCAATGGGCACAACATTCAAGCGGTAGTAGAGATCTTCGCGAAAAGTTCCCTGCTCGAGCGCCTCGCGCAGATCGCGGTTGGTGGCGGCGATGAGACGCACGTCCACTTTCACCGTGCGTGTGCCGCCCAGGCGTTCGAACTCGCGCTCCTGCAAAACGCGCAACAGTTTAACTTGCGTGACGGGAGGAACATCGCCGATTTCGTCGAGGAACAACGTGCCCTTGTCGGCCAGTTCAAACTTGCCTGGTTTGCTGGCGACGGCGCCGGTGAACGCGCCTTTCTCGTAGCCGAACAATTCGCTCTCCAGCAGGTTTTCCGGAATCGCGGTGCTGTTGATCTTGATGAATGGACCGGAAGCGCGCCGCGACCTTTCATGAATGGCGCGTGCGATCAAATCCTTGCCTACGCCGCTTTCTCCGCCCAGCAGCACTGTCGAATTTGTGGGAGCGACGCGATCCACTGTGGAAAGAACCTCCTGCATCTTCGAGCTGCGTGCGACCACATTGGGATGCTCATAACGCTTGCCCAGCGCCTCGCGAAGCGAGCGATTCTCCTCGCGCAGGTTATGCACATCCAATTCTTTGTGAATGACCATGCGCATCTCGGCCAGGGAGAACGGCTTCAGCACATAGTCGCTGGCCCCGGCCTTCATGGCCTCGACCGCGGTCTCGACCGTGCCGAATGCGGTCATCACCACAACAGGCAGCGCGACATTTTGACGCTTCACGGCTTGCAGGAATTCCAGACCGTCAATGCCCGGCAGCTTCAGGTCGGTAACCACGAGGTCGATGGAATTCTCGCGCAGAAGTTTCAGGCCAGTCTCGGCGTCTCCGGCGGAAAATGTGGTGAAGCCGTCCTCGCCGAGATTCAACTCCAGCAGGCGGCGCATTTTCGCTTCGTCTTCAACAATTAGAACTCTTGCCATTGGTTCGGAGTTTCCTTTTTGCGAGTCGAGGATTCGCAGACCAGCTAAGAGACTACCAATTCAGATGCTGACTTGGCGGCAGACTCTCCGGCGGAGGGAAAAAAGATGGTGAAGCACGCTCCTGGCCCCGGGCTCTCGCCACCACCGGCGACGCGAATCGATCCGTGGTGCCCGTCAATGATCTGCGACACGATCGATAGACCGAGTCCCACACCGGTTTTCTTGGTGGTCACGAAGGGGTTGAAAATCTGTTCCCGCAGCTCCGCCGGAATTCCCGGACCTGTATCTTCGATTCGGACTTCGACTCCATCGCGATCCGCAGCCTTCGATCTCGCGGCCGTGACCCGCAACGTTCCTCCATCATTGCCCATCGCATCATAAGCATTCTGCATAAGGTTCACGAAGGCCTGCTCGCACAGACTTTCGTCCAAGGGGACAAGCGGCAAGTCCTGGTGGTACTGCCGCTCCACGCGGACCGGCGCATCTTTGTGCAGCAGGGCTACGGAGTGTAGCGCGTGATTGAGCACGGCGGTGATTTCCCGGGGCGCTAAATCGGCATGCAGGGGACGGGCAAAATCGAGAAAGCGCGTGACCAGCGCGCTCAGGCGGTTGGTTTCGGTTGAGATGTAGCCCGCAAGTTCGCACGCCAAAGGATTGGCATCGTGGAGCTTCTGCGTGAGCATTTCGGCCGATCCCTTGATCACGCCGAGAGGATTGCGAATCTCATGCGCCAGTCCGGCGGAGAGCTGGCCCAGAGCGGCCAGGCGTTCGGAGCGCCGCGCCTCAGCCTGGGCCTGCTCCAGCTTGCGATTGGTTTCGGCAAGCGTTTCCGCCAGTTCCTGATAGCGCCTGGTTTGACGGCGGTTCTCCACGACAAAGCGGTTGACTACCATGGCCGCCAGAAAAAAGAAAAGAATGCGGATGGCGAGCAGACCGTAACCCTCTGCCGGGATTTCATATTCCTGCAGCGCGGGATAAAGATATGAACAATAGGCAGCCGAAGCGAGAGCGGTCCAGCCCAGCGTAGCCCAGGGGCCAAAATATTCGGCGGCGCTGACCACCGGCAAATAATAGATGGGATAGTAACTGCTGTTGATGCTGAGTTCGCCGGTGTGATCGATGAGCAGGGTCGCGAGAGCGATCTTGAGCAGAACGATGTAAGTTGCGCCGCGCCGGGGAGCGCGCCCCAGCAGCCAGCCTTCGCTAAGCTGCACAATTCCAATTGCCAGAAGCGTGAGTTGTTTGTGAATCTCGCCCACCGGCGGCAGCGCCGCCAGCCCGGCCAGAAACAGGAGCCAGAGAACGTCCATCCAATTGACGGCGGGGCGCTTGGGTTCGCTCATGCGGTTTCGCTCATACGGCCTTACTCATGCCTGGCTCGCGGGAATTATTTCGCTCGTGTAGAAACTCCGGAAAATAATTGCGCCGGGAGCGGGCGATCTGCCTGCTTCCCGGCGCTGCGGTTGTTGCTTGCAATAGGCCCGCTCATGATCGCCATGCGAACCTTATCAGACCGCACCCAACCATTCTCCGTCAACCACTGCCCGGCCACGTCACTTCTTAGGTGGAGGGGGAGGCGGCGGAGAGTAACGCGGCGCTGGCTTCGGTGCAGGCGCGGGCCGCTGTTGCTGCCAACTGTTAAACTTCTGCGCCTGCTGCTGTTCCTGCTCTGGATTCCTCTCCTGTACCGCCGGCGCCGGCTTGGCCAGCGGATGCGACCACTGCTGCGCTGGCTGTTGCTCGATTGGCTGCTGTGGCCGCGTGCCGCTCGACGGCTGGGTGTTCCGGTTTTCAGGTTCGGGAGTTCCTTGTGCCTCCCACACGCGAGGCAGCGGCTTCGCCTGGTTGGTTCCACTGTTAGGCTGGCCGAATGAATGGAAGCCCTCCTGCGGCTGAGGCTGTCGCGCAGCTTGATTCGACGCACCCTGATTCGATCCAGCCTGATTCGACGTAGCCTGATTCAACCTACTCTGGTTCACGGGAGCGGGACGGCCCGCAGGTTCCTGACGTACCAATGGCTGCTGATTCAAGTGTCCGCCCGCCTGCGCGACCTTCTGATCGAAGGATCGTGGCATTGGAGCCGGAGTTCTTCGCGCCACTACCTGGCGGGAAAGAACGGCTGCCGGCGGCCGATTAGCCACGGGTCTTCCTGCGCCGAACACGCTGGCCCGCACCGGTTCCGCCGCAACCACGTGCGTCACCGGCGCACTTTCGATTTCTCTCGACGGCACTTGCACGATGTTGCGCGCCACCGGCTGTGCATTCACAAACGTGTCGTGCGAAACCACAGTGACACCGCCATCGACGTGCTGGTTTGCGTAGATGATGTTGTTGACGGTGGTGCTGCGGTTGATTACGACCGTGTTGTATACGTTCGTGATTCGGCTGACGTTCACCCTCGTATTGGTAAGGTTCACATTGTTGACGTAAGTGCGGCTCACGCGGTAGCCGGGGACAAAAACTTCTCCCGGCGCCAGCGGAAACCATCCCACTCCGCCTCCGCCACCGATCGCAACCGAAAAGTGAAACCCAGGTCCGCCGCCGACGAAGCCCACCAGCGCCGGAGCCCACATCGGCCGCACGACAACCGGTCCCGGCACCCAGAACCAGCCGCCTCCGGCAAAAGCCCAGCGTCCGTAGTGAAATGGAGCGAAGCCCCAAGGCTCATCTTCCACCCACGTCCAGCCCCACGGACCAATCCACACCCAGTGGCCAAAGCGATACGGCGCCCAACCAACAGCCACGCCCACCGGCCGCCAGCACGGTCCGTAACCGGCGACGTAGCTCCAACTGCCGTACTCGTCGAGGTCTTCGTAGCCGGTCATTTCCCGAGAAACGTAATCCGCCGAATCGGACTGATCTTCGCGCTGGTCACGTTCGAAAACCCAGCTATCGAAGTCATCGTTTCCGGCAACCTGCCCCAAGTCATAGTCCAAATGATCAGTTCCGGTGAAGGTGGCGCGCTGATTCGCCACAACGGTATAAGAGAACCCGCCGCCGGTAACTTCGCCACGGCCATGCCACACCGTGATGTCGGTGTGATTGCCATCGGGATCGACGTCCAGGCGGTACTCACCCGGTTGCAGCAAAGTGAACGCCACGTTTGGCGTGTCGATCTCATAGCTATCGTCGTCATCCACGTGGCGCACGCGCACGATGAGCGAGCCCTGCGCCAGGCGAATCTGAGTTGCCTGGTCGCCGACTTCGAGAAAAGTAATGCCGGTTTTCGGACCAAGACGAATGGCTGTCGAACCGACGTGTACCTCGGCGCGCGAATCCTCGTCAGCCCAGAGATTATCGCCCGTCACCATGGGGCGGTTGGGCACGGCAGTGACCCAGTCATTTTCTCCGCCCGGCTGAAACGAAACCGAACCTTGCGAGAAATTGAGCCGCGCTACACGGCCGGGAGGATCCTGGTCATCCGCGGTCTGATTCTGACCATCCTGATCCTGCGCAACTTGCTGCTGCGGAGGTTGCGCTTGATCTTGCGCAATCGCCTGCGACGCTTGGAACAGCCATACAAAACTCGCCAGTAGAAACAGCCACACACACCACTGTTTGCTAGCTTTCATCCTTTTAGCCCCATGCTTGGGTAGAGTTGTTCGCTAATTCTATCCACAAGCGGGTAAACCCGGAAGTTACGTATTAGTTTCCGACAGCATACGTGGCTCTTTTCAGCCATGGTGGCTGAAAGTGATCAGATGGAGGTCTCATTTATTTCTTGGGGCTAGGTCGTCTTCGGAAGTCAAATCTGCAATCACGGGCGCTTGGGCGCGATCTGATCCAAGTCAAGATTCAATTGCAGGACGTTGACGCGAGGCTCGCCGAGGAAACCGAACTGGCGCGACTCAGTGTGCTGGCGCACGATTTCGCGAACTCGATCTTCGCTCAGGCCGCGCTCTTTGGCGATGCGCGGCACCTGAAATTCTGCCGCTTCCGGAGATATGTGAGGATCAAGGCCGGAACCCGAAGTGGTCAGCAGATCCGGCGGGATAGGAAACTTGGGATTCTCGGCTTGCAGACGATCGGCATCGCCCTGCACGCGAGCGATCAAAGATTGATTCGTTGGGCCAAGGTTCGATCCGCCGGAATTGCCCGCATCGTAGCCGGTGCCGGCTGCCGAAGGACGCGAGTGGAAATATCCGGACGAGGAAAATGGCTGGCCGATCAACTGTGAGCCGATAAAACTTCCGTTGCGGGTTAAGAGTTCTCCATTCGCCTGCTTGGGGAACAGGACCTGGGCAAGTCCGGTGACGGCCAGCGGGAAAAGCAATCCGAACAACAACGTCGTCACTACGGTCATGAGTACAGACGTGATCAGATTCTTCTTCACGGTCGCCTCTTTTTCTTCACGAGCGAGTCTCCTTCGTGTTGTGACTTCTTCTTTTTTCGCGTCTAGGCCCAGCCCGCCCGCGTGATCAACAGGTCGATCAGCTTGATGCCTATAAATGGCACGATCACTCCACCCAAACCGTAAATCAGCAAGTTCTGCCGCAGCAGGATCGCCGCACCCTGCGGACGGTACTTCACCCCCCGCAGCGCCAGCGGAATCAGCGCGATAATGATGAGCGCGTTAAAGATTACAGCAGACAGCACTGCCGACTGCGGCGTTGCCAGGTGCATGATGTTGAGCGCCTGCAGTACCGGAAAAGTCCCCGCAAACATTGCCGGAATGATCGCGAAATACTTGGCCACGTCATTGGCGATGGAAAAAGTGGTGAGCGCACCGCGCGTCATCAACAACTGCTTGCCGATTTCCACGATTTCAATCAGCTTGGTGGGATTGGAATCAAGGTCCACCATGTTGCCGGCCTCTTTGGCGGCTTGCGTGCCGGTGTTCATGGCGACGCCCACATCGGCCTGAGCCAATGCCGGGGCGTCGTTGGTGCCGTCGCCGGTCATGGCAACGAGTTTTCCCTGCCCCTGTTCGCGGCGAATCAGATCCAGTTTGTCTTTCGGCGTGGCCTGCGCCAGAAAGTCGTCGACGCCGGCCTCGCTGGCAATCGCCGCCGCCGTCAGCGGATTATCGCCGGTGATCATCACGGTCTTGATTCCCATGGCTCGCAATTGATCGAAGCGCTGCCTCATGCCGCCCTTGACAATATCTTTGAGCTGTATCACACCTAACGCGCGCCCGTTTTCCGCCACCACCAGAGGAGTTCCGCCCGCGCGCGAAATGCCGTCCACCGCCTCGCGCACTTCCGCGGGAAACGGGGTTCCTTGGTCTTCCAGATATTTTGCGATGGCTTCGGCCGCGCCTTTCCGGATGGTGCGCCCGTTCAGATTCACGCCCGACATGCGGGTCATAGCGCTGAAGGGAATGAACTCGGTATCCGGCGAACTCAGGTCGCGTCCGCGCAATCCGTATTTTTCTTTCGCCAGCACCACGATCGAGCGGCCCTCGGGGGTTTCATCGGCCAGCGAAGAAAGCTGCGCGCAATCCGCCAGCGTTGCTTCGCTCACGCCCGGCGCAGTTACAAACTGCGTCGCCTGGCGATTGCCTAGCGTGATGGTTCCTGTCTTATCGAGGAGCAGCGTGTTTACGTCGCCGGCCGCTTCGACGGCGCGGCCCGACATAGCCAGCACATTGTGCTGCACCAGGCGATCCATGCCGGCAATGCCAATCGCCGAAAGCAGTCCGCCGATGGTGGTGGGAATCAGGCACACCAGCAGCGACACCAGCACAAACACCGTTTGCGGCGAGCCGGCGTAGATAGCGAAGGGCTGCAACGTTACCACTGCCAGCAGAAATACGATAGTCAGTCCAGACAGCAGAATATTCAGTGCAATCTCATTCGGAGTCTTCTGCCGCTCCGCGCCTTCGACCAGCGCGATCATGCGATCAAGAAAGGTTTCGCCTGGGTTGGAAGTGATCTTCACCTTGATCCAATCGGAGAGCACACGCGTCCCGCCGGTAACGGCCGAGCGGTCGCCTCCCGCCTCACGAATCACCGGCGCCGACTCACCGGTAATCGCCGACTCGTCGACGGATGCCACGCCTTCCACAATCTCGCCGTCGCCGGGAACAAATTCGCCGGCTTCCACCAGAACCATATCTCCGCAACGCAGCTTGGAACCGGGCACCGTCTCGGTTTTTCCGTCAGGCAGCAGGCGGTTGGCCATGGTTTCGGCCTTGGCGCGGCGCAGAGCGTCGGCCTGCGCCTTGCCGCGCCCCTCCGCCATAGCCTCGGCAAAGTTGGCAAACAGCACGGTGAACCACAGCCACAATGTGATCTGCAGATTGAAAACGAAGCCAGGTTGGTGATGCGCTTTCTCCAGAACGAGCAGCACCGATGTCACCACGCTGCCCACTTCCACCACGAACATTACCGGATTGCGCATCATGGTCACGGGATGAAGTTTCACCACCGAATCCCACAAGGCCCGGCGCACAATCTTTATGTCCCACAAGCTGCGTTTTTGTTTCTTGCTCGCCATATTTGCTTAAGATCTTTGCCTAAGAACCCAGCCTAAAAAGTTTTGCCCGCCTGCATTAGCAGATGCTCAAGGATCGGCCCCAAGCTGAGGGCCGGAAAAAATGTAAGCGCACCCACGATCAGCACAACGCTGATCAGCAACACCGTGAACAGCGGCCCGGTCACAGGAAAAGTTCCCAGCGACGCCGGTACATGTTTCTTGCCGGCAAGATTTCCCGCAATCGCCAGCATGGGAAGAATCATCATGAAGCGCCCCAGCAGCATGGCGATGCCCATCGAGATGTTGTACCAGGGCGTGTTGGCGTTGATGCCGCCAAAGGCGGAGCCGTTATTTGCTACTGCCGAGCTAAAGGCATACAGGACTTCGCTGAAGCCGTGCGGTCCGGCATTGGCCATGGAAGAAGTGCCGAAATTAAACAAAACAGAAATAGCGGTGAGCACCAGAATCACCAGCGGAAAAATGAGGATCACCAGCATGGCCATCTTCACGTCGTAGGCTTCAATTTTCTTGCCCAGATATTCGGGCGTGCGCCCCACCATCAATCCGGCGATGAACACCGAGAGAATGACAAAGACCAGCATTCCGTACATGCCAGCGCCCACACCGCCGAAGATCACTTCGCTGAGCATGAGGTTGATCATCGGCACCATTCCGCCCAGCGGAGTAAACGAATCGTGCTGGGCATTGATAGCGCCGCAGCTTGTGTCGGTTGTGATGGTGGCCCAGAGCACTGAATTCGCCACACCGAAGCGCACTTCTTTCCCTTCCAGGTTGCCAATGGATTGCCCCGCCGCGTGGGACGAAGCGTACTTCAGGGAATCGAGTTGTAGCGAACCTTGCTGCAACGAGCTATTTTGTTGTGAACCATGTTGCGCTGCCGCCGTCACCAACGGATTGCCGCGCGCTTCAGCCCAGTACGCAGTCGTCACCCCAGCCAGAAGCAGCACCACCATCGCCGCCCAAACCGCCCATCCATGGCGCGGTGAACCGGTCATCTTGCCGAGCGTGTAAGTGAACGCCGAAGGAATGGCCAAAATACAAACCATCTCCAGGAAGTTCGTGAGCGGCGTGGGATTCTCAAAGGGATGCGCGCTGTTCGCATTGAAGAAACCGCCGCCGTTCGTGCCGAGTTCTTTGATAATCTCCTGCGAAGCAGTCGGACCTTGCGCGATCATTTGCTGCGTCACCGTCTGCATCGCCGGTTTGCCGTCAACTCCGTTCACGGGCTTGCCGTCGGCGCCGAGCTGCGGCGTCTGGTAAGGATCAACAAGCTGAACGGTATCGTATGCCTTCAGGTTCTGCACCACTCCCTGCGATACGAGAACAAGCGCTCCCACCAGACACAGAGGAGCTAAAATCCACAACGTGCCGCGCACCATGTCTACCCAGAAGTTGCCGATGGTCTTCTGCTCGCGCCGCGCGATGCCGCGAATAAAGGCCACCGCCAGCGCGATGCCGGCCGCCGCCGAAACCCAGTTGTGGTAAGCCAGACCGGCCATCTGCGTCAGATAGCTCATAGTGGTCTCGGGCACGTACGATTGCCAGTTGGTATTGGTGGTGAACGAAGCTGCGGTATTGAAAGCCAGAGCGGGAGCGACGCCGGCCAACTTCTGCGGATTCCACGGCAGCCATTGCTGCACGCGTTCCATCACGTAAAGGACAAGCATGGAGACCGCGCTGAACAGAATCAGCGACAGCGCGTACTCCGGCCATTCCATTTCATGGTCTTCATCCACCGCGGTGAGCCGGTAAATCAACCGCTCCACCGGCCGCATGACCGGATCGAGCCAGGTACGCTCGCGGCTGAACACCCTCGCCATAAACGCGCCCAGCGGCTTGGTGATGAGCAGTACCACCAGCAGCAGAAGCAGAATTTGCAGCCAGCCGTTCGCCGTCATCAGAATTTCTCCGGACGCAGCATGGCGTAGACCAGATACACCATGAGTGCCACACAAATGATCAGCATGATGACGGGTTCAGCACTCATGTTCTTCCCTCACCGGATTCGTTCGCAAAAGCGCACGTAAGCCACCGACACCACAAAGAACAGGATGGTCACGGCAATGAAGATTGCATCTTGTATCACAACTTCCTTCCGTACGCCGTCCGAGTTGCGTTCCCGGACTCGCGTTTGTCAGACCGCGCGTGAAGACGTCTTCCCGCGCATGGTCCCACTCAAAACTTCACCATGATATCGATATCGACCAACTGCTCGTCTCTGCGCAGATCGGGAAACCATACGCTGCTGAGTCCGCCGCCACAGGCCGTTTCCGCGGCGCTGAGGGTCTCTTGCATGGACGTCGCTCCGCTGCTGCACGCGTAGTATTGGGGAAATCCATTGTTACTGCCGGGAGGCGGCGTAACTCCGCCCGCGCCCGACCAATATGGCACACTGGCGTGGCGATAGTCGTATTCCCAGCGGAACGTGATGTACTGCCGGGGCATATAGTCAAATGTGACCGACGTGTCCCAGGCCTTAAAGGGATCTCCTGGATTTCCTGTAAAGTATGGCGCATTAATTGCCGCCGATGCCGCCGTCTCTCCGTTGATGGGAGGATCCAGAACCAGATAGCGTCCAGGATTATTGATCTGCCCGCCGCCGATCGTCAATGCGTATAGGTCTTTCTTGAACCACATGCGGTTGTAAAGCATGTAGCCGATAAAGCTCTGTTTGGGTCCGCCCGCGGCATCGCCGTGGCAACTAACTCCCCCGCCAAATTCACAACCCATATCTCCGGTGAAGGTAAACGCCATCTTGTCGAGCGCCTTCTGGGGTTTATCGTAATACTTGATCTCGATGCTGTCGTCGGTATGGATGCGCCCGCGCTGCGGAATGTACAGGTCATCGTGGCCCAGTCCGTAATTGTTGGAGACAATGTTCATCCAGGGATACGGAGTCCACTTAATTTGCCCGCCCAAGCCTTTTCTCGAATTGGACGATCCGTACGATTGCCATCCATTGATGAACCACGGCTCGATCTTCAAATGGGGTGTGGGAAAAATTTGAACTCTCAAACCGTTGAAAAACCACGGCGTGTTGGAGGAAACATACGAGGGTTGATAGGCCCAGTTGTCGAAGTTGTAATAGCTGAATAGGCCGATGTACGACATGAAGATTCCCGCGTCGATGTTAATCCCGTTCAACGCATTGATGTGATAACCGCCATAGGCTTCCGAGACGTAACGGTAGGCATCGCTCAGGTCCCATTGGCCCTTCGCCGGACTGGGGTCATTGCGTGGCGTGGTGGTAGAATACATGCCGAACTGCGTCATAAATCTGGCGCGAACGTTATCGAAATGAAAATCTCCGCCGATGCCGAGTTGCTCCAGCTGGATTTCGTTGGAGCGAAATATTTCGCTCGATCCGCTGATCGAATCGTCTTGCGGTTTATTGAAATCGTAGGTGTAGGTGACATCGGCCCGGATTTCCGGGGTGAAGAATTTCGAATCGAAGGCCGCGTCCTTGGTGCGCGGGCTGCCGTTTAGCCAGGTCCAGTCCCAATCGGAGAATGGGGCGATCTTTTCCTTTTTCGCCGCCGCGGCATCGGTAGACGTAACCGGAGAAGATGGACTCGGCGTTTGCTCAAGCCACCCCGCCGGCCTGCCCGTCGCAGGCCCAGCGCTGGTCGCGGCCGTCACGGCAGGCAAACTTGGTCCCGCTCCAGTCGGCGCCGACATTGGTTCGCTCCGCTCCTCGGCAGTCACAGCGCCCCTGTGCTGTTCCACTTCCATCCGCAAGCGCTCCACTTCGGCTCGCAGGGCTTTCAATTCGTCCCTCATTTCCTGCTGTTCCGTTTGCTGAACCGAACTAGAGCCGGTGTTGATCGTAGATTCCTTTGTCGATTGAGCGCAAGCCCAGACTGGCAGAAGAAAAACCAACATCGAGAACAATGAGACCTGAATCGCACTCTTTCGCATGATTTTCGCTCTCCAATACTTCCAGGCGGTAGTCGCCGCGGCCGCTTTCCGTTGCGCGGCAATCGTCGTCGACAGAGCTCCTGCTCAGGGCCGCAAGAGTGTCTCTTCGCGGCTCCTGGCGGACTGGCGCAACCCAGTAGCAGACCGATGGCGCACCCTCACGCAGCAAGGCAATCAGAAACCTGAGCATGAATGCGGCCGCTGCCACAGCGACGGCTGCAACCACCCCTGCTGCCCACATATCCTGCCTCCTATGCTTTTGCCCGGAGCAAACATTTCATTTAACTATTTCAGGTGTAAGGGCGGGTTAAGGAATTCCTAAAGATTTCGTAAAGTCGTACATTTCATTTTCAGACTGGTATGTCGGAGTCAAAGCGGCACAGTTCACGGAGTTGCCAGCGAAACAATCGTCACAAAATGCCAAGACGCTCCCGTCATTGTCTTCGATCCTTGCCCTCGAACCGAATTAGAAGTCGACCCGTAGCGCCAGTTGCCCGGTACGGTTTCCAGCGTTCTCTGCTGTTTGCGGAGCGCTGAGAACACCGAAGGTCGGGTTATCGATCTGCGTGGCGGGAGGAGCGAAGTTAGTGTGGTTGAGCACGTTGGTAAATGTGGACTCAAAGCGCACTCTTACTCTCTCACTGACGTTGAAGACTTTGGCAAGACCCAGGCTGGCCGCGGCTGTGCCCGGTCCCTGTAGGATACCGACTCCGGCGTTGCCGAAGCGGCCAGCGCCGACTGGAGTCGCCGAAAACGCCGCCAGATTGAAGTATTGCGCGCGTGACTGCCCCTGATAGAAATTCGTCGAGACCTGATCGGGACGCAGGTAAGCGCCACGATTGACGACGTTGGTATTGGACTGGTCGTACGAATCGCTGATGCTGGGCGTGAGCCACGGGCCCGTTTCAAGCACAGTCACGCTGGTCAGCTCCCAACCGCCCAGCACAGCGTTCATCCAGCCGCAGGTATTCAGGAAAGTGCGGCCTTGACCGATGGGCAACTGGTAGAGACCGGTGAAAAGAAAGCGCTGACGGCGAGTTCCTTCGACGTTGCCGTAATCGCTATGGATATTGAAGCGGTCGGCAATGGGAACACCATAGTTGACTTCACCGGCGAAGGCCGTAGGAGTGTCGCCCTGATTGTCGGCGAGGTTCTTCGCCAGCGTGTAGTTGGCGTCGAGATAGAACCCGTGTGACGTCTTATGGCTCTCCTCGACCTCAAGGCCGTTGTAGTTGGCCTCGCCGGCGTTGAAGGTACTGTAAAGCTCGAACCAGTTGTGATAGGGTGCGCGCGGATCGACGTAGGTACTCGCCGCCGTCGTCTGATACGGCATAGTGCCGGCGGGAATCTGATTGAGGTCTTCGGTGATGTTCAGTCGGTAAGTGTGCATGCCGACATAGCTCACGCGTAGGCTGTCGTTGCTGGTCAGTTGGCGCTCCACTGTGAAGTTCCACTGATTGGCTTGCGGGTCGCGGTAATTGGGATCGACACCCTGATCGAGTCCGCCGCCGCCATATTGCACGCCAACCGTGGGCGGCGCGGTGTTGGGAAACTGGATGAGGGGCGTGCCATTGGTCACGCTGTTGGTATAAGTATGCAGCGCGGAGGTTGGATTACCGCTGCTGTTGAAGGACAGCGGGCCAAGATTGGTTACCGTAAAGACCCCGAAGCCGGCGCGAATGACCGTCTTTGTATCGTTGAAGGGACGGTAGGCGAGGGAGACCCGCGGCTGGAAATTGCCCTTATAGATGTTGCGGAGTGACTGCGGCAAGTGATCCTGGCTGGCGGTGACGTAGCTGGTGCATGGCAGAGCAGTATATCCGAGGTTGCAGGCGTTGAACGACTGCTGGAAGCCCAGATTTGAGACCTGGATGTTCTGCTGCGCCAGATAGGCGGCGAGATTGTCCGGCACGACGATGGAGTTGTTTCGCTCATCGAAGTTTGCCAGGTTGCCGCCGTCTTCCGTAAAACCTGGAAGGATCTGCCAGCGCAGGCCGTAACTCAGCGTGAGCCTGCTGGTGACCTGGTATTCATCCTGGCCGAATAGGCTGTACTCCCAAGCGGTTCCGGCGACGTCGGGGCTAGAAACCGCGAAGAAAATGGTTGTGGGCAGCCCTTCAAGAAAGTCGCCGAAAGCGTTGCCCGTGAAGGTGGGCTGGAAAGTGAATTGCCCAAAATCATCGGAAGGCAGAAAGGTCTCGATGTCGGCATAGCGTTCCCTGCGCGCGTCGATGCCAGCCTTGAAGGTGTGTTTGCCGCGTGTCCAGCTCAGGTTGTCGGTGAACTGGATCGTTTTCGACTGCGTCACTCCAGTCTTGTCGCGGCCAATGGGAGTGAACCCGGTTCCGGCGCTGAAATTAAAGGTAGGAAAGGCGTGCGTGGTGGGGTGCTGGCTGATGTTCACCCCGGTCAGACCGAGTTGCGAGAGCGCGTCTGCGCCTTCGATGGGAAAGCCAACGCTAGTGACGACGTTCGTGAAGCCAAAGCGGAACTCGTTCAGGAGACGCGGTGTGAGGACCCACGTATGCGAGACCAGCAGGCTGCGATTGTGCACGCTGTCGGAGTCATCCGGCAGAAGAGGGTTGGCATAGTCTTCGGTGATGTTCTTGCGGCTGAAGCGCGCGTAGACCGACTGCTTGGAATTGATGGTCTGGTCGATGCGGAGATCGGCTCCGTCCGTGCGCGCAGGCGTGGATTGGAAATTTTCGTAGTTATAGTTCTCCTGGCCTGTGACGTTAGGAAGCGGATAGTAGTTCAGCAGCGCGACGGCGGTGGGATTGATGTTCGTAATCGGAGTAGTGACGCTGAGCGCGGTCAGGTTACCGTTGCGCTCAGCCTGTGTGGGAACAAGGAACTGCTCAGCAACCGCGGTCGAGCGGCGATTTCCCTCGTAATCGAGGAAGAAGAACGTCTTGTTCTTGCCGTTGTAGAGATGCGGAATGCTCAGTGGGCCGCCGAGCGATCCGCCAAAGGTATTGAAGTGTTTTGGCGCCTTACCATTGAAGCCGTAAGGGTCGGCATCGAGCGCGTCGTTTTGCAAATACTCAAACAGGCTGCCGTGATACTGGCTCGTGCCGCTTTTAGTGGTGAAGGTGACATCGCCTACCTGCGAAAATTCTGCGCTGTTGTTAAACGACGTTACTCTTACAGCAGAGATTCCCTCCTGCGATGGATAAGCGTCCTGCAGCGCGCCGTTCTGCCGCACGTTCGCTGTCGAGATGCCGTCGACAGAGAAGTTCACCATCGCCGAACTCGCGCCGCCCAGCGCGATGTTTCCGGAACTGTCCTCTTGCACGTTCGGCGAAACCGCCAGCGCTCCCAGAGGGCTCGTCGTGGTGGCGCGATTGTTCAGCGGAAGTTGGGTGATCTGCAAATTGTTTATTGAATCGCTGATCACCGCATTCTCGGTATTAATCACAGCCACCGTATCTGCAACTTCCACCGTCTCGGATTGACTCTTGATCCCCAAAGTGACGTCAATCCTTAGCGTCTGCCTGGAAGTCAGTTCCGCGGATCGAACTTGGAACTCGGCAAATCCTTCGGCCTGAGCGGACAGGGAATAGTTGCCCGGCTTGAGGTTCACAAATTCAAATGATCCGTTCTGGTCCGATGTGGTGGAGCGAATGCTGTTGTCTTCCAAACTCCGTATCTTGACTGACGCGTCGGGCACAACAGCCTGTGTGGTGTCATGCACCACGCCGACGATGCTGCCGAACGTGGACTGCCCTGCGGCCGAACAAACCGTGAACACAACCGCAATTGCAACGCCTGCAAACATCCCCCGCATCTTTCTCCTCCGCGAGATACATTGTTGAACTCTGCTCACCGGTACTTGCCCGCGGCTCGCCCCTAGCAGCCCCATTCGGCTTCGCCAGGCTGCGCAAAGTATGGCCTCGACTTCACCAACTCGTTCTTCGTCGACTCAAGTTCCAGCAACGCTAGGCGCGCCGCCGCTACGAGGCGGCTCTTCTCTTGGGCCGGAACTTCTTTCCATAAATGCCGGGCGTCGCTGCGCGCGCCGGAAGATTCCAGCGCCAATGCGTGGTGATAGTGATGAAGAACTTCCGCCAACCGCTCAGGTGCCACCTCATGAATCCACATACCTTTAACCTCCATGACTTGCTGCATCGTCTGGCTGTTTGACCGCCATAACCATTGGACACAACAATGCGAAAGGTCCGGATAAAAGATTCGTAAGATGTTTATAAAAACTGCAAGGCAAACAAACGGAAGGAATTACGAACCTGGTTCGAAGCGGTAGCCCACCCAGGGCTCGGTCAGCAAATACTTCGGCGTGGAAGGGTCCGTCTCGATCTTCTTGCGCAGTTGCCCCACGAAAACGCGAAGATACTCCGGTTGCTCGGTGCTGTTCGGTCCCCAGATAGCGGCCAGCAGAGTGCGATGGGTCACGACCTTTCCCGCACGCCGCGCCAAATAAACCAGCAAGTCGAATTCTTTCGGCGTCAGGTGAACCTCCCGGCCTGAAACCGCAACCGATCGCGCATCCAGATCGATGGAAAAATCGCCTGCGGCAATCGTACTGGGCTCGGCCTCTGCAACCGGGCTGCGCCGCAATTGCGCGCGAATGCGCGCCAGCAGTTCATTCATGCTGAAGGGCTTGGTGACGTAGTCATCGGCGCCGGCATCCAAAGCCTCAACTTTCGTCCGGTCTTGCCCGCGTACCGAGAGCACAATGATGGGCACAGTGGACGCTTGCCGAATGCGTCGGCACAATCCCACTCCATCGAGATTCGGCATGGCCAGATCCGTGACGACCACGTGCGGCGTCCAGTTCTTCATCAGTTCGAGCGCCATTTCGCCGTCGTTTGCCACACGAATGTCGTACCCCTGCGCCGAAAGCGTGGTGCGCAGCACCCGCGTAATCTGCGGCTCGTCATCCACCACCAGGATTCGCCGGTGCTCATTGGTCATGATTGGCCGCTCGCCGGCTGGGCATGTTGCCTGCCCATCGCCGCCTAGCGCATCTCCTGGGTCACAATGTGCACATCGACCGCCGGAGTATCCCGCAAGAACTTGTGAATCGCGGAAAGATAGAAATATCTCTTCCATCCTTTCGTCGCCGACCGGCCGAAAACCACCTGTGTAACGTGATTCCCGCGCACGAACTCCGCAACCGCTTCGGCCACTACCTTGCCTTCAGTCTTCACCACCTTCGCACCCACGCTTTCCGCGAAGCGAACGTTGTCGGCCAGTGTCTTCTGATTCTCGTCGCTCTCGTCTGCGCCCGTGTCCACATAGAGCACAAACAGCTCCCCATCCAGCGCCTGCGCCATGCGCGCCCCGCGCGCAATCAAGTACTGCGCTGCCGGATTCGAGCTGATGCACACCGCAATCCGTTCCCGCACTTGCAACAGATGTCCATCTTCCGTCTTCAATTCTGAAAGCGTGCGGTCGACGGCCTGCGTCACCTGGCGCAATGCCAGCTCCCGCAATGCAACCAGATTCGTGTTGCGGAAAAAATTCGAGAGCGCGCGCTCGGCCCGTTCCAGCGGATAAATATCTCCGCGCTTCATGCGGGTTTGCAGCGCCTGCGGCGTGAGATCGGCCATCACGATCTCGCCCGCCCGCCGGATCACCCAGTCCGGCACCGTTTCTCTCACTTGCACCCCGGTAATCTCCCGCACCGTCGGCGACAAGCTTTCGATATGTTGCACGTTCAGCGTGGAAACAACATCGATGCCCGCGTCCAGCAGCTCGAAAACATCCTCGTATCGCTTGGCGTGCTTGCTGCCTTCAATGTTCGTGTGCGCCAGTTCATCCACCAGCACCACGCGAGGCTTGCGCTCCAAAATGGCGTCGACATCCATTTCTTCGAAAGTGGTTCCTTTGTATTCCAGCTTCTTGCGCGGAACCGTCTCCAGCCGGGAAGAAAGCTCTACGATCGGCTTGCGCCCGTGCGTTTCCACCACGCCGATCACCACTTCCTCACCGCGGCTGGCCCGCCGTACGCCCTCGCTCAGCATGGCATAGGTCTTGCCTACGCCCGGCGCGTAACCGAGAAACAACTTAAAGACCGCCGCCCGCGCCGTTGTGTCTACTTCCGCCAGCCATTCTTCCGGAGTCTTGCTCATCGCCGCTATTCTCCACGCCCAGCCGGAAATTGTCGAATCGGCGGCGAACCGCCGGCCAATCCGCGTACAATCGTGCGCGTGAGAGCGCCCTGGCCCCGGCAGCTATTCCGCTTTGTTGCGTGTGCTGTGCTCATTGAGCTGGCCGCGCAAGTTTATCGTCACTTCATCCACGTAAATCCTACGACAGTCGCTTTAACGTTCTTGCTCATGGTGCTGCTGGCCGCGGCCTTCTGGGGATTTCGTTACTCTGTTTTTCTTGCCATTCTCGCTACCCTGGCCTTCAACTATTATTTTCTTCCGCCCATCGGAACCTTCACCGTCGCCGACCCGCAGAACTGGGTTGCGCTCTTCGCTTTTCTGGTGACCGCCGGCATCGCCAGCCAACTCGCCGATCGCGCCCGCAGGCAAACCGCCGACGCGGTTCAACGCCGCCGCGATGTTGAGCGGCTTTACAGCTTCAGCCAGCGCCTGCTCGCGACCGACAACGTCGCCGAATTGCTGAATGCGGTTCCAGCCTACATCCGTGACGGATTCGGCGGCACCGCGGCCGCCGTCTACCTGCTCAGTTCCCGCCAGGTCTACCGCACAGACCCCAGAGCGACGGCTCTGGTCTCCGAGGATCTGCAGATGGTGAGCTCGCGCGGCGAGCCCGTGATCGATGTGCAGCGCGGCATTTCGCTGGCTCCTTTGCGCATGGGTACGCGCACCACCGGAGCGGTAGGAATCGCCGGCCCCGCGGTCTCGCGCGCCACGCTCGAAGCCCTCGGCAGCATGATCGCCATTGCCATCGAACGTGCCGGCGCAATGGAAAAGCTTTCGCAAACCGAAGCCGCGCGCCAGGGCGAGAACCTGCGTTCGGTTCTGCTGGATTCGGTCACCCACGAACTACGCACGCCACTCACCGGCATCAAGGCCGCGGTTACCGGCTTGCTCTCCGATTACAACCTCGATGCAACTCAGCGGCGGGAATTGCTGACCGTCATCAACGAGGAAACCGACCGCCTCGACCGCCTCGTAGGCGAGGCCACGGAAATGGCTCAACTCGACGCCCGCAAAGTCGAGTTGCACGCCGCTTCGCTCGACATCTCCGACGTCATTGAATCCGCCGTGCAGGAATCAAAAACAGTTCTGGGACAGCACCCGGTCGAACTGCGCGTACCTGCGTCGCTGCCCAGGATGCGCGCGGATTTCGATCGCATCGCGGAAGTGCTCAAGCAGTTGCTGGAAAACGCGGCCAAATATTCTCCCGCCGACTCGCCCATCACCGTCACGGTTGAGGTGCGCGAAAACCGCATCATCACCAGCGTTACCGACCGCGGCGCCGGCATCGACGAACTCGAGCAGTCGCTGGTCTTCGACAAGTTCTACCGCGGCCGCGATCAGCGCTACCGCGTCCAGGGCACGGGCATGGGACTGGCCATCGCCAAAGCCATCGTCGAGGCTCACAACGGCGCCATCGGCGTCACCAGCCAGCCCGGCCACGGTTCCGTGTTCTGGTTCGAACTGCCCGCCACTTAAGCGATGGCGAACGCGATCATGCACAGCAGTACCCTGTCCGTACGCGTTTCGCATTGCCGAACCCCATCGTAAACCAGTAGATTCAGTTCCATGCCTGTTCCGCGCGCAATGAGCGACCCATGAGTCTGACTACGCTGAACGACGTCTTTTTCGCCGCAGTCGAGCATAATCTCGACAGCCTCATGTTGCGCCGCGAAGCCGGAAAGTGGCTGCCCATTTCCTCACAGGACTTGCGCCGCAAAGTCACGGCAACCGCGCACGCACTACAGGAATGGGGTATACGCAAGGGCAACCGGGTTGCCATTCTCAGCGAAAATCGCCCCGAGTGGGCGATCGCCGACTTTGCCACGCTCCTGCTGGGCGCGGTGACCGTGCCCGTCTACTCGACGCTGACAGCGGAGCAAACCGCTTATACTCTGCGCGATTCCGGCTCCTGCATCCTTTTTGTGTCCACTGAAAATCAACTGCGCAAAGCGCTGGCAATTCTTCCCCAGACGCAGGTGCGAAAAATAGTGGTCATGGACCACATAAACAACTTGATCAACAAGGCTGACAACTCGTCCAGCAACTCCGCCGCCAATTACGTGACGATGGATCGCATCACCGCGCAAGCCTCATCGTCTCCTGATCCGCAACTCGAATCCCTCGCCCGATCCGTCCAGCCCAACGATCTCGCCACCATCATCTACACTTCCGGCACCACCGGAACCTCCAAAGGCGCAATGCTCACCCACGGCAACATTGCCTCGAACATCGCCTATTCTCTTCTCGGCTTCGAGGTCGGCCCCGGCGAGATCAGCGTTTCGTTTCTTCCCCTTTCGCACGTCACTGCGCGCCATGTGGACTTTTCTCTGCTCTACCACGGCGTCACTCTGGCCTATTGCCCATTCATCGAGGATCTTGCCGAGACGCTGCTCGAGGTGCGCCCCACGCTGTGCGTGGCCGTGCCCAGAGTCTACGAAAAAATCTACGCTCAGACGGAACGCAAAGCGCGGGGCTTTCCCAAGCATTCCATCTACCGCTGGGCGCTTTCTGTAGGTGAGGCGCACAAGCCGGAGATTCTCGCAGGCCGCGTTCCAACTTCGCCAGGCTGGAAGCTCGCCAACAAACTCGTGTTCTCGAAAATTCGCGATGGCGTCGGAGGCCGCGTCAAGACCTTCATCTCCGGCGGCGCGCCGCTGGGCCGCGAGCTCGCCGAGTGGTACGCCACCGTCGGCATTCGTATTCACGAAGGCTACGGACTTACCGAAACTTCGCCCGTTATCGCGGTGAACACGCCCATCCATCACCGCATCGGCACCGTGGGCAAGACCCTTCCCAATCTCGAAGTCCGCATCGCCGAAGATGGTGAAATCCTGGTGCGCGGTCCTTCCGTCTTCAAGGGTTATTGGAATCGAGCGGATGAAACCCAGAAAGCGTTCCAGGATGGCTGGTTTCTGACCGGCGACATCGGCAATATGGACGCCGACGGTTTTCTCTCCGTCACCGACCGCAAGAAGGAACTCATCAAGACTTCGGGCGGCAAGTTCATCGCTCCGCAGCCGATCGAAAATTCGCTGAAGCTCAATCCTTTGGTCGGCGCAGCAGCCATCCTGGGGGATAAGCGCAAGTTTCCTTTTGTCATTATCTCGCCGAATTTTTCTCTGCTCGAAGATTGGGCGCGCACGAACAGCGTTGCGTTTTCATCGCGAGCCGATCTTGTGTCGCATCCCGAAGTGCAAGCTCTTTACGAAAAAATTGTGGACGAAGTCAACCAGCGCCTGGCGCGTTTCGAAAAGCTGAAGCGCGTCCTGCTGGTGGCCGAGGAATTCTCTGCCGAGAACGGCGTTCTTACCCCGACGATGAAGCTGCGCCGCCGCGTCGTCGAAGAACGTTATCGCCGCCAGATCGACGAACTCTATGCCCAGGCCGAGACGACCGTGCCATAGCAGGCCATGCCGAGGAGACGCTGTTTTCATTACAATGGAAGTCACTATGAACGACCCACTCATTATCGCCGGCCGCACCTTCCGCTCCCGCCTGATCGTCGGCACGGGAAAGTACAAGTCTTTTCAGGAAACCGCGCGCGCTCTCGAAGCCAGCGGAGCTGAAATGGTCACCGTCGCCGTCCGCCGCGTCAACCTCGACCGCAGCAAGGAATCTCTTCTCGACTACATCGATCCCAAGAAATATTTTCTCTTGCCCAACACCGCCGGCTGCTACACCGCCGACGAAGCCATCCGTGCCGCTCGCCTGGGCCGCGAAGTCGGCCTTTCCGATTGGGTGAAGCTCGAAGTGATCGGCGATCAGGCCACGCTTTATCCCGACGTGCAAGCCACGCTCGAAGCCACGCGCGTGCTGGTAAAAGAAGGCTTCACCGTGCTCCCTTACACTTCCGACGATGTGGTCTATGCCAAGCGATTGCTCGATGCTGGTGCGGCTGCCATCATGCCGCTCGGCGCTCCGATTGGAAGCGGTCTGGGCATCCAGAATCAGGCCAGCATTCGCATCCTGCGAGAGGTGGTCACCGGCGTTCCGCTCATCGTGGACGCGGGCGTGGGCACGGCCTCCGATGCGGCCATCGCGATGGAACTCGGCGCCGACGCGGTCCTTATGAACACGGGCATCGCTGGCGCGCAAGATCCCGTTCTCATGGCCGAAGCCATGCACCACGCGGTGCTGGCTGGTCGCCAAGCGTATCTTGCGGGCCGCATGGCGAAAAAACTCTACGCCACTGCCAGTTCTCCGCTGGAGGGCGTGGTGCGCTAGCTCGGCGGGGTGCGGCAGCTCAAGGACTTGCGGAATCCAGAATTTTCCACGCAACAAAAAAGGGCGGCCAATCGGCCGCCCGCGTCACTGCCAACTGTTACGGAAACCTCAGAGCATCTTCACGTTTTCGACGTGGATGGAACTGGCGTCCACATGCCCAGTCACGGCCACGTGGTGTCCTTCATGCCCTTTGAGCGCATCGGGATTCGACACGGTCAAAACTTTTTGATCGCCGTCGGTCACGACCACCATCTTCGCACCTGCGGCAAGGCACTTCTTGGTGCAGGCCTCGGCGCTGGCGTTCGCGCCCTTCGCGGCGCATTTGTCGTCGACCACATAGCCATTAACAGTGGTGGCTTTCCCCATATCGTCGAACGCCATCACCGTTATCGCACAAACAAAACACAACAGGATGCAGATCAGCAGCACTTTTCTCATGGGCGGTTTTCTCCTTGACTGGTTATTCAGAAACTGGTTATTCAGGCTGCGGCTTCGAGCCGCGAGTTCTTGGTGGGATCGTCTCCGTCCGCGGCTCACCGCGAGCCCGCAACGTTCTTCTGCGACCCGTTGGAAATCACATCTCTGTGCCTGATTGTGAAAGATGCAACGGAACTATACCACAGGGAAACTGCGGGTGTTGTCAAGGCGGCGACGGAGCTGAAGCGAGTGCTCCGAAGCTTTCGCCGCGCGGGCATACTGGGAACGGAAACTTTCACTTCCGGGCGGAACGATTGTTCGGCGCTGGAGGAGGATTTGCGGGGGTGGGCGGAACATACACATACTCGCCTGGCCGCGCGTAGTGCAATTGCTCGCGGGCTTCCTTCTCGATCGCTTTTTCGTCCGTCTTCAATCCCTGAATCTGCTGTGTGTAGCGGCCGTTTTCCATCTGCATCTGGCCGATTTGCTTTTGTAACCCATGGTATTCGGCCCGCTTTTGCCGGTAGACGACCATGCCGTTGGCGCCAAACATAACATGCACCAACAGTGAGCCGGCCAGCAGGGCGACGGCGGTAGTCGCGATGCGCCGCCGCAAGGTATATATCCGCAGCCAGACCGGTCGCACGGTTTCAACACAAGGCGCGATCCACGAAGCAATCAGCTTCCTGATCCAAATCATGATCCGAGTCCCAATCCAAGTCTTGATCGAGGACCAGGCCAGCGCCTCGTCCTGCGGACCTTTCCCAGCGACCGCGCGCAGCCCATCCTTCGGTCGCGCGAAGTTCTTGATCCGGGAAATGTTTTTTACTCGAAAATCCATTGCTTGGCTGTCGCGCTCAATTTTTCCAAATCTTGTTCACTGCGCGCTTCTGAATACACTCGTACCACGGGTTCCGTTCCAGAAAGCCGGTAACACACCCAGGAGCCGTCGTCGAAGATTAGTTTCAATCCGTCGGTGCGAACCACCCCGCGCACCGCGCGTCCCGAGAATTCGCGCGGATCAGACCGTACCTTTTCAGTGAACTTGGCCTTCACCTCGGGCGTCAAGCGGAAGTTCTCCCGCTGCGGATAAAAGGAACCAACATGGTTACACACCGCCTTCAATTGCTCTCCCAGAGATTTGCCCCGGCGCGCGACCATCTCGCAACACAGCAATCCGGCCAGAACCCCGTCTTTTTCCGGCACGTGATGGCGGATCGACAGTCCCGCGCTCTCCTCGCCGCCGATCGCGATCTTATCCTGCATGATCAATTCGCCAATGTACTTGAAACCTACCGGCGTTTCGTAAAGTTCAACGCCGCGCGCTTTGGCGATTGCGTTGATCAAGTTCGTGGTCGCAACCGATTTTGCCACACCGTTTTTCCAGCCGCGGCTCTCCACAAGGTAATCGAACAGCAGCGCAATGATGTAATTCGGCTGCAGGAAAGTTCCGTCCGCATCTACGATGCCAAAACGGTCGGCGTCGCCGTCGGTAGCAATGCCGATTTGCGCATTCGTCTCCCGCATTTTCGCGCGCAAGTCCTCCAGTAGGTGATCGTCCGGCTCGGGCGCGTGGCCGCCGAAAAGCACATCGCGGCAATCGTGCACGGTGGCGACCTGAACCCCGGCCTCGCGCAAAAGCTCGTCTGAATATCCCCGCGCCGCGCCCCACATGGGATCGAACGCCACGCGCAGATTGGCCTTGCGGATCACATCGAGATCCACGATCTCGCGCAGCCGCTTCAAGTACATCGGCTTGGGGTCGAGAATTTCTCCGCCGTCTTCCGCGCCTTTCTGCGCCGGCGTGTCTTTCATCGCGTCACCCGCCGGATCGCTTTGATCTCCGGCCGCAATCTCTGCCTCGATCTTCTTCGTTACCTCGGGCAGAGCCGGGCAGCCGTCGGGCGTCGAGAACTTGATGCCGTTGTACTCCGGCGGATTGTGCGAAGCAGTAAAGTTGATGACCCCGTCTGCCTTGGTTTGGACGACGGCATAAGCGAATGCCGGAGTGGGCGCGGCTTCGGCGACCACCAGCGGGATAATCCCATGACTCGCCAGAATCTCCGCGGCCATGGAACAGAAAATCTCGCCGAGAAACCTGGGATCGCGCCCCACGATCACTCGCGCGCCGCGCGGCTTCTGCGAGACGACGTAGCGTGCGATTCCACAGACCGCGCGGCGCACGTTGGCGAAGGTAAACTCTTCCGCCATCACCGCCCGCCAGCCCGATGTGCCAAACTTGATCTGCGTTAGCATGTGAAGACACCTCTCAGGCGTCGCGTCTACGTCTGCGTAAGTCCCGGAAGTTCGGCCTCGCTGACGGCTGAGAGCCGAAGGCTGATTCTATATGACCGACAAACGAATCGTCCTCACCACGGCAGGCTCTGAAGACGAAGCCCGCAAAATCGCACGCCGCCTCGTGGAGCGGCAACTCGCCGCCTGCGTAAACATTCTCTCGCCGGTGCATTCGATTTATCGCTGGAAAGACAAAATAGAAGAAGGCCGCGAGTGGATGCTGATCGTCAAGACAACGGCCGCGGCTTTCGGCCAGGTCCGCGAAGCAATCATGGAAATTCATTCCTACGAACTTCCGGAATGCATCTGCCTGCCCATTGAAGATGGATCTGAGGACTATCTGGCCTGGATCGCGGAATCAGTTTCCATTGAGGAGTAGGGAAATCCGCGGCTACGAAGTTAGTTCAGATCGCGGCCAGCGCCTGATCCAGATCCTCAAGAATATCGTTGACGTCCTCGATGCCCACCGAGATGCGCACCAATCCGTCGGTGAGGCCGATGGCTTTGCGTCCTTTTTCGCCCAGCGCCGCATGGGTCATGGTCGCGGGATGAGAGATCAAAGTCTCCACTCCGCCAAGCGACTCTCCGAGCGAGCACACGCTCAGCTTCTTGAGCATCCGGTTCGCGTTTTTGAGCGAGCCGGTTTCAAACGTGATCATCGCTCCGAAGCCGCTCATCTGCCGCTTGGCCAACTCGTGCTGTGGATGGTCCGGCAGTCCCGGATAAAACACTTGCTTCACTTTTTTGTGCTGAGCCAGAAAATCGGCAACTACGCGCCCGCTGCGGCCGTGGATCTCCATGCGCGCAGCCAAGGTCTTGACGCCGCGCAGCACCAGCCAGCACTCAAAAGGAGAAAGAATCGCTCCCACCGCTTTTTGCAAGAAGGCGAGCTTCTCAGCTTGCTCCGGCCTGGTGCAGACCACGACACCGCCCAGCCCGTCGCTGTGCCCGTTCAGAAATTTCGTGGTCGAGTGCACCACCAGATCCGCGCCCAGCGCAATCGGCTGCTGGAAGTAAGGAGACATGAAAGTATTGTCGACGACGAGCTGGGCATTTTTGCGGCGGCAAATCTTGCCGATCGCGGCGAGGTCGCTTAGCCTCATCAGCGGATTCGTCGGAGTTTCCACATACACCATGCGCGTATTCTTGCGCAGGGCACGCTCCACATTGTTCGCATCCGACGTATCGACGTAGGAAAATTCCAGGCCGAATCCGGTCAGAACCTGGTTGAACAGGCGCGGCGTTCCGCCATAAAGATCGTTGCCGCAGACCACGTGATCGCCCGCCTTGAGCATGGTCGCAACGGCATGGATGGCCGCCATTCCGCTGGCAAACACGGGAGCGGCGATACCGCCTTCGAGCGACGCCAAATTCTGCTCGAGGCGGGTGCGGGTGGGGTTCGACACGCGCGAGTATTCGTAGCCCTTGTGCTCGCCAATCCCCTGCTGCACATAGGTCGACGTTGCGTAGATGGGAACGGTGACTGCGCCGGTCAAAGGATCGGGCTCTTGCCCATGGTGAATGGCGCGCGTGGCGAAACCGGGCTGCTTGGTGGCTTTCATATGTGTTCTGATTTGGGAAGTTATGGGATCGGATACCCCCCCCACCCCCCGGTATATTAGAATCATCGACTTAGCGGGAAAACGCGAAATGATCCAATGGGCTCAACGAGTTACGGGTAAAATATTATTAACAAAGGACTTACTCGACCTCAGCGGCAAGTTCTTGCGCCGCTTGGCGGCTAACAAAAGGATTTCACCTCATTGAGGTTGGAGTCAAGGGCAATTGGCCAAGACTCCGCAATTACCTGTTCAAATCCCGCCCTCAAAAATTTTCTTCGACAAATAGCGCTCGGCTGAATCGGGAATGATCGTGACCACGCGCTTGCCGGCTCCAAGCCGCCGCGCTACCTGCAAGGCTCCGAACACCGCAGCTCCTCCGCTGGACCCAGACAGCACGCCTTCCAGCGCGGCCAATTGTTTCACGGTGTCGAAGGCCTGCTCATCATTGGCCATGATCACCTCGTCGCATACCGAACCGTCAAACGTCTTCGGAATAAAGCTGTTGCCAATTCCTTCCACCTTGTGCGGACCTGCCGGGCCGCCGCCGAGCACCGAACCCTGGGTTTCCACGGCGAAGGTTTGCACTCCGGGAGCATATTTCTTCATATAGCGGGCGACTCCGGTGAAGGTTCCGCAGGTGCCGCAACCGATGGCCACGGCATCGATTCTTCCATCCATTTGTTCGAAGATTTCGCGGGCGGTGGTTTCGTAGTGATAGTCAGGATTGGCGGGATTCTCAAACTGTCCAGCCATAAATGCTTCCGGATCGCCGGCCACAAGCTCTTTGGCGCGCCGAATTGCGCCCCGCATACCCTCATCGTCGGGGGTGCGCTCCACCACCGCTCCCAGGGCTCGCATGATGATCACTTTCTCCTGAGAAAAGCCCTCGGGCACGAAAAGCTTCACCTTGTAACCACGGTTCACTCCGATCAGGGCCAGGCCAATGCCGGTGTTTCCCGCGGTCGCTTCCACAATGGTGCCGCCCGGCGCCAGCTTGCCTTCCTGCTCCGCCCGCCGGATGATGCCAATCGCAGCGCGGTCTTTCACGCTGCCGCCCGGATTCAGATACTCGAGCTTGGCAAATACGTCCGCCGAGCCGGGTGGAACCAGCCGCTTGAGCTGCAACATAGGAGTGTCGCCGACCAGTTGAGTAATGTCGTCGGCAACGCGCAGGAGCGACACTTCAGAATTCTTGGTGAGCACATTACAGCGTAAGCGGGAAAGTTCTCAATCGTCAATCGCATCGCACGTTCGCGGTTACCATCGTCACACTCGCTTTCGTCATTCTTGACCTTCTTGCAGTTCAAGGTCTGGCCCAACTTGCCGATTGCAAAGTTAAGAGAGCAATCGAAGGGACTGGCATGTGGCGGCGAACCGTCGTAGTGGTTTTCGTCTGTCTGGGTGCAGGACAGGTCTTATCGAACGCGCAGGAATTCAAGCTGTTTGACCGCACGGTGCAGGTCCACGGATTCGTCTCCCAGGGATTTGTCTACACAAATGACAACAATTGGCTGACCATGGACACCAGCCAAGGGAGTGCGGCTTTCACTGATTTCGGGCTGAATGTGTCCGCCCCGGTAACCGATAAGCTGCGCGTGGGCGCGCAAGTCTACGACCGCAACCTCGGACAACTCGGCCAATACCATCCCTCTCTGGACTGGGCGGTCGTGGATTACCGATTCAAGAGCTGGTTCGGGGTTCGTGGAGGCAAAGTGAAAACCACACTGGGTCTCTATACCGACACTCAGGACGAGGATTTCCTCCGCGTCTTTGCCCTGCTTCCGCAAAGCGTTTATCCCACCGATCTGAGAGAGGCCACGATCGCGCACCTCGGCGGCGATATCTATGGCAGGCTTTCCCTCAAGCGCCATCTGGGCGAATTTCTCTACACGGCCTATGCCGGGCATCGCAGCGACAGTATCTATAGCGGCTATCCGTATTACTTCAGCAGTTTCGGAGCTCATATTACGAGCTATGGTGGGCTGCAGTACGGCGCGGATCTTCGCTGGAACACTCCGCTCAAGGGTCTTCTAATTGGAGCATCGCGGATGAATGAAGACATCACCGGCAAGGGCTCAGCGATAAACGCCTTTAATCCCGGGGCAGGGTTAGTGCCCTACTCTGAGGCCTCGAAAGCCGACTGGATCAATCAGTTTTACGGCGAGTACACCGTGGGCAGATTGCGGATCGACTCGGAGTATCGCCGTTACTGGCGCAATCAGGAACTCTTCAGCGGCACCTCTGAAAGCTTCGCCGACGTTCGCGGTTGGTACGTCTCCGGCGCATACCGGATTTGCAAACGGCTTCAAATCGGGTCCTACTACTCTCGCTACACGGTCACGAACGTCGTGGCTGGCGCCCTCTCAGCCTTTTATCCTCCGGCAACTGACACCAGTCTGCCCGCCGATCACGATTACGATAAAGTCATCACGGGGCGGGTCGACCTGAACAAATTCTGGAACGTGAAAATTGAAGGTCACTTCATGAATGGCTATGGCAGCGGCCCGTACCCGAACGGATTCTACACGCAGGTGAACCCCCAGGGTTTCAAGACCGATACCAATGCTCTGGTGGTGAGGACCAGTGTGTACTTCTAAGCAGAATGAAATGCCTAACCTTACTCCTCGTTGGCGCCGGGTTGATGCGCTTCGCGTCAGCCGACGCCCTGGCTGGCGACATCAAGGTGATCGCCAATTCCAGCGTGAAGGCGGATGTGATTACCGCAGTGGAACTCAAAAGAGTCTTTCTGGAGCAGAACAACTCGCTTGGCGACGGAACCCATGTCGAACCGGTACTCGAGAAGGATGGGCCCGTCCATGAAGCCTTCCTGCAAGAGTTCCTGGGCAGAACCGACGACGACTTGCAGACGTATTACCGCGCGCTGGTGTTCACGGGCAGAGGATCCATGCCGAAAGAGCTCGACTCCGATGCTGAAGTCGTGGCCTACGTAGCCAAAACCAGAGGCGCGCTCGGCTATGTAAGCACGGCAACCAGCGTGGAAGGGGTGAAGATTTTGGCCATCGTCCCCGCCGGGAATGCCGCCCATCGAACCCTGATTACGCGCGTCGAGCCGGAATATCCGGAGACTCTGAAATACCTCAACATCGGCGGAACTGTGCGCCTGCAGGTAACCATTTCGGCCAAGGGCAACGTCGAGAAGGTCGAGGTGCTAGGAGGCAATCCAATTCTAGCCGAGTCTGCCATATCCGCCGTAAAGCAATGGGTTTATACCGCCGGCCATTCGCGCATCACGGTGGAGGAAAGTATCCTATTCGGTTCGCACCCCTGAAAACGCTGTCTGACGCTGCCTGACTCTTACCTGCTTCCTGATGCCGTCGGTTGGGGACCGGCATAGTAGCCGCTCTTGGTCCGCACTACCATCTTGCCGTGCCCTTTCGCCTTTGCCTCCAACCGAATGGTGCGGAAGTCGCCTGCGCCTTTGGGATTGGTCGCCTTGTAGCCGATGGTGTACTGGTTGCGGATGTCGTGCGCCACTTGCCGGCTGATCTCGTCCACTTCATCGAGGGTCTTGGGAAAAAATGCCAGGCCGCCGGTTCGCTGCGCGATCAGTTCCAAGGCCCGCCGAGCACGCTTGGGATGCTCTTCGTCGCCCAGAATTCCAATGGCATATACCGAGGGACCGTTTTCCACTTGCAACTGCTTCACCGCCTGTTCCAAAGTCTCGCGGCTGGCGTTATCTTCTCCGTCGGTCACCACGAACAGGACTTTCCTTTCCAGCTTGGCGTTCTTAAGGTTCTCGGCCGAAGCCACCACGGCTTCGTAAAGCGCCGTTCCGCCTTTGGCGTCGATTTTCTCCAGGGCATCCTTCAACTTCAACAAATCGTTGGTGAAGTCCTGGTCCAGATAGTACTCGTCGTTGAAATTCACGACGAACACTTCGTCCTGCGGATTGCTCGAGCGCACCAGGTTCAGCGCCGCCTGGTTGACCTTGGCACGCTTTTCCCGCATGGATCCCGAATTGTCGATCACGATGCCCATGGCCACGGGAATGTCCTCGTGGCGAAACGAAACGATGCTCTGGGGTTTGCCATCCTCGAACACGGTGAAGGCATTCTTATCGAGGTCAGTCACAATGCGCTGCTTGTCGTCGATCACGGTCGCGTGCAGCAAAACCTCGTCCACATCCTTGCGGATAACAAACGTACCGTTGTCGCTGGGAGCCTGCTGATGGCCGCTGCCGGCACCAGGTTCCGCACTGGCACCCATTTGTGAACCCGCTTGTGAGTTAGCGGCCTGGAGATTCCAGAATTGCGCGTAAGAAGACGGCGTGGCTGGAAACTGAGCGTCCGAAGGCTGCGACAGATGGGGCTCAGCCGATTGCGCCGACGCGGGGACGGGGAGTCGCACCCCAGCCCAGGTAGCCCACATCAGAAGGAGAAAAACGACTGCGGCCCGCTTATTCCTGTGGCCCGTAGTATCCCGTCCTGGCATACACCCGTAGAGGCGGCAATCCTTTCGGCGGAAGTAACTTCACTTTTATCTTACGCCATTTGCCGTCCCGCACTACCTTAGTTGGACGGTAGCCCAGCACATATTGGTTGCGCAGTTCGATGCCGATCTTGGTGGCCACGTCGGCCAGGTCGTTGGGATTATCAATAGTGAAGGCCCGCCCGCCCGTCAACTCCGTGATTTCGCTCAGCAATTCCGGACCCAGCCGCTCTTCCTGGGAAGCGAAGTAACGGTCGTAAATGCCGATGGCATAGACCATTACATCCGCTTCCTTCACCATGGCCTTGATCTCGCCTTCGGTGTAGCGGCTGTGATTGTCGCCTCCATCGGAGATGATAAGCAGCGCCTTCTTGGCGTACTTGGCCTGCCTCATTTTGCTGACGCCCATGTAGATCGCATCCAGCAGCGCAGTCCGCTTCCTCGGGACCGCGTAGATGAGCTTGTTCTGGATCTCATCCACCGAACTGGTGAAATCGCTCACTTCTTCGGGCTCATCGGAGAACGTGATCATGAAAAATTCATCTTGCGGATTCGCGGTCTTGAAGAACTCAACCACCGCGTCTTTGGCGCGCTCCATCTTGCTGCTCATGCTGCCGCTGGAGTCGAAGATCACTCCCAGCGATACGGGAGCATCCTCGCTCGAAAATGTCCTGATCTCCTGTGCCGCGCTGCCTTCGAAGAGCTGAAAGTTCTGCTTCTCCAGTCCGGTTACCAGGCGATTCAGCGGGTCCGTGATGGTGACCGGCACCAGCACCAGGTCCACATCCACTTTCATGGGGCGGACGCGGGTGCTCAGCGAAGCCGGCGTCACTAAGCTCTGCTTCGCGACCTCATCGGCCGCCGAGCCGTTCGCCGCATCCTTCGCGGCGTCGCGGGGCACGACGTGAACGTCATTGACGTCGGTCTGCGCCCAGGCCGCTGTCGTTAGACCGTTCAGCAGACAAAGAGAAAAAAGCCAGCACAGGAACGCCCGGCCAGAGACCGTCCAGAGAAAATGACGAGTGGCCATCTTGCGCAACGATGTGGGACGTGGTTCCCAGGTTTGAACCAACGAGGATCTGCGAACAAAAGCGACGACCAAGGCCGGGGATCGGGGAGACCGACGCCGACGATTCAGGCGGGTCATGGATCACCTCATCTTGGGCGGATAGTACCACAGCTTTGCGCGCGCATTGCCACAATATTTGTCAAAACTGTGTCACGCGGTCTCATTTAAGAAACAGGTTGCATTATCTTGCAAAGATCTAAGCTCTGAGTCCCATCGCGGGCCTGATCACTCGCTTCCACCCAGTTTCTTGCTGCGCACTTGTTACAATCAAAACTTCCCATGGCTCAGATTCTTCCCTTTCGCGCCTTCCGTTACGATCCCCAACAGGTCTTGCCTGCCCAGGCCGTGACCCAACCCTATGACAAGATCACTTCCGCGATGCAGGATCGCTACTACGCGGCCAGCCCTTACAATCTGGTGCGGATCATCTTGGGCCGAAGCGAAAATGCTGACAATAGGGCAAACAATGTATATTCCCGCGCGGCCGCCGGCTTCCGCGAGTGGCGGCAAAAGGGCATCCTTCGCCAGGATTTACTGCCTGCGATCTACGCCTACTCCCAGCGGTTCACTGCCCCCGGCGCGAACGCTGAACTCGAACGCCGCGGCTTCATCGCCTTGGGCCGCCTCGAAGATTATTCCGCCGGTGTGATCTTCCGCCACGAGCAAACTCTGGCCAAACCCAAGGCCGACCGCCTCGACCTGCTCCGCGCCACCCGCGCCCATTTCGGCCAGCTTTTCATGGTTTATGAGGACTCCGGAGAGATCGATTCTCTGCTTTCACCCAGCGGCGATCCCGCCATTTCCGTCACGGATGAATACGGGGTGCTTCACCGCGTCTGGCCAATCTCCGATTCCGGCGTGATCGATTCCGTTCGCGAAAAAATGCGCGATAAGAAGCTCATCATCGCCGACGGCCATCACCGCTACGAAACCGCGCTCACCTATGCCAAGGAGCGCCGCGCCGCCGAACCGTCTTCGCCCAAGTCCATGGCAAAATCCACTTCGGATCAATCGCAACCTCCGTTCGAGTTCGCGATGATGACCTTCATCAACATGAACAGCCCAGGCTTGGTCATTCTTCCTACGCACCGCGTCGTGCATGGCCTGAGTTCGTTCTCCCCGGAGGACTTTCGCGCCTCCAGCCGCACCTTCTTCGATGTAGAAGAGGCTGACCCGTCGGTGGACGCGGCCCATGCTGCCGTCATCCTGCGCGAGGCCGGCCGCTGCGGAACCGCGTTGCTGGCCGTTGCCGCCAACCGCGCCTTCCTGCTGCACAAGCCTCATGCCACGGGATCGCCGGTGTTTTCCGGCTTCTCGCTGCGCCAGCAAGCGCTCGACGTGGTGCAACTGCATCAGTGTTTGCTGCAGGGAGTGCTGCACCTTTCGGAAGAATCCATCCGCAATCAGCAGAACATTTCTTATGTGCGCGACGCCGCCGAGGCCTTATCGCGGGTGCGTGCCAGCAACGGCGCCCGCGCCGATATCGCCTTCCTGATGAATCCCTGCCGCATGGCGCAGGTGCGCGACGTTGCTTTCGCCGGCGAAGTTCTGCCGCAGAAATCCACCGATTTCTATCCCAAGCTCCTGAGCGGACTGACCATCTATGCGCTGGATTAGCTGGAGCCGGGTTAACGGGCGATGGATTAGCGGGAGCCGGATGGGCCGCAGCCGGATTCGCGGGAGACTGCCTCTGCGCGTCAGCTCTCTCATCCTGCTGACTGCGTTTCTCCTGCACGGGGCTTCTTCCGAGAAGCGGCTCGCGGTCTATTCCACCGCCGCCAATTATTCGCTGCCCGTCGTGCAGCGCGACGGCCGCGATTACGTCGGCTTGCTCGAACTTCTCGATCCGCTGGGCGCGGTCAATGCCAAGGCCGTCGGGCCGCGCTGGCGTCTGCGTTACAACAACGTTTTCGGCGAGTTCACCGCCGGCCAGAGCCACGCCCGCATCCAGGGACGCGATTTTGATCTCTCGGCAAGATTCGAACTCGATAACGGACGTGGCCTGGTTCCCGTCGCTTCGCTGGCTTCCCTTTTGCCGCGCATTCTCGGTGGTCCCGTAACCCTGCACGAAGATTCGGCACGTCTCTTCATCGGCAACATTGCTACGCACTTCACCGCCTCGGTCGCCGGGGACGATCCCTCGCATCTGGTATTTCGCTTTACTTCGCCGGTCAATCCGACCATCGCCGCCGAACCCGGCAAACTGCGCATGACCTTCACCCGCGAGCCGCTCACCGCGCCCGCGTCGCCCACGCTCACCTTCGGCAGTACGAGCTTTCCTTCGGCAACTTACTCAGAGAACAACGGCGCCGCCGAAATTACCGTCAGCACCACCCTGCCACTAATGGCCAGCTTCAGCAACAATGGCCGCACCATCACCCTTGGCCCAGCGTCCGTCCAGCAGACCGCAGCAACGGCAACCAGAGGTTCTATAGCAGCCCAACCAACCGCCAACTCCGCTGCGCCGCAGACCAGCACCGTGATTCCGCCTCAAGCGGCTGCTGCGTCCGCTTCCGCGCCTGCCATCGCGCGCCGCTACTTCGCCGTCATCGACGCCAGCCACGGCGGCGACGACCGCGGCGAAACTCTCAGCACTACGCTTGCTGAAAAGGACGTCACTGTCGCCTTCGCGCGCCGCCTGCGCCAGGAGCTCGAAAATCGAGGCATCTCCACTCTCGTCCTGCGCGATTCCGACGCCAACGTTTCTCTCGACGATCGTGCTTTCTATGCTAACTCGTTCCACGCTGCCGTTTACGTCGCTCTGCACGCAGCTTCCAGCGGCCACGGAGTACGCGTCTATACCGCGCTGATTCCCTACGGCAGCGACGATCGCGGTCCCTTCCGTTCCTGGACTACGGCGCAGTCGTCCTATCTCCCCGTCAGTGAAACCGCCGCGGCCAGCGTGGCCACAGAACTAAAAAAGCAAAATGTTCCGGTTCGCGCGCTGAGCGCGCCTCTTCGCCCCTTAAACAGCGTGGTCACCGCCGCCATCGCCGTCGAAGTGGCACCCCAGGCATCGGACGTCGCGCAACTCATGTCTCCCGATTATCAGCAACTCGTCGTCAGCGCCGTGGCCAACGGCATCGCCGCCGTGCGCGACAAGCTGGGAGCCACGCCATGATTCCCCGCCATCTTTTTATCGGTGTTGCCGTCCTGCTCCTGGCCGCGCTGGGCATGAGCCTTTATGTCTGGAACATGCGCGGACGCGCCGCCGCCGTCCCGGTCACCTCCAGCGACACGCGCCCCGTAGTCGCTCCCGTTGCCGGACCTACCGAGAACATTTCTTTATTCGTGGCCTACGACGATGTGGGTGTACTCAACTCGCAGGCAGCGCAGATTCCGCTGCCCTCCGGCCGGCAACAGCGCGCTGAAGAATTGCTGCGTGCCCTGTTGGCGATTTATCTCGACAAATCTTCGCCTCACCGTCTCGCGCCCGGTTCGGAAGTACGCAGCGTCTATCTCGTCGACCCCGGACTTGCCGTCATCGACGTCAACGCCGCCTTTGCCGACGGTCACCGCTCCGGCGTGCTGGTCGAGGAGTTGACCGTCGCGTCTCTGATTCGCACGCTCTCGGCCAATCTCCCCGGCATTCTCAGAGTGAAAATTCTGGTGGAAGGAAAAGAACGCGAAACCCTCGCCGGCCACGCCGACTTGAGCAACTTCTTCGAAGTCTCGTCGGTGAACCAGCTTACCTCGCAGCTGCAGTCGACGCCGTAATCTTGGGCGGAGCGGCCCGCCCGGCCTTTTACAGCGCACCGTCACTGCTGCGCTTTTCGCTGCAATAGCGGGATCACCCTGTCCAGTTCATTCTTGAAATCGCCGTATACCCTCTCCAAAGCTCTATAAGCATCATTCCTGTGCCGTGGGTAGTCCCGCGCGAAATCTCCACGGACGAGTGCCATCGCAATCAGTCCCTTGCTCTCGAAGGCTTGGAGAGTGAATGCGTTTGTTTTTTCGCGCAGCCCCTCGCAGAGCGGCTCGCCCTTAAGATCGTAGAAACGGTCCCCGATTTTTTCCTGGAATTTCTTGTGCTCGAATTCTGCCAGCAGGCGCCGCAAGACCTCCTCAGACGACTGCCCCTCTCGCGTAGCGTCCGCTATTTCGTTCATCCAACCCTCAAGAGTCTTCCGAAGCTGCAGGCAGGCCGAATAAGCGTCTCGCGACGCTTTCGCTCTTTGCTCCCGTCGCTGCTTCCAGCGCTCTACCGCGTACGTGACGGCCCCACCAGCTACAACGCTCCCGGCAGCGATCGCGACTTCTACAACTATGCGTAAGTGTTCAGGCGACTGCATATGAACCCTCCTATTCCGCGCTTGAACGTTAGCGACGGGCGGAATTATGCCATGAGCGGGAATATCGAGGAAGGTCTTTGCGAGACGGGCCGGTCAGGGCAGGGTCCTCCAGAAACGGTGCCATAGCGGCGATCCGCCGCGGGACGGCGTTGCTACTGAGGTTTGTCCCAGCCTCGCACTCGCGGCCACCAACGCCTCGCGTTCCGGCAATACGCTTCGTAGTCCGCTCCGAATTTCTTGCGCAACGTCGGCTCTTCGTAAAAGACCACAAACAGATGTACGCCGAAGGCAACCGCTGCAATGGCCGCGATCGCTACCGGGTCGGCGTGACCTAAAATTACCCACAGCCCGATCCACCCCGATGCGAAGCCCACGTACATGGGGTTCCGCACGTAGCGGTAGAAACCCACCACCACCAATCGCTGTGGCGGGGCAACCGGCACAGGCGTTCCGTGTCCCGTCCAACCGAAATCCCAAATGCAACGCAGGGCAACGGCAAATCCCAGCACTGACGGAACCGCTGCCAGCCATCGCCAACGTGCCGCACCCGCCATTTCCACTCTGAGACCGAGCCATTGCGGCAACAGCCAGAACCACAAGGCGAGAAACGCCGCGCCCACTGCCAGCGAGGCGACCGCCGTCAGCCAGCGATTGCCATGGCCGGCCGCTGGAGCACTCGTAGACTGCGCATTCGTCATCATTTTCTTGGCCCTCTATATACGCTTACGACGCCGAAGTGCGGAGGGTTACGGAATTCTGACGTGAGGCCGCCCGACTAATCCACCTTCTCGGCTACCCACCTCGACACCGCCGTTGCCAGCTTGCGCGGGGTAAAGCGAATCGATTCCGCCACCAGCCAGTTACGCGCTCCAGAGATCACCAAGGTTCGCCCTGCCATCATTCCGCGATAGCCATCTCGAGCCACGGTCTCCGCCTTCATCGCGCCGATTTTCTTGAACAGGCGCGAGCTCTCCATATTGGCCCGTTTCTGGAAGCCGGTATCGGTCGCGCCGGGACAAAAGCAGGTTACGGTCACGCCCGATCCGCTCACCTCATTGGCCAGCGCCTCGGAGAACGAAAGCACGTAAGCCTTGGTCGCGTAGTACACGGCCATCAGCGGCCCCGGCTGAAATGCCGCCGTGGAAGCCACATTCATGATCCGCCCGCTGCGCCGCGCCAGCATCGGCGGAAGCAACAGCCCGGTCAGGTGCGTGAGCGCCGTAATGTTGAGCTGGATCTGCCCCAGGATTTCGTTCTCGGCCATGGCGGAAAATTCTCCGAATGCGCCGAAGCCGGCGTTGTTGATCAGCATCTCGACCGCCATGCCCTCGCGCTGCAGCCGATCGAACAGAACCTTCGCCGCCCCAGCTTCGGCCAGATCCAGCGCATACGTCTTCACCCGGACTCCGAACTGGCCTTCAAGTTCAGCCGCAATTCGACCGAGTTTGTCGCCGCTGCGAGCCACCAGCAGCAGGTTGCAATGGTCACGAGCCAAAAGTTTTGCCAGTTCGTATCCGATGCCGCCGGACGCACCGGTGATGAGAGCAGTTTGGTTTGAGGATTGCATAGCCAACCTCTGAGTATCCTAAACGGAGAATCCCAAAACCCGAAAGCCGAAGCAAGAAGCCCAAAGCCCGAAGCCTGCACGGCCCGTCCCACATGTCCCGATTCGACGTGCAGTGCCGAACCGATTGCGGAGTCGATTTCTCCCATCAAAAACTGCCGGCATCGCATCTTCAACTCCCGGATCGCAGCCGATAGATGCATTGGTGATCTTATGTCAGTGGGTCGAACGGCGTTTTTTTCTCCGCAAGTAGCTCTGTTCCTGCTCTCCAGCCTGCTGCTTCCCGCTGCCGTCGCCCAAACCGCGCTGGATGCTGCACATATGAATGATGTTCATATCACGCCTCGCACCGGCGCCGCCTTGGCCACCGCCAGTCTGGGCGCTGCCGCCCCGCTGATTCGCCAGAGCGTAGATCTGGTTCTGGTTCCGGTTAGCGTTACCGACGCCATGGAACGTCTGGTGATCGGCCTCCGCCAGGAAAACTTTAGCGTCCTTGACGGCAAGCAGGCCCAGCAAATCAAGCACTTCTCCCGCGAAGATGCTCCCCTCTCGGTCGGCATCATCGTCGACTTGAGCGGCAGCATGAAAAACAAAATAGACCGCGCCCGCGAAGCCGTCACCCAGTTCTGCGAGGAAGCCAACCTGCAGGATGAGTTTTTTCTGATCACGTTTTCCAACCAGCCTCACCTCGTCACCGATTTCACCCGCCCCGAAGAAATCGAGCAGCAGCTTTTGTTTGCGCGTGCTGGCGGTCAAACCGCCCTCCTCGATGCAATCTATATGGGATTGCGAAAAATGCGCGAAGCGAAATATGGCAAGAAGGCCCTGCTCATCATTTCCGACGGCGGCGATAACCACAGCCGCTACGGCGAGGGCGAATTGAAAGCGGCCGTCAAGGAAGCCGACGTAATGGTTTACGCCATTGGCACCTTCGACCGCTATTTTTCTACCGAGGAAGAAAGTTTGGGGCCGGAGCTGCTGTCGAACCTCGCGGAAGTCACCGGCGGACGAGCTTTTGTCCTGGAAAACCCCAATGCCATGCCGGACTTGGCCCGCCGCATCGGAACCGAACTCCGCACCCAGTACGTGCTCGGCTATCGTCCCGAGCAAGTCCCGCGCGATGGCAAATGGCACAAGATCAGCGTGAAGTTGAAGCTGCCGAAGCGCTTGAAGTCACTTCGTGCACATGCGAGAACGGGATACTACGCCGCCAGCGCTGAACCCCACGATGTCACCGCCTCGCGCTGAAACATCGGAATACTGCGAATACGGCACAAGAGCGCAAACACGCGCACAAACTCTAAGGGCGCGGACAGAAATGCCCGCGCCCTGACAGTGTCCCAAGAGTGTCCTGAGAAAACTTACGCGCCCACCAACGCCGACTCAACCCCGTAGATCGAGTGCCACGAAGTCGCCGCCTTCAGCTTGTCGTTCACGTTGTTGATGTTCTTCACGCCTTCGGTCTCCAGCCACTTGCGGAACGCCGCTGCTCCCTGCTTGGCGTACACCGGGATACCGTCTTTCCAGGTCGCACGGCCGCACAATACGCCGTTGAACTTCACTCCCGATTCCCCCGCCAGTTCCAGCGTCTCGCTGAATTCCGCGTTGCTCACCCCGGCCGAAAGATAAATAAACGGCTTGGTGGCCACGCTCGCCGCTTTGTGGAACAGGTCGATCGCTTCTTTCTTGGAATACGCCTTCTCTCCGCCAAACGACTTCGTGCCTTCAACGAATTTCATGTTCACCGGGACTTCAACCTTCAGCACGTCCACTCCATAGCGGTCTTTGCTGAACTCCCGCATGCTCTCGGTAACGATGTGCGGTTTCTTCTTCGCATATTCAAGACCTTTTTCGTCCGCGCCCTCGTCGTAACCCACAAACTCAAGAAAGTACGGGATGTCATTGGCGCGGCATTCATCGCCGATGCGCTCCACCCACGCGTGCTTCTTGTCGTTAACGTCTTTGGAATCGTTCGGCGAGTAGTAAAGCAGAATCTTCACGCAATCGGCGCCCGCTTCTTTCAATCGCCGCGCCGACCAGTGATCCAGCAGGTCGCCCAATCGTCCCGGGCCGGTCTTGTCGTATCCGGTTTTTTCGTAGGCCAGCAGCAGGCCGGCGTTCTTGGCGCGGCGCTTCGAGGCCGGCAGCCCCCACTCCGGGTCCAGCAGAATGGCTGACGCGTGCGGAGTCAGAACTTCGGTGACCAGGGTTTTGAATTCTTCCATCATGGCGTCGCTGATTTCGCCGCCTTTTTCTTTGCCCAGCGATTTCTGCAACGAGCCGCGCTGATCCATTGCAGCCGCCGCGATTATGCCGCGTTCGTTCGAGACTTTTCTAAGACCGGCAAGTTTGCCAGGGGTGAGCTTCATAGAATTCCTCCGGGACTGCACAGCAAGAAGATGAGTGCTTGAGACACTCAATTGTAAACCAATCCAAAAGCCGGTTCTCCGACACGGGCGGCCTACTGACGTCCCTCTAACAAGTCTCCGCTCCGCCAGTCGGAAATGTTGGAGGTCCCAAGCGCCAACGCGCCCAAGGTCGATTGCCTCTTTTCCTCCGGCTCCAGCGGGACCGTCATTTGCTTCGCCGCGCCAGGATCCGCGTCATTCTCTCCCGTATCCCCAGCCAGGATTGGCACATTCGGCTCCGTCTCGTAGGCGTAGCCCGTCAAGAACGCGTCGATCTGTTTCGTTTCAAAATTAATCTTGACGTTCAGCCGCGCCCAGCCGTAATGGGTTTCTCCGTCGATCCGAAATCGAATGCCGAGGTAGCCGTTCGTAGCCTGCGGCGACCACGAACCGTAGAAATACCCCCCGTAGCTCGTCGCTTGGACCATCACGGCCGCTCCGGCAAAAAATAAATCGGAAGCTCCTATCTTGGAGCCGGGCGCCATGGCAGCGGCGAATTCGGTGTAGCCGCCCAACCTAAATCCTCCTCCGCCCCTGGGCACAGCCTGTAGGGAATTTCCACTAAAGCCGGGCCCCTCGCTCCATGGAATCTCGCGGATGACGACGTCCGGAATTTCGTCGTGATTGAGATCGATCAGCATCCTCCCGTTACGGCCAATGCCTTCGTGGGCCGGCGTGTAAACGATCTGTGCTTCCGCCGGCTGCGACAACACCAGCACACTTACTCCGGCCGCGCTGGCCGCAAGCGCATAGAGCGTGAGATCGCGATGCAGCGGCTTGGACAGCGTGACGGCTTTTCGAGACTTCCCTGTGGGTCGTCGCATGGAAAAACCTCCCCACCCGCGGGCGCAATTATCCTTCCGCCCGAAACCACTGTCAAATGGCTCGGGGGCCGTCGCGGCCTGACCCATCCGGCGCAACTGTCCCCATTGCATCAAGGAAACCACCGGGAGATTCCGCCTTCAACAGCACCGGACCCCACGCCGCGCTACCGGGTGTAAAATCAAAACCGCCGCGCGCCTTTCACAACAAACGTTCCGCTTAACCAAAGCCATGGAGTCGTAATGCGATTTCTCGTCCTGCTTGCCTTGCTGGCGCTCCTGCTGTGCCTGAATGTTTTCGCGGCGCCGCCGCAGTCCGACCTCGACGCTCGCAGAAAATCCCTCAACGATCTGCTCGCCGAACGCTGGGAGTACACGCTTCGCACCAGCCCGCTCTTCGCTTCCGCCATCGGAGACAAGCGCTGGAACGACAAACTCGACGACTTCTCGCAGAAAGCGATTGACAACGATCTCGAGCAGAGCCGGAAATTCCTCGTCCGCTTCGCAGTCATCGACACTACCGGCTTCCCCGAGCAGGAGGCCTTAAACAAAACCCTGATGGTCCGCGACCTTCACATGGCTCTCGATGGCGCCCGTTTCAAATCCTGGGAAATGCCGGTCTCACAGTTCGGTGGCGTCCACATCGATCTCCCGCAACTCGTCTCCATCCTTTCGTTTCAGAGCGTCAAGGATTACGACGACTACATTTCCCGGATGAAGCAAATGCCTCGCTACTTCGACGAGAACGTGATCCAGATGCGCAAAGGCATGGCCGAGGGCCTGATGCCGCCGCGCATCCTGCTGGAAAAAGTTGTCGAACAGGCCAACGGCATCGCCACGAAAACGCCCGACGCCTCGCCGTTCGCCCAACCTTTCGACAAGTTTCCCGATTCCATCTCCGCCGCCGACCAGAAACGATTGCGTGAGCAGGGCTTGGCCGCGATCCGCGATTCCGTGATCCCTGCCTATGTCAAGTTCACAACCTTCGTTCGTGAAGAGTACGCCCCGAAAGGCCGCGCCGAGCCCGGCGTTTGGTCGCTTCCCAACGGCCCCGAGTACTATGCCTTCCGCGTGAAAGAGAGCACCACCACCAATCTCTCGCCGGAAGAAATTCACCAGATCGGCCTGGCTCAAGTGAAAGAAATCGAAGTCCGCATGGTGCAAGTCGCCAATCAGCTCGGCTATAAAGAACTCAAGAGCTTCAGCGCTTCCCTGCAGACCAACCCCAAAGTTCACGTGCACTCCCGCCAGGAAATCCTCGACCTCTACCAGAAATACATCGACCAAATGTATTTGAAGCTGCCGTCCATGTTCGGCCGCCTTCCCAAAGCGAAGCTGCAAGTCCTGCCCATCGAGGAGTTCCGCGAGAAAGAAGCCTCCACGTCATACGTTCAGGGCGCTCAGGATGGCTCGCGCCCCGCTCACATCATGGTCAACACCAGTAACTTTGAGAAAGGCACAACCGTCGACTTTGAAACCACCGCGTATCACGAAGGCGTCCCCGGCCACCACCTGCAGATCGCCATCGCCCAGGAACTGCCGCAGCTTCCACCCTTTCGCCAGAACGAGTATTACACCGCCTACACCGAAGGTTGGGCTCTCTACTCGGAGCGCCTGGGAAAAGAAGTTGGATTCTTTCAGGATCCCTACAGCTATTACGGCCATCTGCAGGACGACATGCTCCGCGCCATCCGCTTAGTCGTCGACACCGGCTTCCACCACAAACATTGGACGCGACAGCAGGTGGTCGATTTTTTCCACGACCACTCGGCCATCGACGAAGCCGAAGTGCAGAGCGAAACCGACCGCTACATGGCTTGGCCAGCTCAGGCCCTCGGCTACAAGATCGGCCAGCTCGAGATCCTCAAGTTGCGCCAATACGCCAAAGACCAACTCGGCAACAAGTTCAACCTGAGTAATTTCCATGATGAAGTCTTGGGCGCCGGCGCTCTACCCCTGGATGTCCTATCCACCCGCGTGCACGAGTGGGTCGCCACGCAAAAAGCGACCGCATCCGCTTCCGGCTCCTGACGCGAAACAGGATGCTCAACCGTACCTCACCCCCAACTAGCGCGAGAGCTCTGAAGTAGACAAAATGAGCAGAACTCAGTTCTGGCATCAGCAGACTCTTGTTATCGAGGAGGGCTTCGAACTTGAGGCGCCGCCCTAGCTGCGCCTGGTGTGGCCTGCTTCGCGGCCGCGCAGCCAGTTTGAAGAGCGGATGACGATGATTACTGGCGCAGCGTAATCCCGCTCAGCACCGCCTGCTGCTTGGCAATCAGCGACTGCACGCCCTGCCGCGCGAACGCCATCATCTTGTTGAGTTGATGCTCGTCGAAGGCCTGGCGCTCGGCGCTGGCCTGCACATCCACCATCTTGTGTCCGGCGGTCAACACAAAATTCATGTCCACGTCGGCGCGCGAGTCTTCTTCGTAGCAGAGGTCGAGCAGAATTTCTCCATCCACCATGCCCACGCTCACGGCGGCGACAAAATCCTTCAGCGGCACCGAGGTCAGCGTCCCTGCTTCCACCAGTTTCTCCAGCGCCAGGCCCAGCGCAACGAACGCGCCCGTAATCGAAGCCGTGCGCGTGCCGCCGTCAGCCTGAATCACATCGCAATCGATCCAGATGGTGCGTTCTCCCAACCGCGGCAGGTCGGTCACCGCTCGCAACGATCGCCCGATCAGCCGCTGAATCTCGTGCGTCCGCCCACTCTGCCGCCCTTTGTTCACTTCGCGCGGCGTCCGCGTCAGCGTCGAGCGCGGCAGCATCGCGTATTCGCTCGAAACCCATCCTTTGCCCGAACCGGTCATAAACTTCGGCACCGATTCTTCGATCGACGCGGTGCAGATCACCCGCGTGTTTCCTACCTCAATCAAAACTGAACCTTCGGCAGTGGTAATGAATTCCGGCGTGATCGTAACCGGCCGGAGCTGATCGGGAGCGCGATTATCCGAACGATAGTACATGCGGCTGATTGTACCGAACCTGTGGATGGCAAGGACATTCGTCACACCGGAATCTCGGAAATCCTGCGGAAATCTACGGAGGTTTCTACTTTCGTGGACTTGACGCCGAACCCGAAGTTCACCCCAGATTCCGCCCAGCCAAGCAAGTCCAGGGATCTAAGGTCCGAGGTCCGAGGTCCGAAGTCCAAGGTCCGTCTTACCTTCGTCATCGTCCCTTTACAAAACGCGACCCACTTTTGCAAATCTTCACCAATCAATACCGGCATTCTATTGACAAGCCAGTCGAACACTGTGAAAAGCGTTCTGTTCTTTCCCATGTGCCATCCAAGCACCCCAACCCGGAAAGCATAGAATGGGCTTTCCACAGGAGGAACCAAAGTGGCGAACAACCATCAGAACCATCGCTGCTGTCCCACGGTTTCGACCACAGTTGCTTCTCTGCCTCTGGCCGGGACACGAATCACTCCCACGCTCACCCTCATCGCGCTGCTTCTCGCAGCCTTAACCTGCATGGCACAAGATCAGCCGCCCGCAGCCTCGCAAGCGGCCGCGGCCGAAAAAGAAACGGTCACAATTCCCGCCGGCACCCGGCTTGCTCTTGTGCTCACGCATCCCATCTGGAGCCACTCCACGCGTCGTGGCGATGAAATCTACGCTCAAACGACTTCGCCGGTTACGGTGGGCAATGCGGTCGTAATCCCCGCCGGAACTTTCATTCAAGGAGCCATTGACAAAGTCTCTCGCGACGGCACCCGCGGCGAACTGCAAATGCAATCCGCTGCCGTGATCTTTCCCAACGGATACACCGCCAACATTTCCGCGCCCATGACCATCGAAAGCGACGAAGACACAGCCTGGCGCCAGCCCACCAAGGGCGGGATCGCCGCCGCCATAGCCGCTCCCGCCGCCGGACTCGGCCTGGGCCTGCTCATCGGTCACGCCGCCAACAGCTCGCCCGGAACCACCATCAACGGAATGACGGTCAACGTGAGCCGCGCGGAAAGCACCGGCATCGGCGCCGTAGTCGGCGGAGCGATCGGCGGCGTGATCGGCTTTGCCCTGCTCCTGCACACCCGCCAGTTCTTCGTCGACGTCGGCTCGCCCATGGAGATGACTCTGCCGCAGCCTTTGTCCCTGCAGACAACTCAAGTCGCGGCCGCTCTCAACGCTCCGCCACTACCCGCGCCCATGGCCGCTCCGCGCCCACTGCCCTACGCGTTTTCGTCCACGGGCACCTGTTACACCGGCGGTTCGCCCGGCACTCCGGGAACTTACGTCCCCGGCACGCCCCCCATCGGCAACTCGCCCGGCACGCCCGGCTCTTTCATTCCGGGAACACCACCAACTCCTCCCATCGCGTATCCCTGCCCGTAGTAGCGGATCAGCAGCAGGGATCAACGGCGGCGGATCAGCGGCCAATCTACTGACGAAACCAGCCCACGGCGCAAGCCGTGGGCCGAGAACGGGAGCGAGTAATCGCACACTTCGCGGAGTGCGCGCTCCCATCCAAGCGCCAACAAATCCAGCCGGGTTACACTCGTAGACGTAGCAAAATAGCCGGGAAGCTAAGGCCGAAGCCTCAAGCCCGAGGTCCAAGGTCTGAAGTCCGGAGTCCGAACTTAAACCATGCCCACACTCATCTCCCAACCCACGCGCATCACTGCCGCTGGCAACAAACCCAAGCTCATCGACGAATACATCGGCCGCGTCAATTCCAAGACTTCGTCGCTCAGCGTCGCCCACATGCGCAGCCCCGCGGGATGGGCCGAGCCCGGCCAAACTCCCCAGTTCGACGAATTCACCATCGTCCTCAAAGGCACGCTGCAAGTCGAGCACGAGAACGGCACCATCGAAGTCGCCGCCGGACAAGCCGTCATCGCCTATGCCGGCGAATGGATCCGCTACTCCACTCCCCGCGAAGGCGGAGCCGAATACATCGCCGTCTGCCTCCCCGCATTTTCCCTGGAAACCGTCCACCGCGACCAAGCCTAGCGCGGCCGATCATCACAAACGACGATCAGTACAAGGACGCCAGTACACCTGCGATCAGCACAAGACGATCAGTACAGAATCGCAGCGCTGAAGGAGTCGTTGTAATCGGAAGTTACACCCGACCCAGCCAGCGTCAAGGTAAGTGTATGCTGGCCATAGCTCAGAGAACAGCCGATAAACAGCGTCGGCAAAACTCGGTGAGTGCTGGATGCGTTGGAAAACATCTGGCCCGTCGCCACTTGAGTTCCGTCCAGCCCGACATTCAGTTGCATCATCGTATTGGTTTGAGTTGTCCACAGGCTGCTGGTCACCACCAGCAGCGCCGGCCCGTCCAGCGGAGCATTGAACGAAGCTTTGATCGGCAAGGGGCCCACCTGATTGATAATTTGCAGCACCTGCATATTCGAATCCTCCTTGGGTTATTGAGTGCGTTGCGTGCGTTCCCTGGGGTCTGTTGCGGAGCAGATTCTGTCTGACTTGCGACGCCGGATTGTAGCACAGCGCGCCGCAGCCCCGCGATTCACGCCGACTCATCGACGCCAGTTGAGCTAACGGCAATTATCGAACCGATCGGACGACGACCGCCGCGGCCCCACCCACATCGTTATTCCGGTTCAGCCAAACCTGTATCAAGGCCACCAGCGCCGGCATTCCCATGGCGAACAGCGCAACCACCTGCAACGCCGGGAAGCGGCTCGGCGTGCAGTAGCGAACCGCAAAAAATGAATAGACGATCACTGGCAGCGCCTCGAATATCCTGGACGCATCCGTCTTGCGCTCCGCACCCCGCCACAGCCAACCCACGATCCAATAAACCAGAAAAGTAGTAAGCAGCCAGCCCAGGTAGTTACGCCGCGGCACGCCGAAGTAGACTCCGCCATGCTCCCATACCCAATTCCCCGCGGCCGACATGCTGGGATCCATCACCACGTCCCACGCGGTCATCACCCACGCAGCCACCGCGGCTTGCGCCGTAAGGCCGGACAGCGAATGCGTATCCACGCCGCGCACCAGCGCCCGACTCACCATCCATGACGGATAAATCATCATGAACCACGCCAGCGGTATGATCACCGGCACATGCCCCAGCTTCGTGCCCAGCAGATCGCTGTAGTGGTAGGTTCCATAGATCAGGCCGGTTCGCACTCCCATCTCTTCCATCAGATACGAAACCACCGCCGAGATCGCGAAGAACCCCGCCGTGCGCCGCGCACCTTCGATCGCGACGCAGTGCAGCAGCGCAAACATCACAAACACCAGCGTAAATCCGACATTGCCCAGCATCGGCAGCCGCACCCACGTCCACACCGCTTCCGCCAGGATCAAATACATAGTCGCCGCAAACATCAGCCAAGTCGACGCCCAGATCCATCGCCTCACCGCATCCCTCCTGTTCAGGACCGGATCATCCTAAACTCGATCGCCGCAAAATAGCAGGCCGCCAAAAATAGCAGAATTCCCGCCGTCCAAGAAGTGATTGTCGGGACCCAGGTCCGATCACAGATCCTTGTCATTCCGAACCGGGCCGAAAGCCCGGTGAGGAATCTGCTTCATCCCTCGCCCATGGTCCAAGGTCTGAGGTCCGAGGTCTGAGGCCGATCTCTACTCCCACTCAATCGTCCCCGGAGGCTTGGAAGTAATGTCATACACAACCCGGTTCACGCCTTTCACTTCGTTCACCACCCGCGTGGAGATTTTTTTCAGCACTTCGTGCGGCAGCGCAACCCAGTCCGCGGTCATGCCGTCCTCCGAACTCACCGCCCGCACCGCGCATGTGTAAGCATAAGTCCGCATGTCGCCCATCACGCCCACCGACATCACAGGCAGCAGCACCGCAAACGACTGCCAGATTTTTGTGTAGAGGCCGGCATTCTTGATTTCGCTCACCACAATGTCGTCGCACTCGCGCAGCAGCGACAGGCGCTCCGGCGTGATTTCTCCCAACACCCGTACCGCCAGCCCGGGACCGGGAAACGGCTGCCGCTGCAAGATTTCGTCCGGCACGCCCAGGTCGCGACCGATCTTGCGCACTTCATCCTTAAACAAATCTTTCAGCGGCTCGATCAGTTTGAGCTTCATCTTTTCCGGCAGCCCACCGACGTTATGGTGCGACTTGATCACTTGCGACGGCCCCCGCACCGAGCGCGACTCGATCACATCCGGATACAGCGTGCCCTGCACCAGCCAGTTGACCTTGCCTTCGCTTTTTTCGATGCGGCGCGCTTCGCGTTCGAACACTTTGATGAATTCGTTGCCGATAATCTTGCGCTTCTTCTCGGGGTCGCTCACCCCTTTCAGCTTGCTGAGAAAACGATCCGTGGCGTCCACTGCATCCAAACGCAGGCCCAGCTTTCCGCGCAGCGTCTGCTGCACTTTCTCGAATTCGTTCTTGCGCAGCACCCCGTTGTTCACAAATACGCAGGTCAGTCGCGACGCGCCGTTCTTGCCGCGCAGCGCGCGATCCACCAGCACCGCCGCAACCGANNGAAAGCGCGCAGATGGCGCGTCCCGCACCCACCTGCCGCTTCACCTGCTCGACCGTCGACTCGATGAAGTGCTGCGCCGTCCAGTTGGGCTTCGCGCCGCAGATGTTGAAGACAAAATTCTTCAGAATGTCCGTGCCCTGGCGCGTGTGGTGCACTTCGGGATGAAACTGCACTGCATACCATTTCTTCGCGGAGTTCTGAATTCCAGCGACCGCATGCAACGTCTTCGCCGTCAACTCGAACCCGGAAGGCAGTTCCAGAGCCTCGTCGCCATGCGACATCCACACGGAAAGTTTTCTCGGCAATCCCTGAAACAGCATGGAATCGCAGACTACTTCCACTTCCGCGTGTCCGTACTCGCGTTTGTCCGCGGGACGAACTTTTCCGCCCAGCGTGTGCACCATGAATTGCAGTCCGTAGCAGATGCCCAGCACGGGCACGCCCAGTTCGAACAGGCGCGCATCCGCGGGCGGCGCGTCTTTGTCGTAAACCGACCACGGCGCTCCCGAAAGCACAATTCCCACCGGCGCGTGGCGCTTCACCTCGTCGATCTTCGCGGTGCACGGCAGCACCACCGAAAAAACATTTTGTTCGCGGATGCGGCGCGCGATCAGCTGCGTATACTGCGCGCCGAAGTCGAGGATAACGATGGATTGACTGAGCAGATACTGGTTAGTTCTGGATTGGGGTTGCACGGATGAGTGTCTCAGATTGGGCCGGAAAGTGTAAAGGAAAAGGAGCGAGGGAGCAGCATCAAATTCCTTCCTAGACACGCTGCTTGCAACATCTCTACTTGCGGCGTCGCGTATGACGGCGCGAGACACGTGACATGCTACGTTTCTACGGCAAAATTCGGGAGGTCGCTGAGAATAGTCTCGTCGCGGTCGATGGTGGTTTGCACGGGAGCGCTGACCCCGAGTTGCGAGTCGGGCGAAGGAGTTGGCGGAGGCGGAGTAGGCGGAAGCGGCGAAGGCACGCGCAGAGCATCCGGTATTTCGGCGATGCAGAGATATCCCGCGAGGCGCGCCGTGTACAACCAATCGGCCACGCCGAAGTATGCGAGAGCCGCAAGAATGACAGCGGCGATGACGACTCGCGCGGAAGCGACATGGATGAATGCCAGGGGCAGCGACGCAGCCGTGGTCGCCGCCCCAAAGGCGACCAAGTGCGCAACTCCGGTCCAAGTGCTCACAGCGAAAATCGCGCCGGAGCGATCACGGCAAAAAGTAACAGCAGAAGCGATTGCGCCGAGAGCGTCTACCCCGTCGCGCACAGCGAAGATGCCGGCCAGCGAGAGCAGCCAGTTCAGTTCCCACCACACCAGACAGATCAACCCAGACAGCGGAAATACAAGAAAAGAAACCAAAGCCGGCAGCGGGCCGGCTTGCGAGAAGCTGCCTGACACGGTGCTGGCGGAAGCCACCCTGTCCGAAGCCACGCTAACCAGAATCACGGCGCCCATGAAACCGAGAATTGCAGCCAGCATCAGCGCAGCGCGCAAAGAGTGCAGGCCGATAAGCCGGCGAAACGGCCGCGGCTTAATTTCCTCATGCGTTTCGGCGGCGGCATTATTGGCAACGTTTCCGCGGAAATATTCGATCAAGCCAACGACCGTTACGCTCCGGCCGAGCGATGCCGCGATGATCCAGAAAGCGACGAGCGCGAGTACCAACAGCAATCCGGCGAACACCGTCCGGTTGAGAGTGCCGCGAAGAATATGCGTGAGCGCACGCACGACAAGCGCAGGCTGCCGCGTCCACAGCAGAGTCGCGTCGCGATTGGTTACGGCCAGCCTGTCCATATATTCGACGAACGACAAGCCAGCCAGCACAAAGACGGTTGCGCCGACTGTCCAGCGCCAAATAATTTCGGCCAACGTCAGCGATGGCCGGCGGAACGCGGCGCGGAAGCCTTCGAGCGTGGGCGAGACGGGGGACATGCTTCACTTCATAACAATATTAAGCAGCTTACCGGGAACGTAAATCTTCTTGATGATCTGCTTACCCGCGATCGCGAACTTCACTTTTTCGTCGGCGAGGGCGCGATCGACGACGACATCTTCTCCGGCGTCTGCGGACACAACGACGCGGCTGCGCAGCTTGCCGTTAATCTGCACGGGGATTTCGATTTCTTCTTCTTTGGCCAGCGCCGCGTCGTACCTGGGCCACGCAGCCTTGAGCAGATTCTCTTTTTCGCCGAGCATTTCCCAAAGCTCGTGCGCGAGATAGGGCGCGAACGGCGCGAGGAGAAGGACGAGGCTGCGCTGCACTTCGGCGCGGAGTGCGATTGAAGCGGCTTCTTCGGCCGCAGGCGGTTGCGGAGTTGCAGCCGCCACTTCGCCGCCGGCGCTCGCGGGCGAGGGCGCCCGTGCCACACGATCCGAAACCACACTTTCCTCATAGCTATACAGCGCGTTCACCAGTTCCATGATGGCGGAGATGCAGGTGTTGAAGTGCCAGCGTCCCTGGAAGTCGTCGCTGACGCGCTTAATGGTCTGGTGAAGCTTGCGCTGAATGGCGCGCGCCTGCGGCGGCAAATCCGCGGGAACCATGTTGCCCCAATCGGTACGATTCGGTTTCGCGTTGCGCAATACGAATCGATAGACGCGGCCTAAGAATCTTTGAATGCCTTCTATGCCGGAATCCTGCCAATCCATGTCGCGATCCGGCGGAGCGGCGAACAAACTGTAGAGACGCGCGGCATCTGCGCCATAGCGCGCGACCATTTCGTCGGGGCTGACGATGTTGCCCAGGCTTTTGGACATTTTTGCGCCGTCCTTGATCACCATGCCCTGGGTGAACAGGTGCTCGACGGGCTCGTTGTTGGCGATGAGGCCGAGGTCGCGCATGAATTTGGTCCAGAAACGTGAATAGATCAAGTGCAGAATCGCGTGCTCGACGCCGCCGATGTACTGATCGATGGGAAACCAGTATTGCGCGGTCTTCGACTCGAACGGAGCGCGGCCGTTATGCGCGTCGGTGTAGCGGTAGAAATACCAGGACGAATCGACGAACGTATCCATGGTATCGGTTTCGCGGCGCGCGGGACCGCCGCATTTGGGACAAGTTGTGTTGACGAAGGCCGGCAATTTGCTCAGGGGCGATCCACCGGCGAGCGTGATCTCGACGTTCTCGGGCAAAATTACGGGCAAATCTTTTTCGGGCACGGGGACGATGCCGTCTTTTTCGCAATAGAGCATCGGAATCGGCGTGCCCCAGTAGCGCTGGCGCGAGATGCCCCAATCTTTCAGGCGATAAGTGACAGTCGCTTTGCCAAAACCATTTTGCTCGGCGTGCGCCGACATCTTCTTTATCGCTTCTGCGCAATCGAGGCCGCTGAATTGGCCGGAGTTGATCAGGGTTCCGTCTTCGGCGGTGAACGGGAGCGCAGGCTCGCACATGGTTTCTTCGGGATCGCCGGAGCGCGGCAAGATCACGAGACGGATTTCGAGTTTGTATTTTTTGGCGAACTCGTAGTCACGCTCGTCGTGCGCGGGCACGCTCATAATGGCGCCGGTGCCGTAATCCATGAGGATATAGTTGGCCACCCAAACCGGAACTTTTTCTCCGTTGAAGGGGTTGATGGCGTAACGGCCGGTGAAGACGCCGTGTTTTTCGATTTCGCCAATGTCTCCCGCTTCCTTCGCTTGGCGCTGCTCGGCGATGAGCTGATCGATCTTGACGCGCAGATCGGGGTTGGCGGCCGCGAGATCGGCCACGATGGGATGCTGGGGCGCGAGTTGCACCGAGGTCGCACCGAAGATGGTATCGACGCGCGTGGTGAAAACGCTGATGGTCGCGCCGGCGGCCCCGAAGGGTTGAGTGGGCTGCGAATAGTCGAGTTTGAAATCGACCAGAGTGCCTTCGCTGCGGCCGATCCAGTTGCGCTGCATGGTGCGGACTTTCTCGGGCCAGCCGTCGAGCTGGCCGAGGTCGCGCAACAACTCGTCGGCGTATTTGGTGATGCGCAAGAACCACTGCTCGAGTTCGCGCTGCTCGACGAGGGTATCTTCATGGCGCCAGCAGCATCCGTTCACGACCTGCTCATTGGCAAGTACGGTCGCGCACTTCGGGCACCAGTTGACTTTGCTTTTTTTGCGATACGCCAAGCTCTTCTCGTAGAACTTGAGAAAGAACCACTGATTCCAACGGTAGTATTCGGGCAGGCAGGTAGTGACTTCGCAGGACCAATCGTAGGCGAAACCGAGGCGCTTCATCTGCGCCTTCATTTTGGCGATGTTGCCGAGCGTCCACTGGCGGGGCGGAGTGTTGTTCGCGATAGCAGCGTTTTCCGCGGGCAAGCCGAAGGAATCCCAACCCATGGGATGAAGGACGTTGTATCCATTCATCCACATGTAGCGGGCGAGGGCATCGCCGATGGAATAGTTGCGCACGTGCCCCATGTGCAGCACGCCCGAGGGGTAGGGCAACATTTCAAGGACGTAGTATTTCTTCTTGATGGGGTCTGCGTGGCCGGAGACCTGATCGGCGGCATAGAGATGCGGATCGTTTTGCCAGCGCCCGAACCATTTGGTTTCGACGAGCTGGGGATTGTAGCGGTCGGCGGGACGGTCGGCGGGACGGTCGGCGAAGCGATCATTCTGTTGACCCGCGGTAGCGGCTATTGCTGCTTCCTGCGTTTTGTCTTGCTGAGGCATAAGAGGATTGAAAGGAGTTCCGGGTAAACTTTAGATTTTACAATGAGGCGACCGCGGTGGCGCGTGTTTTGGCGGGCGGCGGGTGAGGATGTCCTGTTCGAGTGCAAGGGAGCGGGGCTTGGGTGGAGTATAAGCGGCGCCGGAGAGTCGGCCGTAGAGACGTTGCAGGGAGACGTTGCAAGCAACGTCTCTACGATTGGTTTCGCTTCAGTGCCGGATTCCTCGGCGCTTAACTTTTCAGCGTTTGACTTCGGACAACTGCCGGAACTCGTCGGCGGTCAGGCGCAGTGAGGCAGCGCCCAAATTTTCTTCGAGGTGCTCCACCGAAGACGTACCAGGAATCGGCAGCATGATGGGCGAACGCTGCAACAGCCACGCCAGCGCGACCTGGAGCGGCTGAGCCTGGTGCGCATTGGCAATCTTGTTGAGGCTCTGGTGCGCGGCCTTGCCCGCGGCCAACGGGAACCACGGGATAAAAACGATGCCGTGCTGTTCGCAGTAGTCGACGACAGAATCCCATTCGCGGTCGGCGAAGCTGTAACGATTTTGCACCGAGGCGATCGGCGCACGATTTTCTGCGCCCGCTCGACATGCTCGCGCGTCACGTTGGAAAGCGCGACCAGGCGAATCTTGCCCTGGGTGCGCAGATCGGCCAGCTCCTCGACCGATTCATCGAAGGGAGTAACCGGAGCGGGCGCGTGCAGTTGGTAGACGTCGATGCGGTCGAGGCGCAACCTCTTCAGGCTGCCTTCGATCGCGTTGCGCAGATGTTCGGGGCTAGCATCGTGAGTCCACTGATCGGGGCCGGGACGGTTCCATCCGCCCTTGGTGGCGATCACCAAATCTTTCGGGTAGGGTGACAGAGCCTCGGCGATAAGTTCTTCGCTGACGTTGGGGCCGTAAGAATCGGCGGTATCGATGAAGTTGACACCGAGTTCAACGGCGCGGCGCAACACGGCCAAGGCGCGCGCGCGATCCTTGGGAGGGCCCCAAACGCCTTCGCCGGTGATGCGCATGGCGCCAAAACCCAAACGATTGACGGTGAGCTCACCGCCAAGCGTGACGGTTCCGCAGAGACTTGCTGAGATGTTTTGCAACTGCGCGTTCATTCGGCCTCCTTGCAGGTTATGGACGGGCGAGTCGCCCGTCCCCACACGCTTTATCTTAGAACTCTAATTCATCGTAATGACGGCGCGGAAGCGGACTTTGCCTTCGGCTACGCGGTCGTAGGCTTTGGCGATGTCGTCGAGTTTGTAGATCTCTTCCACAACTTTTACTTTGCCTTTGGCGGCAATGTCGAGGGCTTCGTAGAGATATTCGGGAGCGTTCTGCGAGGAGCCGATGAGGCGGACGCGCTTGAACATGAGTTCGGGAGTGTAATTCAGCGGCTCGCTGCCGACACCCATGAGAATGATGCGGCCATCGGGGCGCATGCCTTTGGCAGCGTCGGCAGTGGCCGACCAGGAGTTGGAGGTGGCGAGCAGAACGTCGGCGCCGCCTGCGGCGAGAAGTTTGTCGCCGCTCTCGACGACTTCGTCGGCGCCGAGATCGCGAATCATTTTTTCTTTGTCTTTACTCTTGGTCACCGCGATGGTGTCGAAGCCCGAAGCCTTGGAATATTGCAGCGCGAGATGGCCGAGACCGCCGATGCCGACAACGGCGATGCGCTCGTGCGGCTTGGGATCGGCGAGGCGAAGGCCGCTCCAGACGGTGTAGCCGGCGCAGAAAATCGGCGCGGCCTGCTCGTAACTGAGAGCGGCTGGGATGGGCATGGTGGCGTCGGCGTAGGCGAGCATGTATTCGGCGTGGCTGCCCTGGAGTCCGATGCCGGTGGAGATGGGGTTTGGGCACCGCTCTTTTTTGCCGCGCAGACACCACTCGCAAGTGCCGTCTCCTTTTTGCACCCAGGGGACGCCCACGCGGTCGCCGGCCTTGCGAGAGGTGACGCCGGAACCGACTTCGACGATCTCGCCGACGGGTTCGTGGCCGAGCACGCGCGGAAACTGGAGAGCGAACAAACCGTGGGTGAGGTGAACGTCGGTGTAGCAGAGGCCGCTGGCGTGGATTTTGATGACAACCTGATTCGGACCAGCCGTGGGGGTTTCCCAGTCTTTTACTTCCCACTTGCCGTTTATGGAGGGGACGACTGCTGCTTTCATAAGGAGAACTCCAGAAGAATTTTGCGAATTGCAATGGTTGGATGCTGGCGCGGGCGAGTGGATGCAGTGTGTTTGCGGTGCAGCGCCGGCAACGGTAGACTTGATGATCGCTACAGTGCAGGTGGCGAGGAAGGCGAGTCGAGCTTCGCTCGACCTGGACCCTTCGGCTTCGCTCAGGGCAGGCGGGCAGGAGTGCCCGTCCCCACATGGTCACTGCCCACACGACACAGTTGCACGCGCAGCGTTAAGGGGAATTTATGTTAGTCGTCATGAAGGCGCAGGCTACGGAAGAGCAGGTACGTAGCGTTTGCGAAAAAATCGAGAAGCTTGGATACCGGGCCCACGCCATGCCGGGGGCGCAGCGCACCGCCATCGGCATTACCGGCAACAAGGGCGAAGTGGAGCAGGGCACGCTGGAAGAAATGCCGGGCGTGCAGGAAGTCATCAAAGTTTCGAAACCCTATAAGCTGGTGAGCCGCGACATTAAAGAAGACAACACGGTGATTCGTTTTGCGGGGACTGCGGCGACGATTGGGGGCACGGGGCTGGCGATTGTGGCGGGACCGTGCGCCATTGAGAACCGCGAGCAGGCGTTTGCCGTGGCCGAACGCGTGCATCGCGCGGGAGCGCAGTTCTTTCGCGGAGGAGCCTACAAGCCGCGGACGTCGCCGTATTCGTTTCAGGGATTGGGCGAGGAGGGTCTGCGCATCATGGCGGAGATTCGCCGGCAGTACGGGATGAAGATTATTACGGAGGCGATCGACAACGAATCGCTCGATCTGGTGGAAGANNACGCTGGAAGAATTTCTGATGGCGGCGGAATATATTTTGAGCGAAGGCAATTACAACGTGGCGCTGTGCGAGCGCGGCGTGCGGACGTTTGCCGACCACACTCGCAACACGCTTGACTTGAGTCTGGTTCCTGCGGTGCAGCGGCTGAGCCATCTGCCGATTTTTGTCGATCCCAGCCACGGCACGGGCAAGCGAAATAAAGTTACGCCGCTGTCGCGGGCGGCGGTGGCGGTGGGCGCGGATGGATTGATGGTGGAAGTGCACAATCAGCCGGATCAGGCGCTATCGGATGGTCCGCAATCGCTGTTCCCCGATCAGTTCGATGAGCTGATGATCCAGGTGCGGCAGATCGCCGCGGTGGTGGGAAGGACTGTGCCGGGTATTGGGGTGCGGGAGTCGGTAGGGGTTAGCAAATAGCTCGCGGAAGCGCGCGAGATCATCGCTATCACTTTCGGTCGAAAATATCTCTTCCTTGTGTATAATCTTATAATCTGATTCTATGAAAACGACGACCATCTCGGTGACTGATGCCGCCCGCAACTTTGCCGATTGCGTGAACCGCGCGCACTACCAGAATGTGACGTTTGTTCTGCTCAAGAACGGCTCGCCGGTCGCGCGCCTTGTCCCAGACGGCAAGAAGGCGTGCACAGGTCCGGAACTAGCCGAGGCGCTGAAGAAGGTAGACTTGTCGGAAGATGAGGCTAGGGCCTGGCATCGAGACCTGGTGGCGGCACGCAAGATTCTGAAACCTCCCAAGAATCGATGGCGATAATCCTCGATAGCGATGTGATCATCAAAGGCGAAAGAGGGCGTTTTGATCTCATCGGATGGCTGGCCGCTCAAACCGCTCAGGAATTTCAAATCGCCGCCATCACGGTCGCGGAACTGTGGCATGGAGTAGAACGTGCCAGCACCGCGCACCGGGCGAGGCGTGAGGGTTATCTGCAGGAGATTGTCGAGAGGCTTTCGGTGGTTCCCTACACAGAAGCGACGGCTTTAGTGCACGCCGAGATTTGGGCGGCCCTGGAGTCTTCCGGCAAAACGATCGGGGCGCATGACCTGATCTTGGCGTCTACCGCCATAGAGCATGGGAGCGTTGTCGCCACTTTCAACCAACGCCACTTTGAACAGGTTCCAGGACTGAAAGTGATCAAGCCGACATAGAATCCCGCCCTGTCCCCGCGAGGAGCGCAAAGACGAAGGACGGGCACTCCCGCGTCCGGTATCTGCTAATCTTTCCTTTCCCTGTAGAGAAAAGCGATTTTGCGAAAACTTCTCTTCATCTCTGTTTTGATTCCGCTGCTGGGTGGGCTGGGGTGGTGGTATTTCCGCGAGACGCCGCTGCCGGATTACGGGCCGGCCTATCGCGAGTATGCCTACGTCACGAACGGCAAGAGCAACACGGTCAGTGTGATCGATCTGCGTACGTTTGAGCTGGCGAAGACTATTGCCGTGGGCACAGGGCCGACCGGAGTTGCGGCCAACAGCAAGAAAAATGAAATCTACGTGGTGAACACGGGGTCGAACAACGTCACCGTGATCGACGCCGAGAAGAACGCTGTGGTAGCGACGATTGGGGTTCACGGGAAGCCGTATTTTATCGACATTGCGGAAGACGGCAAGCGGGCTTATGTGGCGAACGCGGGGTCGGGCAATGTTTCAGTGATTGACCTTGACCAGCGGGCCGTGATAGGCAACGTGCGCGTGGGCGCAGCGCCGGGGCTGGCGCGGGTTTCGCCGGATGGCGCGATCGTGGTGGTGTCGAATCGCGGCGACAATACGGTTTCCGTGATCGATGCCACGCTGCTGCGTGTGCGGGCGATTTTACCCGTGTGCCGTCAGCCGGAAGACATCGCGATTCTCCCAGATTCGAGCAAGGCGTTTGTGGCGTGCTCGGGATCGTCGCAGGTGGCGTCGATTGCGCTGGCGAGCGGAGAGTTGGCGAGCGGAAGGTTGGCGAGCGGAGAAAAGAGCGGCGGTCTTACCAGGAACTCCGCTGGAACATCCGCTGGGAACTCGGGTGCAAAATCCGTTGGCGACTCCGATGGTAACTCTGCTGCTGACGCCGCGGGCGACCGCGTGCTGGCGCTGCTCGACGTGGGGCGTACTCCGGTGAATCTGGCTCTGAAGCCGGATGGCGGCGAACTCATCGTGTCGGACTTCGACGCCGACAGCATTTCGATCATTGAGACGGGAAACGATGAAGTCGGCAGCAGCATGCTGATTGGACAACACCCAACGCGCGGGGTGGTGACTCTCGATAACTCGCGGCTATACGTGAGCAATTTCGGATCGGACAGTGTTGCGGTCTACGACATCGAGCTGGGCCGGCGTATCGCAACCATGCCGGTGGGCAGCCATCCCGATGGACTGGCGCTGTCGCAGGATCAGAAATATCTGCTGGTGGTGGATACGCAGTCGGGAGACGTGACGGTAATTCAAAAACGCACGCCGCGGAAGCTGGAGCCGACAGAATATTCGCTGCTGACCATGATTCCGGTGGGCGTGCAGCCGAATGGGATTGTGGTAAAGGCGTTTATGGTCAGCAAACCGGTGAACGGGCTGAACACAAAGTAGGCGGGTTCATGGCGGCGTCGAGGACAGCAGATTCCTCTTCGCTTCGCTCCTCGGAATGACAAGAGACGCCTAGACTGCGGCCGTCTTCGCCTTGACAGGAATTATTTAGACCGCAGCTGGCTTGGCGCAGAATTTGTCGAGCGCCGCTTTCAGGTCGGAGGCGATGGCGTGGGCTTCGCGGGATTCGATGTCGCGGCGGGGCATCATGTAGACGAGCTGGCCGTCGCGCAGAATCGCGATGGAGGGCGACGAGGGCGGCTGTCCCGTGAAATAGCTGCGGGCGCGTTCGGTGGCTTCCTTGTCTTGTCCGGCGAATACTGTGAAGGCCTTGTCGGGCTGCGCGGAATTTTGCAGAGCCACGCGGATGGCGGGACGCATGCGTCCGGCGGCGCATCCGCAAATGGAGTTCACGACGACCAAGGTTGTGCCGGGACGATTCGGGAGGGCGCGATCGACTTCCGCGCCGGTGCGCAACTCTTCAATGCCCAGCCGGGTCAACTCTTCGCGCATCGGAATCACCATGATCTCGGGATACATTAGTCTCTCCTCGTTCGACTGAAACTGGTTTTGCAGGATCTACGAACCTACATTTCGATTCTAACTCAGAATTGACCAGAAGCGGCAGGGGCGAAACCAGTTGGTGAAGGCAACAAAGCGCGGAGCCGCTCGGGAACCATGCGGCGGGGTTGGGCGTGGCCTTGACTCCATGGTGAGAAGTATGCTTGGCGTTCGCCAAGCTAAGAGATTTGTGGGCAACACTCAGCGGCACTCTGCGCAACAAATCTTGGATTTCAGTGTTTTGGCTAAATGCAAGGAGGAACAAAAGCGATGCAAAGCAAGTCTGGAGTTGTCCGCTCACTTTTCCTGGCTGGCGCGCTGGCGTGTTCCCTGTTAGGGACGGCGTGCGCACATCACTACTACCGCGTGTATGACCCGTACTACAGCGACTACCATGTGTGGAACCACGACGAAGTGGTTTACTACCAGCGCTGGGCGGGGGAGACCCACCGGGATCCTCATCGTGATTTTCGAAAGATTCCTCCGGATGAGCAGAAAGAATACTGGACCTGGAGACACAACAACGGGGACCATCACTAGAGTCGACGCCTGAAGCTGCATCGATAAATTTACGGATGTTGAGTTGTCCGACGTGAAACGGGAGCGTGCATGCGCTCCCGTTTTTCTTGTCTAGTTCAGTCCTGCCAGAGCGTCGTTGGTGGTGATCAGCACGGCCCCGAGTTGCTGCAGTTCGGCGACGGTCTTGTCGCCTTTTTCCGGCTGCAGGGTCTCGATGGCGTCGCGGACGAGGGACACGCGGCGTCCGCGTTGCAGCAGACCTCTTGCCGCCAAGCGCACGCAGTATTCCGTGACCACGCCGAATACAAGGAACTCCGGTTCGCTGCCCAGGCGCTGCAGCAGAGCTTCCGCATGGCGGCTCTCGAAGATGTCGAGCGTCTGCTTTTCCAGCAGGATTTGCTGGTAGGGTGAGAGGTCGGCGGGGAGTTGTGCCTCTGCATCGTTGGGGACACGAACGACTTTATCAGTGAGAGCTTCAGGAACGAACTCCGCACCGGACGTGCCTTTTATGCAATGCGGCGGGAAGATTTTGAATTCGGGATCGTCGGGCGAATGGAAGCAGCCGTGGGAAACGAGAAATGCCCGCTCTTGCCGGGCCGCGTCGGTAAGGCGGCGAATGTTGGGCAGCAATTTTTCTGCATTGCGGACATAGAGTTTGCCGCCGGGCAACATGAAATCGTTCTGCGGATCTACTTCCCAGAGGATGAATTCACCGGCGGCCATGGGTATTTCTTTCTGTTGGATGAGCGTATCAGAGGACGATCAAAACCAACAACAGCAGAGGCTGCGCGACGATGGCCGCGTTTATGCTCTAATGCTGAATGTTTTAATGCGCTCTGGTTCTCTCGAAGGATCCCTATGCTCAAACCCGTTCGCCTGTCGTTCCTGATTGTGACCCTGATCGCGAGCGCCATTGCAGCTTTGGCCAGCCCGCTTTCTGCACAAACTGCGACGCCCGATATCGAGTCCTACGTGAGCGCGGCGATGAAAACTTTCGAAGTGCCGGGCATGGCCGTCGCCATTGTGCGCGACGGAAAAGTTGTGCTCGCCAAAGGCTACGGCGTGCGCAAGCTGGGCGATCTCACGCCGGTAGACGAGCGCACCATGTTCGGCATCGGGTCGAACACCAAGGCCTTCACCACGGCTGCCTTGGCCACGCTGGTGGATCAAGGCAAGCTCTCCTGGGACGATCCCGTTTACCAGCGCCTGCCCGGATTTGTGATGTACGACCCATACGTTTCGCACGAGATGACCATCCGCGATTTGCTCACCCACCGCAGCGGTATGGGCCTCGGCGAAGGGGATTTGCTGTTCTGGCCGCACACTACCTACACGCGCGACGAAATTATTTACAAGCTGCGCTTTATGAAGCCGGTATCGAGCTTCCGCAGTCACTATGCCTACGACAACCTGCTCTACATGACCGCCGGACAAATCATCCCTGCCGTGACCGGCGCCACGTGGGACGACTATATCCGCGAGCATATCTTCGCACCGCTGGGCATGAACAATTCCAACCTCAGCACCGCGTTCAAACCCGGCGACAACTATGCCTTTCCGCATGAACGCGTGGACGGCAAGCTGCAAGTGATCACGTTTGATGTGCTCGACAATGCCGCCCCGGCCGGCGCGATCAATTCCTGCGCGACCGATATGGCCAAGTGGATGCAGTTGCAACTGAACCACGGCAAATTCGTGGACCGCGACGGCCGCCTCTTCAGCGAGCAGCAATCGAAAGAAATGTGGTCGCCGCAGACGATCCTGCCAATCAACGCGCCTCCGCCGCCGCTAGCGGGACTCAAAACAAACTTTGCCGACTACGGCCTGGGCTGGGGAATGCGCGACTATCACGGCCACAAACTCGTCGGCCATACCGGCGGCGTGGCCGGTTTTGTTTCGCGGGTCATGTTGGCGCCCGACGAAAAACTCGGCGTCGTCGTGTTAACCAATGCCGAAGAAGGCGGAGCATTCGATTCAATTCTGTTTCACATTCTCGACTATTACTTCGCGCTGCCTCCCACCGACTGGATCGCGGCTTTCAAGACCGTAAAAGATATGCAGGAAAAAGAAGCTGCGGAGGAAATGAAAAAGGCCGAAAGCGCCCGCGCCGCCGACTCCAAGCCTTCCCTGCCTCTCGACAAATACGCAGCCGTCTACAACGACGCCTGGTATGGGCCCATCACTATCCGCGTGGAAAACGCCGCTCTCGTCATGACCTTCGACCACACGCCCACCATGATCGGCGATTTGCAGCACTGGCAGTACGACACCTTCAAGGCGCACTGGCGCGATCGCACCATCGAAGACGCCTTCGTCACTTTTTCTCTGAAGCCCGGCGGCAGCATCGAAAGCGCCAAGATGGCAGCCGTTTCCCCTTTGGCTGATTTCAGTTTCGATTATCAGGATTTGCTGCTGAAGCCTGCGGAGAGCAAGCCGTAGCGGCGCCAGCCAAGCAAGGATTTAAGCAAGCGCACGCGAGACAAGCCAATTGACCACTGACAGCTCCATCGCATTGCGCACCGCTGAGGCCGAAGTCCAGGCCCACAGCTCCGCCTTGCGCAAAGAACTCGGCTTGTTCGACCTGGTCCTCGCGCAGGTTCTTCTGGTGATCGTGCTCGATTATTTCGGAACTGCCGCCAAGGCCGGTTCCGCGCACGTGGTTTTCTGGCTGGTCGCGATTCTCTTGTTTTTTATTCCTCTGGCTTTGGTGGTGGCACATCTCAACCGCCTGATGCCACTCGAAGGTGGCCTGTACGAGTGGGCGCGCCTGGCATTCAACGATCAGCTCGGCTTTCTGGTGGCGTGGAACTTGTGGCTCTTCGTGATCTTGTACGTCGCGGTAATCGGCCTGGTCACGACCACATTCGTTTCCTATGCCATCGGCCCCGCTGCGGCCTGGATGGCGTCGAGCAAGTGGTTCATCCTGGTGGTTTCGTTTGGCTTTGTCGCCGCAATGATGCTGCTAGCGTCGCTAGGCTTGCGCGTGGGCAAATGGCTGAGCAACCTCGGCAGCATCGCCACGCTCGTTACTATCGCCGTGCTGATTGCCACTCCGCTGCTCAACCGGTGGCGCGGAACCCTCGCCGAATATCATCCTCTGCGCCTGGTCATGCCGCCGCTCACGGTTTTCAGCCTCAGCGTTTTCACCAAAATGATGTTCGGCGCGCTCAGCGGCTTCGAATACGTCGCCATCTTTGCCGGAGAGTGCCGCAACCCCGCGCGAAATCTCACTCGCTCCGTGCTCATCACCGCTCCGTTCATCGCGCTCATTTACATTTTCGCCACCAGTTCGATTCTGGCCTTCGTTCGCCCGCAAGACTTGGATGTGGTCGGCCCCATCCCGCAAGCGCTGCGCCTGGGTTTACAAAGCTTGGGTGGCGTGCCCCATGTCTCGCCGTTTTTGCGAGACATGGGTTCATCGGTCGGCCTGGCCGCCTTCATCGTTCCCGTCGCCATCGTCTTGCTCTTCGTGAATTATCCAACTTCTTTCAGCGTCTACTTCAGCGCCAGCGCGCGTCTGCCCATGGTCGCCGGCTGGGACCATCTTCTGCCCGATTGGTTCACCCGTCTGCACCCGCGATACAGAACTCCGGTCAACTCGATTCTTTTTCTCGGATGCGTCACTCTCGCCGGCAGCGCCGCCGCTCTGATCGGCGTAGGCCCGCAGGAAGCTTACGAGCTTTTGCTGACCTGGGGTTTCACGTTCTACGCCATCGCTTACCTCGCGCTGTTCGCCATTCCCTTCCTGTCGCCGAAAGCCCGCGGCCTTCGCCCGCGCCTGTGGCTGCGCCTCGCCGCCGTCTCAGGATTCCTGATGACACTGCTCTACGTCGTGCTCTCGATTTTCCCCATCATCGATGTAGAAAGTTCTCGGGGCTATTCGTTGAAGATCGCAGCAGTTGTTCTGGGTGCGAACCTGCTCGGCTGGATGATCTATCGCGCCGGGCGACGAAAAAGCGCCTATGATCGCCCAGCAGCCATCTCATAGATTTGCTTCGGAATGCCATCCAGTCCCCAACAACGTGTCATCCTGAGGAAGCGGAGCCCTCGGCTTCGCCGAGGACTCCCGACGAAGGACCCCCATTTCCCAGCTTGCCGGTTATGCTCGGGCAATTGTTCGGGGAAGGTCGACTGTCTTGATCTCGATTGAGTGCCGGCGGTCGCACTTGGCACGAATGCGCCGCCGGACTCCACGAGGCTACCCGGCGCTGAGCGTCAGCGTCCCCACGGTCACGTGCGGCCACAGGACGTTGTTGAAAATCAGAATCACGAGCTGCGAGTACTGCAGTTGCAGGTAACTGCCCTCCGGCCAGAACGGCTCAAGCTCCTTAATCGCCGGGCCTGGTTCCGCTTTCAGGTGCGGATAGTCCGGGATACGCACCCACTCGATCCAGAACGTTGCGCTGGCTGAGTAAACGAAAGCGTTGGGGATCGGCGTCGGTTGCATAGCAGCGGTCGCAGGTTGAGAAGGCAGAGGATTGGGCGGAGTCTGATTCGCGACCCCCAGGAACGGGATGTTGCTGACGGTCTCGTAGAAACTGCCCACACCGAGAGTAGGTTTGCCATCCGGCGACAGAGTGTCCGTCGTAAGGTGGATCGCAATGTGTCCAAGAATCTCCTGGTGCTCGATCGCTTCCCGCAAAACAGAATTGGGGTCGTCGATGAAGCCCTGGAAATGCTCTGGGAACGGGCCGCTGCTCTGGTAGGACAGCGGCGACCCCGCTGGCAGCGCCGGCGTCGGCGACGGCGGCGGCACCAGAACGTCCGCGTTGATGTTGATCTCCGGAGTTGGCGTGTGCTGTCCGCCCGCTGGAATGGGGAGCGGAACGGTGACGGCGTTGAGTTCTATCGGCTGGATTCCGGCGGCCGGCCGGTTCGGCGTCCCCGGCGGCAGCGGGAGCGGCGGGTTTGCACCTGGGTAAGTCGCGGGGAACGGTATGGGGCTGAGCCCCGGATACACATTGTCCTTAGTGTCGAAGGGTTTGAGATGCGGGATGTCCGGTTTACCCGGTCTGGGTTTCGTCCCCGGATTGGGCCCCTGCATCAGCACCGTGACCCCGTGCGGGATGCTCGCCATTCGCACGATTGCGTCCTTGTACACGATCGGTGTGTCCACGGTTACGGGCGGAGTGCTCGCGGGCGGCTTAGTGCTCGCGGGCACATTCATGAACAGCCCTGGCTCGATATGCAGCGCCTGTTTCGCGGTTGTCGAATATCCGGGCGGCTTGACTTTGGGGCCCGGGGACGGGTCGGCGTCGCTGACCCGCTGCAAGTAATGCAGGCCGTATAGACTCAGATCGGTCTGTGGGTTCAGGCCTCGGTTGGGCACGACTCCAGGGATCACGTGGAAGTCGAAGGAGTCGTGGGTCAGGTTAAGCTCGAGGAAGCGCTTGGTCTGGTCGGGGGGATTCGTGAGCGGTAGCGATTCCGGATTGTCGGGCCGCCAGATCGCGTTGAAGCCGGGCCCTCTCCAGCTCCCTGCCAGAAACGCAAGCGGACCGAGATTCAACGCGGTCGTTATCGGCCCCTGCTGGAACCGCGGCGGGACGTACGGGCCCGTGAGTTTAAACGGGCAGGTTGGACGTGAACTTTCGTCGCTCATTTTGAGTTCTCCTGAATGGAATTCGGACGGATGGCCCGCCAATTGGAGTGGATCTGGGATGCACCTCTCTTAACGGAGCAACTGCCCTCATGCAGATAGTGTCGTCAGACTCAGAAACGTTTCATAGGTGCCGATCGGAGCCGGAACTTGATGCGGACCGCTGCGTTGAAGAATTCCTAAGAGAACGGCGAAGCGAACCGAGCGAAAGAAATACCTCCAAAAACAATTGCGAGAACTCGCTCGGTTTACGCTGAATCGCCAATGCACTCACCGAGGACCGATCAGCACCGGTAAGTGTTGACCAGATCCTTTGTCATCCCTGCCGGATGGCGGGCTATACGGAACTTATTCCGGTCCAGAAGTCGGCTTCTGGGAAGTCTGCCGCTGACAATCCTTGAGATTCGTTCCTGGCGACAGGCAATACATGAAGTTGGCTGCGTGTTCGGATTAGTTCCGATCAACGCGCCTCTGTCCGAGAATGAGGCCCGGCCTAGCCCAGCCCTGAGGGTGCCCCGGTCAAGCTCCGCTTGGGCGGGGCCTTTGACCTTCACTTTTCCACAACCCTGATGTGACATCTGACCTTGTGCCCAAATCCAAATCGCGCAATCATGGTCGAGGCCGTGACAGTTGGGTAAACCCAACTCGTCCCGTCCCTAAATCATTGGTTTTAAAGAACTTAATATCTAAATGATTTGGCATCAGTACTTTGCGGCGAATTTCCCGCTAAGGTGTTGAGTCCAGATATTTTAGAAAATAGGGGGAGGGGGCAGCCTCCATTCATGGCTCGGACCGGGCCCGCAGCCGCGCCGCCAGTCGCACCATGGATGAGCCTCGCTACCAAGTTTATTTCGTTGAGAGATTCACAGCGACAGAGCCGGATCGAGTGGCCCCAGTCGCTCTCTCAGCGAAGGAATACGTATGCCGCATCCTCCACGCGAATGTTGGATTTCCGCCGCGCCCCGCTCGCCACGTTATAGGCAACCAGCAGGTGTCCTTCGACGATGAGAATTTCTTTCTCGCTGAGCCAGCCCACCAGCGTCGCGTGCGGCAGAAACGCGATGCGCCGCGGAGAACCCTCACTGCTCTTCGCGTCCACGCTCTTCACTTCAACCGCAGGGAGATCGACCAAAGCTTTGCGAATGCGCTGCGATTCTTCCGGATTGGCCTGGCCCTGTTCGGCAAGTTGAATCGGAGTGTTCGGCTGAGCCGTGGCGGCGATCGTCATGGCCACACTGTCGAGATCGGGAGACAACTTGCCATTCTCGGTATAAAAGCTGACATCGTAGTCGGGGTTGTTGTAAGTGGCTTGTTCATCGAACACAGTCAGGGCCTTGCCAGAAATCCGCAGAACGGCCTGATCGTTGCTTTGGTTTTCCCAGCCGCAGCAGCCGGTATCGGGGATGGCCTCAAGAATTTCATCTCCATTCGCCGACGTATCGAGAATGCGACGCACAGGCGGCGTAAGCGGGCTCGCAGTCCATTTTCCTGCGTCTTCTATATAAACGGAAGTCGCCTGATATGCAGGCTGCGTCTGGCCGGCAACATATTGTGTCAGGATAAAAAACTTGCCGACGCCTCCGTCGGGAACCCACGCCTCGCCGTACACGCATGTTTCGTCGCAAGAACCGGTAGTGCAGCGGCAATCCGGGAAGGCCACTGTTGCAAGATCCTCGCGTTTTGCGCCGGTGAGGTCGGTTCGCCAGGCTTGCCAGGTGGTCTTGGTGGAAAGATCCACACCGTCGCGCTGAAGGCGGCGCGCCTGGTTGCCGAACCAATACAAATGATTTCCCTCTTCGGCGAGATACGGAACCGGCGCCGATTCGGTGATGGCCAAATTCGATCCTTCGGTGGCTGTCGAGCGACTTACATCGCGCACAAACGTGGCCGCCGCCTTGCCGTCCCAGAGCCAGACTTTGCGCCCGGCCGCGTAGTCGTCTTCGGCCAGGGGCAAAGCGACGGGCATCGCGAACAGCATCTGCCCGAGGTGATTTACCGAGAAGCCTTGCACCGACTTGGCCGCTTCCGCAGGAACATTCACGGTTTGCTTCGGCGCGAAGGTCGCGGCATCGTATTCCACCATCTCGCCGGAGGCGCTCATCACCCACAGGCGCTTGTTCTGCGCCAGAAGCGGCGCAGCTAACATAATTAGCGCGCAAGATATTGCGATCTCTTTTTTCAGGATTCGCATGAACAGAGTCTCTGCATGAGTCCGGCGACGCCAGCGTGCTGAGTGCCAGCACGATTGTAAATCGTGGACTCGCTGGCTCCACGTGTCTTGCGTACAATGGATGCTGAAATCAGATGAGTATCCACTCCGAGAAGCCAATGACGACAACCTCGATTCCTCCACGACCGCAAACTGCTTCGGCGGAAATTCCCGCAGTCCCGCTCACGACTGAAGGCTATAGCGTGCTGCACCAGATGATGCGCTTTCGCCGCACGGCGTGGCGCGCGCTGCCTGCGCAACAAAAGGCTGAAATCGTGAACGAGTCTGCCGGATTGCTGAGTGAGATGGAGCAGAACTCATCCGGCCAGTCGGCGCTTTTTTCTCTGATCGGGCACAAGGGCGATTTGCTCTTTGTGCACTTCCGCGAATCGTTCGCCGACCTCAACCAGGCGGAACTCAAGCTGGCCAACCTGCGCCTCAGCGATTTCCTCGAACCCACATCGTCCTATCTTTCCATCATCGAGCTCGGACTCTACGATTCCACGCTCAAGATTTATAAAGAACTCGCCGACCAGGGCATCGAGCCGCACTCCGATCAGTGGAAAGCCGAGATCGAATGCAAGCTCAATCGCCATCGCGAGGCGATGAAGCCGCGCCTGTTCCCCGAGATTCCGCCGCATCGCTACATTTGCTTTTATCCCATGGATCGGCGCCGCGGCGAAGATAAGAACTGGTATCAATTGCCCATCGAAGAGCGCGCGCGCCAGATGAGCGACCACGGACTCGTCGGCCGCCGCTACGCGGGCGAGGTGAAGCAGATCATTACCGGCTCGATTGGCTTCGACGACTGGGAGTGGGGCGTTGACTTGTTCGCCGACAATCCTCTGGTCTTCAAGAAGCTGATCTACGAGATGCGCTTCGATCACGTCAGCGCCGTGTATGCGCTGTTTGGGACGTTCTACGTGGGCGTGCGCTGCCCTGCCGCGGAACTGGGAAAACTGCTCAGTGGAGAACTACCGAAGTAGCGACCCAAACCTTATTCACCACAGAGGCACAGAGACACAGAGAAAACCTTAGCTCTTGGATTTGCTTTTCTCTGTGACTCTGTGACTCTGTGGTAAATCGATTTGAACCGGGGAACGAATGTCAACTCTCGGACTCATCGAATATAAAGACGCCAGCCCGGAAGTGCGCGCGGTTTATGACGACATTATGGCCACGCGCAAGACCGACTGGATCAACAATTTCTGGAAGGCGATCGCGCACGATCCGGCCACTCTGAAGCGCACATGGGAAGACATCAAGCAGATCATGGCTCCCGGCGCGCTCGACCCGCTGACCAAAGAACTGATCTACGTCGCGGTCAGCGTGACTAATCAATGCCACTACTGCATTGCCTCGCATACCGTCGCGGCGCAGAAAAAGGGCATGACCGATGCCATGTTCACGGAGTTGATGTCGGTGGTCGGAATGGCTAACGAGACCAACAAAATGGTGACCGGATATCAGGTGGAGATCGACGAACAGTTCAAGAAGAAGTAACGCGGACGTCAGACCTCAGACCTCGGACCTCAGACCTCGGACCTCAGACCTCGGACCTCAGACCTCGGACCTTAGCGGCTTGGGTCCGAAGTCCGAGATCGAAACTTCCACTCATACTGCTTCATATCCACTTTCCGCCCGCGGAAACGTACGCCTTCTGCTTGCAGTCGCAGCCGCTGTTCGATGGCGGAGTCGCCGCGCATTTTGATTTCTCCGCCCGAGCCCAGCACTCGTTGCCAGGACAATCCATAAGAACGGCGCAGCGTTGCCGCGACCTGGCGTGCCGCTCCGGGAAATCCCGCAGCGCGCGCGACCGCGCCGTAAGTGGAAACTTTTCCTCGCGGGATGGAACGAATCGCAGCTTCGATGCGGCGCCGGATGTCCGCCGGCTTGCGGGAAACAGTCTTCTTAGCTCCAAGTTTCTTAGAGCCGGTCCTCTTAGAACCAGTCTTTGTTGAACCGGGATTACCTGCCCTCGGCCGCAGCTTTCCCTTTGTCGCAGCAGGATTCATCGTAGCTGTCGCAGTGCGCTTAACCGCGCCAGATCAGGCTGCCTTGCGGAACGACTCGACGGCTTCGGCCTCTGAGTTGTATACGTCGAAGACCGTGAGCAGCTTGGTAACCTGCAGCAAATCTCCCACGCGCTTGGTCAAGCTGGCCAGCTTGATCGTGCCGCCCGCGTTTTGCGCGGTGGTGCGCAGCGCCACCAGCGTTCCCAAGCCGCCGGAATCGATGTAGCTCACTTCGCCCAGGTTGAGCACGATGCGATTGTTCTCCGCCACAGTCTTCTTTACGGTCTCCCGCAGCAGCGCGGATTCTTCGCCAAACACAATCCGTCCACTGCAATCGACCACGAGGATTCCATCTTTCGTTCGCGTTGCCACCTTCAGTTGCATAAACGCTCCTTTACGGTCTGCGCCATGTTACGCAAATCCGGTTACGCAAACCGGCCCGCCCGCATACAGCGTTGAGGCACCAGCCTATCGCTTGCGCAGCCGTTTTAGCAAGCGTCGGAGTCTTACGGTAGTGTCCTAGTCGCGATTAGGACACTACCCGTTTCACGAGGAAATGGCGGCTCTCTGCGAACCCACCAGATGACGCCACAGTCCCTGATCTATGAGGCCCATCCGAAGAACAGGAGGATCACTCCAATAGTGTCGATGAATCCGTGAGCCAGAATGCAAACCCAGAGGTTGCGCCCTGACAATACGTAAGCGGCCCCGAGCACCAGGCCGGCCATGCCGGAGTCCATTATTCCCGAGGGACCTTTGTAGTAGTGTCCGTATCCGAACAGCACCGCCACGACCAGGACGGCCGCCCACTCGGCAGCCTTTGAACGGCCACCGGCGTCGGCGGCGCGCGTGAGCAGGTAGCCCCGGTAGCCGATCTCTTCCCCGAAAGCGGCGAAGGTCCAAACCAGCAGAAGCCAGCGCAGCGCCACCATGGCGTGGCCCGTGATTTGGTCTGCGCCACTGGGCGCGATTGCCGGTGGCCAGAAGTGAGCGGTGATAGGATCGATGACCAGCGCGCCGAGGAGGATTCGCAGGGCGGCAGCGGCCAGCGCGAACAGCACAGTTCGCCGCCAGGAGACGGGCCAGCGCAAGCCCATAGCCGCCCATCCGCCGTCGCGGAGCCGAAATGAAATCAGACCCATTACAAGGAGGATGGGCACTTCGTTGGGAACAACCTGATAGACATTGTGGGCAATCACAATCGCGCTTCCCAGTGCAAGCTCGGCCAGGGAGAACCAGCGCTGCGCAGGAGACAGGCGGTTTCTGCGCAACGGGATGGAATCCATTTCTGCCTGTGCAAAGGTACGGCTTGGATTGATTCGGCCTGGAATGATTGATTCGGTCATTTCTTCTCCCGCTCAGTCCGCTTTCTCGAAAAGATTAGACGCGCGGCAAAGCCAGCGATTTCCGGTATTGGCGGGCGCACCAGAGCGCAAGGCGCGTGGTCAAGATCACCATTCCGCAACCCACCACCAGCCCGGCCGGGACAATCCACCAACCCAGGAGTTCTCTGCCGCCCGCCGGAGGGCTGCCAAACCCAAGCCGAAGAGAAATCTCCGTGTCTGCGCCATTGGGAAAGACCCACAATCCCGCAGTCCGCGGGTGAATTACTTTCAGCACCGCGCACCACGTAAGCGCGCCCCCAAGGAAATACCCGATGATCGAAGTCAGCAGCACAACAAAGCCGCCAACGCTTAGACTCGCCCAGCGGAACAGACTCTGCAGGATCCGCACCGGCGACCGGCTGACCTCCGCCCGCGCCAGCAGATCGTCGGTGGTGTACTGGCTGGCCAGATCTTCCGGAGTTCCGAGAGCGGTAAGCGCAGCGTCAACACCAGCGGTAGTGCATTCGCCGCCGGCGAATGCCTTTTCCCTGATGTGGCTGCGTAGTTCTTCAATGACCTCGCGCGCGTCTTCGGGGTTCATGCCGCGCAAGAGTTGACGCAACCTGCCCAGATAAGCTTCCATCTTCCGCTGCGCGTTACCTGCGGTCGTCATCTATTTCTCCTTCGTGAGGGGAGCGAGCAACCGGCTCATGCTGGCGGAGAAGCGCGACCACATCGCTGTCATCTCGCGGCTGCGCTGCCTTCCAGCCGGAGTCAGTGCGTAGTATTTGCGCGGGTGTCCGGCATCCGATTCCACCCACTCGCTTCGCACCAGACCCAGCGCCTTCAACCGGCTGAGCAGCGGATACACAGTTCCTTCCGATACGATCAAATCGGAATCGCTCTCCAGCCGGCGCAGAATCTCGAGCCCGTAGAGTTTTCCGTCCCATAACGCAGCCAGGATGGCCAGCTCCAGACAGCCTTTGCGGAGTTGAACTTCCCACTTGTCTACGGTGTCCTGGTCGCTCCCTTCGCGCGCTTTCATCTCGTTTATATCTTGTATTACAAGGTATCATGTTGTCAAGACCCAAGACGGTTCGCATCACGTATAATCGTGTCTTCCGGCTCATGAGCTATACCGTTCTGGCGCGCAAATATCGGCCGCAGAAATTCTCCGAGGTGATCGGACAAGAGCACGTCACTCGCACCCTGCAGAACGCCATTGAACAGGGACGCAGCGCCCACGGCTATATCTTCAGCGGCCATCGCGGCATCGGAAAAACAACCGTGGCGCGCATTCTGGCTGCGGCGTTGAATTGCCGGTCGTCCGACAAGCCGGTGGCGGAGCCTTGCGGCGTGTGTGAATCCTGCACGGAAATTCGCGCCGGCAATGCCGTTGATGTGATCGAGATCGACGCCGCCACCAATCGCGGCATCGACGAAATCCGCGAACTACGCGAGGGCGCGCGCTACCGCCCGGCGCGCGACCGCTTCAAGATTTATATTCTCGACGAAGCGCACCAAATTACCGACGCCGCGTTCAACGCCCTGCTCAAGACGCTGGAAGAGCCGCCCGATCACATCGTTTTCATGCTGGCGACTACTCAGCCGGAGGATATTCCGCAGACCATCCGCTCACGCTGCCAGCATTTCAGTTTTCGCGCCGTGAAGTTCGACGACATTGTCGGGCAATTGCGCGATCTGGTGGGCCGCGAAAAGATTGAAGCCGATGACGATGCTTTGGCGCTGCTGGCCGAGGCCGGCGACGGGTCCATGCGCGATGCGTTGTCGATTCTCGATCAGGCGATTGC
>PMHV01000034.1:0-21312 GCA_003156805.1 Acidobacteriaceae bacterium | reverse complement strand
CACTTCGCGCGCCAGATGGTGCGCTTCCTGCGCAATGCCACGGTCGCCAAAATTGCGGGCAAGGACTCTTCCCTGCTGCAAATATCGAGTGAAGAACGCGAGCGCGTGGCACGGGTCGCTGAATTATTCGGCGAAGAAGATCTCACGCGGCATTTGCAGATCATGCTGCGCACCCACGGCGAATTGGGATACAGGCAGGAGCAGCGCTTCCACCTCGAACTCGGGCTTTTGAAGATGGCCCACGCGCAACGGTTGATACCGATCGAGCAACTGCTGAGCGATGCATCTGGATCACTGGCCAGTGGAACTCAAGCCAGAGTTCAAGGCAGACCGTCGATTATTAGCGGGGCGGCCGAGCCGCTGCGGACCGAGACGACTCCGTCGCCGCGTCCTAATTTTGTTTCACCGTTCGCGGCTGATTCCGCGCGCAAGAATAATCCTCGTCAGGAGTCTGCTTCCGATCCCGCAGCTGGACCCCGCATCGTTGCAGGGGCGAGCCAGCCAGCGCCGGTGATTATGGGCGCGGCTGCGCCTGCGAATTTACGTGAGCAGATTGTGGAACAACTTTCGGAACCCCGGATTGTTTCGCAGCCCGAGCGTCAGCCCGTGACTTCATCTCCGCAAGCGCAAACGCAGCCAATATCCTCGGTGGCGAACGGATCGCTGGCCGGATCATCGGCACCAATTGATACTTTGCGGAATGCGGTGCTGCAAGCGCTCATGGATGGCAACCAGCGAATCCTTGCCTCTATGCTTGAAGCCGGAGAATGGGCGGTGGAAGGAAATGAACTGGTGGTCAAAGTTTCCGAATCGGCGACAGTCGTGGACATGTCAGCGGGCGTCGAGGGCAAGAGGCTTGCGATCGCTTCCGCCAGCGGAGTTCTGGGCCGCGCAGTAAAGGTGAGGATTGTTCCGGGAGCAGCGGCTGCGGCGGGCGGAATCAGGCAGAACACTTCGCCTCGCGGCGTTTCCAACGGTGGCGGCCGTGGCCGCGCCGAACAAGACCCGGTGGTTCGCCGGATGCAAGAAAAGTTCGGGGCGCAGATTCGCACGGTGATTGACTACAGAGAGAAACGGTAGAAAGACGGACGTCAGACCTCGGACCTTGGACCTCGGACCTTGGCTTTGCCGTTGAGGTCTTGAGGTCTGACGTCTGAGGTCCGAGGTCTGAAGTCGGAAGGTGCCCATGGGCGGATTCAACCTGCAAGAACTGATGTCGAAAGCCAAGTCGCAGTACGAAACCCTGCAGAAGAAAATGCAGGAGACGGTGGTGGAAGCCTCGGCAGGTGGTGGCACAGTCACCGCCAAAATGGATGGCCGCAAACAGTTGCTCAGCCTGCGAATCGATCCGGAGGCGGTGAAAGCGGGCGACGTGGAGATGCTGCAGGACTTGGTGCTGGCCGCGGTGAATGAGGCGGCGCGCAAGATTGACGGAGCCATGCAGTCCAGCCTGGGAGGAATGCTGGGCGGAATGGGGCTCGGCGGACTCTGAAGAATGGGTAATTTCGTAATCGGGTAATTTTGCAATTGGTGCGCCGATTCCTTAGCTGCCCGACTCCAGTATTTCCGTTTGGTTTTCAAATTACACAATTACCAAATTACTCAATTGCTCAATTTTCCTTATGTCCAAATTTGCAGAGCCGATGTCGCGCCTGATTGACGAGCTGAAGAAACTGCCGGGCGTGGGCACGAAGAGCGCGCAGCGGCTGGCTTTCTACATTCTGCGCGCAAGCGATGAAGACGCCGAGGCGCTGGCTGCGGCGGTGCGCGACGTCAAGGCCAGCCTGCACCTGTGTTCGGTTTGCAACAACATCACCGACGTCGATCCCTGCGTCTATTGCGCCAGCGCGACGCGCAACCAGCGGCTGGTGTGCGTGGTCGAGGAGCCTACGAACATTGCCGCCATCGAAAAGACCAAGCACTTCAACGGAGTCTTTCACGTCCTGCACGGCGCTATCTCGCCGCTGCACGGCATCGGGCCTGAGCAATTGCGCATCGCGAATCTCGTTACCCGCGTCGACGCCGGCAACGTGGATGAAGTGATCGTCGCCACCAATCCCACAGTGGAAGGCGAGGCCACCGCCACTTATCTCTCGCAGCAACTGAAGCGCGCGGGGGTGAAGGTGACGCGCATCGCGATGGGCATCCCCGTCGGCAGCGATATCGAGTACACCGATGAAATCACCATGCTGAAGGCCATGGAAGGCCGGCGGGAGTTGTAGGAAGCTTTTGGCTCTTCCCTTTTGGCTCTTCGCTTTTGGCTCCTAATGCTCTTAGCTCCGGAGGGGTCCGGCGTGACCGGACCCCGTTTTTTCGGGCACGGCAAGTTTAAGAGCGCTTGATCGGGGCGAATCGAATCGAGCCATAGGAATCGAGCGACCGATCGAAGACGGTGAAATAGTTGTTCAACAGGGGCAGGCCCAGGATGGATTGGACCGATCCCATGTCGTTGATTTGGAACACGGCTTGTCCGGCTTTGGGCGCATTGATCTGCCAATAGGTTTGAGGCGAGCAGGTCAGTTTGACATCCTGGCCTGTATCGCCTGCCAGGATGAAACTGATGCCGGGCCATTTGCTGAGATCGAGTTGGGAAGCCGGTATGCCTTCCGCTTGCTGCACCGCCTTGTCGATGAGTTGCACGAATTGCGGATTGAGACTGTTCAGCGATTGCAGGATTGCGGTGAGGACATCCTTGGACACCGCCAGCGAGTTGGTTCCACTGTCGACAATGGAATTGGAAATCATGCTCTGTTCGTATTTGGTGGGCAGAGGGAGAGCATTGACCGGAGCGCATCCATCGACCTGAACCGCCTTGAGGTTGGTGTTGTACCAGGCGTCGTCCACGACGTCTACGCCCAGAAAGGAACCTTGGTAGAGGGTAGTCTGTTCTTCGCCTCCGCCCAAAATGAAAAATCCATTGTTCAGTGGATCCTGCGCGAGATTTGCGCCGGCGAAACTGGGCACTGACCGGAGCGTGTAAAACGCAAACTTATTGGCGGTGATTCCGTTGGATTCGATCTCGGTGAAATACGGAGGAATGTCATCCTGCGGCATCTTGCTCAGCAACTGCTGGAGTTGAGCAAGGGCGGCGCTGGAATTGCGGGCGGGAAACGGCCAGGGATAGGTCACCGGGGGGTTGGCGCCCCGCTGCTGCAGGTAGGTGGCAAGGTTGAAGGCGTTGTTCAGGGCGTTGTAGGCCAGGCCGAGAATGCCGTCGGCGGCGCCGAAATTGTGGGGCTGTTGTTCATCCGCAATGGCGATGGGAGATTTCTGCAGTGTTACCGTGTTCCCCGGGACACCCATCGTCAGGCTGGTGGTTACCACTGGCCCGGCCCACCCACCGGTGCCGTAGGCGACATCCTGGGCGTACGGGGAGGGCTTCAGGTTTTTGTCTGCGTGGGGCTTGTAAGTCCCCTGTTTCACCGCTAACGTGCTGCTGCCGGTGTCCATGATTACGTTGACGACGGCATTCTGACTGCCAACAGATATCTGCGCAGTGTAATCGCCTCCGCCATACACATTGGATATCGGAATACGAACCGTCTTTACAGCGACAACGGGTTTGCTAGCCATTTTTCTTTCCTCCTAAGCGCTTCAGATCACAAACATTTTCATTGCGATACGATCCTCGCCGATCCCTTTGTGATGCATACAGCTATCGCCGGCCTCTCAATCACTCGACCCCGCAGGCAGCCATGCGGTCGAGGCTTGCCGCTATACGCAGGATCGATGCCACTCTCGTTGGAACCATATCTGGGAAGTATGTCTGGCCCTTCATTTAAGAATTCTGCGCGCAGCGTGGACTGCCCTGCTCCTGTTATCCAGCCAGGATCGCCCATGCTGCCAAAGCGCCGTTATAGCTGGTATAGAGGCCATAAGCATCGTAGATTGCACTGCCCCAGTTCCCTTGAGCCTTGGACGGTAAAGCTGCGTTCTGCACCGGATCGGAAATATTTCGCACAAAGCCAAAGGCTGTGCCCGCAGTCTTGCATGCCTGGCCAACAACAGCATCGTCCATTTCAATGCAAGCGTAGTTCTGGTAGTTGCCGGAGGTGGTTCCAACGACGAAGGTTGAGGTCGTGAGCAAGGATACGGCGCCTCCGGTTTGATTGTCGATCTGGGGCGATGCATCTCCCACATTGAGGCTGTTCGGGTCGAGTTCCGACAGCGGATAGCTTGTGCCGTAGTGCTGATTGAACTGCGAGCAAAGCTCCTTAAGGTCGCCGGCAGTTGTGGGAATCGGAAAGAGCAGCTTGCCGAAGCCTGGTTTGCTGATCATCGTCCACCCCGCGTTCCAAGAGTTTGAGTAATCGGGCCATTGACTGGGCTGCTCGCCACTTTTGTACAATGTCCCGGCACTAACGGCTCGAACCGTGCCGACATGGTCCTGTGTTTTTCCTCCGCCCGCCGTGCCGACGGAAAGAATGAGGCTCGGTTGGACCTCCGCAACGATGATCTTGACCATATCCTGAAGGTAACTCGCGCCCGGCCAATCCAGGTGGGTGTTGGATTTGAAGAGAAGCACCGTTTTTCCAGCGATCTGAACGAGGCGGTAATAACCCCAGTATGTCCAACCCGAGGGAGGGTTCTGCGCGAGTTTGTAGTCGAACTTCTCCCAGCCGTTCCAAGAACCCTTGTTCCGATCGCTATAAGGCATGGCACTTCCGCTCGAGCAAAAAACGTGCTCCATCGCCGCCCACTCCGCTTCCGCCCAAGTGATGACCACAGCGCCGGCCTTCGGAAGTTTTCCTGCAGGGGTGTTGGGTAGAGCTGGCGCCTGCTGCCCGACTTGGCTCCAGTCTATGGCTGGCAAGGCTGGCGCGTTGTGAAGAGCGGGTTCGAACTCCGCTTCCTCAGCCGCACTAATGCCCAGCCGTAGCTTCGGATTATGGCCACTCATCGTCGTTCCTCCGTAACCATTAGTCAGTACTCTTAGTCAGCACCTTGCAAACGCCAAGCGGAATTCAATTGGCCTTCAGTTTTCTCATAGGGCGAGGCTGCCGCCTCTCACTTATCCGCAAACTCAGTTCCCGGGGAAGAGAAGCCTGCCTGACAACGGCAGCATTCATTTAGGAAGGGGCCGACCAGCCAGCGCATTTTAGGCAGGCGTATATCAGTTGTCAAGTTAAGACTTAGGAGGTGGGCTAGGCTTCATTTCTGCCTCAGGCAGCGGGGCCTTATTTTCTCTAAGAATCAAGGTAGCTCACTTCCCCGCTTTAATAAAAGATGCGAGCGTCCCTCAGTGTGCCTCCTCAAAATTGAGTGATGGCGGAGAACACCACAGTCGGCAGAATCGCACCTGGGCCGGTCCAGGTTGCCAAGTTTCGCCGAATCACGTTTTTCCGCTGACTCGGAACATAGTTAACTCCCGGCCCATCGCTGAGGCCGCACAGCGCTCCAGCACCGCAACCCAGTCCATTTTTTCGTAGATTCTTAGCGTTGAGTTTCGTTTTCTGGTAGATGCACATTCGATTTCGCCGAACCGACTGTGCAGATGCCTGGAAACCTAAATTGCAATTGTGTTTGCCCGTTCTCCGAATCTGTAGGTTCGTGTCTGATTTCATTCACTCCGTAGATTAAGCCTCGAAGAGTGGCATAGATGGTCACCCGAATGCCCCTCTGAAGGACATTCGCCGATATGGCGGTTGGGGACGCTGGGATCCGACTTTGCGGCAGGGTGCCCGCCTCAGAACTAAGCCAGAGAATTTCAAAGGAGATAAGACAATGCGATTTAACACATCGACCCGGCTACTCGTTCTGACAGCAGTAGTGGCCCTGTTGCTAGCTGGCGTGCTGCTGGCGCAAAGCACGACGAACGGCGCGATCAGCGGAACGGTAACAGATCCCAGCGGCGCGGTTCTGCCGGATATCACGGTAAACCTGAAGAGCGTGGAAAAGGGATTCAACAATACGGCGAAGACGAATTCGCAGGGCTCCTACCAGTTCCCGCTGCTGGAACCGGGAACGTATACTCTCACGGTTTCCGCACCCAGCTTTAAGACCTTGACGGCAACCACCACGGTAAGCGTGGAACAGACTGCAATCGTCAACTTGAAGCTGGAAGTAGGCGCGGCCGGGACTACGGTTGAGGTTTCGGGTGAAGCTCCGCTGCTCCAGACGGAAACATCGGAAATTTCCACGACCTTTAATGCACGGGAAATCTCGGAAGTACCGAACCCGGGCAACGACTTGACTTTTGTCGCGCAGACCGCGCCTGGGTCGGTGATGAACACCGGCATGGGCTATGGGAACTTCTCCAACTTCGGGCTTTCGGCAAGTTCGAATCTGTTCACGCTGAACGGAATGTATGACAACGATCCGTTCCTCAACGTGAATAACTCCGGCGCCACCAACCTGCTGCTGGGTAACAACGAAGTGCAGGAAGCGACGGTCGTGACCAACGGCTACTCTGGGCAGTACGGTGGGTTTGTCGGCGCGAACGTGAACTACATCACCAAGTCCGGTTCTAACAACTGGCACGGCAATGCGAATTACTGGTGGAACGGGCGCGTGATGAACGCCAACGACTACTTTCACACAGACAACGTGAACCCGGCCAACGATCTGCCGCGAGGCTTCGATAACGCCAACCAGTATGCAACCTCGTTCGGCGGGCCGATCATAAAGAACAAGGCGTTCTTTTTCGTGAACTATGAAGGTTTGCGGGTGATTATACCGGTTACCAATAACGGCCTCCTGGCGCCCACCTCTCAGTTCGAGACCGCGATTACTGACAACCTAAATGCCTCGGGCTTCGGGGATTCGGTTCCCTTCTACCAGCAGGCGTTCGGGATCTGGAACAACGCGCCGGGAATCTCGAAGGCGGTCCTCGGCAGTCCGGGCGCACCGGATCCGTCGGGCTGCCAGGGCAGCGTCTTTACCGACCCGTTGAACGCCGCTCTAACGTTTGGCAGCGGTGCCGGGCAGTTGCCTTGCACCCAGACCTTCGCAAATACGGTCGGCAACTTCACCCATGAGTATCTGGCTTCCGGCCGGTTTGACTTTAACATTACCAACAATGACAAGGTGTTCGTGCGGTTGCAGGAGGACATCGGCACGCAGGCAACCGCTACCGACGCATTGAACCCGGTCTTCAACTCGACCAGCCATCAGCCGGAATATCAGGCCCAGGTCAGCTGGAACCGCGCCATTGGGGTCAAGGCCGCGAACAACCTTCTGTTTTCCGATCAGTACTACCAAGCCATTTTCGGCCCGTCGAATCTGCCGGCGGCTCTGGCTACGTTCCCGACTACGCTCCTGTTTGCTGACAGCTCGCTCTCGACCGTGGGTGGCATAGATTTTAACTGGCCGCAGGGACGCAACGTCACGGGCTACCAACTAGTGGACGATTTCTCCTACAGCTTGAGCAGTAAGCACACGCTCAAGCTAGGCCTGTACTTCCACCGCAACCTGATCAGCGACCACGACATGGGCATCTTGTCGAGTGGCTTTGAGGAAGCATTAGGCTTGGCCAACTTCTTCAACCAAGGCGGTGCTTTCAACGGCGGCCAGGCCTTCTTAGAGCAGAGTTTTCCTTCATCGCTTGACCAGCCAGTCAAACTGTACCAGCTCGGATGGTACGTGCAGGATGAGTGGAAGCCGAGGAGCGACCTCAAGTTGACGCTCGCCCTGCGCGCCGACCACAATGAGACCCCCATATGCGGCACCAACTGCTTTGCGCGCTTGGCCGGGCCTTTTTCCACCATTAGCCAGCAGGGAGCGGGCACGCCCTACAATCAAGCGATCGCTACCGGCCTAAACCAATCGGCACCGTCCTTTACGAATATTGCCTGGCAACCGCGCCTCGGGTTTGCGTGGTCGCCGGCCTCGCTCAAGAACACTGTGTTCCGCGGCGGCATCGGCATCTTCATGGACACCTTCCAAGGGTCGATTGCTGACAGCCTGATTGAGAACACTCCGCTAGACAATGTGTTCGAGTTGGTTGGCAACGTGGCGCCAACGGAAGCCGCCCAGGGGAACGTTTTCGCGACGGCTGCCGGGTCTAACGCGGCGCTGGTGTCCGGTTTCGCAGCGGGCCAGAACCTAGCCCAACTCGAAACCGCCACAGGCAACCTTTTCTCGCCTCCAGGTATTACCACCGTGGGGAATATCGTGGCTCCGACGACCCAGGAGTGGAACTTCGAAGTCCAGGAGGCCCTGGGGAACAGCACCTCGATCACTTTGAACTACGTGGGTAGTCACGGTATTCACGAGACCATGGGTTTCAACGGGCTCAACGGATATTGCCCGAACGTTGAACCCGCTCCAGGCGTCCCCTATTGCCCGAACGGGTTCCTGGGGCTTCCAACGGCGCAGCAACCCGGGGGGGTTGGCGCCGGCGGTTGGGATGGCCGCTTCGCGACAGTAACGGATATCCGGACCGTGGGAGTCTCCCACTACAACGGCTTGAACTTCAGCGTGCAGCATCGCTTTGCGCGCGGGCTGCAGTTGCAAGGGAACTACCTGTGGGGTCACTCTTTGGACGAAGTCTCCAACGGCGGCCTCAATCCATTCATCGCCGACGGTTTTGGAAACAGCATTCTGAACCCGGTCAATAATAACAATCTCCGGCAGTTCAACTACGGCAACGCCGATTACGACGTGCGGCAGTCCTTCAGCGCGAACTACGTGTATGAGATTCCCAAGGGCCCCACCCCTGTTCTGAAGGGGTGGCAGCTCTCGGGCACATTCTTCGCGCGAACTGGCTTCCCCTACACAGCGATTAACACGGCAGCCAGCAGCGCGCTCGCCGGGTACGGCTACGGCGGGCCTGTGTTCGCCACCTACAACGGTAGCGGCTATCCGAGTTGCAGCGGACCGAGCGGTTCTCTGGATGAGGGAATCAACCCATGCATTCCGACTTCGGGCTTCCCCGACTTCGGAAATGCAGCGAATCAGCTGAATACCGGGATCGTCAACCAGCGGCGCAATCAGTTTTACGGGCCGCACTACTTCGACACCGACATGACTATCATGAAGTACACCCAGATACCGCACTGGGAGACAGCGAAGCTGGGCATTGGAGCGCAGTTCTTCAACCTGCTCAACCACCCCAACTTCGCGGCGCCGGTGAACGATATCGGTAGTCCGGACTTCGGCCAGGTGCGAAGCACGGTGAACCCGCCGACCAGTATTCTGGGTTCGTTCCTGGGCGGCGACGCCTCGGTGCGTTTGATCCAGCTGACGGCGAAGTTCAACTTCTAAGTCGTTATGGACAGAAATCAGAGTGCAGAGCCTTCCTGCAATTCAAGGAAGAAGCCGGCGCTACTCGCGACGGTGCTCTCGGGGTGGCTCTGCATTGCGATTCCGGCGCCCGGGCAGGTGGACCAGAAGGTGCATCCGGCGCCGGATTTCGGTGCGGGGAGTGTGTGGCTTGATCAGGGCGCAACCGTGCCGCACCACATCTCCGACTATCGCGGCCATGTCCTGCTCATCGATTTCCGGGAGTACACCTGCATCAACTGCATCCGCGACTTCGGGGTGATCAAAGGCTGGTACGGTAAATACCACCCATACGGCTTCGACGTGATCGGAGTGCACTACGGAGAATTCGACATTGGGTTCGATGTGAACAACGTACGCGCCGCGGCGCAACGCTTTCGCCTGCCATGGACAATTCTCGCCGACCAGAATGGAACGACGTGGAAGGCGTATGCGGCGGACGGCTGGCCCACTCGCTATCTCGTGGACCCGAGGGGCGACATCGTCATGAAAGTGTTCGGCGAGGGCAACGACCGTGAGATGGAAACGAAACTCCGCGAGCTGTTAGGGGTTGCACATCCAGAAGTGATGAAAACCGATCTTAGTCCCGACGAGAACGGGTTCAAACCGGACTGCGGGACCACGACTCAAGAGACATTCGTCGGCGAACTGCACGGGCGCGGCGCGGTCGAGGACATGGCCGATCACCACACGGGCGATTTGGCCGATTTCCAGCCTCCGCACTCACCCCCAGACGGCAGCGTGATGCTGGTGGGCCGCTGGCGTGTTGAGCACGACGGTGTGGTTTCGGAAGGCCACGGTGCCACCGCCGAAGTGCGTTACCACGCGCGATCGCTCTACGCGGTCCTCAGCCTCACGCGTGAGAAACAGGTTCGCGTCTACCTGTTCCAGGATGGTAATTCCCTGCCCAAAGAAAGCGCGGGGGCCGACGTGAAGTTTGACTCCAAAGGAAGCTATGTTGAGGTCACGGATGCACGCATGTATTATCTGGAGCGCAGCCCCGTTCTCACTGCGCACCTCGTCGCATTGCAGCCGGAAGGCTCGGGGTTGAAACTGCACTCGTTCACTTACGGTAACAATTGCCAGCTCGCGGACCAGCCTTAGCCTGGTCGCGATTCCGGATTTGGTTGCCGCAACTGGACGTATCCGTTTTATCGTCCGTGCCAGTGTCTGAAGGAAAGTGTGCAAATGCACATGCATCGATTGGGTGGTGGGAGCTGCATTGGAAGCCAGCGGCAAAATACGCCCGGAGAATCGGAGCGCTCTCATTCAGCCAGGAACTTGTCGCTGCCGATCCAGAATTCAGCAAGCGACTTGAGATTCTTCTTGTAGGTGCGGGTAACGGTATATTCCTTGCCGCCTTTGACCCGAAGACCGTATTCTCCCGTCAAGTATGGCTGGATTTCCTCCACAAACGAGCTGTTCACGAGCACAGAGCGATGGATTCGGATGAATCCGTAGGGCTTGAGCTTTTCCGCCATGACTGAAATGGACTCGCGGAGCAAGTAAGAACCCGCCAACTCTCCCTGCATTAACACATAGTTGCCCTCGGCTTGAACCGCAACCACAGTCCCCGGATCGAGAAAGAGAATCCTTCCCTTGGCTTTGATTGCGATTCTGGGAGACTGCCTGCCAGACAATTGCCGCAACTGGGGCAAGGCTCCTACCAATTTTGCGGCTCGCTCGCCCTCGGTTCTCCGGAATGCCAGATCCAGGGCTTCGTGGATCCGTTCGTTCGAGAAGGGCTTGAGCACGTAATCAACCGCGTGTTGCCGGAAGGCGGCAATGGCGTGTTCATCGTGGGCCGTTACAAATACGATGGAGGGCAACGGACGATCCCGCCCCCTCAGTTGGTCCACGAATTCAGTGCCCGACAGCTCAGGCATACTAATGTCGAGGAGCACGACGTCATAGGAGTGCTTGGCGAGCTTCTCCAGAGCTTCAATTGCATCGGCGGCGGAATCGAAATATTCGATGTCGCTCCTTGCGGCCAAAATTTTAGCTAAAGCTTTCTGGGCGAGCGGTTCATCATCCACGATTAGCACGCGCATGGTTCCCCTCATCCATCCCGGTTCCGTCCAGCATGCGCAGCCCGGAAGGCGGCCGCAGAGCGGTTCCCAGCGCGGGCAACACGATCATCGCCGTCGCCGTATGGTCTGCAGCTTCGGCAAAAGAAAAAGCAGCCTCGTCCGAATACAGGTGCTTCAGACGAGCCTTTGTGTTTCGCAGGCCGACCCCTGTTCCCGCAGGCCGCTTGCCCCCGAGGCTGTTGCGAATTTGGAGTTCCAGGAAGCCTTTGCCGCTCCGGGATACAATTTCAACCCAGCCACCGTCCCTGGAGCAGGCGATTCCGTGACGAATGGCGTTTTCCACTAGCGGCTGCAGGATCAATTGTGGGACTAACACCTGGCGGGTGTCGGGAGAAATCGACCACTCCACCCTGAGTCTCGCTCCCAGGCGCACCTTTTCGAGGTCGAGGTATTCGCGGACGAACTTCAATTCTTCTTCCAGCGAAATCAGGTCCAAAGTGCCGTGCTCCAGGGCAGCACGCAGCAGGCTCGAGAGCTTGACGACCATCTTCTTCGCACTCTCCCGGTCGCTATCGATCAAAGTCGAAATTCCATGCAGCGTATTGAAGAGGAAGTGAGGATGAAGCTGCATCTTGAGGGCCTGGAGCTCGCTTGCGGCCAGCGCCCGCTCTACTTCGTATTTCTCCACCTCCTGTCTTCGAACCCTTTCGAAATACTGATACGCGTGGGCGGCGACCACGATGGCAATATACATCGTGATTTGGTCTGCAAATCCCTCATGGATCAGTTCCAGGGGACCGTGCGTGGACCGCGGGACATAGTGCTGCAGCGCGGCGTCCCACGGAGGCAGAACCGCCCAGCGGATGCAGGCGTAAGAAACCATGAATGGCACGACTCCAAGAAAGTAGAAGAGTACATACCGAAAGGAGTGCCTCGCGCCGACGTCGTAACGACGAGCGAGATAGAAGATCGGCGGCGTCAGCAGGGCAAAAGCAAAGCCTCGTGACTCCGCAAGAAGCAGCATGTCGAAAAGAGTCGAGTTTATGTTCAGAGCCTCGTCGAAAATCCGGTATTGCCAACCGGTCAGCAGAGACAGGCCACACCATATGCCGATCGATAGCGCATAGGCCCGGACGATTGGCCGAAATGTCTTCAGTTCCATCGCGCCTGTATTTTATTCCAGCCTGGGCAGTCCGGTTGGTTCCATAGGTACGAAATAACAATAGAACGCTCTCAGCATACTTGTAATTAGGACACGAATGGAGGACAAGGTCGTAGTCGTTGCGATGCACATTGGCGCCCAACTTCCCGCCTGACCTTTACCCTTGAGAGATGTTGCGCCCTGCGGAGGCTGGCCGCGAGGTTCACATTGCCCGGTTCGAAATATGACACGCCCGGCAAATCTCAATTCAGAGGCGCGGTTGAGGGGTCGCTGAGAGCAATCAATTTTCCGAGCGGATAGTCTTCCTCGGTAAGAGGCGTCTCCGGTTCGGGGTTCACGATTGTCAGCACTGCGCCGCTGTAAATTCCTCTCACCAGCAGGCGGTCACTCTCGACGGCGACCACCCGGTATTGTTCGTCGAAGACTGACATCTCAGAGTTTTTCATCTTTGCTTAGATGCGCGACTTCCTGGTGAGGAGGTCCAAAATTGCAATGGCCAGGGGACTCCAGGACCAGATCGGGACCGAAAATCGAGGAAGCTGCGGCCTGTCTGACGGACGACACCGCCAAAGTCAAAGTGGACAGACGCTGGGTGAAGTCCACAGCCTTCACCCAACGCCTCTTGCCTCCGCCTACAAAACTTAAGGTGTACAGAAACAAATCAATACAACTTGGCTCGAACCGTGGCAATGCTCTCCAGGCTCGCTCGTTTTGCCTTGCTGCGTGCCATCAACGCCGTATTCAGGTGTTTCTTTTTCGGATTGCGGACGGTCGTCTTCCCGTTGTCCTTATGCATCTCGTTGTCTACCCACACCCGGAGGCTCATGCCCGCAGGAGCCGGCCCTAAATTGTGAATGGTCGGCGGACCGGGATCCACCCAGAGCAGTTGCTGCATTTCGTCGGTCTGCTGGTTCACCCACGAGATGTATCCGCCGGGCAGAATCTGCCGCGGCGCCTTGATCGCTCCAGTGAAGCTGTAGCGCGTTCCCGTAGTTTCCAGCGGATCGTAAAAATGCGGCGTCAGAAAATCGGACACCGCAATGCCCTGAATTGCGTAGGAATACTTGTCCGCTTCGCACGGGTCGCATGCCTCCACCAGATAGGCAAACTCTCCCGTACCATCTTCGATCTTGCCCTTCTGGATCTCGATCGAGGTCGAGTTCTGCAGCCGGTTCCCGTAAGGATCCACAAGCATTTCGAGGGTCTCGTGGCTGGCATCAATTGTCCATTCCTCGCTGGTCGCGCTGGCGATCACCTCGGCATAGGGTTGATTGTGCTTATCCATGTGAAACCCACCTTCGCCGGGTGGCAACGATTTCACCAAGAAAACCGGCCACACACCCGCCGGTATCTTCTTCGGGCTCGGCAGGTAGCTTACCGAAGCCTGCACGCTCCAGAACTGAGTCAAATCACGCGTGACCTGAATATTCAGAGCGGCCGCTGCAGACTGTAACAATCCCGCATCGATCTCCCCGGTTTTATCCACCAATCCCACCTGAATCAATGACATATTTCCCCCTGTTTTGTCTGTTTGCGGCCATTTGCCTGATTGGCGCCTGCATCGCAAGTCAGCACACCGGCGTGGACGCCCCTGCCTGATGCCGGACGTGCTTGTCCCCTGGAAAACTTGTGGTCGTGAATCTGTTCGTGTTTACTGCGGGTCCCTTCTCGGGGCCGGAATTATACCTCTGCTCCTCCGCTTGTCAACACCTGCGGAACATTTGTCCGGATTTTGTAACGGCGCGCTCACCTGGCTTTCTGTGGGTCCCCTGTGATCCCTGTGGTGAGGCTCTTCTGCGGCCGGCATCGTGCCCCGCGAATCCCGCCATCGAAATCGCGAGGCACCTCGGTAACGCTTTGCGCCTATGCGCTCTCTTCGACTGGTGTGTATATTGAAAATGTTCCGTGCATCTGCTTGAAAATATTCCGCTCGCCCCGCTCACTACCTTCCGAATCGGAGGACCAGCGCGCTATTTCGTCGAGGCCCGGGAGATTGGTGAAGTCCAGGAGGCCGTGCAGTTCGCGCGCTCCAGCGATCTGCCGCTGTTTGTTCTGGGCGGCGGCAGCAACCTCGTCGTGTCCGACGCCGGATGGCCGGGCCTGGTCTTAAAGGTGGCTGTAATGGGCATCGATCGCCGCAGCGGCTACGACGAGGAAGGCAATGTTCTGTTCGACGCCGGCGCTGGCGAGCCTTGGGACAGATTTGTTTCTCAGGCTGTCCTGGCCCGGTGCGCCGGCGTGGAATGCCTCAGCGGGATTCCCGGCAGCGTCGGCGGCACTCCGGTGCAGAACGTTGGAGCCTACGGCCAGGAAGTCTCCGAAACCATCGTCTCGGTACAGGTTCTCGATTTGGGAGACAACGACGGCCAGGTTCGCGAACTCTGCAACGAAGCCTGCGGTTTCCGCTACCGCACCAGCATTTTCAACACCACCGAGCGCGGACGGTTCATCATTCTGCGTGTCACCTACGCGCTCACACCCAATGGCCCGCCGCGCATCGCCTACGCCGATCTCAAGCGCCACTTCAACGGCTGGGAATCCCCGCCCACGCTCGCGGAAACTCGCGAAGCCGTGCGGCACATCCGCGCCCTCAAGGGCATGTTGATCGTCGCCGGAGACGAAGACTGCCAAAGCGCCGGCTCGTTCTTCAAGAATCCTGTGCTCGGCGAAGAGGAGAACGAGAAATTGAAAATGCGAGCCGCCAATCGCGGTCTCGCCCTGCCCAGCTATCCCGCGCTCGAAACCAACAAGAAGGTATCCGCCGCCTGGCTGGTTGAGCATTCCGGTTTCGCCAAAGGATACGGCTACGGCCGTGTCGGCATCTCCCGCAAACACGCTCTGGCCATCGTCAACCGCAGCGGCGCAACCGCCGCCGAAGTCCTCGCCTTGAAAGATCAGATCCAGCAGCGCGTCCAAGAAATCTGGGGCGTTCGTCTGGAGTCGGAACCGGTCATGCTCGGCTTCTAGCTCGTGTGGCGCGGGGCTCGTTTGGGCGGACATCTCCGTCGCCGCCCTTGACTTTGACTTTTCTCGCAGTGGACCTGCCCTGAACTGAACGTCGAAAGCACCCCCTGCCCGACAAACCTTCTGCAAGCCTCATCTCCCGGCGCGTTCTCCCCTAGAAATTCCTGAACATTCCCGATCCTTTGGCGGTCTTCATGACAGAGGGCAAACGATTGGTGGCGGGAGAGGCGATTCTGAGCGAGGCCGCAACGGTCGTGCAGAGTCAAGAGGAAGCAGTCGAAGGCCTCGTTCGGCAGCACGCGCAACTCGTCTATCGCATCGCCTACGCTGTACTCCGGCACCACCACGATGCCGAGGATGCTGCGCAAGAAACATTTGTGCGGGTGCTCCGCTACCGCCGCCGGCTGGCCGCAGTGGACGATTCCAAGACCTGGCTGGCCCGCATCGCCTGGCGCGTCGCGGTGGACCACGCCAAGCAGGGCGGCCGCAAGCGGGAGATTCCGCTGGAGAATCCCGAGAAGCCATTCGAAGAGCTGGCTTCCCCGGAAGCGCGAGCGGATGATGCGCTGCATGGAACGCGTGTCGGCGCGTTGCTGGAACGCATGATCGCGGCTCTGCCGAAAAAGCTGCGCGAGCCGCTGATCTTGTCGACGGTTGAAGAGATGTCGCCGCGGGAAGTGGCGGCAGCATTAGGTATTAACGAAGCGGCGGTACGCTCGCGGGTATTCCGCGCGCGGCAGATTCTCCGCGCAAAGCTCGCGGAACGAATCGACAGGAAGTAAACGCACGAAGTGATGGTGGGAGTGACGGTGAAAGACATGGCGGATCAGGATCACAACCAGGAAGTCACGGGTCGTCTAGCCTCGACGAACAACGCGCTCGATTGCAATTTAGATCGCAATCTAGATCGCGATCTGGATGCTGCACTGGCAAAGTATGCCGCAGTCGAACCGAGGCCGGGTCTGGAGCAGCGTGTTCTCGCGAACCTCCTGGCTGAACGGCGCCGCGAAACGGCTCGTGCATCTTGGCGCTGGCCCGCAGCCGCGCTGGCGGCACTGGCCGTTCTCCTAGCCGTCACGTTGATCTGGAGATTAGACCAGTCCGCGCCGGACCATGCATCGCAGCCTCCCACCCCAACCCTGCCGAGCGCCCAGGCGCCAACCATCCAGTTGGCGAGAGACCACGGAAGCGACCATGAAAAACCGGCCATTTCTCCGGCCGCAAAGAAATCGGCCGGGCATGATCCTCCTCCTTCTCAGCGCATGGTCGCGGCAACTCAGAAACGGAATCCGCAGCCATATCCCAAGCTCGATCAGTTCCCTTCCCCCGAACCATTGAGTGAGCAGGAGAAAATCCTGGCCGATTATGTCGCGCACTACCCTGAGCATGTGGCTTTAATCGCGCGAGCCAGGGCCGAGGCACTTCGTCGGGACGCAGCCGAAGAATCGAACGGCAGTGCAACAGGCAGCGAAGAAAATTCAACCCAATAACGAATCAACTCACATTCAAGAGGAGACGACCAATGTTCAAGATGACAGCTGTGACGGCAACTTTGGCTCTGGCACTGTTGACCACGGGAACTGGGAAAGCTTTGGCGCAGGAAACGGAGACTGCAAAAGCGGCTCCGGCGAAAGCGCCTGAAGCAGAAAGACCGCTGAACGCCTACCGTCTCGATTTTTCTGTCAATGAGCTGGAGGACGGAAAAACCATCAACACGCGGCAGTACTCGATGAATGCCAACTCCGACGATAGCAGCAACGACCTTAGAATCGGCACTCGCGTCCCGGTCGAGCCAAAACAGGGCGAGTTCCAATACATGGACTTGGGCACAACCATTATTAGCAGGTTGATGGATCGCAAGGGTGCGATTGAATTGTACGTGCGTGCTGAGATCAGCAACTTCGCAATCCCCGAACAGAACTCCGGTCACGAAACCCATCCGGTGCTGCGGCAACTCAAAATCAGTGCCAGCACCTTGGCCTTATTGGGCAAGCCGATGGTAGTGGGAAGCGTCGACGATCCCAACTCCAAGCGCCAGTTTCAACTCGAAGTAACGGTAACCAAGTTGAGATAGCTCGTGCGGGGCGGGTTTCGTGTAGGGACTTCACTCAGCTCGGCAGTATGGGATGCTGCCATGATCGCGGCTCGCGGGAGCGGGGTCGGTTTGAATTTTCACAGCCGCGCAGCATCCGGTCTATGGCATGATGTCCCGATGACGCCAACCGTCAAGAATGTACTCCTGGCAGTCTTCTGGTTCGTGATCGGCCATCTCAGTTGCGCGCTCATGCACCATTGGCACCATATGATGCATAAATAGGGCGGTACCGCGCTCCATCACTCCGTTGTCAGTCGAATCGTTTTGCCGGAGGCCGCGGAACGGCGGGCAGCATCCAGAATCTCGGTGACCGTCACGTTGGTTTCGAGCGAAGATAGTCCGTCGGCTTGTACCTCGCCATTGACGACCGCCCTGAAGTAAGCCAGTGAACGATCCTGCGGAGACGGAATCGGCTGAGCTGCAACCTGTTTTTCCTGTTCTCCTTTGAGTCGCACTCGAATGTCATCGCCGCGAACCGTAATTACGTATCCAGTCTCGCCGTAGACTTCCATGTCCTTGCGGCCAAACGGCCAATTCCACGAAGCCTGAATAATTGCCTGGGCCTTGGGATAAGTCAGGATGATCGTCGCTTCGTCATCCACTCGCGGGTATACATCCCCCTTGATGTGCTGGGTGATCGCCGTCACCGAGTCTGGAGCGCGGCCATCCATCAGCCAGGTCGCAAGGTCCGCGCCGTAGCAGCCAAAGTCGAACAATGCTCCGCCGCCGTTCAGCTTGGGATCGGTCAGCCACGACAGAAACTCAGGTCCAACGCCGATCTCTTGCGGACCGTTGTGGCCGTCGTGAACAACAATTTTGCGGACGCCGCCGATGGCATTCTCACGCACCAGATCGTAAGCCGCCCGGTTGCTGCGATACCAGGTCGTCTCATAGTTCACCAGCACATGAATTCTTCCCTGTTGTGCCGCTCGTTGCATGGCGTGAGCATCTTCGAGACTCACCGCCAGCGGCTTTTCCATCATCACGTGGATACCGTGACGGGCACACACCTCAACCACGCGGCGATGGTCATAAGTGTCCGTGTACACCAGCACGGCTTGCGGACGAACCTTTTGCAGCATTTCTTCCAGACTGGAAAACAGCAGGTTGCGATCAAGCCCGTATTGGCTCGCATATTTGAGCGACAGTTGCCGATCGGGCTCGGCGATTCCGACGAGCTGAATTTCCGGGCTGTGCAGAGACTCGCGAAGAAATCCGTCGACGTGCCCGTGAACCAGTCCCACAACGCCGATTCGAAGAGAAGTGCTGTGCGTTGCCTCGGACTGGGCGGACTGTCCGTGAAGATTCGGAAGCAATATCGAACCCAGAAAAACTATGAGCGTAAGAAAATACCGCATGAGGAGTTCCTCCGTTGCCACAGCTCTGGGGAAGGGCGACCCGGCCATCCGTCCGGGCGGCCTCCTTTTCGACATCCCGCGGCAGAGGCGGTTTGGCTTTTGCGGGGCGCGTCACTGCCGAGGGCTGCCCCAGGCTCCGCGGGTCTTGGCGGCGGGCGGGTACCGAAGCTGCCGGCGCCGAATGTCCACGGTTCGCGCCTTTCCGGGATCTCGGCACGGTTCACTCCCCAGACTTTTTCTTTTCTTGTTTCTTCTGGTCTTTCTTCTCGTCCGCCATCGTTTTTCGCAATGCCAGATTGATCCGGGTCTGGTAGCCGCGTCCCGGTTTCTTGAACCAGGCCAGCACATCGGCGTCCAGCCGCAACGTGACCGGCTTCTTGAGTGGCCGGTACAACCCCAGCACGTCCTCAATAGAAACATAGTTCCGCTTCGCCTTCCCTGCCGAAGCGCTCAGGCTGACCGTCTTGCGACGGGCAACCTTCCGATTCTTCCTAACTCCTGTAGTTCGTTTCATTTGCAGCGATTATACGTATTGGCCCGTACATATGCCAGCGCCAGTACAAAATGTTCCCATGGCAACACTTTGTCAATATGTTCCCCCGGGAACATGTCCACCCCTAACTCCCGATCGTTCTATTTCCGCGGCGATCTTCGCTGCCTGCCGAAAGATCTCCACAAACATGGGGCGCGTGAGCTTGCCGGTTTGCGTATTCTGGTTCGAGGGATGGTATGAGGCAAGTAATACCTTGCCATCGGGCAGCTGGTAATGGGCGCCATGTTTGAAAAGATATTCTCTCTTGCTGGCGAGCACTCCGCTGCGCCGCAAGTAGTTCAGATACGCGTCGAAACCAATCTTGCCCAGCGCGACCACTACCTTTATTCTTTCTAACCCTGTTATCTCGCGGTCGAGAAACTGCGAGCACTCGGCGAGTTCCTGCGGCGTGGGCTTGTTGTCAGGCGGCGCGCAGCGCACTGCAGCGGTGATGTAGAGATCGTTCAGCGTTAGGCCGTCGTTGCGATCGGTGGCCGTGGGCTGGCTGGCGAATCCGGTTTCGTAGAGCACCGGATACATGAAGCTGCCGGAGGCGTCGCCGGTGAACGGACGCCCAGTGCGGTTGGATCCGTGCGCGCCCGGAGCCAGTCCCATAACCAGCACGCGCGCATTGGGATCGCCGAAGCCGGGCACCGGTTTGCCCCAGTAGTCGCAGTCGCGATAGGCGCGACGCTTCTCTCGCGCCACCTGCTCGCGATATGCCACCAGGCGCGGACAACGAGTGCAGGCAATGACTTCCCGGTTGAGGATGGCGAGCCAGTGGGGCATGAGGGCTGTTCTCGGTTCTCAGTTCTCAGTTCTCAGTTCGACCAACGCCCAGCGCTAGATGATGGCACAGCGCGCGCCGCTCAACCGCATCTGTTTGGCGACCCAACTCGGTTCGTCTTGACGGCGAGATCATCGATGGGAATAAGAATACGGTACGGGCCAGATCGGATTGTAACGGTTCTTCACGATAGTAGCGGCTGAGGATGCCATTGTTCCGGATGAGCAGGTCCGGATTTTGGCTGTCGGCGCCTCTGCAGCGCGCCAGCGCTCGCGGATCAGGAAGAAATATGCGCAGTTGATGGTTTCCGCTGTAAAGCTGCGGCTTGCCGCGGCGGTGGCGCAGCGCTGCAGCGCAGTGCTGAATCTGAAAAGACCTTTCGGGGGATGAATCAGCGATGAATATCGGCGCAGGCAGCTAAATACGAGCCGATCCACTGGAAGGCGGCCGCTCTTTCGGGCTTGCCTTGCTTTCTTGGTTTTGGAGGTCCGGGGTGGGATCCAGTTCGTAAAACGAATGTAAAACCACGGCGTTGGTCTGACGCGGCCCATTTGACTGGTAGAATAACGGAATCGCCCTTCGTTACATGTGAGATTCGCGTCCAGGAGAAATGCTTGTCGATGAAGTTTGCCGCTCGGCTAATCGCTGCCACTGTGCTCATAACCTTTCTTTCTCTTTCCTCCACTGCGCAGCAGACGCCACCATCAAATCCCGCGCCTTCGACATCCCAGAGTCAAACTCAGGCCCAGCCGGCCGCGTCGGGGCAGGAGAAAAATCCTGGAGCCGAAGGGCAGGGCGCGCCAGCTCCGGCTTCGCCGCAGACTCCGGCAAACAAGGACAAGGATGCGCAAAACACGAGCGGCCAGGGAAAGGCTGCGGGCACGTCGAATGACCGGCTTTTCCTTGCACTGCCTAACTTCTTGACCCTGGAGAATGGCGGCCACGTGCCGCCGCTCACCACGGGACAGAAATTCAAGGTCGTGGCTCGAGGTTCATTCGATAAGATTGAATTTCCGTGGTACGGAGTTCTGTCGGGCATCAGCCAGGCGGAAAACAGCGAACCGGGGTATGGTCAAGGCTGGAAAGGCTATGGAAAGCGCTATGCGTCGGCCTTTGCGGATGGGACCATCGAGAACTTTATGGTGGGTGCGGTCATGCCGTC
>PMHV01000032.1 GCA_003156805.1 Acidobacteriaceae bacterium | reverse complement strand
CCGCTCCACCCTCAAAGTCGGCAACAAAGAATACGAAATCTACCGCCTTGACGCCCTTGACAAGCAGGGCATCTCGACTAAACATCTCCCCTACTCCCTGCGTATCCTTCTCGAAAACCTCCTGCGCACCGAAGACGGCCGCAACGTGACCAAGCAGGAAGTCCGCACCCTAGGCTCCTGGAATAAAAATTCCAAGCCTGACAAAGAAATCGCCTTCACTCCGAGCCGCGTCCTGCTCCAGGATTTCACCGGCGTCCCTTGCGTAGTCGATCTAGCCGCCATGCGCGACGCCATGCAGCAACTAGGCGGCGACCCCGCCCTGATCAATCCTCTGCAGCCGGTAGAACTCGTAATCGACCACTCCGTACAAGTCGACGAATTCGGCAGCGCCAGCGCCTTCGACGTAAACGCCCTCCTCGAGTTCCAGCGCAACAAAGAGCGTTACTCTTTCCTCCGCTGGGGCCAAACCGGATTCCGCAACCTCGCCATCGTCCCTCCCGACACCGGCATCGTCCACCAGGTCAACCTCGAATATCTAGCCCGCGTAGTCTTCGTGCAAGAAGCCAACGGCCACCGCACAGCCTATCCCGACACCCTAGTGGGCACCGACAGTCACACCACGATGATCAACGGTCTCGGCGTGCTGGGATGGGGCGTGGGCGGCATCGAGGCCGAGGCCGCGATGCTCGGCCAGCCGGTTTCCATGCTGATTCCGCTAGTCGTAGGCGTGAAGCTTACCGGACGCCTGGGCGAAGGCGCGACTGCTACCGATCTGGTTCTGACCATTACTGAGATGCTGCGCAAACACGGCGTCGTAGGAAAATTTGTTGAGTACTTTGGCCCCGGCCTGCGCGATCTTCCACTTGCCGACCGCGCCACCATCGCCAACATGTCGCCCGAATATGGCGCCACCTGCGGCATCTTTCCGATAGACAAAGAGAGCCTCCGCTACCTGCGTCTCACCGGCCGCAGCGAAGAGCAAATCGCTCTGGTCGAGGCCTACAGCCGCGAACAAGGACTCTTCCACCACGAGAAAACTCCCGAGGCAGAGTATTCCGAACTGCTCGCGCTCGATCTCGCTACGGTCGAGCCCAGCCTCGCCGGCCCCAGGCGTCCGCAAGACCGCGTCGTGCTTTCTCAAGCCAGAGAGTCTTTCCAGAAGGCTTTGCCCTCTCTGCTCAAACCGAAATCGAGTGCGGCCACGGCATCTGCAACCGCAACTCAAACTGCGAAAGTCGGAAGTTCGGCAACCTGGGAACAGGAAGGCGGCAGTCCGGCCGCGGTCGGCGTCGAAGATCCCAGCGTGCACCAACATGTTCCGCAGAGCGTGAAGAATTCGCTGCGTCATGGCAGCGTGGTGATCGCCGCCATCACTTCGTGCACCAACACTTCGAATCCCTCCGTCCTCATCGCTGCCGGCTTGCTGGCCAGGAAAGCCGTCGAAAAAGGACTCGCGGTTCCGCCCTGGGTGAAGAGTTCGCTGGCGCCGGGTTCGAAAGTGGTCACCGACTATTTGGAAAAAGCCGGCCTTACGCCTTATCTCGAAAAGCTCAAGTTCCATCTTGTCGGCTACGGATGCACCACCTGCATCGGCAACTCCGGGCCGCTGCCCGAGGAAGTCTCGCAGGCCATCGACGAAAAGGAACTCGTGGTCGCCTCGGTGCTCTCCGGCAATCGCAACTTCGAAGGCCGCATCAACTCCGAGGTTCGTGCCAACTATCTTATGTCGCCGCCGCTGGTGGTCGCCTTCGCCCTCGCCGGACGCATCGACGCCGACCTGCGCAAAGAGGCCATCGGCAAAGGCAAAGACGGCCAGCCCGTTTTTCTCGCCGATATCTGGCCTTCGCAGCGCGAAGTCGAAGAAACCATGGCCCAGTCGATTTCGCCCGCGATGTTTACCAAGAGCTATGCCCGCGTTTTCGAGGGCGACGAGCGCTGGCGCGGTCTGGCCGTTCCCAAAGGCGAGACCTACGCCTGGGAAAAAGATTCGACGTACATTCGCCGCGCTCCTTACTTCGAGGGCATGACGATTCAAGCTTCGCCCGTCGAAGAGATCAGTGGCGCGCGCGTGCTGGCCGTGCTCGGCGACAGCGTCACCACCGACCACATTTCTCCCGCCGGGTCCATCAAGAAAGACAGTCCCGCCGGAAAATACTTGCAGGAGCACGGCGTCAAGCCGGCGGATTTCAACTCCTATGGCTCGCGCCGCGGCAACCACGAAGTGATGGTGCGCGGAACTTTCGCCAACCTCCGCCTGCGCAACAAACTGGTCAGCGTCGAAGGCGGATTCACCCGCCATTTGCCCAGCGGCCAGGAAATGTCGATCTTCGAAGCTTCGCAGAAATATCTGGCCCAAGGCACCGCGCTCGTCATCCTCGCCGGCAAAGAGTATGGCTCCGGCTCCTCGCGCGATTGGGCCGCCAAAGGCCCCAGCCTGCTGGGAGTTCGCGCCGTGATCGCCGAAAGCTATGAGCGCATTCACCGCTCAAATCTGGTCGGCATGGGCGTGATCCCACTCCAATTCGCTGCGGGCCAGAACGCGGAATCGTTGAAACTCACCGGCGAAGAAGTCTTCGACATCACCGGCGTATGCGACGTGGTCGAACACTTCGCCGCCGGACGGCAGGTAAAAATCCGCGCCAAGGACAAAGGCGGAGTCATCGAGTTCAACGCGCTCGTACGTATCGACACCCCGCAGGAGGCGCTGTACTACGCCAACGGCGGGATTCTGCAATATGTGCTGAGACAGCTGCTGACAGCGAAGCCGACCCCTCAGGCGGTAGCCGTGTAAGGAGAGGAAAAAGTGCGCCGCTCCACCATTGGCCGGTCTACCAATAAAGAGCGGAAAAGTGTAATAAGCTGTCCCTGCACAAGGGTGCCATGAACGGACAAGCAAAAGGCGGCAGTTGGATTATCCGAGTCTCGGCCATTTTCGCTCTGCTCACTCTCTTGGGCGCAATGGCCGTGAGCCTGTACCTGTTGGTCGATCCTCATAACCGCGCTCAGCAAGAAGACGAGTTGCAAGCGCTTCATCGTCAACTGGACGACGTGAATCGAAGAATTGAACAACTGCAGCAGCCCGTGCAGCCATCGGATAAGGCAGCCGCGGCAGCCTTTGAGCGGGACTTAAAACAGCACGAATTACTCCTCACGGAACTCAGGTCGGAACGGGGCCAGGCGGAAGATCGAATCAAGTACGCTTCAGATTTGCTCAAGGAGGTAAAAGAGACGGAAGACCGAACCCGCTCTGCCGCCGCGTCATTCCTGGGAATCTTCGGCGCATTGGCGGCCCTACTTCTAGGCCAAAATTACTGGCAGTTTCGTGGTTGGAAGGAAGCAGCGGACCAATCCTTGGAGGAGATAAAGGGCGTGCAGCCCGATATTGACATCATCAGAGCAACGCGCCGGACGCTGGAAAATAGACTTCCGAAGTACATTCAGGACGTACAGCACGACCTTGTGGAGTTGAAGTTATCGGCTGGCCCTGCCGTAGCAAAGATGCACGAGATTGACCACCTGGCCTATTTGTCTAATACAGAGATGCGCTTTAAGGAGAAACGCACTGCCGACGAAGCCACCCAGTATCTGCTATCTCTGCTTGAAGCCGCGAGGGGCCATGTCTTTCAAAAGACCTACTACGGGGCGGGTTATCGCCTGCAGGAATTCTTTCACATCATGCAGCAGCACCCCGACGCGGTGACCTCGTCTGACAAAGCCAAGGCACATTCGACCCGTGCGTTTGTGTACTACAAACTGCTGGCCCAAATCTCGTCGGCTCCCTCTTGGATTCGAGATCTGCGGTCGGGAGAGGCGGATCAATTGCGGCAGTTAGCCTTCGCAGAGCTGAAGAAAGCTCAAGAATGCGATGGAAATTGGGCGCGGAGCTACTTTGTCGAGGCTTTGCTCTACAGTCGGCAGTATGTTCCGGAACGTGTCAAGGGTCAGCAAAAGGACGACATGTTTCTTGAAGGGCAACGAAAAGCCATCCTGATCTATCAGGGGCTGATTACTCGCGGCGCGGCAACCCTGGAAACGGGCGTCTGGCAAAACCTTGCCTGCTGCCTGAAGCGCGTGGCAGACATAAGTGGACAGAAGTCCGACTACGAATCGTTCAAAACAGAGCTGAACAAATTCCCGACCGACCAGCAGGTCCGGCAAGCATCTGTGGAGAGCGGACGGCCTGAAACGGAAGAGGTTTTCGTCTGGCAGTCTACGCTCCAAGACGAAGAATTGTTTGGGAAAGTCGATAAGATCAACCGCGACGACTATCGATCATTTTGGGAGGGTTTGCTAGATAACAAGGTGAAACTGCGGAAGTGGCGGGACGACCTTGCGGAAATCAAGAAGACAGCAGGCTCAAAGATGACAGGCTGGGTGCTTTAGAGCGCCGATCGAGAAGTAGCCATCACGCCCTCTGTGTCAGATGAGATCATCACTCCTTCTGTATCTCTCGTCATGTTACACCTCCACTGGCTTATTATCGCCCGAATCCCCCATTTTGTGAAGCAAAAACCGCGTACCTAATATCGCCCCGAGAAACTTTGGGCACACCCCATTAGATGCGCGAAACCATCAAGAGGATCATCCTCTCAACCGATTGATATAAAAGAGCTTATTGTTATGTAAGGTCCTATGTGTTCCGCAGGGAAGGGTGCCGGAGTTGGCCCACTTTTGGGCTCTTGTTGGGGTCCTAGTCTGCTGCCGCGCCCCACACTTCGCGACTTTCGACCTATTGACAGCTTTTGATCGCCAAATGGTTCTCGGGAGGGCGCAGCTTCCGTTCGACGCGCCATAAACCGACGTCCGCGGCTCGCCGCAAAATACGACAGCGAGGCCACGCACAGAATTACAACTCCCCACCGAAGATAGATCGCGGTCGATAGCGAGATCCCGATCCCGCTTGCAATCGCAAAGTAAGCAACGATACACGCGGGGCATTTGGGCAATAGCGCCAAGATGCCACCCGGAACCATCCACCCGACCGCGCCGCGCCAGAGTCCGCGAGCCGCCATGAGCGATCCGCGCTCCCGCAGTTACGCGATTCGATCCGGTCGAAATAGCTCCATAGCAATTCACGACTGGCGCTCCGCGCAGCACGACGATCCCGAGCCTTTCGGCGCCACGTACTGTGCCTTGGGGTCGACGAAGTAGCCCTCGGTATAGCGGTCGTGATGGCGCACCCATGCCATGGTGAAGGTCAAGCCGTCCTCGTCGCGGCCTTTCGGTACAAGGTCGAGAAAGTTGTATGTGCCAACCAGAATGTCGAGCCCGCGTGCGTACGAGGAGTAGGTGTGGAATATCTCGCCCGCATTGTTTTTGTAGAAGACGCTGGCGCCGGGCGCTTCCTCGCTTGGAAACTCGGTGACATCGTAGTTGTAGTTCACATTGCCTCTCGCCATTTCCTCCTTCGTGAACGACACGCGATAGTCACGGTTAAAGTCGCTCCCGAATGAGGATACCCAGCGGAAGCTCCAGCCCATCCGTCTCCTGAACGCCTCGATCTGGGCCCGTGACGCTCGCGAAACCACGGCCAGCGTGACATCGCGATTGGCGAGGTGAGCCAGGCTGCCATCGAAATGATCGGCCAGGAACGAGCAGCTCGGACAACCCTCCTCCCACCCCGGACCGAACATGAAGTGGTAAACGATCAGCTGGCTTCTACCGTCGAACAGATCGGCGAGTGTCTGCCTGCCGTTCGGCCCCTCGAAGGCATATTGTTTTTCAACTCTCTCCCACGGCAGTTCGCGGCGTTGCCGGCTCAACTCATCTCGTAATTTGGTGAACTCCTTTTCTTTTCGGAGCAATTCTTTTCGCCTGGCGATCCACTCTGTTGGAGCGACAACTTCGTGTGCTTGAATTCCGCTGCTGCTGGCTCGTGTGGTCATTGGCATTCTCCTGGTTAGTTCGTTATCTGTCTTGCTGTTTTCGGTCACAGGCCGTTGCTGGCGGCTAATGTCTTTTTCGCCTGCGCGAAGTTCCTCGCCTCCCGCCCCGGCTTTCCTTCTCGGCGATGTCCCTTATCCGCAGGAGTTCGCCCGACCAGAGCTCCTGAAACGGACCGACCCATCGTTCATAGATCTGCCGGATGGGTACGACGTTCAGCGAGTTCACCCGCTGCCTTCCCGCCTCGCGCGTGCTCACCAGGTGCGCTCGGCGCAGCACGTCGAGATGTTTCATCACTCCGAAGCGAGTCAAATGCGGAAACCGCTCCACAATCTCGGTGGTGAGGCGGGGACGGTCTCGCAGGAAGTCCAGAATGGCGCGTCGGGTCAGGTCCGAAAGCGCCTTCCACACCGGGTCGAGTTCATCCGCGCGGCCAGCGGTCATTTCCGTCACGCCGCTACTCGCAGTCCTTTCTTACGTTGGTCAGCATATGATTCCAGCCGGTGCCAACATTCTTTCGGTGCTCGGGATCGATCATGCCGATCGCACGATGCCGCAGGGCAACCCGGCAGCCTCCGGAAGCAGGTTCGATCTTCACTTCCACGTGATTGATGCACGGATACGACATGAACATCGGGCCGCTCAGTTCCAGCAGCGTCGGCGCCTTGATGACCTGCACGAATCCCCACAGATGTCCGATTCCATTGCCTCGGTCCCTGTACCAGCGCCCGCCCGCTTTTGGCTCCAGCACTAATTCCAGTGATTGGCCGTCGGGCCTGGTGTTGCCGTTCCCCAGGCGATGCAATACCGCCGCGAACGCTTTTTCCAACGGGGCTTTGATGTCGATATGCTGCTCCACGTCGAGGGTTAGGTCTTCCAATTTCATTGTTGTTTTCTCCTTCGCGCTCCAGAGAGCGATCAAAATTCATTATGTGAGCATACTATCACGTGATCGTATGGTCACGTAAAGTAAAAGTTTCTTCCATCGGACCCGTCGGTCTCGCTGAGAGCTGAAAGCTGACGGCTGACAGCCGATCCTCTATAATCAAAGTTCGTCCTCATGCCTACCAAGCGTCTGATTCGCTCCACTACAGTTCTTTCCGTTCGCGGCGACGGCAAGGTTGTCCTGGCCGGGGACGGGCAGGTTACGCTCGGCGAGTCCGTGATCAAGCACACGGCCAAGAAAATCCGCCGCCTGTACAACGACAAGATTCTGGCTGGCTTCGCCGGGTCTACCGCCGACGCGTTTTCGCTTTTCAGCCGCTTCGAATCGAAGCTGGAGCAGTATCACGGCAACTTGGGACGCGCCGCGGTCGAGCTGGCGAAAGACTGGCGCACCGACAAATTCCTTCGTCATCTCGAAGCTTTGCTGCTGGTGTGCGACAAGGAGCAGACGTATTTGCTCAGCGGGCAGGGCGACGTGATCGAGCCCGATGGCAGCGTGGCCGCGATCGGCAGCGGAGGACCTTACGCCCAGGCGGCAGCCCAGGCGCTGACTCTGCACACGCAACTTAATCCCAGACAGATCGCCGAAGAAGCCATGAAGATTGCCGGCAAAATGTGCATCTATACCAATGACAGTGTGACGATAGAAGAACTTTAGAAACAGTGGGCAGTGGCCAGTGATCAATGGCCAGAAGCATCAGGCTGGCAGCTAATACTGATCGCCGGCCACTAGCCACTGACCACTGACTTTTATGGCCATTTACTTACCCAGTTCCGCCGAAGAAGAACAGCTCATGCTCGACGAACTCACTCCCCGTGAGATCGTCGCCGAGCTCGACAAATACGTAGTCGGACAGAACGACGCCAAGCGCGCCGTCGCGATCGCATTGCGCAACCGCATGCGCCGGCAGAAGCTCACACCCGAACTCGCCGAAGAAATCATCCCTAAAAACATAATCATGATAGGGCCGACGGGGGTGGGGAAGACGGAAATTGCGCGGCGGCTGGCGAAGCTGGCGAATTCGCCGTTTCTGAAAGTGGAAGCGTCGAAGTTTACCGAAGTCGGCTATGTGGGGCGCGACGTGGAATCGATTGTGCGCGATCTGGTGGAAATTGCCATCGACAATGTGCGCGAAGAAAAGCTGGAAGACGTTGCCGACAAAGCCGAACTGAATGCAGAGGAGCGGCTGCTCGATATTTTGCTGCCGCCTTCTCCGGCGCCGCGGGCGGCCGAGACTTCGAGCGCGGGCGGAGTGGTGATTGATGGCAGCACCGCGCTCATGGAATCTTCGAACCGCACGCGCGAAAAATTGCGGCAGCAACTGCGCGAAGGCAAACTCGACGAGCGCATGGTGGAGATCGACGTGCGCGAGAGGAATTTTCCCTCCATCGAAATCCTGAGCAATCAGGGTGTGGAGGAGATGGATGTGAACTTGAAGGACATGCTGCCCAACATCTTCGGGCAGCGCACCAAGAAGCGGAAGATGAAGGTGAATGAGGCGTTCGAATATCTGATCCAGGAAGAAGAGCAGCGGCTGATCGACATGGAGCAGGTGACGCGGATGGCGATTGACCGCGTGGAAAATTCGGGGATTGTCTTTTTGGATGAGATCGACAAGATTGCGGGGCGCGAAGGCGGGCATGGTCCGGATGTTTCGCGAGAGGGCGTGCAGCGCGACATTCTGCCGATCGTCGAGGGCACGACCGTGAACACGCGATACGGCATGGTGCGGACCGATCACATTCTGTTTGTGGCGGCGGGCGCGTTTCATGTTTCGAAGCCGAGCGATCTGATCCCCGAACTGCAGGGGCGCTTTCCGATTCGGGTGGAGTTGCAATCGCTGACGATGGAAGACTTTGTCCGGATTCTGACGGAGCCGAAGTCGTCGCTGGTGAAGCAGTACACGGCGCTGCTGGAGACCGAGGGAGTGAAACTGGAATTCACCAGCGAAGCGCTGGGAGAAATTGCGCGCTTCGCGTTTCGCGTGAACGAGAGCACGGAAAATATTGGGGCGCGGCGGCTGCACACCATTATGGAGCGCGTGCTCGACGAACTCAGCTTTGACGCCCCGGAGAAAAAAGGCCAGCAGGTTACCGTGGACGGGGACTATGTGCGGAAGATGCTGACCGACATTGTGAAGGATCAGGATTTGTCGAGATATATTCTGTAGGCGCGGGCCCTGGTTGGCAAGCCCACGCCGAATGTTCCCATGGGAACATTTGGAGCGAAACGGTTAATGTTCCCGTGGGAACATTGTGCTGAGTGTTCCCATGGGTACATTTTGTACTGGCTTTTATGTGTGTACAATGGCCTGTGGAAATCTCTGTAGATGAAACTAGCGGCGGGAGTTAAGGTGGGTTCGTCCAACCTTGAGCACCGGACGCTCAAGTTTGGGCGCCGGGTCATTTGCCTCGGAGTAGATTGGGCCAGTCGGCCTAGGGTCCTATGGCCACTCGCGGGTGGCCTAGCCGTTTCGGCTGCCTGGCGGCTGTTACAAAAGCCGAACAGGCTACCCCGCTTGCTGAATGGGCTGTGAGCAGATGGGAAACGGTGATAAAGTGTGGTGGTTCTTGCCCCCGCGCGAATGAGTTCCCCCGCCTCCCGGTTGTCTGTGGGTGGTTTTCGCCGAGGCTGCACTCTTTAGGTTACCCTTAATGGCCGGTAGGAGGAAGTCTCCCGTGACTGGAATCGGCATGGTTAAGATCCGAACGCTTCGGGTTGATATTGATAAGGTTTGCGTTGATATGCATCGGATTGGTGAAAGTTTGGTCTCGGCGGCACTGGCTTTGGTTTGCGTTGGAATTTTCGGCGCGCCGGCTGCGGCCCAGTTTGAAGCCAGCGCCATGGAGACGATACCTAACCCCGTGTTTGGCGTCGCTTCTGGGGACTTCAACCGCGATGGGGATCTCGACCTCGCCCTTGTATCCGACGGAGTCTGGGTCCTGCTGGGGAACGGAGACGGAACGTTTCAAAAGCCGGTTGGCTACGTGCCACAGAGGGTCGGGTCGGCGATCGCCGTGGGCGACTTCAACGGCGATGGTGTACTTGACTTGGCCGTCCCACTCTTGGCAGGTAACGGGGTGCAGGTACTTCTCGGTAACGGCGACGGAACATTTCAGGCCCCGATCGTTTCCGCCACCTCAGGCTTTCCTTCCTCCCTGGCGGTAGGGGACTTTAATCACGATGGCAAGCTGGACCTCGCAATGTTGGACTACCCTTACGTCAGCGTGTTGCTGGGAAATGGAGATGGGGACGTTTCAGGCCCCTATCGATAATAGCTCCTACATTGGCGGCCGCCAGCTTGCAGTTGGTGACTTTAACAACGACCGTAAGCTCGACTTGATCGTTGCCGGATCTAGTGGTGAAAGCACGAGCGTTGGGGTATTGCTCGGAAACGGGGACGGAACTCTTCAGGCGTCCCTTACGTTCTCTTTGCCTTACATCGCGGAGTCCGTCTCAGTGGCGGATGTAACCACGACGGAAAGTTGGACGCTGTCGTTGCCGACTTCTATGACGGCGCGACGGTTCTGTTGGGGGACGGCGAGGGCGGTTTCAAGCTGGGCGAGACATATCCTACCGACCCTTCGGGTGAGTCGGTGTTGATTTGTGACGTCGCGGCGGATGGCAGCCTTGACCTCGTGCTTGACACTGGCCCCCCGTATGGCATAACCATCCTCTGGGGAAACGGGGACGGCACGTTCCAGCAGCCTCGGGTATACGTCATCGGTGAAGCTGGCTTTCCCGTGGCCAGCGACTTAAATCATGACGGGAAACTGGATTTTGCGCTGGTCAATGGGGCTAATCTTGTCACGACGGCGCTGAACACCGGGGTGGCTATTTTCTCTCCAAGCACGCCGCTCGAGTTCCCCGCGCAGCTAGTGGGGACCGCCAGTTCGCCCCAGGGCGTGACGCTCACCAATTCCGGCGGGACTTCTCTCTCGATTCGCTCAATCGCCGCGGCAGGGGACTTCCGGGCCAGCAACGACTGCGGAGGCACCCTGGCGGCGGGAGCGAGCTGCACCATCAACGTGACCTTCGAACCTAAGAAGTCTGGAACTTTGCAGGGTAAGGTTACCCTGGAGGATACTGCGTCGTCGAAACCGCAGTACGTCCTGGTGTCCGGGCTTTCCACGCCGTTGGCTCTGTCCCCGGCGGAGCTTAGCTTCGGCAGCTGGAAGGTTGGAACGACGAGTCCGCCGCAGGTGGTGACCGTGACGAACGGGAGCGGTAGCGCGATACAGTTCAGCAACATCGACATCGCCGGCGCGGACCCGAAGGACTTCTCCATAGACGAGGAGACTTGCGGTGTGAGTTTGGCGGCCGGTGCGAGTTGCACAGTCACCATTACGTTCTCTCCTATCAAGGCGGGCAGTCGGCGGGGACTAAACTACGTGACGGTCGTTGGTGCTCCTTATCCCGCGCCGGTGACCTTGGTGGGCGTCGGGAAGTAGTTGCGCGGTTACGACGTGGGGAGCGGAGGGTGGAGAACGGCCCGGGCGCGAAGTCCCGGGCCGCAGACCTTTCGTTGAGCCTTTGTCCTTAGTGGGGATGGACGCACTGAGCGGGGACAAGGAGCAGCGCGTTGCCGATCATATCGTTTTCGATCGCCTGCATCCCGCTCGTGCTGGCGCCTGGGGCGCGCCGCCTGGAAAGAAACCATCCTGCACCCGTTCGAGAGCGCGGAAGACGGTTCGACACCGGAGGCGGGATTGCTCATCGACAGCGCCGGAAACCTCTTCGGCACCACGTCTTTTGGCGGCGGCCGTTACGGATACGGCACGGTGTACGAGATCACCCCGTAAGGAGTTAGGGATGCTTCGACTCCGCAAGATCGTACTGCGGACGATCTTGTTCCGCTCAGCATGATACAAGCGGAAAGACCTTTTCGCCAATCATGCCCTTCCGCATCCTGCGATCGCTACTGCAGCAACGTGCCTCCGTTGCCGCCGTTGGGTTCTTCATCGGGCGCGATGACTACGGCCGCGGCTACGCGGTCTCCGGGCTCCATGTGCAGCAGCCGAACGCCTTGCGCGTAGCGGCCGGACTCGCGGATGGTTTTCGAATCCATGCGGATGATTTTTCCGTACTGGCTGATGAGCATGACCTGCGAGGTTTCGTCGACCAGGGCAATGGCAACCACTTTGCCGACGCGCTCTGTGGTTTTGATGTTGACCACGCCTTTCTTGGCGCGGTTGGTAAGCCGGTACTCGTCGGCGGGCGTGCGCTTGCCGTATCCGTTTTCAGTGACGGAGAGAATGAGGTTGCCTTTGTGGGTGAGGTCGATCACTTCCCCGCTGGCGCCTTCACCCTCAGTCGCTGACGTCCCCTCGACGGGCGAGTCGCCCGTCCCCGCACCCGCCGTGCCTGCATCTGTGCCTGGCTTCGGGGTTACGGTCATGCCTACCACGTAGTCGCCTTCTTCCAAGTCGATACCGTTGACTCCGTAGGCGGCGCGGCCCATCGGGCGGACGTGATTTTCATCGAAGCGGCAGGCCATGCCTTCGTGCGAGGCGATGAAAACGATCTGATTCCCGTTGGTGATGCGGGCGGCGACCAGTTCATCTCCGTCTTCAATGCTGATGGCGTTGATGCCGTTGGCGCGCACGTGGATGAACTCGCGCAGTTCCGATTTCTTTACCAAACCGTTGCGGGTGGCGAAGAAAATGAATTTGTTTTCTTCCTCGAGATTGCGCACGGCCAGCATGGTGCGCACGGTTTCACCCGGCTGCAAGCCCACGAGGTTGCCGATGTGCTTGCCCTTGCCGGCGGCGCTGATGTCGGGAATTTCGTACACCTTCAGCCAGTAGACTCGGCCCTTGTTGGTGAAAATCAGAATGTAAGCATGAGTGGACGCGATGAACAGGTGCTCGACGAAATCTTCGTCGCGGGTCTTCATGCCGGTGCGGCCCACGCCTCCGCGGCGCTGCATGCGATAAGTAGAGATCGGCGTGCGCTTCATGTAGCCGGAGTGGCTGAAGGTGACGGCGGTTTGCTCGTCGGCGATCAGATCTTCGAGAACGATTTCGGCGGCTTCGTCTTCGATGCGGGTGCGGCGCTCGTCGCCGTACTGCTTCTTGACTTCTTCCAGCTCTTTGACGATGACGCCGCGCAGCTTTTTCTCGGAGCCAAGAATCGATTCGTAGTCTTCGATGCGCTCGCGGGTTTCTTTCAGCTCGTTGGAAATTTCGTCGATAGAAAGTTTGGTGAGACGGTGCAATTGCAATTCGAGAATGGCATCGGCCTGCTTGGTGGTGAACGGCTTCTCCGGATCGAGCTTGGGAGCGCGCCCGGTGGTGTTGATCTCGATCTTCTTGCCGCCGAAATAGGTGACGAGATTTTCGCGGGCGTCGGCGCGGTTGGCGCTGCCCCGGATGATGACGATCACATTATCGAGGTGATCGAGCGCCGTCAGGTAGCCTTCGAGAATGTGCTCGCGGTCTTTGGCCTTCTGCAGCAAATACGCGGTGCGCCGCCGGACCACATCGACCCGGTGGTTGATGAAGTGCTTGATGGTGTCGATGATGCCCAGTTCGCGCGGCTGGCCGTTGACCACCGCCAGCAGGATCATCGAAAAACTTTCCTGCATGGAAGTGTGCTTGAAAAGCTGGTTCAGGACGATTTGCGGTTCGGCGCCGCGTTTGAGTTCGACCACGATCCTCATGCCGTCGCGATCGCTTTCGTCGCGAATGTCGGAAATGTCTTCGATCTCTTTGTCGTTGACCAGTTGCGCGATGCGCTCCACCAGCCGGGCCTTGTTTACCTGGTAAGGAATTTCCGTGACGATGATGGCCTGGCGGTCTTTGTTAAAAGTTTCGATGGCGGCTTTGGCGCGCATCATGAAGCGGCCGCGGCCGGTACGGTAGGCGTCGAAAATTCCCGCCCGACCGTGGATGATGCCGGCGGTAGGAAAATCGGGCCCTTGCACGTACTTCAAGATTTCGGCGAGCTGCGCGCTAGGGTTGTTGATGAGCGTGATGGCCGCATCGACAATTTCCGCGAGATTGTGCGGCGGAATCTTTGTCGCCATGCCGACCGCAATTCCGTCGGAGCCGTTGACCAGCAGGTTGGGAATGCGCGTGGGCAGAACGTCAGGCTCGACTTCGCTGCCATCGTAGTTGGGGCGGAAATCGACCGTGTCTTTGTCCAGGTCTTCCAGCAGCGAAGCAGCGACCTGAGTGAGCTTGGCTTCGGTATAGCGGTCGGCCGCCGGCGGATCGCCATCGACCGAGCCGAAATTTCCCTGCCCGAAAATCAGCGGGTAGCGCATGCTCCAGGTCTGCGCCAGGCGCACCAGAGCGTCATACACCGCAAGGTTTCCGTGGGGATGGTACTTGCCCATGACTTCGCCGACGATTCGGGCGCACTTGCGCGTGGCCTTGTTCGGCTGCAGGCCCATCTGCTGCATGGTGTAAAGAATGCGGCGATGCACCGGCTTGAGCCCGTCGCGCACATCGGGCAAGGCGCGTCCGATGATCACCGACATCGAATAATCGAGATACGACTTGCGCATCTCGTCTTCAATGTTGACGGGTTGAATGTGCAGCGCTCCGGGGCCGTCGCCGCCGCCGGGCGGAGGAGTCAGGGGAAGTTCTGGATTGTTGTCGTCGGGCATGGTTAGCTCTTAAAGCTCGCTCTTAAAGCCTTTGGCTCTTAAGCTCTCGACTCTCCGGCTCTGGCGCGAAACTTTCGCGCTCGAAAACAGGCATTTCCGCCCGCTGCCGGAATTGATGTAAATGATTGTCTTTACAGGATGTTATGCTCACCAATGATGGGGTAATTATAGCATTGTCCCGGGCAGGTTTTCGAGGCTCCAGGAGTGATCAGGATGATGCCGCGGTGCGGATGGCAGATCGTCGGGAGCGCTCCTGATGGCAAATCGTTCTCGCCGTGTTGCGAAGGGCGAGACGGGTGTATTATGGTGCCGTTTTCGAAAGCAAAAAGGAANNTTTCTGATGTTTGCCCAAAGCCCATTCGACGGTACTTGGAAGACCAACATGGCCGAGTCCAAGCTGTCGCAAAAGCCGTACATTTTTTCCGTCAACAATGGCACGTATAGCTGCGAAAGTTGCGTCCCCAAAATCCATGTCAAGGCCGACGGCCAGGACCAGTCCGTTACCGGCCAGACCTATGACGTGATCTCCGTGCAGGCGGCGGACGCGAATTCGATTCACGTCACCACGAAAAAGGCTGGTAAGCCTACCGGCGATTCGACCCGGACGGTCTCTGCCGATGGGAAGACGCTGACCATAGCGGGCACTACCTATCCTGCCGACGGCAGCCAGTCTTACAAGTCGGAAGCCAAGTTCACGCGGGCCGCCGCGGGTTCTGCCGGCTCCCACGCGACCTCCGGCTCCTGGCGTATTCAGAATGTTAACGAAGATACTGCTGGGCTCACCACCATGTGGAAGGTCTCAGGCGATGAGGTGAGCATGTCCACTCCGACCGGCGAAAGCTGGCAAGCCAAATTTGGCGGCGAGGGGCAGCCGGTCAAAGGTACTTATGCCAATGAGACTGTGTCGGTAAAGAAGCTGGGACCGCATGGAATCGAAGTCGCCTACAAACGTGACGGGAAACTCTACGTTGTCGACAAACTGACGGTCTCCGCGGATGGCAAGAAACTCACCGAGATCTCGGATAACAAGTGGCTGGGAAGAGTTTCGACGTATACCGACGAAAAGCAGTAACCACAATCATACAAAGTCTACGGTGCTTCCCGCTGCGGCGGGAAGCACCTTTCTCGCCAGAGGATTTGCGGCTGAATTTTGGTTTTCCTGATTTAGAAGTCGTCGGACCTGGATGTCACTATTCGTGGCAAAGCTCACGCCGTGAAGTGTGAACTCACCTTTCATTCCCGGTAGCGTGGTCGCGGATCTGCCGTTGGGGGGATGACAAAGGGGGGTTCGGCGAAGCGTTTTGACGCCCCTCGTGTTAGGGGAGCCGCTTGGTTTTGGCGGCGTGCGGGTCCCCACCCACCCCGGCTTTCCCCCCTAAAGCGTCTGCCTCCAGAGCGAGAACCTGACACCCGCTCCTGTCAACGAATTCGTGGCAAGTTGCCTTTAAGGAGGCGACGAGGCTTCGGCGACGGCCGGAAGATAGCACAGAAATCCAGAAGTATCACTATATTTATTTCAATTCTCAATAAGGCATTAGGCGGCGTTCGTGAGTTGTTTGTACTCGATGTTGTCGGACTGAATGAGCCTGAGCATGGCGTCACGAAACGGGTACGGATTAGCAGAAGCCGTATCCTTGAGCCAAGTAGAAAATCTTGAATTGCGTTTGTTTTAAATCCTCTCTGTGAAGATCAAGATCGCGTGGGTGGGGAAGATCAGGGAGCCGGCGATTGCCGCGCTGACGCAGGAGTATCTCCAGCGGATCGGTCGCTATGCGCCGGTGGAGGCAGTGGCGCTGCGCGATGAAGCCGCACTTCTGGAGATGTGCGGACGTGCGGCGGGACGTGGGAAGGCGGTGGGCGGCGGAAAATCGACGCTGGCGTGGAATTTCTGCGTTTGCCAGTTGGTGGAGGGCTTAGGGGCGGGTGATGACTTCGTTGGGCGAGGAAGGCAGGACGAATTTCACGCTGCGGTTGGCATTTTCCTGAAGAGTTTCCGGCAGGTTCAGGTTGCTGAGTTCGATTTTCTTGTTCCAGTAGCCGTCGTTGTAGAAATCGCCGCGGGCGTATAGCACGCCGTCGGCGATGGTGTAGTCGCGTACTTCCTGGTGGCTGCCATCGCGGAAGACCAGGATTGCGGGAGGCAGATCGCGAGCCGGAGCGGGCGGAGCGGCGAGCTCGGGCGGCTGGTTGGTGGCGGAAATGGCCGATGCCGACGGAGTGGAGCGACTTCGCGGAGGCTTAGCGGCGCGATCGTTTTGAGACGGTACGGCGTGGGGGGATGCAGCATGGGACGGTGCGGAGTCGGCGACGGAGCCAAGCAGACCGGCGAAGCCTTCACTCTGAGACTCGTTGACGCGCACGTAGCGGCCGCCCTGAAGTTCGATCAGGAGGGCCTGTTGAGGAGGAGACACAGGCTCATGATCGGCCGGCGCGGGCATCGCGGAAGCCATCGCTTGCAGCAATCCCAAAGGCACAGGCGAGGCTACAGGATAGCCGGCGGCGTAGAGCTGGTTGGACATATCGTCGGGAAGCAAGCCGCCAAAAAACGAAGGGTCAAAAAACGACGGATAGAGCGCGCCGTAGGGCGCGGAGCGGCGAAAAGCGGAGAACGATTGACCGTTGTGCGCGAAAGCAACTCCAGCGCCTGGGCCGCCGAAACCTCGGCCTGCGGAGCGGGCGGCACCGGCGAAGTGACCGGCCGACATCCCTCTCTGCGCAGTGGCCCAGGGCGTCAAGGCTGCGAGCAACGCGAAGAGGCACAGGCTAGGCTTCATTGGCATCAGTTGGCCTGTCCTGACGGCGGCAATTGGAAGGTGACGCCGTGGTCGTCGTTCTGCCGCTCCGTGGCCGGCAAATCGAGATCGGCAAGAGCGATCTTGCGGCGATGGCCGGGAGTCAGATCGAACAGCGTTGGGCCGACGATGGCGTAGTTGTCAACTTCCAGTCGATGACCGTCTTTGAAAACCAGGGTCGTAGGCGACTGCGGCGACTCAGGCTCCGGCGGGTCGGCAATGGACGCGTCGGCGACAGGAGCGGCATTCGCTGTGGTTGCGTCTTCTGCCGGGGGAACGTAGGAGTCGGCGCCGGAGCCGCGACGATCGAAGATGGTGGGTCCGCCCTGATAATCGGCAGAATCGTCGTCGGGCGTAGCGGTGTCACTGACATCGGCCGAGTACGGCACGGGCACAGCGTAGATGTACGGATAGTAGACGACGCCGTTTACGGTGTGGGGCGGCGTAGGTCCGGTGTTGATCGGCGGGTTCTTGGGGGAGTGCGGAACTTTGGTCGAAGAAGCAGCGGCGGTCGAAGAAGCAGCGGCGCCTGAGTTGGCCGGCACGTTGCTGTTGCGGCCGAGTGAGGTGACGCTGGCGGGCGCTGCACTGATTGCGTGTCCACCGAAGCCGGAAGAAGTCGTCGACGAGGGAATCCCGTTGACTTGAACAGGGCTGGCGGAGACAAGAACGGCCGGCAGCAACAGCAGCCCGAGAAGCGCGACCGAAGCCGGAATCCACCGCATCACAAGCTTAATGATACTCCAAAGGGATGTGCGTCAATCCGGCGATTTTTGACAGCGGGTGACTATCTTCAAGAATCTTTACAAAGCCTCCATCTCATCGAAAAAAGGACGATTTGAGGGTATAGCTTCTGTCATGCTCTCAGGGAGGATTCTTGCTATCCGCGGGGCACTTGTAACAACTCGTGCAGGCTCCAGAGGGCATAGGCGATGAGCAGTCCGCTGACGCAGGCGGAGACAAGCAGACGCTGGCGGGTTTCCATGAGATCGGCCAGTACCCCGGAGACGAGGAGCAGCAGGAAGGGGATGGAACCGAGCAAAAATCCTGCGCCGGCGACGTGAGGATGCGCGATGCCCAGGCCGATGAAGAGAAGGCCGATCAGCAGCGGAGCCGTGTTGCCGAAGTAGCGCGTGCGCGGCCAGACGACGTAGGTGACGAGCGCGACGGGCAGCAGTAACGGCAACGCAGGACAGGCGCGCGCGATCTGTGCCAGCACCCGGTAATACACCATGAGAATGGTGAAGCCGCGCCAGTTTGCTCCCCAGAAAGAGGCGTGGAGCATTCCATCCCAGAAGGCGCGAGGATGGAAGAAATACGCCCCGAAAAGCAGGAGCAAAGCGATCACACATGCGGCGATCCAGATGACGAAACCAGCGCCACGGCGGATGGGTGCGAGATATAGCAGGAAAGCTAAAGCTATCGGCACGACAACGATCATGGAAAACTGCGAACCGATCGCGAGAGCCAGCGAGATGCCGAGCAGGACGATGCGACGCCAGTTCCACAGCACGACTTCGCGCGGGGCATAGAGAGTGTGCGCGACGGCGATGGCAGTGAAGATAGCGCCGAATGCTCCCCACACGGCGACGATTTCGGGCTCGGTATGCCAGACGGCGCTGGCCTGAATCATGGCCGGAGAAAAACAATAGAGCGTGAGGGCGATGAATCCACCAGCGTTGCCACAGAGGCGGCGGGCCACATACCACAGCGAAGCGCCGAGAAAGACGCCGACGGCAAGAAAAGGCAGGCGCGGCAACCATAACCAGTAAGCGGCGAATTCGGCGCTGAACAGGCGCGCGGGCCAGGGGAGCAGCGGCGCGGCCGTCGCAATAGAAAGAAGAGGTGAGTGTTCAGCATCGAAGCGGTCTTCGACACGAGCTGGGGAAACATCGGTGTAGTAGGTTGCGAGCGGTCTGGCGAAGGGCGCGCCGGCGATGCCCTGGCCATGCCACTGGCGCCATCCCTCGGCGAGGCGGGCTTGCTCCGTCGCGTCGAGACCGGCCCCGGCCCGCAGCTCGGAACTGACGAGCCACGCAGCTTGCGCCAGAAAAGCGAGGAGCAGAAGACCAGCGAGGAATTGCGGACGTCCGAAGCGTTCGCGCGTGAAAAATTTGCCCATAAGGCAGGACGATGTGTTTTACCATGTCGCAGCCGGTTTTGCGGAGGGAAGTTTCCGGCTGGAGCGTTGGACGGCGGACTCGAACGATCAGCAAATCTTCGCGCAAGCTGGCGGCGTGGAAGGCGACGGCATGAGCGGCACTGGGAAGGCCGACCCTGTTTCGGCGGGATCGGTTGCGGGTTCGGAGGTCGACGGGAACGTGGACGACGTGCCGCGAGAGGCGCGGCTACGCAGGATTTTTGTTGGCCCCAACGGCGTGCGTGCGGGCTGGAGCTTCGCGCTGTATGTTGGCATGTCCGCGCTGATCCTCGTGGTCGAGGGCTGGTGGGCGGACTCGCTGCACTTAGGTGAACTTTGGTCGCAGATGTTTGTCGAGTTCGGCGTTCTTGTGGCTGCGGTGATTCCCGCGCTGGTCATGGGGCGCATCGAGAGCAGGCCGTGGGGCGCTTACGGCTTGCCGTTGCGCCAGGCGTTTTCAAAGTTCTTCTGGATGGGCACGATCTGGGGCTTTTTGGGTATTACGCTGCTACTGGAAATCCTGCACGGAATGCATGCGTTCGACTTCGGCCACATCATGCTGCATGGCGCGCGCGTCGTGAAATTCGCCGTTTTTTGGGCCCTGGTGTTTCTGCTGGTTGGCTTAGTGGAGGAATTCCTACTGCGGGGGTACACGCAGTTCACGCTGGCGCGGGGTGTCGGATTCTGGCCGGCGGCGGTTTTGCTCTCCGCGGCCTTCGGAGCAAGCCACCTGAAAAACCCCGGAGAAGCCTGGACTGGCGCTCTGGCCGCCGGTTTGATTGGCCTGTTCTTTTGTCTCACCCTCCGCCGCACCGGGAGCCTATGGTTCGCGGTCGGATTCCATGCCGCTTGGGATTGGGGCGAGAGTTTCTTCTATTCCGTTCCCGATAGCGGCGGGATATCTCCGGGACATCTGCTGAGTTCGTCGTTCCACGGGTCGCGATGGCTCACCGGAGGGTCGGTGGGGCCGGAGGGCAGCTTGCTGTGCTATGTGGTGATTGCGGTGGTGTGGGTGGGGTTTGAGAGGATGCATCCGGAAGCGAAATATGGAGCGGCCGTCTGCTGATTGAAGGGAGAAAATTCCGGGCCGGAAAGCCACTTGCCGGCCCGGAGCGATACCTTTCAAGTTCAGAAGTTAAACCTCAATCCGAACTGAATGAGCCGCGGATTATTGACCGTGTTCGTGACTACCCCGAAGGTTGAACTGGTTTCCGTTCCGTTTGGCGGCCCGAACTGAGGATGGTTGAAGATGTTGAAGAACTCCGTTCTGAATTCAACATTCGCTCTCTCGGTGATAGCGGTCTTCTTGAACACCGCGAAGTCGAAATTGACCACGCCTTGCTGACGGAGGTCAGCATCGACGCGGGGCTCATTGCCAAAGACCCATTCGTTGTTGAATGTGTCAATGGACGCGGACGTGGGGGCGACCCCGCCCGGCTGCGTGAAGCAGGATGTGTTGAACCATTCGTTCACTCTGGAGAGGGGAGTTCCGGACAGCTTCTTGTCGCATCCAGCGACATAGTCAGGACGGAGAGTACCGATGCCAAACCCGGCGTTGGTGAGGGCGTTAGACCCGCCCCAACTTAGCTTCACGGGGAAGCCCCGCTGCAGGGTGGTAATGCCATCCAAACCCCAGCCTGAGACTGCTTTGTCGGCGGCGCCGTTTACACTGCCGAGGTACCTCTTGCCGCGGCCGAAGGGCAGATCAAGCACGTAGCTGGCAACCAGGCGCTGGGAGATGTCTTGCGAGGAGAGAGACCGCTCGCCCGCAAGATTGTTCCAGTCTTGCACGGCTCCCGTGCCTCCCGTAGTTCCACCTTCCAACCACGAGGTGAGCGTGTCGGTGTTCGACATCAGCTTGGCATTGGTGTAGGCCACCAGCATGGTGCCGCCACCTTGGAAGCGTCGGGTGACCGTCGCCTGCAATGCGTTGTAATTGCTGCTGCAGCAGCCGAAAGCGTTAAGGTTGAGCCCCGAATACTGCGGGTACGGGCGATTCAGCTGGCCCTGCAGCAGATTCCCCGGCCCAAGACCGCCAGGAAGACTGTTCGGCGGGCTGCATAACGGGCAGACAAAGGGATAGGGACCTGTCACCGGCTGGTCAATGGTGACGCCCGCATTGGGATTGCAACCCAGTGTCGCACAAGGAACATATTGACTCGCCGCCTGCGCAATGAAGCTGTCGGGGATCTGGTTGATGTTGGTGTTGGATTGCTCCAGATGCACGCCGTGCGACCCGGCGTAGGCCACGTCGGCGAAGAATCCACCGGGCAGCTCATGCTGGAAATCCAAGTTGTACTGCTCAAGATACCCGTACTTCTGCACGGTGTAGCCAGTTGTCGAGAAATTATTCTGCGTCAAGGCGTACTGGGAAATGTTCGGCTGCGGGTTGCGGCCCGCCACCGCCGTCAGGTCATTTGCGCCCACCCCGGGATCCTGATTGAACGGCCCCGCACCGAGACAGGTAAGGACGCCATTGGCCGTCAGAGAGCAAGTGTTGGCGTTGAGGGTGGCGGCGGGAGTCACGCCGTGGTCGTTACTGGAGTAGAAGTTCGAGGTAGCGCTGCTAACAATGTCGTTGTAGGGATTGGCATTGAACGACACATAGTTCGGGATGAAGAAAATCCCGTAGCCGCCACGAATCACGGTTTTCGGGTTTACCGAATAGGCGAATCCAAGTCGCGGTAGGACTTCCTTGTAGGAAAGCGGCAAGTTATTGCGGCCGCTGTTCACGCCGGTCCCCACCAGGAACACGTCGCCGGGGCACGGGCTACCCACCACACCGCTGCATCCGGTCACCGAGGCGTTCGCTGCGCTCGGATTGAAGTAAGTCATCTTGTTGTAGCGTTCCGACCATGGACCTTGCAGTTCGTAGCGTACGCCGAGGTTCAACGTCAACTTAGGCGTCGCATGCCAGGTATCACCAAAGTAGAACGCGCGGTATGTCTGTTTGCCGGAAATCGGACCCGAAATAACCAGAGATCCGCTGGTCTGGTTGCCGAAGGCAGCCCCTTGCCCGTTGCCATACCCGAGCAGGAAATCGGCAAAATCCTCGCCATTGCCAGCGCCAGAGCCCTGAACGTTACCGGCGCCAATTGTGCCAGGCGTGGCCGAAGTCCACGCTCCGCCGAAGGAGATCAAGCCCCCGCCGGTGTTGGTTTGAAGGTAATTATCGTAACCCTCTTCGAGTTGCATGCCCCAAACGTAAGTGTGGCGCCCGCGGATCATGGTAATTTGGGGCGAAATATTGAACTGGGTATTCAGGTCGTCGATGGCGCTTTGACCTTGGCTGCAACCAACCAACGAATCATTCTGGCCAAAACAAGGGGTCATCGGAGTGCGTTCGAGGCTGGGCACAAGCGGGTTGTAAGCGGCCGGCCAGCCCTCTTGCGTCACATCGAAATCGTCGTTGATGGGAGCGCGCAGGTAATGGAAACGGCTGATACTAGCGTTGAGATTGGCGATTGTATTCGAGCTGATGGCGTAGTTGTAGCCGAGGGCCAAGCTCTTGCTGTTTGTGTCTTCCGCGCAGCGATCCTTGCACAGGCCCGTGCCGAAGGGATCCTGCGCCAGGCTGAGCAGCTTCCAATAGCTATAGCGGCCAAAGATGGACTGCTTACGGTTAATCGTTTGGTCGACACGGCCCACATACTCATCCGTGTCGCCGCCGGTGCTGGCGTCTTTAAGAAAGTTCAGGACGGTTCCCGTGGTTGTCGGGTTTGCGATTAACTTATTCAACAGATAAGCGGAGGTCGGATTGATGTCCGCAGAAATGTTGTTGTTAGCGAAGGGCACTCGATTACCCACGGTGACAACGCCACCCGTGTTGCTGTAAGTGGTGAACAGGATCGGATTGTAAAGCTGGTGGACCAACGCTCCAGTTAGGGGGTTGGTGTCGGCACAGACCGGGATGCCCGACCCATTGGGGTCAGTGGCGGTGAAACCCGTGAGGCAAAGATCGGAGAAGTCGCCTCCGCGTTCGGCTGTAGTAGGAACGGTTGTGTTAAACGGGGTGCCCGTCCGCAGCCGGAACCCTTCATAACTGCCGAAAACAAAAGTCCTGTTCTTGATGATCGCTCCACCCACGGCGGCACCAAACTGATTCTGCGTGAAAGGCGGCGGCTCGTTCGCAGTGGGCGGAGTTCCATTGATTTCGGAGTTCTTATTGAAAAACTCGTTGGCGTTGAAAACCTTATTGCGCAGGAATTCATACGCCGAGCCATGCCAGGTGTTGGTTCCCGATTTTGTGCTCATGTTGATGACGCCGCCGGCAAACTTGCCCCACTCCGGGCCCAGATTGTTGTCCTGAACCTTGAATTCGCCGATTGAGTCCTGGGTCGGAACCAGAAATGGCAGGTTGATGTAGCCGATATTCAGCGGTTGACCATCCAGATACTCGGCCCCCTCGTTCGCGAAGGCGCCGCCGATCTGGTAGTTGGCAAAGTCGAAAGGATTCTTGCCCACGACGTTACCTTCCGTGCTGCCTTGAGGAATCACCGACGGAGTGATCGTCGTTAAGTTGAAGATGTTGCGGCCGTTCAAGGGCAGTTCGTTGGCTTCGCGCTGGTCAACGACTGTGCCCAGCGAGGAGGTCTCAGCTTGCAGCAGTGGGGTTTCCGACGTCACTTCGACCACCTGGCTGACCTCGCCGACCTGGAGCGCAGCGTCGATGCGGGTGTTCTGCTGCACGTCGACCGTAATCGGAGTGCGGGTGAAGTGCTTGAAGCCCTGTTTCTCGACGTCAATCCGGTATTGGCCGGCGAACAGGTTCACGAACGTGAAGAGCCCGTCGGCGCCGCTGGATTGCGTGCGCTTCTCCGCGGTGCCCAGGTTAGTCAACGTCACGTTGGCGTCCGTAACGACAGCTCCGGACGTATCTGTTACCGACCCGGCTATCGAGCCATAGGTACTTTGACCGTAGAGAGAAATGGAGGCAGAAACAAGCACGCCTATCGAGAGCAACAGAGTCCGCAGTTTGCGTCGTGGCATTGGTGACTCTTTCCGGTGCGGAAATCTTCTAAAGTTTCGAGTGCGCGAATTCTTGACCTCAAGAACAACCGTTGTCAAGCGGAAAATGCAATTTTAGTTTGGGATAATCGTTAACTCCGGAACGGTGTTATTCTTGGCGGGTCATCGCGCAACCATCTTGGACATCGCGACTTACCTGAATTCTCATTCGTGAACGTACCCGTCCCGCGAAGCCGGAGTCGGCTCAGTGACGATCGCCACGCGCACAAGTAGCAAACAGTTGTTGAGTGTTGAGCAAGCGAGTGCGCACGAACCCTACTCGCGCGATATGCTAGGCGACTGAAGGAAGCTAAGTTGCTGAACATTCTGCTACGCCTAACATGCGTCTTGACCCTGGTGCTGTGGGCTACGGCTCTGACAGCGCCTGTTTTCGATGTCAATCTGCCGCGGGGTTTGGATTTCATGCTGGAGAACTCCCCCACTGCTCAGAAGTATCTGATTGAAACCATGCCCGGCGGAGTCGCCCTCCTTGACTACAACAATGACGGGTTGTTAGATATCTTTCTGGTAAATGGCGGTCGTATCGCTAGTCCGATGCGAACGCCCGAGGACTTCGACCGTCACGACCCGCGTTACTGGAATCGGCTTTACCGGCAAAACAAGGACGGAAGCTTCACCGATGTGACCCAACAAGCCGGCCTGGCTAACGCCGGAGATGGAAACTATGGTATGGGAGTGGCGGTCGGAGACTATGACAATGACGGCTATCCCGATCTTTATGTCACGAGTTACGGGAAGAATATTCTGTATCACAACAACGGTGACGGCACCTTTACGGATGTGACGGCCAAAGCGGGTGTTGCCGCCGGCGGGTGGTCGGCCTCAGCCGGATTCTTCGATTACGATAACGACGGAAAGCTGGATCTTTTTGTCACCCGCTATATGGATTGGGACACCAAACACAACAAAGATTGCGGCGGCAACTATCATACCTATTGTCCGCCCGAAGAGTTTCCTGCCACGACTAACATTCTGTATCACAACAACGGCGATGGGACCTTTACCGACGTGAGCCAGCGCTCCGGCATAGCCGCCAAGAAAGGGCGCGCTTTGGGAGTGGCATTCGCCGACTACGATGCTGACGGATTCACTGACATATTCGTGGCCAACGATGGCATGCAGCAGTATCTGTTTCACAACAATGGCAACGGCACTTTCACCGAACTTGGTCTGGAAGCCGGCACTGCTCTCTCTCAGGACGGCCGCCGGCTATCGGGCATGGGGGTAGTCTTTCAAGACTATGACAACGACGGTCGGCCAGACGTTATCGTGACCCAGTTGCCCCGGGAGATTTATGGCGTCTACCACAACGATGGCGGCGGCTCGTTTACCTATCGCAGTCTCGAAACCGGTCTCGGGGCACTCTCGAGCGGAAGTTCAGGCTGGGGCGTTGGCTTGGAAGATTTCGACAACGACGGTTGGAAAGACTTGTTCGTCGCCCAAGGCCATGTATTGGACAACGTGGAGCGGATCGACCCTTCGCTTCACTATCTCGAACTGCCGCTGTTGGCATTGAATCACAATGGCCGATTCGAGCGCGCCGATTCCGGAAGCGCGGTTCCTGTGGTCGCGCGTGGAGCCGCGTTCGGCGACTTGAACAACGACGGCTGGGAAGACGCAGTGGTGACCAGTCTCGGGGGGCACCCTCAATTGTTTCTCAATCGCGGGGGCAAGCTGCACTGGCTCGTGATTACTCTCCGCGGTACTCGCAGCAATCGGGATGGATTCGGCGCCCGCGTGCAGGTGAACGGGCAGACGCGATTCGCGACCTCGGCCGGCAGTTATCTTTCCGCCAGCGACAAGCGCCTGCATTTCGGGCTGGGCACGGCAGAGAAAGCTAAGGTGGAAATCAATTGGCCATCCGGTATTCACCAAATGTTGAACGATGTTCGCGCCGACCAGTTCCTGGAAGTGCGTGAACCGGAGAAGCCGTGATCCGCGCATACATACTCTTGTGGTTCGCATGGCAGATCGCGTCGCCGCAAGCCGCCGAGCACATGCAGGCGGGAATCGCGGCGGACAAACAACGAGAGTTCGAGGTTGCCGTCAGGGAGTTTAAGCAGGTGACCGAACTCGCCCCGTCATTCGCCGATGGCTTCATTAACCTCGGCCAAGCCTACATGGAGAGCGGCGATTATGGCTCCGCGATTGCGCCGCTCAAACATGCCTTGGAACTGAACGCGGATTCGATGCCGGCTCACCAGTTGCTGGGCTATGCCCTGCTTTCCGAAGGCTACGCAGCAGAGGCGATTCCACACTTGCAACGCGCGGCGGACAAAACCGCACTGGGGATAGCGGAAATCCAGACCGGGCAACTGGCGGAGGCGGTTGCAAATCTGCAGGTGGCCGTGGCCGCGCACCCCAACGATCCGGATATTCTCTATTATCTTGGGCGCGCCGGCGGTCTGCTCTCGAAACAATCCATCGATACCTTGCTCGCCGCTTATCCTGACTCTGCCCGCGCGCACCAGGCGATGGCCGAAAACTATTTCGTGCTAAGGCGGATGCCGGATGCTGAAAAGGAATACCGCGAAGCGTTGCAGCTGCGGCCAAGCTTGCCTGAAGCTCACCTTGCACTGGGCGAAGTGTATGCTGGCGCTTTTCAATGGGCCAAAGCGGAAGACGAATTTCGGATGCAGGCCAAGCTGCAGCCTGGGAACGCCGAGGCCGCCTACCGTCTGGGAACGGCGTTGTTGGAAGAAGGTAAAGCGCATGAGGCGCGAGCGGAACTATTGCGCGCCGACCAGTTGATGCCGGAGATGCCGGAGACGCTTTATTCACTCGGGAAGGCGGCTTCCCTGGAAGGGGACGCCGCCGCTGCCGAAAAAGCGTGGACCAAGCTTCTTTCCGTTGAGAAGCAAAGTTCACTGGCGGCGCAGGCGCATTTCGGACTGGCGGGCCTCTATCGCAAACAAGGAAAAACGGCAGAGGCGCAGCATGAGATGCAGGAGTTCCAAAGCTTGCAGAACAGCTCAAACCAGCCGCACGAGTCTGGAAAACCAGAATCACAACCGCATTAGCGACACTGTTTGTTGCAGAAGCGATGAGACCAGCTTGACCCGAAAGCCAAGCTACAGTTTCGGATTCAGTTCAACCCTGGCAGCTACGATATCCATCGCAGCGCCCGGTTCGGGGTAAGGCGTCCACTCAAGCTATCGGTCGAGTAAAACTCCCATCTCGTCGTCCCCGCCCCAGGGCTTGACGTATTGCGCTTTCCCAATTGTTCCCGGACCATTTGGGCCCATCTCATAGTAGACCCTCGCGTCTAACGGGAACTGTCTCAGCGCTTCCGTCAAGTCTTTCACGGTCCATGCTTTGTCTGCCATGTTTCCTTCTATTTACACGCGGCCACGTTAGGCTCCCCGGCGGTTCGCATAGAGTCGTTTCCTGGGCTTGCC
>PMHV01000057.1 GCA_003156805.1 Acidobacteriaceae bacterium | reverse complement strand
GATGCTGTGCCGCGCCTCGGCCAGTTTGCCTTGGCCAATAAGGATAAAGGCCGTTTGTCTTGCCGCCCAGTCCGAGCCCGCATCGAGGCGAACAAACTCCATTGCCCTCTGCGGTTCACCGAGTCGACTAAAGACCCAAGAGCACGACCGGAATTGGTAGTTGCCCCGATCCCGCTGCATGGCGGCGTCGCATTCTCGTGCCGCCTCATCCAACAACCCGGCATAGCGCAGCACATAGCCGAGAACGAAGTGGGCCGAGGCGCTCTCCGGTCGTTGTTTAACCAGGACGGCCGCTTGCGCGTAGGCGGGTCCAAGGTTGCCGCGATCCGCCTGGTTGGTAATCAGCGCCCCAGCGGCAGAAATCAAGTTCGGATCGAGCGCCAATGCGCGTTCGAATGCCGAGTCCGAACGCTTGAGCATCGATTCCCCTCCGTCTCCAAAGATAGCGTCGTAGTAATAACGCATCCCCAGAGCCGCCCAAGCGGGCGCGTAACCTGGGTCGATACCCACAGCACGCTCCAGCATCGCGATTGCATCCTTTGTAGGAGCAACATCGTGCGGAACGGCGATGCTGCGCAAATATAAGTCGTAGGCCTCTTCGNNTCCCAAGGGGCCGAGGATCCTCCAATGGCGGGGACAAGACCCTGCCGAACCTGCGATGTGATTTGTTCCCGCATCGCTATTTTGTCTGCGGCTGCGACACTCACGGTATCTCGCCAAACACTGCGGTTGTTCGCAACATCTACCGCTTCCAGTGTGACCTCTAATTGATCGCCTGCGATGAGGTAGTGTCCCGTCACGATGGAAGTCACCCCCATCTCCCGGCCGGCCTGTTGCAAGTCCAGGCTCGGCCCGCTGTACCTGCTCGTAGTGGCAAAGGGACGGATCGAGAGCGATGGCACAGAACTTAGAACGTTTGCGACCTCGTCTGGCAAGGCGAGCCGGAGAAAATCGGCGTCCTTGTCGGATCCCGCATTCTGGAACGGCAGCACGGCAACCGAGCGCAGGACTCTGGAGTCCGGCTTGCCGAATAGCTCCTGCTTCCAGTCGGTTCCGCGCAGCCAAGCCACGGCCATTACGATTGCCAGCCCCACCACCAGGCCCACGATCCGGACGGTCTTTTTTGTTGTTTGTGTCGCTTTTGTTGTTTGTGCCGCTGAGTCCCGGGCCGGGGTTTCGACAGCGCTTGCCTTAGCGCCAGACGCTGGGTCGGAATCTTCCGACTCTGGGCTGGTCGTCCTTGCCGCAGATGCAGCCTCCGATACATGCGTTGGAGCAATCCAGCGGTAGCCGCGGCGGTCGACAGTCTCCACAAAGATCGGATTCTCGGCGGAATCTCCGAGCGCGTCGCGCAGGCGCTTAATCGCGCTGCGGATTCCGAGATCGAAATCGACGAACACGTCGCCGGGCCACAGAGCCTGCCGAAATTCCTCGCGCGTGATGACTTGGTTCGGACGGCTCAGCAAAAGCTTCAGGGCGCGAAAGGGCAGGTCCTGGATCCTGACCTTGACTCCGTTTCTGCGCAACTCATCCGAGCGCAAGTCGGCCTCGAACACCCCGAACAGTACAACCGTATTGGGCGCGCGATGCAGCGATTTGGCAGGCATCGAACGGAGTCGCCTCCGGCGAGACCGAAAGTTTACCATCGAAACCATGGGCGGCGAAACAAACTTCTTCTCGCTTCGCCTGCGTTTCAAGCCTGCCTTACGCCTCATTCCCCAGGCAACAACTTCGCCTATTGCACTGCCAACAAACCTCTTAGCGCGTCACACACACTCCACCAACGGATCACGCCCGGAACATTGACCGCGCTTCATGTTTCAGGGCATATTCGGTGCCGCGTTTCGTCTAGGGAGGATACATGAATTACGTTCGCGAACAAGTTGGGACATTTCGCAGGTTCGCGGCATCTGCGGCCGCGCTAGCCGTCCTCACTCTCGCCGGAGCAGCAGTTCCTGCCCGGGCCCAAACCTACACCGTGCTTACAGTCATTCCAACCGGCTCAGACTTCGCCCAACCGAATGCGCAGGAAATCGCGCAAGGACGGAATGGGGACCTGTACACGACCGACTGCTGCGCCGGGCCTCTCTATGGCGTTTTTTTCAGCGCAACGACCGGGGGTACCCTCACTGACGTCTACGACGTCGACTATGTCCCGTGGGGTGGCGCGAGTCTGGGGACAGACGGGAATTTCTATTCGACCAATTACGATGGAGGGGCCTCAGGCTGCGGGCAAGTGTTCAAGGTAACGCCCGGCGGGGTGGTAACCTTCCTGCACGACTTCAGCGGCGTTGATGGAAGCTTCCCGGTGTCCGCGCCGGTCGAAGCGCCCAACGGCGTTTTCTATGGGGCGAGTTTTTCGGATGCAGAGGGTCCCTGTTATAACCTCGGCGTCATTTATTCCGTCACCTCCACCGGCACATTCAATGCGCTCCACACCTTTACGGGGCCAGACGGCAGCAATCCCGAGGCGCAGTTGGCGGTGGGCAGCGATGGAAATCTGTATGGCGGCACGCAATATGGAGGAACCAACAACGACGGAGTTCTTTTCCGAATCACGCCCGGCGGCACCTACACTGTGCTGCACAACCTGGCAGGAACGGATGGGAACGAGATCCTCCGCGGATTAGTTCTGGCCCGCGATGGGAACCTCTATGGCGTGACGTATAACGGCGGAACGGGCGGCAATGGTGTCATCTTCAGGCTCACGAACAGCGGCGTCTACACCGTCATTTATAACATCGGCAGCCCCTATTCTGGGGGCAACAGCAGCCTGGTGCAAGCGACCGATGGAAACCTCTACGGCCTGCTGGGGCAAGGAAACGCCTCTCAACCGGGATGGATTTTCAGCGTTACGACCACCGGCACCTTTACCATTCTTCACGAGTTTTGCCAGCAAACAAACTGCACGGACGGCCAAAGTCCGACGACCCCGTTAATCCAGCACACCGACGGCAAGCTCTATGGCTTTACGGAGGGCGGGGGAGACAGCGCTGGCGTGTTCTACAGCCTTGACATGGGGCTGGCGCCATTCGTGAGTCTGGTATCCACTTCAGGCAAGGAGGGCGCGAAGATTGGCATCCTCGGGCAGGGTTTTAGCAGTTCGTCAGTGGTGAAGTTCGGCGGAACTCAAGCTACGACTGTGACGCGCTCTGGGACGACGTTTCTGGCGGCCACCGTGCCGTCGGCGGCGCTGACAGGCTCGGTAACGGTGACAACCGGCTCGACCACGCTGACCAGCTCGCGGACCTTTGACGTCACTCCGACGACGACTTCGTTTTCTCCGCCCAGCGGTCCGGTGGGAACGTTGGTTACGATCAACGGCACTGGACTGAAGCAGACGACGAAGGTAACGTTCAACGGCAAATCTGCCAGCTTTACGGTGGTCTCGGACATCGAGCTCACGGCGACAGTGCCCACGGGCGCGACGACAGGAAAGATCAAGGTCACGACCAATGGCGGGAGCGTCACCAGCACCACGAGTTTCACGGTGAACTGAGGCCCCGTGAAAATACTTGCGGGGCGCGGGGGCTGGCCCGGCCTAACTCAAACCGGAGGCTGGCCCTCGATAAGAACGAAGGCCACGCAGTTCGCATTTTAGGGAACGTTCGGCGGGCGGCCCATCCCTTGCGCCCCTTTGCAAAGGGTGGGCATTCCGGGCTGTCAAGGCGATCTGGTTTTGCGTACGCTGCCGGTGCGTAACTTTCGAATGGTCCACCCTCGCCCGGATCGCCTACCTCATAAAGTCGCGCTTGTCGAGTCTACTTTAGTAGACATTCGACACCCTCGAAAGTAGACACTTCTTCCACAGGCTAACCCATTGAATCCATTGAGTCGCGCAAATGCCTCAACCTGGAATCAATAACTTAGGGCGAAAATTTTCTGCATTTTGAAATGTTCCCATGGGAACATTATGACGATTTTGTTCCGGAGTGCCCCAATCGGGCATCTTGTGCGGATGCCAACTACCCTCCTTCCAGAACTATCTTGCGAAAGCGGGGTTTACAACTGCGTCCGGGAAACCATAATGGAAATCTTGGTCAAAAAGAAAATCCCGGCGTGGAACAGAGGAGGCTGTTAATGCCACTCAATTGTTCGAGACTGGGTCGTTCAAGACTGGGTTGCTCAAGACTGGGTTGCTCAAGACTGGGTTGCTCAAGACTGGGTCTGGTTTTATCATTCTTCCTCGCCGCTGTGGCCAGCGTAGCGGCTCACGCGCAGACTGATGTTGCCCTAAGCCTTTATGGCACGTTCAATGCCTCAACCTCCTACAACATCGGCCTCGAACACCAGAACCAAGCTGACGCCGCGGGAGGCCTGTTCGAGATTCGCCACATCAGCAATCCGCTCGTCGGCTACGAGGCCACCTACTCCTTCAACCGCGCCAACCAGGTCTACACCTACACCGGCACAACCCCCGTCGGGACCGTGCCTGGGCCTTTTTTGGGCGCCTTCGCCGTCTCATCCAATGCACACGAAATCACTGGCGACTGGCTGTTCTCGTTCCCCGCGGGCAGGCTCAGGCCATTCGCGCTGGTAGGCGTCGGTCTCCTGCTCAACCAACCCGTGAGCGGGCAGAGCCAAACCACAAGCTCAAACGAGCCGGTCTATGTCTACGGCGCCGGACTCGACTTCAGACTCGTTCCGCACCTCGGCTTGCGTTTCCAGTACCGCGGCAATGTTTACAAGGCTCCCGAGATCACCACGGCCTTCGGCTCCAACGGCGCCTTCACGCACACAGCGGAGCCGATGATCGGCGCTTACTTCAAATTCTGAGAACTTCCTAGGGAACAGACCCCGGCAACGTTTCACCAGGATAAGGAATCGCTCTGCCGCAACCTGGAATCAACAACTTTCGGCAAAAAGTTTCTGCATTTTGAAATGTTCCCATGGGAACATTATGACAATTTTGTTCCGGAATCCCCGCGACAGGCGCCGGGACGGCGGCGCTACTTTCCCTGCCTCTGCGGCGCGGGACAGCAACCTTCCGCGCAAATATCTGGCCGCGCTCCCAGCGATCCCAACGACCGCCGCTCCAGCTCTGGATGCATTCGTTCCAGAATCAGTTCGCGAATCATCGCGACGAACTGCGGATGCACGCCCACTGTTTTCGCGCGCGTCACGGGCAGGTTCAACTGTTGGCAGAGTTGCCTGGCCTCGATGTCGAGGTCGTAAAGCACTTCCATGTGATCGGAAATAAATCCGATGGGCGCGAGCACCACGGACTGCGCCAGGCTGCGCGCTTTCACCTCACGCAGATAATCGAGAACGTCAGGCCCGAGCCAGGGCTGGCCGGGCGATCCGCTGCGGCTTTGATAGACCAGCGCGTCGTTCCGAATGCCCAGCTCGGCCGAAACGAGCCGCCTTACTTCTTCGAGCTGGCGCACGTAATCGCCGGTGTCAGCCATCGAGACCGGAATGCTGTGGGCGGTGTAGATGATTCGCACGTTCTGCCGGGCGTCGGCTGGCAGGGCCTGCAGCGCGTCGCGCACGCGCTCGACGTTGGCGCCGATAAATCCGGGGTGATTGAAAAACGCCCGCAGCTTGTCCACTTCCGGCGCACCAGGCCCAATTTCGCGTTGCGCTCTGGCAATATCTTCCAGATATTGTCTGCACCCCGAATATGAACTGTAAGCTGATGTTACGAACGCCAGCGCCCGCCCGATTCTTTCCCGTTTCATTTTCCGCAAAGCGTCGGGCAGCAAGGGAAGCCAATTGCGGTTGCCCCAATAGATGGGCAGCTTCGGTCCGTTCCGCTCCAGTTCGGCCGCCAGCGCCGAGATCAGTTCCCGCGTCTGCCGGTTGATCGGACTCTTTCCCTCAAAGTGGTAGTAATGCTCGGCGACGGCCAACATGCGCTCGCGCGATACGTTGCGCCCGCGCAGCACATTCTCGAGGAAGGGAATCACTTCGTCTTTCGATTCCGCGCCGCCGAAGGAAACGATCAGGATGGCGTCGTAGTTCATTTCAAGACTTAAACCAGCGAGGGAAACCTAAGAAAATGAAAATGACGACGCCCTGGCTGCGTCTTTGCCCGCAGCCCGCGACCTTGCAAAGGGGAAGCAAATCTGGTGCGCCCGGAGAGATTCGAACTCCCTACCCATTGCTCCACAGGACTCGACGCACGAAATATTCAACAGTCTAGCACCGTTCGTACCAGTTGCGATTCGCTGGAGAAACCGGCGGCCCAATTCTAGATACCGGAGGCTGGTTTCAATGGTAGAAGCAGACGTTCGCTGACTTGATCGCCTGCTTTCAACAATTCGATCAGAGGCCGGCGAACCGGCTCGAGGGTTCCGTCCGGCCAGTAGATAGCGCCTCCACCCTTGGGAATGCCGACTCCTCGAACACCGGACGGAGAGAGGTTCACGAGCGCGCGCAGGTTCCACCATTCATCCCTCTCTTCGTGCGCGCCAACATAAAATGGCACAAAACGGAACATATCAAGTTTCTTCGGCTGCGGAGCATCCGTAAGCGCCCCCAGTCCCAATTGCACCGCTCCAGCCGAAACGCCCACCAGAACGCTGCCATCGCGATGCTTGCTCAAGATCAGATCTTTCAACCCGTTCCGTTCGAAAACCTGCCAGCCGCGTTCGACATCACCCCCAGCAAGCAAAACCAAGTCGGCATCCTCCAAGAAAAGCCGGTCTTCGTTCCCAACCAGGGTCGGCACCATATAACAATTGGATACGCCCATCAACTCCATGGCGGCAACGAACAAATCGTAAAACTCCTTTCTGTCATGGTTCGATGCCCCGATGTACGCTGCCTTTGGATGGCCAGAGGGCAGATTCGCCCGAATCTTGCCGGGCAAACCGTTGTCATCCCCTCGGGAAAAAAGCAACTGGCTGTCCGCCAAAAGGTAGAGTGGAGTGATCAAGGGCCTTCTCCTGAGGGCCTCAGTCTGCGATTGGGGGAAAAGAGGAAAACTGGTGCGCCCGGAGAGATTCGAACTCCCGACCTATTGCTCCGGAGGCAATCGCTCTATCCAACTGAGCTACGGGCGCATACGGATATCCTCAGTTTACATGGGTAGGACAAAAAGCTTCAATGTCAACGCAAGGCACTAAAACAGGATCTCAGACTGGAAGATGCCGCGAACGCGCATTTCTCCGCCTTGCTATGGAAACGGCGCTCGATGCAGTTCGATGAGCGTCACGCTGCGCTTCGCCGCATCACGGCGAAGCTAGCCTGGTGAAGCCAGTCAGTAAATCAGACGCAACCCGTGCAGTGGATGAAAGAACAACGAAGCCTCGGTCTTTTACCCGCGGCCTCGACCTCCTCCTCCGCCGCCGCGACCACCACGGTCCCCACGATCTCCGCGGTCGCGTCCGCCGCCGCCGCCTCCTCCTCCGCTGCGCTCGGTTTTGGGCCGCGCTTCGTTCACGTTCACTGTGCGCCCGCCTATTTGCGAACCATTGAGCGCGGTAATGGCTTTTTCTCCATCTTCGTTGCTAGCCATTTCCACAAAGCCGAAGCCGCGCGAACGACCCGTATCACGGTCGGTCATGATACTGACCCGGTCGACTTGGCCGTGCGCCTCGAAAAGCTGCCGCAGTTCATCCTCAGATGTGTTAAAGCTCAGATTTCCTACGAAAATATTCTTCACGCCTTTTGCCCCTGCATTGAGCTGTCGAAGTGCGAGCTCAATTCGGCGGACTGGCAGGTCGGGAAACGCCCCTGAAAATCGAGACCGGAGCTGGCGAACAGTCAAATGCGGCCAGAAGTATAGCAGGTTTGTGCAAGTCTGCTTGTCAAACGCAATGCCCGGCGGACTATCGCGCTCGAGCTGGACGGGCGCCTAACATTCGTCTACTTTCCAGTATCCTTCGCGATGATAGCCAATCTGCAGCAGGCGGTTCTTGGGATCGTGCCGCGTGCCGCAGTTGGGACAAATCAAATACCGGCTCCAGTTCGTGCCCTGGCGGTCATAGCGCTCGGAAACCGCGAACGTTTTTCCGCAACTGCAGGGAACGAGAAACATCCGCAAATGTTGTTCTCGCTTCGAGTCGGTCGCCTGATCGTGAGACTTCAAGATTCTTCCACGGCTGCCAGCGCGCTCTTCTTGCGCCGGTTGGCCTGTAGGACCTTCTTGCGCAGTCGCAGAGACTTGGGCGTGACTTCCACAAATTCGTCATCCGCGATGAATTCGATCGCCTGCTCCAGATTCAATTGCCGGAANNCGCACCGCGTTGACGTCAAGATCGTTATCCTTGGCGTTCTCGCCGATCACCATGCCCTCATAAAGTTCAATGCCCGGCCCCACAAAAAGTTCGCCGCGCTCTTGCAAGCCCCACAAAGCATAAGCCGTGGAAACGCCGGACCGATCTGCGATCAGCGCACCCGTCAGCCGGTGGGGAATTTCCCCTTGCCACTCCGTGTAGCCATCGAACAGCGAGTTCATAACGATCGTCCCGCGCGTATCGGTGAGCAACTGGCTGCGAAGTCCAATCAGGCCGCGGCTGGGCACGCGGAATTCGATCCGCACCCGGCCATATCCGTGATTGTGCATGTTCTTAATTTCGCCCTTGCGTGCTCCCAATTGTTCCATCACCACGCCGACAAATTCTTCTGGGACGTCAACGGTCAAGTGTTCGACCGGCTCCATCAGCTTGCCGTCAATCCGTTTGGTAACGATCTCCGGCTTGCCCACCATCAGTTCGTAACCTTCGCGCCGCATCATCTCAATCATGATGGAGAGCTGCAGCTCGCCCCGGCCCATCACCTTGAATGTGTCGGTGGTGTCTGCGTCTTCCACGCGCATCGAGACGTTGGTCAGGAGCTCTTTGTTGAGCCGTTCGCGCAGGTTGCGCGAGGTAACGTAGGCTCCTTCGCGTCCTGCGAATGGCGAAGTATTCACCGTAAATTGCATGGCGATGGTTGGTTCGTCAATTACGATCGGGGGCAGCGGCGCGGGGTTTTCTGGATTCGTGATGGTTTCCCCGATGGTGATGCCTTCCACTCCCGCCACGGCGACGATGTCACCCAGCGTGGTCTCTGTGATGTCGGTGCGCTTCAATCCAGAAAACGAAAACAGCTTGGTGATCTTGGTTTTTTGCAGCGACCCGTCGAGCTTGGCGATGCCAACTTCTTCTCCCGTGCGCATGGTCCCATTGAATACACGGGCAATAGCCAAACGACCGAGGTAGTCGCTGTAGTCGAGATTGGCGACCAGGATTTGCAGCGGCCCGGCCGGATCGCCCTCGTGCGCAACAATCGTCTTGAGAATGGCGTCAAACAGCGGCCGCAAATCTTCGCCACCGCCTTTTATATCGGTAGACGCGGTGCCGGTCTTGGCGTTGGTGTACAAGACGGGAAAGTCGAGCTGATCTTCCTTCGCATCCAGATCGATGAACAGATCGTAAATCTCGTTCAGCACCTCCTGCGGCCGCGCATCGGATCGGTCGATTTTATTGATCACCACGATCGGCGGCAGCTTTGCCTCTAACGCTTTGCTGAGTACGTAGCGCGTCTGCGGCAGCGGACCTTCGCTCGCATCCACCAGCAACATGACTCCATCCACCATCTTCAGTGCGCGCTCGACTTCTCCGCCGAAGTCGCTGTGGCCCGGTGTGTCGACAATATTGATCTTTACATCGTGATAAAAGATGGCGGTGTTCTTGGCCAGGATGGTGATGCCGCGCTCGCGCTCCAGTTCATTGGAATCCATCACGCGTTCGACGTGATGTTCGTTGGAGCGAAAGGTGCCGCTCTGTTGCAGCATGGCGTCGACGAGCGTGGTCTTGCCGTGGTCCACATGGGCGATGATGGCGATGTTGCGAATACTTAAACTCAAATGATATTGTCCTTCGATGATGGATAGAAAATCGGCGAAACAGGCATCAGCCGCTGGAACGCCGCTGCTACTACTTTACTATGCGCGGCCAACTCTCAGAAGGAGTTCGTGCGAGTACGAAAGGTGGGATTGACTGGAATCGGGCGCGCGCCGGCGTGAGAAATCATCCCGCAACAGCTTTTTCTTTCGGGGCAGTCCTGCCCGCCAGCCGCGCTTCTGCTTGCTTCACCGCACGCTGCGCCGCGCGGATTCCCTCGTTGGTCGTGGATTCCGGTCCTTCCGAATCGGTATTGGCGAAGAACACGCGATCCATGGACTGCCGCACCAGCGGCTGCACCCGCGTGTACAGCCCCGGCGTGGACATATATAAAGGATGTCCACGGCGGTAAATGTGCACTTCAATCGGATCGACAGTCATCCCCGGCATCAGGTTCTTAAAATCCCGTAGCACATTCGCAGCGATCTTGCGGGCGCCGATTTCGTTGAGCAGATAGCCGCGGTCGTCTTCTTTCATCGGCGTGTAGCAGCTCAGGATGTTGTACTTTTGCTGGTAGCCGGACTCATGGCGAATCACCCAGTCCGCGACCACGACGTCGGTGAAGGCGTTGCCCGGACACCAGGTGTCGTAGCCATGGTTGAAGACGGGTTTGTCGAAAATCAAATTCACGACCGGGTAAGGAATATACCGGATTTGCTTCATCGCCTCGCTCTGCTTTTCGGGCAGGCCGTCAACGATGCGCCGAGTGATGAACTTGGGCGTAGCCATAATCACCGCCTTGGCCGCGACCGTTCTTGGTTCGCCGCCCACCACATACGTCACCTGAACCTCTTCTTTGCCCGAAACCACCGCGACCGTGGTAGCCCCGGTCTGCATTCGCTCGCCATATTTGGGCTGCAGAATTTCTGCCAGCTTGTGTGTGATCGCTCCCAGTCCGCCCGGCCAGGTATAACGGTCGTCGCTTCTACTCTCAGCGGCCATTTGCTGCAGTTCGCCGATGGCAACGGCCGCCGCCGTGTCCTCGCCGGTCGCGCCCCAGTTGGAAGGCCCATACGCGTCCCACCATTGCTTGATCTCCGCCGGATAGAGCTTCGTGAATTCAGAAAATGGCACGTTGAACAATTCGCGGCCGCGCTTTTCCAGATCGATGCCCATCATCTCTTTCTTGAATTTCTTGAAGCTCTCCCGGATCAGCGGAGGATACGGCAGCTTGTTCAGCCCGTCGCCCCAGGTGTCGAGTATCAGTTCGCCGCGAAGGATGCTGGCATCGGGACTGTCGATGGGCAGCGGATTCAGACCAATCTCTTTGGCAAAGCTGTAGGCGTATTCATCTTTCGACAAGAACGCCGACCCCGTACCGTAGACGCTGCCTTCGAACTCCATGGCGTACGCATTTCCGCCCCAGTGCGGTTCTTTTTCCAGCAGCAGCGCATCGCGATGCTGCATCCGGTATGCGGCCGTCAGACCGCTGACTCCGCCGCCGACGATCACCACGTCATGGTGGGCCGAGGCCGGAGGACGCGAGAATATCTGGTTGCCTTTGTCGCGGACCTGGTGGCAGATCCGGTTGTCCTCGCCATCCACGTCGGCTTGGCTCTTGGGTGCATCGCCGCTCTGGCCGAGAAGCGACAAATCCACAGGGCATCCCGCCGTCACTGCCCCGGCTACCACGAACTTGATAAAGTCTCTGCGATTGCCACTCACGCTTGACCTCCCTCGGCCACTTCAACGATTTCGATGCCTGCATCCGTTGCACCCTCGCCGCGCATACGCAGTCGATACCACAAGACAATCGCAATCAGGGAAAACCCAAAGATGACCGTCGACACCGCATTTATCTCCGGTGTGATGCCCCGCCGCAATCTCCCCCAGATTTCCAGCGGGAGCGTGTTATCGCGCCCGATCAGAAAAAAACTGACCGCGATCTCATCCAGCGAAAGCGTGAAGATCAGGAGCGCCGCGCCGATGATCGGCAACTTCAAATTCGGTACCGTGATGCGCCAGAAGGTTTGCCAGTAATTCGCGCCCAGATCCAGCGAAGCTTCTTCCTGTGCCCGATCCAGTTTCTGCAAGCCGGCAAAAACTTCCGTGGTCGCCACTGAGATCAGCGCCGTGCCGTGGCCCAGAGCGATGGTCAGCAAACTCAGCTTCATTCCCGCCACGTTGAACAGCATGAGCAGCGAAAGCCCCGTAATAATCCCCGGCAGAATCAACGGTAACAGCACCAACCGCCGGAACAACGCCTTGCCGGGAAACTGCGCGCGATCCAGCGCCAACGCCGCCGGCACGCCGAACGCCAGCGAAATCGCCATCGCCGCCAGAGCCACTTCAAGGCTGTTCAGCACCGAATCCCAGATCGGTTCGTCGGCAAATAATGTGCGGTACCAATCCAGCGTCAAACGATGCGGCGGAAAACCGCCCACGCCTTCGCCGTTGAACGAATAAAGAACAAGAATGGCAATCGGTAAATACAAAAATGCGAATACCGCCACGCAGTGCAGCAGCAGCCAGTGCGAACGTTCTGCCGTTGCCGCGTCGCGGGTCACGAGAAGCTCCATTTCTTTCCCAGCCGCTCGGAGCCGAAGATCAGCCCAACCACAAGCACCAACATGCACAATGAAATGGCAGCGCCCAGCGGCCAGTTGTAAGCCGCGCCAAACAAGCTCACCACAATGTTCGAAATCATGATCCCGCTCGGCCCGCCCAGCAGCAGCGGAGCAAGAAAGTCACCCAGGCTGAGCACAAAAGCAAACGTCGCCCCCGCCAGCACTCCCGGAATCGAAAGCGGAAGGATCACTCTCCAGAATGTCTGTGCCGGAGTCGCACCCAGGTCGTGTGACGCCTCCACCAAGTTGCGCGGAATATGCTCCAGGGCAGCGTAGATGGGCAAGAATGCAAATGGCGTGTAAATGTGCGTCAGCGTCAACACGACCGCGAACGGGCTGTAGAGCAGGAACTCGAGCGGATGCCGGGTCAGATGCACATATTGCAAAAGCGTGTTGAGCACGCCATCGGATCCGAGAATCGTTTTCCACGCATACGCCCGCACCAGATAGCTGACCCACAGCGGGATCACCACCAACTGATACAGCAGATCTTTTCTCTTGCCCGCCTGGAACGAAAGAAAATATGCCATCGGATATGCCAGCAGGAGCGAAAAGATGGTGACTCGCGCCGCAATCCACATGGAGCGCAGCAGTGTCTGCCAATAAACATCGACCCGCAGGAGATCTTTGTAATTGTTGAGATCCCACGAATGAACGATGGTTTGCGCAGGTGAAACCGACCAGAAGCTGTAACAGAACATCAATACATAAGGCGTGAACAGAAACAGCGCCACCCAGAGCACCGGTGGCAAAGTGACGGCCGCTTTATAGCCTCGGGAAAACATTCAGATTCTTTCCGCAGATTCGCGAACCAGCACCGCATCTGTGGGAGAAAACTCCAGCTCGATTTCTTCTTCCATTGCTTCAGCGCCGCTGGACGTCCGGACAACCAGCGCAAGATTTTCGGAGCACTCCACGCGAATCAACTCGGTCGCGCCGTGAAAGGCCTGGTGGCGTACTCTTCCGCGCACGCGCACGCCGCCGGCCGTGCCCACGCCGCCAGGTGAGATCACGCGAATGTTTTCCGGCCGCAGCGAAAACAGCGCTACGCCGTCCGCCGCTTCCACCGGCCAGGCGCCTGCCACGCAACGCGCAATCCCGCCCTGCACATCGGCTTTCAACAAATTTGTGTGCCCGATAAATTGCGCCACATAGGCAGTCGCCGGTTGGCTGTAAATCTCCCGCGGAGTCGCGACCTGCTCGAGTTCGCCCGATCGCAGCAGCGCGATCCGGTCCGACATGACCATCGCTTCTTCCTGATCGTGGGTCACGAAGATGAATGAAATGCCGACCTCGCGCTGCAGCGACTTCAACTCCACCTGCATCTGCCGCCGCAAATTCGCGTCCAGCGCCGAAAGCGGTTCATCCAGCAACAGCAGCCGCGGGCGATTCACCAGCGCCCGCGCCAGCGCCACGCGTTGCTGTTGTCCGCCGCTGATCTTCGACGGCTTCGCCTTCGCGTGTGCCGTCATCTTCACCTTCGCCAAAGCGTCCTCCACACGCGCCGCAATTTCCGTCTCCGGGCGCCTGGCAACTCTCAACCCGTATCCGACGTTTTGTTCCACGGTGAGGTGGGGAAACAACGCGTAGTGCTGGAATACTGTATTTACTCGCCGCCGGTAAGGCGGCTGCCGGCCCAACTGTTCTTCGCCCATCCATAATTCGCCCGAACTCGCGCTCTCAAATCCCGCAATGATCCGCAGCAGCGTCGTTTTGCCCGAACCGCTCTCGCCCAGAATGGTGAGAAATTCTCCCTCCGCCACGTCGAGAGAAATATCCCGCAGCACTACATTCTTGCCAAAGCGTTTTGCCAGGTTGCGAACGCGCAGCAGAGGTGGCTTCGCGGACGAGTTTGTGGCCGTCGCGGTGGCGCTCAGCGAGGTTGTGGTCAATCCCATGACCGATAGGCCTCTCAGCGGCGCCGACTTATTGCGCCGCCTTCACTTCATTCCAAATCTCGTTGTACTTGGCCCGCCGCGGAACGTTCTGCCAGAAATACAGCCGCTTCTGGTAATTGTCCACATCGTCGAGATGGAGAGCTTTGACTTCTTCCGGCGTCATGAACTGCGCCGCCTGCGGGTTGGCCGGAGTGTAGCCCGTCACGTCCGTCACTTTCTTCTGCGTCTGCGCCTCGATCATGTACGCGAGAAACTCGTGGGCAAGTTCCTTGTTGTCGCTGGCTGCGGTAATCATCAGATGATCGATCCAGCCCGTCGTATTTTCTTTCGGAATCGTCTCCCCTACGGGAAAGTTGATCTTGCGCAGTTGATTGGTCATCAGCGGCCAGCCCATCGCAGCCACCACTTCGTGGTTCTGAAAGAGATTCGTCAGCTCGCCGCCCGTCGACCACATCTTGCGGATGCTCGGTTTCAACTCCAGCAACTTTTTCTTCACCGCCTCAAGCTGATCGTCGCTCAGGTTGTAAAGCTGCGACGGATCGGGCGTGTCATAGCCGAGCACTTGCGCCGCCATGTAAACCGTCGAAAGATCGTCCCACACGGAAATCTTCCCGCGATACTTCGGGTCCCACAAAATATTCCAACTCTCCGGCGGCTTGGCAAAAACCGTAGTGTCGTAAAGCATCGGGTCCGGGCCCCACATGAACGGTACGCCGTAGACTTGACCGTTCAAGCGCACCAGGGGCAGGGAAGTGAGCTGCGGAGAAAGCTGGCCGTAAGCCGGAATCTTCGACAAATCGAGCGGCGCTGCCAACCCCGCCGCCGCGATTGAAGTGGCCACGTCGCTCGACGGCGATATCACGTCGTAATTGCCGGCGCTGCCGCCGCGCAACTTGGCTACGAGTTCATCGCTCGATCCCATGTACGACGCCGAAACCTTGCAATGGTGCTGTTCCTCAAAGATTTTGACAAACGCGGGATCGGCATAGCCTTCCCATACCAGCAGATTCAGCGACGGCGTTTTCTTCGCGCAAGAGCCGGTGAACACCACCGCTGTCAGCAGGCCCAGCAGAATCGCCGAACGTTGCACCTTCATCGATCCTCCTTAAGGTTTTGAGACAGACCTCGTCGACACACGCCGTCGTCCCTTATGCGTGGCAACTTAGAACGTCGGCGGCGTATTCACCCACAGCACCCAGGTCTCCCTCCGCCCCGGATTTCGCCAGCTATGCGGCGTGGCGCTCTCGAAGTAAAAGCTGTCCCCCGGCTTCAGCCGGTACTCTTCGCCGTGCGCGGTGATGGCCAGTTGCCCACGCAAGATGTACAGAAATTCTTCTCCCTCATGCCTGTAGGATTCTCCGCTGCCGGCATGCGCCTTCACGCGAAACAGATGCGGCTCCATCACGGTATTGCCCCAGGCCAGCAATTCCATGCGGACTCCCGGTCCGGCCTCCAGCACTTTTCTCTCTCCTGGACTCACATGCCGGCCGCTGCCTCCGGTGGCATTGAAAAAATCCAAAATATTGGTGCGGTAGAAACGCGCCAGCCTGCGCAGCGTGCCCACCGATCCGCTCATCTGCGAGCGCTCCATCGCGCTCAGGAAGCCTACCGAAATGCCCACCGCTCGCGCCACCTGTGCCAGCGAAAGTCGCCGCTTGGCCCGCAACTGCCGCAAGTGAGTTCCAATCGCTGCTGCATTTCCATCTCCCGCCGGAGGCACGCGCCCTTCCCGTTTCAGCAACTGCACAATCGCTGCTGCGTTCAGCCCCCGCACCTTGCGCAGAAAACGCGCTCGCTTCAGCAGCTTCACGTCGTCGGCCGTGTAGAGCCGGTACTTGCTTTCGGTGCGCCGCGGACGCGTCAGTCCCAAACTTTCCCACGACCGGATCACCGACGGAGAAACCCCCACGCGACGCGCCACGTCGCCAATCTTCAAACAGGGCTCGGGAATCTTCGGTTTCATCGTTCCCTGGCTGGAGCTTCGATAAGAATTTTCTATGGAGGTGCGCGCTTTTTTCTCCTTGACAGCGCGCGTCCCCCTTCTCTAACCTTGCCGGATTATAGCAAGGTTGTGGTCGGACACAAGCAGTTGCATTCAAGAAAAAAACAACTTCTCCTGAAAATGCTGGAGGTTCCATGCCATCACTGCGAGCCCGCTGGACCATGATGTGTCTGGAAACGGTTTGCCTTGTCGTCGCGATCTCTCTTGCGGTTCCCACACTGCTTTCCGCCCAAGGCGCCAGCGGCCGCATTTTGGGCCGGGTCGCCGACCCTACCGGCGCCGTCCTAACCGCCGTGAAGGTCACTCTAGTCAACGAAGCGACCGGCATCAGCCACAACGCGCTGACCAATGACAGCGGCGACTACAGCTTCGTCGACGTCGTTCCCAGCACGTACACGGTTGAGTACGAACTCAAAGGATTCAAGAAAAATGTTCAGAAAGGCGTAATCGTCGACGTCAATCAGGTGGTGACTCTCAACTCCACCCTGCAAATCGGTGGATCCCAGGAAACTGTCGAAGTAACCTCGGAAGCCCCTCAGGTCGATACCACCAGCACTCAGCTGGGCGCCGTCATCAACGACCGCTCCGTCAATGAACTGCCCTTAAACACCCGCGACACTTACCAGTTCTTGCAACTTCAGCCCGGTGTGCAGGCCCAGCTGGGATCGAGCGGCAGCTTGTTCTTCGGCTCCGACGACCCCGGCTCTGTCTCCGTCAACGGTGGCCGGACACGCGCCAACAACTTCAGCGTCAATGGCGGTGACGCTAACGACCAGTTCGTGAACACCCCCACGATCCAACCCACTCCCGACGCAGTCGAGGAGTTTCGCGTCATCACCAACACCTTCGATGCCGAATACGGCCGCAACTCCGGCTCCGTCGTGAACGTGATCACCAAGTCTGGAACCAATACCTTTCACGGGAATATTTACGAATACTTCCGCAACACGGTTCTGGATTCGCGCGGCTACCCTGACACCAGCAAGCCGCAGCTCAATCAGAACCAGTTCGGCGGCACGTTCGGCGGTCCGATTAAGAAGGATCGTACCTTTTTCTTCCTGTCCTATGAGGGACGCCGCATCCGTGCCGGCCAGCCCGGACAATTGCTGAACGTCCCTACTACTCAAGAATTCGGTGGGAACTTCTCCGCTCAGGGGCCCTTTGCAGGGGGCATCTCGCCCGGCGGTTTTGTCGCCCAGGTGCTTGACGGCCGCTCCGGATGTGACGCTGCCCTGGGTTTGCCGGCCAACGGAATTGCCAACAATATTCCGACGGACCCCAGTACCGGTCTGACTGACTGGTCCTCGGTCTTTCCCAGCGGCGTGATCCCGACGCAATGCCAAGATCCCGTGGCCACCAACATGCTTCAGCAATTCGTTCCTGCGGCGAATACTGGCAGCAACCTGTATCAGGTCATCCCCGTGGGTACCGACAATGCGGATCAGTTTACTGCGCGCATCGATCACAGGATTAACGACCGTCAGAACTTCACCGCCTATTATTATTTCAACGACGGTCGTGAGCTTCAGCCCTACGACTCCTTCGAGGCGTCCGGCGCCAACGTCCCTGGTTTCGGAAACTTCAACAATGAGCGCTTCCAGCAGTGGAATTTCACCCATACCTGGACCATCACCAGTGCCCTGGTCAATGAGGCCCACTTTACCTATATGCGTGAGGGCGAGCTCGGATTCATAAAGCCCCAAACTACAAACGCCGTTACCTCCTCCTGCACCGGAGCGGCAGCCGCGTACTGCTTTACCGGCACTTCCGATTCTGCGGCCATCACCAGTGAGTTTGGCACGGCTGCCAATCTGGGCATTACCCCCGGTCTACCCGCAAGCCTCACCGGCGTTCCTTTCGTCAACATCTCTGGCGGCGCAAATTTCGGGAACAATTTCGAGGGCTTCCTGCCCCAGGTTGGGAATAGTTTCCAGTGGTCCGACGGGCTCTCGTGGGTGAAGGGCAACCACACCTTCAAGTTCGGCGTGGATATCCGCCGCGCCCGCTTCGATCAGTTCTACTACTTCGACGTCAATGGCGAATACACATTCGACAACAGCGGTCCCAATGCGATTGTTCCTGGCGACGGCGACCAATATGCCGAGTTCCTGCTGGGGCTGGCAGACGGATATACGCAAGGCTCCGGTCAGCGCGAGGATATTCGCAGCACTGCGGTCTATCCTTTTGTTCAGGACAGTTGGAAAGTCAAGCCCAACCTGACCCTGAATTACGGCCTGCGCTGGGAATTAACTCCTCCTCCGGTCGACATTAGCGGCCACGTGGAGACCTTCCGGCCCGGGCAGAATTCCACCGTCTACCCCTGCGGAATCACGACCAGCACGTCCTACTGGCAGAGCTTGGGCGTGGCGAGCCCCACTTGTGCTAACACCGGCTCGGAACCGACCGGCCTGGTGGTTCCCGGCGACCCTGGCGTCCCCGCTGGAATGACTTCAACCTATTACAAGGCTTTCGCGCCCCGCATCGGCATGGCGTATAGTCCAAACTTTACCAGCGGCCCACTGTCGGCGCTATTCGGCAGCGGTGGCAAAACCAGTATCCGCGCCGGTTGGGGTCTTTTTTATAACCCGATTGAAGAGCTGGTCATGGCCCAGTTCGGAGCGGAACCCCCGTTCGGCGGCAGTTCCTCGCTCTCCGATGTCTTTTTCAACACTCCGTTCGTGAATCAGGGCGAGTACACAGCTCCTAATCCTTTCAACGGCATTATCACGCCCACCAAAGGCGCGCCCACGGATCTGTCTCTGTTTCGCCCAATTCTTCTTTACGGCGAATTCGGACCTCACCTGCGCGCGCAGTACACCAGTCAATACAACCTCACCATCCAGCGTGAACTGAGCAACAGCACGATGTTTCAGATTAGCTATGTCGGATCCCAGGGGCATCGCCTGCTCGCCACGCACGACATCAATCCTTCCAATCCGCAGACTTGTTTGGACATCATCAACATCGCGAACCTGAATCCGGCGAATGTGAGCTCTTATGGGAGTCCGGCCACTTGTGGTCCTACGCTCGAAGATTCGCAATGGAGCGTGACCGTCCCGCAGGGTTACCTGTTTCATCTGCCAAACGGCTCTACCCTCACCGGCGCTACGGGCGGAACTCCGGTGCAGATGGTCGGGCTGCGACCCTATTCCTCGCCTAACTGCGTGACCTCAGGGGCGAATATCGGAACCGGTTGTCCTGTAGACGGTGTCCCCGTCTTCACTGACGTCTTTGCCGAAGACACAATCGCCAATTCCTCCTATAACGCGCTGGAGATGATGCTCCAGAAACGTTTCTCTCACGGTTTGCAATTCCAGGCCGCCTACACCTTCAGTAAGTCGATCGACGACGGCTCCACCTTTGAAGAAACTCTCGACCCCTTTAACTACAACGCCAGTCGCGCCCTCTCGCTGTTCAACTCGAAACAGCGCTTCGTGGTCAGCTATGACTGGGAGTTGCCCACCACCAGGTACCAGGGCTTCGCCGGCAGGCTGCTCAATGATTGGGAAGTTTCCGGCATCACCCAATTCCAGAGCGGGTTCCCCATCCGTCTCGATACCGAGGATGATACCGAGCTGATCAATAGCCTGTTCTTCCTGGGCACTGAGTCGCCAAGCTTGATTGGCCCCTTGCAGATCGAGAATCCCAAGAAAACTGGAGGGTTTTACCTCAATTACAATCAGTTCCAGGATCCCCCGCTCGGCCAGTTCAACAACGGTACACAACGCACATTGTGCTGCGGTCCGGGACTCGCCGATTGGGACTTCTCGGTGCATAAGAAGATATTGCTAAGCGAGACCAGGTATTTGCAGTTCCGCGCGGAAATCTTCAACGTATTCAACCGCACGAACTTCTCGAACCCGGACGGCCACTTTTCGGATGGCGCAACCGAGTTCGGCAAGATCACGGAAGCCGGAGATCCGCGGCTCCTGCAATTTGCTTTGAAGTTCTTTTTCTAGCGTGAAGGACTAAACTAAGAAATACACCCGGGACGGCCTGCCGTCCCGGCATTCTAATGGCCCGCCGGCTTACCAAAATCCGCCTGGCCTGAGTTTTCCCGGAGACCTCGATGTACCCCGATCTGCAGAAAGAACTCGACACCTTCGTGCGCCGCACGCCCAAGTCCGCCGAGGCGCACAAGAAAAATCTCAAACGCATTCCTCTCGGCGTGGCCAGCAACTATCGCGCCTACGATCCTTATCCCATCTTCGTGAAAGAAGGCAAAGGCAGCAAGTTCCGCGACCTCGACGGCAACGAATATATCGACCACAATCTGTGTTTCGGCGCGGTCATGGCCGGACACTGCCATCCCGCCGTCATGAAGGCCGTCGAAAAACGTCTCTCCACCGGCACTATGTTCGGCATGCCTCACGACATGGAATGGGAACTCGCAGAAGAAATTTGCAATCGCTTTCCGGTCGAGATGGTCCGCTTCGGCAATAGCGGCACCGAAGCCACCATGCACGCCATTCGCCTGGCCCGCGCCGCTACCGGACGCGACAAGATTATAAAGTTCGAAGGCGCCTACCACGGCCTGCACGATTCCGCTCTAGTCAGCGTCAAACCTCACGCGCCCGATTTCGGCGACATCGACAATCCCATATCCGTTCCCGGCGGTTTGGGCGTGCCCAAGTCTGCCGTGGCTAACGTCGCCATCGCCACCTTTAACGACCTCGCCACCGTCGAACGCCGCTTCAAAGAAAATCCCGGCGAAATCGCCGCGATCATTCTCGAACCCATTCTGATGAATGTCGGCCTCTGCCTGCCCGAACCCGGATTCCTGAAGGTTCTCCGCGACATCGCCACGAAAAACGGCGCGCTCCTGATCTTCGACGAAGTAAAAACCGGCGCCAAACTGGGATGGGGCGGCGCTTCCGAATACTTCAACGTTCATCCCGACATGATCTGCCTCGCCAAATCCATCGGCGGCGGCTTGCCCCTGGCCGCGTTCGGCGCCAGCAAGTCCGTGATGGATCTCATCTCGCAACACAAGGTTTTCCACGGCGGCACCTACAACACGAATCCGGTTTCCATGGCCGCCGGTCTGGCGACGTTCCGCGAAGTCCTCACCCGCGACAACTACGCTCACGTCGATAAACTCGGCAAGAAATTAGCCGACGGCTATCGCAAGACCATCGCCAAGGTTGGCCTGCAGGCTTACATCGCGCAGGCTGGCGCGAACGGCGCGCTGATGCTTTACCCCAAGGAGATTCGCAACTATCGCGATTGGACCGCCATCGACATCGACCTGTGGCGTCACTATTGGTTTGCCATGGTCAACCGCGGCGTGATGCCGCAGCCCTACTGGTGGGACGAGCAGTGGACCATCTCCGTCCAGCACACCGAGGCCGACATCGATAAACACCTCGCTGCGTTCGACGACATCGCTGCATCGCTCGCGAAAGCGCAACAGGAGCGCGCAGGCCAGCCCGCCCTGGCCGCGCACTAGATCGCAGTTGTAAGGAGGGATTTGCATGTGTGGGTCGGACACTCCTGTCCGACTTGCATGGTTCGGCAATGCTCATGTAGGGACAGCCGCCTGGGCTCTCCCGCCGGAACGGAGCGAGGCAGCAGTCGCTTTTGGGTGGCGCAGCGCTTCAGCGCTGCGATTTCCCCAGTCTAAGGAAAGCGGCTTTAGCCGCTGCGGTTCAACGTTTACTTTGTCCACCACTGCCCAACCCGACCCTCAGCCCCACTTGATCCGCGCCCTCGGACGCCGCGATCTCGTCCTGCTCTTCGTAGTCGCCGTCTTCAATCTAAACGTAGTCCCTTCCATCGCCGCCAACGGCGGCGTCACCATCTGGCTCTGGATCATCTCCTTGATCCTTTTCTTCTGGCCGCAAGGTATCGCCGTCATCGAACTCGCCCATCGCTATCCCGGCGAAGGCGGAGTCTATCTCTGGGCCAAAGAGGTCTTCGGTGATTTCCACGGATTTCTCTCCGGCTGGTGCTACTGGACCAACAACATGCTCTACGTGCCGACCGTCATGCTCTACTTCGTCGGCGTTTCGGTCTACGTGCTCGGCCCCAGCCATCTCGGTCTCGCGGATAACAAAATCTTCGCCTCAACCACCTCGCTCGTATTGCTCGCGGTGCTCACCGTGCTCAACATCGTCGGCCTCGGCGTCGGCAAGTGGATCAACAACCTCGGCGCAATCGGCACTTTCATCGCCGCCGCCGTGCTCATCGGCCTCGGCGCGGTCATCTGGTCGCGCTTCGGCACCACCATCACCTCCGCCGATTTCCAAATTCCCGCCAACCCGCGCTTCGTTCTAAATTCCTTCGGCGTAATCTGCTTCGGCCTGGTCGGACTTGAACTCGCCTCCGTCATGGGCGACGAAATTCAGGATCCTCGCCGCACGCTTCCCGGCGCGGTCGCCTGGGGAGGAATTCTCTCCGGCGCTCTCTATGTCGGCGCCACCCTCACGCTCCTCATCGCCGTCGGCAACCACGTCAACGTGCTTCAAGGCATCGTGCAAGCAGTCAGCCACATGGCCGAGCGCGTCGGCGTAGCCTGGATCACCATACCTTTCGCGCTCATGCTCAGCTTCTCCATCGCCGGCATCGGTTCCGCCTGGATGGGCGGCTCCGCCCGTATTCCATTCGTCGCCGGCCTCGATTCCTACATGCCCTCCTGGCTCGGCAAGGTTCACCCGCGTTACGCCACGCCTTACGCCGCGCTCATCGTGCAAGCCATAGTTTCCGCCTTTCTCGTCATCATGAATTTTCTCGGCGCAGGCGTTCAGGAGACTTTTCAAAAACTTCTCTCGCTCGCGGTTGTGCTCCAGCTCGTTCCGTTTATCTATATGTTCGGCGCGCTCGTGAGATTCGCTCTGCGTGAAACCACGCCGCAAGGCCAGTACAGCCGGACCACATTATTCCTCGCGGGCAGCAGCGGCTTGCTCACCACGGTACTCGGCATCGCGCTGGTATTTTTCCCGGCTCAGCAGATCACGTCGCTGTTCTGGTACGAAGTCTGGATGATAGGTATGACGCTGCTTGCCATCGGTCTCGCAGCGTTTTTCTTTTTCGTATACGGCCGCCACAAAGCGCAAAAGGAGATGCATTCAGCTTGCCCTGAGCAAGCGAAGCGCGCCGATGGGTGCAGCAGGCATTGACAGCCTTTGCTTGTGGGTGGCGCAGCGCTTCAGCGCTGCGGTGAAGATTGCAAATTGAAAGCGGCTTTAGCCGCTGAGGTAAAAGGAGGTCGCAACCAAATGCCCGGCGGAGTCACAACCGAAGTTCAAAATCAAAATAAAGTCCGCACCTATCAGATGTACATCAACGGCGACTGGGTCGCGAGCAAATCCACGAAGACTTTCCCCGTCTACGATCCCTCCACCGAAGAAGTAATCGCCCAAGTCCCAGACGCCGGCCCGGACGACGTCAACCGCGCCGTTGCCGCCGCCAAGGCCGCATTCGAAGACGGCCCCTGGGCAACCACCACCGCGCAGGAGCGTGGCCGCGTCCTTTTCCGTCTCGCTGAAAAAGTCCGTGCCAATCTTCCCGCACTCGCCGAACTCGAATGCCGCAACACCGGCAAGCCCATCGTCGAAGCCGAATACGACATCACCGACGTTGCCACCTGTTTCGAATACTACGGCGGTCTCGCCACCAAAGTTGTCGGCTACGTAAATCCCGTTCCCGACAACGCCGTGTCCCTCACGCTGAAAGAACCAGTCGGCGTCGCCGGACAAATCATTCCCTGGAATTACCCGCTCCTCATGGCCGCATGGAAACTCGCACCGGCCATCGCCGCGGGCTGCACCTGCGTCCTCAAACCCGCCGAGCAGACTCCACTCACCGCTCTCGAACTCGCCAGGCATTTCGCCGATTGCGGCCTACCCCAGGGCGTCGTGAACATCATCACCGGCTTCGGCGAATCCTGCGGCGCCCCGCTCGTCCAGCATCCCGATGTCAACAAGATCGCCTTCACCGGCAGCGCCGCCGTCGGCAAGATCATCGTCAAGCAGGCCGCCGACACCGTAAAACGCGTCACCCTCGAACTCGGCGGCAAGTCGCCCAATATCTTTTTCGCCGACGCCGATTTCGAAGCCGCCATCGATGGCGCACTCTTCGGCGTCTTCATCAATCAAGGCGAAGTCTGTTCCGCCGGCAGCCGCATCCTGGTGCAGAAGTCGATCTACAAAAACTTCGTGGATGCCATGGCCGAGAAAGCCAAGAAGATCAAGCTCGGTCCGCCGCTCGAACGCGAAACCAAGATGGGTCCGCTCGTCAGCAAAGAACAATATGATCGCGTCAACTCTTATCTCGAAATCGGCAAGCAGGAAGCCAAACTCGCTTCCGGCGGCGGACGCCCCGAAAAATTCGCCAAAGGCTACTACGTGCAACCGACGATCTTCTACGACGTCACCAACTCCGCCCGCATCGCCCGCGAAGAAATCTTCGGTCCCGTTGCCACCGTGATTCCGTTCGACGACGAAAAAGACGCGCTCAAAATCGCCAACGATTCGCCCTACGGCCTCGCCGCCGCCGTCTGGACCCGCGACATCTTCAAAGCCCTGCGTGCCGTAAAAGCTCTGCGCGCCGGAATCGTCTGGGTCAATCACATGCAGCCAACCTACGTCGAAGCCCCGTGGGGAGGCTACAAGCAATCCGGCTTCGGCCGCGAACTCGGCCCCTGGGGTATCGAAGAATATTTGGAAACCAAGCAAGTCCACATCAATCTAAACGAAGCGCCCATCGGCTGGTACTGATGAAGGAAGTTCTCAAACGTTGTCATCCTGAGCGAGGATTGATCTTCGCGCCAAAGCGCGAAGATCAACCGCAGTCGAAGGACCCCTGTACTTTCTGCGCCACCGCTGCCGCGTCAGGGAGTTCTCCCGAGAAACTGACATGAGTACAATCCAACTCCGCACCTCCATCCCCGGCCCGAAATCCCTCGCGCTCGCTGCCCGCCGCGCGCAAGCCGTGCCCCGCGGCCTCTCTCACGGCACGCCCATCTACGTAGCCAAGGCCGAAGATGCCTGGCTCGAAGACGTTGACGGCAACCGCTATCTCGATTTTGCCGGCGGCATCGGATGCCTCAACGTCGGCCATCGCCGCAACGCCGTCGTCGCCGCCGTTCGCGATCAACTCGACAAATTCCTTCACACCTGCGTTCAGGTCACGCCTTACGAAAGCTACGTCCGCCTCGCCGAGCGCATGAACGAAGTCACTCCTGGCAGGTTTCCGAAGAAAACTTTCTTCGTCAGCAGCGGCGCGGAAGCCGTCGAAAACGCCGTCAAAATCGCCCGCGGCTATACCAAGCGTCCGTCCATCATCGCCTTCGAAGACGCCTTCCATGGCCGCACCATGATGACGCTCGCGCTCACCAGCAAGACGCATCCTTATAAGGCGGGCTTCGCGCCATTTCCCGGCGAGGTCTACCGCGTCCCCTTCGCCTACTGTTATCGCTGCTCGTATAACTTGAAATATCCTTCTTGCGATCTTTATTGCGCGCGTCATCTCGAAGATACTTTCAAGCGCGTCGTCGCCAACGAACAAGTCGCCGCTGTCATCGCCGAACCGGTTCTCGGCGAAGGCGGATTCGTCGCTCCTCCGCCCGACTATTTCAAAGTCCTCGTCGATCTCTGCCACAAACACGGAATCCTCTTCATCGCCGACGAAATTCAATCCGGCTTCGGACGCACCGGAGCACTCTTCGCCAGCGAACGTTACGGCATCGAGCCGGATATTTTAGTCACAGCGAAATCGTTAGGCGGCGGACTTCCCATCGCCGCCGTCACCGGCCGCGCCGAAATCATGGATGCGCCCGCTCCCGGCGGCCTCGGCGGCACCTTCGCCGGCAATCCACTTTCCTGCGCGGCCGCGCTCGCCGTCCTCGATCTGTTCGAAAACGAAAATCTCCTCTCCCGCGCTAACGAACTCGGCGACCGTTTCCAGCGTCGCGCCCGGGAATGGCAGCGCCGCTGGCCCCTCGTCGGCGACGTGCGCGGTCTAGGCGGCATGCAAGCCATCGAACTGGTGAAGTCGCAGGAAACGAAAACTCCAGCTCCCGACGAAACCAAAGCGCCTGCGGCGGATGAAACAAAGAAGATCACGCAATACTGCTACGAGCACGGCCTAATCACCATCACCGCCGGCTCTTACTCCAACGTGATTCGCGTTTTAGTCCCGCTGGTAGCAACCAACGAGCAAATGGACGAAGGCCTCGCCGTCCTTGAATCCGCGCTCGCCCACGTCTGCGATAATAAAGGCGCAGTCGCGCAGCTGGTTTGAGATCGGTCATCCTGAGCGAGATTGTCCTTCGCGCGCCACGTGCGAAGGATCCCTACCAGCATTGGTATCATTGATTTGTAGAGTGCGCGGAACAAGCACACGGAACTCTTCGCGATAGCCGAGGCAACCCGATGACTGTAGCCGCACCACCCACAACCCGCCTCACCAACTTCATCAATGGCCAATGGACCGACTCCTCCGCCACAGAATGGCGCGATGTAATCAATCCCGCGACCGGCGAAACCCTGGCCCAAGTCCCAATGGCCGACGCCGTCGAAGTGAACGCCGCAGTCGAAGCCGCAGCCGCCGCTTTCCCCGAATGGCGCCGCACGCCGCCCGAAGATCGCATCCAGCCGCTGTTCAAACTGAAGATGCTGCTCGAAGACCACATCGGTGACATCGCCCGCATCATCACGCAGGAAAACGGCAAGACTTTCGCCGAAGGCAAAGCCGAAATGCGCCGCGCCATCGAGAACGTCGAAGTCGCCTGCGGCATGCCCATGATGATGCAGGGCTACAATCTCGAAGACGTCGCCCGCGGCATCGACGAAATGATGATCCGCCAGCCCCTCGGCGTCACCGCCGCCATCGTGCCCTTCAATTTTCCCGGCATGATCGCATTCTGGTATTTGCCCTATGCTATAGCTACAGGCAATACATTCATCCTCAAGCCCTCCGAGCGCGTCCCGCTCACCATGCGTTACGTCTACGAACTCCTCGAAAAAACCGGATTGCCCAAAGGCGTGGTCAGCCTGGTCAACGGCGGCAAAGCCGTTGTCGATGCGCTCATCGACCACCCCAAGGTCCGCGCCATCAGCTTCGTCGGCTCCACTCCGGTCGCGCGCCATATCTATGCGCGCTCCGGCGAAAAAGGCAAGCGCTGCCAATGCCAGGGCGGAGCCAAAAATCACGTCGTCGTCCTTCCCGATGCCGACATGCCCATGGCCACGCAGATCATTAGCGACAGCGCTTTCGGATGCGCCGGCCAGCGCTGCCTCGCCGTTTCCGTCGCAGTAACCATCGGCGAAGCACAGAAAACTTTTCGCGACTCCATCGCCGAAGCTGCATCCCATCTCAAAGTCGGCAACGGTCTCGACGAAGGCGTGCAGATGGGCCCGGTAATCACGCCGCAAAGTAAAGAGCGAGTAGAATCGCTCATCGGACTCGGCGAAAAGCAAGGCGCCAAAGTTCTCCTCGACGGACGCAACTCGAAGATTCCGCGCTACGAATCCGGCAACTTCGTGAAGCCCACTATCCTCGATAATGTTCCCAAAACTAGCGATCTCGCAGATACCGAAATCTTCGGCCCGGTCCTCAGCCTCGTCCACGCCGACAATCTCGACGAAGCTCTCGCTTTCCTCGAACGCAGCGCCTACGGCAATCAGGCATCGCTGTTCACATCGAGCGGATCGGCCGCGCGCCGCTTCCGCTACGAAGCTCCCGCAGGCAACATCGGCATCAACATCGGAGTCGCCGCGCCCATGGCCTACTTCCCCTTCAGCGGATGGAAAAATAGTTTCTTCGGCGATCTCCACGGCCAAGGCCGCGACGCGATCGAGTTCTATACCGACAAAAAAGTTGTAGTAGAGCGCTGGGCCAAAGAGCACAGCCGCAAGTTCTAAGATCATTGATTGAGTGATTGAGTGATTGAGTGACTGAGTGATTGAGCGATTGGGCGATTGGAAATCAACATGAGTCGTATAGCTTTTTTCAATCGCCCAATCACAAAATCACTCAATCTCAATGATCAGCGATGCTGTCGATTAACAAATTGAGGACTACATGACCACAACTCTCGCCACTCCAGCCATGACCGGCCCCGAAATCGTCGACCTTGCCAAAAAGCACACGCTCTACGAATGGTCCGCGCAGTCCAAGGTCGATCCCATCCCTGTCGCCCGCGCCAAGGGAATTTATTTCTACACGCCCGAAGGCAAGCGCTTCATCGACTTCAACAGCCAGCTCATGTCCGTCAACATCGGACACGGCGATGAGCGCGTCATCCAGGCCATCGCTGACCAAGCGGCCACCCTCGCCTATGCCAATCCTTTCATGGCCACCGAAGTTCGCGCCCGTCTCGGCGCAAAGCTCGCCGAGATTACTCCCGGCGATATCGACACGTTCTTTTTCACCAACGGCGGCGCCGAAGCCAACGAAAACGCAATCAAGATCTCCCGCTTCTTCACCGGACGCCACAAGATCATCGCCCGGTACCGCTCTTATCACGGCGCGACGGCAGGAGCCATGAGCCTCACCGGCGATCCTCGCCGCTGGGCCGCCGAACCTGGCATTCCCGGCGTCGTTCGCGTGCTCGATCCTTATCACGGCATCGAGCGCGGCTGGGAATCGGCCGAATCGTCGCTCGCCATGATTGAAGAAACCATTCAGCTCGAAGGCCCGCAGACCATCGCCGCCTTCATCCTCGAGCCGGTAGTCGGCACCAACGGCATTCTCGTTCCGCCCGATGGATACCTCGAAGGCGTTCGCAAACTCTGCGACAAGTACGGCATCTTGATGATCGCCGATGAAGTGATGGCCGGCTTCGGACGCACAGGCGAGTGGTTCGCCGTCGATCACTGGAAGGTTATTCCCGATCTGATTTGCATGGCCAAAGGATTAACTTCAAGTTATCTTCCATTGGGAGCGGTCGGCATGAGGCATCACATCGCGCAGCACTTCCAGAACAATGTCTTTTACGGAGGTCTCACCTACAACAGCCATCCCATGGGATGCGCCGCGGCACTGGCCACCATTCGCGTCTATGAGGAAGACGGCTTGATCGCCAACGCGAAGAAAATGGGCGCGGTCATGAAAACTCTCGGCGCGGAACTGCAGGCGAAGCACCCATCCGTGGGCGCGGTTCGCTCCATCGGCCTGTTCGGCATCGTCGAACTCATTCGCAACCGCAAGACCCGTCAACCGATGGCGCCCTTCAACGGCACCTCAGACGAAATGGCCGCGCTCAACCGCTTCTTCCGCGAACAAGGCCTTTATACGCTCGTGCGCTGGAACACTTTCTTCACCAACCCGCCGCTGTGCATCAACGAGCAGCAGTTGCGCGAAGCCTTCGCCATCATCGACAAAGGTCTGGAGATTACCGACAAAGCCGTCGTCGATTAAGTCCGCAGAAATCTACTGCTGCTGTTGTTGCTGTTCGTGCTCCATGCGGCTGCCGCGAACAAACGCTGGCCGCGACTGAATCACGAGAGTAGGCGCCAGTTGCTCCGGCGGCGGAGCGTCCGACGGGCTCACTGTCACCGCCACGCTCAACTCGCTCTGCGCCTCGCCTTTGTGTACGCCGCGCGTCGGCGGAACGTCCGCATAATCGCGCCCAATCGCCACGCGAATGTGCCGGTCGCCTCCCACCAGATTATTGGTCGGGTCAAACGCAACCCAACCCAACCGCGGCACCAGCGCCTCGGCCCACGCGTGCGACGCGCCTTCTAAAGACCGGTCCTTCCTCGCCTGCGCCTCATCGCGGCGAAAGATATATCCGCTCACGTAGCGGCATGGAATCTGCAACTCGCGCACCAGCGCAATCATGATGTGCGCGAAATCCTGGCATACTCCCTGCCGCGTCTCCAGTGCTTGGTCAATCGGAGAATCCACTCGCGTGCTGTTGGGCACGTAATCGAACGATCCGTAAATCGCCTCATTCACCTCCGTCAGTAACTCCAGCGGATTGCCCCGTCGCTCGCAGCGCAGTTGCTGCGCCAGTTCTTGCAAGCGCTTGCTCGGTTGCGCAAATTGGCTCGGCAACAACATTTCCCAATAATCGTCGGCGGCAAGCATCGCGTCGAGGTCAGCCCAGTCGCCCGCATCGCCCGCGCGCGGAGCCGCTGCCATTTGCACTTCAACCGTGGACTGCGCCGTAACCTTCACCTGCGTGTGCGTTCCCGCGATATCGAAATGATGCACGGTGTTGCCCGCGAAGTCCCGGTACTGCAGAATGTTCGCCGCCGGGCTCACATCCAGCTCAAAGCTGAGGCAGTGCTGCGCCCCGTCGCTGCGCGGCTGCATGCGCACTTCCATCACGCTCTCGCGCACCGCCGGCTCGTAGCGGAACGTAGTCGTATGTCGCACCGAGTAGATCACCCGAAGTCGTCTCCCCGTTTTAGGCTCAGTTAGACTTGGTAATTGAGTAATTGCGTAATTGGGCAATTTTGCAATTTAGCAATTGAGTGATTGGGCAATTGGGCAATTTGAAAAACCGCAAGACCATAGTTCAAATTACTCGATTACCAAATCACTCAATCACTCAATCCCACTCACGCCACCAGCGCCGACTCCACCGAATAGTCAAAATAAATCTGATGGATGGCCGCATTCACCTGCGCACACTGCCAGCGCACGCTCTCCACGTAGGCGGCCGCTCCCCCTGCCAGTATCTCGTCAATCTGGCTGAAGCTCAGCGTGGCGCGCAAGCGCCCCGCCAGCCGCACCGGCTGATCCGCTTTCCGCTCCGTCAGTTCCGCAATCGCGGTCAGCGCTACATGAACTTTGTCGACCGAAAATCGCACCGAGTGCGGACACTCCGGATTCAGCAGCAAAAATTGCGCCACGCGTAGCGGCCGCAACTCCGCAGTATAAGTCTTGCAGTACGCTTCAAACGCCGCGCACGATTTCAGCAGTCCCACCCACTCCAAATATTCTTCGCTCTCCACCGCTTGATCCAGCGGTTGCGGCAGCCGGTTGAAATGCATTCCAATCAGACGCGCAATGGCGTCGGTCCGCTCCACAAACCGTCCCAACTGGATGTAATGCCAGCCTTCTCCGTGCGACATGGTCGAGTCGGTCACGCCCTGAAACAGATGCGCTCCCTCCTGCACCGCGCGGAAAAATACATAAGAGTGCAGCGTCCACGCTTCGCTGGCCGGCGTCCCATTCACCTGCAGATACAGCCGATTCAGTTGTTCCCACATCTCCGTGCTGCACTGCTCGCGCACCTGCCGCAAATTTTCCCGCGCCGCCGCCACGCAGGAAATAATCGACGAAGGGTTGGTCCGGTCCAGAGTCACAAGATTCGTCAGCGTTGTCGCATCGATTCTTCCATCCTCCGGCGCCGGCACTTGCAAAGCTTCCAGCAGCGGCAGCCATCGTCCCGCCCCGGCCTCCGGAGACTGATCCAGCCGCAGTTGCAAATCCACATCGATCAGCCGCGCCGTGTGCTCGGCGCGTTCCAGGTAGCGGCTCATCCAATACAAACTGTCCGCCACCCGCGACAGCATCGTGGTTTCTTTGTGCTCGTTCATGCCCGCAGCACCCAGGTATCTTTGCTGCCTCCACCCTGCGACGAATTCACCACCAGCGATCCCCGCCGCAACGCCACCCGCGTCAACCCTCCGGGCACCAGCGTCACGTTCTCTCCATAAAGAATGTACGGCCGCAAATCCACATGCCGCGCTTGCACTTCTCCCTCCAGAAAGCACGGAGCACGCGACAAACTCAGGGTCGGCTGCGCAATATAATTTCTCGGCTCCGCCTCAATTCTCCGCCGGAAATCCTCGCGGTCTTCTGCTGTGCTGTGCGGACCAATCAACATGCCATATCCACCCGACTCGCCCACCGCTTTCACCACCAACTCATCCATATGTTCCAGTACATACTGCCGCTGCGATTTGTCGGTCAGCAGATAGGTCTGCACATTGTTCAGGATCGGATCTTCGCCCAGGTAATAGCGAATGATGGCGGGCACATACGCGTACGTGGCTTTGTCGTCGGCTACGCCCGTTCCAATCGCGTTCGCCATCACTACGTTGCCGGCGCGGTACGCGTTGAACAGTCCCGGCACGCCCAGACTCGAATCCCGCCGGAAGCACAGCGGATCCAGAAAGTCGTCATCCACTCGCCGGTAGATCACATCCACGCGCCGCAAGCCCGCCGTCGTCCGCATGTACACCACGTTGTCGTGCACCAGCAGATCGCGGCCTTCCACCAAGCCAATGCCCATCTGCTGCGCCAGAAATGTGTGCTCGAAATATGCGGAGTTGAATACTCCCGGCGTCAGCAGCACCACCGTCGGCTCGTGCCGGCTCGTAGAACTCGGCGGACTCAGCGCGCTCAGCGTGGCCAGCAGCGCCTGCGCGTAATGATCCACCGGGCAAACTCCGTAATCGCGGAACAGCGTGGGGAAAACTCTCTTCAGCACCTTGCGGTTGGCCAGCATGTAGGAAACTCCGCTGGGCACGCGCAGGTTATCTTCCAGCACAACGAAGTTGCCGTCGGGCAGCCGCAGCAAGTCCGTGCCGCAGATGCTCACATAAATGCCGCGCGCCACCGTCAGCCCGCGCATCTCCCGCCGGAAATGCCGGCAGCTATACACCAGCTCCCGCGGAACGATGCCGTCTTCCAGAATCCGTCCCCGATGGTATATATCTTCCAGAAATAGGTTGAGGGCGGCAATGCGCTGGGTCAGGCCGCTTTCGATCTTGCGCCACTCCGCGTCCGGAATGATCCGCGGCAGCAGATCGTTGGGGAAGACGCGCTCCGTGCCTTCCTCATTGCCATAAACCGTGAAGGTGATTCCCTGATGCAGAAACGACAAGTCCGCGGCCTGCTGGCTCTTGCGCAACTCCTCGGGAGGCAATTCCAGCAGCGTCTGAAACAGCGCCTGATAATGCGCACGCGGAACTCCCGGCGCTTCGAACATCTCGTCGTAAGCGCCGCCGAACTGATAATTGCGGAACGGAGGCCGGAACGCGGAGTGGACAGGCTCCGGCATCGGCATCCGCCGCAGAAGACTGTGGGCTCGCACACGGCTCGGCTGCACGCAAAGACTTTAGGTTGTGGGCATCTTCCAAGTCCAATCTAATTTGTTTATGGGGTCGATTTGGTTTTTGGGCAGTCCTCGGTTCCCGGCTCTCGGTTCTGGGTAACGGAGCGTAGAGTCGGGCGTGTGGCCTTCTGAGTTTCCCGGTTTGGGATGATCGCCATTTACTTTGTGGTAACCGTGGGTATACCCTCCCTCCCCCCGGTATATTGGAATCATCGGGTTAGCGCCAAAATCGGATTTAATCTATTGGCATCAACAACTTACGGGCAAAATCCTGGGAACACAGGACTTAGCCCGGTGCTGAGTGGGCGATAAATCGTGGTGCCGCATTGCCTCCGCGACCATCATCGGCGGTTGGGGCTGTGGATAACAAGGTTAGATGTCACATCGTCTGTTGTGGATCTGCGGCGGCCAATCTGCGAGGTGGCTTGTGGGAAGGATCCAAGGCCTCCGCGTTCGGAATCCCGCTCTTTGCAAAGAGACGCAAAGGTAGGGCCGGGCCGCCGCGCCCGCTCGCCGACTGTCCGGTTCGGCGCCGGGGTGGCCTTCGTTCAGGAAATTAGGCGTTCCGTCGAATCGAAAAGGTCCTGTAGGTGGTACTCGCTCTGCTTTCCGTTTAGCGCCTGGCGCAGGAAGGTCTTTGTATCGGTCTCCCGCAGCACTAGAAGGAGGCCCTTGGTCTGGGCGAAAACCTTGCGGGTGTGCTCGAACACGTGATTCGGAAGCGGGGTCGCGGCGCGGCATACCATGATTGCGAAGCGTCCGCTTTGTGGATTCATATAATACGCGGCTTGCTGGAAGTCGTCGGCATGAAGTTCTTCGTAATTCTTGCATTCCCAGATCACTTGAGTTGCCGCATACTTTTCCCGCACAATTGCCCAGAAGCCGGCCGTCGCCCTGTTCGACGCTACCCAGTCTTTGATCGTCGTGCCAGTCACGTCTCTCATCCTTGGTTGGACGTTCGAGAGCGAACGGAAAAAGCAGAGGCGGATCATATCGCCAATGATGTCTTCAAACTGCCTGGCGGCAGACCTTCCTTTTGGAAGGGTCGAAAGATCCTCCGATATCTGCTCAAGCTTTGCGCGGTACGAGGACGTGGAGAATGATTCCGGAACTTCGACTATGAGGCCGGAGGTCTTCAGCGAGACATCTTGGCCAAGCGAGGTGATGACCCTCGTCTGAAGCTGCAATCCGTCCACGTATGAGGGATGGATCGTGAATGTCGAGTCTGGCCTAACGATGAGAGTCCCGGGATTCTCGGCTTCTGATGACTTGAATCGCGCACGTCCACTTGGCTGCTTTTGCCCCCAGAAGCCGATGTTGTACAGAAGCTCAATGAAACTCTCGGGCGCCGTGAAGTTATAGATCCACGTTTTGCATTCTTCCTTTACTTCGCTGTCCACTATGAGCTTCTTTATGAAGTCCTCGATGCTCCCGACCGTATACTCCGTGCCGAGGCCAAAAAACCGCGTGAGGACCGTGGCGAGTTGTGGGTAGTTGTCCGCGTATTCGTCGCCTAGCTCCTTGAGCCTGTTTTCGGAGAATGAGCGTCGCGCTTCTCTAGGTCTTCCACGTGTATTTGGGCACGCTGGTGGGACTGCGCAAGCCCGAGCGCGGTTGACGCATACAACAACACGTCGCGCGGCCTGTATTGACAGTAGGTGAAGACCCGCTCCTCGCTGTCGTCCGAGTCTCCGTGAAAGAACGCCTTCCAGGTTGTCCCGTCCACGGCATACTTGGAAATTAGCCCGTCGTTAAGTCGGCGCTCGACGAGCTCGCGCAGGAGTTCTCGCGTCCAGTCCAGTGAGACGAGGGAGGTCTCAAGTCTCGAGAACTCGCCGTCGAGTTCGCGCACCCGGTCGAAAACGTTAGACCGTAGGAACACGATCGGCATAACTGATCGGGTTGCGGCCCGAATTTCGATGCATGCGTGCATCAGCGCTATGACTAACACGACTGCGTTATCCGAGCTGTCCCATTCGTCATCGAGTCGGTCTATCAAGATGAACTGTTGGTATCTCTGCTGGGTGCCGCACTCGTCGTCGATTTCCACAGCGAGTTTGGCGGGGAGGTTGCGAAATTGAAGCCACTCCTTGTTGTTAGCGTTCCTCAGATGGCCAAATCCTTCTTCGATGAAGCTCAGCAGCCTGAGATCGAACTCCGAGTGCTCAATGTGGCGGCGTTCTCTGGTGAGCTGGCTTTCCTCCGAGCTTCTGAACGTAAAGAGCCCCTGCCGCTTCCACTCCGACACTGCCTCGTCCAGTAAAGCTCTTACGAAGCTCGATACGAGCGTGTTGAATGGCTTTTGATGCACTCTCTTGTCCCAGTCGTACGAGAGAAACGCGTCGCCCGATGTCATAAGTTTTGGCAACACTATGAGGCTGTTCTTCGGATATTTTTCACGCAAGTAAAATGTTATTGCGGTCTTGCCGGTTCCTCGCCTCCCAATGTAGAAGCACCTGCCCGAGGTTACGTCCCGAGCTGATCGTATTGCGGGAGTTTCGACAAAGAGGCTCGGGTTGTTCCGAATCAAGTCGTGTTCTGCGAAGGACTGCCCTAGCTTGGCGCTCCCAAAAGACTTCTTCGATAGGGGATTTGCGAGATGGCCGGACTGGACTTTTGCCATGTACTTGGATCCTCGACGCTGTGCTTTCCTGCTGTTCTTCGGCTCCAAGACAAAGGCCACGGCGTTGCCGTGGCCCCCCTTCACAGTTGAGGTTCCTTTTTACTCTTTGCAGGGAGGAAATGCCAGCCACTTTCGTGGGGTTGAGGGGGCACGGAGTGGGGCGCGAAAGGCAGCGGAAAAGAGTGTCCGCTCTACGCCCCTCTGGGTAGAAACTCCTTGCGGGGCCGACGGTTGCACCGAGATACAGGGATCCTTCGGCTGCGCGGGCCATTGGCTTCGCCAATGTCTCGCTTCGCTCAGGATGACAACTTGGTCGGGGCGGCGGGAATTTGAAGCGCGGAGGTCAGGTGCGCCAGATGCGCTGCTGGGTGTCGAGGGAGGAGAACATTACGGGTTCGTGGTGGACTTTGGTGGCGTGGAGATTGATGGCGGTGGCGGCCTGGGTGCGGAGGTTGCCGTCGCGGGGGTCGAAATCGAAAGTGTTGACGTTGTGGGCGCAGCGCGCGCAGGTAAACTTCACGCCGCCCTTGACGTGCGCCATGGTGTAGTGTCGTTTCACAATTCGAGTGTAATCCCTTAGCCGGAGAGCCGGGCGCACGACGGTGAGGAGTCGAAAGTGCGGCTGTGGAGCGAAGGGGGAGTTCCAAAGCGGGAACGCACACAGGCGGTTCGCGCGCTCGCGTCATCCTGGTCACTTCGCCTGGTCACTTCGCCCGGTCACTTCGCCCGGTCACTTCGCCCGGTCACTTCGCCCGGTCACTTCGCCCCGTCACTTGGCGAGGCGGTTGTATTTTTTCAACACTTCGCGGAGGCGGTCGTGGGGCAGGGCGATCACTTCGTGATCGTCGATGCCTTTCATGGTTTCGGCGGCGACCATGGCGTTGACCACGGCTTCTTCGGTGGCTTGCACGGTGGCGAGAAAAATGGGGTCGAGAGAATCGTTGGGCAGCATGGTGAACTGGCGCAATGGGTTGGCGCCGCCGGAGCTTTGTTTATCGGCGCTTTGTTTATCGGGGCTTTGTTTATCAGCACCGGGATTGGCGGTGGAGAAGGCGAGAAAAATGTCGCCGGAGCCGTCGCCGGAGTAGCTGCCGTCGCGGCCGAGGCCGAGCGAAACTTTTTTGGCGACGCGCTTGAGCTGCGTGGGGATGAGCGGAGCGTCGGTGGCGACGATGACGATGATAGAGCCGGTATCGTCATCGTTGCCGTAGGCGGGATGCTCGGGAATTTCTTTGCCGACGGGAACGCCGGCGATGCGGAGCTGATCGCGGCGTCCGTAGTTGCACTGCACGAGGACGCCGACGGTATAGCCGCCAGCTTTAGCGTCGAGCACGCGGGAGGAAGTGCCGATGCCGCCTTTGAATTCGTTGCAGATCATGCCGGTGCCGCCGCCGACGTTGCCTTCTTCCACCGGGCCGGAGTGGGCGACGTCGAGGGCATGGAAAGCGTCTTCGGGATGGACGTGGAAGCCGTTGATGTCGTTGAGCCAGCCGTCCCAGGTTTCGGCGACGACGGGCAGCGACCACCAATAGCCTTCCATGTCGGGCTCGCCGCGCTTGACTTTCCAGGCGATGACGGCGTCGCGCACCACGCCGACGCTGTGCGTGTTGGTGATCATCACGGGGCCGTTGAGGAAGCCGGAATCGTCGACCCAGGTGGTGCCGGTCATCTCGCCGTTGCCGTTGAGGGTGAACCAGGCGGCGAAGACCGCGTCGTTGGAGGTTTTGCCGCGGGGATGAATGGCGGTGACGCCGGTGCGCACCGGTCCCTTGCCGACTTCAAGTTTGCCGCTGCCGGAGATGAGCGTGGTGTGGCCGACCTCGACGCCGGCAACGTCGGTGATGGCGTTGTTGGGGCCGGGCGTGCCGTCGAAGGGAACGCCCAGATCGCGGGCGCGGGGCTTGGTTTGAGCGGAGACGGCGAGCGTCAGAGCGGCGAACGTCAGAGTGAAGATCAGCGAGGCAACGGCGGCGCGGCTTGCGCAGTGCTGGGACATGAAGCCTCCGAGGGAACGAGGAAGTATAATCGCTCTCTCGGGATGTTTCTTGGGAGCTTTTTCGGGAGGGCAAAATTTTCAGCAGGAACATTTTCTGGAGGAAGTTCTTTCGAGGGGGAATATGGACAACTGGAAGAAGGCGGTGGTTACGGGATCGATCGGGGCGGCGGCGATTCTGTTTATCAGGAGGAGACATGTGGCGGGAATTCTGGCCACGGGCGTGGGGTTGGCGGTGCTGGCGTCGGAGTATCCGGAGAACTTTGAGAAAGTGCGGAGGTCGTTGCCGGATTATTTCGATCGCGGTATGCGCGTGATGGAAATGGCCGCACGCGCCGGCAAGCGAATTACGTCTGCGGCTGGACAGAGCGCCGTGGATGCGTGGGATGAGATTGGGTAGGAAAGCGGACCTCAGACCTTGGACCTTGGACCTCAGACCTCGGACCTTAGACCTTGGGTTCAGAGCTGTTGCGGGCAGCACCGGCGTGTTGGCTGAGGGCCGAGGTCTGAGGTCTGAGGTCCAAGGTCCGGGGTCTGAGGTCCGCTCTTTCTTCACTCGATGCCGAGTTGTTTTCTGGCGTCGGGGCTGAGACGCTCGGGGGTCCAGGGCGGACTCCAGACAATGTTGACGCTGGCGTTGCGGATGCCGGGCAACTGCTCGAGCCGCGACTTGACTTGCGCGCTGATGTTGACGTGCTCGGGACAGCCCTGGGCGGTGAGGGTCATATCGACGGTGACGTCTTGCTTGGCGCCGTTGCCGTGCGGGTCGGCATTGTCGATGTCGGCGGGGTTCGGATCGGCGGCGACGGGCGCGAAGTTCACGGTGTAGATGAGGCCGAGGTCGACGATGTTGACGGGGATCTCGGGGTCGTAGCAGCTTTTTAGCGCGCTCAGGACGTCTTGTTCGGTGACTGGCATTTGCAATTCTCTCCGCGAGCTTGCTGCTTCGGGCGCCCGGTTTCCGGCGTGCTCGACCAGCTTCCGGCGCACTTCAACCCTGGTGCGTTCGCTCCTGCATTCAGTGTACCGCAGACTTCATGCAAATTGGATTCGTCTTCGGCGGGCGATCTGATAGAGTTTTGGGCGCATGATGAGTGCAGAAGCGAAGCAGAGGATTCAAATCGCGCTGGCGCTGGCCATTGTGGTGGGAGGCTTGCGCGCGGGATACATTCTTTACCGGCGGCATGAGGAAAATCTTGCGGCACAGAAACAGCAGCAGGCGAAGAACGCCGGGTATGCGAATGCCGACTACTACGTCACGCCGAAAAAACTTTATCCGTACGATTTGAAGTCGGCGAAGCAGTTGACCCAGCAGCCGGTTTGGGTGAAGGAAGGATATCGGTATACGTATTATGGCTACGATGCGGTGGCGCGTCGCGTGGATTTTGCGCACGAGGGCGGATTGCTGGGGCCGATCGAGCGGCTGGAAATCAAAGATGTGGTGACGGCAACTCCGCCGGGTGCGGGAAGTCGACTGCAAGTGATGGCGGTGTTTCAGCAAGAAGGAAAGAGTTACGCGGTGCCGATTGGATTTGAGGCCGATGGGCAGTACAAGATTTATTCGGATGAGATGTTTTACGTCGAGGATCCGCACGATCTCTACAAGCATTGGCCGGCGGATGTGTGGCAGGCGGTGGCGCAGCATGAAGTGAAGCCGGGGATGAATGAACTGCAGGCGGATTTCGCCGTAGGCATGGGGGTTCCGGATACGGGTGCGTCGTCGGATGAGAAGACGGTGCGCTATCCGAACGGCGGCAAGCCGCTGGTGGTGATTTATCACGGTGGGGGCGCGGAGGAGATCAAGCCGGGGAGTTAGAGAGATCAAAATCCCCACCCCTTCGGCTTCGCTCAGGGCAGGCTCTGTCTCGCCAAAGAACGGCAAGACAAGGATGGGGCAGCCCTCTTAGGTGCATCGGCGGAGCATTTCACTTCAGTTATTTCACTTCGATCACTTCACTCCAGCCAGGGCTTTTGAGACTTCGCCGATGTCCGGCACGACGGGGATGTCGTAAATCTTTTGCCAGGCGAGGTTGCCATTGCGGTCGACGATGAAGATGGCGCGGCCGGTGATGCCTTTGTCATCGAGGTAGACGCCGTACTTTGCGCCCACGGCGCCGCGCGGTTGAAAATCGGCGAGCAGCGGGTAGTGGATATTCATCTTCTCGGCGTAGGCCTTGTGCGACCAGGCGCTGTCGACGCTGAGACCGAGGATCTGCGCTTCGAGCTGCTCGAATTGCTTCATGCCGTTGACCAGGCAAGCGTGCTCCTGGGTGCAGGTGGGGCTCCAGTCGAGCGGATAGAAGACCAGGACCACGCGCTTCTTACCGCGGAAATCGCTGAGCTTTACTTCCTTCTGATCTTGATTCTTGAGCGTGAATTCGGGCGCGGGTGCGCCGATAGATGTCGACATGATTCCTCCGTGAGATTCCATTCTAACGTTTTTTCCGTTGTTGCCACATCGGGCTTACTTCACGAGGGGCGAATCCGCGTCGGCGGGTTTGGTTTCTTCGGCGTGGATTTTTCCGTCGTCTTCGGCGTAGAAGGAGCGGTGCTGGGCGTCGAGCTGTTTGGGCGTCATGGTGAGGACGAAGCTGTCTTTCTTGCCCTGGAAGCTGGCGGTGTAGTCGCCGCGGTCAGGGTTGACCATGCGCTTGGTGAAGGAACCGGAGTGGACGAGCTCAGTGAGAGAAGTTGCGAAGTGGCCGTACTGCTTTTCGAAGCGGTGCTGGGCGCGCAGAACGACGCGCATGTAGGCCAGGGCGGCGGCTTCGGACTCGGAGCGGGCAGGATCGCCGGGGAATTTGGGCTGATAGGGTGCGGAAGTCTGAGCGGAGGCGAGCAATGCACTCGCGGCGAGCAGTGCACTTGCTACCAGTAACGCAGCCAGAGAGCGCGCGAGCGTGCATTGGTTTAGGTGTCGCGGATTTGCGTATTGCATGGAGAAATGGTTCTGTCTCATGCCAAAGCCGCCCGATCTGGGATGATTTCCATGTTACTCCCGTAATTTCCCTTCCGTCACTTCTCTTTGAATGTAGCCGATGTATGACTATGCTCTAAGTAAGCATTCGAATCCTATCAGGGAAAACTATGAAAGCAGCAGTGGCGAGAAAACCGATTATCCGAATTGCCGTGGTGGAAAGCGATCCGTTGCGCTTTGTGGGATTCCGCGCGCTGTTCGATTCCGAGCCCGAGTTCGAACTAATTTCGGCGTGCCTGCCGGAGATTTCGACACTGCCCAACGTGGATTTGATCTTGCTGGGAAACCGTTCTGGACAGAATCTGTTCGATGTGATGGCGAGCCTGAAGGCGACGCGTCCGGATTTGCGGATTATTGTGACGGGCTCCGGGATTGACGAGGAAACGATTTTGAAGGCGATCGCATCGGGAGCGAAAGGATATGTGGACGAGGCGGCTTCGCCGGCTGAGTTTGCGCAGGCGATCCGGATTGTGAATCAAGGATCGGTGTGGGCGCCCCGGCATGTGCTTTCGATGTTCATTGAGCGCGTGTCATCGTCGCCGGGACGAATTTTTCCGGCGGGGCGCGTGACATTTACCGACCGCGAAAAAGAAGTGCTGGAGATGCTGGTGGCGGGACGGTCGAACAAAGAGATTGGCGGGCAGTTAGGGATCGAGGAACGCACGGTGAAGGCGCACGTGGCGAAGCTGATGCGGAAAGTAGGCGTGCAGAACCGGATTGCGCTGTCGGTCCACGCGATTACGCATTCGCTGGTGACGACGAAGTAGGGAAGCAGTTGCCAGTTGCCGGTTGTCAGTCGCCAGAGTGAGAACCGAGAACTGTAAAGTTGTGCCGCCGTTTTCTGCGGCGAGGACTGGGGTTACTTTAGGACAATAACCTTGGTGATCTTGTGGGGAATGCCGAGTGTGACGCATACTCGTTTCACCTACCACAGAACCTGGGAGACGGGGTTGAAAGTGGCGATTAGGGTCACTACTTTCAGCCCCGATTTTTTTGCCCCAGAACCTCGACGGAATCAGCCGCTCTGCCCCGGGATGTGAGATCCAAGGCCTAAATTCCAGCCTACTGCGTAACCTCGAAGACTTCTCCGTAAGTAAAATAGTGGTTATCGATGGACGTGCCGTAGAGGTTTCCGGCCGAGTCGAGAACCAAACCGCCATTCGGGTCAAGAAAGGCTGGGATGGGATAAAGCGCGGCGATGCTCCATCGTCCTCCAGTGCCGGCCGAGAGTTTGAAAACCTGTCCGCAGCCATAAAAACTATTGCAGCCTGCGGGAACACCGTCATCGGTGGTGCCGTAGAGATTCCCCGCCGCGTCGCGGACGAGTGGCGAGGATGGATTGGCCCCGTCGGTTCCCGCCGTGAAACTGTAGAGGATGATTTCCTTCCAGGTGACCACGCCGCCGTTGTTGACACGGGTGAGGCGGAAGACCGTGCCCGATCCGAATGCGCCACCGGAGAAAGTGGTTCCGTACAAGCTGTTGGCGCCATCAAAAATCAATCCGGCCTGAGGCTGGCCGCCATCGGTAAAATTGTAGAGGATGCTTTCGGTCCAGTCGCCATCGGTGCCGTGCGACAGCTCAAAAACGATTCCAAGAGTAGAGGGTCCGCCGCTGCTGGTGGTGCCGTAGAGGTTGTGCTGAGCGTCCATCACGAGAGGACTATTGGGGTCAATCCCGTCGGTGACGGCAGGCCCGAAGCTGTGAAGGATGGTCTCTTTCCAAGCGCCACTCGTGGTCGGGGACAGCTTAAACACGGTGCCGGACAGGTAAGCTCCCCCGGCGGTGGTGGTGCCATACAGGTTGCCCTTGTCATCGAGGATGAGCGATGAGTTGGGATACTGATCGTCGTTGGTGGCGTTGAACGCGTAGAGCGTGGTCTCGGTCCAGGAATTGTCAGGGCCGGGAGAAAGCCTGAACACGGTGCCGCCGCCGCCGGTTCCGCCCACCTGGGCCGTGCCGTAGAGGTTGCCGGAGCCGTCGAAGACGAGGCCGCCGTAAGGTTGGCCGCCGTCAAACAGACCCTTGAACCTGTAGATCGTGGTCTGCGTCCAGGCGCCGCCGGTCGCGGGAGAGAGCTCGAAGACCGTACCGCACCCTTGACGGCATCTGGTGGAGTTGCCGCCGGTCTGGGTAACGCCGTAGAGATTGCCGACCGTGTCGAAGATCACGCCAGCATAGCTGATGCCCGGCGAACCGATCACCGTTTCGGTTTGGGCCTGTGCTGCGATGGCGAGGCCGGCGGTGATGGCGAGGCCGGCGGTGATGGCGAGGATGGAGCCTAGGGAGTGCGCGAGTTTTGCGGCTTGAGAAGATTTTTGCTTGCTCATGAAACACACCCCTAGACTCCAATGTTAAGCAGCCCCGATTTTTTGGTCTGCTCACCGATCCGCCTGCTTACGAGTTCCGTTCGTTCGAAAACGATTACGGTGTGAGTTCAAACACGGTGCCGCCGAGGTTTGCTCCGCCGCTCAAGGTGGTTCCATAGAGATTCCCGTCCTTACCGACGAGCAGCGGGGCAAAAGGCGATTGCCCATCCGTTCCATCGAAGGTAAAGGGCACGGTTTCCGTCCATTCGCCGCCGGCCGCCGGCGCAAGCGCGAAAATGAGGCCACAGCAGGTGCCGCCGGTCCAGCTCGTGCCGTAGAGTTTGCCCTTGTCGAAGACCACGCCGGAGGATGGACTGCCACCCGCACCGCCGGTGAAGGCGTAGAGGGGGGTATCTTTCCACTTGCCTCCGGATACAGGTGAAATCTTAAAGACCACGCCGCAGCCCTCTGGTCCGATGCCGGAGTAGCAGTCATCAAGGATTCCACCAATGGCGCCGGTGCCGTAGAAATTGCCTTCTTTGTCCATGATCAAGGCTGAGGGAAGTCCGCCATCCTCTAAGCCCTGGAATTGGTAGACCGGCGCATACATCCAGCCTTTGCCCGCAACATTGGTCAACTGAAAGACAAGTCCAGGCCCGGAAGGAGCCTCAAAGCCGCCCCATTCACCGGCAGCCGAGCCGTAGAGATGGCCGGCAGCGTCGAAGATCAGGGGCGCAGGTCCGACGCCGTTGCCGTCGAAGGTGTGCAGCAGGTCGAACTTCCAACTTCCTTCCGAGGTTGGACCCAGACGAAATATTACGCCGCAACCCTCGGTGTTCGAGCAGCCGTTGTTGAGGTCGGCGCCGGCGGAGTTGGAGCCGTAAAGATTGCCGGCCTTATCGAAAATCAGATTGCCGCCGCCCACTTCACCGTCGGCGCCGCCGGTGAAGGAGTACAGAACGCTTTCCTGCCAGCCTCCGCCGGAGACAGGCGAGAGCTTGTAAACCACGCCGCATCCCAGGCTGCCGCAGGTGGGAGTGCCGAGGATGCCGCCGGTCTGGGTTGCGCCGTAGAGATTGCCCGCCGCGTCGAAGATGGGAGTGGTCGAGGGATGTCCGCCGTCGGCGGCGCCGGTGAAGTTGTAGATCACCGATGCCTGCCATTCGCCGGAAACATATGTCAGCTTGTAGACCACGCCTTCGACAAAGTCGCCGCCCAGCGTGGCGCCATAAAGATTGCCTGCCTTGTCAGCTGCCACCCCAGCGTAAGGGCTGTTCGGTTGCGTGTCGCCCATGTTGTAGAGAGTCGTCAGGGTTTGTGCGTGTGCGCTTGCTGCCAGGCTGGCGATGATCGCCAGGATGATCGCCAGGGAGAGCAGAAGGAAGCTGATGCGCGAGGTCGTAGAGATAGGGGATGTCTGATTTTTCATGAGGCTTCTCCTGCAATGATCCGATTCGACGGAGTATGCGAAGGCTTCCCACTGAGGCGCGACATTAGAAGCGGGAACAGAAACAAACCGCAATTGGGGGTTAGCTGCGGAGCCTGGGAAACCTATTGCGCGGAACTTTATCACGAAAAAGAGAATCCAGCTACAAGAGTTTTCAAGGAATCTGGAGCGGACTCGTGCTTTCCAACGCCGAAAACTCGATAGGAAAATTCTTGCACACCGCCTGCCGATTCTAGTCTTCGGCTTGAGCGCTACGGCGTAATCTCAAAGGCAACGCCTCCCGTTAGGTAGTGGTTGTCGTAGGCCGTGCCGTAGAGATTGCCATCGCGGCCAAGGACGAGACCGCCGAGTGGGTAATAATCCTGCGGAGTGGCGAACTGGGCGCTCAACTTCCACCCGCCGGCGACGGGCGAGAGCTCAAATGCCTGGCCGCAAATGTCGTTGTCGCATTCGATCAGCGTGCCGTTAGCGGTTGTTCCGTACAGATTGCCTAGCTTATCGAAGGCCAGGCCCGCAGTGGGACTCGAACCGTCGTTGCCGCCGGTGAAGTTGTAGAGCGAAGTTTCTTTCCAGCCGCCGGAGACGGGCGACAGTTTGAAGGCAAGGCCGTCGGTGAATCGTCCGCCTGAAAATGTTGTCCCGTAAAGATTGCCGGCCGCGTCGAAGATCAAGCCAGCATTGGGCTGGTGGCCGTCGGCATCGTGGAAGGTGTGGAGAATGCCTTGCTTCCAGCCGTGCGCGGTGTTCACCAGTTCAAAGATTAGGCCACAGCCTCCTGAGCCGCAAGCAGTCGAGAAATCTCCTCCGGCCTGCATTACGCCGTAGAGGTTGCCTTTCGCGTCAAAGGTGAGAGGACCGAGGGCATTGAAGCCCGCCGCTCCGCCTGGGAAGCTGTACAGGACGTTCTCTTTCCATTGGCCGCCGGACGCGGGCGAGAGTCTGAAGGCGACGCCGCAGCCGCCGCCGTTGCAGAATGTGCCTACGCCACCACCGCCGGTGGTGCCGTAGAGATTTCCTTCAGCGTCGAAGACTAAGGGAAATCCCGCATACAAGCCATCTTGCGGTTCGGTGTCGGTGAAAACGTGAATCAACGTTTCCTTCCAATCGCCGCCTGAGCGGGACAATTTGAAAACTGTGCCGCAGCCGATACTGCCGCAACCGGACGAGCCTCCGTAAGAAGTGGTGCCGTATAAATTGCCTGCCGCGTCGACGACCAGGCCGCCAGGATAACTGCCGTCATCGCCTCCGACGAAGTTATAGAGGACGGTTTGGGTCCAGCCGCCGGAGTCGGGCGACAATTCGAAGACTTGACCGCAGCCTCCGTTGCAAGTTCCGCCACCACCTGCGCCACCGGCGGTTACGCCGTAAAGATTGCCGGCGGAATCGAAGGCGAGCCCGGAGTATGTGTCGCTGATCCATGCAATCTCGGATATGGTCTGGGCGGTTGCGGCGGCTGACAGCGCGAAGGCTATCGCCGCAATTGCGAATGCGATCTTCAGAATGGACGAGATTTTTCGGGCAGATGAGAAACTTGTGTGGGTCACTGAAAGCCTACCTCTCTGAGATGCAGAATACTTCAAGACTTGGGGGAGAGCCGAACGTGGCGAGAAGTATAGCACGCCTGGCAAGGTCGATGGCTGCAAAGACTATGGGGTACTGTCCTTAAAGTTGCGTTGCTAGGTTTGCTCTTTGGCGATCAATCGGCGGTCGCGGTGTGGTTCCGTGCGTGGTTGGCCAGTGCTGAGTTCGCACTTCTCTCCGGGCGCGGCACCGCAAGTCGGACATTGGACAGTAAGCGATTGTTTTAGGCTAAGTTTTTTGCCCATGGCAAAGAGGATAATGCCTCAGGGCTGGTGCCGAGAATGCTCAATTGTGAACACTCTCGGAGAAAAATTAAGTTTTAGATGGCGGGAGGCGACTTGCTTCGTGAACGGCCTTGCCGTTTTCGTCTACTCTGCTGGTTTCAAGAGCGACGGGTTTGTTACAGGACGGGTTTATTACAGATGGAACAGCTGGGAAAGATGTAACGGCGCTCATGTAATGGACTCCGGCGAATCATCAGATTGCACAAGAGACCGACGCCCAGAACGGTGCACGGCGGAAGGATGTGTAAAAGCCGCCCGAACCGAAGCGATGCAACAGCGGCCTCTTCGTTTACAATCCAAATACCAAATCCCAGAGAATTCTTGTGCGATGAGGAACTATGAAAAAGTCTGTGCTGGTGGCGGTGATGTTGTGCCTGAGTGTGGCTGCTGTAGCGGCGGACGATCAACCGAAAGAATCCAAAGCGCAGGACCGCGTACAGGCAGCGGCGGATGTGCTGGATGAGATTCAGGGCGCGCCTGATAAAGGCATTCCGCAGGAAGTGTTGGGATCGGCGGAGTGCGTGGCGGTGGTGCCGTCGATGCTGAAAGGCGGCTTCATCTTTGGCGGGCGCTATGGGCGCGGGCTGGCCAGCTGCCGCACGCCTAAGGGATGGAGCGCTCCGGCATTTTTCAGCGTGGCCGGCGGCAGTTTCGGACTTCAGATCGGCGGGCAAGCAGTGGACTTGGTCATGCTGATCATGAACGACAATGGAATGAAGAATCTGCTCTCGAGCAAGTTTGAGTTGGGCGCGGACGCTTCAGTGGCAGCCGGTCCGGTGGGGCGGCACGCCGAAGGCAACACGGATTGGAAGATGCGGGCTGAGGTGCTGACCTATTCGCGGGCGCGCGGCATTTTTGCCGGAGTCAGCCTGGACGGCGCGATAGTGAAACAGGACAAAGACAGCACGCGCGAATTCTACGGGCGCATGGTGCCGTTCCGAACGTCGCTGACCGGAACGATCGAGCCGCCTGCGGGGGCGAGTCCGTTCCTGAGCACGCTCTCGAAATGGGCGCAGGAAGCGGCGAAATAAGAAGACGGACCTTGGACTTCGGACCTCAGACTTCGGCTCAAAACCTTGAAGAGCCGCTGCTCGGTTTGACAGGTTATTTTTCGCGATGATACGGTCACGCTTCCCTGATGCGGCAGCGACTTGAATATGCGGCGGCGTGGCCGGTGATCAAACTGCTGGGAGCTTTGCCGCGTCCGGCGGCGCGCGCTCTGGCCATTGGCGTGGCCTGGGTTGTGTATGTCCTGCATGTGCGGTTGCGCCGCGTGGGAATGCGCAATCTTGACCTGGCATTTCCCGAAAAAAGTGAACCGGAGCGGGCGCGGATTCTGCGCGCGGAGTTTACTTCGCTGGGCCGGCAACTGGCCGAAGTCTGCCAATTTCCCAAGTACACGCTGGAAAACGTCGAGCAGGTGGTGCTGTACGACGGGCTGGAGAATTACGAGCAGGCCTATGCCCGAGGCAAGGGAGTTCTGTTTCTAACCGCGCACTTCGGCGGCTGGGAACTTTCCGCATTCACGCATTCGATGCACGGGCACCCGATGCACGTGGTGATGCGGGCGATGGACAACGCGTATCTGGACCGGCTGATCCGCGAGTACCGCACCATGCATGGAAACAAGACTGTGGACAAAGATAACTTTGTGCGCGGATTGCTGGCGGCGATGAAGGCGGGGGAAGTCGTGGGCATTTTGATGGACACGAATATGACTCCGCCGCAGGGAATTTTTGTGGACTTCTTCGGCGTTCCGGCGTGCACGGCGAGCGGGCTGGCGCGCATTGCACTGCGCACGGACGCCGCGGTGGTGCCCACGTTCACGATTTGGGATGCGGCGCTGGGAAAGTACCGGTTGCGCTTCGATCCGGCGATGGAGTTGATCAAGACCGGCGATCTCGAAGCCGACATTGTGGCCAACACGCAGATGTTCACTCACCTTATTGAAAAGTATGTGAGGAAATATCCGGAGCAGTGGCTGTGGGTGCACCGGAGGTGGAAGACGCGGCCGGAGGGGGAACCGGTGGTGTATTAAAGTGCGGGCGTCGGACGTCGGACCTCGGATCTCGGACTGCCAACTTCGGCAGGAACGCGAAGGCTGTTTAGCGGCGCCGTTGCCCGTTCTTCGCCGCCTTGCGTTGCGCCTTCTGGTATCTCTTCATGTTTTTCCGCTGTTTCTTGGCTGCCTTCTTTACGGTTTTCTGTTGCTGCTTGGCTGCCTTCCGGGCCTCGCGCGAATTTTCTCCAATATTGGTGCGTTCAGTTTTAGCCGGTGCCGACCAGGCAACACTGGAGGCGGCCAGCAGCATGAAAGCCGCAATTCGTTTCATAACGTCTCCGAAGATCCTGTAGCAATCTTACACCGAAGCTGCCTGCGGGCTGGCACACAAGATGTTACTTCCGAGGCACGGAAGTACCTCACCACCGCGAAGAGCGTCGGCTCCTATATCGGCTGCTTTAACCGGGCGATTGCAAAAACTGCCGCCGGAGAAAGCATGGCCAACACGCGGATGTTCACTCACATTATTGAAGAGTATGTGAGGAAGTATCCGGAGCAGTGGCTGTGGGTGCACCGCAGATGGAAGACGCGGCCGGAGGGGGAGCGGGCGCTGTATTGACGTGCTTCGGGCTTCGAGCGCCAATGCTTACGCCGTCTCTGCGACGGGACGCAATGTCGCTGTGAATCTCGGCCCCAAAATAAAGTTTGGGGCGGGGTTGCGGCGAGTGTTGGATAGCTCGCTCCCAGGCTGAAAAATAGGGATACCCCCACCCCTCACGGTCTTTTGGAATCTTCACGTTAGCAGGAAATTTCCCGCAAAATACGGATGTCAAAGAGCTTAAATACCAAGTCCGTGAAACAAAGGATTTCGGGGCGTGATGATTGGCTTGTGCCAACCGTCACGGCCTCGACCATGATCGCGCAAGTGATGGGGCGGGGACAAGGTTGGATGTCACAGTGAGCCTGTGGGAATTCTTGAGACTGTTGAAGTTTGGCGAGCCTGTTGCCGATTACACAAGAATGGTTGTGATTGCCAATGGAGGCCGTAGGAGCGGGGCCGGTGATAGGAAGACGGGCCGCGCTCTCAACGAGAGCAGAGAATCGGACGCGAGGTATCGAGGGTTATTGGAAGCGGCGCCGGATGCGATGGTGGTGGTGAACCAGGGTGGAGAGATCGTCCTGGTGAATGTTCAGGCGGAGAAGCAGTTCGGGTACCGGCGCGATGAGCTGGTCGGGCAGAAGGTGAAGAGCATCATTCCCGAGGGCTTTGCCGAGCGGCTGATCGCGGACGCTACCCGAAGCGCGGCGGAAGCGTTGGAGCAACAGATCGGCATGGGGATCGAGCTCTCCGGGCGACGGAAGGATGGCAGCGAGTTTCCGATTGAAATCATGCTGAGCCCGCTGGAAAGCGCCGAGGGAATCCTGGT
>PMHV01000013.1 GCA_003156805.1 Acidobacteriaceae bacterium | reverse complement strand
GCCGCGATCGCCGAACTGGTCACGACGACTTCGGCTCCGGTTATGTTCTCCGCCGCGTGGCCTTCGAACACCTGCGCACCCAACTCAGCCAGCCGCTGCGTCACTGCGGAACTTTTCAGATCCGACCCGGAAACCTTGTATCCGAGATTCAGCAGCACCTCGGCAATCCCGCTCATGCCGATGCCACCGATGCCTACGAAATGGATGCGTTGAATCTTGGCAAACATGAGTTAACTTCTTCGCCACGGATCACGCGGATTCACACGGATCAACCAAAACAAACCCGGAGAATAAAAACCTAAAAGAAGTATCTGTGAAAATCCGTGCGAATCCGTGGCTAAGTTTTTTCTATCCCCGCCACCCGCGCCGCCATCGCCGCAATGTCTCGCGCCGCATTGGGATGCGCCAAACTCCGCGCCGCGACGCTCATCTGTTGCAATCGCCGCTGATCGCCCAGCAATGCCGCAATCGTCTCCGCCAGCCAAACTCCTTCCAGTTTCGATTCTTCCACCAGCACCGCTGCCCCGGCGCGCTCCAGCGCCTCAGCGTTCACCCGCTGATGATCGTCGGCCGCCCGCGGAAATGGCACAAAGATCGCCGGCTTCCCTGCTGCGGCGATTTCCGCCACGGTGCTCGCGCCTGACCGGCACACCACCAAGTCCGCGCGCGCGAAAGCCGCCGGCATGTCCTCGATAAATCTAAAAACTTCAAACGTGAAAACTTCCGTCGTTTCGCCTGCCGCATTTTTCAAACCACGATACGCAGCCAGCGCGTCATTATAGTCACGCTCGCCCGTCTGATGAATGATGTGAATCCCCGGCGCTTCCCGCTGCAGCACGGGCAAACATCGGATCATCGCCTCATTGATCGCGTGCGCTCCCTGGCTTCCGCCAAACACCAGCAGAGTCGGCAGCCCGCCGTGCTTTGCAGGAATTTCGAAAAACGCCGGCCGCACCGGAACGCCCGTCACTTCCGCGCGACGAAAATATTTCGTCGTCTCTTCAAAGTGCACCGCGGCTCCCGACACAAACCGTGCCACTACGCGATTGGCGAACCCTGGGACAACATTGGGCTCGAACGCCAAAGTTGGAATATGCTTCACCACCGCCGCCAGCATCGCCGGACCGGAAGCGTATCCGCCCACGCCGATCACCACATCAGGCGCGAATTCATTCAACATGCGGCTCGCGTCCCAGACCGCCCGTGGCAGATCGAACGCGGTCTTCGCCCGCGTCACCAGGCTCACATTCTTCAGCGCTCCCACCCGCACCAGTTGCAGCGGATATCCCGCCGCCGGTACCAGACGGTTCTCGATCCCGCGCGCTGTGCCCATGAACAGCACCTCGGCCCCATAACTTTTCTTCAGTTCGTTGGCGATGGCCAGCGCCGGGATCACGTGTCCGCCCGTCCCGCCGCCCGCCAGAATGGCCCGCATGAGGTGACTATAAACGATTGAGCGATTGAGTCATTGAGCGATTGGGCGATTGAGTCATCGGACGATTCTTTCCATCACTCAATGACGCAATCGCTTTTATTCCGCCTGTTTCGTGATATTCAGCAGCATGCCCACGCAGGCCAGCGTCACAAACAGCGACGACCCTCCATACGACACCAGCGGCAGCGGAATGCCTTTGGTCGGCATCATGCCCAGCACCACGCTGATGTTGATGAACGCCTGCAGCACCACCATGCTGGTGATGCCAACCGCGAGGTAGCGCCCGAATAGATCCTCCGTTCGCCACGATACTCGCATGCCGCGCCACAGAAAAATCGCAAATAGCGTCACCACAAACAGCGCTCCTACCAGCCCCAATTCTTCGGCGGTTACGGCAAAAATAAAATCGGTGTGCGGTTCGGGGAGATAAAAAAGTTTCTGCTTGCCTTCCATCAGCCCGGTGCCGGTGATTCCGCCCGTGCTCACCGCAATCAGCGACTGTATCAGGTGAAACCCGGCTTTCTGCCGCTCCGCGTATGGATTGAGGAACGCGAGAATGCGGTCGCGCCGCCAGCTCACATGAAAAATCAGAAAATACAGCGGTGCCAGCGACGCCGCAAACGCATACCCGAAATAGCGAAGCCGCATGCCCGCCACATAAAGGATGCAAGCCACGATTCCCGCGCAGGCGATGGCCGTGCCCAGGTCGGGCTGCAAGACAATCAACCCAAGAAACACAACCACGGGAACAGCGGCCGGCGCCAGCGTGTTGCGCCAGTCGTCCATATTCTTCGCGCGCCCTTCGAGGAAGTAGGCGAGAAACAGAATCAGCACGGGCTTGGCCAGCTCCGAAGGCTGGAACGAAAAACCGCCGGCATGAATCCAGCGGTGTGTATTATGCGAGCGGTCGAGGAAAAACACCGAGATCAGCAGCAGCGTGGTCACTCCCATCAGCGAAAACACCAGCGCCGGATGCTTGTAGCGCCGGTAATCCACCCGCATAGTCACCACCATCGCGAACAGCCCCGCAACTGCCCACAGCAACTGCTTCGACAAGAACGCGTACGGAGAGCCAAACCGCTCCCGCGCCATCACCGCCGAAGCCGAAAACACCATCACCAGCCCCACAAACACCAGCAGCATGGTCACAGTAAACAGCCAGCGATCGACACTCACGCGCTTCGCCATGGGAAGTTCATTTCACCACGGAGGAGCGGAAACGCGCAGAAGGAATTGTCGATTGTTGATTCTTGTTGTTGCTTGTTTTGGTTCGAGGGAATCACCGCGCGCGAAGGGGCAACCGCCTTCCGAAACGGACTGTTGGATTTCTTGCTGAAATAAACTTGGGGGTTGCTGTTCCCAGTTTGGGGAAGATGGTGTGAATGTTGAATGGGCGGGGGACATCCCTGACATTTTAGAACGGGTACGCCCCCTCCCCCCTTTTGCAAAATCTTTGGAATCATCGGGTTGGCGCGAAATTCCCCGTAAGGTCTGGATGTCAAAGGACTTAGACGCTAAAGTCTTTCAATCGAAGGACTTAGGACGGGACGAATCGCGCCTTGCGCGGCAGTCACGGCCTCGATCATCATCGCGCATGTTCGATGTTGTGGACAAGGTTGGATGTCACACGATGTTGTGGAAAACCTTGTGGCGCGGGCATGCATTTGGATTGCCTCGGCGTCTCCGAGGAGAAATTGTTGTTTACGTCAAGCCGCGCACGATCTCCTTAAACACCTGCCCGCGCTGCTCGTAATTCTTGAACTGATCGAAGCTGGCGCAGGCCGGAGCAAGCAGCACAACATCTCCCGGCTGCGCCACGGCATTCGCCTTGCGGATGGCGTTCTCCAGCGTCTCGGCGTGAACCACTTCAACTCCTTTAACCTGCGACTCGATCTTCGCCGCGGCGGCGCCGATTGTGTACACGCGCTTCACGCGCTGGCGAAGCAGATTGTTGAGCACGGTGTAGTCGCTGCCCTTGTCTTTGCCGCCAAGAATGAGGTGTATGTTCGCGGGAAACGACTCCAGCGCCTTGATGGTTGCATCTACGTTGGTGGCCTTCGAGTCGTTGTAATAATCCACGCCGCGGATCGTGGCCACAAATTCCAGCCGGTGCTCGACCGCCTTGAACTCGCGCACCGCCTGCCGGATCTTCTCTGGCGCGCATCCCATCAGCGCCGCCGCGCACACGGCCGCGAGCACGTTCTCCAGATTGTGCGCGCCCTTCAGTGGAACCTCGGAAACCTGCATGATCTCGCGTTGTCCACTCCCGTCGCGAAGAAGAATGTTCCCGTCGCGCACCCACGCGCCTTGCTTCACTTCTTTCTGCCGGCTGAACCAGAATACTTGCGCCCGTGTCCGCTCGGCCATCGCCACGCAAGTGGGATCATCCTCGTTCAGGACGGCAAAGTCCTCACTCTGCTGATTTTCAAATATCCGAGCCTTCGCATCCACGTAAGCTTCAAGCGTGCCATGCCGGTCCAGATGATCCGGCGTTACGTTCAACACAATGGCAACTCTCGGCCGGAAGGTTTGAATCGTCTCCAGTTGAAAGCTGGAAACCTCAAGCACAATTACGGTTTCGGGCCGGGCGCGCTCGGCCAGCGAAATCGCCGGAGTACCAATGTTTCCACCAACCAGCGTCGGCAATCCTCCCGCTGTCAGAATCTCGCCCGTCAGCGCGGTCGTCGTCGTTTTTCCGTTCGACCCGGTGATGGCGACGATCCGCCCCGGCAAGAACCGCGCCGCCAGTTCAATCTCGCCAATCACGGCCTCGCCCATAGCGCGCGCCTGCACCAACGGCGGCGCATCCACGGGAACGCCGGGACTGACCACAATCAGATCCTGCCCGCGAAATGTGCGCTCGCCGTGCCCGCCGGTTTCGACGGTGATGCCATGATCGAGCAGCACGGGAATCTCGTTGCGCAGTTCATCGCCGCTCTTGGTGTCGGAAACGGTAACCCGCGCCCCATGCGCCTTTAAGAAAAGCGCCGACGCCACCCCGGACTTGCCCAGGCCCACCACCAGCACGCGTTTGTTATTAAGCTCCATTAAGCCTATTTCACCACGGAGACACGGAGACACGGAGGAGGACAAAAGGAAAAATCTCCCGGGGGTTGACGCCAAATAACGATCCTCTTTTGAAAGACATTGATCTTGGTTTTCTCCGTGTCTCTGTGACTCTGTGGTGAGTTCGTTCCTACCTAAGCTTCAGTGTCGTCAGGGCGAACAGCGCGAACACCAGCGAAGCGATCCAGAAGCGCACAATGATCTTCGACTCCGACCAGCCCATCAACTCGAAGTGATGATGAATCGGAGCCATCTTGAAGATTCGCTTCTTGCGCAGCTTGTACGATCCGACCTGCAAAATCACGGAAACCGCTTCAATCACAAACACGCCGCCAATGAACGGCAGCAGCAATTCTTGCTTGATCATCACTGCAATGGTTCCAATCGCCCCGCCCAGCGCGAGCGACCCGACATCGCCCATGAATACTTCGGCGGGATGCGCGTTGTACCATAGGAATCCGATCGAAGATCCCACCATCGCTCCGCAGAAAATCGTCAACTCACCCACTTGCGGCATGCGCGGCAGTTCCAGGTAAGTGGAAAAAGTTGCATGCCCGCTGATGTAGGTGAGAACCGTCAGGGCTCCGGCTGCGATTACCGTGCAGCCGATCGCCAACCCGTCAAGCCCGTCCGTCAGATTCACCGCGTTGCTCGATCCAACAATCACGAATGCCACGAACGCAATGAAGGGCAAAAACGCCAGCGGCCATAGATGCGGAAATCGCTCCAGGTTCTGCACCACCAGGTCGGGATGGAATTGTTTGAAAAACGGCACGATTAATTTGGTGGAATACATTCCGTAGGTCTGCATGGTAATCAGCATGACCGCGATCAGAATGCTGGCGGCAATCTGCAATCCGATCTTGGCCCGGCCGGTCAGGCCCAGGTTTCGGCGTTGCGTGACCTTGGTGTGGTCGTCGGTGAAGCCGATGGCCGCGAAGGCGCAGGTAGAAAACACGGCAATCCACACGAAACGATTGCTGAGGTCGGCCCACAACAGAGTCGGCACCACAACGGCGATGACAATCAGCAGGCCGCCCATGGTCGGCGTGCCGGCTTTTTTCTGATGAGCCTGCGGCCCCTCTTCGCGGATGTACTGCCCGATCTGAAATTCGCGCAGACGGCCAATCACCACCGGTCCCACGATCAATGCGGTAAACAGCGCGGTCAGGCTGGCGAACGCGGTGCGGAAGGTCAAGTAGCGAAAGATGCGGAATGGCGGAAAATAATGCTGCAGCTTCACGAACAACAGCCAGTAGAGCAATCAGCCTCCGTCCCACCGAAAGATCATTTCACCACGGAGGCACAGAGTCACGGAGAAAACCAACTATTGTTGTTTTCTCGGTGTCTCCGTGGTGAAGAAATGCCGCAACTCTCCTCAGCGACCCGAATCGCGCCGTAGCGCTTTCCAGATATCCAGCGCAGTCTCCAGCTTTACGCCGCGCGAGGCCTTCAGCAGAACCGCATCGCCGTCGCGAGTTTCGCGCGCCAGCCACTCGCCGGCTTCTTCCGCGGTGGCAACAAACTCGGCGCCGATCCCGGAATTGCGCGCGGCGTCGACCGCAGCCTGCGCCAGGCCGCGCACGCCGAGAAGCACGTCAATTTTTTTCTCAGCGATGTGCAAACCCGCCTGCCGGTGCATCTCCGCGCCCGCCGGACCAAGCTCCAGCATTTCTCCAGCCACCACAATTCGCCGTTTTGCCGCCATCGCGGCCAGCGCGTCCACCATCGCGTGCAGCGCCTTCGGATTGGAATTGTAGCAATCGTTGATGACCGTGATGTTACCCAGCTGAACAACCTGCCCGCGCTTGTCGGCTGGAGCCAAGGTTGCGAGAGGACCGACGGCCTCGGCGAGCGTTAGCCCGCGTTCCAGTGCGACGGCAACAGCCGCAAGCGCATTCAGAATATTGTGTTCGCCCACCAGCGGCAGCCGCGCGTGTTCCCGCGCCCCGAGCGCAACCACGTCAAACTCCGATCCTTCAGACCCGCGGGATCGGACATTCTCCGCGCGCACATCCGCCGTAACTCGCGTGCCGTACAGCACCACTTTGCCTTTGAAGTCGCGCCCGAACAGCGAGACGTATTCATCGTCCGCGTTCAAAATCGCGACTCCGCCCGCCGGCAGCGACTCGATCAATTCATATTTCGCTCGCGCGATGTCCGCGAGCGAATCGAAAAACTCAATATGTACCGGAGCGACGTTGGTCACCACGCCAATCTCGGGCTGCGCGATCTTCGCCAGCGCTCGAATCTCGCCCGCATGCGACATGCCCATCTCGATCACGGCCACATCGTGTTCTCGCTTCAGTTTCAGCAGCATCAGCGGGAGGCCGAAATGATTGTTGAAGTTTCCTTCCGACTTCAGAACGCGAAAACGCGCGTCCAGCACGTGTGCAATTGCATCCTTCGTGGTCGTCTTCCCTGCCGAGCCGGTCACCGCGATCAGCGGCTTGCCCCACAGCTTTCGCACGGCCGTGGCCAGCGTCTGTAACGCAAGCAATGTGTCTTCCACCGCCAGCAACCGCGTCTTCTCCGCATATCGCGGCGACAAATGCTTCCGCACCACCGCCGCGGCTGCGCCCCGCTGCAAGGCCTGCGCAACAAAATCGTGCCCATCCAGCCGCTCGCCCTTCACCGCAAAAAAGAGCTCGCCCGGATTTATCGTCCGCGAGTCGATCGAATAGCCTTGCGCAATTTCTTCGCGCGGATATTCCCCATCGGCGGCCAAAAACTCGGCGATTCTCCCCAGCGTCAGTTTCATGCCTTCGCACTCGCACTAACTTTTTCACACTCGAACCCCGCTGCGCGCAGCGCCTCGCGCGCCACTTCCACGTCATCGAATGGATGCGGCCCGTCGCGCATAATCTGCACCTTCTCGTGCCCCTTTCCCGCAATCAGCACAATATCTCCGGGCCGCGCTTCGCTAGTGGCCAGCGCAATCGCCTTGCGCCGGTCGGCCTCCACGCTGTACTTCACTCCGCTACGCTGCAACCCCACCAGCGCATCGTTGATGATGCTGAGCGGGTCTTCGCTTCTGGGATTATCGGAAGTCAGCACCACGAAGTCGCTTCCCCGCCCCGCGGCTTCGCCCATCAGCGGACGTTTCATCCGGTCGCGATCGCCCCCGCAACCGAACACCGTCAGCACTCTTGCTTTCGACGCGGTTCGCGAAACGAACTCCCGCGCCAGCTCCGTCAAATTGCGCAGCGCGTCGTCGGTGTGCGCATAATCCACCACCACCGTAAACGGCTGCCCGCAATCCACGCGTTCAAACCTTCCCGGAACGCGCGCCAGCGTTTCAATTCCCCTGGCGATCGCCTCGGTGTTGCAGCCGCGCGCATAGGCGGCGCCCGCAGCGGCCAGAATGTTGTACACATTCACGCGTCCAATCAGCTGCGAGAATACTGCAATCTTGCCTTCCGGCGCGATCAGATCCATCCTGGTGCCGCGCGGAGTTATTTCCACTTGCTTCGCGTGAAAGTCGCCGCGCGCCCATCCATACTTCAACACCAGCGCGCTGCGTTTGCGGCTGAACTCGGCCAGCTTGGCGCCATATTCATCGTCGAGGTTTGTGACCGCCGCGCGCGGAGCGTCTGTGCCGCAACCCTCAAACAGCACGCGCTTGGCCGAAAAATACTCTTCCATAGTCTGGTGATAGTCCAGATGATCGCGAGTGAGGTTGGTAAACACGGCCACATCGAAAGGCACGCCGTAAACTCTCTGCTGCGCCAGCGCGTGCGAAGACACTTCCATCACCGCGTCGGTCGCGCCCTGGCCCAGGGCTTCGTTCAGAATCCGGTTCAGGTCCAGCGCCTCTGGCGTGGTGTGCGGCGCGGGCAAAACCTTCCCGGCCACGTGATATTCAATCGTGCCGATCAGCGCGCTCTTGCGGCCGGCCGCGGCGAGAATCGATTCCACCAGAAACGCCGTCGTACTCTTGCCGTTCGTGCCCGTAATTCCAGTAATCGCGATGCGCTCCGCCGGCTTCCTGTAGAAGTTTGCGCTCAAGCGGGCCAGCGCCCGCCGCCCATGCGGCACCACAGCCCACGCAATGCTTTCTCGAGGTTTTTCCGCCGCAGAATCGGTGACCACCGCCACCGCGCCCGCGGCAATTGCAGAATCAATAAACCTGTTGCCATCTGAGGTTTCCCCGCGCATGGCCACGAACACGGACCCCGGCTTCACGCCCCGCGAGTCATATTCCACGCCGCTTACGCCCGGATTCCCGCTCTGCGCGAGAACTTCCGCCCCATCCAGCAATTGTTGGAAGGTCATTACGAGGAATTATATGGCACGGAGACTGCGGACCCGCGGTTTGGGTGTGCTCGAGAGGTTTTCGGAAATCAACAGACGATCATGGGCGGCAGAGCGCCAAAAGAGGGACGAAACAAGTACTTCCCAATCATCGAGGTTACTAACGGCACGTTTCCCGTCTCGCCGCCCGGCGCTACAGTGCTGCTATGTCCGCTGGAACCAGCCACGCCAAATTCCGTTGCGCCCAATGTGAAATGCCGGAAAACCAGTGCGAGTGCGAGAAGTACTGCTGCCTATGCCAGACCGTACTCGAAGTCCGCATCTGCCAGGACGGCCTGATGTACTGCGAACCTTGCCGCACCGCCTGCGACTACAAAACCTCGGACTAGCGCGACCCAATCGCGCGACCCAATCACCGCGAACTGGAACACTTCTGTGCGCTCAAAATCAGCGGAGACAGTGCCTGCTGGTTGAAGTCGAACGCGTCCCAAAGATCGTTCGCAGCCGCATCGCGGGCAGTCAACGGAGGCAGACCGTATTGATGTTCCACCGAAGCCAGCAGCGACGAGAATTCCGTCTGCTGGTGTTCCACGAGTCCCGCTTTCACATACGGCGAGATGATCAGCGTTGGAACTCGTAGACTCAATCCAAAGGAATCGACCGTCGGCGGCGCAACGTGGTCGTAGTAGCCGCCATAGTCTGACCAGGTCAGAAATATCGCCGTCGACGGCCATTCCGGCGACTCCATGATCGCGTTAATCATCTGCACCGCCCAGTTCTCCCCAGCGCAGACATTGGCCGGAGGGGAATCGGAATCCACCTGCGGCGGAGTAACCCACACCACGTTCGCCAGTGTTCCACTTAGCGCATTGGCGACGAATTGATTTACCGGCAGCACGTTTGTCGTCCACTGGCTGCTCTCGCGAATCCCTTTGATAGCATCCAACGCCGACCATATATAGCCGGCCTGGCCTTTGGGAGCCGCGTAATACTGCCAGGTAATTCCTGCCGGGTTCAGCTCGCCGGGCAAAGTCGGAATGGTGAAGCAAGGGAAAACCTTCTGACCATTCGCCAACAGAACTGTAGTTCCTGCCGGGGAATCGCATCCCCAGGCCACCGACGAGTCGGGATTTCCAATCGCGTTGCCGGATTGCGCGGCCACCAGATAAAGATGGTTGGCAAAGCTTGCCCCGTAGGTGGAGGCAAAGAAATTGTCCGCGACGGCGAAATTTTGAGCGTACTCCCAGTAATTTGGGAGTTCACTCCGTGAGAATTGAATGTAAGCGCTTTTCTCAGGATTTCCGTTCCCGTAGTAAAAGTCATCCAGTCCGCCATCGATAATCCCTTTGGTTACGGAGTAGTTATCGGGAAGAGGATCCGAACTCAACGGGGCTTGCTTCAAGCTAACCGTCTGCCCGAGGTAGTCGCCCGTTGTGGCTCCGTTGGCTCCGGGGAGCTGGCCAAACATGGTGTCGAACGAACGGCTCTCCTGGACGATGATCACGATATGCTTGATTTCCGCACTCTGCGCCTGACACTGAAACGCGGCCGACTGAAATGCGCAGAAACCGATAGCAACAATGACGACAGCCAACCTCGCACAGTGGGCGGCTCTGCCCCACGGCCGGATCGGACGTTTCATGGGTCACCCCCAGGAAATTCAGGCGGGAAAATTTCTGACCTTCGCAAACGGCGGCAGTCTACAACATTTTCCCGCGTGGAAGGAGGATGAAAGATTTTGCACATATCCGATGAGCGGGTAGAACTGGTTCGGCAGAACAACATTTCGGTTGGACGCCTTAAATCACCACCGCTTCGCGGTATTCCCCAAACACTCTCCGCATCGCATCCGAAATCTCACCAACGGTCGCATACGCCTCGACGGCCGCCAGAATTCTCGGCATCACGTTTGCGCCCGACCTCGCTGCAGCTTCTACCTGGATCAAAGCATCCTTCCACGGCCCCGCATTCCGCCGCGCCCGCAGGGCGCGCAGGCGCTCGATCTGCTTCGGTTCCAGCGCCGGATCGATCCGCTGAGTCGGAATCGTCTTCTCTTCTTCCACAGCAAAACGGTTCACGCCCACGACGATCGCATCCTCGCGATCCACGGCCTGTTGATATTCATACGCCGCGTTCTGAATCTCCTGTTGCACGAACCCGCGTTCGATTGCTTTCAGCATCCCCCCGAGAACTTCAATCTTGCCCAGGTATTCCGCCGCGCGCTTCTCAATCTCATTGGTCAGCGTCTCGATGTAATACGACCCCGCCAGCGGATCCGCCGTCTGCGGCGCGCCCGATTCGTAGGCAATAACCTGCTGGGTGCGCAGGGCAATCCGCGCCGCCTGCTCGGTCGGCAGCGCCAGCGCTTCGTCGTAAGAATTCGTGTGCAGCGACTGCGTCCCGCCCAGCACCGCCGCCAGCGCCTGAATCGCCGTGCGCACAATGTTGTTCTCCGGTTGCTGCGCGGTCAGCGTCGAGCCGGCCGTTTGCGTATGAAAGCGCAGCATCCACGACCGCGGATTCTTCGCCTTGAAATGCTCCCGCATGATGCGCGCCCACATCCGTCGCGCGGCGCGAAACTTCGCCACTTCTTCCAGAAAATTGTTGTGCGCATTAAAGAAGAAAGAAAGCCTCGGCGCGAACTTGTCCACATCCAGCCCGGCCTTGATCGCCGCCTCCACATAGGTCATGCCGTTGCCCAGAGTGAATGCCACTTCCTGCACCGCCGTCGATCCCGCCTCGCGCATGTGATAGCCGGAAATCGAAATCGTATTCCACTCCGGCACCTGCTCATTCGCCCAGGCAAACATATCGGTAATCACGCGCAGGGCCTGCTGCGGCGGATAAATATAGGTACCGCGCGCGATATATTCCTTCAGCACATCGTTCTGCACCGTGCCCGAAAGTTGGCGAATGTCCGCGCCCTGCCGCCGCGCCACGGCCACGTACAACGCCAGCAGAATCGACCCAGTCGCGTTGATGGTCATAGAGGTGGAAATCTTCGTCAGGTCGATGCCATCGAACAGTCGCTGCACGTCCTCAAGTGAATCAATCGCGACACCCACTTTGCCTACTTCGCCCGAGGCCAGAGCGTGGTCCGAATCCATTCCGATCTGGGTGGGCAAATCGAACGCCACCGAGAGCCCGGTGGTTCCGTTCGCCAGCAAATACTTGTAGCGCTTGTTCGACTCTTCGGCATCGCCCATGCCCGCGTACTGCCGCATGGTCCACAGCCGCCCGCGGTACATCGTCGCCTGCACTCCGCGCGTGAACGGATACTCGCCCGGATACCCAACCTCGCTCTCATAGTCTGAGCCTTTCAGATCGGCCAGCGTGTACAGCGCCTTCACCGGAATATGCGAGGAAGTTTCACAACTCACCGCCCGCTTCTCGTCCGCGATTTTGCTTTCATTCGCCATCCGCCTCACCGCGCCCGCCCGCTGCCTTTCCGCTTCACCTTCCAAAACGAACTTACTCCGAACCACGCAAATGCCACTGTGAAACAAATTGCAATCACCACCCGGCCTGAGCCCGCCCGCCCGGCTTCATACTTGGCATATTCCCGATGCAGCGTAATCCCTCCACCCGCCGCCATCACCAAGAAAACAAGGCCCGTAACCTCCAGCCACAACTGGTGCGCAGCCCCGCCAAAAGCTCGAGCCGTTGTAGCCGAGGCTTTCATCAGCGCATTCAGGGTGCGGCTGCGGCGGGCCTGCTGAACTGCCACGCGCGCCAGCACCCCCAACTTTTGTGCGATAGAAACCTTACTCACGGCTCGATTTTAGCAGCCTATGGCGCTACAATGACGCAGTCGGTTCCGTCAGCGAGACCATTCGCTCGCAACCGGCATCTAAAGGGTAGATGGGAGACGCTGTCATCGCGCTGACTGAGGGGGCAACTTGGACCAACAACTCAAGCAATTGATGAAAGAACTCGGCGAAGCCATCAACGAATCGCTCTCCGATTCCGAGCAGATTGCCGAAGTCGTTTCCCGCATAAAAGAGGGCGGCTACGACATTTTTCTGGTGCTCGAAGCCACCATCGGCGTCAGCAAGCAGGGTGAGAAGGCTTCCGACAAAACTTCGCTCGTGACCACGCTCTCCACCAATCCCGAATTCAAAATCAGCGATCAGGATCTCAAATTCCTCAAGTCCCTCCGCATCAAAATCGAGGAAGAAAAATAGTCTCTTCCCGCGCATCCGTTTATGAAACGCACCTCGGGACCCGTCCAGCGCGTTCTTAATCATCTCCGGGCACTGACCATTTCTACACTGCTTCTGTTGCTCTGGGCGCCGTCGCCCGCATCAGCGGCTTCAGCATCGGAGGGCCCCTTAATCGTGGACGGGAGCAGCCACATAGTCGTCATGGAATATGAGGCCTGGTTCGGTCCCAAAGCCGTGACCTTTCAAACCAGCGCGGCTATGCCGCTGTTGCAATCGGCGGACATGCAAGCGGTAGGCGGCGGCTATGACAGCGCCGACCCCGCCGTCATCGAGCAACACGTCGCCTGGATGGAACACCTCGGCTTGGACGCCGCCATCAGTGACCTGACGAATAACGTGAGCTGCATCTTCAACAGTGAGTGGTTCGTCAAGAAATATGTCCCGAACTGCACGCCCTCCTTCCGCATTTACAACCAAACCATCCGCGACAATACTGGCAACCTTTATACCGCATGGACAAAGCTAGGCACTCGCCTCAAGCTCATTCCGCTTCTGGGTGGCATCGACGAGAATGTTCTGTTCAGGGATCTCGACGGCAAGACCGCGTTCGAAAAAGAGGTCGAATACTTCGGCGCACGGATGCAGCAGAATCCAGAGCGCACCGTAATTTACCAGGGCAAACCTCTGGTGCTGATTTTTCTCGGGGCAGCGCAAGATCCGAACCGATCCGATAATCCCCTCTGGTTTCAAATCAGAAAATTCCTGAGAAACCATCCTGACATCAGCCGTAAGTACACCTTCAAGATGATGGCCGGATATCTCGACAGTCAGCCGTATCTCTGGCTTAACCAGGGCACTCCCGACGGACCAGTCGAAATCAATCCCGAATATGGTTTCTGGAGCTGGGTGGACCGGCTCAACACTTCATGCACCCTCTCGTTGTGCCCGTACTATCCTTCTTACAACCAAGCGGGTCCCCGGGTGGAGAACTTCACCGCTTCCATCGCCACCGCCGGGCAGAACGGATGGGGATGCCCCAATTCGAATGCTCCGCCCTACTGTCCCGATGACGCTCTCCGTTTCGGGGAAGACGGGCAATACGACACCTTCGACTCTTTCATGGCGTACGCCCGCCAGCTCGATCCCATCTTTCTGATCATCCATCAGTTCAATGAGTTCGTTCCGCCCGACGAAGGATGGGATGCCAACACTGACGACGATAGCGAGCCCGCGAATCTCTGGGGCCCTGGAGCGCTCGAAGCTGTCAGGCGTCAGATTTGGATCTACCGTCACGGCATCGGCGCCGAGAGCACGACCGGACTTCGTAACTCAGTACGAAAATATTAAGGGTGCTGGAAGGCCGCATCTTCGAATCGCCGCCAACCCTCCCCCCTGTGCTACCATCTACTGTTTTTCTGGGGTGGTTCCATGAAAGACACTCTCGGAGTCCTGCTCGCCGGCGGCGCCGGTGAGCGCCTTTATCCTCTCACTCGCGATCGCGCCAAGCCCGCCGTGACTTTCGGCGGCATCTATCGCATCATCGACATTACGCTCTCCAACTGTCTCAACTCCGGATTGCGCCGCGTCTACATTCTCACCCAGTACAAAGCACTGTCGCTCAACCGCCACATCCGCGAAGGCTGGAACATCCTAGGCCGCGAGGTCGGCGAGTTCGTCGAAGTCCTGCCGCCCATGAAGCGGGTCAGCGATCAGTGGTATCAAGGCACCGCCGACGCCGTCTATCAGAACATCTATTCCATCGGCTCCGAGCAGCCCAAACACGTCCTCATCCTCTCCGGCGATCACATCTACAAAATGGATTACGGCAAGATGATGAAACAGCACCGGGACTCCGCCGCCGATATCACCCTGGCCACCATCCAGATCGATCTCGCGGAAACTTCCCGCTTCGGCGTGGTCGACGTCGACAAAGACGGCCGCATTAACGGCTTCCAGGAAAAACCCAAACAAACCGAACTGCGTTCTCCCTGGAATCCGGAAAAGGTCGCCGGCTCCATGGGGGTCTACCTCTTTAACGCCGACGTCCTCATCCCCGCCCTGCTCAAAGATGCCGACGATCCCACCTCCAGCCACGACTTCGGCAAAGACATTCTGCCCCGCATGGTCGACGACTACCGCGTCTTCGCCTACGACTTCATCGACGAAAACAAGAAAGAAGCTCTCTACTGGCGCGACGTGGGCACCCTCGAGGCCTTCTACGAAGCCAACATGGATATCGTCTCCGTCTCGCCCATCTTCAACCTCTACGATGCCGACTGGCCCATTCGCACCCACCAGCGCCAGTATCCTCCGGCAAAATTTGTCTTCGCCGAAAAAGACCGCATGGGTACCGCTCTCGATTCCATCGTCTCCAACGGCTGCATCGTCTCCGGCGGCATGGTCAAGAATTCCGTTCTCTCGCCAAATGTGCGCGTCAATTCCTATTCCGAGGTCACCGACTGTATTTTGTTTTCTCACGTCAGCGTCGGACGCCGCTGCCGCATCCGCCGCGCCATTCTCGACCGCGACGTCCACCTTCCCGAAGGCACCACCATCGGCTACGACACCGAAGCCGACCGCTCCCGCTATTTCGTCACCGATAGCGGCATCGCCGTGGTAACCCGCGACTACTCGCTCTTCGAAAACCCCGTGACCGTCGACTACTTCACCAGCGAGTAACTCCATCCCCGCGCCCGGTTACCCGCGCGGTACTTCGTTTATCTCCGCTGCTCTTTCATTCCCCTGCAGAACTCTCGAGCTTCGCCGATGAAACCTCCGCGCCACACCTGGCTTCGGAGAACTCAATACTCCAGCGGTGGGCTGCGGCCCGGCCGAAACCCTTACTTCACGCTCCTTGCGCCTTGCTCGCCAAGAACGTTTCCGCCGGAGGCGCTTGATTGATCACCATCCAAAACATCCCGATTTCCCGGATGGTCTTGCTGAACTGATCGAAGTCGACTGGCTTCTGCGCGTAAGCGTTCACTCCCAGGTGGTAACCCTCAACCACATCTTTTTGTTCTTTGGAAGAAGTGAGAATCACAACTGGGATCGCCTTGGTTCGCTCGTCGGCTCGCATCGCCCGCAGCACTTCCAGGCCATCCACTTTGGGAAGTTTCAAGTCCAGCAGCACGAGTTTCGGAGGATGGTCGAACGACCGGCACTGGTGCGAACCGCGGCAGAAGAGGAAGTCCAGAGCCTCCGCTCCATCCTCCGCGACTTGAATGTGGTTGGCGAGTTTGTGGCGGCGCAATTCGCGAATCGTCAACTCCACATCCTCAGGGCTGTCGTCGACCAGCAAAATCTCAATTCTGTCCGGCATGCATCACCTCATTTCTGATTGCAAGTTCTGGTTTCGTACCCGTGTTGTTCTCGGGCGATCCCAGCGTAAAGAAAAACGTCGCTCCTTTGTTGATCTCCGCTTCCGCCCAAATCCGCCCGCCGTGTTTGCGAATGATGCGCTGCACAATCGCCAGACCCACTCCTGTGCCTTCGAAATCGGGGGCCTTATGCAGACGCTGAAAAACACCGAAAAGCTTTCCTGCATACTGCATCTCGAAGCCCACTCCATTGTCCCGCGCAAAGATAACGGGCACGCCGTTTTGCATCGTCTCTCCCACCTCAATCACCGCCCGTTCCCGCTTCCGCGTATACTTCACGGCATTCGACAGCAGATTCACGAACACCTGTTTCATCAGTACCGGATCGCATTCCGCGCTCGACAACCCCCCGATCCGCCACTCGATCTCCCGCCCCGAACACTCCGGCGCGAGATCTTCGACCACATGCCGCACCAGCTTATCCAGCGAAGTGTCGTGCAGCGAGAGTTCCTGCCGCCCGATCCTTGACAAATTAAGCAACTCATCGACCAGACGTCCCATCTTTTGCGCGCCGTCCCCGATTTTCTCCAGGTAGCGCCGCCCTTCCCCATCCAGCTTCGGCCCGTAATCCTGCAGCACGACATTGGAATATCCGGCGATGTGCCGGAGAGGCGCGCGCAGATCGTGCGCTACGGAATACGCGAAACTTTCCAGCTCGATATTGGTCTCCGACAGCTCTGCCGTCCGCCGTTCCAGCCGTTCATTCGCCTGCTTCAGATCCTGCTCCGCCAGACCGCGCCTGCCGGTTTCCCAGTGAATCACAAAGCCCGCCGCCAGCAGAATTAGAACGGCTAAAGCATTTCCGCACACGATAACGGCCTTCATCTTCCGCGTACTGGCCGCCGCGGTCTCCAATCTCTTGCCTAAGAGCTGCGCTTCCGTCTGCCGCATCTCGCCGATCTGTATCGCGATCTGGTGCATCGACCGTTCCCCAATATTGCCCTTTGCCACCGCTTCCACCCCAGCCAGCAGTCCGCTTCGCTTCCGGACCTCAATTCCGTCAGCCAGCTCCGCCAGCCGGGCTGCCACCAGCGGCTCCAGACGTCGGGTCGCTTCCTGCTCCCCGGGGTTATCCAGGGTCAAATCCGGCAGTTCTTTCATGTCTTGCCGCACCTGATTGAGACCGGCCCCGTACAGTTCCAGGTATCTGTCCTGTCCCGTAAGCATGTAGCCTCGTTGGCCGGTTTCGGCCTGCGTAATGTCGATCCGCACCGCCTGCAGCTTCTCGACCACAAGCAGCGTGTGCGTGACCCACTCCCGGTCTTTCGCGTCCTGCACCGTGCCCCAGAACGAGAGAGTGCCGATGCATAGCAGAATGATCAGTGCGCACGCGGCAATGGCTTTGCTCGAGGAGGTCATCGGGAATGGGGCGCCCTGTAATCTTCATCGGCCAGCGGCAGGCAACTCTTTACAGCTTTCGGAAAGACTTTCCGGTCTAGAGCAAATTGCGGCAGTTGAGTGATCGGCCGGCCACTGAAACTCGCCTGCGGTTTCCCCTGCCGTCAGCCCCTGAGGCTGGCCGGTAGACCATCGGCAGGGCGCTTATGAAAGCTGAGGAAGAACCAAAAAACCCTCCCGCGGAGCGAAAACGAACGAACTTCAGGCGCCTCCCTATATCTTACAGATAATATAAACGAACACGGCAATTTCCCGCGCCCGCTCCTCCCCACGTTCTCCAATAAAGCCTTCTTATATCCACTCCGCCTGCTGCGGAGGAGATCCCGCACTGCTGCTGACGCGGACCGGCGCGGCCATCACCAGCCTGCTGCGCCATCACCGTCTCCATCGGCATCGCCGAAGGAACGATTTCTGGTGGAGAGTAGTGCAGGAGAAAATGCAGGAGAAGTGCGCGAGAAGCGCAGGCAAACCCTGGGCCTGCCCGTCCCGCCAGACTCAGGACAAACTTCTGGGCATGTCCCGACGTACCGCCAAACCAAACATCAAAACTCATTTCTTGATTGACGCTGCGTGAACGCTGGAACATAATTCGGCCATTCGTCCTGATTTATTACAAATTTGAAATACACGGGCGGCAGAGATTACCGCCCGGGCAGCATAGCTTTGAAGTTCGACACCCAAGCCCACCCTCCCCCCGTGCGCTGGCTAATGGACCCGGCCAGTTCGCGCGGCAAGAAGCAAGAACGCTGAGCGGTTCCTAAGGAGCGAATCCATGAGGCGCACTGGTTTCACGAAATCCACTCGAATGCTCGCGGGGCTGCTGGCCGGTCCGCTGCTCGCGATTCTGGCGATCCCACTCGGCGCCCAACCGGCGCCCGAATCCCGCCCCGCACAGGGCTTTGGGCTCGTCTACGACGCGGCCCGTGAAACCAGTTTGATCGGAACCATCCAGGAAGTCGTCACCCAGCACGTGGTCGGCAGTCCCGCCGGCATGCATTTGCTGGTAGCGGGTCCGCAGGGCGTCGTCGATACCCACGTCGGGCCGTTCCTGAGCCAGGAGACAAAAGCGGCCCTGCAAACCGGCATGCCGGTTCAGATCGTGGGGGCCTCGGTGTCGCTGCACGGGAAGGAATATTTCCTGGCCCGCCAACTCACGGTCGGCGGCCGCACCGTCACCATCCGCAACACCAGAGGATTTCTAGTCTTTCCGCAAGGGCAATACGGCGCCGCAAAGAACAGACGAACTGCCCAGGTTGAGACAAAGGGAGTCGCCCAATGACATTCCGCAAATCAATTTTTCTGCTCACTGCATTAATGACGATCGCCGCGCTGGTTGCCTGCGGCGGCTCCAGCCACACCACGACAACCACAGTTCCACCGACGATTTCCATTGCCTTCAGCGGCAACGCGCCCACCTCGCTCGCAACCGGCGCTCAAACCTCGCTCACAGCGGTGGTCAGCAACGACTCCGCGAACGGCGGCGTAAACTGGACCGTCACCTGCGGCAGCGCTGGGGCCTGCGGAAGTTTTAGTCCTGTCGCCACGGCGAGCAATGCCGCAACCATGTACACCGCCCCGGCTGCCGTTCCCACTGGCAGCACCGTAACCGTCACAGCTACCGCCGTGGACAGCAGCTCGGCGACGGTTTCGGCCACCATCACCATCACGGCTCCGCCTGCCATTTCCGTTGCCTTGAGCCCGGCGCCGCCCACTTCGCTTCAGATCAGTAACACGACGCCGCTCGTCGCGGTGGTCACCAACGACTCGCAGAACCAGGGTGTAATCTGGTCCGTGACTTGCGGCAGCACCGGGGCTTGCGGTGCCTTTAGCGCCGTGACGGCTACCACGGCCACTTATACCGCGCCCGCCGCCGTTCCCACCGGCAGCACCGTGACCGTCACGGCAACCTCCAAGACTGACCCCACAAAATCGGCGTCGGCCACGATCACTATCACGACGACGGCTCCGGTGATTTCCGTCGCCTTCAACCCGGCGCCACCCACTTCGCTGCAGACCAGTACCGCGGCGTCGCTCACAGCGGTAGTCACCAATGACTCGCAGAACCAGGGCGTAAACTGGACCGTGACTTGCGGCAGCGCCGGGGCTTGCGGCGTCTTCAGCCCCACCGCCACGCTCAGCAATGTTGCCACCACATATACTGCGCCCGCTGCCGTTCCCACCGGCAGTACCGTGACCGTGACCGCTACCTCCAAGACCGACCCCTCAAAATCGGCGTCGGCCGCGATCACCATCGCGCCTCCGCCCCTGGCCGACGGCAACTACGTGTTCTCTCTGCAAGGGGAAGACGTGGCCACCTTGGCGCCCTATTCCCTGGCTGGTGTCTTTACGGTTAGCGGCGGGGTGATCACCACCGGCGAGCAGGACTTCGTTGACTTTAACGGGCCCCTCAGCGACCAGATCAACGGCACCGGCAGCGCCATGTCGACCACCGCAGACGGCAACCTGCAGATCGTTCTGACCACGTGCAACGGAACCGACTGCACCACCGCAGACCCCAACGTCGGCGTAAGCGGCGTCGAGACTCTTAACGGCACTCTGTTTTGTACCTGCACGGCCCTGATCACCGAGTACGATGCCTCGGCTGCGGCCAGTGGAACATTGGACTTGCAATACACCACGACCGCTCCCACGGGAGGGTTCGCCTTCGGCGTTGCCGGCCTCGACAGCAATGGCTATCCGCTCGCCATCGGCGGCGTCCTCGACATCAACGGTCCCGGAACGATCTCGGGGACGGGCAGCGTCTTCGACATCAACGATGGAGGTCTTCCCGCTCCGTTGCTGGATCAGACTTTCTACGGCAGCACCGTTTCCACTCCCGATCCCTCCGGCCGTCTCACCTTCACCCTCAACCCCAGTACGCCCTCGGGCATTCCCCAGATTATTCTGGTTGGTTACATCGTCGATGGATCTCACATCCGCCTGGTAGAAACCGACGACGTTTTGGCGGGCAGCACCGGGGGTGTCGCTCTCGGCCAGGGAACCAATACCGGAACCTTTGGTTCCATCGCCGGTAACAGCTACGTGGTCGGCTTGTCTGGCTTCGACACGTCTGGAGTGTTGCAAGCGGCCGGGGAGCTCATTGCCAACTCCGGCGGCACTGTGGGCGGCATAATCAATTACAACGACCTCACCGGGACCGGAACGCAAAGCCCCTCCGCCATCACGGGCGGAACCTACACGGTCGATGCCACCGGACGCGTGACCATGACCGGCGTGACCGATGGGACCGCAACTTATAACCTACAGCTATATCTAACCGGAGCCGGCCAGATTCTTTCGGCTTCCATGGACATGACCGACGTCGTCGGCGGTCTTGGCTTCGGGCAAACTGGCCGCGGCTCATTCGTCGCTGGCAACTTCGGCGGCACCTACGTCGTAGCCGCTGGCGGCGTGAATACGCCGATAGCTAACGAGAATGAGTTCGGCGCCGTCGGCCCCGTCGTCGCCGACGGAGTCGGAACCTTCGCTGGAACCGCTGACCTCAACTGGATTTCCACTGGCACGTCAGCGGTGCAGAGTCCGGATCTGACCGTGTCCGGCGCCTTCACCGCCGATCCCAGCGGTGTCTTTACCGGCACCATCAAGGGCCTGGATGTCACGACCACCACCAACCAGGACGCGTTCAGCTATTACCTGGTCGACGTCGGCGTGCCTCCATCGACTTCCACGACAACCGTGATAGCGATCGAAACCGACGCCAACCAGTTGACGCTCGGCTACTTCGATCTGGAAACGTTCTAGTACTCCGCTTGGAAGTTTCCGCTTCCCTTCGTGTGGCACTCCGGTGCGCCACTTTTTTTCTTGCCTGAGGCGAATTTAGAGGCGCTTTCGTCTGCCGGCATGTTCCGGCGGAAATACTCTTTGCCTATCTTCCGGCTGCTACAATTCCTTGATTTACAGAAGGTTGCGAGGGGAGAACTTTGCCCTGCACAGCTGCGTATTGTCTTGTGGAGTCGAAGGAAGCGGACAACCAGGCTGCCTCAGGGCTAAAGCCCGCGTCATTATGGGCTCTGGCGGCAGGGCTGAAGCCGTGCCCTTCCCAAGACCATTTGCTCAAAACGATTCGCTCGAGACGATTTGCTCAGGACGATTTTTTCCCAAGGCGATTGTCTCCAAAACGACTCTTTTCCAAAGCGATGTTTTTTCAAAACGATTTAGACGATTTAGACCATTGATGAAATAGCTTGTAGGCAACCGGCAATTCCGGGGAGCGTGGGTTGGAAGACGTCCATGTGATCGCGATGCTGGTGCGCCGGTGCATTGCCGGCGAGGCGGCCGCATGGGAAGAAATCGTCCGCACCTACAACCGGCGTATCTATAACATCTGCTATCGTTTCGCTGGCTCGGGCGACGATGCGGAAGACCTTACCCAAGAGGTCTTCATCAAGATGTACCGGACGCTTTCGAGCTACGATTCGTCGAAAGGCGCGTTCGTGACCTGGGTGACGACCATCACGCGCAACCTGCTGGTGGATCACTTCCGCAAAACCAAGCAGGACCGGATTACGGATTCGCTGGACACCGCGTCATCGGAGCATGAAGACGCGCAGCCACTGAGTGAGCAAATTCCAGACCAATCGCCACGGCCGGATGCCCAGGTGCGCAGCCGGGAGACCGGCGAGACCGTGCACGCAGCCCTGGCAAAGCTTTCGCCGGAGCTGCGTGAGGCTTTGATTCTAAGGGACTTACAGGATATGGACTACCGCGAAATTGCCACCGTTTTGAAAGTTCCGGAGGGGACCGTGAAATCCAGAATAAACCGAGGACGGGCGGAACTTGGCCGCCTTTTGCAACGTACCTATAGGCAGGTGATGTGATGCCAGACCAGACCAGTAACTCATTGCAGTGCCACGAGTTTGATGCCCTGCTGGCGGACGCCGTCGAGGGCGCGCTAAAGGGCAATCAACTCGACAGCTTCCAGGCTCATGCGCGGGTATGTCCGGCGTGCGGGCCGTTGTTTGCGGAAGCTGAGGCGGGACACAACTGGCTGAAGGGTCTCACGGAGGTGGAGCCTTCGGCCGATCTGGTCGCGAACGTTCTGGCATCGACGACGGGCGTAGACACCCTGCGCCTGCGGGGGAATGCGCCGTCCCCGCGGCCACGAAGTTCGTGGGTGCAGCGGGCTCAGGCCTGGCTGGATGGATACATCACTCCAGCCTGGGCGACGGTCCGGCAGCCGAGGTTTGCTATGTCGTTCGGCATGGCATTTTTCGCGCTGTCGGTGGGGTTGAGCGTGGCGGGCGTGAAGCCGGCTGACCTGCGGCAGGTGAGCCTGCGGCCGACCAGCATTCGCCGCGCATATTTCTCGACCAGCGGCCGGGTGGTGAAGTATTACGAGAACATCCGGTTCGTCTACGAGGTGGAATCGCGGGTCCGGGAACTCAAGAGGAATGTAGTGCCCGCGGAGCCGGCCCCGGAGGAATCGAGTCCGGAGAAACGGAAAGAGCACAAGAACGACACCAGCAAAGAACCCGAACAGAAGCAGGAGCGCAACTATAGCCAGTCTGAGAGCCGTATTGTTCTGGCCAGCGCTCGTCTGGGTCCATCTGTCCACGATCTGCCTGTAGTGTCGGTGACCACGTACAGGAGGTTGGTATGAACTGCGCCACACACAACGACGTTGCCGCGGCGGCTTTCTGCCGCACCTGCGGCAAACCGCTTTGCGCCAACTGCACTCGCGACGTTCGTGGAGTGATTTACTGCGAGGCCTGCCTGGCCGCCCGTATGGAAGGCACGGCCCCGGCAGCGGGATTCGTGCCTCCGCAAACTGTGTATCCGCCGCCGGGCGTCGCAGGAGTGGGGAGCAGAATTCCCCCCGCGCCCGCATCGGGCCCGCACCCGGCAGTCGCCGGGATTCTGGGCGCAATTCCATTCGGCGTCGGGGCGGTTTACAACGGGCAATATGCCAAAGGGCTGGCTCATCTGTTCATCTTCGTGCTGCTGGTGATGGGCGCCAGCCAACGCAGCCCGCTGGATACGATCTGCGGCATTGGCCTCGCGTTCTTCGTCGTGTACCAGATCATTGACGCGGTGCGCACGGCGAAAGCGTTGCAGGTGGGCCAGCCCGCGCCGGATCCGTTCGGCCTCGGCCAGACCTTCAATGTGAGCGATAAATTCGATGCAGGCAAGGTTCCGACCGGGGCTGTGGTGCTCATCGGACTGGGACTGCTGTTCCTGCTGCACACGCTGGGGATCATGGAATACGGCTTCGAGCGCTACTGGCCTCTGATAATTATTCTATTGGGCGGGTGGATGTTCGTGCGCCACTGGGATCGAACCAACCGCACCTGCACCTGTGGCCGCTGCCGTACGCGATGGCTGATGGGTCCAACGATGGTGCTGACTACCGGTTTGCTGCTTCTACTACAGAGTACGGACATTGCCGGGATCGACCGCACCTGGCCGGCCTGGATCCTGGTGGTGGGAGTGGTCAAGCTGTTGCAAAGCAGCGCATCGTGGCATGGCCATGTGGGGCCGCCGCCTCCGGGCGGAGGAACTCCGATGGCGCCTTCTAATGCAGTGCCGCCCAGTGCAGCGCCGCCAACGTCTTCGGCGGCTCCCGATTCAACGCAGCCTCCGTCTTCCGGAGAGGTGAACCATGTCTAATCCCGGAACGCCAAATTCGGGAACGCCAAACGTTGGGCCAAACTTTGTTGCGCCAAATTATGCGACGCCAAACTATGTTGCACCCGGCCCGGTTGCTCCGATACCGCCGTATCGGCGGCGGCGGCGCTCGTTCGCGGGCCCGGTGGTGCTGATCATTATGGGCGTGGTGTTCCTGCTGGGCAACCTGCACAAAATATCGTGGGCGCGCATGGGTGTTCTGTTCGCGCATTACTGGCCGCTGCTGCTGATTCTGTGGGGTGTGCTCAAACTGATCGAATACCAGCAAGCCCAGCGCGAAGGCAGCGCGCCTCCGGGGATTGGCGCGGGCGGAATTGTTTTGGTGGTCGCGATTGTGTTCTGGGGCTTGATCGCCACCCAGGCGTCGCGCTTCAACTGGGGCGAGATTCGCGACAACATAGGCATCAACGACGGGGACTTCGACAACATCTTCGGCGAGACTTACAACTTCGACGAGCATCTGGAACAGGATTTTCCCGCCGGAGACAGCCTGAAGGTGATCGATATCCGCGGCGGAGTAAGCGTTCACGCTTCCGACGACAACAAGATCACGGTGGTGGTGCGCAAGCGGATTGGCGCCGAGAACCGGAGCGACGCCGACAAATACAACGGCCAAACCACGCCAACCTTTACCACAATTGGCGGAGAGGTCACGCTCGACGCCAGGGTGGAGGCGGCGGGCGACCATCCGGTAGAAAGCGATCTCGACATTTCCCTGCCCCGCAAAGCGGCGGTTACCATTGTTTCGCGGCGCGGCGATGTCACCGTCACCGACCGCGAAGGCGATATCGAGGTCTCCACGCAGCGCGGGGACACCTCCGTCGAAGAAGTTACCGGCAACGTAAAACTGAGCCTGGAGAAGAGCTCGGCAAAAGTCGAGCAGATCACGGGAAACGTACACATCGAAGGCCGGCTGAATGAAGTTTCGGTTACTGACGTCAAGGGCGCGGCTCAATTCGACGGCGAGTTCGAGGAGAGCGTCAAACTCAGCCGCATCGCCAAGACGGTCACCTTCAAGTCCTCGCGCACAGATATGGAATTCTCCAAGATCGATGGCGATCTTGACCTCGATTCCGGGGACCTGAACGCCGACCACCTCACCGGACCGTTGCGGCTGATCACACGCTCCAAAGACATTCGCCTGGAGAGCGTCGCCGGAGACGTTCGCCTGCAGGATCAAAATGGCGGCGTGGAAATCTCGATGCGGTCGCTGGGCAACCTGCAGATCGACAACCGCCAAGGCGATATTCAGTTGAGCCTTCCCGAGCACTCGGGTTTCCGGCTGGATGCGAGAACCCGCGACGGGGAGATTCAGTCTGACTTCGCAGAATTGAAAGTGGAAAACGGAGACCGCGAGGCTAGCGCCAGCGGATCGCTGGGCAATGCCGCCGCGCACATTGTGCTGAACAACGATCATGGCGGCATTGAGATCCGCAAAGCTGCGGCCGTGGCCGCACCGGCGGTGCCCGCCGCTCCTGCCACGCCGGGAAAGCCAGCCAGACCCGCCAAGTCGCTGCCACCGCCCAAGGAGAAAGTGGAAGCCACGGAGAACTAAAGATTGAGTGATTGAGTGATTGAGAAATTGAGTGATTGAGTCATTGAGCAATGGAATCAATCTCTCATGACTCAATCACTCAATTTCTCCTTCACCAGCTCTTCCGCACGCGCCAGCACTTCATCTTCGCCGAGCGAGCTGGAATCGATCACCACCGCATCGGCCGCCGCCACCAGCGGAGACGCGGCCCGGGTGCGGTCTCTGCGGTCGCGCTCGCGCAATTCAGCGGCGACGCTGGCCGCCACTTCGGCTTTCAGTTTTTGCTGTTCCATGCGCCGCTGCTCACGCACCACGGGATCGGCATCGAGAAAAATCTTGACGTCGGCGTGGGGGAAAACTTTCGTCCCGATGTCGCGCCCTTCCATCACCACTCCGCCGCCTGCGCCCATCTCCTGCTGCCGCGCCACCATCCACGCCCGCACTTTGGGATGAACCGAAACCCGCGACGCGGCCTCGGTGACATCCCGCTCGCGAATGCGCGACGAAACATCGCGGCCATCCAGCAGCGTGCGATTCCCGCCAATCGTAGGCTCCAGGCGAATGCGGGATCCTTCCGCCAGCTTCAGCAGAGCGTCTTCATCTTCGAAAGACGCGTCTTGCTCGATCGCCTTCAATCCCAGCGCACGGTACATGGCGCCGCTCTCCAGATTCACATAGCCCAGCTTCCGTGCCAGCCGCCAAGCGATCGTGCTCTTGCCCGCGCCCGCCGGCCCATCAATAGCGACGATCAGTTTGCGTTGAGGATTGTCTATTCCCGGTTTTTCGTTCATCGCGAAGGTAACGATTGTACATGGCGAACGCGGGTGACGTTTAATTACACTTTGCTACGCGAAGAGGCACGCGGCCCTCACAGGTCGTAATGAATAATGAATGGTGAATGGCGATTCCGGAACGCCGCCTACCAGATCCGGCAAATCTTCTCTGGCGGATTCACCATGGGCTGGCTGGCCTTGCAGGAAAACGCGTGCGCGAATTCCGGCATGTTGACCACTACGCCGTTGATCCGGTATTGCGGCGTGGAATGCGGATCGGTCATGGCCCGCGCCCGCAAATCCTCAGGCCGCATGTTGGCGCAGTCCCATTGCGCGAAGCCGACAAAAAAGCGCTGCTCCGGCGTAAGACCATCCACGGGCTGAAGGTCCTGATCTTTGGTGGCATCTTTCCAGGCGATGAAACCCAAAATTTCGCCGCCGAGATCGGCCACGTTTTCGCCCAGCGTCAGCTTGCCGTTGAGATGCACGTCTTCCACCGAAACATAACTTGAGTACTGATCTTCCACGCATTTGGTGCGCGCATCGAACTTCTGCCGGTCGTCTTTCGTCCACCAGTTCTTGAGATTACCCTTCGCGTCAAACTGGCTGCCCTCGTCGTCGAAGCCGTGAGTGAGTTCGTGGCCAATCGTACCGCCGGTGTCGCCATAGTTTGGAGCCGCATCCATCTTGGGGTCATACAGAGGGGGCTGCAGCACCCCGGCGGGAAAGTTGATGTCGTTCATCTGGGGATCGTAGTACGCGTCTACCGTAGTGGGAGTGATGTCCCATTCGCCGTGGTCCACGGGTTGGCCGATCTTGTTGATTTGACGGTGCAGCTCGAACTCGCCCGCGCGTTGCACATCTCCGGCAAAGTCGTCGCGAGTAATTTTGATCGAGCTATAGTCGCGCCATTTATCCGGATAGCCAATTTTGTTGCGGATGCCGTGCAGCTTGACGAGGGCCTGCTGTTTGGTTTCCGGGCTCATCCAATCGAGTTGCTGAATACGCTGCGCCATTGCGTCTTCGATGCGCCGGACCATGTCCAGCGTATCCGCCTTCAGTTCCGGCGAGAAGACCTTGGCCACATAAACCTGCCCCAGCGCCTCGCCAAGGTTATGGTCCGTGTATTGCACGCACCGCTTCCAGCGAGGCTGCACTTGCTCCGCGCCGTGAAGATACTTGCGATAGAACTCAAAATTTTCCTGCACAAACTGCGAAGAAAGGAAGGGCGAATACGCATCGGCCACGTGGAAGCGCAGATAGGTCTTCCAGCTGTCGAGCGATTCCGCCGCGAGTTCCGCGTTCATCTGTTTGTAAAACGCCGTGGCCTCCACGTTCAGAATGTCAATCTGCGGAAAATGCATGTCGCGGTAATAGGCGGCCCAATCGAAATTGGGAACCAGTTTTCCGAACTCCGCGGCGCTCATTTTGTTTTTCAGCTTGTAAGGATCGCGCCGCTCCACGCGGGTAAGCGACGCTTGGGCCAGAGCCGTTTCCATGCGCATGACGGTTGCGGCGTGGCTCTTCGCAGCAGCGGGAGCGTCGCCCATCAGCTCAAATACTTTCTGCACATGCAGCAGGTAGCGCTCGCGAATCTCTTTCGATTTCGCGTCGGTCTTGGTGTAGTAGTCGCGATCAGGCAGGCCCAGGCCGCCCTGGCCGAAGTCGGCGATCTGTTTTTCCGAATCGTCGGGGTCCTGGCTGGACCCGGCCTCAAAAAGAATCGTCCGGCCGAAAGGAAGCGGCAAACTCGCGAGCAGCGGCGCAATCGCCGGTTCGGACTTCAGCTCGCCAATGGAGTCGAGTTCCGGCTGAATTGCCGTCAGTCCCCGTTTTTCGACTGCAGCCTCGTCCATGCAGGCGCCATAAAAGCCGCCGATCTCGCGCGAGACCGCATCTCCGGCGCCGCTCGAAGCAGCCTGCTCCAGCATTCCGCGGAGGAAGTTGAGATTGTCCTGGTATAGCTTCGCGTAAACGCTCCACGAGGTTTCATCCGGCGGGATGGGATTGCTTTTCTGCCAGCCACCGCAGGAATAGTGAAACAGGTCCACGCATGGATCGATGGATCTGTCCATGGCCGCGACATCAAGGCTCGGCGTATAGGGAAAAGCGGGCTCATTCGCCGGGCGGACCGCGCCGTTCTGCGCCACTGCCGGGAAAGTGAAAACAAGCAAGATCAGGAAAGCTAGGGAAGTTTTATTCATGTTGGTTCGACGTTGCTGGCTCCAGAAAGTTACGGGATCGCTGATGGTGCGTTCAAGTGAAATCTTTCGGAAACGACAATTGCCGTGGGAACACATGCTATGCCGGGACCTCATCTCCGCTTTACAGCGAGAGGCGCTGCCGCGAAAAGCGCGGGGGCTTTTGCCGGCGTGATTTCGATCATCGATCTCCCGCCTACGTGCACAAAGCTCAATTCGCGCGCCGCCAGCAGCGCATTCACCGCATCCTTCACTTTCGACTTCGCCACGAAATTGCCGAAGAACGATTCAAGTTCCGAGTGCTCGGCGGCGACCACGCAATCCAGATATTTCGAAAGCAAGGCCGAGAGCGCCTGCTGCACCGACAATCCCACGCCTTCGCGCACCGCATCCGGCGCCCAGCGGTAGAGCACATCCCAAAACGAACCTTCGCTCGCGTTGTAGTCCACGCGCGTGATGCGCAACTTGGACCATAGCTCGCCCAGCGCCTTATCGAGCGCGGGGAACGATATGCTGCCGCCCAGCACTTCCTGCATTTTCTGCTTCGAGATGGGCCCGTCGCGCCGGATCAGCTCAAAGGCGTCGCAAGCCAGCGGCGAGTACGGAGAACGCGGCCCCTGCTTCGGCGCGTGCTTGGGATTGCGCTCGCCCACCAATGCATAGAAATAAGGAAACACCGAGGCCGCCAGCAGAAGCGCATTGTTCTCGTCGATTAAATTCGCTTCATAAGCTGCACGCTCGCGCAGCAGCCGCACCATCAACGCTGTCGCCTCCGCCGCCCGCGGATCGGAGTAAGCCTGCTGCCACGTTGGAAGACGATTGTCCGCCCCCACGAATGCGCCCATGAAGGTTGGCACCGGCACGGTTGGCCGCACCGGATACATCAGGCAAAATCCCACGGTCTCGACGAAGGCGCGCGCCTGTTCGATCGTCCGGATGGGGTTGCCATCCAGCCGCCACTTCTCGCGGCGAAGCTGTTGGAGATCCTGATCGTTCATAAACAGAGCTAGATTCTCTTAAACGCCTTCTGAATATCCTTTACAGAATAGCGCAGCACGACCGGCCGACCGTGCGGGCACGACATGGGATGGTCGGTTTTCGCGAGTTCCGCGAGAAGCCACTCCATTTTGTTTTGCTCGAGCGGCATGTTGACCTTGATCGCGGCATGGCACGCAATGGATGCGGCAATGCGTGCGCGAATCTTTTCCAGGTTCAACGACTGCTCTTCGCGCGAGATCTGGTCGAGGAGTTCGTGAAGCATGTGCTCGGCTGCCGCAGCGTCCACTCCGGCGGGAGCCACTTTCACCGCAACGCTGCGCGCGCCAAAAGGCTCGGCTTCGAAGCCGTTGTGCTGCAGCTCGCCGGAAATCTCCGCGAACACCGCTTGTTGCGCGGGAGAAAGCTCCAGCACGATGGGCATCAGCAGGCGCTGGCTCTCGACTTTCTGCGCCGCGCGCTGTTTCAGGATGCGCTCAAACAGCACGCGCTCATGGGCGACGTGCTGGTCGACAATCCATAGCCCGTCTTCATTTACCGCAAGAATAAACGAGTTGCGAATCTGGCCCAGCGGCTTGAGTGTCGACAGCGAATCGAGGGTCGGCTCTTCATCTCGCACGTCGAGCGCAGGAGCGCAGCCGTTATCCGGAATCGTTTCCTTTCCTGTTCCCTCGAGTCCGCGGGCTACGGGAATCGCGGCATTCGCCTCGACAGCGATCCCGCCTTCGAACTGAAACCGCGCCGAAACTGGAGGTGCGCTCGGCGGCTGCAAAGCAAACCCGCCGCCTGCCACAGGCTCATAGAACGCGCGTCCCGCCGCCGAACCCGCCACAGAAGCAATCCCTGAGGAAACTTCCCAATCCCGCGCTCCCGGAGTCAGCGATGAGCTTGCCGTCGCGTGGGCGCGAATCTCGGTGGTGAATTGCGGCACCGGACGCGCTTTCATCAGCGCGGCGCGCACCGAGTCGCGCACAAAGTCGTGCATCAGCGTCTGCTGACGGAAGCGTACTTCCGTCTTCGAGGGATGCACATTGACATCGACTTCGGCGGCGGGCAACTCCAAAAACAGCAGCACCACCGGATAAACCGACGGAGGAATAATGTTTCGATAGGCTTCGGTCAAGGCATGCTGCACCAGCCGGTCGCGAATCAGCCGTCCATTCACAAAAACAAAAATCGAATTGCGGTTCAGCTTCTGAATCTCAGGCTTCGAAACGAATCCGTGAACGCGCATCTCGCCGGGATCTGAGCGAGAAGGTCTGCTTCCGTCGAGATCTTCATCTTCTTGCTGATCCTGCTCTTGTTTCTGTCGTCGCCAGGGCGGAGGCTGCGGCAGACCCACGTGCTCCAGCGTCTGCGCGGCCGCAATCGGAATCAACTGATCCAGCGTCTCTTTGCCGAACACCTGGTAGACGCGCTCGCTATGCCCCGCTACCGGCGGCGCGACCAGCATGGCATTCGCGGCCGAATGCAATTCGAAATGTTTTTCGGGATGCGCCAGTGCGTAATGCGTGACCAGCGAGGCGATATGAGAGAGCTCGGTCGGCTCCGACTTCAAGAACTTCTTGCGCGCCGGCGTGTTGAAGAAGAGATCGCGCACCGTGATCGATGTGCCGACTGGCAGTCCGGCTTCTTCGACGCGCGCCATCTTGCCGCCGTTGATCTCAATCACTGTGCCGGCTTCACTCTCTGCGCCGCCGGGTTCATCTTGATCTTCACCTTGATCCTGATCTGGCGCGGCGCGCGTTTCCAGGTGCAGCCGCGATACCGAGGCGATCGAAGGCAGCGCCTCGCCGCGAAATCCTAGCGTGGCCACGCTCAGCAGATCGTCGGCGTCTTTGATCTTTGAGGTAGCATGGCGCTCAAACGCCAGCATGGCGTCGTCGCGCACCATGCCGCAGCCGTTGTCGGTGATCTGAATCAGCCTTTTGCCGCCAGCCTCCACGCTGATCTTGATGCGAGTCGCGCCCGCGTCGAGCGCGTTTTCGAGCAGCTCTTTCACCACCGAAGCAGGCCTTTCCACGACCTCGCCGGCGGCGATCTTGTTGGCAACTTGCTCGGAAAGTACGTGGATGCGGCCCATGGATGAGTGGCTAGTGATCAGTGGCTAGTGGCCAGTTTCGCAGATGGTAGAGCGGAAGGCAAAGATGCGGGTCACAGTCGTTCAGGGCCTGTAGAAAACTACCTGAAAAATATCGATGACGGGCCGCTTCGCGGGGGCGTGGTAGCGCAGTTTCTCCGAGTCTGAAAGCCGAAATGCGCCCGGTCCGTACCACCCCGTGTACCAGGCACCCCCTCCCCCTTTTTGCAAAATCTCTGGAATCATCACGTTAGCGCGAAATTCCCCGCAAAGTACGGTTTTCAAAGAACTTAGATACTAAAATCCGTGAAATGAAGAACTTAGGAGCGCGACGGATTGGCTTCTGCCAACCGTCACGGCCTCGACCATGATCGCGCGATTCGAATGGTGGGCGCAAGGTCAGATGTCACATCAAGTTGTGGAAAAGTCAAGGTGAAAGGCCCCGCCCAAGCGGAGCTTGGACAGGGGCACCCGCGGGAGTAGAGACGCGACTTAGCCCGGGCCAGCCCCGGAGCCGGATTGAACTCAAACAGAAGTTCCTTAACTCTTTTTCACCGCAATTCCCAACTCCCGCAACTGCGCATCGCTCACCGGGGTGGGCGCGTCTACCATCAAATCCACGGCGCGCGCGGTTTTTGGGAACGGAATCACTTCGCGCAAGCTTTCCGCACCGGCCAGAATCATCACGATGCGGTCGAGGCCCAGCGCGATCCCGCCGTGCGGAGGCGTGCCGTACTCCAGCGCTTCGAGAAAAAATCCGAACCGCGAGCGCGCTTCTTCGTCGGTCATGCCCAGCGCGCGGAAGATCGTGCTCTGCACGTCTTGCCGGTGAATACGAATCGAGCCCGATCCCAGTTCCGTACCGTTCAGGACAACGTCGTAGGCCAGGGCGCGCACCGCGCTCAGCGACGACTGCGGATCTTTCACCGACACCGGGCCGGCGCCGACTCCGAGCAGATACATATCCTCCTCGTGCGGCGAGGTAAACGGATGATGCGCCGCCATCCACTGCTTTGCGCTCTCATCCCATTCGAACATGGGAAAGTTTGTCACCCACAGAAAACGATAATCGCCGCGCTGAAAGCAGTTGTGGCGATCGGCATATTTCTGGCCGAGCGCAAGACGCAGCAGTCCAGCCGAAGCGTAAATGGCCAACTCCTGCGGTGAAACCTTACGATGCGCGGGAAGCGGCGTTTGTGGCCCGCTCTCTGCCGGCCCCACAACCAGCACGATCAGGTCATCGTCGGCAGCTTGCGTCTTCGCCTTGACCTTCGCCGCGGCGTCAGGGAATTTGTTGGCGATGCGTTTGAAGTCTTCGAATACTCTGGCTCCGCCCTTGGAGTGGAACATGGGTTTGATGTCGTCGCGCTCTTTGCGCGAAAGCTCGCCCACTTTCGGAGTGCGGATCGCAATCACGGGAAGATTCGGATTGACGGCAAGCTCCTGTAGATTCTCCGCGGCAAAGCATTCGCGCACGTCGGTCATCTCGGGCAGACGCAAATCCGGCTTGTCGATCCCGTACAGCCGGATCGCTTCGTCATAATCCATGCGGGGAAACGGGGTTTTGATCTCATGTCCCGCGGCCGCGAACGCCGCCTGCAGAAATCCTTCGACTACTTCCCACACCTGCTCGGGCTGCGGATACGACATTTCTAAATCGACCTGGGTGAATTCCGGCTGGCGGTCGGCACGCAAATCTTCATCGCGGAAGCAGCGCACGATCTGAAAATATTTGTCGAAGCCGGAGATCATCAGAATCTGCTTGAACAGCTGCGGCGACTGCGGCAGCGCATAAAACGTCCCCGGCTGCACACGGCTGGGGACCAGATAATCGCGGGCGCCCTCAGGCGTGGACCGCGTCATGAACGGCGTTTCAATCTCGAAAAATCCCTGCGCCGAAAGATAATCGCGAATCGCCTTCGCCACCTTGTGCCGCATCTCGATGTTGAACTGCATCACGTCGCGTCGCAGATCGATGTAGCGATACTTCAGCCGCGTCTCTTCATTGGTGAGCGCGGTATCCGACGGCAGAAACGGAGGCAGCTTCGACTCATTCAGAATGCGCAATTCCTCCGCCACCAATTCCACTTCCCCGGTGGCCATATTTTTGTTTACGGTGCCGGCATCGCGATGCTTCACCACGCCAATCACGGCGATCACGTACTCGTTGCGCAGAGCTTCCGCCTTTTTGTGGACCGCCGCGTTGCGCTCGGCATTGACCACGACCTGGGTCACGCCCGTGCGATCGCGCAGATCGACGAAAAGCAGGTTGCCGTGGTCGCGCCGACGGTTGACCCATCCCATAAGGGTGACCTTTTCGCCGGCGTGCGAAGCGCGCAACGTTCCGCACATGTGAGTTCGTTTAAGATCGCCTAAGAAGTCGAGCAAGCTGTGTCCTTATCGTGAGAATTACGGCAGAACGCCGAATCGGAGATTATAAACGGTGAGAGAACGCCGCAGGGGGTGTGAGACGCAGCGGGCCGCAAGAACACCATTCTTGCAGCTTGCGGAAGACTCAGGAAGTGGAAGACTCAGGAATGCGTACGGTTCCGTGGACGGCGACACTTCGGCGCCGCGAAGGCCCGGGAATCAATGCGGGCTTCAGCGTCCGAGGTTCGTCTTTAACGGGTGAGAGCCGAATCCGTCGGCTCCCGCGCTACTTCTTGCTTGCCTTCCCGTCCATCGCGTTCGTCCACTTCGTCCCATCCGGGGATGTGTCGTAAGCGAAGTTGTAGGACGTTGCCGAGGTTATCTTCATCGTGAACCGGCCCTTCATGGTCATGCCGCCCATTTTTTCGTCGCTCATCCAGGTCCAGGTATCGCCATTGACCGTGCCCTTGGAGTCGCCAAATTCACCCCAGCTGTTGAACTCGCGATAGGTGTAAACCTTGTAGTCCGCGGAATATCCCAAGACCGACAGTCCCACGCCATCGCCCATCGAACCGGTGTAGTCCGAATGGCACACCAGATAGAAACCGCCCTGCATCCATTCGCACTTCTCGTTTTCGGTGATTTTTCCGCCCGGCCCCATGGGACCCGGTTTCATGTCGCCGTCCAGCGTCCAGGAGCCACTAATAATATCCAGTTTCTTAAGTTCCGGCCCCGGCTTCGGCATTTCCATTTGCGCCATAGCCGCCGACGCAATGACCAAACATGCCGCCAAAATCATTCCCGCTCGTTTCATACTCGCCTCCTCAATGCATCGTTGTAGGTATCTGTCCCGTTCGGCGATGGGCGAAGATGATTCGCCGCACGCCCCAGCACGCGGATTCTAGCTGCACCCCTCGCAGCGAGTCAACGCATTCGGCTTGTGCAAAAACCCGCAGTCATCGCCCTGCTCCGGAATCACAATCAGAAATCGTCAATCGCAGATCGACAATTCCTACCAGTCTCCCCAATGTTCTGCCGTCGCCTGATGAAACTTCAGCTTCCACCCGCCGGCCTGCTTCACCCACACGGAGCTGAAATGCTGATAGCGCGGCGGGGATCCTTGATCTTCTTCCGGCGCTTCACGCACGATCGCGTCGTAGGAAACGATAGCCGCGTTGTCGCCCGCCGCTATCACTTTGAAGTCATAGGGCGTCAACTCCAGCAGATCCGAATCCCCCAGTTCATCCGCCGCTTCCTGGCGTGCGAGCAGCTTTCCGTCGATGCCTACCAGACTGAAATCCTCAGCCAGTATCTGCTTGAAAAAGGAATCGTCGTCTTTCTTTTTCGCCTCGATCAGGTTTTTCTCGCCGGCAATCAGCGTCTGCTGCAGAGGACTCAAGGACTTGGCAGGCGCGGAAACCTGCGAGATCGCGGAGATGGAAACTCCCAGCAAGAAGAAGACGCCGCCATTCAGCCAACGGAATTTCATGAGATATCCCTCCACGATGAATCGCCGCAGGCAGCCTACTCCGATATTCCCGGAAGACTATCGATACTGCGCCGGTTCTTGCGCTGCCGGTAATCCCTCAAACCTTCCGGGCCCTGTTTGCGGGCCCAGGCACCGAGCTGTTGCCTCTCGCCCTCATACTTAAGAAGAGGAACGCCGTATCCGCAGGAATCCGTAACGCGGGTGAGTTCGACGACAATGATCGACCGGACGCTCTCGCAAGCGGGGAAATTAGCCGCGAGTGCCGCAAACTCTGCCGCGTGCGGTTCGACCACGCGGCCATGGCCATACAGACGAAAAATATTCGGCGGGCCCTGGAACGCGCAGAACGTCAAGACAATTCTGCCATTCTCCTTGAGGTGGGCAATGGTCTCGACGCCGCTTCCGTTGAAATCGACGTAGGCGACCGTGGTTGGTCCCAGAATGCGAAACGTGTCCAGACCCTTGGGCGAGAGGTTGACATGACCGTTCGCATCGAGCGGCGCAGAAGCGACAAAAAACATATGCTGCTCCTCGATAAACCGCCGGGCAGCGTCGTCGAGCATGGAGCGGATCGTACCCATGCGTGGTTACTCCTGGATTCTCCGCGTCAACTCCGCGCGCGGCACGGAAACCTGCTCGCCAGTGGCCAGATTCTTGAGAGCGAACGCGCCGGCCTTCACTTCATTTTCACCTACGATCAAAATATATTTCGCCCCGGCTTTCGTCGCAGTCTCAAACGATTTTTTCAGCCGGAAGGTTTCGTCTCCCAAATCGACTACCAGATCGTGCCTCCGCAACTCGCGCGCCAGCCGCGCCGCTTCGGAGTTCATGCCCGCGCCCAGCGGAGCCACGTACACATCCGGCTTGCGCAGCACGCCCTCGGCCGAGGCTGATTGCTGCAGCGACATCACCAGGCGGTCTTCGCCGATGGCAAATCCGATTCCTGGCGCCGCCGGCCCGCCCAGGGCTTCGGAGAGTCCGTCATAGCGGCCGCCGCCGAGAATGGCATTTTGCGCGCCGAGGGCTCCGTGCGTGAACTCAAACGCCGTGCGCGTGTAGTAATCCAGCCCGCGCACCAGCCGGTCGTTTAAGGAAAATCGAACTCCCACCTTGGTGAGAATGGCCTGCACTGCATCGAAGTGCGCACGGCACGGTTCGTCGAGAAACTGGCTGATGCGCGGCAGCGTGTCGATGATCGGCTGATCCTCCGGAACTTTGCAATCAAACACGCGCAGCGGATTCGTCACCGCGCGCCGCTGGCAGTCCGCGCACATCTTTCCCACCACCGGCTCCAAAGCCTTGCGCAGAGCCTCGTTGAACTTGGCGCGATCGCTCGGACAACCGACCGAATTCAGCTCGAGATTCCAGCCGGTGATTCCCAGGCGATCGAGCAGCGTGGCCAGCATCTCGAGCACTTCCGCATCGCGCGCCGGAGACTCGCTGCCGGCCGAAGGCGGTCCAATTACTTCGGCATCGATCTGATAAAACTGACGATAGCGGCCTTTTTGCGGCCGCTCGCGCCGGAACATCGGCCCCATGCAATAAAGCTTGTTCAGTCCGCGGTCACCGAGCTTGTGCTCAATGTAGGCTCGTACGATGCCAGCCGTGGCCTCGGGACGGAGCGTCAGTGATTGCCTCTTATCGCTCTCCGCTCTTCCGCGATCCTCCCACGTGTACATCTCTTTCGAAACAATATCGGTCTCTTCGCCTACCCCGCGGGCAAACAACTCCGTCGACTCGAAAATCGGCGTGCGAATCTCCTGGAAGTTGTAAGCGCGGAATACATCCCGCACCGCCGACTCCACAAAATTCCACAGCGCCGTCTCCGGCGGCAGCAGATCGCGCGTTCCTCGAACAGCTTTGATCATGCAGTCTCGATCTTCAATTGTCATTCTGAACGGAGACTTTTCTTTCGCTTCGCGAAAGAAAAGTTGTAGTACGAAGAATCCCTAGCGATTCAACTCTTCTACCGGCCGATCAGGGAGTTCTTCCACACAGTTCAGTGTTACCCGAAAGCACTGGGAGAACGCGTGTACACGCCCGCCGCCGCGCATTGCGAGATAGGGATCCTTCGACTCCACAAACCGATTCGCGAAGCGAATCGGTTTGCTCCGCTCAAGATGACAGAGTTAATAAGGTTGCACCAATGCCAACTGCGACTGTTGTTCTCTCGGTACCCGGTACCCCGTACTCGGTACTCGGTACTCACCGCTCCCGCAAATATTCCTCCGTATATCCCAAATAATTCCGCGCGTACTTCAGGATCACTTCCTGGTCGGCCTCTACCAGCTTGCGCCGGAATTTGCCCGGAGACCCCATCCACAACGAACCCGGCTCGACCACTGTCCGCTCCGGAATCAGCGTCCCAGCGGCGATAATCGAGCCGGCCCCAATCTTCGCGCCATTCAAAATAATCGACCCCATCCCGATCAAACATCGGTCCTCGATCACACACCCGTGCAGCGTTACCGAATGCCCTACCGTGACGTATTCGCCCACCGTCACGCCGTAGATGTTCTTCATTCCGTGCAGAACGCTGCAATCCTGCACATTCGAATGCGCCCCAATGCGGATCGCGTACACATCGCCGCGCAACACGGCATTCATCCACACGCTGGCGTGCTCACCGAGCACCACGTCGCCGATGATCTGCGCCGAGTCATCCACGTAACAGGTGGAAGGAATCGTCGGCGTCACGCCTTTGAAGGGTCGAATCATCGCGTTTTCCGAAGGAAATTGAACATAACACGCCGGCCCGCAACCGCGTAAGACCCGCGCCTTTTAGCCTTGGAAGCTGTTCACCATTCCTCATGATATTGCGGCGCTCAACCAGGATCAGAACTTGGGCGCCATCGGTTTCGCCTGAAATCCGACAGCGATGACGCAAACGCGATTCCCACTGCGGGAACTCCTGCAAAATACTGGTGCGCTGTCACTGATTTCTCAATCCGCTTCGTGCTATACAGGATGCGGTTTCCCAATCCGCCCGTCTTCCGGTAAGCCGCGCGGGACCAGTCCTCCGAGCCTCATCTTGATCGCCAGGCAGGACTTGTATGCCGCGCACTCGGTCTCGCGACAGGCTCACGCCATCGTCGTCTCTATCTCTATCTTTATCTTTGTCTCCGTCTCTGCTGGCCACATGTTTGTTGTGTACGCGCCTATTGTGCGCAGGAATCCTCGCAACTCTCGTCGGCGCGGCCGTCTTTGCACCTTCGGCCCGCGCCCAGGATTCGGCCACGGGAGCCATTCGTGGCACCGTGGTCGACCCCAGCGGCAGCCGCATCGCACAGGCCACTATCGTGGTAGTAAGTGTCGCGACCGGAGCACGCTACTCCGCGACCAGCGACGGTGAGGGCCGCTTCGCGTTCGACCTTTTGCCGCCCGGCGATTATTCCGCCCGCGCCGCGGCGCAAGGCATGTCTCCGCAGGTATCACCGCCGTTGCATGTTGAGGTCGGCGGCGCTGCCGAACTCGAATTCCGCCTGGGCATCGCCGGCCCGCAGGAAAACGTGACTGTCTCCGGCGCGCCTCAACTGGTCGACACCAAACCAAGCGGAGTCTCCGCCATTCTTGACGAGCGCGCCATCGCCGACCTTCCGCTCAACGGCCGCCGCTTTTCCGATCTCATGTTGCTCTCGCCCGGGGTCACGCAGGATCCACGCAGCCTGACTTCCTCGACCAACGGCGATCTTTCGTTCGGCGGCATTCGCGGATTTCAGAACAGCTTCCTGGTCGACGGCGGCGATTACAATAACGCTTTCTTCGCGCAGGCGCGCGGCCTCTATCGCGCGCCCTACCAATTTTCCAACGAAGTGGTGCAGGAGTTCCGCGTCTCATCCAATACTTACGGCGCCGAACTCGGCCGTGCCGGCGGCGCGGTGGTGAACGTCATCACGAAATCCGGCTCCAATCACTGGCACGGCACCGGCTTCTACTTTCTTCGCGACAGCGCGTTCGGCGCGGCCGACGATTTTATGCCCTTCGAGCCACAGAGCCAGCCGCCTTGCCAACAGGCTTCCGGGCCGCAAAGCCAACAGACCATCAATCCGCACAGCCAGCAGCAGCAAGGCGGAGGCACGCTCGGCGGTCCGCTCAAGCGCAACAAAGTTTTCTTCTTTGCCGGATTCGACCAGCACTATTTCCACGTTCCCAACGTAGTCGAGTTCCTCAATGGAACCATGCAGGTCGTCCCTCAAGCCGGCACCGGACCTTACGCTCCTGGCGATTACGAGGCGAACGACGAGGCCCTGGTGTGCGCCGCCGCAACCCAGCTCAACTCGCTCGCCGGAGCTTATCCTGCGGCACAAATCGGCAACGCCGCCTACGCCAAGCTCGATATCAATCTATCTCCGCGCCATCAGCTTGCCCTGCGATTCAATTCTTCCCATTATTGGGGGTCGAACAACGTCTTCCTCGATCCTGCCAGTCCCGTCACCTACGATTCCATCAGCGACAATGGCAGCGAAACCGTCGCTACCGACACCGGCTCAGTCTCGCTCACGTCGGGATTTACCCCGCGCCTCATCAGCCATCTCCGCGCCCAGTTTTCGCAGGACCTGCGCCAGTCCTACACCAACACCAGCGACACGCTCATCAAGATTCCCGACATCATCGACGGAATCGGGCGTTCCGATCTTCTTCCGCGCGCCACTCGCGAACACCGCGCCCAGCTCGCCGAAACCCTCAGCTTTGAAACCAGCCGCCATTCCTGGAAGTTCGGCGGCGATTCGCTGCTCACCTGGATTTACGATTTCTTTCCCAGCCAGCAGAGCGGCGAATATATTTTCGATCCCATTAAAGTCAATCAATTCACCTTTGAACCGCAGGAATCCGGCCTGGAGCTCACACCTCTCCGAGCTTACGCCCACGGCGTTCCGCACTACTACATTCAGAATTTCGGTCCAGCCGGCTCCCATCCCGATTCCAACGACTACGCCGCCTTTGCGCAAGATACGATCCGCGTCACCGGCCACCTCGCCCTCAATCTCGGCGTTCGCTGGGATCTGCAAACCTTCACCACTGCCGGACTTCTTTCCAACCCGCTGTTTCCGCCCTCCGGCAAAGTTCCATTCAAACCTTATAACTTCGGCCCACGCGCTGGACTGGCTTATTCTCTCGGCAAGACCCATCCCCTTGTCGTGCGCGCCGGGTATGGCCTGTTCTATGTGCGAATTCCTCAGATCTACAATTCCGCCATCGCCACGGACAATGGCATCACCGACGCGCAAGTATTCCTCAACAACAACAACTATTACGACCACCTGGTTTTTCCCGCGTATCCCAATCCGCTGGCGAGTTGCTCGCTGACCGCCCCTTCTTGCGCGCTGCCTTCCGGCTTCACCGAGGGCGTCACCAACGAGGTCTCCGCTTTCGCCCCCAACTTCGTCACCCCGCGTGTGCAGCAAGCCAGCCTCACTCTCGAGCGCGAACTCGCCGGCCACACCACCGTCGCGGTCTCTTATCTTTACGTCTACGGCGAGCATCTCATTCGCGCGCTCGACGTGAATCTGCCCCCTCCCGTCGCTCTGACCTATCCCATTTTCGATTCCACCGGCTCCATTTTCGATAACGGTTACTACACCGTCGATTCTTTTGCCACTTGGCAGTACACACAATCGCTTACTTGTCCGTTTCCGCCGTGTATCAACCCGCTCGGACGCCCCATCGCCCAACTCGGTTCCATCGACGAATTCCAAAGCGCCGCTGCCAGTGTCTACAACGGTGCAACGCTCACCATCAATCGCCGCGTTTCGCGCGGCGCTTATCTGCGTCTTTCCTACACCTACGCCCACGCCATCGACGATGGCCAGGACGCCCTCGTCGCCGGCGAGCCCGCCACCGTGCAGAATTCCTACGCGCCCAACGCCGAGCGTGGCCCCAGCGTCACCGATCAGCGCCATCGTCTCGTCGTCGCTTTCTCCATGGAACCTCATCCCTTCCATCGCGGCAACGAATTTCTCGGCGACCTGTTCAACGATTGGAAACTTTCCAGCCTGGTTACGGCCGGCAGCGGGCGCCCCGTCAACGCTACTGTTGACGGCGATCCCAATCAGGACGGCAACTACGACAACGACCGTCTCCCTGGCTACAGCCGCAATGCATTCACCGGCCCCGACTATGCCAGCGCCGACGTCCGCCTCACTCGCCGCCTGCGTCTGGGTGAGCGCTACAAGCTCCAGTTGACGGCCGAAGCCTTCAACCTGCTCAACCGCGACAACCAGCGCGTTGAAATCACTTCCAACGGACTTACCGTCGACGCCACTACGTTCGTGCAATACACCGTTTATGTCAACGGAGTTCCTGCTCCCGCGTATTATCAACAGCCGCAGAACTTTCTGAAACCCAACGCCGCCTACGCCCCGCGCCAAATCCAGTTGGGCCTCAAATTCATTTTCTGAGCCGGACCAAGCCTAAAGACAGACTCACTTGCTCTCTCGTGTACTCCGGCAAAAATCGTGCTACTAGAAAAATGCACTATAATAGTGTACACTTTTGCAGTATGAAGAATATTACTCTCAGCGCGGAAGAGAACCTGATCGAGCAGGCGCGGCTGGTGGCGCGGGCACAGCATAAGACCTTGAACGCGGCCTTCCGCGAGTGGCTGGAGCAGTACGCGGCGCAGGCGGGCGGGGGCGCCGCAGTGGATGCGCTGATGCGCCGTCTTCGGCATGTGCGCTCAGCCGGCCCCTACACCCGGGACGAGATGAATGAGCGGTAGATTTTTCCTCGACACCAATATCTTCGCCTACGCCTTCGACGCCACAGCACCCGCCAAGGCAAAGAAGGCCGCGCAGCTCATCCGCCGTGCCGCGGACACCGGAGAAGGAATCATAAGCTTTCAGGTCGTGCAGGAGTTCTTCAGCGTTGCCTTCCGGCGCTTCCCTCAGCCGATGAGCGTGGCCGAGGCGGAACAATACCTGATCACTGTTCTCCGTCCTCTATTGGCTGTACACTCTTCGCCCGCCATTTACTTCGAGGCTTTGCGGATCGCAGAGAAACATCGAATGTCGTGGTATGACTCGCTGATCGTCGCGGCGGCTCTGCAGGGCCAGTGCGAGAAGCTCTACAGCGAAGACTTCCAGCATGGACGGAAAATTGATGGTCTACGGATTGAAAATCCGTTCGCTTAACGCTTAAGGGAGCGCTTACTCGGAATGACACTGAAACTTCGGAACCGAACCCGTCCCGCATCTTTTCCCATCCTGCTAGACTCCAATGTTTTGGAGGTGACAGTTTGCAGGCCGTCTACATTCTCTCCGCGGTGCGCACGCCGATCGGCAAGTTCGGCGGGTCGTTGGCGTCGCTAACCGCCGCTGACATGGGCGTGGTCGCCGCCAAGGCTGCGATCGAGCGCGCCGGAATCAAGCCTGAGCAGGTGGAAGAGACCATCTTCGGCAACGCGCGCCAGGCTGGCGGTGGGCCAAATCCCGCGCGGCAGATTTCCATTCGCAGCGGCGTGCCCCAGGAAGCGCCAGCGTTTACCGTGAATAAGGCTTGCGCGTCAGGCCTGAAGTCGATTGCGCTCGCGTATCAGTCCGTCTTACTCGGCGATGCGAGTTGCATTCTTGCCGGCGGCAGCGAGTCGATGTCGCGTGTTCCTTACTATCTTGAAGCTCGCTGGGGATATCGTCTGGGCAATCAGGAGTTGGTTGACGGCATGTATCGCGACGGGTTCTTCTGTCCCCTGGCGAAGATGGTCATGGGCGAAACTGCTGAAGTTCTTGCCGAGCAATACAAGATTTCACGCGAGGAGCAAGATGAATTCGCGCTCATGTCGCAAACCCGTGCTGGACGGGCTATAGCGGCGGGGCGCTTCGACGCGGAAATGGCTCCGGTGACGATCGAGGGCAAGAAAGGATCGGCTATTTTCAGCCGCGACGAGCATCCGTTTCCGGACGCAAGTCTGGAAAAGCTGGCAAAGCTCCCCTCCGTTTTCTCGAAAACCGGCACCATCACCGCCGGCAACTCTTCCGGCATCACCGACGGCGCGGCCGCCGTGGTTGTCGCGGGTGAACAATTCGTGAAAGGCAATAACTTGAAGCCTCTCGCGCGCATCGCCGCCGTAACCTCGGCCGGTGTCGATCCCCGCACCATGGGCATCGGCCCCGTTCCGGCTTTGCGCAAACTCGAGGAAAAACACAATCTCAGGCTGCACGATTTCGGGCTCATCGAACTGAATGAAGCCTTCGCCGCGCAAGTGATCGCCTGCGAGCGCGAACTGAATTTCAACCGCGATAAGCTTAACGTCAACGGCGGAGCCATCGCTCTCGGCCATCCCATCGGCTGCACCGGCACGCGCATCACGGTAACTCTGCTGCATGAAATGCTCAAGCGCAACACCAAACGCGGCGTGGCTACACTCTGCGTCAGCGGCGGACTCGGCATGGCCCTGGCGCTGGAGAATGTCGCGTGAGCGACCGCGCATTGACGCTGCCAAAACCTGGCAACTATACTTGTTTTGGTAACTCCTGCGTCACGTCCGGAGAAGGAATGTCCCTTTCCGCGGTAATCGTGGATGACGAACAGCTCGCCCGCGACGAACTTGCCTACCTACTCGAGAAATCCGGCGACGTGAACGTCGTCGGCCAGGGTAAGAACGGCCTTGAGGGCGTGAGCCTGATCAAAGAGCACAATCCGGACCTGGTCTTTCTCGACGTCCAGATGCCGGGCCTCGATGGTTTCGGAGTCATCAAGAAGCTTCTCGACAAGAAAGTACCCTTGCCCAAGATCGTTTTCGCCACTGCCTTTGATCAGTATGCGGTGAAGGCATTCGAGGTCAATGCGGTCGACTATCTTCTCAAGCCCTTCGACAAGAAGCGCGTCCTGCAGTCCGTGCAGAAGGCTCGCGCCCAACACGGCACAGAAGGATTGCCGACTGAGAAAATTGACAACCTGGTGCGCATGTTGCAGTCGCAGAAATCTCAAACTTCGAAAATCATGTTGAAGGCCGTGGGACGCATGTTTCTGGTCGACCCCAGGGATATCTGTTATGCCTCCATCGAAGACGGAGTCATCACCGTGGTCACCGCCGGTCTTTCCGGCATGGAGGGTCAATCGAACTGCCGGACTCTGGAAGAACTGCTCGACAGCCTTGACCCTAACTTCTTCTGGCGGGCGCACCGTTCCTATCTGGTGAACATCAACCGCATTCGCGAAGTCGTGCCCTGGTTCAAGAGCTCTTACCAGTTGCGCATGGACGATAAAAGGCAGAGCGAGATTCCCGTCAGCCGCGCCCAAACGAAACGGTTACGCGAGCTTTTCGGTCTCTGAGTCAATCAGAGCGATGATGCCGACCTCGTTAGTTAGTTTGGTCGTTAGTTAGTTTGGCTGCCCCCATGATGCTCTTTGGTCCTTACGGGGCGGGCCGTGTAACCGCATTCTCCTCAAGAGTGACCGCAGTCTGTGCTAACAGTCTGCCGTTTGCCGATGCGCTCGTCTTCATGGCGATTTTTGTTTTAGCCAGTATTACTCCCTCAAAGTGCGCAGTCGTTCCGATGGCCACAGCGCCGGAAGTCTGCCAGAAGATGTTCTTGGGCAGTGCGCCGCCTTCCAGGATCACGCTCGTAGCGCTGGCCTGAGTAAGAGTTCCCGCTATCTGGAATATCCAGACAGCGTCTGGGCCACCCGAGAGCGTGACATTGGTTGGTATTGAAACCCGGGTAGTCCATTTGTAGAGGCCGGGAACGAGGGTTAACCCGCCAATCAGTCCGGCTCCCAGATTAGTAAAATTGGGCAATTTTCGTCCGGCGGCATCGGTGTACGCGGTTTCCATGTCGCCCACAGCCGTTGTGAGTAAGGTGGGGTCAGTCACCCTGCAGGGAAGAGGCCCCGCCGCATTCACGGAGTAAATCGTCCCTGTCATCATTTCTGCACACGTCAGATGGATAGCGGCTCCGGTGATCGGACTAGCTCCCACATCCCCATTAATAGCAGAGGGAAAAACGTCTGTGATTCCTGATTTGGTCAGAATCACGAAAGGGCCTGCTGCTCCAAGGGGTACCGGCGTCTGTCCGGTAAACTCGACGGCGTTGGTCGTAAATGTCCATTCAATGGGATTGCCCATTGCAACTCCAGCTGCGTTCTTCGCCTCCGTCGTAACCGTGGCGGTATAGCTGGCATTCGGGTTGAGCGCGGACGATGTTGGCGTAAAGGTTGCGACAGTGTTTGCGTCATTCATGACGACGGTACCGGGTACGTCGTTTCCGTTTGTCTCCCTGACCGTGAACGTGAGCAAATTTCCCGCCGAGGACGAGTTAACCGTTTCCGGGTCCATCGGCTGGCTGAAGGTTGCGGTCACTTCGGCGCCAGTTACAACGTTATCACTGGTATTTGTGCTGGTCGGCACGTTCGTGGCCCTGTTACTTGGGCTTGACGAAATCACCGTGGGTTCTGTAGCTGCGCCGACAAGAGTGCCGGGAGCAACGGTAACACCGGGGGCAACGGCAGCAAAGACCCTTCCGATTCCACCACCTGCAAGCAAAACGGCGAATACTAACGCCATAAACATCTGTGGTTTGTGTGAGCTTTCGAGTCTGGTCATTTTCTTTAACTCTTTCATGAGCCCGCAGGGCACAAGTGGTTGGCCGATCTGTCGCTTAGATAGGTGGCAACCTCATCTTCAATATTGAGGCTAAACCAAAAGAGGAACTGTCCCACATTGACCACTTGCGGCAATTATCTTGTCAGTCGCATGCAGTCTAGGTTTCAAACTGCGCCACTACCCCCGAGTTCCCGCAAGACGGAAGAAAGTATCGGAGGGCATCCTGACTTCGGTTTGCCCTCCGAACCCTGGGGGAAGGGTTAAACCGCGATTGCCTCCAGCGCGATCCGGTCGCGAATTACCAGCGTTGCTCCTTCCAGCCGGATCAGCCGCTTCTTCTTGAGATCGCTCAATAGACGCGTCACCGTCTCCCGCGAGGATCCAATCCTCTGCGCCATCTCCTCGTGCGTCATGGTGGAACGCAGGCGGAGTTCCTCCTCAGATGCTTGCAGCCCCAGTGGCGCGCAAGACAGCAACAGCCGGGCAAGTTTTCCCGCCGAAGAGCGCGCCAAGACAAGGTCGTGAATATCGCGAGATGCGCACTGGGACTCCCGGCTCAACCACTGTGCGGCGCGCACCCCCACTTCACTCTCGCACTGCAGCAGATTCATCAAGTCAGCGCGACTTATGAAGTTCACCTGGCATGGAGTTGCGGTCTCGGCGCTCATCTCATAGTTTTCCCCGGAGATAACCGCGCTCAACCCTAACACTTCGCCCGCTTCGGCCTGCTTCAGGACCAGCACCTTGCCTTCTTTGGAAGTGGTTGAGAGCTTGACTCTGCCCGAGCAGAGAACGAAAATGCCCCGCGGTACCTGGCCTTCGACAAACAGCAGCGCACCGCCGGGAAATATGCTGTGGCGGCTGACTACATCCAGCGACCTCACAACCGCCGGCGAGAAACCACAGAAAAAACTGGTGCGGCTCAGCTTACAACCGACGCAGCTCTCGATGATTTCCAGACCGTAGGGTGTTCTCATTCCTGCCTCCTTAGCCGGATTTCGGCGACACTTTTCTTCTGCGCGGCTGTCCTCGCGCAATCCAGTTTTAGCGGGGTGAGACTGGGCAAGGAGGCAACGGGCGTGCGCCCGCGTCTCTTCGTCCAGGCTGTGCCCGGCCGCGATGATTTCCCACGCCGCGCTGGGTTCAGCCTGCCGTTCCCATTCGACATGACAGGCAAACAGATAGAGCGGATCGATTTCTTCCGCATTGCAGTTGGCGAGCGGCTCCGACCTCGCAGCTTCCCGAACTTCGCCGGGTGCAGTAGGCTCGAGATTTTCCCGCAACTCCGGTTCGCGAAATGCGGGACGCATTGGCGTCCCTATTGCGGTTGGGAAACCCCGAAACGGCCCTGGGAAACCACGCGCAGGACTTGTTCTGTTGGGCGGGAACTGGCTGGCAACTAACACAACGTTTACCTCGTAGCCGGTAGCACCCGGCATTACCGACGAATGCGGCTGGGCATCTTACGTCTATTGCGGCTAGACGCGACCCCAAACCTCAAACCCTCGAATCTTTCCGTGAGGAGAAGTAAACTCAGCAATGCAATCGTAGTTCCAGAATGGTCGGGGGGTGCGGAATTGGGCAAAAACCTGTTCGGAAGAGGAAAATCCGCCAATTTCCGACATGGAAAGCTAAAACTATATGCCGACCAATCGGCAGCACGACGATTGGTCGGCATCTTGTACGATTCGACGGGCCTACTTCGGGTTCTTCGGGGACCGGCCGGAGTATTCTTCCCGGCCGATTCCCAGGCGGTGCATCATGGATTGGAGAGTAGTTCGTTTGAGTCCGAGGCGGTTGGCTGCTCCTGCGGCACCGGAAATCACTCCTCCGCTTTCTCGCAAAACGCTGATAATGTGTTCCCGTTCCGCATTCTCCAGCGTGTGATCTGCGGAGGTGGCGTTGCCCGTCGCGCCCCGAAGCTCTTCCGGGGGCGCCAGCAGGACGGGGCCCTGGCTCAAAATCACACATCTCTCGATAAAGTTCTCCAGTTCCCGAATGTTCCCCGGCCACGGCCATTCCATCAGGGCATTCATGGTCTCGTTGGGGATAGATTCGATCGTTCGTGCCATGCGGGCGGCATACTTGCGAACGAAGTACCTCACCAGCAGCGGAATATCTTCGCGCCGCTCCTGCAAGGACGGAACGCGAATGGGAAAGACGTTCAAACGATAGAACAAATCGCTGCGGAATTCGCCTTCGGACACACTCTTTGCCAGATCGCGATTGGTGGCCGAAATCAGCCGCAGATCGACTTTGATGGTCCGCGTGCCACCCAACCGCTCGAACTCCTGGTCTTGAAGCACGCGCAGAAGCTTGGGCTGCAATTCCAGCGGGATCTCGCCGATCTCGTCCAGAAACAGGGTTCCCCGATCGGCCAGTTGCAAGCGTCCCACTTTCTGAGTGACCGCCCCGGTGAAAGCGCCTCTCTCGTGTCCGAACAACTCACTTTCCAGCAGCCCACTGGGAATGGCCGCACAATTCAATTTGATGAAGGCTCGCTCTCTGCGCCCACTGCTGCGGTGGATGGCGCGGGCAATCAATTCCTTGCCGGTCCCGGTCTCGCCCAAAATCAGGACCGTGGCGTCGCTGCCGGCGACCGTCTCCACCTGCCTTAGTGTCTGTTTCAATGCTGGGCTCTGTCCGATAATTTCTTCGAAATGGGGTTCGGTGCGGATTTCGCCTTCCAGGTACTTACGCTCCGCGGAGAGCCGTTCTTTCAAGGTCTCGATCTCAAGCGAAACCCGGCGGTTCTCCAGGGCAACTGCCAACTGGGCCGCAACCTGGTTCAGAAGGGCCAGATCGTCAGGCTTAAAGGCATCGGCCCGCGTGCTCGCCAACGAGATGACTCCCAGCGGCCCTTTGGGCCGCAGCAGCGGGACAGAGCACAAAGACCGCATTCCTTCCGCCAGCAAGCAGTCCGCGATCTCGACATGAAATCTTTGCATCTCTTCCTTGGGGAAAGTAAGGGACCTGCGCTCACGTAGTACCATGCCCTCCGGACCATCCGCGGCACTGACGTCCAGAGCGGAACACAGCCCCTTGCCCAACGGAAAATCCAGTGCCTGCCTCACCAACAGTCCGCTTTTTTTGTCGAGCAAAAGGAAAGCAGCGTACTCCTGCCGCAGCACCCGGCGCAGATAAGCCGAGATCGTGGAAAAAGTCTCCTGCACATTCCAGTTCGTAGCCAGGGCAGTGCTCACGTTGAGCAACACCTGCAACCGCTTTTTCTCCTCCTGCAGGGCTTTGTGGGCCAATGCGTTCTGCAGGGTCTGGGCCAGGGCGGCGGCCACCTGTTCGAGAAATTCAAGGTCTTCCTGCCGGAATGCGTTGTCTTTGTGGCTGGAAAGCGTCAGAATGCCCACCCGCCCTTTGGCGGTAGCCAGGGGGACAAAACAGGAAGAGAGAATCCCCGCCTCGAGTGCCCGCCGCGTCTGTGGGAAGGTCACATTGACCAACTCCGCGTGGTCATACACCCTGCTCTTGCCTTCTACGAAATGTCGACCGGTAAGGGAGCCGTCCAGTGGAAGCACGCCATTTGCCGGGTAAACCCCGCGCTTGATCTCCGAAGTCGCGGCATAATCGCGCAACCCTTTCGCTCTCTCGTCGTAAACGCAGATGCCAACGTGGTCGTGCGGCAGCGCCCGCCGCAGGCACTCAGAAACCGCAGGCAGCACTTGGCGCAGGTCCAGGCTGGACAATAGTATGTCATCGATGTCGCGAAGGGCCTGCAGTCGCGCCTTCTTCTGCTGCAAGTCTCGGTGCGCCAGCGCGTTGCCGACGGCCTGGGCAATCGCCGCCGCGCCTGATTCCAGCAACTCAACCCCTTCCCGCTGGAAGGCAAGGTCGTTGCCGCTGGAAAGCACCAAGACCCCCAATGTCCCTTTGCCGGTGATCAACGGAACGAAACAGATCGACCGGACACCCTGCGCAATCGCTCGTTGCGCGACTGCGTAAGGGACGTTCGCCAACTCCGCATAGTTGACGACCTTAGTCTTCCGCTCGACAAAGGCCTGGCCTGCGAGGGATCCGTCCAGCGGCAGCACTCCATCCTCGGGAAGAATCTTCTCTGTGATCTCACAGCGGGGGGCATAGTCACGCAGGACGTTCGCGCTTTCGTCGTACAGGTGGATGCCGATGTAGTCGTGGGGCACGGACCGGCGCAGGCATTCGGAAACGGCGGGGAGCAACTTGTCCAGGTCGAGGTGGGCAACCAGAGCGGCGTCGATTTCGCGCAGAGCTTGCAGCCGATCTTTCTCCTGCTGCAGTGCTTGGTTCGTTAGAGCGTTTTCCAAGCCCAAAGCAATGGAGCTTGCGGCATGGCTTAACAGAGCCACGTCTTCCCGAGAGAAAGCCTGATCGTCGCGGCCACCCAGGCCCAGTGCTCCCAGGGATCCCTTGGGCGTGATCAGCGGCACGCTGCACACTGACTTGATGCCGTGTTCCAGGAGCTTTCTTGCGCCCGGGAAAGGTATTGTCATGAGCTCAGCGTGATTGAAGGTCTTGGAGGCTTCAGCCAGCATCGATTGGCCCAGCATGCATTCGGCGACGGGTGTGGCCTCGCCTTCGCGGAACACCTCCCCGACTCGCGAGTCGAGTGCGGCCGTGCGCATGACCTGGTCCTTCCGATCGTAGAGCCAGGTTCCGGCGAGATCGTAGGGAATAACCTTCTCGATGCAGGCTACGATGGCCGGAAAAAGCCGTTGGATGTCGGCGTTGGAAGCCAGCGTGGTATCAATCTCGCGCAACACCTGCAAGCGATCTTTTTCCCGCTGCAATCTGGCGGTGAGCCGAACCAGGGATTCTTCGAGCTTCTTCTGTTCGGTAATCTCGACCACCACGACGCCGATCTGCTTTACCCTTCCATCGGTATCCTGGATGGGAAAATAATTCGCGATCCAGTGGCCAATCTCGTTCCTTGTGGGCAGGAGCCCGCTGAGTTCCAGACCCACCACGGGCGGTTCGCCAGCCAGTATGCGCCGCAACTCCGGCTCAACCTTGTCGGCAAAATCCTTCAACACCTCGCGGCAAGGCTTCCCCAAATGCGCCGCGGGAGGTATGCCATTCATTTGTGCCAGGGCGAGATTGATAGCGAGGAAGCGAAACTCCGTATCGAAAATGCCGAGTCCCACGGTGGACTCGTGGAAATAGGCAGTGAGCAACTGCTCGGGCTCGCTGAAAGCCTCCCGAACCGCGAATGGAATCAACTTGCTGAGAGCTGGCAAGTCAGCCGACATAGGCCTCCTCGCCTCTTGACTGCGTGCAAGCACACTGCAAGGCCGCAAAACACGCCGCGCTCCCAGGGCTTGCCGCCAAGTTCGGCCCGGCCCTGCAGATCAAGCCATCCAGCCGGACGTGGCGAATTCGCCTCTCCGAACTTTGCCATGAGGTCCTTGTTTCCTCTGGGAAGGTTCCAACGAGGGTGAAGGGAGGAGCTGAATGCAGAAGACGCGCAGACTTCAGGAAAGCACAACTTTCGTCGTCGCGTAACAATACTGAACCAACCACTCTACGCAGCGCACAGCAGCGCTGCGGACCAGATGCGAAGTTCGGCTCGTCCGAGGGGTACACAGTTCGCTCCTGCGGCCTGCCCCTCTCAGGCCGTCACGCCCACGAATCGGCGGAATTATACGTCAGCCGGTCTCCACCGCAACGCTTTTCTTCTCCAACAGTCCAATTCGGAACAACACGTCGAATCCCTTGCTCTCCTCATTAGCACGGCGGTCCCTTCGGCAAGTCTTACCCTTAAGATTTGGCAGTTCTCGCAGCTCTGGCGGAGGCATAATGGGAGAATGGCGCGGGGCTGGGAAAGCAAGTCCGTCGAAGCGCAGCAGGCCGAGGCCGCCGAGCCGACGTCAGCCGCAAAGCCGCGTCTGACGCGGGAAGAGGCGACTCAGGTTCGGGAAAAAGAGATCCTGCGCCTCTCGCGCCAGCGCGTGCTCGAACAGCTCAAATCCAATCCCAGTCCGCGCCACGCCGAGATGCTTGCCGCTGCTCTGCGTGAGATCGAATCAAAGCTGGTCTCTCTGGAAAGGCCGCCCGGTTGAGCAGTCGGCTCATCGGACCAGTTCGGGTTTTTTGCTGCCAGAGTTTACAAAACTCAGACAACCGTCGCCTGTTTTCGGAAGATTCTCTCAGAACCAGCCCCTCGCGCCGGTGACGTATAATGAGATTTCCATGACAGCTTACGTCTACGTCTCGCTCAAGAAGAGCGTTCTCGACCCCCAGGGCAAAACCATCCAGGGTGCTCTCAAGAAGATGGGCTATAAGGGTCTGGAAAACGTCCGCCAGGGCAAGTATTTCGAACTCACTCTCGATGGCGGACTTTCCCGTGAAGAGGTTCAAGCCGAAGTGGAGCGCATAGCGCGCGAGGTGCTCACGAATCCGGTGATTGAGGAGTTCCGCTTCTCCCTCGCAGAGTAATTCGATTGAGGTTCCAGCATGTGCGGCATTGTTGGTTACGTCGGCAAAAAGCACGTGGTTCCGATCATCATTGATGGCCTGCGCCGGCTCGAATACCGTGGCTATGATTCCGCCGGCATCGCCGTCGCCGGCAACGGCGAGGGCTTGCAGATCCGCCGCGCCGAGGGCAAGCTGCGCAATTTGGAAGAAGCCATCCGCCTCAAACCGCTACATGGCACCTACGGCATCGGCCATACCCGCTGGGCCACTCATGGCCGTCCTACGGAAGAGAACGCGCACCCGCACCGCGACTGCACGGGAAAAATCGTGGTCGTCCACAACGGCATCGTCGAGAACTACCTCAGCCTGAAAAAGAAACTTATCGAAGAAGGCCACAGGTTCACCACCGAAACCGACACCGAGGTCATCGCTCATCTCATCGAGAAATATTTCCTGAATACCGGCAATGGCCACCGCCCTACGCTTGAGCAAGCCGTCCGCAGGACGGTGAAAGAACTCAGCGGAGTTTTCGCCCTGGTGGTGATTTCTCCCGAGGAACCCAACAAGATTGTGGCCGCGCGCAACGGCCCTCCGGCGGTGGTCGGGTTAGGCAACGACGAATATTTCGTGGCCTCCGATGTTCCCGCGATTCTCTATCACACGCGCGATATTTTCTTTCTCGGCGATGGCGACCTGGCGGTGGTGACTCCCGAAGGCGTGCAGCTCACCGACTTCGATGGCAAGCCCGTGGAGCGCAAAGTTCAGCACGTCACCTGGGATCCCATCATGGCGGAAAAGGGCGGCTTCAAGCACTTCATGCTCAAGGAGATTTATGAGCAGCCGCGTGCCGTCCGCGACACCACGCTGGGCCGCGTCTCGCAGGACACCGGCCACATTTTTCTTGAAGAGATGGGAATCAGCGAGGCCGAGTTCCGCGCCGCCAAAAAAATCAACATCGCCGCCTGCGGCACCAGTTGGCACGCCGGCCAGTCCGGCAAGTTCATGATCGAAACGCTGGCCCGCGTTCCCGTGGAAGTGGATTACGCCAGCGAATGGCGCTACCGCGATCCCATCGTCGAACCTGACACGATCACGCTGGTGATTTCTCAATCGGGTGAAACCGCGGACACCATTGCCGCCCAACGCGAGGCCAAGGCCAAAGGCTCGAAAACGCTGGCCATCTGCAATGTCGTCGGTTCCATGATCACGCGCGAAGCCTCGGGGACCATCTACACTCACGCCGGCCCCGAGATCGGAGTCGCTTCGACCAAGGCCTTCACCTGCCAGCTCACCGCGCTCTATCTCTTTGCGCTATATCTGGCGCAGGTTCGCGGCGCCATGACGCCCGAACAGGCGCGCTCCGCGGTGCAGGAACTGATGCTGATTCCGGGCAAGCTCGAACGTCTGCTCACCCGCGACGAGGAATGCGAAGACCTCGCCAAGAGATTCCAGCGCGCCCACGATTTTCTTTTTCTCGGCCGCGGCATCCACTACCCGATCGCGCTCGAAGGCGCGCTCAAGTTAAAGGAAATTTCGTACATCCACGCCGAAGGCTATCCCGCCGGCGAGATGAAGCACGGCCCCAACGCCTTGATCGACGAAAACCTCCCCGTGGTCATCATCGCCACCAGAGACGTAAGCAACCCTGACTCGATGTTGCGCTACGAGAAGACGATGTCGAACCTGAAAGAAGTGAAGGCGCGCTCAGGAGTGGTAATCGCGATGGCTACCGAAGGCGACGAAGAAATCAAAGAAGCCGCGGACCACGTTTTGTACATCCCGCCCGCGCCGGAAGAATTGGCGCCCGTTCTCGAGATCGTCCCGCTACAGTTGTTGGCCTATCACATCGCCGTCCGCCGTGGCTGCGACGTGGATCAACCCCGGAACCTTGCGAAGTCGGTTACGGTGGAGTAGTTTTCTTCGGCGTCGTTCTGATTCACGTTTAGCGAGCTTTTGGGTGGCGCAGCGCTTTCAGCGCTGCGGTTCAGGCACTCAAACTGGCCGGCTTTAGCCGCTGAGGGACCTCGTCGAGCACAAACCCTGGCCTTGCCGAACTGTAAGGATAGTCCTCGGGTGCTACTGCCAGCTGTTGCTTCAATGGATTTCGCCGGATGTACTGCTTGAAGTTGAAATAGTCTTCAACTCCTCGCACCCGCCGGTCATAAAAACTCTTCTCCCAGATTTCATCGGCGAATCCTAATTCCCTCTTTGCTCGGTAAGAGAATCCTCCCTTGATCAGTTGAAGAGATCTTTCGAGGCTGAGGGTAGGCGAGGTGAGGAGATGAAAGTGGTCGGGCATGAGCACAAATTCGTGCAGCAGATAGTTCTTCTTGTCCCGGTAGTGAAACAGCACCTCCACAAACAACCGCGCCATCGGCTCGCCGCGAAACAACGGCGTCCGCAGAAAGGTAGAAGCTGTGATGAAATAAACGCTGTAGCCGGTATTTCCACGGGGCGGTGCGGCCATAACGTACCTCAGCGGCTAAAGCCGCCCTTCTCATGGTCAATCTATCGCAGCGCTGGAAGCGCTGCGCCACCCAAAATCACTTTCTCACAACATCCTTCCCACTTTGAAACAGCTCGATCTGCCAAGTTCAGTCGCTCAAATTCCCGCCCGCTTCAACATCGGTATAGCGGAAATCTTCCCCTTTGAAGAGCAGCGGCTCGCCCGTCACCTTGGCCAGCGCATAGGCAAAGCAGTCGCCAAAATTGAGGCCCGCACGATGGCGGCCCTTGCCGAAATCGCGATACGCCTCACGCGCAATTTGCGCCTGTCTAAGTGTCACAGGCTCAATGACAATCCCCGCTTCGCGGAAAAAATCGTCGAAGCGACGGCTCGAGATTGGGTCGCGGCTGCCATCGATCACGATGGCAGACTCCACATAACTGACCGCGGAAATGCCGCAGGCTTCGGCCCGGTCCATGGCCTGCGCCAGCGTTGGCGCTTCCGGTTCAGCCCGCAGAATGGCAACCACGGCCGAGGAATCCAAGATCACTTGGGCAGTCCTTTCTCGTCATACAACATTTCCCCATGATCGATGGAAAGGTAGGGTTCCTTCATATGAGCGGCGCACTCCCTCCCGATCTTCAACAGCCGCTCCGCCAACCCGCCGTTCTTGGTGTTGCGCACCCGCTCCAGCCGCTCCCGGACCGCCTTGTCAACCGCGGCAGTCATGCTCTCCCCGGTCAACCGTGCCAACTCCCGGGCCAGCCGGTGAGTTTTCTCATTCTTGATATTCAAGCTCATATTCTACCCTCTACCATTAATCTTCTACCATTCTACCATATGGCGTAGTCTGGCGATCACAAACAATAGCGCCGCAATCCCCATCCCCCACACCGCAAATGCCACATCCACCACCCACCGCGGCGCAGCCCCCACCCTTCGCAGCAGGAACGGCAGAAAATTCCAGGTCGTGATGTGAACGTAATCCCACCCGTCTTGTCTCATCGACTCATTGTTCAGTCCCCACGCGTCCATCTTGCCCAGCCCAAACGCCGCGATGTTCTTGAAGCGCAGCGCGATTACAAATGTGGGATGGCCCAGCGTCTCCATCTGATAAATTTCCAGCGGCAGCCAGAAGGCCACCGAAGCAATCTGGATGATCAGACTGATCGCGATGAACACGATTCCACCGCGCCAGATCCACGCGCTCATATTTTGACGATAGCGGAGCAACAAAGGCACCGCCAGCAAAGCCCCCAACTCTGCCGCAGTCGAAACATAGCGGTCGCCCCAGGCAAAGTCACCGGCCCAGTAGGTGTATCGGGCGTAGAAGCCGATATAGCCGAACAGCAGCAGCAGTGAGGCCATAGCATAAGCCCGGACCTCAGGTTGCAACCGCTTCCATAAGAGAATCAGCAGCACAATCATCGGCACCAGCAGGGGATCGAACAGAAAGATCGACTTCTCCGGTTTGAATAACGCGCCGAGAAAGCCCTCGTGGAACGGCGTAGTCCAAGGATAGTCTGCCGGCAAAGTAGTATCTTGCATCCGCTGCTCTTTAGCGAACAGCGACACATAAGTATTGGTGAATGATCCGAAGCGATAGAACTGGTAGAGGCGATCCAGCAGCAAAAAGAACGTATAGACCGGCACCGCAACCTTGCAGTAGTCCAGGAAACGGCGCCATAGCGCGCGTCCATGCACGTGCTCGAACCGGAGCACGAGCAGCAGAAATATTCCCGCGGCCACTAGGTCGAGTCCTGCGGTCAACCGAGTGAGCAGATTCAGCCCCAGCGCGCACGATCCAACCAGAAGCGCGAATCTGCTCCCGCCGTGCAACCATTCGTATTGAAAAGAAAAACCCGCCAGCGTAAGCAGCAGGATGTAGTTGTTCTCCATCATGTTTTGCGTGTAGTGCAGATGTGTGGTGCAGAACAACAGCGCGAGCACGCCCGCAACCGCCTCTTTCACGCTGAAACGCAATTGGCGCAGCAGGCGAAACGCAGTCAGCGCAGTCAGCACGTTCACCAGAATGCTGATGCTGAAGCTGACCACAATGCTGCGTACGGCGGGATCGTCGCGATAGCCAGAGAAGATTTTCCAGTGCGCGACCCACGTACCGGCAACATCGGCGGGCAGCATGAGCAGCGACTGGCCGATGCCGTACCAGCTATAGAGCTGGCCTCCGCGGCCGTGCAGGCCGAACTCGGGATATTCGTCGGGAAACACCTGTGGCTCAGAAGTCCAGAGCCAGTGCGTGGTTTGCAGCCGGTGCATGGTGTCCGCAGTGCCGAGTTCTCCGGACTGCGCCACAAAAGCAAGCAGACCCGCCGCAAGACACAAAAGCACCAGTGGATCAGAAAGCCAACGGCGAATGCGCGAGCTCATCGCTTGAATGATACAAGACCGACCTTGTACGTCGGACGTGAGACCTCGGACCTCAGCCCATGCATCGAAGCGACTTGAAGCCCGAAGCCTGAGGTCCGAGGTCTAGGCCCGAAGTCCGAGCTCTGGAGTAGACTGTATCGGGAAAAATTCATGTCCACGTGCTCATCCTGCGGCACCGACGTAGCGGCAGCTGGCCGCTTCTGCTCGGCATGTGGCGCGCCCGCCGCCGCCAATACTGACGACGTAGCCACACTCGACTTCGCCACCGCAGCTTCGCCCCTGTCTCCTCGTCCCGCTTCCGCAACTTCGTCGCGGCCCTCCAGTTCCGCCGAATACATGAGCGAAGGGCGATTTCTCCCCGGCCGCCTGCTGGCTGGCCGTTACCGCATCATTGCCCTGCTGGGAAAAGGCGGTATGGGTGAGGTGTACCGCGCCGATGACCTCACGCTGGGTCAACCCGTCGCTATGAAGTTCTTGCCCGATGAGGCCGCACGCGACGAAGGACTGCTGGAGCGCTTTAGGAATGAAGTGCGGACTGCGCGGCGTGTGTCCCACCCCAACGTTTGCCGCGTTTACGACGTGGGTGACGTGGAGAGTCACACCTTCTTCACCATGGAGTATGTCGATGGCGAAGATCTGGCGTCGCTGCTGCGTCGCATCGGCCGCTTGCCTGAGGACAAGGCTCTCGACATTGCACGCCAACTCTGCGCTGGATTGGCCGCAGCCCACGCCAAGGGAGTGCTTCACCGCGATCTCAAACCCGCCAACATCATGCTCGATGGGCGCGGGCAAGCGGTGATCACCGATTTCGGTCTGGCAGGAGTCGCCGAACAGATTCAGGGGGCGGAAGTGCGCAGCGGTACTCCCGCCTACATGGCGCCCGAGCAACTGGCCGGGAGAGAAGTGAGCACGCGAAGCGATATTTATTCTCTGGGCCTGGTCCTGTACGAGATTTTTACCGGCAAGCGCGCCTTCTCGGAAACGCCGGCCGAGATGCTGCGCGCTCGTGGCGACAGAACCCCCAGCCGGCCTTCGTCCGTAGTCAAAGATCTCAACCCGGTCATCGAGCGCGTCATCCTTCGCTGTCTCGAGACGGAGCCATCGGCGCGGCCCGCCACTGTCCTAAGCGTGGCTGCGGCTCTGCCCGGTGGCGATCCCCTTGCCGCGGCTCTGGCGGCGGGTGAAACACCTTCGCCGCAGATGGTGGCTGCCGCCGGCGAAACCGCCGGCCTGCGGCCGCGAATCGCCGTCGCCTGCCTGGCTGCGGTGCTGCTGGCTTTGGGTCTGGTCACCGTTCTGTCGGTTCATTACAGCGCGCTGGAGAAGATGCGGCTGGAACTGACGCCGGAAGTTCTCACGCAAAAATCGCGCGAGATAATCGCGCGGCTGGGATATCCGGAGCGCCCCGTCGACAGCGCCTTCGGCCTCGACTACGACGACGACTTCCAGGACTACGTAGAGAAAAACGATAAGCCTCGCCCCAACTGGGATGCCGTGCTCGCCGCCCGGCCTTCTGTGCTTGGCTACTGGTATCGCCAAAGTCCGCAGGAGATGGTGGCGGATGGTTTTCAGGACCAGTTGCTCAATCCCGGCATCGTCACCCGTCATGATCCTCCGACAGTTCTATCGGGCATGATCAATCTGCAACTCGATCCGCAGGGGCAACTCACTTATTTCCAGGCAATCCCGCCGCAGAAAGAAAGTTCGCGCGCAGAATCCGCGGCGCTCGACTGGAATGTGCTGTTCGCCGCGGCGGGACTCGATCCAGCACAATTTCAGAAAGCGGAGCCGGCGTGGAATTCGCTCGCCGCTTCCGACACCCGCGCGGCCTGGACTGGAACCTGGCCGGGCACGACTCGGGCGCTGCGCGTGGAAGCGGCGGCGTTTAATGGCAAACCGGTTTTCTTCTCACTCATCGGCGACTGGACTAAGCCGGACCGCGTGAAGAGTCCAGACGATTCGACGGGAAAGAAAGTTCGTCAGATCCTCTTCCTCGCCGTGCTCATCGCTGTGTTATCGGGAGCCATTTATCTGGCGCGCCGGAATTATCGCCAGGGGCGGGGCGACCGGGACGGCGCTTTCCGCCTGGCTTTGGTGATGTTTGGGCTCGAGATGCTGTTGTGGCTGTGCCGCGGGCACTTCGTGGCGAGCCTCGACACTTTCGGTTTGTTCATCATCGCAGTCAGCACCGGACTGTTTATCTCGGGGACGACATGGATGCTGTATCTTGCGTTAGAACCCTGGGTGCGGCGACGCTGGCCGCAAACCATCATCTCGTGGAGCCGGCTGCTGTCGGGGCAATTCCGCGATCCGCTGGTGGGCCGCGACATTTTGTTCGGCGTGATGCTAGGCATGGTTTGGATTCTGATCTTCCAGATTCGCTCTATCCCCCTGATCCACATGGGGGCTGCGCCGGGGCTCGGTCAGACTGAATACCTGATGGGCGGGCGCGAGGCGCTGGGTGCGTGGTTGTTGCAAATCCCTTCCTCGATTCTGGGAACTCTGCAATTCTTCTTTGTGCTGCTCGGACTGAAAGTGATTTTGGAGTTCCTCTTTTCGCTGCTCGGGCTGAAGGTGCTTAAAGGTCATGATTGGCCTGCGGCCATCGCATTTGTTGCACTGTGGGCGCTGCCCCGGGGACTGTCGAGTTCCCACGTGGCGGTGGAACTGCCGACTCAGATTCTGGTTTACGCCATCGCTGTGCTGATCGTATTCCGCTTTGGGCTGGTGCCGCTGGCCTGCGCCATCTTCACCGTCAACATGCTGGCGAATGTTCCCTTCACCACCGACTCCTCGGCTTGGTATATGCCGACCTCCGTTCTTGCGCTGCTGAGCGTGGTGGCGCTGGCAGCCTGGGGCTTTTACCACTCGCTCGCTGGGCAACAAATCTGGAAGCCGGAGATCGAGTAGCAGTCTCAGTTCTCAGATTTTTTGTCGGTTAGCTGAGGCGTGCTGGGTCAGACTTCGCGGCTATCGAACAGAAACATTTGGACGTCGCCGTCGTTTGGCGCGAAGATTCGCACGTCGGCTGCGGCGGCTTGCCCCTCCGCACTCGCGAAAGCCTTTTGGATCGCCGCCATATCATCGAAGTGCAGCATCGCGACCAGGTGAACGCCGGATGCACCGGACGGCGTCGCGATGGGCCCTTGGCTGACCTCGTACTTTCTTAGCCCTGGGATTTTCTTTGCGATTGGAACGTGCGTTTCGAAATAATGTTTATCAAACGCGGCTGCATCTTTCGGAGTCTTGTAGATCACTATCATTCGAGCCATTGCGTTGCTCCTATCTCGAGGTCTGTTTCCAGTTCATCATTTGTTCCTTGGCTTCAAGGGTACGAGAGAGCGTGTGTTGGCGCAACAACGGGGCAGCAGGTTGCGGAATCGCAAATCGCTACAGGGATGGACCCGTGGAACCCCACCTTTCGCTAAGCGTGAAGCATGGCGCGGCCGACACTCTTTTCTGCGGAGTCGGACGAAAAGCTGGGCCGTACGCCGAGATCCCCACCTGCCGGTGGTGCTTGTCCGGCTGACCAGTGTAGAATGCGTCCGCTTTAGGTTTGAATCGAGAAGGACAATCCGAAAAGGAGGATGAGATGAAGAGGTCATTATTGTTGGTTGGAGTGGCGGCGGCGCTTATGGCCGCTTGGTCTGTCGGGCGTGTGCAGGGACAGAAAGAGCAAGCCAAGAAAGTCATCTTTGTTTCCGCCGAAGGGGCGAATTTCACAGCGATGGGCACCGGAGGAGTGTCCTCGGCCGCCATCTGGGGCGATGCAAATAAAGGAGCGCACGCTACCTTTACCAAATTCGATCCCGGGCAGGACAACGGCATGCACACACATACGAATGACGTGTGGATCGTCGGGATAAAGGGGGCTTATCTGTACAAGGACGACGCGGGCGAGAAGCGCGTAGGCCCTGGCGATTTCCTGCGCGTTCCGGGAGGACACAAGCACTGGAGCGGCGGCGATGCGAAAGAGGGCGCGCTGTTCTATGAAGAATCGTCTGGCAAGTTTGATCTGATCCCTGCAAAGTAGGTTCCGATTCATTGCGCGCATCTCGCCCAGCCGGCGAACGCTGAGGCACCCGCTTCAGGTCGCCGGCTATTGGTGAACGGGCATTGCCGCAGAAGCGCGATAAGTACCGGCGAAGATATTTCTTCCTGCTTCGGGGAAATCGCTCATCTTTTTCGTTACTGGGGGGTACCCCGTATCCCCCCGGTATATTGGAATCATTGGGTTAGCGGGAAATTGCGAAATAATCCCTTGGCGTCAATAAGTTGCGGGCAAAATCTTGATTGCTAACGACTTAGATCGCGCTGAAACGCTCGAAAACTAGCTTCGTACAACTGCCTCCGCGACCATCATCGGCTGTTGGGGCTGTGGATGACAAGGTTGGACGTCACACGCTTTGGATTGTTGGTGTGCAAAATCCCACTATTGCTCTTTAATCTTGCGCTGCGCGGCGGCTCTCCTTTTTGCGAAGTGCGCTTCAACCTTTTTGTGCGGGATGGCGGGGCGGGGATCGCTCAGGGCTTCCTGCACCTTGGCGCGGAACCAGGCATCGTGCGCGGCGGCGTCGCTGGTTAATGCGAACCGGGAGCGCTCCAATGATGCGTCGCGGATTTCGATGGTCATGGTTCGCTCCTTTGACTTGAGGGGATGCAGACTTGCTGTTCAGGCTGGAGCATATCGCTTGATCGCGAGGCTCCGTGCATGCTCTCGCGTTTTCGCCACGTCATAGGCGAGCTGCATGCGGAGAAGGTGATCCATGTCGGGGCCGAAGGCCTTTTCGATGCGCAGGGCCATCTCCGGCGTCAGCGCAGCCTTGCCGTGCAGAAGGTCGGAGAGCGTGGCGCGGCGCACCTGCAAAATCTCCGCCGCCTTCGACACGGTGAGGCCGAGAGCCTCAATGACTTCGGTTCTTATCAGGTCGCCCGGATGGGGCGGGTTCTTCATGGGCATTTTGGCCTCGACGGTTAGGCATTTATGATGTACGGTTATACCGTACATGTCAAGCGGATTGTGGGAAGCGCGACGTATGGGGAACGCCTTTACGAGCGATCTTTCAGGACCTGTTGCACATCCCGTCGGCCTTGGAGGATGGCGACTACGTGCAGAGGCCTCGTGTCGGGCCGGTAGACGACGAGATAAGAATAGACTGGGAAGAACTTCACCGCTTCGTCCGTGAGATCCTTGCGCCCGTGACCGACACCTGGTCTTTTGGCTAGGGAAACGATCTGGTCGCGAATGGCCGCTTCAACACGATCTGCGATCTTCACGCTGCTTTCTTTCTTGAGGTGACGCCAGCCTTGGACGAGATCGAGGGCGGCTTCCGGCGCGAGAACGTAACGCCTTTTTATTTCGGCTGGGCTTTCAGTTTCGCCAGGTAGTCGTCGAGCTGGTCTTCTGGAATCCCCTCTCCGCGGTCGAGTTGAGCGATGCCGCGGCGAATCTTGGCATTGATCTCCTGCCGGTTCTCTAAAAGCCAGCGGTCCTGTTCTTCCTGCGTGTCCAGCAGGCGGAGCAGTACTTCTTCGACGCTGGTGGAGCCGGTGGCTTGGAGTTGCTTTCGGATTCTGGCCTCCAGGGATGCGTCGCGAATTTCGATGGTCATGGTTGGCTCCTTGGGTTTAAGGGTACGGGAAAGAGTGGGGTGAATCAATAAAATCCCCAGAGGGATTCAGGCCTCCCACCGCTTACCTCGATTGCCAGCGTCGCGGATTGCGCCTGCCGTGGAAGCACGCGATTACCACAATCCGATGCTCTTGAAACTCGAAGAATACGCCATACGGAAAGCGCCGCACACCGGCGCGGCGACGGTTCCGATAGACGACAGGGAATTGCGATGGATGTTCCGCGATTGCCTCAACCGTGGCTTCGAGGGCCAAGGCGAAACGCTCCCCCAGCTCGGGACGGATGTTGTCGTACCACGCCCGCGCTTCCAGCAAATCCTCATTCGCCTCTGGGGTCCAGACGACCGGGGGTGTCACGGTTTCTTAAACAGGCCCGCCCTGACTTGCTGCCACGGAATGACATCGGAGGGTTTCTGCGCGTGCCGAGCGATGCGGTAGTCAAGCTCCGCCCGTTGCGCATCGGTCAGTGATGCGGAGTCCGCTTCCAGGCTTTCCCAAAGCGTATCAAGCAGTTCTGCCTTCTCCGCGGCGGAGAGGCTGTTGATCTGGCTTCGCAAATCGCTCATATGCCTACAACCCTAGCGCGGTTTTCCCTGTCATGCAAGCAGGTACCCCAGAGGGATGGGGCCGTGGATTCCCACTTCTCGCGAAAAGAAGCGAGAAGTGGGGCACCCGGCCCCAAAACTAGGGAACGTCCCGTCGACCCAAGTTTTTCTACGACTACTAAGATTCCCTATGGGAGCCATTCTGTTGAGTCCAGCGGTCGAAGTCCTTGCTTATGCATCTCGACATAAATAGGCCTGACCCTTTTGTAAACCTCGTCAACGATGACGGAAAAATCCTCTCTCATAGCCTTGAAACTCCGCTTGGCATGGTCTGGGGCCAACTCGTCCGATCCGTCGAAAGCGGCGATTCGATCTTCCGTTTCTGGGTGAGTAGTCCGCGGCGGGGCAACATCGTCTCCGGTGAGGAAAACTCTTCGGACACGATTGACGCACTCCAGGCACTTTAGGGGCAGCACAGCCGCGGCACCCGACGCTGAGAAGGGATTTGACCACGTACCGATGTAGCGGTCGAGGCTCAAAGCAAACAAATCGGCTTCGAACTCTTCGCCTATTGCCTCGGGGTCTTTGCCAGCTCCGATGATTTCTCTCCTCCCGTGATCGGCAATATGGTGCGCGTACTCGTGAGCTACTGAAAAACGCTCCATCGATTGAAGTAGCCGTATCCTAGTGACGGACGCCGGGTAGGAAACAAGTCGGTGTTCAAACTCAAGCGGGCCCGATCCGAATGCGTACGCTCCGAATAGCCTTGTCCAATAACCCTTGAGATCTTCGCTTGCACCGATCTTGGCAATAACCAGCTTGGGGTTACAGGAGACTCTAATTTCGTGGTCGTCCGCCTCATGCAGCACGCTCAACGAAAATACCTTGCTGACGTGGCTACAGAATGTAATGAACCCGGAGCTCAAAGACAAAACGCTCGCCTCGGTCAGAGGAACTGAGTATCGCTCGGCGTTTATCTGGAGGGCGGGCGTGCTCCCGGATGCTATTCCGCTCCGCAGCGGTATCCCGAGGTCTCGGCACGCGTTCTCCACTTCTTCACACAGCATGGCTATGAGGGACTGAGTCAGCGGATCGTCGTGCGGAGTGAACAGGGGAGTGCCATCGAGTTCCTTCTTAAACTCGGCGAACCCTAGGCCGGTGGGCTCAGGACCCCAGCTCGTAGTAGCAATGTCTGCCAGCAACTCGCGGTGGTCGTCGACCCAGCGCAAGCGCGCTTCTTTGCCAGCTACTTCGTACCCCTCTGCCGATCGTTCTTGGAGCTGTCTCCGGTAGTCGTGTGCAGCCTCAAGTTCCTCGCGCCGAGTCGACTCTTTATTGGCCAACTCCTCTTCCCCCTCTTCCATGGCCCAGCTTCCCACCTTTCCCCGATTAGGAACCGCTGCATCCCGACACTGTAACACCGCATCTAAACCTTGACAACATCCCACTCAGGTCTTAGCATGGGGTTGTTGGCAATCATAAATGCACTGATTATAAAGCACTTATTTGCATCAAGAGGAGACTGGTATGGCAAAGATTATCGGAATTGACCTTGGGACTACCAATTCTTGCGTGGCCGTGATGGAGGGCGGCGAGCCTAAAGTGATTGCCAATGAAGAAGGAGGGCGGACTACTCCGTCCGTGGTTGGGTTTACCAAGACTGGAGAGCGGTTGGTGGGGCAGGTGGCGAAGCGGCAGGCGATCACCAATCCAGAGAACACGGTTTATTCGATCAAGCGCTTTATGGGGCGGCGCTACAACGAAGTCGCCGAAGAGATCAAGATGGTGCCCTATAAAGTGGTGCAGTCGGGCGACCATGTGGCGGTGCTGGCGCAGGGCAAGGAATACACGCCTCCGCAGATTTCGGCGCTGATTTTGCAGAAGCTGAAGAAGGCGGCGGAGGACTATCTCGGCGAGAAAGTGACCGAGGCGGTGATCACCGTGCCGGCTTACTTTAACGACGCGCAGCGGCAGGCCACGAAAGATGCCGGGCAGATTGCCGGGCTGGAAGTGAAGCGCATTATCAATGAGCCGACGGCGGCGGCGCTGGCCTACGGTCTCGACAAGAGCAAAGACGAGACGATTGCGGTGTACGACTTCGGCGGCGGAACTTTCGACATTTCGATTCTGGAAGTGGGCGAGGGCGTGATTGAAGTGAAGGCCACCAACGGCGACACGCACCTGGGCGGCGACAATCTCGACCAGCGGCTGGTGGACTGGTTGATTGACGAATTCAAGAAAGACGAAGGGCTCGACCTGCGCGGCAAGGGCAACGAGATGGCGCTGCAGCGACTGCGCGATGCGGCCGAGCGGGCGAAGATCGAGCTTTCGACCACGATGGAGACTGAGATCAACCTGCCGTTTATTACGGCGGATGCCGGCGGTCCGAAGCATTTGGTGAAGAAGCTGACGCGGGCGAAGCTGGAATCGATGGTGGAAGACATCATTCAGCGCTCGGCGGGACCGTGCAAGCAGTGCATGAAAGATGCCGGCATCGACGCGAGCAAGATCAACGAAGTGGTGCTGGTGGGCGGACAGACGCGCATGCCGCGCATTCAGGCGCTGGTGAAAGAACTGTTTGGCAAGGAAGGCCACAAGGGTGTGAACCCGGATGAAGTTGTGGCGGTGGGAGCGGCGATTCAGGGCGGCGTGCTGGGCGGCGAAGTGAAAGACCTGCTGCTGCTGGATGTGACTCCGCTGACGCTGGCGATTGAAACGCTGGGCGGCGTGGCTACGCCGATGATTCCGCGCAACACGACTATTCCGACGAAGAAGACGGAGACGTTTTCGACGGCGGCCGACAGTCAGACGTCGGTTGAAGTGCACGTGCTGCAGGGTGAGCGGCCTATGTCGGCGCAGAACCGGACTTTGGGCAAGTTCCACTTGACCGGGATACCGCCGGCTCCGCGGGGCGTGCCGCAGATTGAAGTGACGTTCGACATTGACGCCAACGGCATCCTGAACGTGACTGCGAAAGATACGGCCACGCAGAAGGACCAGAAGATTACGATTACATCGTCTTCGGGACTGTCGAAGGAAGAAGTGGAGAACATGGCCAAGGAAGCCACCGCGCACTCGGCTGAAGACAAGGCCAAGCGAGACGAGATCGAGACGCGGAACCAACTCGACAGCATGTTGTATGGAGTGGAGAAGATGCTGCGCGAGAATGGCGACAAGATCTCAGGCTCGGAGCGAGGAGACGTAGAGAACGCCGTGGCCGACGCCAAGAAGGCGCTGGAGTCGAACGATAAAACGCAGATGGATAAAGCTCGCGAGAACCTTACCAAAGCTTCACATAAGCTGGCCGAGGAAATGTACAAGGCAGCGGGAGCGAAGGCTGGCGGACCGGGTGCTGGCGCGGGGCCGGGCGGCGGCGATCCGACGGACGGGGCGGGCGCAGCGGCGGGCACGAACGGCAGCGGTCAGAAGAAAGATGAAGGCGTGATCGACGCTGAGTATGTGGATGTAGAGGAGAAGAAGTAACTCTGAAGGGGCGCAGAATGGTTTGGTTGACCCACTTCGTCATTCCAGATAGCGTCGTCGTGGCGCCTGCGCATTCCTTTGGTTTTAGCTGGGAAGCAGTAGTCGCTCTTTCGTCTGTCGCGCTGGTATTGACTGGTCTGGGCGCGATCGCATTTGCCTGGAAGCAACTTGCGACACAACGTGATGTCGCTCGCGTAGACAGTCTAGAGAAGCAGGTGTTTTATTTCGAGTCCGAGCACTTCCTCAAGTTCCGGAAAGCACTAGCGAAGTCCCGTATCCAGGGCGGTCGTTTGAGCGCGATTGACGTGGACGATCCGCCCTCTGAAGCCTACGTGCTCCTAAATTTCTTTGAGCACATCGGCTTGCTCGTCAGGCGGAAGCACCTTGATGTTTATGATGTGTGGCACTCGTTTGCCTACTGGGCTACCCCCCTTTACTACGACGCGAGAAGGCTGATCGAGTACGAACAGCTGGAGGACTTAAGTTATTACGATGACTTCGTTTGGCTCATCTCCGAAATGCAGCGCATCCAAGCCGAGCGTAACGGGCAGCCGGACATCCCCAGCGACGAGGACTTGTTCTACTTTTACGAGGACGAGGCCGCCGAGCTCGGGGCATCGCCGCGCTCAGTTACCAAGAGGCGAAAACCCCGGCCGGTGGCTAAGCCCACTGAGGATGCGCAATCAAAGATCAGACTGTCATCCTGAGCGGAGTGGATGCTTCGCGAAGCGAAGCAGCCACGGAGTCGAAGGACCCCTTGCAAGCGTGCAGTGAGGGAGACCGGTCAAGGAGTTCTCACGACGCTGAGTACGCGGTGGGAACTCCCGGATGCGTTCGTGTTGGGAATAAGGGGTATGGGTCCTTCGACTGCGTTTCCCTTCGCTTCGCGAAGGGAAACTTCGCTCAGGATGACAAGCTTATGGAGTTGGCGTGAAGGATCACGAGTATTTCGCTTACATCATGTGCAGCCGCTCGGGCACGCTCTACATCGGAATGACGAACAGCATTTATCGTCGGGCGCTAGAACACAAGCGGGGCGAGGTTGAAGGGTTTGCCAGCGAGTATCATTGCGACCGACTGGTATATTACGAGAGCTTTGACGATGTTCATAAGGCCATCGGTCGCGAGAAGCAGTTGAAGGGCTGGAGCCGGGCGAAGAAAGTTGCTCTCATTGAGTCGAAGAATCCGCGATGGGCGGATTTGGCGGAGACGTGGGGCGGGCAGATGGCATTTGCGGGGGAAGCGATCAAAGGCCGATGAGAGAACTCCCTGACGCGTCCGTACTAGCGCAAGCAGGTAAGGGATCCTTCGACTTCGTTTCCCTTCGCTTCGCGAACGGAAACTCCGCTCAGGATGACAGACTGCTCTAAATGGCAACCACCACCAAGAAGGACTACTACGAAATTCTCGGCGTGAAGAAGTCTGCCTCGGCGGAAGAGATCCGCAAAGCGTTTCGCAAGTTGGCGCGGAAATACCATCCTGACGTCAATCCTGGGGACAAAGGGGCGGAAGAGAAGTTCAAGACGCTTTCCGAGGCCAACGACGTTCTCAGCGATCCCAAGAAGCGCAAAATCTACGACGCGGTCGGTTTCTACTCGGACAACATCGATCCGGCGGCGGCCGAGGCTTATGCGCGCGCGGGCAGTGGAACGGGTGGGTTTTCCGGAGGGTTCCCGGGAGGATTTTCTGGCGGCGAGGGTCAAGGTGGAGGCCAGAGCGCGCAGTTCGATTTCGGCGGGTTCGATTTTTCGGATCTGATGGACAATGCCGGCCGGGGAACTCGAAGTGGAAGCGGAGGCGGTGGCTTCCGCGATATTTTTTCCGGCATGTTTGGCGGCGGGCGCAGAGCTGCGACCGAGGCTGGACCGGAGCCGGGCACGGACCTGGAGTATCAGGTGAATGTGCCGTTCTGGACGGCGATTCGCGGCGGGGTCATGCGCCTGAATATCGCGCGGCACGATACCTGTGGACAGTGTCGCGGCAAGGGGTTTATCGAGGCGGCGGGAAAATGTCCTGAGTGCGATGGGACGGGACAGATTACGCAGACGGGCGGGCGCATGAAGTTTAATGTGCCGTGTCCGCGCTGCCATGGGACGGGCAAGAACCTTTCGCCGTGTCCCACCTGCCACGGCGAGGGCGTGGTATCGCGCAGCGAGCCGCTGGAAGTGCGCATCAAGGCGGGAACTCGCGATGGGCAGCGCATCCGCGTGCCAGGCAAGGGAAATGCCGGATTGCGCGAGGGCGCCGCGGGCGATCTGTATGTGATCATACGGACCGGGGAACATCCGGTTTTTCGCCGCGATGGCGACGATATTTATCTTACCGTGCCAGTGAGCGCCACCGAAGCGGCGCTAGGAGCGAAGATTGAAGTCCCGACTATCGACGGCCGCGCGCTGCTGAAGATTCCTCCGGGAACGCAATCGGGGCAGAAATTGCGGTTGCGGGAAAAGGGAGTGCCCCTGGCCACCAATGAGGCAGTGCGCGGGGATGAGATCGTCGAGATCACCGTGACCGTGCCGATGCCCCGCGACGAGCGCACCAAAGAGCTGCTGCGGGAACTGGCCAAGCTGAATCCCGAAGACCCGCGGGAAGAACTCTGGAAGAAAGTGTGACGGCTCGCTTATTTGGGAACGATTAAGAGGAGTACAGAGGGCTCGGCTGATGCCGAGCCCTTTTCAGTTCACTTCTTCCCGCTGGGATCGTCGGCGGGGTTGATGTAGTTGAACTTCGCCGGCGACATGCCGTGGATCTGGATCACGGTCGCTCCGGAAGCCGCGGCGTAGTGGTGCATGGTGGGATCGAGATAGGCGAAGCTGCCTGCGCCGAAACTCATCATCTTGCTGGCGTCGAATTGGTCGCCCATGCCGACTTTGAGAGTGCCCGAGAGCACGGTCACATTCTCCCGGTTGGGATGAGTGTGGGGAGCGACTCTATAGCCGTCCGGCAATTTGAGACGGATGGTGAAATCGCCGGATGAAGCCATGGGATCGCCTTCGAGCACGGCTAGCTGTGCGCCCGCGGGCAGAAACGGCGGCGCTGGGCCGAACTTGATTTGATCTGGCGTGAAGGCATTTTGCGCCTGGGATGGCTGCGCAACTAACAGCGCAGCCGCGGTGAGAGCAAAAGCGAGAAACGATAGTTTCATCGAGCCGCCTCCAAAGCGGTGGCGGCATGATAGACGGTCCTTACCGCAAACGGCAATAGGATTGTCGAGATCGCTGTACCCCGGCGATGCCCCGCGACAAGCGCGGTCAAGGGAGTTTCCTGCCGTTACCTCCGTACCTGCCTGCTAGACAAAATTTTGCAAAAAATTTCCAGAATTCTCTTGCATCGCTGGAAAAATCCCGTAATCTCTACACTGCGAACTAACTCCAGCGCGATTTCTGGAATCTAACCAAACCAGAAAGCTCGAGCACGCTTTCGAACGAACGCTTTCAAAGGCACGACCAGCCGCGCTGCGGAGTAGCTGAGAGTGAGTCGCCTGAGGAGGAAGACATCGAAATTGGCAACCGCTAGCACCCTTCAACGAGAGAATCCCCAACCCCTCGCCGCCGTACCCAACCGGAAAAAGTTCGTTCGGCTCACCCTGTGGCCTCTGGTCGCCGCCACCTTCTTTATGGTGTCGGGCGGAACCTATGGCACGGAAGAAATCGTGCACGGCGCCGGCTACGGACGCGCCATTCTGTTCTTGCTGCTCACGCCGCTGCTGTGGAGCCTGCCCACGGCTTTCATGATCGGCGAGCTTTCGAGCGCGCTGCCTTACGAAGGCGGCTACTACGCCTGGGTGCGCCGCGCCCTCGGCAACTTCTGGGGATTTCAGGAAGCGTGGCTCTCGCTGGTGGCTTCGATTTTCGATATGGCGATTTACCCCACGCTGTTTGTTCTCTACCTGACTCGCATGTTTCCGTGGTTCACGGTGGCGAACCGAGCCTGGTGGGTTGCGCTGGCAGTGGTAATTGCGTGCGCGATTTTCAATATTGCGGGAGTGAAAGTGGTTTCGCTGACTTCGCTTTGGTTGTTTTTCGCTTTGTCGGCGCCGTTCGTGGCCATCATAGTGTTGGCGCCGTTCAAGATCGGCGCGCTGGCCAATGCCGTAACCAAGCCGACGACCTCGACCGTGGACATCCTCGGCGGCCTGCTCATCTGCATGTGGAACTATATGGGATGGGACAACGCCTCGACCATTGCGACGGAGGTCGAGAAACCGCAGCGGACGTATCCGCGGGCGATGCTGGTGGCGGTGGCGATTGTGGCCTTGAGCTATGTGCTTCCCTTCGCCGCCATGTGGATGACGGGGCTTACGCCCACAGCCTGGGAGACGGGATCCTGGGCGGACATTGCCGGCTTGCTGGGCGGGCCGCTGCTGCGCATCGGCGTGGTGCTCGGCGGGCTGATCAGCGCCTTTGGCATGTTCAACGCCCTGGTGATGAGCTACTCGCGTCTGCCGCTGGCGATGGCGCAGGACGGCATGTTGCCCAGTATCTTCGGCAAGCTGCAGAAGAAATCGCGCGCTCCCTGGGTTGCAATTGTCGCTCTCGCCATTGGCTGGGCGATGTGCCTCGGCCTGGGCTTTGCCCGTCTGGTGACACTCGACATTCTTCTGTACGGTTTCAGCCTGCTGCTGGAATTCGTAGCGCTGGCGGTCTTGCGCTTCCGCGAGCCGGATTTGGCGCGCCCGTTCCGGGTTCCTGGCGGATTGTTTGGGGCGATCGCGATCGGAATCCCGCCCATGCTGCTGCTGGGCTTTTCCATCATCCGCAGCGAGCATGAGCAGGTTTGGAACATGAGTTCGTTCGCCTTCGGCATGATCCTGATCGCGGCGGGCTTCGTGGCGTACGCGGTCAACCACGCGCTGAAGCCGCGAGGATGGGCTCCAGCGGAGCAGAAGCCTGAACCAGCAGCCTGATTTTTCCCAAGAAATAAAAGAGGGCCGGAAAAATCCCGGCCCTTCATTGGTGATTTGGCGTGGCCAGAAGACTATGCGGCGGCCGCCGTATCTCGCAAGCTCTTTACCTTGTCATGCGCTTTTTGCACGCTGGCCGCCTGCCGCCGGACGATCTCAGCCACGTCCCCCGGCAACTTGCCACTCATTGCCTTTTGGTAGCTTTCCTTGGCGTTGTCTTCGCCCGCCTCAACCGATTCAAGAATGGTCCTATCGCCGCCGCCGAGGCTGACTTTCGTATCAATCCAGGCGCGGCGGAGCGCTCCCGAGACAGACCCGGAAACCTTCTTGTCCGGTTTACCCAACCGGATAAGCTCTGTTTCCAGTTCCCCGGCAAACCGAGCCCGCTCCAGGCTCTGCTCGTTGAAATACGTTTTCAGGTCACTCCGCTTCACGTGGGAAGCGGCATCCTGATAGCCCTTTTGTCCGTCTTTGCAGGTTTCGATGAGATCTTCCACCACGCTGACAGCGTTATCATTGTCCATATTGAGCCTCCACGAGTTCGATGCGCGAATGGGGTTGGGGTTTGGCGGGATTGTGCATCCTGAAACTAGGAACAAAACTGATCCTGCTCTAAAATCAACGAGGCAATCTATGAGCAAGCGAAAATCCAAGGGCGCGTACATGATCTCGTCGGTGGCCGAGATGTATGGCATCCATCCCCAGACTCTACGCCTTTATGAGCGCGAGGGACTGCTTAAGCCTTCGCGGACCGAGGGCAACACTCGCCTCTACACTGATGAAGACCTGCAACGGCTGGAGTTCATTCTCTCGCTGGCGCGCGACCTGGGTGTGAACATCAGCGGTATGGCCATCATCCTGCAAATGCGCGAACGCATGGAAGAGATGCAACGGCAGATACAGGAGTTCGTGCAGTATATCCAGCAGGAAGTGGTCACCCGAGCCAACGCCGCCGCCGATCCGGCGAAGGGCGCGATTGTGCCAGTGAGAAGGCCGATGGTGGCTCCGGCGGTGACGTCGGGGAAGAAACGCTAGCCATCCTTCGGTCCTATACGGCTCTGTCATCCTGAGCGAAGCATGAGGCTGCGCGAAGCGCAGGGTCGTGCGCAGTCGAAGGATCCCTGTAGCAAGGCAGTGACGACGGACCGCGAAAGACTTTCTCTCTGACACGCTCGCCTTGTTCAGTTCGGGCGTGCGCGACGAAAACTCCCGCCGGCGCCTTTGCCTTGAGTCGGGTGGCATGGGATGCTTCGACTCCGGGAGATGGTTCGCTCCCCGAACCATCTCACTCCGCTCAGCATGACAGGCGCGTTGGGCGTCACGGACTCGGCAAGCGGCAGTATCATTGAATCGTACGCCATGCTTCCCTTCAAACTCATCTACAGCAACGGCTACTACCTGCCCATCGGCGCCCATGTCTTCCCTGCCGAGAAATACCGGTGCGTCCGCGACCGGCTGCTGGCAAATGGCACTGCTGAGGCCAAAGACTTCCCAGAGCCCGAACCTGCTACGGATCAAGACATTCTGCTGGTGCACACGCCAGAGTATGTACACAAGCTGAAGACCGGCACGCTCAGCCCGCGTGAGCAGATGGAACTTGAAGTCCCTTTCTCGCCGGAACTGGCTCGAGCGTTCTGGCTGGCGGCCGGCGGATCGATACTGGCGGCGCGGCAGGCCTTATCGGATCGCGTAGCCGTCAACATTGGCGGCGGTTTTCATCACGCCTTCCCCGACCACGGCGAGGGATTCTGCATGATTCATGACGTGGCCGTGGCGATCCGGCGGCTGCAGCGCGACGGCAAAATCCGCACCGCGATGACCATCGATTGCGATGTGCATCAGGGCAACGGCACAGCGGCGATTTTTGCCGGCACGCGCACGGCAAGCGAGCCTCTGCCTTCGGTTGCTGGCTCCATGTCGACCTCGCCGCACGCCGCCAAAACAGCGGCGAAGATGCGGGGCGCTCATGCCGGCGACGTCTTCACCATTTCGCTTCACCAGCACAACAACTATCCGATGTGGAAGCCGCCGTCCTCCATTGATGTCGATCTGCCCGATGGCATCGGTGACGACGACTACCTGGCCTGGCTCGACAACGCGCTCAGTTCCGGCCTGCGGCAATTCGAACCCGATCTGCTGTGCTATATCGCGGGCGCCGACCCGTATTGCGAAGACCAACTAGGAGGACTTTCGTTAACGATCAACGGATTGAAGAAGCGCGACGAGCTTGTGTTCCGCGTAGCTCGTGCGCGGGACATTCCCGTGATGGTGACCTTCGCCGGCGGCTACGCACTGAATGTGGAAGACACGGTGACGATTCATTGCAATACGGTGATTGCGGCGAAAGAAGTCTTCACAGCGCAGGAGTGAGCCTATCGAAAGATATACTCGACCAATGATCGTCAGCCCGTCGGATCTTTCTCATAGCGACCTTTACGGCATCCTGCTCAATTCCGTGGCGCCGCGGCCCATCGCGTGGGTCTCCACGCTTAGCGCGTCGGGACAACTTAATCTCGCCCCGTTTTCCTTTTTCAACGTTGTGTGCGTCGATCCTCCGTTGCTGGGGTTTTCGCCGGGAATGCGGCCTCCCAAACCGCCGGAAGCCAGCCCAGGCGAAACCAAGGACACCTTGCGAAATATTCGCGAGACCAAAGAATTTGTGGTCAATATCGTCACCTACGAACTGGCCGAGGCGATGAACCTGACCAGCGGCGAATTCGACGCATCGGTGAACGAATTCGAGGCGGCGAAGGTTACTCCGGAGCCGTCGAAGCTCGTGCGTCCGCCCAAGGTCGCCGAGTCTCCAGTCAGCTTCGAGTGCAAGCTGCATCAGATTCTCGACTTCTCTCCCGCGCCCACCAGCGGCAGCCTCGTGATCGGCGAGATTGTCGCGATTCACATGAACGACGCTCATCTCAAAGACGGCAAGCTGGATCGTAATTCGCTCGATCTCATCGGACGCATGGGCGGCATTCAGTACACGCGGACCACCGAGCGATTCGCCATGCTGAGGCCCAAGGTTGGATAGGTGTGGAGAATCGCAAAGGCAACACTCCGATGGCGGCGAAACAATCCCAGACTATTTTCCCAGCCCGCCATGTTATTTCAGAAAATGTCTGCCGACAAGGCCCCCTATTGCGTCTTGCACGAAGTGGGCCGTCATGCCTGGCCGAAGGCTGCGCCGCCAGTAGACCAACAGGCCAAATAAACAACCGTAAACAGCAATGACGCACATGTACTTCGTGCCCTGATAGCCATGCGCCAGGCCAAAAGCCACGCCTTGGAGCATCAGTCCTGCTGCCGTGCTCTTGGTCAGGGCCGCGAACTGCCTTTGCAGGTAGCCACGAAAAATAATCTCTTCACAAATGCCAGCCGTCAACGACAGCATTAGGTAGAGCACAACCTCCGTTGGTCCGTCGGGGAAAAGGCTCCGCACACCCGGACTTGGAGTCACCTTCAGCAGATAACCGAGAAGTGCCAAAACCAAATGGGAAGCAATCAGAAACAAAACAGCGATACCCAGGTCGCGCAGCACCGCTCTCACGCTGGGCCAGCTTCCACCGATCAATTCACCAAGCCTCATGCCCCGGCCCCGGATACCAATCCAGATAAAGGCCGTTAGAACCCATTCGACAGCGATCACCGAGAGATAGGCCGCGGCACGCCCGTGGCCGATGGATGGCAAGCCGTGTTGCCGTGCGCCAAGCAAAGAAAGTCCGAATACGACGAGCAGAATTACGGCCGTATGCCACGCAGGCGCAATCGCGCGAAGGCCAGGTTGGTCCGGTTGGGCGAGAGTCGCAGTTGCCATAAGTTTCCCCAGAGGTTTCCGGCAATATGTTGCAAAGGCACAACCCATACTACACAGTCCCGGCTGCTAAAATAGCCACTTACCCTTATGTTCGAGAATCTTCAAGAAAAACTCCAGCGCGCGTTCAAGTCCCTCCGCGGACAGGCCAAGCTGTCCGAAGAAAATATCGCCGAGGCGCTGCGCGAAATCCGCCTGGCGCTGCTCGAGGCCGACGTCAACTTCAAAGTGGTGAAAGAACTGATCGACCGCATACAGGCCAAAGCCGTGGGCCAGGAAGTGCTGACCGCGCTTTCGCCGGGCGAGCAGGTCATCAAGATCGTGCGCGACGAACTNNCATCGTCCGCTGCTGGTTTCGGTGGACGTGTACCGTCCCGCCGCGCGCGAACAGTTGAAAATTGTCGCCGAGGCCGTGAAGGCTCATCTTTATCAAGGCGAAGTCGGTGACGCGAACACGCCCGCGCAACTCACGCAAGCAGTCGAGCGGCTGGTGAAAGAAGCTCGCCGCGAGGCTATCGTTTCCGGCTGCGACGTGCTCATCGTCGACACCGCCGGCCGCCTGCACATTGACGACGAACTGATGAGCGAAATGCAGTCGCTCAAGAAGCTGCTGAATCCTTCGGAAATTCTATTCGTCGCCGACGCCATGACCGGGCAAGACGCCGTCAACTCCGCCGCGGAATTTCACAAGAAGCTTTCGCTCACCGGCGTCATCCTCACCAAGATGGATGGCGACGCCCGCGGCGGCGCTGCGCTCTCCATTCGCCAGGTTACCGGCCAGCCCATCAAGTTCATGGGCGTCGGCGAAAAATACGATGCGCTCGAGCCGTTTCATCCCGACCGCATCGTGTCGCGCATTCTCGGCATGGGCGATATTCTCTCGCTCATCGAGCGCGCCGAATCGCAAATCGACAAAAAGAAAGCGCAGGAAATCGCCAGCAAAGCTCTCAGCGGCGACGGCTTCTCGCTCGAAGACTTTCGCGATCAATTGCGCCAGGTCAAAAAGATGGGATCGGTCAAGAGCCTCATGGGCATGTTGCCCAGCGTGGGTCCGTTCTCCGGCCTGCAAAAAGCCGCCGACAGCGTCGACGAAAAACAAATCAATCGCGTCGAAGCCATCATCAACTCCATGACCACTCACGAGCGCAATCATCACGAGGTGATCAACGGCAGCCGCCGCAAGCGCATCGCGCGCGGCTCGGGAACCACCGTGCAGGAAGTAAACAACCTGCTCCGCCAGTACGCGCAGATGAAAAAAATGTTCAAGAATATGGGCAAGCCCAGTTTCGCGCGCCGGCTGGCGGGAATGAAGTTGCCGGGGATGTAGACGCCGTGCCCCCGCGCCCAGCGGACGGTAGCGCCGGCATCTTGCCGGCTGTCCCGAGGCGTCTCGCGCTCGGGTCGGACGCGGCCACAGTGCAAGCAGTCCGTGCTGAAGGCCGGCCCGACGATATAATATTGTTTGCGACTGGGAGAGCTGCCCTAGCAGCTCGCCGGGATACGAATCCCGCTCAGCCGCCTTTTTTATATTCACCCCCGCACGTCCGACTCGGATACCCTCATGAAATGGCGATCCCTCGAAGAAACCGGCCAGAGCACGGATAGTCGCCCTCTCCGCGAAATCCTTGCCGAACGCAAGGCCCTGATCGCAAAATACGTTCCGGCGGAGACGCAGGCGATTCATGCGCAGGCCGTCGCCGAGCTGAAGCAACGACACCTGGCCGCGAACATTCTGCCCGTCGGCGCGAAGGCTCCGCAGTTCGAGTTGCCGGATCACGATGGCAAGAGCGTTTCTTCATCCGATCTGCTCGCCAAGGGACGCCTCGTGCTCTGTTTCATCCGCGGGCGCTGGTGTCCGTTCTGCGTCGGCCAGATGGAAGCGATGAATCTGACCGTTCCGCAGATTGAACAGGCTGGAGCCGCGCTCATCGCCATCTCACCGCAAACGGTGAAGCAATCGTTCTTCATGCGCGATCAGCACAAGCTGCATTTTCCGTTGCTCTCCGACGCGGGCAACCAAGTCGCCCGCCAGTTTGCTCTAAGCTATCGTGTCCCGGACTTGCAGCAGGCGGTTTATCGTCGCGCCTTCGTCAATCTGCCTTTCGCCAACGGCGACGACAGCTGGGAGCTGCCGATCCCGGCCACCTACATTCTCGACCGCGACGGAACGACTACACCGAGCGTCCCGAGCCGTCAGAGATCGTCCACCTGCTGCACACTGAGACCCAAAGGCATTTGTCATCCTGAGCGAAGCGAAGGACCCATGCATTCTCTCGACTCAGGCAGAGTGCACAGGTTCCCTTCGCCCTCGCTCAGGGCAAGCTTTCGCTTCGCTCAGAATGACAAATCGCATAGCCGCCGAGAGTGTCGTGGGCACGGTACACTGAATACTCCATGCACTATATCTACGGCATCAACGCGGTCACCGAAGCGCTGAAAGCTCGCGGACGGGCTTTCGAGTGGGTCGGCATGGCCAAAGAACGTCATGACATCCGCTTGCAGCGCATGATTGAAGACTGCCGCCGCCTGAGCGTGCCGGTGCGTTTTCTGCAGCGCACAGAACTCGACCGCATGGCCGGCAACGCCGCGCATCAGGGAGTAGTCGCGGTCACCTCGGCAAAGCAATACAGCGATCTCGACGATGTGGTGGGCGCAAAGCGCGGCGAGTACTCGCTGGTGGTGGTGCTCGATGGCGTGGAAGATCCGCACAACCTGGGCGCGATCCTGCGCACGGCCGACGCCGCGGGCGCAGACGGCGTAGTGATCCCCGAGCGCCGCGCTGCGGCTGTTACGGGAACTGTCACGAAAGCCTCCGCCGGAGCCAGCGAACACTTGCCCATCGCCAAGGTCACAAACATCGCCCGCACGGTGGAAGAACTGAAAGAGCGCAACATTTGGACGGTTGGCCTCGACGAGCGTGGGAAACAAACTTACGACTCACTTGACTACAACATGGATTGCGCGCTGGTTCTGGGCGCGGAAGGCAAGGGCCTGCACGACCTGGTAAAGAAAAAATGCGACTTCCTGGTTTCGATTCCGATGCTGGGGAAAGTTCCGTCGCTGAACGTGTCGGTCGCAGGGGCGATTGTGATGTATGAAATTGTGCGCCAGCGCCGCCCACAAAAGCTGGCACAAGACAAAGACACGTCTTCAGGGATGAAGTCGGGTGCAAAATGAGGTCGTGCTTTTATGGCCTTGGATTCCTTTGTGTCCTCTGTGCCTCTGTGGTGAATGCATTTTCACTCGACCGCGAGGCGTTCACTTTCACCAGCTATGACCTGAATGTCCGCGTGGAACCAGAACAGCAGCGCCTCGGGGTGAGAGGCAAGATCACTCTTCGCAATGATTCGCAAACTCCGCAGAAGATCGCGGTGCTGCAAATCTCTTCGTCTCTCGATTGGCGGTCCATCAAAGCAGGTGACAAGCCGCTGCAGTTCGTCTCGCAACCTTACAACTCTGACATCGATCACACGGGCGCGCTTTCGGAAGCCATCGTCACTCTGCCCGAGGCGATCGCGCCCAAGGCAACCATCGAACTGGAGATCGCTTACGAAGGCGTAATCGTGCTCGACGTGACACGGCTCACGCGCATCGGCACGCCCGAAGCGCAAGCGAAAAGTTCCGACTGGGACCAGATCAGTTCGCAATTCACTGCGGTTCGTGGCGCGGGATACGTGGCTTGGTATCCGATGGCGACTGAGGATGCAAGTCTTTCTGAAGGCAACAGCCTTTTCGAGGTTCTGGGCAGATGGAAGGCGCGCGAGGCCGGGGCGAGCGTGAAAGTCAGCTTTGTCTATTCGCCTTTACCGAGCGACGCCAGTCCGCCCGTCACGCTATGTGGCGGCAAGGAACTGCAAGGCGTCATACGAGGCGGCAGTCCGAAGTATCCGTTTGCGCAATGTTCTTACTCGGCACTGGGCTTTTCCGTCCCGGCGTTTGTGATCGCTTCCTACGGCGTCGCCGACCGGCCCGCAATCACTGTTTATAGTCTCCCTGCGCACGCGGCCGCGGGCGAAAGCTATGCGGATGCGGCGGAGAAAGCCGCCTCTTTCATCGCCGAATGGTTCGGTGCAGCTCGCGCCAAGGCGGAGACAGCAGATCTTCCCGATGCAGATGCCGCGCCTTTTGAGACCGGCGGCATGTTATTGACTCCGTTGACCAGCACCGATCCCAAACTTGCTGGCATGATGGCCGCGCACCAACTCACGCATGCCGCTTTTTCTTCGCCCCGGCCCTGGATCGATGAAGGCCTCGCTCACTTCGCGCAGGCTCTCTATCTCGAACAACTCAAGGGACGCCAGGCAGCGCTCGATTACATGGGATTGCATCGCTCGGCGTTCAGCGAAGCAGAAAAGCAGACAACAGTTCCCAGATCCGAAGACGAGGTAAACCGTTCGCTGGTGAATACCACCAGCGAAGAGTTGTATCGCAGCAAGGCCATGTGCGTTTGGTGGATGCTGCGCGACATGATCGGCGAAGCTGCGCTGAAGAAGGCGTTGGCTGCCTACCATCCGGAGCAGGACAAAGAACCTTCTTACATGCCGCGCTTGATCCAGGCGCAGACGCAACGCGATCTGGAATGGTTCTTCCACGACTGGGTCTACCGCGACCGCGGACTGCCGGACTTCAAGATCGAATCGGCGTTCCCGCGTAACACCATGACCGATGTTTATCTCGTCACCATCACCGTCGACAATCTTGGCAGCGCGGGAGCTGAAGTGCCCGTCACGGTGAAGTTCGCCGGCGGCGAACTGACAAAGCGTTTGGAAATGCGAGGCAAAGACAAGGGCGTAATTCGCGTTGAAGTTCCGTCGCCGCCGCTGGAGATTGTTGTCAACGACGGCAGCGTCCCCGAAAGCGACATGACGAACAACACATTCAAGATTGAAGCGGAAGGAAAATAGAATTTCACCACGGAGACACAGAGACACTGAGAAAACATGAACGCCAAACCGTAACCTGCCTCGACTCTGCCCGTCCCTGCGTATTGAGCGTTTCTCTTTTCCTCCGTGTCTCCGTGCCTCCGTGGTGGATTGTGCGTTGGCAATTGCGGAACAATACTAAGCTTACGTGCACGTGAAGCGAACCAAAGCCTCCAATTTGGCAGCAGCCGCTCCGGAATCAATTGACTGCGCCGCCAGCGGAATCGCCTCCGCCAAGTGATTGGCGCGCGCGGCCGCGACTAGCGCTGCCGCTGAGTTCAGCAGAACCACATCGCGATGCGGCGACTTTTTTCCGCTGAGCATTGCGCGAATGATGGCGGCATTGTCGCTCGCATCGCCGCCGGAGATTTCCGCCAGCGTCGCGCGCGGCACGCCAAATTCTTCTGGCGTAACTTCGTACGTGCGAATTGTTCCGTCGCGCGCTTCGGCGATGCGCGTCGGGCCGGTGATCGTGATCTCATCCAACCCGTCGAGTCCATGCACGACGAGCGCGCGATGCACTCCCAACATGCTGAGCACCTCGGCCAACTTCTCGACCAGTTCGATGGAATACACGCCCACGACTTGGCCCGACGCTCGCACCGGATTGGTCAGCGGACCGAGCAGGTTGAACATGGTGCGCAGACGCAATTCGCGGCGCACCGCTTGCACCTGCTTCATCGCGGGATGCAGATTCGGCGCGTACAAAAAGCAGATGCCAACTTCGCGCAGGCATTGCGCGGCGCGCTCCGGCGATAATTGGATGTTCACTCCCAGGGCTTCCATCACGTCGGCCGATCCGCATTTCGAACTGATGCTGCGGTTGCCGTGCTTGGCCACGCGCACGCCTGCGCCTGCGGTAACGAACGCAGTGGCCGTCGAAATATTGAAGGTTCCGCTGGCATCGCCGCCGGTGCCGCTGGTGTCGATCAGAGACGAATCGGCGAGCGCGTCGCGGCTCGTGCCGCTCACTGCGATCGCTTCGGCCTCGGCGCGTTTGCCCAGCGCGTTTGCGTCCAGGTTCGGAAAAGGAGCAGCCGCAGCGCGGATGGCTTCGGCGAAGCCGACAATTTCTTCCACGGTCTCGCCTTTCATGCGCAAGGCCACGAGCAGCGCGGCGATCTGCGCGTCGGTGCATTTTCCTGCGAGCACTTCGGCCATCGCTTCGCGAGCCTCCGCGCGCGCCAGCGACTGGCCGTGGTTGGCGATGCGATGGAGGGCGTCGAGGATCATATGTACGTACAAAGTGTTCCCATGGGAACATCACGCCAATGTTCCCATGGGAACATTGGTGCGATTCTACCGGAACACTGTGAAAAACTCGGAAATCTCGGAAAAACATCTTGAAGCTATAGCCGGTCGGCGGCAAGCGGTTGGGCTGGATGGGGTTAGGCGAGTGCCGAAATGTCGGCAGGAAAATCGTAGGGCGAAGAGAAAGCGTCGGCAAATGGGCCTCGTGGCACTCGTCGACGCTCAGTGCTGCTTGGCAAGCTTGTGTGCGGCATTCCCTTCGACGGACGGATGCCCCCGCCGATGGCATTATGCAGTTTGCACGAAGAAGTGTGGTGTAAGTGTCCTCCCTCTCGACGAGGCGATGATTTCATGATAGATTGATGCATTGATGAATCAATTGATTGGAGATGCTTAATGGAACGCCGGGTTGATGCCCATGTTGCCCGCACGCAGTTCGGACAGATTATGAACCGCGCCGTCGAGAACAACGAGCGGTTTGTCATAGACCGGCGGGGAGAGCCCGCCGTGGTCATCATGAGCGTCGAGGATTTCATCAAGACCGTCGCGCCGCCGCCGAAGTGGCTGGAGAAAGCCTGGGCAGACGCAAGGCGACGTGGCCTGGACAAGCTGACTCCGAGGGAGATCGACGCCGAGATTAAGGCGTACAGGCGCAAGAAGAAAAAATGATTCGGGCTGTGATTGATACGAATGTCCTCGTATCGGCCCTGATCTCGCCTTCCGGCAATGAAGCCCTGCTGCTGCTGGCCGTCAAGCAGGGGCTGGTGCGGCCTTGCTTTTCTCGCGCCGTGCTGAAGGAATACTCGGAGGTGCTGGCGCGGCCCAAGTTTGCCTTTTCGCAGGATGAAATCACCGCGCTCATCGACCTGCTTCAGCTCCAGGGCGAGCTTGTGCGCCCTGCCCGGCTTTCCGGTATTTCTCCCGACCCCAAGGATGACGAGTTCATGGCCTGCGCGCTAACGGCACGGGCAGATTTCATAGTTACAGGCAATAAGAAAGATTTTCCGAGGAACCAACTTGGAGTTACCCAGGTTGTGAGCGCCGGTGAACTCTTGAATCTGATAACCCTCGAACTCTAGCCGTCGAGCTGCGCTCGAGCGGACAGCCGAGGGCGGCTGTTCCCACATAGGCACCCCACATGAGCATCTTCCAAGGCATCTCCGCAAGCGGAGTACTCACGCTGTTGATGCTCCCGTTTGCTCTAATCCGCCGCCCTTCTATAAAATTAAAGGTTTGCTGCCCTCAGTCGAAAGCCGCGAGCAGGTTCCCGCCGATTTGTTAAGCGGAAATAAATCATTATGAAAATCCATGAGTACCAGGGGAAAGCGATTCTTAAGAAGTATGGTGTGACTGTGCCGCGTGGGACAATGGCGACCTCGCGCGAAGAAGCTGATTCTGCCGCCAAAGAGTTGTTCAGCGCCGGAGCGACGGGCGTGGTGGTGAAAGCACAGATTCACGCGGGCGGACGCGGCAAGGGCGGAGGCGTGAAGATCGCCAAGTCTGCCAACGAAGCCGGAGAACTCGCCGGCAAGATGCTGGGCATGAAACTGGTGACGCACCAGACCGGGCCGGAAGGCCGCATCGTGCGACGGTTGCTGATTGAAGAGACTCTGCCGATTGAAAAAGAATTGTATCTGGGAATTCTCGTGGACCGCGCCGAGGGCAAGCCTGTATTCATGGCATCGGCTGCGGGCGGGATGGAGATCGAGCACGTTGCGGAGGAAAATCCCGACGCCATCTTGAAGCAATACATCGATCCGGGCATGGGCTTGGAGGCGTTTCAGGCGCGCAAGATCGCGTTTGAACTTGGATTGAAGCCGCAGCAGATTACTCCTGCGGTGCATTTTCTGAGCAGCTTGTACAAGGCGTTTCTCGATACCGATGCTTCGCTGGTGGAAATCAACCCTTTCATCACCACGACTGATGGCCGACTGTTCGCGCTCGATGCCAAGCTGACGTTCGATGACAACGCACTGTTCCGGCACCCTGATATTCGCGAACTGCGCGACATTACCGAGGAAGATCCGCTGGAAGTGGAAGCTTCGAAGTACAGCCTGAACTACATCAAGCTCGACGGCAACGTGGGCTGCATGGTGAATGGCGCGGGGCTGGCCATGGCCACGATGGACATTATTAAGTACGCTGGCGGAATGCCCGCGAACTTTCTTGATGTAGGCGGCGGCGCCAATGCGGAACAGGTTGCACATGCGTTCGAGATTCTGCTCAGCGACAGGAACGTGAAAGCCGTGCTCATCAACATTTTTGGCGGCATCCTACGCGTGGACACTCTGGCGAGTGGGGTGGTGGAAGCCGCGAAGAAAACCAATATTAAGCTTCCTATTGTGCTGCGGCTTGAGGGCACGAATGTGATTGAAGGGAAGAAAATTCTGATGGAATCGGGATTCAACTTCATGGTCGCGGAAACCATGAAGGACGCGGCTGATAAAGTGGTTGCGGCGGCGCAGGGCGCGTCTTAGCGAATTAGACGATTTAGCGCTAGAAGTGACGGGATATTTTTTATGGCAATTCTGGTTGATAAGAAAACGCGCGTGCTGGTGCAGGGCTTGACCGGACGCGAAGGCACTTTTCATGCGAAGGCCTGCGCGGCTTATGGGACGCAGATTGTTGGAGGAGTCACGCCCGGCAAAGGCGGCGCCACGCACGAGGGCTGGCCCATCTTCAACACGGTGCGTGAAGCCGCCGACAAGACCGGGGCCGATGCTACAGTGATTTTCGTGCCGCCGCCGTTCGCGGCTGATGCGATCATGGAAGCGGCCGACGCCGAACTTGATCTTATCGTTTGCATCACCGAGGGCATTCCGACGCTGGACATGGTGAAGGCGTGGGAGTTCTTGCAGGACCGGCGCTCGCGGCTGATCGGTCCGAATTGTCCGGGCATCATTTCGCCGGGCAAGTGCAAGATCGGAATTATGCCGGGATCGATTCACAAGGAAGGTTCGGTCGGCATCGTTTCGCGCTCCGGCACTTTGACTTATGAAGCGGTGCATCAGCTCACGCAGCGCGGCATCGGGCAATCGACGGCCATCGGCATCGGCGGAGATCCTATTATTGGGACGAACTTCGTGGACGCCCTGGACCTTTTCAATCGCGACGCCGAGACGGAAGCTGTGATCATGATCGGAGAGATTGGAGGCAACGCCGAAGAAACTGCGGCCGAGTTTGTGAAGACGCACATGAAGAAGCCGGTGGTTGGCTTTATCGCGGGACAGACTGCGCCTCCGGGACGCCGCATGGGACACGCGGGCGCGATTATTTCCGGAGGCAAAGGGACCGCTGAGGAAAAAATCAGAACCATGGAAGCGTGCGGGATTCGCGTGGCGAAATCGCCGGCGGCGATGGGCGAGACGCTGGCCGCGGCGCTGGGAGTTAGAGTTTAGTACCGGGTACCGAGTAGCGAGTAGCGAGTACTGAGAAAGACAGTAAGTCGATGACTAAGGACAACGAGTAACTGCCAACTATGAAGACTCTGCAACGGACACTTACCATCGTGAAACCCGACGCCGTGCGTAGGAACGGCGTGGGCGACATCATTGAACAATTCGAGAAAAACGGTTTCTGCATTCTGGGCATGAAGATGCTGCAAATCTCCAAGCATCAGGCCGAGCAGTTTTACGCCGTCCACGCCAGCAGACCGTTTTACAACTCGTTAACCGATTTCATGTCGAGCGGGCCCATTGTTGCCTTGGCGCTGGAAAAGGAAAACGCCATCGCCGACCTGCGCAAGCTGATGGGTGCGACGAACCCCGCAAACGCTGAAGAGGGAACCATCCGCAAGAAGTGGGCGACGAGCATCGAACACAACGCGATTCACGGCTCCGACGCGGAGGATACGGCGCGATTTGAGTTGAGCTTTTTCTTCGCGGGATACGAATTGGCTTAATTAGTTCTCAGTTCTCAGTAAAACCTACGGGGCCGAGAGTTGTTTACTGGGAACTGACAACCGAGAACTGCTCTTATGCCAATGGTTCAAATCACGATGCTGCAGGGACGCACGGCCGAGCAGAAGCGCAAACTCGCCCAGCGCATCACCGATGCTTTGGTGGAAGAGGCCGGAGCTCACCGCGAGGGAATCGTTGTGGCTTTTCATGAAGTGTCGAAGGAGAGCTACGCGTCTGGCGGGGAGTTGATGAGCGACAAGAACAAGTAGCAGCAGGCTTCGAGCCGCATCCTGCGCGCCACAAACGCGGGCGAGGGCGCCCGCGCCACACAATCTAGCCGAGCGGCTCGAAGAGATGGCCTTCCACTCGGTCGCCGAGCTTGGGAAGCTCCTTGCGCGCGTATTGCAGAAAATGTGGAGTGGCGCGGTGGGCTTCCAGCGCGGCATCATCTTTATACTGCTCGTAGATAAAGAAGCGGCGCGGCTCGGTCTTGTGCCGGTGAACCTGATACATCACACAGCCGGGCTCCTTGCGGGACTCTTCGGTAAGCTTGGCAAATACCGCGGCTACTTCGGTTTCGTGCGTGGCTTTCGCGATCCACGTCACTGCCAGAACTACCATCTTCCTCTCCTTGCGTGGCGGACTGATGGGAACCGATTTTAGCTCTTTCCCGCCGCCGCTGTCTTCCACTCAGCAATAAATTCGGGCAGGAAGATGGTATGGTCGCGGTCGGGACCGGTCGAGACCATGCCGAGCTTCGCCTCGGTTTCTTTTTCCAGAAACGACATATAATCGCGAGCCTGGCGGGGTAGTTGGTCGAACTTCGTGATGCCCTGCGTAGAACTCCGCCAGCCCGGCAGTTTCTGATAAATGCATTCGATCTTCTCATAGCCACTGGCCTGGGCCGGGGCTTCCATTGTTTTCTTGCCGTCAATCCGGTAGCCGACGCACACCGGGATTTCCGCCAGCTCATCGAGCACATCGAGCTTGGTCACCACCAGCCACGAGATGCCGTTAATCATGCCAGCGTAGCGCAAGAGCGGCAAATCGAGCCAGCCCGTGCGCCGCGGACGCCCCGTAACGGCGCCAAATTCGTTGCCGCGCTGCCGCAACTGCTGGCCGAGGTCGCCTTTTTCTTCGCTGGGAAATGGGCCTTCACCAACTCGCGTGCAGTAAGCTTTGGTTACGCCTATGACCGCGCTGATCGCAGTAGGAGCGACGCCGGTGCCGATGACGGCGCCGCCCGAGGTCGCGCTAGAGGATGTTACAAAAGGATAGGTGCCGTGGTCGATATCGAGCATCGTTCCTTGCGCGCCTTCAAACAGGATGGATTCTCCCTGGGCCAGTGCCTGATTCAGCAGCACGGCCGTATCGCATACGAAGGGCGCGATTTTCTCGGCGGCCTGGGCATATTCGGCGTACATCTTGTCGGCATCGAGCGGTTCAGAGTTGAACAGCGCGTGAGCGATCATGTTCTTCTCGCGCACCGCGTTTTCGACATGTGTCTTCAACAGTGGCAAGTCGAGCAGATCGGCCACACGCAGACCGCGGCGGCCCATTTTATCTTCGTAAGCCGGTCCTATGCCTCGCGAGGTTGTACCAATCTTCACGCGTCCGGGTGCGTTCTCGGCCGCCAGTTCAATCATGCGATGGTAGGGCAAAATTACATGCGCGCGGTTCGAAATGAAAAGACTTCCGTCCACTTGCACGCCGGCCTCGCGCAACCCGCCCACTTCCTTGAGCAACGCAATAGGGTCGAGCACCACGCCATTGCCGATCACGCTGCGGCAACCCGGGCGGAGCACGCCGCAGGGAACAAGCTGCAGAATAAACTTCTTGCCGTTGATGATGACAGTGTGGCCGGCATTATGACCGCCAGCGTAACGGGCCACCACGGAGAAGCTCTCCGAGAGCACGTCGACGATTTTTCCCTTGCCCTCGTCGCCCCACTGGGCGCCGACGATCACCGCACCTTTGCCTCGTTTCAAAGCCAGCTCCATCTCAGAAGAATTCGCCTTGGCGCACGGATGCGCCGTACCCAGGGTTCGCACACCTCCCTGCCCGCGGGTTGAACTCCAAACTGAATCAAAGGGATGTAGCGGAGAAGATGTGTACGAACAATCTTAGCGCGCCCCGGACACCCATGGCAATGCAAGAAGAGCAGTCGATCCGCACGTTCAGAGAGGAACAGCCTGGTAGGCGCGGCAGGAATCGAACCTGCAACCACCGGATTAGAAATCCGGTGCTCTATCCGTTTGAGCTACGCGCCCTTAGAAAATTTGCATGTCGTCCAACCCACCAAGAATACATCAGTTATATGGGCGCCGAGTTGCAGGGAGCGTGCCGTCAGGCTGCACCGTTTTGGGTGCGACTGTGTCCAAAGTCTGCCCAAAACTGCCAAGGCAAGAAACCCAATGCGCTTGTCCTCACGAGGAAGAACGTGACGCTGGTTCGTTTTGCAACGTGGTGGAGGTTGCAACAATTTTCGTCTTGCGAGACGAGCGGCTAGTGACGTAAAGGTTTCTAAGCTCTTCCCTCCCTCTCAGTCTGGCACGTCGTTGAAGGAGTCTCTCCCCCCTGACACCAGGAAGACTCAAGCCCAAAACGTTGGTATTGCCCAGCCTTATCGCCGCCGTTCGTGTTTGCCAGCGCACCTGCGGGAATTGCAGCGGCCCGCAACTATCGGGCTGCATACGTTCTCCGGTGCCGACGGATCGTACCCTTCCAGTAGACTGATCGTCAACGCTTCTGGGAATCTCGACGGCACGACATTGCTTGGCGGCGATCTTTCCTGCGATGGCGGTAACAGCTGCGGAACGGTCTTCAGATTTGCACTGAACTCGGATGGAAGCCGGACCGAGACGGTGCTGCACAGTAGCTTGTAAAGATCGGCGATACGCAAGCTGGGCCGGGCGTTCCTCCCGCACCTTTGGGTTCTTTTCAACCGTCGGCCGGTGCCTTACAATGGTGTATATCAGGGCGGTTGGCCTCGCAGGCTTCTGCGCTACTTTTCCCCTCGCAGTGTTCTGCGCCGTACCCCGCATTTTCTGGGGCTGTCTTGTTGTTCATGCATCGAACAGATCGCGCACCATCGCGTGCACGCGCGATTCTGGCTGGTTACCTAGGTCACTTGGCGGAGGGTACCTTCTCTTTCTAACATGCAGACGCCGGGCAAAATCAACGAGGACCGCGCCATGCATGGCATTGCCGTAGCCCTCCTCACCGAGGACCGCGAACACCTATCCACGTTGCAAAGCCGTCTCGAAGCGACGCGCCTGGTCCGCGTCGTCTTCAGCCACGTTGGCTTTCCCAACAGTTCCGCCGATCCCATCCTGCGGCAAATTCAGGACTTGCACGCCGAAGTCGTGCTGGTCGATATCTCCCCGGAGAATCCGCAGCGCGCCGTCAACGTCATCGAATTGGTTCGCGCGAACACGCTGCAGATCGCCATTTTTGCCAATGGTTCAATGCACCAGCCGGCCATGATCGTAGCCGCAATGCGCGCCGGCGCCGGTGAATACCTGGACCAGAATTCAGGTCCAGAGGCTCTCAGCGAGGCGCTCACGCGTTTCAGTGCCACGCGCACTCGCGCCCGCGGCGGCGCGGGCAAAGCCCGCATCTTCACATTTCTCAGCGCTAAGGGAGGCGCCGGGGCCACCACCGCCGCGGTCAACACCGCGCTCGCCCTGCAACAGTCCCACGGCAGCGTTGTGCTGGTGGACTTTGCTCCCGTGGGCCACGCCCAACTGCATCTCAATCTGCGCCCCAGTTTCGGAGTGCCCGACGCGCTCGAAAACTTGCACCGTCTCGACGCCTCGCTGCTCGATGGCCTGATGACCCTGGCCAAAGACGGACTGCATCTGCTCGCCGGTCCGCAGCAACCGTACCAATCTGTGCCCACGCCTGCCGAACTGGCCCGCCTCTTCGATTTGCTGGTGAATCACTATCGCTACATCGTGGTCGATGCCTCCAGCCGCCTCGATCCCACCACGCGCCTGCTCTCCGACCTGTCCAACGCCGTGCTGCTGGTCGCGCAAACGGACGTGGTCTCGCTGTGGAGCGCGAGCCGCATCCACGCCTTCCTCGAAGAAGGCACCGGACGCGATCGTCTGCGCATGGTGCTGAATCGCTACAAGAAGATTCCCGGCTTTAGCGACCAGGACATCGAGCAATCCACCAAGTGCAAAGTGCTGTGGAAGATTCCCAACGCGTTTCAGGCAGTCTCACCCGCCATCGATCAGGGAGCGCCCGTTGTTCTGCAGGAGAATCAGGAAATCAGCCGCTCATTCCGTGCGTTGGCCGCCGCCTTGGCCGAAGCGTCGGCAACTTCCGAAGGCGGGCTCGACCTGGTTTACGCGCAAGACAAAACCGATACCAAGAAAATTCTCGGCCGGCCAAACCTGTCGCCCCTCCGCGCCGGACAATAGAACAGCATCAGTACCGTCGCTGCGAGTACAGAGTACCGAGAAAAAATACAAATGACGGAAGCGCGCTATAATTTTTCTCTAGAATGCAGAGTATGCGTTACGCGCTGGTAGCGTATCTGAAAAATCCGGCCGGGGAGTTCGTCGAGACGCTGCGGCAGGAACTGCATCCGGATCTGCCGCATCTGGCTGCGCATCTCACCATCTTGCCGCCCCGCCTGCTGCAGGGAACCGAGAGCGCGGCGCGGCAGATGCTGGAAAAAATCTGCGCAGACACCGAACCCTTCGAAGTGGGTCTGGGCGATGTGGAGACATTCATCCCGGCGACGCCTACGATATACATCAAAGTCGCGCAGGCGGCCTCGCGCATGTGCGAGTTGCACGACCGGCTCAATACGCAGTCCCTGGCCTTCTGCGAAGAGTGGCCCTACATGCCGCACCTTACCATCGTCAAACTGGCGGCGGTTCAACCTATTCAGGAAGCCCTGGCTTTAGCCCGCAAGCGATGGGCTGCCTACGCCGGCAGCCGGCGCGTCCCGCTGAATCGGCTGACCTTCGTGCGCGAAGATGCGCAGAACTGCTGGGTGGACCTGGCCCCTGTGCCGCTGGGCGGAAATCTGGTTTCTCGTTAAATCTGGTTTCGCGCTAGTTCCAGAAGTTACCTCTCATTACGTTACCCCGGCTGAGCTTGTATGGCCCCTGGTACATCTCCCTCCCGTGCATTGCGAACCCGCTCCCGGCCCTGTAGATAAAGGAGTAGAAGAATTCCACACCGCGCCAAAAGCCGCTTCGCGCGCGGGTTTTCGGGACATCAGCGGGGAGGCCGCGCATGCAGATCGGGGTGTATGGTTCGGGTTACCTGGGGACGGTGATTTCCGCGTGCCTGGCAGATTTTGGTACGCCGGTTTCCTGCTGCCATCCCGACCGCACCCGCATGGTGGAGATGGCCCAGGGCAATATTCCGTTCTTTGAAAAGAATCTGAAAGAGATTATTCGCCGGAACGTCCGCGCCGGGCGCCTGGTGTATTCCACTGACATCGAATCGTTTGCGCGGAAAACGCAGGTCATTTTTCTGGCGGAAGACAGCGCCGACAATCTGACGGACGTGGTGATGCGCATTGCGCGCCTCGCGCCCAAGCCTCCGATCCTGACCATCGTGACGCCAGTAGCGGTGGGCACAGCCGTAGCCCTGGAAACCACCCTCAAAGATGCGGGAGTGCGCGGGACGATTGTGTCGCAACCCATGTTCTTCACCGACGGTTGCGCGGTGGAAGATTTTAACTGGCCCGACCGGCTGATTCTGGGCTCCGGTTCCAGCGAAGCGGTGCAAGTGCTCAAGCAGATTTTTCATCCCCTGGTGATGCGCGGCGTGCCTGTGATCGTAACCAACCAGGCCACTGCAGAGCTAGTGCGGGAAGCCGCGACTGCCTTTGTCGCCACCAAGATTTCTTTCATCAATGAAGTGGCGGCGTTGTGCGAGCGCGTTGGAGCCGATGCGGTCAGCCTCTCGCTGGCGCTGGGCCTGGACAAGAAGATTGCGCCCCGCTGCCTGCAGCCTGGGGCCGGCATGGGTGGTGTTTTTGCCGAGTCTGACCTGGATTCGCTGGCGGAATTGGCGCAGTCGAACGGGGTCTCGCTGAAAGTATTGAGTGCGGCACGCGATGTGAACCATACGCTGGCGGAGCGGCTGGTCGATAAGATCGCGCTGGCGCTGAATTCCGTGGAAAACAAAGATGTGGGTATTCTTGGGCTCGCCTTCAAGCCGAACACGAATTCGGTGGCGGGATCGTCGTCGATGCGGTTGGCGGAAAGGCTGGTCTCCAAGGGTGCGCGCGTACGGGCTTACGATCCGGTGGCTATTCCTGAGGCTAAGACGCGGCTGAACGGTTCGGTGCGCTACTGCGAGTCCGCCTATGCCGCAGCCGAAGGCATGGATGCGCTTGTAGTAGGCACGGGCTGGCCCGAATTTCGCGCGCTCGATTTCGACCGTATCCGTCACCTGCTGAAAAAGCCCATCATTGTGGATACGAAAAACCTGCTGGATTCCACTCGCCTGCGCGCACTCGGGTTCGAATATGTGGGCGTGGGCCGAGGATAGAGGTTGTCACCGCTCTTTTCCTTCAGGTCCGCGTAAGCACGTCCTTAAAACTGGATCACATCCACTTCTGCGCTGTATGTCGGCGAAGTTCCCCATTCCTGTCCGGGAGTGTTGTAGGTCAGGAACTGCAAAGGGCTTTCGGGCTCGATGTAAGCGGGAGAAACGCAACTGCCGGGCGCTCCCGATGGACCGCCGACAACAGCGGCTGCGCATGGCACCGAGGTTTGGTTGTTCCAGTAGGCAAGCAATCCCTCGCTGATGATGCCGTTGTTCGGCCGTTCCGCAATGTTGGTGGCCAGCAGAACATTTGCGCCGCCGCTGCCCGTGGTGAAAACCGTCTCGAGCTTGGGATAAGTAGCGTCCGTCCAGTTGAGCAGGGTGTACTCGTAATCGGTGAGCGGGCCCGGTCCCAGCGCAGGGCTGCCGAACTGAACCGCGATCAGGGTATAGCCGCAGCCGGCGGTCAGGCTGGTAAACCCGCCGCTGCCGCCACCATATGCGGTAGAGATCTGCGACCCTGCGCCGGAAATTACACCCGACCACCCGGCGGACAATTGCCACTTGCAATTGCTGCCGGCGACTACCGAGAACAGCCAGGGGAATCCGGGAAAAGAGAACTCGTGTCCGCTGTTAGCTCCGGTGACCGCGTAGTCGAGCGGTTCTTTCATCCCGCCCTGGGACTGGGTTCCGGCTAACCAAAAACCAAGCCCGAAGGCAAAAAGATTATACGAACCGGCATAAGTTCCATCGGTTTCGAGGGTCGCGGCGGTGTCCGCTCCATTGCGGATCAGATTGCAGCCGTTGGGAACGCCGTTCACGGTGGGGTAGGTAAAACTGCGGAACTGGCCATTCTCGTCGATCCAGCGCAAGATGGCAGTGGGCACAGTCTTCTCCACGTCGCCCACGGTTACGCAGATCATGTAGCTGCCATTCACCGAGGGTGCAGCCATGATTGGCGTGGCCGGGAGCAGCGAGGTCTCGTTCAGAAAATCCCTGCGGATTTCAGTGACAGCTGCGTGCGCCGTCAGCGGCAGCAGCCACCATAACAGCAACAAGATTGCTAAAGTCTTTCTGATCACGAGGATCTTCCTGTTAGGAGGCCGCCAACCATTGCCGGTTAACGAACTACGCAGCGCAATATCCGCGCCTGCACTTTTACCTTAGCCAGGCTCCCTGTGGATGACTAGGACATCGGTCACAAGAAAACGTAAAGTTATGCACAGCCTTCGGGAAGGCAGGCCGCGTCTCACATCCTCTGACGCCAGCCAAGCCCAGTTGCTATAATCAGCGTGGTGGTGGGAATAGCTCAACTGGCAGAGCACCGGACTGTGGCTCCGACGGTTGCGGGTTCGATTCCCGTTTCCCACCCCAAAGATTTCCCTTCGATCTAGCGTCACTACTACCCTCTCACGCCCTGGATTCCGCATGCGAATTGCTTCGCGCCGGGAACCCTCCTGAGGTAGAATTCCGCCAGCCGGTTAAGAACGCATGAATCGCATCTTCCATCGTGTCCGCGGGTCTTCGGGACAGCAACTTGGGCCGCTGGAGCAGCGTCTGCTTGACGCCCTTTGGGTGTGCGGAAATGCCACGGTCCGCGAAATGGTGGAGCGCGGCCATGACGATTTGGCTTACACCACGATCATGACCACGCTGGATCGCATGTTCAAGAAGAACCTGCTGACCCGCGAAGCGGAAGGCCGGGCATACCGCTACGCTCCACGCTTCACGCGCGAAGAATTGCACCGGGAAGTGGCGGGCGAAGCCTTTCGCCAGTTGCTGGATGCGAGTCCGGCGCCGTTGTTGCCGCTTTCCTTCCTGGTGGAAATCCTGGGCGAACGCGACGCGCAGCTGCTCGAGGATCTGGGCAAGCTAGTGGAAACCAAGCGCCGCGCGTTGCAGGATCAGGATAACGACCGGCAGGATAACGGCCGGCAGGATAGCGGCCCTCGGAACGATGACTTCCAGGCGAACGAGTCGCGGACCAATGACCCGCTTTCCGGAAACCAATCGCGCCGCCAGGAGAAGCGATAATGTTTGCGGTGCGCGGTGGTGCCGTGGCCTTTTCGGTTTTCGTTTTGCTTTACGGCACTTTGTCGGTGGCCGTGTGCGGCGTATGGCGCGGCGTGCGCGCTCTCGGCGGCGAGCATTCGGCGAAGCGCCGTGCCAGCCTGCTCTTTGCCGTGCGCATGGCCCCGCTGGTGACGGCCACGGCGATCACCCTGGGGCTTGCTCTGCCTTCTTTCCTGCTGCTGGAGCCTCGCGCCATCGATGAGCCATTGAGCGGCACCCTCCTGGTCTTGGCGTTGTGCGGATTTTTGCTGGTCGCTGTGGGTACGGCGAATTCATTGATTGCGCTGATTCAGGCGGCAAAGCCAATCGCGACTTGGACGAGCCATGCGCATCTCGATGCCTACGATGGATCAATTCCGTTACTGCGCATTGCCGCAGCGGCTCCGCCACTTACCGTCGCCGGCATCCTCCGGCCCAGAATGTTTCTGTCGGACGCAGCCGCGTTCGTCCTCGCGCCCAAGGAGTTGCAGAGCGCGCTGCGGCATGAAGTGGCGCATGTGCGCCGTCGCGACAACCTGAAAAAGCTGCTGCTGCGTTTTGTGGCCTTTCCGGGCATGGTGGAACTGGAAGCGGCATGGAACGAAGCCACGGAGATGGCCGCCGACGATGCCGCGGTCTCAAGCGCCAACGAAGCTCTGGATCTGGCAGCGGCCCTGGTTAAAGTGTCGCGTCTGGTTTGCTATAACGCAGCTCCGGTCGCGCTCACCACCGCTCTGGTGCACAGCCCGGCGGAATCGGTGAATGCGCGAGTCGAGCGGCTGATCGCCTGGAGCGAAGCTCCGAAAACCGTGCCCCAAGGATTGGCCCGGTGGTACGCTCTGGCGGCAACGCTGGCGCTGGTCGCGGGAATCTCTCTGACCTATACCGAACTCCTGATGCAGATCCATGCTGCGACCGAGTGGCTGGTGCGGTAGCGCCGCCGCCGCTTAGAACATTCAATCGTTCCCGAGCGTTCCCAATCGCTCGCGGATTGTCTCAGAACGTAACCCGCACCCCCAATTGCGCCGCGAAGGGAATCCCGACAGTTGTGCCGGGGCCGAAGAAATCTCCTAACGCGCCGCCGGCGAGGCGCAACTGATTGATGCTGGTAATGGGTTGCATCGTGGTGCAAGCCGCATTGGTACAGATATCGGTGATGTTGCCGGTTGCGGCCTGCGCGGCCGGCACGGGAAGGTCGCCGATGGCGGTGACGTAATTTGCGCCGGGATTGTTGCGGTTGAAGAGATTGAAGAACTCGGCAAAGGGCAGAACTTCCCAGCGCTCGCCGATCTTGAAAGGACGGCTCACGCGCAAATCCGCCTGGATATAGGGTGTTCCGCGAAGCTCGTCCAGGCTCTCAGGCACTCCGTTCACCGAGATGCGCCCGGTGTTCGACTCGTTAGTGAGGGTGAACGGCCGCGCGCTCTCGGCCTGCGTGATGGTGGTCAGTTCGATGCCGCCGGGAATGTGGAGAGTTCCAGCGAGAACGAAGCGATCGGTGACGTCTTCGCCCGACGGCCCGTAATCTCCTGGCCCGAAGGGATTCAGCGGATCGCAAACGCCGTTCACATAGTCAAAGAGTTCGCCGAGCAGGCATCCCCAGGTTTTTGCTTTCGAGAGCGTGTAGTTTGCCGTCAGGTTGAAGCGGCGGGAAACGTTGCCCTGCAAATGCAGCATCAGCGAGTTGTAAGTGGAGCGGTTGTCAGACTTGAAAAGATTCAGGTCGGGAACGTAAGTCGCCTGGTTCGGATCCGTGGGTGACAGGAGCGGCGTGAACAGATTCGTGCCGCCCGTGTAGCTGTAGGCTCGATAGCCGTGATTGCCCTCTTCGTGCGTGTAGTCGGCGCTCAACGTCCAGTGCTGGTTGAAGGCATGTTGAACCCCGCCGCTGGTGTGGATGGCGTAGGGCGTTCTGTAGCGCCCGTCAATCAGGTTTCCTGCCCCACCGGAAGCATCGCCGGGAACGCAGCCCGCATTTTCTGTTCCAGTCGGATTCTGTACTGGATCGACGCACGATCCGGGTGCCGCATTCACCGCCTGAAACGCGGTTGCCCAGCCGTTCTGCGCTAGGTCGTTGTAGAACATCCCAAAACCTGCGCGGATCACGGTTTTGCCGCTATCTCCGGGAGAATATGCAATGCCGAGGCGAGGGCCAAACTGCGCGCGATCGTCGTGCGGCACGCTCACCGGAATCTGCAGCGCTTGCAGCGTGATGTACTCCGGATTCTCGGCCTGGCTGCGCCCTGATCCCACGAACAAGCCGAAAGTTGTTTGCCAGCGCAGTCCATAATTCACTGTGAGATGCCGGGTCACGCGCCAGGAATCTTCCGCGTAGAGCGCGAGCCGCTGCACGCTTTGCGAGAAGCTGCCATCGCTTGCGGGTGTGGTCGACGTGCCCGCCGCCAGGTCGTTGAGGAATACCGAGGCAGGCTGATTCACGTAATAAGTCGGGTTCTGCGGAAAACTGACCAGGGTTTCCGCGTTTCCCGGAAACGCGCCGCTGAGCACCGGCTCATGGATGAAGTTGACCCCGAACTTCACGGAGTGGTCGCCGGTGGCATGGCTTACGTCATAGCGGAGCTGATATTTCTCCTGGTTGCGCAGGTCAGGGAAAAAGGTGATAGGCGTGGCGAACTGATTGTCGCCGAAGGTTTCGAATCCTGAAATCGTCTGCGATGTCGAGCTGAAGGGAAACGCCAGGGCAAAGCCCAGAGTCGAGTTGCGGGCTTGGGTGAGGTGCAATTCGCTGGCGTCGAACACAAACGTGCCGAGCCATCTCGGATCGAACGCGTAGGTGTTGCTGATGACTGTGTTCCAGTAGTTGTTGTGCGTGGTCAGGCCGGTCGAAGGCAGCGTGGCCTGCTGCACCAGCGCGTTGTGGGTGAGGTAATTGTCTTCTGAGCTCCGCAGGAACCATGCCGACTTCGAGGATTGCGCCCAGTCAAAACGCAGCGAACCAATGTAATCGCGGAAGGGGATGGGAACGTTCTGCGGCACGGCAATGGAGCTGACCGTGGTTCCATTTACGTCGATCAGGCCCTCCGACGCCAGTTGCGCGAGCGCATCGAACTGGGTCGTGCTGTTCGGACTATAGGCGATGCTGGCGTTTTCGTGGACATATTCGATCGATGAGAAGAGCCAGATCTTGTCCCTCTTCAGCGGTCCGCCGAGTGTCGCAACATAGTTCTGGCGCGAGAACGGCTGCTTGGGATTGTTCACGCAGACGCCGTCGGCGCAGGTCTGCGCCGGATTCTCGATAGGGAAACGCGCATTCAGCGCAGCCGCCCGCTCGTAGAAAGCGCCGCTGCCGTGCCATTCGTTGGTCCCGCGTTTAGTCGTGATCACCACCGATCCGGCAGTGGTGCTTCCGGTGTCGGCGTCTTCCTGCGCCGTGCGCACCGCGAATTCCTGAACTACGTCGGGAGAAAAATTCTGCAAAAAGCCGCCAATCCAGTCGTCGGAGTTGTCGCCGCCGTCGACCGAGAGTTCGTTGTTCAGGCCCGAGCTTCCTCCGGTTGAGACTGCCGTGATGCGCGCCTTCGTAGGATCGGAGGGTTCCACCGGCTCGGTGCCCGGGGTCAAGTAAGCAATGTTGGCAAAGCTGCGCGCCGCCAGCGGCAAAGTTTCAAGATCCTGGCTGGAAATTACTCCCTGATGCACCGCGCTGGCCAGGTCGATCGACTGCGTAGTAATGGAAGAGGCCTGCGCCTGTACGTTGATTTGTTCCTGCGCTCCGGAAGGTTTCAGCGTAACCGTGACATCGCGTACCGTGCTGACGGCAATAGAGACATCGGCGCTGGCTTCGCTAAATCCTGCGGCCGTAACCCGCACCCGGTAGGCGCCAGGCACCAGGTCATCCACACGGAATTCTCCGCGGTCATCGCTGGAAGCTTTGCGCACCGCGGACAATGCAATGGCCGAGACTTCAATTTTCGCGCCGGAAACGCGGGCGCCGGTGGCATCTTCTACGATGCCGCGCAGCGATCCTCGCGGATTCTGCGCCTGCATAATCACGCTGCATAAGATCGAAAACACTGCCAGCCGGACCGTTTTTCTGTGCAAGACTCTCCTCGCGGGAATCGGGCAATTGAGTAATTGGAAATTGCAAAATTACAAAATTGGTTGCCACGCGAGACTAGCTTGTGCGAACGAGTTACTACCAGCGGTCGTAGGACGAGAAGTCGGGTTGGACTGTCAGATTCTCAAGCTCGTAGCTAATCCGACCAATGCTGCGGCGTGCGCTCCCAGCGATGATTCTTCAATTCTGCCAGAAGCGAAGAATCCAGCGGGCCGGCGTCGCTGAGAGCCATGTTCTGGCGCACATGATCGAGCTTCCTCATGCCCGCGATGGTGGTGCTTACCGCCGGATGAGACAGGACAAAACGCAGCGCCATTTCCGGCAGACTCATTCCCGCGGGCAGAATTTCTTTGAGCCGGTCGACGCGTTTGACGGTCTTGGGGAGGTTGTCGGGGCCGAAATATCCTCGGCGCCAATCGCCCCGAGGGAAAAGGGTTTCCAAAGTCAATTTGCCGCCCAGGCTGCCTTCATCAAGCGGAACTCGGGCGATGACGCCCACGTTGAGTTCCTGGCAGGCAGGGAAAAGCTCACTCTCGGGCGACTGATCGAAAATGTTGTAGATCACCTGCACCACGTCCACCAGGCCGGTGCGCAAAGCTCGGATACCGTTTTCCGGCTGCCAGCGATTGAGGCTAAGGCCGAAATAGCGAATCCAGCCGTCCGCTTTTAATTTTTCGACCGTCGAGCGGAATTCCGGTTCGTCGGTCCAACTGTCGTCCCAGACGTGGAACTGCAGCAGGTCGATGCATTCGACACGAAGCTTCTTGCGAATCTTATCGGCGTGTTTGAAAACGTGCGCCGGCGAAAAAACGCGGCTGTACTTGTATTCCGGCAACGCCGGCCATTTTCCGTTGGCCGGAGGAATCTTCGACGCCGCATAAAGGCGCTTCTGCGAATTTCGCGTCAGAATTTCTCCCAGCAGGCCGTCGCTTTTGCCGTCGCCATAAGCCCAGGCCGTGTCGAAAAAATTGCAGCCCAGATCGACGGAGAGCTGCAGCGCAGCCAGCGATTCCCGATCGTCGGAGCCGCTCCAGCCGCTCATTCCCCACAACCCGTGGGCGATGTCGCTGACTTCAAAACCAGTACGGCCGAGTTTGCGGTATTGCATGAATGTCTTCCTTGAAGAGGAGCCTGATCTATCTCAGGCAGATATCCTAGCAGTTCTCGCAGGCATCCCCGCAAGCCGTGATTTTCAGCGGCATGCGAAGCGAGCTCCTGGAGCGAGAATTAAGACGAGTCGCCACGTTGCAGATTTTTCGATGCGAGCGATGCAAATTTTGCGTCTTGGGAAGAGTGCCCAGAATGGTTCAATAGGGAAGACTAAAAAATGTTAGGAGATGCTCCCATGAAGTCCGAATATCCCGGTTCTCCGATGCCACCCCATCACCAAGACGAAATCGTGGCAATCCCGTCTCGCTTCATCGACGAGAAAATATCAGATGAGCACGATACCGAGGCCACCTCAGACAGCGCCCTCGCGCCCACGGGCCTCGACAATCCTTTCTGGAATTAACGGTTCGACGCAAGGCTCGCCGTAGTGATCATCCCGCGGCGAGCCATTTTTCTTTAGTCCTTCTGCCGTGGATGGTCTACGGATTGTCATCCTGAAGAAGCGGAGTCCTCGGCCCCGCCGAGGACTCTTTAACTCCGACGCTGATGTGGCCCCGCCCTTTAGTAGTACATCCTAACGATGTAGTTACCGTTTATGATCGTTCCGGCACTGCTCCGCGTTACCTCCAGCGTTCCCGTAGCGGCGTCGGATACCGTCAGCGTGGTAGGTGCCCCGAAGATGCTTGCTATCGTGGTGCTTTGCACCGAATTGGATCCCAAGGTGGTCCCATCGCTGTTCGTTCCAATCCAGGTGATTTGCTCGGAGCCCTCGGGGCCGTTGTCCCAGTTGACCAGCGCCCACATGAGCTCACTCGGCTCTTGCGTACCGTGGTTGGATGAGGGAGAACTAATCTCGATGCGTATCGCGCCGGGCACGTTCGGCAGTGTGAAGGTTTGCGATCCGCCAGGAGGCAGGGTGAATTCCACTTGCGTGATGTTAAGCGTCGGGTGGGTCGTCTGCGACTGAGCCAGAACGGCAAAACCGGAAACGCACAGACACAGAAAGAGTAGACGGCCAGCTAATTTATTTGACATTGTATTCTCCTCTTGAAGCTTTTTTGTGCAGCGGCGGACGCGCCTTGATGTTTCGCTGCGCGGCATTGCGCTGACACTAACTAATAGTGCAGAGGCGGGCGCCTTCGTTACATGGCGGCGAGTGTTGCGGCCGAAGCCACTGGTGGCCGCCGGCCGATAACAATCTCGACTCCGCCCTGCGGCTCATGCGCGGACTTCTTCCACCCCGTTCAGCGGAACAATCCGCGCAATGCGCTGCATCACCTTCTTGTTTTGCTCCCACTTCTTTAGCTCATAGGCCGCCTGCAAGCGCATCCATACTTCCGGCGAACCTCCAAACAGCCGCGCAACTCGCAGGCACATCACCGCCGAGAGCGGCTTGCGCCCCGCCAAAATGCCGTGCAGCATCTGCCGCGACACTCCCAAAGCCTTGGCCGCTCCCGTCACAGACAGCCCAACCGACGGCAGAATGTCTTCCCGAATGATCTCGCCCGGATGAATCGGCGGCAATCCGTTCCTTCTCTTCATCATTCCGTTCCTAGTGGTAGTCTTCATAATCGATGTCCAGGGCGCTCTCGCCCAGCCCAGCCGAATGCTGATGCGATAGTTTCCGGTCACCCGCACCGACCAGCGTTTCTGGCTGCCATGCAGCCGATGAAAGCGAAAGCCGGCGATGTTCAGATCCTCCGGCCCCGCCGCCACTTCCAGCAACTGCAGGATTCGCGCGCACTTCCTGACCTCGCCAGCGCCAATTCGGCGAGTCTTGCCGGTAAGATAAAGCTCTTCAAGCCCCTTATGCCGGAAGCCGCCGACCACGCCTAAGTGTGAACTGAATGGTTTACATAGTCAAGCAGTCGGAGAACCGGTACTGTCCTAATTTCAAAACAGGACACTCCGACAACCGGCGGCCACTAGAAACCCGAAGCGGAGCCCCGGAGGGCGGCAGAAAGTGGATGCCCACTTCCCGCCCCACTCCCAAGTCCCGCAAAAAGAGGCGAGACCTAGACCACCCGGCGGATTGTCATCCTGACGAAGCGGAGTCCTCGGCTTCGCCGAGGGCTCCCGAGGAAGGACCTCTGCACCTAGCCGATGCCACCCCTTGCAAAAAGCGCAAGGATGGGACACCCTGAATTCGTTCCGACTCATACAAAAAGTCCAAACAGCGCAAAGGGCAGGCACCCGCGGTGGCGGGAATCTAGACGGGGATGGTGAATATGGACACCGAATGGAGTTCCATTTCCGCGCAGCTACACGGGAGTTTTCTTGATCGACAGATACGACGAACGAACCGTAATCTTACCTTGGTTAGCTTGCTCCTCGTCATCGCCGTCGCTGGCTATGGTTTTGCGGAATGGCGATACCTCTTCAACTTCTTCGCTGGACCGTTTGAGGCTAACGCCGAGTCGCTCGACAGTATCAAGCGCCCCGACGAGCAGTTGCGGTATTTCGTTAAGGTCAGGGGAGAAGACTCATCAGAAACTGGGTTGCAAGAGATCGAGCAGGAAACACAGGGCGGATCAGTTCAGCGGGAGACCGTAAAGGCAAAGTATTCCATTCTGCTCTTAGGGAAGCGGCTTCTGATCGTTAAGAGCGGCCCCAGCGAAAAGGGAACTGTATTCCAGGGTGCGCTTGGCGAACTCTCCGCGGATGTACGCTCTGAGATCGTGGTCCCACTGCTCAAGGAATATCCCAACGCCAACCAAGCGTTTCTACCGCTGATGTTGGATGCGACGGGATTCCGTGGTGATGGGTATATCGCGCTCGCGATCTGCATCCCTGTAGTTCTACTTGCCGTGTGGCTCATCAGGAAGGTGATTACGCGCAGGAACGCTTCTGAAACGCATCCCATCGTTAAAGCAGCTACTTGGTATGGTTCCCTCGCCGATACGTCACAACAGTTCGACACGGAGCTTCGGGGAAACATCGTCAAATTCGGAAAGACGAAGGTGACGCAATCATGGGTGTTGTTGCCAAGTACTTTCGGACTGGCAATGTGTCACATCCCCAATCTCATTTGGGCCTACAAAAAGGTCACGAAACACTATCACAATTTTATTCCGACTGGAAAAACCTATGCAGTGATTATGTACGACCGTTACGGCAAACCCCTCCAGATGCAAGCGGGGCAGAAGAAAGTTGATGCCATTCTGAACCTCTTAGCCGAAAGAGCACCGTGGGCGGTGTTTGGCTACAGCGACGAACTGAACCAAACTCTCCGGACAAACTGGGGCGGTTTCGTTGCTACAGTTGACGCTAAACGATCTGGCATATCATCTGGCACATAGTTTTCAGCTCAGTCAGCGGGCGGCCCACCCTTCCCCTCATAGAAATCTTGGGTGCCCACCCTTGCGCTTTTCGCAAGTGTGCTTCCACGAGCCTCAGAGAAATCCACAGCACCGTGTGACATCCAACCTTGCGCCCTGACTTCCCTTCGTCCATGATTGCCCCAGCAAAGGCAATAGATCGAGGGAAAACGGACGAGTACGATCCGACGAGAGTCAGCGCGTAACTCCTTTGTTTGAGAGATTTTAGCGCTAAGTCCTTTAGACGGAGTATTTTGCCTGCAATTCCGGTGCTAACTCGATGATTCTAAGACACCGAGGGGGTAGGGGTACCCCGGTTACCAAACAGTAAACTTATATAACCTTATGGATCCCGCGAGCGGCCAACGGACCGCACCACCCAAGAAATATTTTCGCGAGATCCAATTCCGGAAGCGCAGCACCGTCGACAACTGACAACTGACAACTGACAACTGAATCACCGCAGAATGGGTAAACAGAGACAAGGCTTGATGCAGAAATCCAGCGCCGACATTTTCTCCAGCGCCGGATGCAACTGTGAGTCGCGGCAAGACTCCAGCGTAATCACGAACGGAAGCGCATCTTTATCGAATCCCGGTTTCTGCAAAACCGCATCGATATTCAGTTCATGCGCCGATAAGATCTCCGCCAATCGAGCAATAATGCCCGGCCGGTCCCGCACCAGGAAGCGCAGATACCATGGCGTTTCAAAATCGCAGCTGATCTGCGGCTGCAAAAATGTTTGTGGCGAGTGCGCGCGAGCGCTCCCGGAAAGCGCGTTCCGGGAAAAATTCTCCGCCACAAACAACAAATCCGAAACCACAGCCACGGCAGTCGGATCTCCTCCAGCGCCGGCGCCAAGAAAAGCCATGTCGCCGCCATACTTGCCCGAAGTCAAAACCAGGTTGAGATTTTTCTGCACCCGCCCAAACGGGGATGAAGTCAGAACCAGGCTCGGTCCCACGTCGGCAAGCAGCGTCGAGTCCTTCAAATCGGCGCGCGAAATCTGCCGGATCGTGCATCCCAACTCCGCCGCATAATCGAAATCGACAGCATCGACTGCCCGAATCGTCCGGGCGCGAATACTTTCTGGCGAAACGCGGGTTTGCAGTCCGGCCAGCGCAAGGATCGCGAGCTTGGCCCGCGCGTCTCCGCCGTCGAGATCTTCGGAGGCATCAGCTTCCGCATAACCGCGAGCCTGCGCTTCTTCAAGCGCCTCGCTGAAGGGAATTCGCGCCGTCTCAATGCGGCTGAGGATGTAGTTGCAAGTTCCGTTCAGGATTCCGGCAATGCCGTGCAACCGGTCTCCGCACAGCCCGGTGCGCAGCGCCGGCAATACAGGAACGCCGCCGGCCACCGACGCCCCGAACTCCAGCCGGCAACCATTCTTGCCGGCCAGTTGCAGCAGATCGAGGCCATGGCGGGCGATGAGCTGCTTATTGGCCGTGACCACCGACTTCCCCGCGATCAACGCGCCGCGGACAAAGTCTTCCGCCGGGTGTAGGCCGCCGATCAGCTCGATAACGATTTTTGTGTCAGAGTTAAGTACAGTCTGAAAGTCGTCGGTCCAGATGACGTCGTCCGGAATCCACGGCTGCTTCTTTTTCTCTACGTTGCGATTGCAAATGTGCGTGAGCCGGAGCCGTTCATCACTTCGGTCGCAAAGAATCCTCGCCACCGATCGCCCCACGGTTCCAAAGCCCACGAGGGCCACGCAGCAGGCGGAAGAGTGATCACGTCTCCTTGCGGCGGGCGTGCCAGTTGCGGATTTCGGACGAGTCTTGGGCAAAGTTGAGTCTCGCGAAAAAAGGATTCCCGTTCATCATACGTGGAGATGCATTTCCGGTGAACTGCAAAGCGCAACTCCGGACTGCTTAAAGCGCGGAATCGGCATCAGAGTTGATAAAGAGTTGATAAGATGATTCGTTCCCGCCGCGAGCCCGGCAGAGTGCCTCAGCGCCGGCGGAATGACTAGAGATAATAAGCGGATATCGCAACAGCCAGCGCCTCTCGATGCCGGGCGCTCGGTCCGCTCACGCCCGGTCCCGGGAGGAGAATGGATGATTGGTAAGTTCGAGAGTGTTCTGCGCTTGAAGGTTCTGGTTTGCCTGGTCGGAGCTTGGACCATCGTTATGGCGGGTAAGGGTTTGGCCCAGCAAACCAATGGGCAGAGCCAAAGCGGGCAAGCACCGGCAGCCCAGACGCCGACGACTCAAGCTCCGGCTGCACAGCCCGATAGCAGCCAGCAGAGCCAAGAAACAGAAATGAGCTCGCAACGCAGGGTTCGCCCCAAGGACTATCGCAACTGGACTTTCAACGTTGGCGGTGGCGCCAGTCTGACGGCGGGCACGACACACACCTATGCGAAAAGCGGCGGCGCCGTGGCTGCGGCGGGCGTGGCGCGTAATGCCAACAAGTATTTTGGCCTGCAGGCCGATTTCATGTGGGCCGATCTGCCGTTGCGCGGCGGTTCCGCGCTGAACCTGGCGCAGGCCCCGGGAGCCAGCAGCCACGCTTACATTCTTGCTCTGGATCCCATCATCAACCTTCCCGTCAGCAAGAAAGATAGCGGATATGTTCTGTTCGGTCCGGCGTTTTACCATCGTTCCGGGATGCTGGATTCTTCCTCGACCCTGCCCGGCGCGCCCTGCAATGGCTTCTGGGAATGGTGGGGGGCGTGTTCCAATGCCAGTGTTCCTTTGAGCGGCGATTTTCTAAAGTCCAACCTGAATCAATTCGGATACAACGTTGGCGGCGGAGTCGCGCGCAAGGTGCACAATTACGTTGAAATCTATGCTGAATACCGCCTCATGCACGGCACCCATAACAATATCAAGACCGACGTGCGCCCGATTACTTTGGGCGTGCGCTGGTAGAGGCGCTACTCGGGATTGGTGCGATAGCTCCAGAGTTCGGCGGTTTTCTGCTGCAACTGCACGAACGACGACGCCGGCGTGGGCTGAGAAACGTTGGGTTGAGGAACGTTGGAGTTGGAATTCGCTTCGAGCAACGCCGCTTCCACCAGGTGATGCGCGGGCGCGAGCGAACAGGCGGGATCGGTTGCGGTTGCATCTCCGGTGAGCAGCAGGGCCTGGCAGCGGCACCCGCCGAAATCTTCCGCGCGGCGATCGCAACTGCGGCAAGGCTCCGGCATCCACTCTTCGCCGCGGAAGCGGCGGAATGAAGAAGACTCCCGCCAGATCCATTCCAGCGTGTGGTCGCGCACGTTCTCAAATTCCAGTCCCGGAATGACTTCCGCAGCGTGGCATGGAAGGACTTTTCCTGCCGGATTGATCAGCAGCAATTGCTTTCCCCATCCGCCCATGCAGGCCTTGGGATAGCGGGCGTAATAATCGGGCACTACGGAATCAATACGAATGCGGCCCGCCAACCGGTTTTGAGCGGCGTCCACGATCTCCACGGCTTTTTCCAGTTGCTCACGCGTGGGCAGAAGCGCAGCCCGGTTCTTCAGCGCCCAGCCGTAATACTGCGTGTGGGCGATCTCCATGCGGTCGGGATTCAGTTGCTCGATGAAGGCGATCATCTCTTGCAGGTGGTCGAGATTCTGCCGGTGAACCACCAGGTTGACGGTGAAAGCAATCTTGTGCCGGCGAATGATTTGCGACAATTCGATCTTGTGGGCGTGCGCCCGCGCGCCGGCGATCCAGTTCGCGGCATGCTCCTGGGAATCCTGGAAACTGAGCTGGATGTGATCGAGACCGGCGGCAACCAGCGCCTGCAAGCGCGGCTCGGCAAGGCCGATACCTGAAGTGATGAGGTTGGTGTAGAGTCCCGCGGTTCGCGCGCCGGCAATGAGTTCGGTTAGATCCGGTCGCGCCAGCGGTTCGCCGCCGGTGAAGTGCGCGTGCAACATTCCCAGCTTGGCCGCCTGCTGAAAGACGTTCAGCCAATCATTGGTCGAGAGTTCCGAGGCTACTGCGGCCAACTCGAGCGGATTGGAGCAGTAGACGCAATGCAGCGGGCAGCGGTGGGTGATCTCGGCGATGAGAGCTAGCGGGTTGGGAATCATCAGTTGCTTGTGAAAGGCTTGTGGATTTCTGGCTAAGCTAAGGGGCTATTTCGCAGCGCTGGCGGCGCGGTTTCACAATGGGATTTTCATGGCAAAGTGGGTATACCCTCCCTCTCCCCGGTATATTGGAATCATCAACTTAGCGGGAAAATCGGAATTGATCTAAGGGGCACAGTAACTTACGGGCAAAATCTAGAAAACATGAGAGTTAGACCCATCGCGGTCTGCGATGACTGTGCCTCCTCCGCCTTGACCATAATGACGCGAGTTGGAGCGGAAGGCAAGGTCGGATGTCACAGTGGGGGTGTGGATTCCGGTGGTGGCTCAGTTTGAAAAGGGGCGGCTGTGTGCGCACGGGAGATCCCTCGCCCCGCTGGTGAAAGCGCGGGGCTTCGGGATGACGCCGGAGGGCGCAACGTTGAAGATTTTCAAATTGAGCCACTACCTGTGGCGGCCTTTGCGTGACGCTGTCGCCAAACCGTGGTAAAAGTTAGGATTAGAGGACGTAGAACATGGCAGCTCTCGATTGGTCGCAGTGCCCCGCGGTTGAAAGCGTGCCGGGAAGGTTGAGTGGCGCGTGGGTGTTTCGCGATACGCGCCTGCCCGTGTCTACCGTGTTCGAGAACCTTGAAGCTGGCGCGACGGTAGATGAGATCACGGAATGGTTTGACATCTCGAAAGAGCGGGTAATCGAGGTCTTACAGTTTGCCGCTCGCAGTCTTGATCCGGCCCCGCTCCCTGTTGAGCCAGTACCCGCGTCACCCCCCGATGCTCGTTCTCTTTGACCACAGCACGCCGGCTCCGTTGTCTTCTTGCCTGACTGGTCACACGGTGGTAGAGGCAAGAACTCGCGGATAGGATAGGCTTTCCAACGGCGACTTGCTCGCTGGGTCTAGCCGACCTCGCCGTCTCGTCCTGCACAACCTAGCCAAACTGCCCTAATAGTCGACTATCCGCTTGTGGCGCAGTTGCTCGAGGAACTGGCTGATGTCGGCGCGAATCTTGGCGGGATCGGCCACGGTGAATTGGGCCTGCAATTCTTCGATGATCTGGGCGAAGGTGCGCTGGCCGTCGCAGCGCTCGAGTATCTGCCGGCCTGTGCCCTGCAGGCGAATCGCGCCTTCGGGAAACAGGATTACGCGCTCCTGTTCAGCACCGGTCTTGTTCTCTGCACCCCAGCGGCAGCCGGCGGCCAGGCGTGGCTGGCTGGAATCTTCGGGAGGGGGCATATTAGTGTCGTCTCCCGGAAATGCGCGGCATGGAGAAACGGAAGCTGCGGTGCAGGTGCCAACAAAAAGCAGGTCCTTGCACTTCGCTCGCTGCGCTGCGCTTCGGTCGGAATGACAGAGTTTTGGGGTTCGCTTCGGTGGGAATGACGAAGTTTTCGAGTGGGATCATCTAGCTGGCCTCGATGCGGAATGCGCCGGGCGGGGGCCATCCGGGCTGCACGTAGGCGAAGTAGAGCGCGTCGAGCTGGGCCCATAGAATGTCGCACTTGTCGCGCAGGGCCTGGATCGCCAATTCCTGCTCGGCGCGCGTCTTCGCGTTGTCGTAAACATAGTTCACGGCGAACTGCGAATCCTCGGGCGCCTGATAAAGTCTAGCTTCGAAATAGTCCAGACCTCCTGCAAGCCAGGGATAGTACTGGCGCAATTTTTCTACGCGCAAGGTGATCAGCTTGGTGGAAAACAATTCTGTCAGTGAAGACGCGACAGCTTCCAGCAGCGAACGGGTGCGAACTATGTTCAAGTATTCATTGACAGCGAAGCGGGTGGCGGGAAGAATTCCTTTGCCGGCGCGAACCATTTCCGGATCGAGGCCCGTGGCTTCGGCCAGCTTCAGCCAACGCTTGATGCCGCCGTCATTATTAGTGGCCGCGTCGCCATCGTGATCGACTACGCGCTTGCGCCAGGCGCGGCGAAAGGCAGGATCGGGGCCGCGGGAGAGGATGATCGAATCTTTTATAGGAATAATCGCTTGATAATAATAGCGGTTGAGCGCCCAGGCTTGCAGCTGTCCGCGGGTGAGTTTGCCTTCGTGCATCAGCAGGTGGAAAGGATGCTTGTGGTGATAGCGTTCTTCACCTACCGCCTGCAACCGTGCGCATAGTTCGTCGAGGGTGAGCAGGTGCGTGGGTTCGGCCGCTGCCGGCGTTTCTACAGGTCGAACTGCCATCCATCCTCCGCGATCTCCCAGCCCGCGTCGCGCACCTGGCGATGTTGCGGGCGGGCCTCGTCCAGCATGGGATTGGTGTTATTGATGTGTAGAAATATTTTACGCGGGCGGCGCAGTCCCGCCAAACGGACGAGCGTCTCTTCGACGGGAATGTGACCCATTTGCCGCGCGGTTTGGCCGCTGCCTTGCACGCGGATCAGTTCGTCGTCGCTCCAGAATGTGCCGTCAAAAAGCAGGAGATCGACGCAGTTCAGTTGCTCCAAAAGTGCGTCATCCACCTGCGGTACGGCGGGCAAGTATGCCAGGCGAGCGCCCAAGGGCGAATGGATGATGAATCCCAGGGAAGATTCGGCGGGCGCGAGTTGCAACTGCCGGGCCTGCGTGACATAGGCGGGATAGTGCGAGACTAACGACATCGCCTGGCAGCGCAATGTGGAGTCTTGGTTGTTTGAGTCGCTGAGCGTGAATTCAGCTTCCGGAAGAAAGCCGGTCCAAACCGCCTGGTTCGGAACCCGCTGCAGCATGGCGAACATGGAATTGTCTTGGCGAAGAATGCTTTGAATCGAGGGCGTGGCGTAAATGCGAAGCGGCTGCAGTTCGCGCAGCAGCAGCAAGCCGAGCGCGTGGTCGACGTCGGCATTGGCCAGTACTATGCCCGCGATGGGCGACTGGCGCAAGCCGTCGCGCGGGTGCAACTCAGGCGTGGCTTCGATTTGAGAGCGCAGGTCAGGCGATGCGCCTAACAAGAACCATGAGCGGCCATCTTGCGTAAGGGCGGCTTGAGTCTGCGTGCGTGGTTTGCCACGGAAGGTTCCCGCTCTCACCGCGCGGCAATTCGCGCAGGCGCAATTCCATTGGGGAAATCCGCCTCCGGCTGCCGACCCCAGAATCTTCACCTGCATCCCTGCGAGTTTACAACCTGGCGAGGAAGAGCGAGTTGATTCCGCGAGAACCTGCCATCGATTCGGAACTGATGCGGGCCGCGCGAATCGCCTTAGTGGAGCGGATGACAAGACTTCGACTTTCAACCGGCGGGCAACGGCGAGTGTGAAACTTCAGCTACACAAATAGAAGTTTCTTGCGGTTCGTCGATTTCTTTTGTGCGATGGGCTAATGCTCTGGGAGTAGTCCTGGCGCTTTGTGCTTGCGTTTGTTGGGGTTCCGCTGGATACTGCAATACGGTTGTCGGACCGGATCGCGGCCCTCCCGCCCTCCCCTTTTTTCTTGGCCGGCATTTGAGCGAAAGCCGGTCTGACAACCGAAAAATCTAGCCTTGGCCCGCGTAAGCCGCACAGCGCAGCGGGTCGATATCCCAAAGTGTGGTCTCCGCCGAGAGATTTTCCACGCCGACTTCGCCCTCCATTTCGGTGCCCAGCTTGCCGCACCAGACAATCCGAAATTGGCCTTTTGTTCCCTGGTACTGAACGTCGACAACGTCACCTGGCCTCAGGCGCGCATCCACGCACTGCAAAGTGGCGCCGCGGCCGCTAATAGTGCGCAGGCTGGCGGGTTGTGTGAAAGGACGGGAACAGGCGTCCATGCCCCAGATCACTACCGGAAGGTCGACAAAGACTCGCTTCTGCTGCCGCCGATCCATAGAGTTCTCCCCTCTCGATTGATGGCAATCGTAGGGGGAGCAAGGCGGGAAGCATAGGTAACGAGGGTCACAGCACCGAGGTGCCCAAAGTTTTGGCGGGCGGGCGGGGCGGCGGCCATTCACTGGGAATGCGTGACTGCGAATCGGCAACCGCCAATCGGCGATCCAATCAGCAATCGCGGCTCAGTCGAAGTCGCCCATAGAGCAGGCACCCGGGCCACGCGGGTCGCCGCATGAACCGCATGCTCCAGCAGATGCCGAGGCGCTGTCCGAGCTGCCAGAGGCTCCTTTGGCCGATACCGCGAACACAGACAGCCGGGGGCTCAGCTTCTTGCTTTGGCACTTGGGACAGGCGGCTTTATCGCGGCCGAAAACCAGGGATTCAAATTCATGATGGCATTGCTGACAGGTGTATTCGAAAATCGGCATGATAAATGGCACTCCCGGCGGCGAGTTGAGTCCTTGCTCACGACCAATCATATTACAATCCAGCGGTGGAAACTTCGCAAACCGATGGCACAGTGCGGATGAATGCAGCGGCGCGGTTGAATACAGAGGATAATGGCCGTCCGCCACAACCCACGCCGCGACGCGAGTTCCGCTCCCATCCCTGGTTGCGCGGCGGACACATGCAGACGCTGGCCGCCTATTTTCTTCCCCGCCGAATTCAGTTGCCGAAGGCTGAGAAACGCCTCATTGCAGTCGAGCCCGGCGTTCCCGTGCTCTGTTACTGTTACTGGCAGCAGGACCGGCAGAATGCGCTGACGATCATTGTGCTGCATGGCCTGGAGGGGTCCACCGATTCGCAATACATGCGGGGAGTGGCGCGCAACGGTTTGGCCGCGGGCATGAATGTGGTGCTCATGAACCAGCGTAATTGCGGCGGCATGGATCATTGCGCGCCCACGCTGTACAACTCAAGCCGCTCTGGAGATATCGAGGCGGTCGCGCGGCACGTCGTGGAGCGCGATGGAGTCTCCAGTTTCGTTCTGGCCGGGTTTTCCATGGGCGGGAACCTGGTGTTGAAGCTGGCAGGCGAGTGGGGAAGCGAGGGGCCGGCGCAGTTCCGGGGAGTGGCGGCGGTTTGTCCGGCGATGGATTTGGCTGCGTCTGCGGATGCCCTGCATGAGCCCGCGAACCGGCTCTACGAATACTATTTTCTGCTGCAGCTTTTTCGGCGTTTTCGGCGCAAGGCCCGGCTGTTTCCCACAGATTTCGACGCCTCGCGCCTGCGTGGAGTGTCCACTCTGCGGGAGTTCGACGACCGCGTAACCGCCTACTACTGCGGTTTTACTGGCGCCGAAGACTATTACGCCCGCGCCGCCGCCGCCAACGTTATCGGCCAGATTGCGATGCCAGCTTTGATCATCCATGCCGCCAACGATCCGTTCATCCGGGTGCTGCCGGAAACGCGGCGAAAAATTCTCTCCAATCCCAACATCACTTATCTCGAAACCGCCGACGGCGGCCACTGCGCGTTTCTGGGGGAGCGCAATGAGGCGGCCAGCGACTACGGCTCACGCTACGATGGCCGTTGGGCCGAGCGCGAGGTCGTGGAGTTTGCCAGGCAGATTGGCTAACGGATCGCTCCTTCTTACGCCGCGCGCGCGGGACGGCGCATCCAGGCTGTGATTTCGGCTCCGCGTCCTTTGAGGCGTGTCCGCAGGAACGCCAGCGCGAGCATGGCGAGGCAGATGGCCAGCAAACCCAGGGACGCGCCGCGAACGCCGACCGCCCGCTTGGGCTCAATGGAGAGGCGTCCGTATACGAATTCGAAGTGGACCCAGTAGACCAGCAGCGAAGCCTGGCCCAGTTGAATCAGAGGACTGAATCCCCATTGTCCCAGGCCCCAGCGGCACCAAGCATAACTTGCCGTCAGAATCACGAGCAACATACCCACGCGGATCAGAAAAAAATCCGGGCTGGTGTGCCAATAATCGTAGACAGCATAGAATTGCCGCGGTTGGGCATCGAACCAGCGGGCGGTTTCAATCAAAACGCCACCACCCACGCCCGCGAGAATGAAGACCAGAGCCTCGCGCTTGCGCGTCCACGGACTCTGCACGATAAATCCCGCGGCGAGTCCGGCGAAGGCGAAAGCAGTCCAGGGAAAAATCGGGAATAACCACGCTTGCGGCGTGCCCAGGTTGTGCACGCCATTGATGTAGGACTCAATGGGCCAGGGCAGCCAGCGCGGACGCCAGGTCGTCCATAGCGGCGGCGTGAGCAGAGAAATCAACAGAGCCGTGCCCGCGGACGCCAGCACCAGGACCAGCCGTGTCTGTGCCCCACGATGAATCGACAGCACCAGCCAGCAGAGCACTCCCATAAGCATCATGGAAAGGCCGATGGTATTGAGCACATCCACGCGCAGAAGATCGCTGGCCGGCGCCCAGCCCCAGGCAATGAGATATTCCTGCAGACGGAACAGCAGGCCGAAGACGAAGATTTCGCCTCCGCGGCGAATCGTGGCGCGGGCGATCTGCGTTGGAGGCAGATTTTTCTGCCAGAGTTTTTCAGTTACCAACGCGAATGAGATTCCTGCCAGAAACAGAAACAGGGGCGCAGGAAAAGTCCCTCCCAGTTGCGAATACATGAAAAATTTGCTTTGGCGTGCCGCGCCCCCGAGCCACGAATCGTAGCAATGCGTCTGAAACATCAGGACGCAGGCCAGTCCCCGCATCCAATCGATGTAGGCAAGCCGGGATGGGTTCGACGCCGCCATGCACAGTGCCGAAAGGCAACGTGGCAGTATAAGGCACACAGCGGCCCGCAGTGGGTGCGATTACCGCTGCGCGGAGACGCTAACCATGTATCGCCAAAACTGGACGAGCTAACTTACTGTGGGGTGAACGGCGATGGCGGGAACGGGCCGATCCTGTTCGCGCTGGCTGTGCAGCGCCGAGATGCGGCGGAACGTGGACGATGCCTCTTCGGTTTCGGGCAGGTACTCGTAGCCCAGCAAACAAACCGCGACGCCAATCTTGGTTTCGGAACCCTTGGTTTCGGAACCCTCGGTCTCGGAGCCTTCGGCTTCGGATCTGGGTTTTGCGGCCGTGCCGGAATCGGCGATCGCCGCAGATGGGTTTTGATTTACAGGCCTGACTACGCGCAGAACCCGGCCGCGACAGCAAACCCGCATGCTTTCTCCGAGTGTGATCTCCGACGGCATCTTCAGCGTGAGCTCGATTTCGTCGCCTTCATCGAGCGCCAGGTCGGTGAAGAAAAAAGCTCCGCGGGAACTGAGATCCTGGGTAAAGCCGAGTCCTTCCGCCGCAGTCGAGATCTGGCGTAGCGAGACGGGAAGATTAAAGGCGAAACGCTGGCCCATGCGGCGTTCAACACCAATAGGAGGAGCGGTCATGGTCGCGTCGCTTCTGCGAGATGCGCAAGAGCTAATGGAACTGTAGCGCAGCTTTGCCTCTGTGGGAAGTTAGAAGTTGGTGACGTGGAGGACAGAAAGAAGCAAAACGGGACAAAAGTGGCAATCGGCATGCACAATCGCGATAACATCCTGCAGCAACGAGCTTAGGCTGTGGAAAACGGAAGCAATGGCTGCGGAAGGCAAGACAATCGCGTCCAAGTTATACTGATCCGTGGCGCCCCGTGGTGTCATCGAAAGAGTGTTCACCCAAAGATAGTTAAGTGGCCGACGCGATAAGCCCCATCCAGGACAAGGCATCCGGCAACAGCCCGGAGGCGGCTCCCAGCGCGGGATCCCGCTGGCAGGCTGCCGGCAGGGCGCTGCGGCATCGCAACTTCCAGCTTTTTTTCAGCGGACAACTGATCTCGCTCATCGGCACGTGGATGCAAAGCGTGGCCCAGTCGTGGCTCGTCTACCGGATGACGGGCTCGGGGCTGCTGCTGGGGTCGGTGGGATTCGCCAGCCAGATTCCCGTGTTTCTGTTTGCGCCGCTGGGCGGGATCACCGCCGATCGCGTCAACCGCCGCCACATCGTGATCGCGACGCAAGTGGCCTCGATGCTGCTGGCCTTCATTTTGGCGGGGCTGACGCTGCTGGGAAAAATTCAAGTCTGGCATGTGTTTGTGCTGGCGAGTTTGCTGGGAGTGGTGAATGCGTTCGACATTCCCGGACGGCAGTCGTTTCTGGTCGACATGGTGGGCAGAGAAGATCTGATGAACGCGATCGCGCTGAACTCCTCCATGTTCAATGGCGCGAGGGTGATCGGTCCGGCCGTCGCCGGGATTCTGGTGGCAAAGATTGGCGAAGGCTGGTGCTTCTTCGCCAACGCGGTGAGCTACATCGCGGTGATTATAGGATTGCTGATGATGAGGGTGCACAGCCCGAAGCGCGCGGCGATGGCTTCGCCGCTGGAGCACATGATGGAAGGATTTCGCTTCGTCAGCCGTACCTCGCCGATCCGGGCGCTGCTGTTGCTGCTGGGGCTGGTCAGTCTGGTGGGAATGCCGTACGTGGTGCTGATGCCGATTTTCGCCGACCAGATTCTGCACGGTGGAGCGCAGGGACTGGGCATCCTGATGGGCGCCACCGGCGTGGGAGCTCTGTTGGGCGCGCTGACCCTGGCGTTCCGATCCGGGGTGAAAGGCCTGGGAAGTTGGGTGGCGTGGTGTTGCGCAGGATTCGGAGCGAGTCTCGCGCTATTTGCGCTGTCGCATTCGTTCTGGCTTTCGGTGATTCTGCTGCTGCCGGTGGGCTATTGCATGATGCTGCAAATGGCTTCGTCGAATACGTTGATTCAGGTGATGGTGCCGGACGCGCTGCGCGGGCGGGTGATGGCCGTGTATTCCATGATGTTCATGGGCATGGCTCCGATTGGCGCGCTCCTGGGGGGCACGCTGGCCGATCGCCTGGGCGCGCCACGTACCATAGTGATCGGAGGGTTAGCGTCGGTGGCGGCCGCGGGCTGGTTCGGATTGCAACTGCCGAAGATTCGCGTGGAAGCGCGGCGGCTGATCGTAGCCCAGGCCGTGGCCGGCGGCGAGCCCTCAGAGATGACGGCGCAGGCGGTGGAGTGAGCCGCCCGGGACCGATCAGCCTTTCCCAATGGCGAGTGAACCACGTCGATACTAAGGCTCTCGATGGATTCAGACTGCCTTGCCGACATTCGGCGGAGTGCGGCGGCTCACGCATCCGACTTTCGCCCAGATTGATCTTGAACATTGCCAGCCCCGCAGATGGTCACCCCTTTCGTAACCGTCCACCATGCACATTTTTTGTTGCACATTAACACTGGTGAAATATATTGCGGATAAGGTTATAAAGGGAGCCATCGACATGGGATCAGCGCGGATCGCCAAGCAACTGCCGTTGCAAGTCGCCGCCATCTGCTATCGCCGCCGCGGCACCGATGTCGAGTTCCTGCTGGTGAACACCAGTCGTGGCAATAAGTGGACCTTCCCCAAGGGTTCGCCGGACGCGCGCCTTTCGCACAGCCAGGCCGCGGAGCGGGAAGCCGTCGAAGAAGCGGGCGCGCTGGGCGCCATTGAACCCCGACACTTCCACCTCTACATGCACTCCAAAGGAGTTTTCTGGCAGTCCGGCGGCGTGCAGGAGTTTGTAGTCAAGGCGTTTCTCATGGAAGTGCATCAGATGCGGCGTCCCGATGAAGACATGCGCCATCCCACGTGGGTGAGCCCGAAAGAAGCGAAGCGCCGCTTAGCGAAAGGCCGCGAGGTGAAGTACGCCCACGAACTGCAGGCCGTGGTGGACCGCGCCTTGGAGCGCATTCATTTCCATCGCGAACCCTGGGGCAAATTTCCGGGAGCGCGCAATGGCCACGCGACCGCACCGCGCGCAACCCCTGAATCGCAGGCTGTTGTGCAGCCGCGCCCCGCTGTTGACGCGAAGGATCCTCTTGCCGCGTCGATGTGGCCCTGAAACGAAAAACTCTTGCCGAACGCGTGCAGCCGCGCATATGCAAGCCCGCGGCAAAGCTATCGCCCCACGAGAGACGACCACCTCGACTTATCAGAGATCCGCTGCCCGACCTCGCGCGTGTAAGACCCAGTACTGACGACTCGGTACTCGCAACTAGTTCTGTGAGACCATAAATTCAGTCTCATGATTCAGCTCTCCGCCGCAGGCAAGCGCTTCGGCCACAAACTGTTGTTCGAAGATGCCGATTGGCTTATCACGCCGCATGACCGCGTCGGCCTGGTCGGCGCGAATGGTACTGGCAAGACCACGCTCATGAGAGTCCTGTCCGGGCAGGACACGCTTGATTGCGGCGCGCTCACTGTGGCCAAGGGCACATCGGCTGGCTACTTGCCGCAAGATGGTCTCTCACTTTCCGGCCGCACCGTGTTTGCCGAGTGCGTGTCGGTATTCGACCAACTGCGCGCGATGGAACAAGAACTGGAAACTCTCACCCACCGCATCGCCGAACTCGACCATACCAGTGCGGAATATGCCGACGTGGCGGACCGCTACCACCGGGTGGAGCACGAATTCCGCACCCGCGATGGCTACTCGATCGAAGCTGAAGTGGGACGCGTTCTAGTGGGGTTGGGCTTTCGCAAGGAAGACTGGCACCGGCAAACCGAAGAATTCTCCGGCGGCTGGCAGATGCGGCTGGCGCTGGCCAAACTGCTGCTGCAGCAGCCAAATCTGCTGCTGCTCGACGAGCCGACCAACCATCTCGACCTGGAAGCCCGCAACTGGCTGGAAGAATACCTCCACAACTATCCGTACGCCCTGGTGCTCATCTCGCACGATCGCTACTTCCTCGACGTAACGGTCAATAAGATCGCCGAAATCTGGAACAAGCGGTTGTGGTTCTACACCGGCAACTACGACAAGTTTCTGATGCAGAAAACTCAGCGCAACGAGCAGTTGCAGGCCGCCTACCGCAACCAGCGCGAGCGTATCGACCAACTCGAAGTATTCATCAACCGCTTCCGCTACCAGGCCACCAAAGCCAAGCAGGTNNCGCATCAAGGAACTGGAAAAGATGGAGCGGATCGAAATTCCGCCGGAAGAGAAGACCATCCACTTTTCTTTTCCGCAGCCGAAGCCGAGTGGCCGCATCGTGGCTGAGTTCAACTCCGTGGCCAAGGCTTACGCAGGAAAAAACGGCGCCGAGAAAGAAGTATTCCGCGACGTGAGTTTCATGATCGAGCGCGGCGACCGCATTGCGCTGGTGGGCGTCAATGGCGCAGGCAAATCGACTTTAATCAAGCTCCTCGCCGGTTCTGAGCCGCTAACCCACGGCGAATTTCGACTCGGCCACAACGCGCAGGCCGACTACTTTGCGCAGGATCAGTACAAGGAACTCAATCCCGATGCGCGTATTCTGGACGATCTCGGCGAGATTTCACCGGGATCTTCGCAGACTGAGCTGCGCAACCTGCTCGGCTGTTTTCTCTTTCAGGAAGACGATGTTTTCAAGAAAATCGACGTGCTCTCCGGCGGCGAACGCGGCCGCTACGCCTTGCTGCGACTGCTGTTGCATCCGGCGAATTTCCTGCTGCTCGACGAGCCCACCAATCACCTGGATCTTCGCGCCAAGGACGTCCTGCTCAATGCGCTTATGGCGTACACCGGCACCGTTGTCTTCGTCTCGCACGACCGCTATTTCATCGACCGGCTGGCCACGCGAGTCTTCGAAGTCGGCGACGGGAAAGTCGAGGTTTTCCCCGGAAACTACGAAGACTATCTCTGGCGCAAGCAGGGCGGAAGCGCAAGATTAGCGGAGACGATCGCTGCTTCGACCAAGCGAGGTGAATCTCCCATTGCCGCTTCCTCCAACAGCGCTGCGAACGCGCAGCTGACCGACGGGGACGCCACTGCGGCGCCCAAAATCAAGCGCCTCAATCCCATCAAGCGCAAACAGATGCAGGACCGGGTACGCGAGTTGGAAGAAGAAATCAGCCTCATCGAAGGCACGGTCGCGCAGTGCGAAACCGGTTTGCAGAATTTCGTCAGCGCCGATCAGAGTCAGCGCCAATCCCAGACACTCGACCGGCACAAGGCCGCGCTCGCATCGCTCACCCGCGAATGGGAAGACCTCTCCCAAGCCTTGCAAGAATCCGATTGACAAATGTACCTGCCGCAGCCGTACAGGTTCTTCCGTAATCTCGGTAGATCACTTACCCCTGTGCGATAGTCAGATTGGCCGAAGGGACAAGAACTCACCGAAGGCCAAAATCCAGACCAACCGCCTGGGGGCGCCTGAGACGCGCCGTGCGGAAACAAGGAAGGGTCGCACCGATGCTGCAGTCAACCGAGAATGCTTTCAATCAGAAATCGTCATCGTCCAGCCCGAACTTCGCACCGGTGAAGACCGTAAGCGCGCCTCTCGAGCAGGCCACCATCGGCCGTACGCTGGTCATCAAGGGCGAAATCAGCGGCTCCGAATCGCTCTACGTGGATGGCCGCGTCGAAGGCAAGATCAACCTGCCCGAAAGCCGGGTGACGGTCGGACGCAACGGCACGGTGCAGGCCAATATCACCGCTCGCGAAGTCGTGATCATGGGCAAGGTAAATGGAAATGTTGAGTGCAGCGATCGGGTCGATATTCGCAGCGAAGGCTCGGTCACGGGAGACGTTTCCACCCGGCGCATCAGCGTAGAAGATGGCGCCGTGCTCAAAGGCGGCATCGAGGTGCGTAGCGGCGAGTCTAAAGTGGAGAAGACAAAGGACGAGGCGATTTCCAAGCCGGCACCCGAGGTTTCCAAACTAGCTGTACACGAGGCTCCGAAAGCTTCGGCCGCAACGGCTGGAAACCAGAACTTCCCTTCGTAAGATGACGTGCCTTTCGCGGTCAAACCATCCCTACCGCGAAGGACACGTTTCTCTAGTTCTTCTCTTTTTCGCTGCCCGACTTGCTCTCTTCCGGCTTCAATTCCAGCGCAGCGGAATTCATGCAATAGCGTAGTCCGGTTGGCACCGGACCATCTTCAAACACATGCCCCAGGTGCGCATCGCACTTCGCGCAACGCGCTTCGACGCGCCTCATCCCGTAGGTGGAATCGGTGTGCTCGACAACGTTGCCCTGCTCAATGGGCTTGTAAAAGCTGGGCCAGCCTGTTCCGGAATCAAACTTGGTCTTGGAATCGAATAGCGGCTCCCCACAGCAAGAGCAGTGATAGGTGCCCGCTTCCTTCGTCTTCCAGTACTTGCCGGTGAAGGCGGGCTCAGTTCCCGCTTCTCGCGTCACGTGATACTGCTCCGGCGTAAGCTGCTTCTTCCATTCCACTTCACTCTTTGCGATCTTCTCTGCCATGGATTTGTTACCTCGATCTTGTCTCAATTTCTTATTGCCTCAGACCAACGGCTGGGCGGTTCAAAAACCTGACGAGCGCTCTAGTCCCAGCGTCATATTCCAGCGTTATATTTGATGTTTGGCCCGGCAAAAAGAGGCACGCCGCTACCATACGTCCGCTGCGTTTGTCTGTGACATCCGTCACAACTGTAGTGTGACATCTGACCTTTACCTCCGCACCGCTTCCATACGAACATTCACAAACGTCTGCGAGTCCCTCAAGGCCCGGTAGCCCCCCTCAAGAAGCTCCGGGCCTTACTCGTTTTCGGTTTTTTGCCCCATCCGCCGGTACTTTCCCCGAAAAAACAGCAGCGGCTCACCCTCGCGCACCACCACTTCCTCCACCTCGGCAATGAAGATCGTGTGATCTCCGGCATCCTCGGCCGAATGCAGGCGACACTCTAGGTACGCCAGCGCGCCATGCAATACCGGCGTCCCGTGCGCGGTGCGGTCAAAGCGGGCGCCTGCTTCTTCCTCGGCATGCTCGTGAGTGTGCACGGGCCGTGCATAGTATTCGGAAATCGCCCGCTGATTCTCCGCCAGCACATTGATTCCGAAGCGCTTCTTGGCGTGCAGATGCTCGCGCGTGTGCGCCTCTTGGTCCACGCACACCAGCGCCAGCATCGGGTCAAGCGACACCGAAGCAAACGCATTGGCCGTCATACCGTGGACTTCGCCGCCGAGGTCAATCGTAATGATGGTCACTCCCGTTGCGAAGCATCCCATTGCGTGACGGAAGTCCGCGGGACTGAGCGCTCCGGGTTTGCTTTGATGACTCGAACTCATTTCGTTACTTTATGGCGCCCATTGAGCTCTCTGGGTGTGATAGGGCTTGCCATTTATCAATTTAATTTGGCTTCGAAGGCGTCAACTGATTAAGGACTCTGCCGTCGGCATCAAGGAAGGAGAGTCGCGAAGTGCCGTCCGCTGCAACCTCCATCACAATCCGCTTCTTGCCTTTGTCATCCATGAGAGCCATGATCGCAGTGCCGTCTTCACCCCGCCCCACCCAAACGCGACGATGAGTCTCATTTCCGTGCGGACTATCTGTGACGCTCAGACCCGCAAAATGGTCTTCCTTGTCGTCAACGCCGGCTAACTGCACGATCTGGTTTGCGTCGTACTTGTCGAACGAAAGGCTGCCGCCGGAGTCGACGACTTCGCCCTTCTCGTTTCGGCGGCCTCCAAAGATGAGTCCTCCGTTCTCGGATCCCTCATCATTGTAGAAGAGCATCCCCGCCTGCGGACGCGCGAACGGTTCCTCCTTGCCACGCACAATGATTCCGGGCAACTTCGCGTGATCTGAAATTACCATGCGCAGTGTTCCATCGGGCTCGACCAGGTTGATGCGGTGAACAGTAATCTCGTCGAAGGCCGGCTTTTTCGATGCCCCTGCCCCGCTCAACAGCACGAGAGCAAAAATGCAAGTCAAGACCGCGGAATAGATCAGAAGCCATCGCTGATTGAGTTCGGACATGTTGCTCCTTGCAAAGCGCGACCGGCGGGTGCTGCCGTCGCCGGCCACCGCTAGCGCCTACATTAACACGTCTTTCGGCAGCCATCCGCGTCGCAGCGCCCGCGCGCCTCATGTATCATTTCCATCATCCGCAAACTGCGACGGAGTACGGTGCCTCTGATCACGACTAACGCGGCCCTTGGTTCCGAACACGACCACCAGTGCGGTTCCCTGCTCGCGGAACTCACCCTCGGTTCGCCCATCGCTCGCGACGCCGCCTTGAGCCTGATCCGCTGCCCCGACGAGGATCTTCCCGAACTGCTCGCCGCTGCTCGCGCTGCGAAAGAGCGCTTCAAGCCCGGCGTTGCCACCTACTCCCGCAAGGTCTTCCTGCCGCTCACCAATCTTTGCCGCGACTATTGCGGCTACTGCACGTTTCGCCGCGATCCAGGCGACCCCGGCGCGCACACCATGACTCCCGACGAAGTTCTCGCCGTCGCCCGCGCAGGAGAAAAACTCGGCTGCACCGAGGCCCTTTTCAGCCTGGGCGACAAACCCGAACTCCTCTTTTCCGAGATGCGCGAGACTCTCCGCCATCTCGGCTACAAATCCACGCTGCATTATCTTGAAGCCATGTGCGAACTGGTTCTGCGCGAAACCAGCCTGCTGCCGCATCCCAATCCGGGGCTGTTGAGTGCCGAATGGATCGAGCGCCTCGCCGCTGTTTCTCCCAGCATGGGCCTGATGCTCGAAACCACCAACCATGCGCTGCTGCGTCCCGGTGCGGCCCACGATAAAGCTCCCGACAAAGTTCCGGCCAAGCGCCTGCGTACCATTGAAGAAGCTGGTAAGCGGAGAGTTCCCTTTACCACCGGCCTGCTGATCGGCATTGGCGAAACACCCGAAGACCGGGTCGATACCCTGCTCGCCATTCGCGATCTGCACGACCGCTACGGCCACATCCAGGAAGTGATCGTGCAAAACTTCCGCGTCAAGCCAGCGATTCCGATGGCCGAATGGCCTGAGCCCAGCCGCGGAGACATGCTGCGCGCGGTGGCGGTAGCTCGCTTGTTACTGCCCGGCGTCAATATTCAGGCGCCTCCCAACCTCAATGCGCCGTATTATGAGGAGTTGCTGGACGCTGGCATCAACGATTGGGGAGGAATTTCGCCGCTGACGCCCGACTACATCAATCCGGAAAAACCCTGGCCGCATCTCGAGCAACTTCGTCTGCGCACCGAGGCCAAAGGATTCCAGTTGCGCCAGCGCTTGCCGGTCTATCCCGAGTTTGTGTCCGCGGCCATGTCCCGCTCCGGACTTCTCTCGGAAAAGCTGCTCGCGGCGGTTGATCCGCAGGGTTTGGCCCGGAGGTCGGCATGATCTGCGTCCTCACCGGGGGCACAGGCGGCGCAAAGTTCGTCGACGGCCTGCGGCAAGTCATGCCACCGGAAGAAATCACGCTGGTCGTCAACACCGGCGACGATCTGATGTGGTGGGGCCTTTACGTTTCGCCCGACATCGATTCCATCACCTACGTGCTCTCCGGCCTGCTGAGCCGCGAACGGGGCTGGGGCGTGAAAGGCGATACCTTCCTCTGTCTGCAGGCCATGGGACAACTGGGCGAGCCCACCTGGTTTCACACCGGCGACCGCGATCTCGCCGTGCATCTTCTGCGCTCGCGCCTGCTGGCGGAAGGCAAGACACTTTCCGAAGCCACGAGCGTCATTTGCGACAAGCTCGCCGTGAAAGCTCACATCCTGCCCATGAGCGACTCGCGCGTGGAGACGCGAGTGGATACTCCCATCGGCGAGTTGAGTTTTGAAGAATACTTCGTGCAGCGCTGGTATCAGGATCCTGTGAATTCCGTCCGCTTCGCCGGCGCTTCCGATGCCGAACCCGCTCCCGGTGTCATTGACGCGATTGTTTCTGCTCACGCCGTGCTGATCGCGCCCAGCAACCCCGTCACCAGCATCGGACCAATTCTTGCCGTGCCGGGCATTCGCGAGGCCTTGTGCCGCGCGCAGGGCAAGGTAATCGCCGTGAGTCCGATTGTCGCCAACGCGGCCGTGGCGGGTCCCGCGGGCATTCTCATGGCAGCCGAGGGATTGCCTTGTTCCATCGCCGGCATTGCCCGGGCCTACGAAGATTTCCTCGATGTGCTCATCGCCGACACTCGCGACGCCGGCGCTGCCGAAGCGCTGCGCGGCAACGGACTCCGCGTACAGTGCACGCAAACCATCATGCGTAGCGCGGAGGACAAGATGGCTCTGGCCAAGACCGTTCTGTCTTTCGCCGCCGCCGGCCTGCTCTCGGACAAGCCTGCCGCGCGCGCCGCCGCGCCTTTTGGCTCCGTAAACGATTAGCCATGATTCGATCTGCCGTAAATCCGATCTGCGATAATTAGCCATCAGCCGTGATTCTTGTCCCCGTCAAAGATCTCGCCCAAGCCAAGCAGCGGCTCGCCGCCGTGCTCGATCAGTCGGCCCGCACCGAACTCGCGCAGGCCATGCTGCATGATGTGCTCGCAGCCCTTGCCGGATGGCGAGGCCATCCTGCCGTCGCCATTGTCACAAGCGATTCCTTCGCGGTCGAACTGGCGCGGAAGTATAACTTTGAAGTCATCCCCGATCCCGTAAATCCTGGCGAAACCGGCGCGATCGAGATGGCGACTGCGATCTGCGTAGCGCGCGGCGTCGAGAGCACGCTTGTTATTCCCGCCGACATCCCGTTGATCGAAGCCAGCGAACTCGATGCGATTATCGAGAATGCTCCGGCAGAAGGCTCCGTACTGGTCCCCGCCGCCGACGGACGCGGCACTAACGCCGCCTTCCGCCGCCCGGCCGATCTTTTCCCGCTGCGTTTCGGCAACGACAGCTTCAAACCGCACCACGCCGTCGCTCAGGCCACCGGCAAGCCTTGCGTCGTTCTCCAGTTGCCGGGAATCGCTGTCGATGTCGACAATTCTTCGGACCTGCAGGCGCTTATCTCGCTTCCCGGCGAAACTCGCGCCCAGCGCCTGATGCGCAAATGGACCCTGGCAGACCGTTTGCCCGCAATCGGATCAACTGATCTATGAGCAAACCTCCCGGCTCGGGAAACAAATCCGCGAAGCGCCGCAAGATCAAGATACAGGCGAAGCCTCTCCGCGCCGGCGAGATGCGCCTCATCCCACTGCCAATAGCGGACGAAATCCAACCCGGCGATTCGATCGCATACCATCTGCTCGAATCCCTCCGCCGGAATCGCGGTTCCTTTCAATCCGGCGACATCTTGGTTATCAAACACAAAATCGTCTCCAAGTCCGAAGGCCGCCTGGTCGATCTCACAATGATCGAACCTTCCGCTGATTCTCGCGCCTGGGCGAAAAAATACGGCCTCGACGCCCGCGTGATCGAACTCGCCCTGCGCGAAAGCCGCTCGGTGGTTCGCCGCAAGAACGGCGTGCTCATCACCGAAACTCACCACGGCTTCCTCTGCGCCAACAGCGGCGTGGACGTCTCCAACGTGGATGGCGGACGCCGCGCCGTCCTGCTCCCCCAAGATCCCGACCGCTCCGCGCGTCAGCTTTATCGCGAACTCAAGAAACGCACCGGCCTCGTCATCCCGATCCTCATCACGGATAGTTTTGGCCGCCCCTGGCGCGAAGGCTTGGTCGATTTCTGCATCGGCATCGCCGGCATGAAACCGTTGCGCGACGACCGCAACCGCCGCGATCCGCACGGCTACAAACTGCACGCCAGCCTCGAAGCCGTCGCCGACGAACTCGCCGCGGCCGCAGGACTGGTCTGCGGCAAACTCAACCGCACGCCAGCTTGTATTGTTCGCGGCTTCCACTACGAACCCGGACCCAGCCGCACCCGCGACCTGCTTCGCCCTGCAGCGTCTGACTTATTCCGCTAAACTAGGTTTCGGCGTTACTTTCGAATTTGCCAGCGCTTTTGCTTTTGGGTGGCGCAGCGCTTTCGGCGGTGAGAAACAACGCTCCATTTTCACCGGGGGCTTTAGCCCCCGAGGTCGGAGGAACTCGTGCCCCGCGAACTCTCATCCTCGGAACTGGAAAACTTTCCTTCCCTCGACTGGTCTGATATCGCTCCGCGAGTTTCGCCCGAAGTGCGCTCCGCTCTGGAACGAACTCTCGAAATGCAAAATGGTGCCACACTTTCTCTGGAAGATTCATTCGCGCTCGCCGACGCCGAGGGCAACGACCTTCTCGGTTTGCTCAGCGCCGCCAATTTGCTCCGCGCCGAACTTGCCGGCAACCTCGTGACCTACGTGGTCAATCGCAACATTAATTTCACCAACGTTTGTTTCGTGGGATGCAAATTCTGCGCCTTCAGCCGTGGCCCCCGCGAATCCGATTCTTACTTTCTTAGTTTTGAGCAACTCGCGCAAAAGGCCGTCGAAGCCTGGCAACTCGGCGCCACCGAAGTGTGCATTCAGGGCGGCCTTCCGCATGGGCTGCCTCCGTTCTACTATCGCGACATTCTGCGCGCCGTGAAGAACGCCGTCCCCCCCATGCACATCCACGCTTTCTCGCCCATGGAGATCGTCTACGGCGTCGAACTCACAGGTATGCCGCTGGCCGATTATCTCTCGATGCTGCGCGACAACGGCCTGGGCACGCTTCCCGGCACCGCCGCAGAAATTCTCGACGATGAAGTCCGTACCGTGCTCTCGCGCAACAAGCTCGCCACCGAGCAATGGATCGATGTTATCCGCACCGCGCACCGCTGCGGCATCCGCACCACCTCGACCATGATGTACGGACACATGGAAACTCCCGCACACTGGGTGCGTCAGATGCTGCTGCTGCGCGAAATCCAGGACGAAACCGGAGGCTTCACGGAATTCGTTCCGCTCGGCTTTGTGCACCAGAACACGCTGCTCTTCCAGCAGGGACTGGCCCGCTCCGGTCCCACGCTGGCCGAGCATCTCAAAGTTCACGCGTTGGCACGAGTCCTGCTGGCCGGATCTATCAACAACATTCAAGTTTCTTGGGTGAAGCTGAACCGCCGGCTCTCGCAACTCTGCCTTCATGCCGGGGCCAACGATTACGGCGGCACGCTGATGGAAGAAAACATTTCGCGCGAAGCCGGAGCCACCGCCGGCCAGTACACCAGCCCCGAAGATTTTCAGTCGCTGATTCTGGAGATCGGCCGCATCCCTGCCGAGCGCAACACGACCTACACGCGCATCAACATCAAGCTGCCTCTGGACGATTTCACCGCGGAAGAAGCGCTTGAGCTGGAATTCGCATGAGCGATTCGCTTGGCCGCTCCATCGCCGTCCTCGGCGGCACCGGCCCCGCTGGCGGGGGCCTGGCTCTGCGCTGGGCACGTGCCGGAGAGACCATCGTCATCGGATCGCGAGACGCGCAGCGCGCGCAAGAAACCGCGGCCAAGGTCAAGCAAAGAGCGGGAGATCAGGCCCGCGTCTCCGGCATGGAGAACTCCGCCGCCTGCGCCGCAACCGGCGTTCTGGTTCTCACCGTGCCCTTTGAAGGCCAGGCGGCGCTGCTCAAGCAACTCAAGCCAGCGATTCGGCCCGGCAGCATTCTCATCGACGCGACCGTGCCGCTCGCCGCCGGCGTGGGAGGACGCGCCTCGCGTACGCTCGGGGTCTGGCAAGGCTCGGCCGCGCAGCAGGCCGCCGAACTTGTGCCCAAGGGAGTAAGCGTAGTGGCCGCATTTCATAACGTGTCCGCCGACCTGCTTAACGGAGACGAACCTCTCGACTGCGACGTGATCGTCTGCAGCGACGATCCGAACGCGGGTCAAATCGCCCGCGAACTGGCAGCCAAGATTCCCGGCGTCCGCGCTCTCGATGGCGGCAAGCTGGAAAACGCCCGCATCGTCGAGCAGATTACCGCGCTGCTCATCGGCCTCAACATCCGCCACAAAGGCCACGCCGGAATTCGCATCACGGGCCTGCCACCGGAAGCGTATCGCTAGCTGGAATTCTCCAAGCCGAGGAGAGAATTGGAACTCATCTTATACACGCGAGGCGGTCGCCTCCAAGACCGACATTGGTCCAGAGTTCGTCTGGACGCGCTATGAGTGCTCTACGGGTCAGTTCCGGTTGCAGAAGAAATTGTTGGTCGGGGCGAGGAGATTTGAACTCCTGACCCCCTGCGCCCAAGGCAGGTGCGCTACCAGGCTGCGCTACGCCCCGACATGACTAGCAGAATTGATTCTAAAGCACTTTCCAACTTCGTGACCACTCCGGATCATGATTTCCGGCCTCGACCGTGCCAAAACCGTGCCAAATCCGCTCACTGCACCGTGACCGTGCCAATCGATTCACCACTCGCCGGCACCATTTCGCTCGCCCGGCGGTTGAGCTTTTCCAGAGCTTCGCGCTTCATCTGCAACTTCATCTGCGAATACTTTTTGAAGACTTGCGCGTCTCCCTGGCGAAGCATTTGAGTCACCCATTCGTCGGCTACGCCTCCGGCACTTAGCCGCGTGGCATACGTGGAACGAAGGTCGTAGATTCGGAAGTAGGGAACCTTGGCGCGCCGAAGAGTCTTGTGCCAGACCGTCTTGAACGTGGTCTGGTGCCCGCTCCGATTCAGATCGCTCGGAAACAAAAACGGACTATCCCCCGCGATGGTCATCTGGCGACGAAAGGCTTCGATGGCCAACGGAGTGAGGGGCACTTCGGCGGTACCGTTCGGAGTCTTCGAGTCCGGGATCCAGACGACCGCGTTCTGAAGGTCCACTTGATCCTTTTTCATCGGAGTCAGTTCCTTGTAGACTCGCAATCCAGTCTCCGTAATGATCTGCACGGCGTTTTTCATGTACTCGGGACCATGAAATTCTATCCGTTGCTGCTCCGACCAGGTAACGTAGTGCGGCCGGAACAATCCTTTCACGGCGACCGGGAATTCGACGCCCGAACAGGGGTTGGCCGCAAGCAACTTCTTGCGGACCGCCGCATTCAACATGCGACGGAGCACCCGAAATTCCTGATGCACCGTGGTTGACTTGAGTAATCCCTTCTCCCGGAAACCACGAGCCACCTTAACCCGGACTCGCTGCCGAAGACGATGGCGCAAATAGTCTTCGATCGCGTCGGCCGTGACATCCACCAGTTTTCTGCCCGGGAACGCAGCTTTCAGATGGGTTGCACACCGCATGTTGGCTTCGTGGGTTTTATGGGCTCGTAAGGGTGGTCTCGAATAGTTCTCGAGAAAAGAATCCACCCACTCTCCGAAATCCAGTGCCTCTCCTTTGCGAACTACCTCCAACAGGTTGCCGTCCCTGGCTAGCAGCCGCTCTCGAAGTTTTCTGTTGGCTTCATGCCAGTCCTCGGTATGGGTGGACTCTCTACAGCGCTTCCCGTTGCGATCCCTGTAGCGAATCCATAAGATCTTGCCATCCTTGCGTGGATAGACAACCCCGTCGTGTTTCTGTGGTTTACGCATTCACCATCTCCTGTCTGAATGACGCGCGGAATAACTCGAGATCCGATTTGAGGAACCGGATGTTCCGACCCATTACGCGGAGATGGGGAATCTGCTTTCGTTCAACCCAAAGATACACAGTCTGCGGGCTCACTCCAAGGAATTTTGCCGCCTCCTTCACTCTCATCGGAGGTTCGAGTGCGCGGGCCGAGTGATCGACAGGTTTCGCGTCGACATAAGGGGGTTCTTGACTCGCGGCGGTCGGCAGAGTCCCTGAGGTGCGCATTGGAATCACGACTTGCGATGGCTTCCCTTGGGCTGACAAAGGCTGCCTCCGGACTGCACCAATTAAGGCCTTTTACGTCGGTCCCGAAACTCAGTCAAAGGACGGCGCGGAGCCAAAGGGCGCAGTGATGGCGTGATCTCCCAGGTTTGTGCACTTGCCGGGCCTTCACGAGTGATCGAACGGTTTTGGGCTGTCTGCGACCGGCGTAGAAGGGGGTCCGAAGGAACACAAAGGGGCCGGATCAAGAGTTCTTTAATAAGAAATTGTTGGATTTCTGAGTATCGGATATGCGGCTGCTGACCGTAACGCTCGACCAGTCAGACCAGTACGCCCCTTTCAAGATGACGGAATTTGCACGAAATGGATGCTCCGCGGAAGCTCTGCTGCTTCTCGGAGACGAGCAAGCGGAACAAAATCATGTCGCGTATTCAGCCAAAAAAGCAGCCCACCAAGGGGGATTGTCGATTTCGGCGCGATCTATCCCAGGTTTCTGGCTAAGTGATACATACATCACATAACTATTGAAATAACTTTGAAAGTGATGTATAACTCACATTATGCAGACGCTGGCAGAACTCGGCGAAGCGGTCTCAGCCCGGCGAAAGGCTCTTGGACTGAACCAGAGCGACGTCGCCTTACGCTCCGGAATCACCCGGGAATCCCTGGTGCGCTTTGAGCGGGGGCAGGTCTCGGAGTTCGGCTCCCGAAAGCTACTGGCGGTTCTCGCGGTACTCGGCCTTGAAATGGCTTTCACCGAGGTTGGAGTCTCAGGCACCCTCGATGAACTGCGGCGCGAACGGGGTGGTGCTTGAAGCTCAACGTCCATGTCCTCGGTCGTCATGTTGGCATTCTCGAACAGGTCGGCGACTTCAAGAGCGTAATGGCCTACGTTCCAGACGTGGCGCTCGAGAACCTCGTCTCTTTGACGATGCCCGTCCGCACCGAATCGTACCCATGGGACGACCAACTTCACCCCATCTTCCAGATGAACCTTCCAGAGGGCTACCTGCTGCAGGTCCTGCAGGAAGAATTCGGACCCCATATCGGTGCGAGCCCGGTTGCGCTCCTCTCCGTTATCGGTCGAAACATGGTGGGAAGACTACAAGTCGCTCCACCTGGGGCGGCACTCGATGAGCCGGCAAAACCGGTCGAAGTTGCCAAACTGCTGAAAGGGGACAACTCGGAGGTGGCATTTTCGCAGTTGGTTCGAGAACATGCGAAGAGTGGCGTTTCCGGCGTCCTGCCGAAGTTTCTGGACACCGCACAAAAGAAGACGAGCGGCCTGGGACCGCACAAGAAGGCTTCATTGCTGGTCCACGACCACATCATCAAAGGATCATCCAGCAAGCTTCCGTTCGCGACTGCCAACGAACACTTGTGCATGCAGGTGGCAGCGAGGGTTGTCGAAAGCGCGAAAACCCAACTCTCCGAGGACGGCAATGTCCTGGTGGTGCGCCGGTTCGACGTCGATGAGAACGGGAANNACATGGGAGCGAATCGCGAAGGCGGTTCGGACCTATGTGCCGGGCGGAGATCAGCGCGAAACCTTCCAGAAGCTGACCACACTTCTGCTGTTGACGTACGCTCTCCGGAACGCGGACTGCCATTCGAAGAATCTGGCATTGCTATATACGTCACGGACGGATGCACACCTCGCACCCGCGTACGACTTCTTCACGACTTCCGTCTACGAGGGTTACCAGAACAACCCTCCGGGAATCAGCTTCATGGGGAGGAAGACGTGGTTGCCCGGAAAGACTCTGGGCACCTTTATTGCTTCCACCTTTGGCATTTCTCAACGCGAGCAGAGGCAAATCCTGGAGCGCATCAGTGATGCGGTAGCCGACACGGCCCCTGCCGTTCGTGACTTAATGCAGGGACTGGCAGGTTTCAAGGACACGGGAAAGCGGATGCTGGCCGCCTGGAGTGAGGGAGTGAGTGTTTTGCGCGATTCCCGGATGTACGGCCTCAGCCCGTGGAAGTCGTCCGCAGCTTTCGAGGGAATCTCTGACCCCCCGAAACTCAAAAACCCGCGAACCGTCATCGGCCGCTCGGAGCTTCTGTCTCATCGTACCAAATCCAAATCCAAGTGACCCGATGCGACCTTGCACTTGATGAACTTGCTCCTTAAGAACCTTCGCTTTTTTGGCCGCTTGCCGAGCCCGGCAATTCCGCCGTACCGCTCCGAAATCTCTATAGCAGGCGCACGCGGTGGAACGCTGCCATGCCGGTCGTATCAAGAGCGTTGTTCAGTTCCTCCAGCAGGGGGAGATCTGGCATAGATAAGTCCCAATAGCCGGGATCGTCTTGCACGGTGCGGGCAGTGCCATCTAAATGTGGCGCTTCGCTTCCGCTTCCCGGCGCAAGGTGCCCAGCGAGGGCTTTGTTTACACTATCCGGAAGGTTCAGCGGCTGACCATTCAACCAGTCGAATACAGCGGAGTACACTTCGGGAATGTTGGTAAGGCCACCGTGCACTCCCTTGACGAAGCGCATCGAAACCCTCTCAAGTGTTGCCGAGGCAAGGGGCACGCGCCCGTCGCCCTCGCGATGAGGATCACCCTTGACTCGGTCCGTAATCTTGGTCATCGATTCCCACAATCCCAATGCCCTCGATTTGGATTCCAGCCGAAATAATGTCTTATAGCCCACGCCCGCAATAATCAACATGCGTTCGCGCTGATCAGCACTCAATGTGTCATGCCAATTGTGTAACCGCGCGTGAAAATTGTTTGCCGCGTCGAGTACGTCGAACCGGTTCCCCTTCTGAGCCGAACTGCAGAACTGGCATGTTTCCGGATCCCACGGAACACTGGCAAAAGATGTAGACCACCGATGTCGGCACCTTCGTCGGCATGGAGAGTTCATCCATAATCTCTCCCCGTCGGTCTGGCTTGGTCCCTGTAGGCACGATGAACTGGTTCTGCCAGGCCGACCAACTATTCTTTTGCCATCTGCTTTCGTTTGCGGTTGCGTCTCCAATGTCTTCGCCGTAGTACAGAAAATTGGCGCTCCAGGCGTTTTCAAGAGTGCCTAGCGCCTTCGACGGAGCACCCGGAGGATAAGCCGAATAGCCGAGGCGGTAGCGAAGGCCCCAGAACGCCGTCGGATTCACTGGAACGCCATGTTTCACTTCGCCCGCATAGATGAGCCCCCACGGCACATGCGGCATCCACTCCGCCCCGGTGGTGGGGCGCCAAATAATATTGATGCGCAACCCGGGCGGCGCCTTGTCGAGCCAAACTCGTAGCTCTTTACCAGGCGGGAAAATGGTGTCATAGAGTTGTCGACCATGGTAGGCAAAATCAAATAGTTCTTTGCTGCTGGCGATAGTGTCCCATCGCCGTCGATGCCTTTCGTCAGCATAGCTTCCGATATTGGCCCAATCGTAGTGCGGCCGAAACGGCTGGCTAAGCCTAGAGCAGAGGTCTGCCTGGTCGATGTCGTCGAGGTCGTCGCTGTATTCGCTTCTGAAATCCTCCGCCGCTCTCCTCACATTCATAATGCTGCCGGAGATGAACGAACGCTCGGTATTCATGAAGTAGTCATCTTCAAGCACGTCGCGCCCCAACTCCCGCGGACAGCGGCATTGTTTCTTCCCGAAACCGTCACCGTCAGTTCTCCCGGCGGAGTAGTCCACTCGTGCGTCGTCCTGAGGCCTAAGTGTCCAGGAGTTGTGATCAGAATGTCCTCTGTCGTAACAACGGAGGGAGCGGTCAGCATGGTTGCTTTTGATGGGGCTTCCTCTACAAGAAGCTTGACGTGAAACTCGCGATACAACTCATTGCCGACGTACACGTAGGCAATGAAGTTGGCATCCAAGGTAAGAGGACGGAGTCGAAACCGGATGGTTTTGCTCTCGCCAGAACCGGGAATCGTGAGCGAGAATCGAACGCTCGCATTTGTACCCCCTGCCTCGATGTCTTGCCTGACCACCGTTGAAGCGTCGATGGACTCGAATTGAATGTTGGAAGTTGCAACAACCCACGAAGTCTGCAGCCCCTCGGGAGGCACGTCAGAGTTGGGAATGTTGGCTTGTTCGTCCGGAATGAGACTTGCCGGAACGGGCGACCCTATGCGGAAATTGCCAGCGTACAACTCGCCTTTGATCAGAGGCACCGTCGAGTCAACCGCTCTCTCGGAAATCCAGAAATTCGCGCGCCGGTCAGGGAGATCTGACCCGGAGTTTCCAGGGGGGCGCAGCGTTCCTCCGGGCTCACCCCTTCCAAAGGTTCTTTCGGCCTGGATCAGTGCAGTCCGGAGATCGCCGGCTGTCTGGAACCGTCGATCCGGGTTCTTTTCTAGAGACTGCCTCACGATCCGCTCCAATCCGGGGGCAATTTTCAGCGGCGAAGGCTCTTCTTTCAGAATCGCGCTGACAACGCTGTCTGCGCTCGGTCCCATGAAAGCCGGTTTCCCACCCAGCATCTCGTATAGAACGGTGCCGAAGGCAAAGATGTCGGAGCGAGCATCGAATGCTCCGCCTCGGATTTGTTCGGGAGACATGTTCTCTATGGAGCCAACGATCGAGCCCGCTGATGTTAGCCTCTCCCCTAGGGCAGGCTCAGAAAGCGTCTGGACGAGTCCAAAATCCATGACCTTCGTCCCCGAACGGGTCAACATGATGTTGCCAGGTTTTAGATCACGGTGGATTATGCCTCGACGGTGCGCGCTGTCGAGTGCATCTGTGACCTCCAACGCAACACTTATCGCCTCGCCCGACGGCAAGGGTCCTTTCTTTAGTCGCTCGGAAAGCAGTTCTCCTTCCAGGAACTCCATCACCAGGAACTCAATGTCCTCTTCGTAGCAGATGTCGTAGAGGGAACAGATGTTGGGATGATGGATAGTAGAAATAATCTTGGCTTCGCGCTCAAAACGAGCCTTAAGTACAGGACTGGAAGAAAGGTCCGGAGAGAGTATCTTCAGCGCAACCGGTCGGTCAAGGCTGCGGTCACGCGCATGATACACTTCGCCCATTCCACCCGATCCAAGGGCATTAAGAATTACATAGCGTCCCAGGCGCTTTCCGTTAGAGAAGATAGCCATAATCTTGCGGAATTATACCGCCTCAATTGAATGACTTACATTTGCAATCGCTGCTGTCTTGCCCATAAAGTCACGAGTCGCCTCATATGAGGGCATTCAGTTGCTCGGCCACGTCTGGGGCGGTGTCATCCCAGTAGTGTGTGTGTGCGCCCGCGCCGATGCACGCTTCCGAGCGTCCCCCAGAACTAGCAACATAGGGCGGTTCGGGATATCCACCCGCATTGTCTCCGCCGATCGTTCGACGGTACCACTCGGTTAACCACAAAGACCTGCCAACGTAATCCCCGCTTCGATAGACGTTTACCCATGCGGCGAGCCCGAGTTCGGCCGGATCGGGTAAAGCGCCGGGGGGGATCCTTGGAGGCGGATCAGCCGACGAAATAGCGGTCGGAACAGGAAGAGGCTGCATGCCGTTGTCCGGATTTTCTCGGACCCAGTCGTACAGATAAGGAAAGAACCGATTCAGCAGTTGGCGAGTCGGGTTGCCCATGGTTAACATCTTGAGGGGAATGCTGCCTTGGCTCTGCTCAAACTCTCCCGCCAATCCCAACGGTGCCAGAGCATCGTCGCCTTCGGCATGGAGGAAGCGCAACAGATCTGCCGAGATAAGACTGCCCAGGCTGTGCGCCACGATTACCACTGAGTCGTATCCGCGCCCGTCAATCGGGTCGCGGTAGCGCACCAGATATCGCAACAACGAGACATATCGTTCGACAATCTTAGCGCGCGGCGTCGCGTCTATAGGCGACGTGCGTAAGTAAGTATCGACGTCGAGAACTGCCCCGAGCACTGGACTTGAATATTTCACAAGGGCGGCAAGGGCTCCGGCTGCCAGGGTGGCGCCAATAAAGTACGCAACAATCCAGGCGGTAGCCGCTTTCAGGTTTGTAAGAACTAGCGACGGATGGAAATAGAAACAATACAGCGGAGCGACAAAAATTGCGCACCAGATCAGGAATGTGACGAGCGAAATGCTGTCGAGACCTCGAGAAATCCAACTACCCAATCTCATGCACTGGGCATTGGTCGAGTTGCGCGGCGGCACTTTTTCGTCTCGCAGCGGGAATTTTTCGGTGAGAATGCTCGGCAATGCCCACCAAACCATTAAGAAAAATCCCGAAGCAGCAAGAGCCAAGAGAATCGGAAAGCCCGGAGTGACACTCCAAGACAGCACACCCTCGAGATAGTCCTCTTTGGCCGGATCGAAGAACTTGACTTGTTCGATCTCAGACTTACACCCGGCCTCTTTGGGATCGCAGTCGGTTGGGGGCGCATCGTGTCGCTCGACTCGAGCGTAGGCGCAATTCTTGCCTGGTGAGCAATCCGGTTTCTCGGCTCTTTCTGGAGGTTCGCTCGGGTTCGGAACAAGGAATTCCGGGAGCCATTCTCCGCCGGGTGGTAGCGACATGTTTTCCGCCTGCAAGAACGGATCCTGAACCTTTCTCGCAAGTGCGAACAAATTCGCCCATATCAAGGTCGTTATCAACAAAAACATCAGGCTTGGGATCGCTAGCGCGAAGCGACTGGTGCGAACAGCGGCCCGCGCCTTGGCGCGGTCATCCGCATCAGGGACCGAGCGCCAGGCAAATGCTCCGAGCACCAGGGCGAGCAACGCGAGCAGCACCAGAATGATCCAGGAAGCGCGCAGCGCCGCAATGATCCACTCGGCCGCCCAGAGGGTGGCCTGCGGCACCCAGTTAGCGGGTGGAGAAGCGAAAGCAGGAGCATGAAGCCATGTGTACACGAGATAACCGAGAAACGTTAAGAAAGAGACGCCGTAAATCGACCAACCGATTCCTGCAACGCCCTTGCGGACCTCCCCGTAGTAGGTGAACACAAACCACAGCAACAAGACGCCACTAAGCCACCCTTCAAGGGACGCCATCGGCGCGCACAAACGCTCGCGATGAATGAACACCACACTGCCAACCGCAGCCCCGACGAAGGCGGCCACGACCGGTTGCATTGCCCAGCGGATAATGCCGGAACGAACCATCTTGCGACTTCCGAGCAGGAGCAGAAAGCAGGTTACGACACCGCCTATCGCTCCGACGGCGACCGGGAACCATGACTTCTCTTTTATGGAGGGAACCAGGGCAGGAATGCAGGAGTATAGAGCGATCAGCAATACGAGCTTCAGCAGAGGAATCGGAATTTGCAGCATCCGCACGGCATAACGCTGTGTCCGACGGTAGACAGTCCACAGCAAACTGTTGTTTCGGGAAGCACCCGTGTCAATCGCCAGACGACTCAAGCTTCCGAGGTGAAATATGAGTTGGAAGAGCGCGAGAAAAAAACTAAGGAAGCCGTTGGTAGGACGCGCCAAGTCTGCCCATAACACTTCATAGATGTGAACGTGCGCCGCCCCACCGAGTGCCTGCGCTTCGCGTTTCCCTTCCAGACGTGTGGTGACATAGGCATCGCCGTCGGCCCCTCCAAGATACCGGTACAACATACGCCTCATGAACTCGTGTCCGGCGAAACCGCTGGTTGCGCCTTCCGGAGCCCCGGCCGCATATCCTCGTGTCGTACGTGCGAAACTGGCACTTTCCTCCTGGAGAAATTCGAGGCTTTGACCGAATCTTGTATGCGGCTTGTCCTCTTCTGCTGGAGGGTACACGGCCAAAGGCTGCAGCGGCACCTGGATACCCACAGACTGGAACGAAGGGAAGTACCGAGGCGCATCATGATCCTCGGCGGGCAGAGAAAGCAGTAGATCCGCCATCGCGTTGGCAGTTGCTCCTGGGTCGTGGTGGGCCACGCCGTGTACGCCAATGACCGCAACGCGCGGCAACCTGTCCTCAGAAGGGATTGCCATATTCTTGGACTCGCTCATTCCTGTTGACCCGTCATCCATCTGCGAACTCCTAGAAAATCGTCCATTTTGCTGGTATGCGATGCCGACCGTGCGATCTACTTCTTTACCGGCTCGACGGGCTTCTCTGGAGCCGAAGGCGACGAGAGATTGGTAGCCGGGTTTGGTGCTCCCCCATTGCCGACTTGAGGTGAATTCGTTTGCGCAGTCCCCTCGATTTGGTAGTTGTAAGTCGCACTCTTAATGGTCGAGCCAGTCGAAGATGATTTCGACACCTGGAAAGCGAGTTGTTTGGTATCTTGCGGCAGACTAGAAGTGAGAGTTAACGTAAATTGCAGCGCGGTATCGCTTGATCCATCTGCGACCCTTTTAATGGTGATTCCAGATGGCGGACTGACGAGCGTCGGAGTTGCGCTGCCGAGAAACCTCCCATGGATGGTCCCGCTCAGAGTAGCGCTCTTTGCGCCTGTTTCTAAGGTCCACATAGAAGAAGTCGTCTCCCCGGAGGGAGGCTCAATGTCTACGCCTGCGATCTGCGGAGGCACGTTGTTCACGTCAACTGTCATAGTGCCGCCGACAACAACGCGAACCGTGTTCAGGCTCATCCGGTCCAGCAGTTCCGCGGTCGAACAGGCATCCGCAAGGGTGGAAGCCCTGGTGGGCGGAGCGGCGTTGTCTGGCGTAGTGCTGTTTTTGAACGGTTGGCACACATCGGAACTTGGGTTAGTAATCTGCGGCAGGCGGCTCACCAGATTTGTAAGCTGGCCCGTCTCTTTATCGTGGAAGATGAAGTCTACGTAACGCGCCAACTTGGGTTGCGTTTGGGGATCGATCATCGCGGCAATCGGCGCAAAGAAAGCAGCCGGAGATGATATGAAAAGAGACTTCAGATCCGGCGTGAGGAATCGATCGATGGGAAAGAACGCAACGATAATGTCAGAGCTCTGTTTGGCGATGACCTTGTTAACCTGGAACCCGACGTCGCTGATTCGGTTCATTTGACCCACGGTCGCATCCGGCCAAATCGACTGGTAGGCGGGGATACCGGCCCCGTTAAATGCTCCGATGCCGCGGATCCACGATTGACTGCTGGTCACGAAAGTGAAACTGGTGGCAATCGAACCGGCGGCTTGCAGCGATCGCAAGACCCAATTTCGGGTCGTCCATGGCTGCCTGTCCAGCAACTGTCCGCGAACGATCCTGGTTTCAACGCTGCTGATTTGATTTGCGAAGGTCTGCTGTTGCCAGGGTTGCAGACGGTTGCCCCTGCAATTCTGAGAAGTTTGATTCTGCGCATTTTGGTTCAGGGACGAGGCGTCGTTCGCTGTTTTTTCTTCAGATGACGGTTTTCCATTCGCGCCGTCCGCTTTCTTCTTTTGTGCTCCCTCAGGACACAGGGCGTTCTGCCCAAATGGAGAACTGCCGCTCAGCAGCCACTGACTGTAATCGATGAAGATCGTGTGAACGATAAACGCATCGTCGGAGCTACGATTGGAGACGGTAAGTTCGATGACGGCGTAATTGTTCGACACCTCCTTACCGAACACGGTCTTGGCGATGCTGGCCGGTATTAACGTCGCATCGACCGAGATATTGCCAGTCACGTCAGTGCTGCTGGCCTGCGATAGTTTGAATCCCTTTTGAGCCGCATCTGTTACGGCGGTGGTCGCGGGAGTGGTGGACTTGTCTTGAGCGGTTACTGGCAGCGCATTGACCACGCTCAGCGCAAACGCGCAAATAAGCAGAAGAGCCCGATGTCTTAGCGAGCGATTAAAGCGAGTCATGTCAAATCCTTTCTGTCAATTGTTGCTGTAGCATTAGCTTCTGAGTTGGCGACAAGATACTCAACGCGGCACTTTCGGATGCCTAGTCCGCGGCCAAAATGTAAGTGCACGACTTCTAACTGATCAGTCGCACTTAAATCAGGAAACGACAATTGAAAGCAAAATCCTTTTGAATGGTTCCGAGGTAGTCAAGAAAGTGGCCAACCAGGAGGTCATACAGATCAACTGCGATTGGTCCGCAAGAGCCCTCTATTTCGTGTAAGATTCGGCACATTGTGGGGTTGTCGTTTGACGCACCCTTCGTCGATGTCCGCCGAAGAATTGATCCGGACCTGCGCCGAATCCAATGACGGCGCGGCATGGGAGGAGTTCGTCGTCCGCTTTCATCGCGCGATCAGTCTTTCCGTTCTTCGAATTGTTTACCCATGGGGCGGCATCCCACAACAAATTGTCGACGACTTAGTCCAGGAGACCTACCTCAAACTTTGCGCTGACAAATGCCGATCGTTGCTAGACTTCACCGTTCAGCATCCTGATGCTGTTCTTGGCTATATAAAGAAAATCGCCATCAATGTTGCACACGACCACCTCAAGTCACTCCATTCTCAGAAGCGTGGGTCGAGAGAGACTGTTCAGCTTCAAGACGACTTTGATCCTCAGGCGCAAAGCAGGGATTTGGGTGGTCAGGCCGCGATGGAACTCGACGTCCTTCTAAGAGAAATCGACAGCTGTCTCGAAGCCTGTTCTGAAGGCCCCGACAAAGAGCGGGACCGTCTCATTTTTTGGCTTCACTACCAACAAGGGATGAGCGCTAAGGCTATAGCAGAGCTACCTACGGTGGGATTGAGTGCTAAGGGCGTGGAAAGCGCCATTCTCCGCCTGACGCGCCTGGTCCGCGAGCAAATTGTGGGTCTGCGATCTCAAACCTCTGAATCACCACAGCCCGGCAAAAAAGGATTTCGCCCGGCAGAATCGTATTGACAGGAGAAGCTGGTTTGACACGGCCATTCGATCAACATCTCGACAGCGACGAAATTGATGAGCTCGTTTCGTCGGACACGGCAAGTGTCACAGATACCGGGAGACTCTCGGAGCAGGATCTGGGAGAGGCCCGGCGCCACGTTGAGTCTTGCCAGGACTGCAGCCGGAAGGTGCAGATGCACAAGTCTGTGCAGAGCGAGATTTTGGGCGTGGGCGTGCACAGCAATGTACCAGCGGGGCCTGATTGCCTTACCGACACTGAGTGGCTCGACGTGGCAGCTGGGCTGCTACCGGAAGCAAAGACGAGAGAATTAATGAAACACGCGGCCCAATGCGGACATTGCGGGCCTCTGCTAAAGAATGCAGCGGAGGCGCTCTCAGAGGAAGTGACAACTAGCGAAGAGACGTTGCTAGCGTCGCTGAGCAGTGCGCGTCCCGAATGGCAGCGCAATATGGCCTCAACGCTACGCGGCACCGCACAAGGTCGGAAGAAAGTTCTTTGGTGGCGGGCAATGTTCGTTTGGCCAACTCCGGCGTACGCATTTGCGGCGATTGCCGCCGCCATCGTTGCGTGGATTGGCGTACGGACATTGCGCCCTCCCTCCGCCGAACAATTGCTCGCGCAGGCCTACAGCGAGCACCGAACACTGGAAGTACGAATTCCTGGCGCGAAATACACCCCTGTGCAAGCCGAGCGAGGCGTCGGCGGATCGAATTTCGACAAGCCCCCCTCTCTATTGAAGGCCGAATTGTTGATCGGCGAGAACCTGAGGAAGAGTCCTAACGATCCGGCATGGCTTGAAGCCCGCGCCCGCGCGGATCTGCTTGATGGTAACTACGAATCGGCGATCAAGTCGCTGCAGCTTGCGCTGGAGACGCAGCCTGATTCGCCTGCTCTGCTCACCGACCTAGGATCGGCATATTTCGTGCGTGCTGAATCCGCCAACCAGCCAATTGACTACGGTAACGCCGTTGAATCGTTAGGCAAAGCGCTGGCCAAGTCGCCCGACGATCCCGTCGCTCTGTTTAATCACGCTCTCGCCTGTGATCGTTTGTTTCTTTATAGCCAGGAAATGGACGATTGGGAACATTATCTGCGCGTCGATCGGCAAGGCGAGTGGTCAGACGACGCCCGCCGAAGATTGACCGCACTCAAAGAGAAACTTCAACAGCACGAGAAGAGTCAGGCTGAACCGCTGTTGAGTCCGGCGGAGATTACGGCAGCAAATGCGAACGATGCCTTGACGCGAGAGAAGATTGATGGGCGCATTGAGCAGTACCTTCGCGTTGCAATAACTGATTGGCTGCCGCAGGCATTTCCCACGCCTTCTGGGCAGCCTTCACTTGAAGCTCGTTCCGCCCTTTCAGAGTTGGCCGACATTGGCCGCGAGAACCACGGCGACACATGGTTGGCAGACTTGCTCAACGGGCGAACGTCGGGGCAATTTCCTTCCGGCCTTAAGGCTCTGGCGGCCTCTCTTCGAGCCAATGAAAGGGGGGACTACTCCGAGGGCCAAAAGTCGGCACGCACAGCGGCTGTCATGCTTAGAGCAGCGGCGAATGCCGCCGGAGAATTGCGGGCGCAAGCGGAGGAGGTCTATTCAGACCACTTGCTCTGGGAGGGTCCGCGGTGTTTAGCCGTACTGGGCAAAATGGCGCAGCGGCTTGATCGCAGCAGCTACGCATGGATTGACGCGCAGATGAACTTGGAGCGGTCGAACTGTGCCAATGCTGTCGGTGACCTTGGAACATACCAAGCTGCAATCGGCAAAGGACTAAAGAAAGCAGAAGATCACAAATATCCTGGTCTGCGTTTGCGCGCTTTGGGATTTCAAGCTCTATCTCACGCTTCGCTTGGAGAATCGAAGACTGCTTTCTTGTCGGTATCGAAAGGATTGGGGCTTTTCTGGTCGACCCGTGTTGACGTCATGAAAGGATACAACCTCTATTACGATTTGGATTCAGCCGCCGATGGTCTGCGGCTCCCTAACCTCCAAGTCGTGCTGTGGCGAGAAGCCACCACATTGATTGATCGGCATCCGGACGTTTTGCTGCGTGCAATGGCTCACCGCTGGTATGGAAGCGCAGCCTATGTTGCGAACATGCCGACTCTAGCCGCGACCGAATTCTCTAAAGCCAGCGCATTATTTGCCGCCTCGCCCCAAACCGCTGCTACCGCCCGCGATCATATGGATGCTGAAGTCTGGCTGGCTCAGGCCGAAATCCGCCAGGGTGACCTAGGACAAGCTGCTGCGCGACTCCAGTCCATCAAGCCAGCTATTGACAGAGCGCCCAGCTTTGACCCTGAGATTGTGTTCTACACGGCACAAGCGGACATCGCAATGCGGCGCTCCGACTCAGTCTCTTCAGAAACCGCACTTCGGTCAGCCATTTTTCTAGCCGAGTGGGCTCTTGACTCTTACCCCTCAGAGAACAACCGGCGCGAGTGGGCCGAACAAACTCGAAACGCGTACAGAGACGTTGTGGAATGGAAACTCCGGCAAGGCGACGCCAGTTCAGCTCTTGAGCTATGGGAATGGTACCGAGGTGCGGAGTTGAGAGCCGCCGAGCACACATTCCCACAGGTAGCGCGAGTTCCACGCATAAATGATCCCCCCGATCCCGACTACGCTCCGCCCTTGCCTTCGCCCACCGTCGTCGCGGCTCGGCTGCCTCTTCTCCGTGACGAGACAGTTATTGCGTATGGCACTTTCCCCGATGGGATTGCTGTTTGGGTCTATGACGATCGCGGGGTTTCGTCCCGATGGATTCCGACTTCCTTGTCGCCCGTGCTGGATCTGGTGATCCGCTTCCAACGGCTCTGCTCAGATCCCAATTCCGACATCGACACACTGCGTACTACTGCCCGTGCGCTTTACAGCTTGCTTATTGCACCCGTCGAACAACGTCTTGTGCCAGGCAGAACAATTGTGTTCGAGCCGGATGATTTCCTAGCCAACATTCCGTGGGAAGCGCTAGTGGGCCCCGGAGCCCACTATCTCGCGGAACGCGCGACCGTGATCGTCGCACCCAGCCTCTATCGGACTATGCATCTCCGGCCGGTATCGGCCATTACCAAGGAGGTTCAAGCCCTGATCGTCAGCGTCCCGGCAGCCGCAGAAGAAGGTTTGACGCCGCTCGCCGATGCCGACAGTGAGGCACAAACGGTAGCGGACGGATTCTTGTCTCCCCATCGGCTTCAAGGCACCAATGCTACGCTCTCGGCTATTCGTAAGGAAATTCGCGGCAGTGTTGTGTTCCACTTTGCAGGACACGCTATCGCATCACCGCAGCGAAGCGGCCTCGTGCTAGCAGAAATCGATCCTCACACGAATCGCTCCCGGCTGGTCGGTGCGGAAAGCCTTGCTGCGAGAGAAATCGAGGATCTCCAGTTAGCTGTGCTGTCGGCGTGCCAGACCGAGGGAGAAACTGAGTTCGGTGGTTCCGGCACCGACAATTTGGCGGAGTCTCTCCTCCGCGCTGGAGTTCCGCATGTGGTCGCCAGCCGATGGAATGTCGATTCCCATGAAACTGCGGAGTTCATGAAAGAGTTCTACCGCGGTCTATTGGCCGGGAGCAGTATCGCTCAGGCTGTCCGCGTGGCGCAGTTGGCGATAGCATCTCAGCCTCCCTTTGCACATCCGTATTACTGGGCTGCATTCGAACTTCAGGGGACGACATAGACAGAAAAGAGATAGGAGAGATTGATATGAATCGTTGGATGATCGTCATCTGCTGCGCAGGTTTCTTGTGCTGTGCTACTTCATGTTGTGACAAGGGAAAGAATAGGGTCGATATCGTTCTGGAAGGACCTTGGATCCTCTACCAAGACACCCAATTTGATGACCATGGGATCAAGGTTCCCGTTCTCGTCGCGATCGCTCCAATTGCCGCAACTGGCGAAACTATCGCCCCTGGAGACCTTTATCATCACCACTCTCCCCAGTTGAGCACCGGAGATGGATTTTACATTAAGAAAGGGTACCTGAAGAAGGCTCACATTTACTGTCTCTTTTTTGACGACAAATGCGCTCCCAAAGGTCTCGAAGCGCTCGTTAATGGCGTTTATCCCCAGTCGCGGCTTCTGGGACTAACACCCAAAGCCGGACCAAAGACTTGGGAGTGGGTGAAGGCAACTAAAAGCAACGGAGCCGCTGCCTTGATACTTCCGATGCCGGACTCCTACAGTAATGACGGAGTTTGGAACATGCGCTTCGCTGCAAACGGCGATGAAAAGCACAGCATCGGGCTTCAACTGCACTACACGAACGGGCCCAGAAGCTTCATCTTGCGATCTTGCGATGAGTCCAGCCTTCCGACTGTCGCGAACTGCAACAACCCTGTCGCCGATTCTGGCCAACCCGAGCCGTCACGATTGGAAAATACCGGCACCCTGCGCCTGCAAATGAGAGCACCAGACAACACCAATGCATGCGACTGGCATGTGCGGTACGCATGGGATCAAGCTTTCAAGATTCTAGGAGCTGACTTCGGCTCAGACTACAGAAATCTTGAGCCTGCCGCCAGCATCGACGCAAACGGAAAAGGCAAGTACCTACAGTGCAACAAGAGTGATCCGGCAATTAAGTATCCCAAAGAGGACACCGTCAACACAACCAACGACATGAAAGGAATGCTAGAAAACAACCTTGCGCTGCCATTAGAAATGACCTATACAGACTTCGTAAACCAGTTCGATACAAACGTTGGGACCATTCTAGATCTCGGCGTGGACGAGAAGGACGAAGACCCCGTCCAGTGGAGTTACCTCGTGGCGCTGAAGTCTGAACTAGACAATCTAAATCCCAATTTCCCCAGAATCTCGCAGCTGATGCTTATCGCAGAGCTTGGGGACTCATCAGAAACCCTTGTTGCGCGACTTCGTAAGAAACAGACCCACAATGAAAAACTGATCAAAGCTCTTGATGAGCTCAAGACCCAAACAGAAGCGTTCAAAAAAGACGCCGATACAAAAAATGGCGCTGACTGCAGGGCTGCTGTAGTTATGGTCCAGTAAGCGAGCATGAGGACAGGTCGAGCCGTCATAAGAGAGGTGGGCGAATGATTTGTTAGCCCATCTCTTCTTCAGCAATCCTTTTTCGACGTAAGTCGATACGCCATAGGGCTCGGGGCGAACTCGGGAGCGGCGCTGCCCCGGATTCCCCACCCGGGGGAGGTGCTGTTGGATACTCAGCTCAGGGGAGAGGTTTTGGTTGGACCTTCGCGTGTCTCCGCAATGCGCATCGCTACCCCCGTGACCCGGCCGACGATGATTGCGTCGCCTGGATAGCGGATGTGCCTGGCCTGACCTCTCGACCGTGGAGTCGGAACGAGAATCAGCTGATTGCCATGCAATTCGCACCAACTGCATACGTAGCGATCGCGGAGTTCAAAGAAAAAGATTGGACGGTCATGCTCGTCATGCCAATTCAGTGGTGGGACCGTTCTCTGCCGGGAATCGATCTGAACGAAGGAACCGGGGCGAATGATGGGGTCGAGCGTATGGTCCTCCATTCCGATGTAGCCGTAAAGGGAATCGCGCCAATCGATCTGCTGCAGCAGAGTGGGAGGAACATCTTTCCAATTTTCGAGTATCTTGGACAAAAGATTGGTTCGTTCGAACCGCAATCTCTCCCGGAGTTCGCGGGATGACACTATCGCAGCCTCGCTGAATTCTGAGGCGGCTCCTACAAGGTAGGTCTGCGGAAAACTCAATGCTTTGTGGTCTTTTTCGGCCTCATCGACCGGAACGTTGAAGAAGGTTGCAAGTTTCTCGTAATGACGCCCGTAGATGACGCTCAGGCTGTAGAGCTTGTAAATGTTGGGTATCTGCTTGCCATTCTCGAAATCCGCAAGGGAGCCCAGAGCTTTAGTTGGTGAGCGAGTCCCCGGAATCGTCCTCTCACGATTAAACCTGCCAGTTCGGCCACCTGCATCGGGAACCAAACCCGGATTCTCGAATACCGTCGCCGGATTCGATGTAAGAAGATCTTCGCCGTGCCTGGAAATCATGACAAACAGGCTCGCAAGCTGAAAGAGGAATTCTCCTGGCTCGACAATCTGGCGGAAGTTTCGATCAATTGCCAACCAATTGTGCTTTGTCACTACGCCTTGCGCGTCTGGAAACGAAGCAATCGCGGATCGTGGCACCTCTACGGGCATTCTCACGGACGTCTACCCGACGTTCTCCGCTCACTCTCCATGGATGTGGGAGTCGACACGCACGACTTCCGCCCATGGCACTATGACGAAATCGCCGACATCATGAGGAAAAAAGCAGAGGCTCCGGCGTTGGCCTCAGATCATTAGCAATCCCCGCACGTGCGTCCAGTCACAGGCAAGAATCTCGGATCGCGACGCTACTACTTCTGAGAGTTGGGAGTTTCCGGCGCCGCCAAGAGGCGAAGTCGTCCTTTGATTCCTGCTTCGATCGATGAGGCAATCTGATCGGGAAAGTTCTTTGGCAGCTTTGACACAACAGACTCAACCGCAGCAATTCCTCCCTCTACCAACTCGTGGACCACCGATTCAATCACCTCTTTCCCCACCCCGGCCTGATCTGCCGTCTGAAAAAAGTGACGTGGCGCAATCTGCCTGATCTGGTAGTGCGGCTTTGTACCGAATGCCATGGCCAGCCGAAACTGTTTCCACAAGATCTGCTTTGAATCGACGCTAGGCTGAGCTGAGATGACATCGTAGAGTGGTGTCATGCGAAAACGTCCACCTGGAGAGAGGAAGATGCTGAAGTTTTTCGCATGTCCGTCGGTAGCTCCCATGAGCCAGAAGGCGATGTTCGCTTTCAGAAATGAGCGCTGATCCGAGAGTGGTTCATCACTGCCCCGCAGCATCTTGAGGATGTCGGTTATGCCTGGACCGCCATCGCTCTCGTATTTCAGGGTCGGCGGCACCGAGAGTGCTTGGCAGGAATCCTCTTGCGGCAGACGCAACAGTCTTTGATCGCCAGTCCACAGTCGGTCGAAACGCTCAACAATCAGGACATGTCTACCTCCGAAGGTTTCCATTTCTGCGCTTGCAGCCGGTAGACCCAAAGCATTGAGGATCTTGAGGCAGAGATATTCGTTCTCAACACTTGAGGTGAGGTCCACTCCGTTGGGGAGCTTTCCGATCGTAGGCTTGAAGATGTGCGTTGTCGCAGTTGTGCCGCGGGGTTTGCACCATCTGCCGTTCCAACGCAGAAGAGCGGTCTTCTCTTGAGCGCCGGCGATAGATATTCGGAAGCTCTCATCTTCCGTAATTCCGAGGGGCGCGGTTGCTAGATTGTGAAGAATGGCAGCGATTTCGCGTTCACTGACGGGTACGGCATCGATCACGCCTGCAGGAGTGGGTTCGGAATCCTCAGGAAGGAACTGTAGCGCACCCACACAGTCATGACCAATCGCCCTCAACAGGCTATAAGCGTCGGTTCCTTCGGCATGCGCGCGCGCCGCGATCTGACGCCGCAGAGCATCGTTGTCCGGCAATAAATTCTCGAAAACGGCCAGCACGGGAGCGCCGAGGTATGCCTGTTCGCGTAGAGGCAAGGAGAGCGATGCGGGCAGGGCCGAGTCCCACTCCAGCCATGATCGGTCGTATTGAAAAGAGATTGCCCCAGAAGTCTCGCGTCGAAGTAGCCCGACAAGACGACTGTTGAGAAAGACTCTTAGACGGTCGTGCGAGGTTCGGCGGGGCATTAGAAGAGTTTCTCAATATCTTGGGATGAGCCCTTGGTGCGCGGCCGAACCACCAATTCCAGGTCAAGCGCGGCAAGCGCACGCAGCACTGTGTCGAAGCGGGCTGCTGCTGACCTCTCAATGTCCGAAATCGTACGCTGCCGCACCCCGGCTTTTGCGGCTAATTGCTCCTGGGTTAGGCCGAGCTCGCGTCGCCGCTCTCGGATGGAATTCCCGAGCTGCAGAGGAGTTCGTGCAATGGCCTGCATGTTGTTCTCTTTTCTGTCGTTTCAACTGGCTTCTTATGCGCTTTTCCGCCTAAAGATGTCTTAGGCGCTTTTTCGCCTGAAAGCATTTTAGGCGGTTTCCCGCCTATTTGCAAGATAGGCGGTTTCCCGCCTAAGGCATTCGGGTATCTTGGTACAAAGACTAACCGGTCCGACTCTTGCTCGGCTCGCAGCGGGCCGCTCCATCGCAATGCCATTCCAGCCAATGCCCCCCGGAAAAGTCAGCATGACGGCAGCCCGAATCTCATCACCTACGATCTGCGGGAAGGAATCCCGGAGCAAACCTGCTTCGGATGCTGAACTGGCGATCGACGGCGCTGGATTGTGCTCTGATTTACAACCTCGCCTCAGATGCTTCCCCGTCGACTCAGCCTTCCTCTTCCTCTTCTTCCTTTTCTTCTCGTTCTCCCTCCGATCCCGGCGTCCGCATGGCTAACGGGACGTATCTTTCGACCGGTGTTTTCCACGAGCAGAAGAAATCCATCGGATCTTGGGTGCCCACAAACTCGCGGGCCAGCGCAAGGCGCTCAAGCACCTCCTGCCGGTGATCTTCGGGCAAATCTCGGGCATGATTCTCAACTAGTTTGAAAAACTGTTCCACACTCGTGACTCTCGCCGATTCCTGGATCACCTCATCAAGTTCGTCACGGCTTTCTTCGATGGACTGAGCGATGCGGCGGCGGTCCTCCTCTTGTCGACGCTTCTCCTGTTCTGCCTCCCACTCTCGACGCCGGGTCTCGGCCTTCCGCTGTGCCTCTTTCACTTTCTCTACCACAACTTCAATAGAGCTCTCGATTGACTTCACAATTTCCGGGATGTCCTTCGTGAGCGTTCTAGCCTCGGTTTCCTGAAACGACAGCGACCAATCGACACCACCGTACGGCGCGTAGACTACGAACCGGAGACGGCCGCAGGGAATATCCTTCGTCGACGTCCAACTGTAATGGCTGTGCCGGGATGCTGTTTTGGCAGGCTTGTAATCGGACTCGCGGATGTACTTTCCATTTACATAGCGAAGGACAATCGACTCTGACATTTCGATGATGGCAAGGCCAAACGCGACCGAGCCGGCATAAACCACGGTGGGACGTTCTGGACACCACAGACGCTCGTATTCATACGAGGGGTTCCCGCGTTGCGCTCCGGAGATTTTCTCATGTTCCTCGATGCGGCTACGCCTGAAGTAATCGCCCAGCCTCGAGATGACGACTCGATGTCCAGCGGATTCCAATGCGTTGAACAGATCATTTGCAAAGGCCAGCGCCTTATCGAGTCCAGCCTTTGATGCAGTAACGTCGACCATCAGCCTCTTGTAAGGCCTGAGATGCTGGCCTTCATCCACCTTGTAACCCGTGCCATAGTATCCCTTCGCATCACGAATCAGCCCGTGAACGCCGGTAACGGGGCACGCCAGTCTGCTGCCTCGTGGGCCAGGTGGGCGCGCGACAGTTCGGGGGCGAGATGGCGACTGCAATCCTCCGTCGCGAGACCAATTGAGTTGGTCGCCAGGCTGTGCCTCCGGCAATGGAGGCCTCTCGGGCGCTTTCCCGACCGCGAGTTTAGCCCAGTGGCCTCGCTCCGGGCGTGGAACGCGCAGTGCGGAACACACCAGCGCCATGTAGCTTCCTGAGACGTTGAACTGCTCAGCCACTTTGATCATTGGCATCGACCAGACCATCTCGTAAAGCTCTTGTCTCGAAACCAGGTCTGCCCCCATCAGAGCATTTCTCGAGTGCACAGGGTTTTTGGGAGGTGAGTCCCGCGTAACCTGGCCAGGTGGCCTATTCCGGATTTGCTATGGAGCACTTTCGAGGACGTCACGGTTGCGGCGCCAATCTGGAACCCGAGAATCTGCGAAGAAAGGAGCGACCGAATCCATTCGAAAGTTTTGCATCGTCAACTGCTCTCATCACCAGACAAGTATCGAAACGCAGGGACGCATCCGACAGCGGTATGACAACAAGATGATCTACGCGAAAATCTGGGGCACACGCCTGCGTGAGAATCCCTACGCCAGCACGCTCGAGCACTAACTGAACAGCCTGTTCGTAAGTGAAGGTCTCATGCAGATTCTTCGATGAGATCTTTTCTCGCTTAGCCGTTTCGAGAATCGCATCGTGAATCGTTGGGTGAACTTGCCTGGCATTCAAAATCCAGTCATCGTCTGCCAGATCTCCAAGGACCAGTCCTTTGCGGCAAGCGTATCGGTGAGAATCGGGCAAAACAGCGTATAGCGGTCTTCGCGCAAATGGTACCGCGGTGATGCGGATTTCCTCAGGGGGTGCCGTCACCAGCGCCAGATTCAACTCTCCCACCAAAACACCGCGCACCGAGTCCATCGCAAAGCGGGAGCATAAGCGAATTCTGACATTTGTGTATGAGGGACGCCGCGTAGCCAGGATGCCCGAAACCCAATCGTGATCGGCATCTGGCGAGTAGCCGATTACAAGCGAGTCGTCGGCCCGACAATCGGCGCGAGCGAGATTAAGAGCACGTTCAGCGTGGAAAATGGCGAGCCGCGCTTCGTCGACGAAAGTGCGACCTGCATCCGTAAGCTCAACGATGCGGCCTTTGTCGCGCGCGAACAGACGCACTCCATGCGAGCGCTCAATCTGCTGGAGTTGCTTGCTGAGGCTGGGCTGGGCGATGCGTAGCCGATGAGATGCCCGAGTAAAGTGCATCTCCTCAGCCAGAACAACCACGGAATACAAATGACGAAGCTCCAGATCCAGGCGCATGGATCTTTCACGCCGGGGCCGCCGCCTCCTTGCGTGCGACGCGAGTGGCCCACGAACGATCGAATACCACTAACTCTAGTACGCACGGGAATAGCGATTCGTATCAATCCGGACGGTCATTTAGAAGAACTGATTTCAGATTTGTCAGGAGGATGGCGCTTCTTGCGAACGGATCTCGTCCCCCTTCAGCGCAAGCTTCAAGAAAGAGGTGGGAGAAGGCAAGACCTAGAGAGCACGACAGTGTTGTCTACCAGCGACCCAATACAAGAATTCTGTGGATGTGCTACTTCGATCAAAGCGGGAAGCGCATCCGGGGATCAACCTTCACCGAGGACTGGCAGGAAGCGAACAAGAAACTCCGCGAACGTCTCGGCGCCCTAGAGGTCCTTGGAAACCTTCGTCTTGAACTGACTCGGCGCTCTCTGCTTTTTCATCGGCCCTGTTGCATGTGCCCCTCGACTGGGAAAGCGACCGTGCACAAACCGTGCCAATATGAGCGAGATTCAAACCATTTGGGTTAACTTTGAACGAAAAGCAGATTCCCCAAATTGTTGGAAACAATAGAAATCAAAAAAAAGAATGGAACGGTTGGAGTAAATCATTCTGCGCCCAAGGCAGGTGCGCTACCAGGCTGCGCTACGCCCCGACATAATCAGCAAGATTGATTCTAAAGCACTTGCCAACTTTGTTTCCATCCCGCTTGACGATTTCTGGCCTCGACCGTGCCAATACCGCGCCATTATCCGCTCACTGCGCCATGACCGTGCCCGTTCGTTCACCAGTCGACGACGCCATCTCACTGGCCCGGCGGTTGAGCTTTTCCCGAGCTGCGCGCTTCATCTGCAATTTCATCTGCGAATAGTTCTTGAAGACTTGCGCATCTCCCTGGCGAAGCATTTTGAGTCGAAGCCGCTCAACACCGGCTGTGAACTCCTCCTATTCATGCGGCGTTCCTTTTGCACTTGTAGGACCCATGGATTGGGAACCTGCCTCATCCCGTGGAGCCGTACTAATCCCTCGCCGCCGGCGCCGGCGCCGCATCCTGCGGAAACATCCTGAACACGACTTGCTGCACATGCGAAGAAACCTTCTTGTTCGCGTCGCTGGTATTCTCGGTCAGAATTCCTTTGATCACGTAATACGCCTCGTCCCCGGGATTCTTGCCTTCGCCGCGCTCCACCGTCCCTTTGAACTCGAACCACACCGCGTGCACGGTCTGTGTGGCAAAACTCAGCTTGTCGCCATCGAGCTTACCCATCTTGAAAAAATGATCGAGAAACGCTCCGCTATCGCTTTCTCCTTGGCCGTAGCGCGAGATAAATCCCGTCACCCGCCCGGCATCTTCGACAGTCACCTGCACAAACTCGCCCTCTTTGAGAAAACTGTACATTCCCGAGTAATCGGATCCCGCTCTGCTATCTTTCGCATCGGAAGCTGAAGGCTCACCCGATTGCGGAGCCGCCGGCTTGGAATCCTGAGGCAGCGCCATCGACGAAAGGGTCGCAACCAGAAAAGCCAACCACAGCGTGAAGATAGTCCGCCACTGCTTCATAATGATTCTCATTTCCCGGTAAGCCTGCCCTGAGCTAAGACTGGCCCTGATTCGTCTGACGTTGAGAGGACTCACGGCAAATCAATCGTACCATCCTGAAAATGTTCGCCTCTCATAATGCCCACATGGCTTTCCCAAACCGCCTTCTCCCATCTAACATAGAAGAATGCGCGACGCTCCGGGCCTAGCCCTATTGCAGGAACCTGAAGAATTGACTACCGTCCCGGAATTGCGCTTGCTGGTTGAGCCGGAACCCTGGCTTCGCGGTTTCCGGCGCAATTTTCGCGACCTGCTGCGCCGTCCCGAGTCCATTCCACTCGATCTGCGCTCTGCTCCGGCTGCTTTCTGGACGGATGTGTTTGTCGCCCGCGAAGTTCCCTGGCGGCGGTTCGTGCAGTCCGGGGCGCTGCATGTTCTGGCGCTGACGTTGTTGTGGACAGCATCGCGATTTCTCGTTCAGTGGCAGGCCGAGCCTCGGCCCGCGTTCAGCCATGCCGATGTGGTCTATTACTCGCCTTCGGAATATCTGCCGCCGCTGGACACACGCCAGTCGCACTTCGCCAAAACCGAAAAAAGCGATCCTGAATTTTCCAGGCAGCCGGTGATCTCGGTGCCGCACGAGGCCCATAATCGCCGACAAACGGTGGTCGTGCCGCCCAACGTCAAGATGCAGCGCGATGTTCCATTGTCGAACATTGTCGCGTGGTCCGACAAACCGCGAATGCCAATCGCCCCCGCGCCGGTTGTTCTTGCCTCCAGCATCTCGCGCATGGCGCCGCAGATGGAGAATTCGGTGGTGGCGCCGCCTCCCGACTCCTCTGCTATGCGGCAGCACCGCGAACTCGCCGCGGTGCAGGCCGCCGTGATCGCACCCCCGCCGGCGGTCGAGGCGACGGAAACCCGCCGCGTCGGCGAATTCGACATCGGCCATACCTCCGTCATCGCGCCCGCGCCACGGCTTCCGCTGGCCGAGCAGCGGGCGATTGCAAGATCAAAGTCCTCCGCCGTTTCCGGAGTTGCGCCGCAGGTTGTGCCGCCTCCGCCCGCGCTGGCTGCGTCGCGCTCTTCCCCCTCCGGCGGACGCATGATCGCGCTCAACCTGCATCCTGCCATCGGCGCTCCTCCCGACCCACCCGCGGGCAATCGCCGCGGCAGCTTCGCGGCCACACCCGAAGGCCACCGCGGAGCCTCCGGCTTGCCCGGCAACGTCAGTGGCACGGGAAATGGAGAGAACGGAATATCCGGCAAGAAAAACAACGGCCTTCCTTCCGGACTCTATGTAGGCAAAGCTCCGGCGAATCAATCCACGGCGGCAGTAGCAGGCGAGACCTCGGTGAATCCGAATCTGATGGCCGGCGCGCGGCCGCCTCGGGTCTCGAGCGCTCCTGCTCGCACCTCGCAAGCCGAAAGCTCGGCGAAACTTTCCGAGGCCGAGCGCCAGGTCTTTGGCCAGCGCAAATTCTACTCGCTCACCCTGAATATGCCGAACCTGAATTCGGCCGGCGGAAGCTGGGTGATCCGCTTTGCCGAGATGAAGCAACAGTCCACTCCGGGCGAACTTTCCGCCCCTGCCGCCATCCACAAGGTCGACCCTGCCTATCCCCTGGAAGTGATGCGGCAGAATGTGGCCGGCACGGTCATCCTCTACGGCGTGATCCATGCTGACGGCACGGTGAGCAACGTGCACGTGCTGCACAGCGTGGACGACCGCCTCGATGAATTTGCCAGCGCGGCCATCTCGCAGTGGCAATTCCAGCCCGCGACGAAAAATGGCGCGCCCGTGGACGTGGAAGCGACGTTTCAGATTCCGTTTCACCCAGCGCGGTTGAAATCGAATTTCTGACAGTTCCCGGTTCTCAGTTTTCAGTTAGAGCCCGCCAAGCCCCGTCTTCCCGAGCGGAGTGCCATCTTCGCGAAGCGAAGTGGCCGCGGAGTCGAAGAATCGCATGACCTGGGAACACAACCGGCGGCAGCGCGAGGACTTTGAGTTAGAACTCGGTACGCAGTACAAGGCGCTAAGCCTTCGCCGCTTTCTTCTTCTCGAGCGCGGCGTAAATCGCGGGATCGGTGCACACTTCGTAGTACGTACGCTCGCTCCAGCCCTGCACCGAGAAATCTTCGGGGTTAATTTGCGGCACGCGGCTCTCGCGTATCACGACCGCGCGAAAAATATCGCGGTCCACAGGCACCATGCCGCGAAACAGCCGGTACTCTCCCATTTCCGACGAAGCCAACGACTCCGGCAGCTTCACCTTGAGCGACTCGAGAGAAATTTCCTGCTGCAGTTTCCCGTACGCGGCTTCGTTCATGCGGATTCCGCCCAGGTTATAGTTCAGGATCGAATCCTCCGGATTCGCCCCGGCTTCGGAACTCGAAGACTGGAAGGCATACACGTGGAACGGTCCGGCCTGCGCTTCCATCACTTTGCGCGCCCGCTTGTTGCACGAAGAAAGCCGGTCGCTTTCGTTCAGCGCCTCGGAGATCATGATCTGCCGCTCGCCATCCATCAGATAGAGCGGCGCCGATTCCTGCAGCGTTATGCCCACGCCCAACTCAAGGCCGGGCATCCCTGAGCGCTGCACGGTTTCGTTATAGCCACGCACGATCTCGATAATCTCGCGCGCCAGTACGCACGCCCGGCTCACTCCCAACCCCGGCTCGCCTTCGCGCTCCAGAATGGCGAGAATGATCGCGTCCCCTTCCAGGAACACCTTCTGCGCGCCGTACTTGGCAAGCAGTTTGTTCACTGGATCGTAAAAATTCAGGCTGAAATACGACGCCGGGTTCAGCCCTTTTTCCATCAGCGTGCGCGTCAGCCGCGTCGAGTCGCGTACGTCGGCTTTCAGCACTACATGCCGCAACACACGCTCTTCTTCCGGTTCCTGCTGGTCTTCCGGCAGCAGAAATTCGTACAGTGTGCCATTGACTCGCGAGAGCTCGCGCAGTTTGTCATTGCCCACCAGATTGACGGAGTCCAGAGCCGCATTCAGCATCTCGAGCCGCCGCAGATCCCTGTGATAGTGGAAAAAATCCTGCTGGAACCGGGCCGCCACCTTGGCCCGCTCCGCGCCCCGGCAGCCCGCCACCTTGCCTACCGCGGCGTACAAGCTATTGGGAGAGAGCTTGCCGTGTTCCTGGATCATGCGTTCCACGCGGTCGCACTCGGCGCGCGAGATCAGCGCGTTCTTCAACTGCTGCGGATTGATTCTCGGCGCATATTCGCTCAACAAGGGCACTACGTAGTAAGACGCGATCACGTGCTCCATCACCTGCTGATCTTCGAGCAACCGCACCCACTGCGCCAGCCGTTCCTGCTGCGCCACGCCCGCGGTAGTGGAAGCATCCGGGGTGCCGGTGCCCACGAGCTCGCGCGCGTTCTCCGGAGCGCACATCCAGGCATCGACGGCCTCACCGCTGGTCTCATCCCCATACAACAAGCGCAGAAATCCGGAGGCCACTTCCCGCATGTGCCCGTAGCGGTCCGGATCGCGGTCCCAGTTGCCCAGCATCGCGTAATGCTCGGCGCACAAATAGTCGTCGCGCCCGTCTTCGGAAAATGCCAGGCGGTTCACGAACAGCCCGTAGCTGCCAAGCCCCGCTCCGGTTGCGCCAAACAGAGACCGCCGCGTTCGCGCCAGCGTTTCTTTTTCGATCTCGCGCAAGGTCTGGAATAGTTCCTGTCCGGTCTTGCGCAGGATGATTTTTTTCCGCACTTGAAAGTCCGCCACGCGCTCGCGGTATTCCACGCCCTTGCCTTGCCGGACTCCGTCGTAGCTCTTGAGCAGCACGCGGCAGCGCTCCAGCACCTGCGCGAATTGCTGATACATTTCTGTGCGCAGCAATTTCATCACGGCCAGGCGCGCTAGCAGATCCACCGCAATGTTTTCTTCTTTTTTTGCGCGATTGAGCGCCGCCAGATGCAACTCCGCCAGCATCGGCTTCCAGTCGGAATGTTCCGCCGCGCCCCGTGTCCCCGTCCGGGCCTGGCTTCGCATCCACGACGGACCTTGCGTGCGCGACGGAGCCTCCGCCGCCAGCAAGCCTTCCAGTTCCCCATACCTGGTGATGAGTCGCGCAATCTGTGTCCGGGCCGCTTCCACCAGGCGCGGACTCAGCGACACATCGTGCCGCAGATTGTCCACGCCCACTGCGATCCTTTCCAGAGAAATGGAAGGCGCGGCCGCAACCAGTTCCGGCAACTCCGGTTTCTTTGGAGCTCCACCGAAACGGAAGATGGGGATTCGTGGCATGGTGTGGGCTACGGTTCAGGTTTGTCGGAAGTTACTGATTACACATGTACATATCGAGGCTAGCATGGGTGGCACGGGGACTAAAGTTACCTAGGTTATGTGGTAAGCGGTTGATTGTGCCCTCTGGGCGAAAGGAATTTCAATGAAACGGCACGCCAAGCTCGCTGCTGTGGAGGATTTACGCATCGTGACCGCTCACTGAGCACTCGCCGCGAGTCACTGGCCACTGCTCTTCCCCCGCGCCGCCTCGAACTCATCGCCCTTCTGCCAGCCAACCAGCTTCACGAAACTCGCCGCCTCCCAGCCTAGAGCGAATCCAAACCTCGCCATCGCCCCATCGGCAACGAAATCCATCTCCGGATGGTACTCATCGCTGGGCTGGTGATAATGTTTCTCGACAAATTCCTTGTCCTGCGCCAATCCCCAGGCCTCGTCGTGCCCCTTGAACTTCATGCCTTCGTTGATGGAAAACGCCGGTATGCCAACGCGCGCCAGGCTGAAATGATCCGAACGGTAGTAGTGCCCCGCCTCTGGCCGCGCATCGGGACGAATCGCCAGCCGGAACTCCTTCGCCGTCGCCTCCACCCACGGATAAAACGTGGTCCGTTCCGCTCCCGAGACTTCGACTTCCTCCGGCGCACCCAGCGGTTTCACGTCGTCGTAATTCAGATCGAGCGCGATCTTCCCTGCCGGAACCGGCGGATGCTGGCCCAGATACTCCGACCCTAGAAGTCCCTGCTCTTCCGCCGTCACCGACGCGAAAATCACCGACCGCGCCGGCCGTTCTTTCGCCACGCTGAACGCGCGCGCCAGTTCCAGCAGAATGCCACAGCCGGTAGCGTTGTCGGCTGCGCCGTTGTAAATGTTGTCCCCTGGCATGTCTGGACGAATCCCCAGATGATCGTAGTGCGCCGTATACATCACGGCTTCGTCGCGCAAGCGACGGTCGGAGCCGGGCAGCATCGCAACTACATTGTTCGATTCGAAGTGGCGTACGTTGCTCACCATGTGCGCCTTCAGCCGCGCGCCCAGATTCACCGGACGAAACTCCGGCGAGCGCGCATCGGCCATCATCTTGTCTAGATCCAGGTCGCAAGCCGCTGCCAATTTCTTCGCCACATCGAATTGCACCCACGACGCAACCTTCAGCGCCAAGCCTTCGAGCTTCAGAAACGACTTCTCCCCCGAATTCGAGTTCCGCACTACTTCCCACGGATAACTCGCCATGTCTTCTTTGTGGATGAGAATCACCCCCGCCGCGCCCTTGCGCGCCGCTTCTTCGTATTTGTAAGTCCAGCGGCCGTAGTAAGTCAGCGCCTTGCCCTTGAAAAACCTCACGTCGTCCGACGGAGGCTCGTTCACCAGCATGAGCAGCACTTTGCCGCGCACGTCCACGCCTTTGTAGTCGTCCCAGTTGTATTCCGGAGCCTCGATGCCATAGCCCACGTAAATGATCTCCGCATCCACGTCGGACTCCGCCTGCTGGGTTTGGTCGTAGGCCACGTATTCATCGAGGAACTTTAGATTGGCGGCCTCGCCGCGCAGCGAAACCAGCGCGAATGTGGTCTGCGGCATGGTAGTGACGCCCACCAGCGGAACCTTTTGCAAATAGCCGCCGTTGTCGCCGGCCGGCTTTAGGCCGTACTCGGCAAACTGCGTGGCCATGTATTCGGCGGCAATATCGCCGCCGCGCTGCCCCGTGCCGCGGCCTTCCAGCAGGTCATGCGAAAGAAAACGAACATGCCAGCGAATGTGCTCAGGATTGATGGTCTCCATCGCAGCGAACGCCGGCGCCGGCAGGCGCACCGAGACAGGTTCGCGCTTCGCCCCGGCGGGCGCGGGATCCGGCGCAGCCTCCGCCGCCCACATCCCCAGGCTCACAATCGACAGCATGATGACAAACGCACTACGGCGCGCGATTCTCATCGATAGTCTTCTCCCCCGACGAAGCGGCGTATTGGCTGCCGAACGTTACAAACGGCCAGAAAACGCTTGTTGTTAAGACTGAATGGATTGTAATGGAGAGAACGCGGTTCAGCTTAAAGGAGCACACCCGCTCGACTGCACGGGAGGCCAATCACCACGCGGTCTTCCGGCCAACCAGCACCCTGCCCTACCGCAGACAGCGCGCGTCAGCGCGTGCACGCCAAGAGTTCAGAGGTCTGAGGTCTGAGGTCTGAGGTCTGCTTTCCCGCCCCCGGCGGGATCAGTTCTTCGACCCTCAACCGGCGCGGAAGTCGCGCACATCTTCTCCCGGTTTGAACACCGCAGCTGGCGCGATCTTTCCCGACTCGGCCATCCTGCGATTGATCTCTGCAAACTCCGCCTTGACCCAGCCCACGCTGGAAACTTCAATCTCGCCATCCTGCGCAATCCAGAAAATGGTAGGAACGTTAGTCAAACCGTAGGCATTCGATACGGGATACGTTTCGGTATCGTCGAGGAGCACCGGGAACGTCACGCCAAATTCTTTCGTGAAGGCAGCCGTCTCTTTGGGATGGTTCTGCGACACTCCAACCAGCGTGACGTTAGCGTGGCCGGATGCCTGGTGTCCGCGAGCCTGATGCGCGTAAGTCTGGTGCAACCGCTCCAGAAACGGAAATGTATACTGGCAAGTGGGGCACGACACCTTGAAAAATGCCAGCACCACCGGCCCGCGCGCCAACTCCTCGCGCAGCACGAAGCGTTTGCCATCGATCGCTTTCAGTTCAAACTCCGGCGCCTGGGCGCCCACGATTAATGCCGCCATCGGTCGTCCTCCTATGTGTCTTTGCGCTTCCAGGATGCTACGCAGCCAACGCATAAATCCCTCGCCTCACTGCTCTCGATTTTAGATGAAGAGAGACGAAGAGCAGCGGTTACCGGCGGCCAGAGCGAGCATTGATTGATGAAGACCCCGCCTCATGCAAGAGCAGTCTAGATCGCGCGCTGTGCATCCGCAACCGGCGAGAGCCTTCTCAAGCCTTGCTTTACTCCGTGCCACCGTGACCCTGTAGTGAATTCTCAGTTGCCAGCGCTCCTGCCTTGCGCAGAATTTTCCGCGCTAAGCCGGTGAGCGCCAGGCGCTGCAGACGATCCACTGGAATCCATTTGCCGTCCGAGCGCGATGATGCAGCGATGCGCCACACGCGCACGGTGTAGTCGGTTACCGTGATCGAATGACGAAGAGTGAGCCACGGCTCTGCACTGCGGCGGTTTTCAGCATCGAAGTTCTCCGGCAATTCCCACAGGCCTGCCATTAGCGATGCGTTGCGCGCGCGCTGGGCGAGAAACACCTCGCCGCCTCTGCAATTTTCTTCGCGCCAATGCAATGAATAATCAATCTCGCGCTTCTTCTGCGGAGCGGTCTTTGCCCCAACATTCATTCTTCCACGAGTAGCGCACAACTCGACGACGGGACACGTCAAGCACCCCGGCGCTCGCGGCGTACAAACCATCGCGCCCAATTCCATCATCGCCTGATTGAAGTCTCCCGGCCGCTTCGCATCCAGCATATGATTCGCCGCCGTCCACAATTGCTCCCCAACCAGCCGTTCCCCCGACATGCGCTGAAGCACACGCTCAACGTTGCCGTCGACCACAGCAACCACCTCCCCGAAGGCAATGCTCGCAATCGCCGCCGCGGTGTAGCGGCCAATCCCAGGCAGCGCCCGCAGTCCTTCCTCATTCGCTGGAAACTCTCCGCCATGCTCGCGCATGATGACCCTGGCCGCCGCGTGCAACATACGCGCGCGCCGGTAATATCCCAGCCCGCTCCAGGCCGCCAGCACGCTCGCCTCGCGCGCCGCCGCCAGCTTCTCGACTGTCGGAAACCGCCGCAGGAACTCGTGATAGTGCTCGATCACGGCCGCTACCCGCGTCTGCTGCAGCATGATTTCGGAAATCCATACCCGATACGGATCGCGGCTCGCACGCCACGGCAAATCGCGCGCGTGGCGTTCATACCATGCGAGCAACCGCCGGCGAAACTTCTTCGGTTCGTCTCGCGTCCCCGCATCGATCCGTATCCCTAGACTCACTTCGCTCTCCGCCAACCTCAGCGCAGGCTGCGATTCTAACTGATCACGCAGTGATGCCCGGCCCCATTGCTATCCCGTATGCCCTGCCATTGACCCCGCGCCCGCCACACGAAATAATACTCGGGCCTGGCATCCGCAACATTCGCGTGAGTTCTTTCATGCTCACCAGCATCGAGGAGCACCATGAACGACTTCAACCGCAACGTGGAAGACGCGTCGGCGCGCGTCAGCAAGACTGTCGCCGAAGCCGCCGAACGGATCGAGAAAGAGATTCCCGAGTTGATCAGGTACCTGAACGACGAGGTCGTGCCCGCGGTGCGGCAGCACTCTACGAAGGCGCTGCGCACCGCCGCACAGAAGATGGCCGAACTGGCCGATTATATGGAGCGGCACCACCCGACTCCTCCGAAGTGAACTGGAGCCGCACGACTTTCACCCGCTTCCCGGTCGTCCATCACTTCGCGATGATTCTGATTCTTTTGCTTGCGCTGTTGTTCTCCTCCGCATGTGGACATCCCAAGCAGGTGCGCGTGAGCGTGCCTCCGCCGCCCGGCGCGCAGCCCCCGGCGACCGCACCGCAAAATGGAAGGACACAAGAAACAACTGCGGGCCCTCCCACGAAGCATCCCACGGCACCGCGTTCGGCAGAAGAAGAAAACGGCGCCGGCCTCGCCGAGCCTTCCCTTCCTGCCAGCGCAAAACCGCTGGCCACCGAAACCGGCCTGGCCAGCTGGTACGGCCCGCCTTATCACAATCGCCGCGGATCGAACGGTGAGGTCTACAACATGAACGCGATGACGGCGGCGCACCGCACCCTCCCGCTGGGCTCGATCGTTCGCGTCACCAATGTGCAGACCGGTCACTCCGCACTGGTGCGCATCACCGACCGCGGCCCGTTCATCCCCGGCCGCGTTCTCGATCTTTCCCTTGCGGCCGCGCACAAGGTAGACGTGGTGCAGCCCGGCGTCGCCAAAGTGAAAGTGGAAGTGATGCAAACTCCGGCCTCGATCGAGACCGGTGGCCGCTGGGCGGTACAGATCGGCGGCTTCCCCGACGAAGATGCGGCTACACAACTCGCCGACCATCTTACGCGCCGCTATCACACCGCGAAAGTGCTGCGCTTTTCGAGTCCCGCGGGCGATTGGTGGGTGCGGGTGCGCGTACTCCACGACGACCGCCAGCGCGCCGAGGAACTCGCCGCCGAAACCGAAACGACAAAGGGCGCGGTGTTCGTGGTGCGGCTGGACTAGCCGCCGTTGTCAGCCTGTCACCACGGAGTCACAGAGTCACGGAGGAAGCCAACAATCTAGTTGTTCTCCGTCTCTTTGTTCTTTTTCTCCATGGCTCCGTGACTCCGTGGTGAATTCATGGGGTCCGGCGGCCGTTACTGACAATCCCTCTGCACAAGTGTTATCGTGTCCGCCAGGGTGACCGAGAGATGACCGACCCCAGAAGCGACTGCCTCTTCTGCCGCATCATCCGCGGCGAGATTCCCGCGAAGAAAGTTCACGAGGACGAGCACGTCTTCGCCTTCGAAGACATCAATCCGCAGACGCCCACGCACGTGCTGATCGTGCCCAAGAAACATTTCGCTGGATTGAAGGAAGCCCAAGCCGAAGATGCCGAACTGATCGGCCGCTGCCATCTGGCCGCCGCGCAGATCGCCCGCCAGCGCAACATCGAGCAGGGCTACCGGACCGTCCTCAACGTTGGACCGGGCGCAGGACAATCTGTCTTCCATCTGCATGTGCATCTGCTCGGGGGACGCCCGCTGGCCTGGCCGCCTGGGTAGAGAGTTAGACCTCAGTTCTTATTTGCCAGGCTTTATTTGCCAGCTGTTGATTCTCAGCCCTGGCTTGACACGGGCTTTCGTATGTAATTACAATGTAATTACTGAAGAGATCGGAATGCGACTGGAACTCACCCGCATCGGCAACTCTCGCGGTATCCGCATCCCCAAACCACTCATCGCGCAGTGTGGCCTGGGAGACGTGGTGGAACTCCGCGTGACTCCCGAGGGTCTTGTCATTGCACCTCATCGCGCGCCCCGCCACGGCTGGAGGCAGACCTTCGCGGCAGCACATCCGGCAGTGCGGGAGATGCTGCTTGGTACGGTATCGCCGAACGATTTCGATGGCGAGGACTGGAAATGGTGAGCTGTCCCCGGCGGGACGAGGTCTGGCTCATCGCCCTCGACCCGTCGAAGGGATCGGAGATCAAGAAAACCCGCCCTTGCCTCGTGATCTCGCCTGACGATATGAACGAGCCGTTGCAGACGGTAGTCGTAGCTCCCATGACCACTGCGCTGCGCAGCTATCCCACGCGCGTGAACCTCACCTTCCGAAAGAAGACGGGTCAGGTTGCCCTGGATCAATTGCGAGCCGTGGATCGCCAGCGTCTGGTGCGCAAGCTCGGCATGGTCTCGACTAGGACGGCGATGGAAGTTTCCAGCGTACTGGTGGAGATGTTCGTCCGCTAAGCAGCCTGTGAACGGGTAACAACCTACCCTTGAAGAAGAAAGAATTCGCGGTCCCCGACTCTCGCCTTACTGGACCGTGGGATTTTCTTCCGCTTCTGGAGCGCCGTGGCGGCGCAGCAATTGCGGCAGATTTTGCGAGAACGCCGAGCGCGGCAATACCATGTCGCAGCCCACTTCATGCGCCTTCTGCTTCAGGTCACCCTGCACGTGCGAGAGGAAGCCGATGATCGAAGTTCCCTTCTTCAGCTTGCTCTTCAACTTGGGGATCAGCGTCAGGGGTTTGGCGCTGGCGTGGTTAAGGTCGAAAATGATCAGCGAAGGCTTTTCCTCGCCGTTCTGCTGCATGCGCTCGCCGAGATCTTTGTCGCTCTTGACGAACTCGACTTTCACGTTGAGCTTGCGCGCCGTTTCCTGAATCTTGGCGGCGAAAAACAGGTCGTCGACAAAGGCAAAAATACGGGAGTTGGAGTCCTCCTGCTGCGCGGGCAGGGGTTCGGGATCGGGCTGGGCGAACGTGGTGGCGAAACCGGGCCGCTGCCGGCCGGGCTTATGGCCATTGCCGTTCATCGCGGCGCGATAGCTGTGGTCCATGGGCGCGGTGTAAATGCCGTCCTGATTGTGGCGCGACTGGCCCTGGCCGGGACGCTGCCCGCGTTGATTTTGGGGACGGCGTCCGCGCCGCCTTCTGCTGCTTCTTCCTCCACCATTGGAGGGTCTTCCTGGTCCTGCGTTCATAGTCCTCTCAAGCTGCTGTGCAATCTTGTGCAAGCATCAAAAAAATCTCCGGTTCGCCCAGCCGGGAATTCCGCTTCACTGGCGTTTCTTGAGCCAGCCTTCTTGAACCAGCGAGCATGCATGAGCAACGTGGCACATTTCGTGAAGGCGCGGCCAGTTCATGGCAATGCGACACATGCGGATTAGCGGGCTGCGGCTGAAGATGCACTCGCGAGCGAATCGTGAACTGCTGAAGCGAACTTACTCGTAAACGAGAATCTTAAATCTCTACGTATCGGTTTTCCGTTATCGGGTCCGACGCGCCGCCGGGAACCGCTGGGGCGCGGAAGGCCTGCGCGGGAACGAGGCCAATGAGAACAAGGTAATGGTACTCGTCCCAGGCCGGGCGCGCAAGGGGGAAGTAACTCGCAGTCTTGCACAGGAGGACATGGGCTGTCGGAGCCTCCGGCGGGCAGACCGGCCGCTCTCCGGCCGAAGTCCTCGGATGCTGCCGGAAACTTCGCATCACTTGGCGTCCGACACTTGTTCCCGCTTTTCGTCATACGTGCCGAATTTCTTCGCCACCGGCTTCAGCGTGGGATAGAACTGCACAAAGGTGTGCTCGACCGCAGCGTGCGCATCGTGGCAAGCGAAACATGGATTTCCTTTGGGCATGGCCTCTGCGGTTTTGTCATCGGACCCGAAAGCGTAATACGCCCATTGCTCCGGGTTATGGGCGGAATCCTTGGTTTCGACGACCAGGCCCATCAGGTCGGTCTGAAAATGGCCGGTCTTGTTAATGGAGCCTTTGCTCTGCGCGTCACGCTGGTCGATCACAAACATGCTCTGGTCGGGCCACTTGCCGGAGTTAAGAAATTTCTGGTAGGCCCAGCGCTGCACGAAAACGTTGGTAAACATTTCGTGGCTGCCGGGGCCGGGACTATAGTTCATGCCGTAACCGGCGGAGAGAAACTCCCAATCGCGGTAATCGGCAGGAAGCAGCAGGTTGCCTTTGGCGTCGTATTGCGGCGTGGGAGACTTCGCCTCCGGCGCGGCCGCCAGCAGCGCGCAGCACATCACCCCGAGGCAAGCGGCCCCAAAGCACCGGACCAAAAACGAAGCGGAACGAACCCGGAATCTCATAAAACCTCCGTTACCATTCTGGAAAGAAGTTGTTGTAAATGCGGATCTCGGACCCGGACCGCGAACCTCGACTCAGGGACTAGACTGAAGCTTCTCAGGCGCACCAAGCATTGTAGCTGGAAAAGCAAGTGGCGCTCCGCGAATGCGGAGCGCCGGAGAAACTGCGCAACAGTTGGGCCTGCGTCTTATCAGCTGACGGTCATCAGCTGACAGTCATCAGTTGACAGTCAAGGGAATGCTGACGGAGCTTGTGACGGGGCTGGTGCCTCCGGTCGTGGCATTGACCACCACGGTGTAAGTCCCCGCAGGTGTGCCCGAATTACCGCCGCCGCCGCCGCTCCCGCTGCTGCTACTCCCACCGCAAGCGCCCAGCCACAGCGTGGAGAAGCCCAGCATCAGGATCAGGCCGAGCAGCCGGGCGCCGCGGGCTGCGCGCTTGCGCGATCCGCCAAGCAACACCAATCCGAACAAACCGGGAAGCAACGCGGCATAAAGGAAGCGGCGGGTGCGGCCCAGCGGCGGCCTCAGTTCTCCGCTGGCCGGCGTGGTCAGAATGCTCAGAACTACGCTGGTCGCGCTGGTGGGGGTACTGTTCGAGCCTGGGCTGAACTGGCACGTCGATTCCGTCGGATTCCCCGTGCAACTGTAGGTAAGCGGCAGAACCGTCGTGGTGGTACCGCTGTTGTTGACCGTGAATCCGTTGGCGCCGACCACGGTGAGCGTCACAGTGCCGGTCCCACCTGGATTGATACTCAGGCTGGTGGCGCTGGGCGTAAGGGTGAAACTCTCCGTAGTTGCGGTCACCGTCAGGTTGACTGTGGTTGTTTCCTTGACGGCTCCGGAGGTGCCTGTGACCGTGACCGCGACCGGGGCCGTGGTGGCTGCCATATCGGCTGTCGTCTGGATGATAAGGGTGGAAGTAGTTGAACTAGTGGAGCTGAAGCTGCAAGTCGCTCCCGCGGGCAAAGTAGAAGCAACACAACTGAAAGTGACCGTCCCGGTAAAGCCGCTCTGCGGCGTGATCGTAATGGTGGTGGGTGCGCTGTTGTTCCCGGCAACCGCAGTGACCGACCCGGGGCTAGGCGCCAGCGTGAAGCCGCTGAGCGTCGCGGCCCAGGCGATGGCCAGATTGTTGGCATCCACGGAGCCGAGACCGGTGACCAGGTTGTAGCCGGTGGTGGTATCAGCGTTCGAGGCTTGGTATCCAAAGGATCCAATACTGCCCGTGGCTCCTGGGCACTGAAGTGCCACCGGCCAAGGGGCTGCGGGCGTGTCGCCCGCGCAGTACACGACGTTGTCACCGCTGGTGACCTGGTGGAACGCTCCATTCGCTGTATTCGCGGCAAGAGTGTAAAGCGTCGGATTGATAAAGCCCACGGGGCCGTTGCCACCGAGGTACTGATTAAGCACGGCGACGATGCCGGCGAAGACGGGCGAAGAAGCGGATGTGCCGCCCACGACCGAGGGCGACACTGTGGTTGGGTCGCCGACGGGAACGCCGTTCACGGCGGCCGCTATCCCGCTGGCACAGCTACTGGTGGTCTCGGTGTCATAGGGACTAACGGTGGACAGCTCTTCCACGGGCGTGCAGTATATGTAGCCAGGGAAGTTTGGCGACGCCAGAAGAGAAACGTCAGGCGAAAAGCGGGCGCTGGCCTGGCGGGGGATCGTTATCGTCTGCCAGGAGGGCTGAGGGAAGCCGGAAACGCAGCTTGAAAAATCGGCAGTCTGTACCGAGCAATTGCTGGGGCCGCCGCCGCTGGCCACGATGGCATAGCTCTCCTGTATCGAGAGCACCGTGCCGCCATAGGCAGCCGCTATTTCCACGTCGTCGTTCCACGAAGTTTCGGGGACGTAGCCGGTGGCGGTGCCTCCATCGGTGCCGTTGGTTGTGCCCCAGTATGTGCCGCTGAAGCCGGTCTGGAAGTTAACCGCAGTGCCGCCCACTCCCGTCACTTCCGGGCTGCTGGCCGGATAGCTGACCGACAGCCCCAGCACCGCAAGATTATTCGCCGCGCCAGTTTCTGAGCCGTCGCACTCGGCAACACCGCTGTCGCCGGAAGAGTTCATGAACGTGATGCCCATCGTCTCGGCTGTCTTCAGTTCGCCTTCATCGGCGTCAAGGTTGTTGTCGTCAAACTCGCATTCGCCGTAGCTCACACTGATCACGGGCGCAAGATTGTTGTCGATTGCGTAGTAGTAAGACGTAAACGCGTCCGTCGAATTGACGTAGATGATCTGCGCGCCGCGGGCAGTCGCGCCCGACCATTCGATGTCAAGATCCGCCTCGGTCAGGAAGCTCGTGGAAGGCGCAGCTACTCCAGGGTCGGCGCCGTCCAGCACATACTGGAAATTGCTCGAGTTGCAGGCGGTGATCACGCCGCTGCCGTTTGTGGTGCAGCCGCTGATCGGCGTCAGCCCGAAGCCGCTGCGGAAGTCATTGAGGTCGGCCAGGTAAACGTCAGTCTGGCCCACGACCGCCAGCTTCTGCCCGGTACCATCGAATCCGCCTGCGTAAAGAGGCGTGAGATCGTAGATGGCGGCGATGTCGCCGGGCGCGACAAAATCCGGAGTTTGGTAGTTGTTGTCGTAGTAATTGGGGTGAGCGCTTTGAACTTGGGGTGCGGCTTTTTTGACGTTCATCGGTTTCGGATGGAAGTCATCCAGCCCGCGGATGCCCACGACGATGCCGGACAGCGCAGCGGGAATCGAGGGCATCGTGGCGTTGGCGATGTGCATCTCGCCATTCACAATGTAATGGTGGAGTTCGGTTCGGAAAGCGCTCCCCACCTGGCTCGCCGTTCCGCTGAAGACAATCCAATTGCCCCCCCGTGCCACGCTGACGACGCTAAGTCCCTGCGATTCCAGCCACGTCGAGATCTTCGCAACGTCATTCTGGCTCAGGCCGAAACGGCTGGCATACTGCTCGGGCGTGAGCCATTTATGGAAGTTGGGCGATTTCCGGTCCTGTTGCTCAGAGACAAGCTGGGCCAACGCTTTTTGCTGGCTGGACGTGGGCAGCGTGAGCAGCGTCACCGAGCTGAGCTGCAATGATCCATCTGCCGACCCCAGGTCGTACTGCGGCTTCACATTGCGATGAACGTGACCCGGCAGAGTCACCATCTGGCTGGAATCGATGGGGCCGGCGATGCGGTCGGGTTGGACGGCAAAGCACAGCGTTGAGGCAAGAAGCGGAAAAAGGAGCTTCCAGGATCGCATACACACTCCGTCGCAAATTGGATATTTCTTAGATTAACGGTTTATTTGCAATCTGATCAATATTCTTTGGTGAGGGTTGCATGGCTGTACGCTAACTTACAAACATTTGACCTCGGCGGGCACGGTGGACCGCAAAACCAGGGCAATCCCGGCAAATCTGGTCTGTCCGAGCTGGCGAAGTCAGGATTCACCGCCGAGAACGAAGCGCCAGAGAGGAAAACCTGCACGCGCGGCTAAGTTCGGTCTGCGGAAATGGGACCCCGGGGCAGCGTTAGCGCCCGTTCTCGCCTTCCTTGTACATGTACTTGATGGCGGGTTTATAGACCATCACATTTGGCAGCGAACCCTCGCGGATCAGCTTGAGGCAGTTCCTGTCATACCACTCGATGACCCCGCGGATCTCCTCGCCGTCTTTCAGCACTACCACCATCGGGGTTTTCCCCTGCATCTGCTTCTGGTAATAGAAGTTCTCGGCATTGGTCTGTTCCGGCGGTGAGGTTTTCTTGCCCCCGCCTAGGGCACGATCACCGCGATCATGGCGTTCCATGCGCTCATGACGCTCAGGGCGTTCGCGGCGTTCACCGGCCGGCGCATGGCCAGCGCTATGATTGCCCTGATTGTGATCGTTGCGCGGCAGCGTGGGCCGGATCAGCTTGCGATTGGCAAAACTCTCCGGTTCGTTGGACTGTTCGACCGGCGGAGTCGACGCTATTGCTTCTTTCATGTGGCGCTACCTCTGGCGCACGCTTTCGCGCAATCTTGGGAATGCGGGACCCCTGAGATTGTGATTCCGAAGGAGCGAGATTGTCCATACCGTACCACAGGAACCTATGCAAAACAAATTCCGGTAGTGGCTCAATTTGAAAATCTTCAACGTTGCGCCCCCTCCGGCGTCATCCCGAAGTCCCGCGTTTTCACCAGCGGGACGAGGATCTCCCGTACGCACACAGCCGCCCCTTTTCAAATTGAGCCACTACCCAAATTCCCTGAGTCGCGGTCATGATCCTGCTCGTCCAGACGTGTGCTTTCACAGTCGCCTCCGAAGATATGCTTCTGAGTTCGCGAAAAAAGGAAGTCCGAAAAAAGGGAACGTCGGAGGGTCGAAGACCCTCCGACGTTCGTACAGGAGGTATGGGGTGTTCCGTGCGTCCTCGGAACAAACTCATACTAATCCGGATCTGGATGCAAACGCCAGACCTGCATAACAATTTTTCGCAATTTCCGGGCTGGAAGACCCATTTTGGGAAACGTTCCGTAGCCGATGTCTCCAGCCTTGTCCCCTCCTAGCCTCCCACCCTCTTTCGCAAAAACGCCTTCTACTTTCTCTCGACCAGGATAACTCGCGCGGTCACCGCCTGATTGCCGGCCATTCCTCCGAGAACTAGGGCGCCGACCGGCGTGGAAAGAATTCCCCGAGCGTCGATGCGCGCATCGGCCGTATTCCCGTTAACGGTCTCCCAGTGTTCGTGGTGCACATCGAACGCGAAGGTGACCATGGAAGGTTCGGCGGGCTGACCGTCGTAGCCCAGACCTTTGTAGTCATGAGGATTCTCGGCTCCGCCGGAAAAGTAAATCTTTTTGTCCTTGTCGGAACCGCCCCCGGCAATTCCGAATCGCGCCGAGCCGGGATGCGGCGGCAGCTTGCTCCATTCGATCTTGTTCGGATCTTTATGATCGATCTTGCCCAACCAGCACTCGTCGTTGGCCACATAGCGCGGACCGCCAGCGGCGCCGGCCTTGGCGCCATCCACCACAACGATGCGTTCGTCGGCCACGCCGCCGGCCAGGCCGAACACGGGCGTACCCGGAAACGGAGTCGCCTCGCTCCATAAGTCCTTTTCAGTGTCATACACTTGCACCTGGTTGACCGGGCCATCCTTCGACCGCCCGCCAATCAGATAAACATAACGGTCATGACTGGCGCCGGCCACCGCGTTATCCACCGGAACCGGAATATCTTTCCCGCGATACCAGTGGCGTTGCTCCGGAATGTAGACGTTGACGTCGGGAATGGTGATCTCTCCGCCCTGGGCATCCACCACATATCCCCCCATCAGCACGATCTGCCCCTTGGCTCCGGCAGCAACCGCACCCAGGCGGCCCGCGACCCCCGGAACGCCACGGCCTTCCCTCCACTTGCCCGAGGAAAGCCGCAGGATATAGACCTGATTGGTGACGTCGTCCCAGGTTTTGCGTGGACCCACTCCCATCATCGAAAACACTTCCAGTCCGCCCTTGAGGCTGGCTACAGCGTTGCTCGAAACCGCCGCGGGCATGGGAGGGATTTTGGGCTGGTCCGCACCGGGAACCATCGCAGCCCACATCAACACCAACAGCAACAGGAAGACAAGAAACGCTAGTCTTTTCATGGCTGAAGATATTACGTCTTAACGCGGCTCGCGGCCAAGGGCTGGAATGGCCTATCACGACCGCGGTGCTCCGTCGTCCTTGTCTCCGCGTTCTTGGCAGAGACCTACCCTGAGCGGAGCCGACGGGGCGGAGATTTTGATTCCCACCCTGCTTTCCTATTCCCGGAGAGTCAGAAGAAATGGCTTTCCGACCATAACGCCACGTCCCTCATCAGAACCAGGTCTGGCGGCGATACTCGCGGTAAGCATCGCCGAAAGCTGCTTCCAGCACGCGCGCTTCGCGCCGGGCGCGCAGCGTCTGGCCCACGACGATAATAAGAACCAGCAACCAGAGAATGGGCCTTTGCCAGAACATCGCAAATCCGGCGACCAGGACCGTCCCGAAAACATAGATCGGATTGCGTATCTTCGAGTAAATCCCATGCGTCACCAATGCATGCGCTTTTGCTCGGATAGAGAACGACCGGCCCAGTTGGAAACGGGCGAGGGCAATTCCACAGATGCCGGCCAGCACCAGCCCCGTCCCGATATCGCGCTGCACGTTCCACGCGCCCCGCCACGTAAAGACCCGCCACAGCACCACTGCAACCGCAACGATCTGAACCGCAGTGAACGCGTAGAAGCTCCTGTTCATAGCGAGGTTCCCTCTTAACCGCCTGATGCCGGAATCATAGCACCGCTGCTGGGGGCTGGGCACAGCCCTTCCTGCCTTACCCTCCGCGGCTGCCCCGTCCTTTGTCTCTGCCTTAGTCTCTGCGTTCTTGGCAGAGACAGAGCCTGCCCTGAGCGGAGCCGAAGGGGCGGGGATTTTGATCTTGACGCACCAACCGCAGCGTGAGGCCGAAGGGGCATGGATGTTGACCGTGTGGGACGGACACTCCTGTCCGTCGCCTTTGACCTTGACTTTGACTTTGATTTTGATTTTGACTCTGATCCCGAGCTTAGAAACCCGCTTACTTCCCCGGAACCTGCAATAGCACCGAACTCTGAGATGCACTCTGTATGATTGAGCCGCTGATCGCAAAGTCGAGGTAGCCATCGTGATTGAAGTCGGCAATTGCAAGCAAGCCTGACGCATTGACAACCTGGCCTGCCGGTATGGCAATCGGACTTTGGAAAGTCCCGTCGCCATTTCCTAGTGCGATATTTAGTGTCTGATTGCCGGAGTTGTCCGCAGTCACGGTTGCCAGGTCGAGTTTCCCGTCGCCGTTGAGGTCCGCGATTTGCAGATTGGTCTCCGTCTCGAAAGGCAGTGCACTCGTAGCCCCGCTCATGAACGTGCCATCGCCGTTGCCCAAAAGGACGGCCGCGGTTCCGTTGCTGCATGCCGTGAGGATGTCAAGCTTGCCGTCGCCGTTTATATCCGCCACCACCGACGCCCAGCCAGATCCCGAAATCGGATAATCAACTTCTTTTTGGAAAGTTCCGTCGCCATTCCCCAGCAACACAGCGACAAAGTTGCTTTCGTAGCCGGCAACCGCAACGTCCAGCTTGCCATCTCCATTGAAGTCGCCCACCACAGGAATCCCGCCAGAATAATAATTCAGCGTCACAAAGTAACTGTTAAGTACGAACGTGCCATCGCCATTGCCGTGCTGAAAATAGAGGTAGCTGCCGTATCCGTCCCAGTAAGTCGTAAGCGCATCCAGGGTGCCGTCCCGGTCCACATCGGCTGCGACCCCGGTGCCGGCGTATCCCGTGGTATCTGTCGTCGGGGCGGCCAGTCCACCCTCCCCGTCGCCGAGAAATACTTGACAACTCTGGTTTGGACCTCCCGAAGAACTGCAGACGGCCAAATCCAGATTCCCGTCGTTATTGAAATCCGCGCTGATGTTTCCTGAGAGGTATTGCGGCCCGCCATACAAACTGGTGCCGCCCTCAACCTCGGTGAAGCTCCCGTTCCCCAGGCTCAAATACGTATCCGCCGAGATAGACCCATAACTGCTTGTCGGGGACACACCCAGATCGGGTTTGCCGTCGTTATTGAAATCTCCAATCGTGATCTGGCCGCCTTCGATCACCGCCGGATCGGTCCCCACCTGCACGCCCGCCGAAGGCCGCCGCACCGTCAGATAAATCACATTCGAGGCAATCGTGCCCGGATTCGTCACCGTCACCGATCCCGTGGCCGCCACCGCCACAGCCGCGGCTGGGACTACTGCCACGAGCAGGCTCTTCGAGAGGAATTTCGTTTCCAACGGCTTTCCATTCCACTTCACCACGGACCCGGATTGAAAACCTGTCCCCCGTACTCTGAGTGTGAAGGCCGCATGGCCCGGCTCGACGCTGGCAGGATATAGCGGTTGGTAAATGAGCGGCACAGGGATAGACTGCGCGAGCATGGCTGCACTCACAAGGATGAGAAACAGAGACACGAATGAAACTTTCTTCATGGAGAACCTCCGGGTATAGCTGCAGAGACGAGGTTTGCGCTCTTCAGAGAGACTGAGAAGACCACGTTAAAGCATCACCAGCTAATCACTAAGTTTGAACCCAGTCAAGGAGCTTGTCAGAGATTGTCATTAGACTTATCGGCGGGAATTTTGACCGTGTGGGACGGACACTCCTGTCCGTCGCCTTTGACCTTGATTTTGCCTCTGAATTTGACTTTTGCTCCTGGGTTTTGATTTGACTTCGACCTTGATTGGGAGAAGAGGTGGAGCGAGGCATTCCAGCCCCGACAGGGACGGCATGTGATAGCCCCGCATGTCAGTGCGGGGGTGGAAGTGCGAAGACGGAACGAGTCCACCGAGCCGAAGGGGCAGGTACCTCGAATCTATCGAGACTGCAGGTATGAACTTAGTAAGTGAGGTCAGGGATCCCAACCCCTCGAAAACCGCGACGGCGGCGGCATGATCGAGTCGATATAGTACCGACAATGGTTAGGTAAAGGTGAGCCAGTAAGCAGCTTAGGTAGATTTATTCATAAAAGTGAGCACTTTAGACCAGTTATTACTTAGCGTCCGAGCTATCAAAGACGGCGGAGATGAAACCTCCCTTCGTCTCTTTCAGATTCCCTGAACTAAGTCAGCCCATCTGAAGTTGTCCCCACTTAGTGGACAATTCCAAGAAGGAGATTCCGAAGATGACTCCCATTTCTGCGGCTCTACGCCAACTCTCACGTCTGTTTTCCTTCATTGCGCCCGCCTTCCGCATGGCCGCGCCATCACACCACAAAATCCTACGATGCGCCGCAGGAAGGTTGTTATCCGCCGGTCTGCTCTTCTGCTTCGCGGTGGTATCGCGAAGCGCATACGCTCAAATTGTAATTCCCGCCGTCGGCTACATCAGCACGGTGGCCGGGAACGGCACTATTGGCTACTCGGGTGACGGCGGACTCGCTACCAGCGCTGAACTAGATTATCCCTACGGTGTGGTAGTGGATAGCGCCGGCGACATCTACGAATCCGATTATGGCGACGGTCGCGTTCGCAAGGTGACGGCCTCCACAGGCAAGATCGCCACGGTGGCCGGGGACGGCACCGGGGGCTACTCCGGCGACGGGGGACCGGCTACCAGCGCCGAGCTATTCGAACCCCTCGGCCTGGCCCTGGATAGCGCTGGCAACCTCTACATCGCGGATTCATATAATAATCGCATCCGCAAGGTGACGCTCGCCACAGGCATCATTTCCACGGTCGCGGGAAACGGCACGAAGGGCTACTCCGGTGACGGTGGAGCGGCTACCAGCGCTGAACTCAATGATCCCCACGCCGTGGCGCTGGATAGCGCTGGCAACATCTACATCGCCGATTCGCTGAATAATCGCATCCGCAAAGTGACGGTGTCCACCGGCAAGATCTCCACGGTGGCCGGAAACGGCACTCAAGGCTACTCCGGCGACGGTGGGGCGGCTACCAGCGCTGAGCTGTATTGGCCCATGGGCGTGGTGATCGACGGCGCTGGGGACATCTACCTGGCGGATACATACAATTGGCGCGTCCGCGAAGTGACGGTCTCCACAGGCATCATCTCCACGGTAGCCGGGGACGGCACCGCGGGCTACTCCGGCGACGGCGGCGCCGCTACCAGCGCCGATCTATATTATCCCGATGAGGTGGCGCTCGACAGCGCCGGCAACATCTACATTGCGGATTATGGGAATAATCGTATCCGCAAGGTGACGGCGTCGATCATCTCTACGGTGGCCGGAAACGGCACCGCAGGCCACTCCGGCGACGGTGGAGTGGCTACCAGCGCCGAGCTGAATGGTCCCTCCGGCGTGGCACTGGACTCCGCTGGCGACGTCTTCATCGCCGATTTCACCAATTGTCGCATCCGCGCCGTCGGCGGGGACGTTGCGCTTTCCGGTTTCATCAATCCTAGGTACGTCGTCGTGGGCGTTGTCTACGCGCCACCGGGCGCCAGCAGCTCCGTGCAATACACCAATACAACTTCCGTCGGCGACACCACAACCATCACTAACTCCTTCCAAAGTGACGTCGGATACAGCGTCTCCGTGTCGGCAGGCATTGGGATTCCGGCTGGCGGTATCGTCGATGGCGGCGCTGGCGTAAAGCTGACTTTCACCGAGTCCACGGATTATACGCAGGGATCGAACAGCTCCGAAACCGTCACCATCAGCAAAGCGTCCACCATTGCGTATACAACACCCGGCACGCCCACTTTCGCCCCAGTGAATAGTGACTACGACTATATCTGGCTCTGGATAAACCCAGAGCTTCTTGTCAGCTACATACCCAAGAAAGGAAGCAACCCCGCAACCCTCCAATTGACCGGATACGCCTTTGATCCAACCGACCCGGCATCGGGAGAGCCGCCGCCGAGCGGGCCGTATATTTCAGGGCCGGATATCGTCGAGGTCCAGGTGGGTTGCCTCGACGGCGACTTTTCCTGCCCCAGCACTCTGACCATTACCGACGGTGTGGTTACGTCCGGCACTCTCGCTCGCAGTTGGGCAGCCGGCGAATATCAATGGGCTTCCGGCCAAGGGCCGGGCCTCACCTCCGCCGACATAGCCAACATTCTCACCTTCGATCTTCTGGTGCCTAGCAACAAATACACTCTGCTCAACTCCTTCCCATCCACCACATCCGACGGCCGCTACACGAAAGAACCCTACCCGCCCAACCCCATCCAATATCCCGTGGGCGGGGCAACCGAGATGTATAACACCGTACAGATGAACACCGAGAGCGTTGCCTCAGGCGCCTCGACCATCATCAAGCAGGCGTTCGGAGTGTCGGAGGAGTTTGGCACCAATTTCTTCGACATTTTTTCCAGCACCACCACCATGACTGAGTCCCTGACTCTTACCTGGAACTACACATGGCTCAACACACTTACCACAACCACAACCTTAACCGACGCCTTGACGGTCAAGGGTCCGCCCGACCCACCCCCAACCTATGATGGGCCGGTTGAGTTTATTGCATATCAGGACAACATTTTCGGTACGTTTGCCTTCGTTCCCGTGAACTGAATGTCAGGGGCGAACATGGACGCTCATGTTCGCCCCGCTTCAAAACTGATAGCGCCGATACTGGAGCCGCGGGAAGGCGTCCGGCTCACCCACCCCCCCTAACCCATCGGACTAACCCAATCGGACAGTGCCCCATCCTTGAGCGTTCCCCACTCAAGGATGGGCAAACCACCCCTAACTCCCGCTGCTGGTTTCACTTAGACGAATTATTCGTGTCCAATGTACATACAAAAGTGTTCCCATGGGAACATTCCGCACAATGTTCCCACCGGAACATTGTTGCGGCCTGCAACTTGGAAGAGGAACGTCAGTTGTGTTCTACTGAGTCAATTTCACAGCCGAGGACGTGCCGTTGAATACCGTAGAGCTGAACAAAATTCGCAAGAGCTACGACGACTTCGTCGCCGTCGACGACTTGTCGTTGACCATTCGTCCCGGCGAGGTCTATGGTCTGCTCGGTCCGAATGGTGCGGGCAAGACCAGCACGCTGCGCATGATGATCGGCATCACGGTGCCCGATTCCGGCATGGTCACGCTGTTCGGCGAACCTTTGCGGCGCGCGCACGCGCAGCGCCTCGGCTATCTGCCTGAAGAGCGCGGCTTGTACAAGAAGATGAAAGTGCTGGACCAGCTTGTGTTCCTCGGTCAACTGAAAGGGATGTCCGCGCACGACGCCACGCAGCGGGCGCAACAATGGTGCGAGCGCCTGAGCTTGACGGAGTGGACGGGCAAGAAAGTGGAAGAGCTTTCGAAAGGCATGCAGCAGAAAGTGCAGTTCATCGGCGCGCTGGTACACGATCCGCAATTCGTGGTGATGGATGAGCCCTTCTCGGGTCTCGATCCGTCGAGCGCGGTGGTGCTCAAAGACGCGTTTCTCGAACTGAAAAAAGCGGGCAAGACTCTCCTTTTTTCCACGCATCGCATGGACACGGCCGAGCGCCTGTGCGATTCCATCTGCCTGATCAATCATGGGCGGGCCGTGCTGGAAGGCGACTTGGGCAAGATCAAGGCGGGCTACGGCATGCGCAACGTGCAGATCAAGTATGAAGGCGATGCACAATTTCTGCACGATGCGAAGCTGGTGCAGTCGTTCAACGACTACGGAAACTACGTCGAGGTGCGGCTGGCTGCGGGAGCCGATCCGCAGGAGTTGTTGCGGGCGGCGGCATCGGGCGCGCGGCTCACCAAGTTTGAGTTGATGGAGCCTTCGCTGGAAGAAATTTTCATCGAAGCCGTGGGCAAGGCCAATGCGTAACACTTATGCGTAACACATATGCGTAATACATGGCTCATCATCAAGCGCGAGTATCTCGAGCGAGTGCGTACACGTTCCTTCATCGTGCTCACGTTGCTGCTGCCGGCGATCATGGCCGGCGCGTTTATCATCCCCGCAAAACTTTCGAGCATGAAGAGTTCTAAAACGCAGCGGCTGGTGGTGGTGACCTCGACGCCGCAGTTCGGCGAGATCGTGCGCCAGCAACTTCTATCGAGCACCAAGCCGGACGAGAAGGCCAACGCCGGAACAAACAGCGCCGGAACAAATACAAATACAAATAAAGATAACGACAAAGACAAAGACGACCTCGACGACGACAAGCCCGCCAACGATTATGCGGTTGAAGTGGACTCGAATGCCAACGACGCGGAGCGGACGGCCTTGCGCAACCGCGTGAACGCGGGCGACATCGATGGCTACCTGTGGCTGAGCGACGATGCGGTCGCAGCGCGCAAGGTTACCTATTACGGGCGCGAGGCGGGCGGGTTCATGGAGAAGTCGTGGATCAGCGGCCAGTTGGACCGCGCGATTCTGCTGCGAGAACTTTCGCAACGCGGCGTCGCCAGCGCCCAGGCCGACGAACTGCTCAAGCCGGTGAAGCTCGAGATGGTACATCTGGAAGCGGGCAAGGAAACCAAGGCCAACGACCGCGGCATGTTCTTTACGATCTTTGCCATGGTGATGCTGCTGTATACGGCCGTGATCTTCTATGGCGTTTCGGTGATGCGCGCGGTGCTGGAAGAAAAGAATTCGCGCGTGATGGAGGTTCTGCTTTCTTCGGCGACGTCGACCGAGCTCATGGCCGGAAAGCTGATTGGCGTGGGCGCGGTGGGACTGACGCAGATTGGAATCTGGATCGCGATGGCCGGCGCGTACGCGCTGCCGGCTTTGGCGGCGAGCGCCAGCACGGGAGAGATTCACATTCCGCCGCTGACGCTGGCGGCATTCGCTTTATTTTTTCTGCTCGGCTACCTGCTTTACAGCAGCATCTACGCGGCCATCGGCGCAGTCATTACCAGCGAGCAGGAAGGACAGCAACTGCAGTTTGTCATCCTGCTTCCGCTCATCATTTCGGTATTCATGATGGGGCCGGTGATGCGCGCTCCGGACGCGCCGGTTGCGGTGTGGACTTCGATGGTTCCGTTCTTCTCGCCGGTGCTGATGTATCTGCGCATCGCGACTCAGCCGCCGCCGGTCTGGCAGATCGCGCTTTCGGTATTGCTCCTGGTGGCGACCATTGCGGGGCTGCTTATTCTGTGCGGACGCGTCTACCGCATCGGCATCCTGATGTACGGCAAGCGGCCCACGCTGCCGGAAATCGCGAAGTGGCTGAAGTATGCGAAGGGATAGCTGGGAGATATAGTTTTGTTTGACGCCGAAAAGCCCCACTTCTCGCAAAAGACGCGAGAAATGGGGCACCTGCGCCGTTCTGGGTTGATGGGCCGCCTTGGGGCGGCCCGATTTGTTGTGCGCAGGTTTCAAGAGCGTGCGGTTAGTGGAGGGTTTCGATGGCGGGCTGGACCCAGGAGAAAAGGAAGCGGCCGATGGCGGGGAATTGCGAGGCGAGGACGGTGATGAGGGGCAAGGCTCCATAGGAAACCACGCGGACATAGAATGCGCGATCGAGTTTGCCGGGCTCGGTGTCGGAGAGGCGGCTGAGGATGGCGTCTTTATCCATTTGCGCAAAGGCCATGATGACGGGTGCGCCGAGGACGATGAAGATTAAGGTTAAGGCCCAGCCGATGGTGCGGTGGGCGAGGAAAGGATAAGAGCGAACGGCGGCCACGCACAGGATGAAGCAAACCGTGACCAGAGAAAGCAGATTGCGCAGTTGCACTCCGACGTAGCGAATGAAAGAGACAAAGCGCAGAGCGACGAATTCCTCGGCGACAACCATGAGGCTATCTTCCTCGGGTTGCCCGTCGACATGGGGGTAGCGGAGGCCGCGGTCGGGTTTTTCGGATTCTTTCTTGTCGTGATAGTCGATGCTCTCGCAGGCCCCGGTTCTCTGCCACTGGGGAATCAGGATGTACTGCACGATGTCGTTAGCGGCCCAGTTCAGAACCGCCTGACAGCGGCGGTATTGAGGCTCAAGGTACATGGCGTTTTGGCTTTCCGCGTTGAGCAAGGCCGATTGCGCGTCGGAGAGCTGGACCTGCCAGTTCATCAGGTCGTGAGCCTCCGGGTATGTGGCTAGTTTGCGAAGGCATTCGAGGGAGCGGGTCTCGACGGCGAAGCTTCTGCGTGTTCCGAGAGAGTGCCACAGAGGAGTCCAGGAATAAAACTTCTTGGGCAGACGGTCGAAGGCCTCGCGCAGGGGCTGGCGCTCAAGGCGGCGAAGGATGGTGAGCAAGGCGGACCAGCAAAACGAGAAACGGAGGAGCGAGGTGAGGAGGCAGGTGGTCATCACCAGAAGGAAAACTACAAACAGGACGTCGTAGAGTTTGAACGGCACGTTGTAGAACGGCAGCTTGAAAGGTTCGAAGCCCGCGATGCTGGTGAAGGGGCGGAACATGAGCAGGGCGGCCACAACCGCGGCCAGAGCCAAGCGACGGCCCTTGGAGAAGAACTTTGCCACGAGGGAGTGGCGCAAGGACTGCTCCAGATCACAAAAGCGTGAGTTCAGAAAGAGGTCGAGGGAAGGCAGAGCAAGATCGGGACGGCGGGTATCCCAAAGCTGGATGCGCTGCAGGTTGCGCAGGCACCAGACGTAGAAGGCAGCCAGCAGAAGCAAGTAGGGGAGCAGGGGAGAAATGCCGTTGGCGATGTCCATACAACGGTCCAGGAAGAACGAGGAGGTGCCCAGCTTGCTGCCTTCGAGGAAGACGGACCAAACCCCGTAAAACAGGAGTGCGAGAAGCCACATCAGCCATATGGCAGTGAAGTTTTTGCCGGAAGCGGCGAGGTGTTTATGCATGGCCCGGAATGCGCCGATCAGCGCCAGGCTGAGGGCGGCGGCGTCGAGAGTAAAGAGCAGCAAGTACCAACAGGAGGACGAGAAGGGAAGATCGGCGCGGTAGACCCAGTATGGCGTACACCACCAAGTGGGTGCGAAGACGATGAAGTCGGCGTTGGCCACGATGACGAAGGCGGTGGAAAGGAAGAAGGCCTTCTGGTCTTCGATGAGGCTTCCCGGGGGAAGATAGAAAAACTCCAACAGGCCGCGCAGAGGTTGGGCGGCCTGCGTAGGATCGGCTGGCGTTTTCAAGGCGAAGGACTGGGCGAGGAATTGAAGCAGGGAAAGCAGGATGAGGATGGTGCAGAGAAGAAGATAAGCGCCGGTGGGGTGGTCTGGTGCAAACGCCGGAGCCGTGCCGGGCGGTTCGACAAACTTGAGAGGGAAGGTTTCGCCGGGGGAATCAGCTTGCGGGGGCATGATGTATACGGGCTGAAATCCGTTGCGCGAAACCACGGTGAGCCAGAGCAGCGGCTGATGTTGCGGGCACTGCTCAAGGTCGCCGTTCGATGCCCTCCGCATGCAGGGAGCGTAGTCCTTGAGCCGAGAAGTCTCGCCGATGAGGGCGAGAAAGGCGTTATAGTTGGCTTCGGCGCTGCGACTGGGGAAAAGGCGAAGGTCGGAAGAATGATCGAACCAGGAGCGCGCGGAGGAAGAGAGGGGGAACTCTGTAACGGCGAGGGTGCCGGCGAGGGAAAGATCGTCGGCAGAACGGACGAGCAGAAGGTCGGCATCGAGAAGAAAAAGACGGGTGTCGGGACAGAACTGTTTAAGAAAACGAAGCACGAAAAGGGTGTCGAAAATATCGCTGGCGGCGACACCGACCAGTTTGATCTTGCGGCGGTGGATGGTTTCGGCGATGGCCAGCATGATGGCTTCCTGAGACTGAGGCAACTCGGCGTGAGAGAAAGATGGAATGTCATCTTCGCCGCCGGCGACCAGTTGCGTATTCAAGGGAAGGCCGACGGCGGGAGGCGCGGAGGGTTGAGTTGACCCGGCGGAGGGATGGGCCTGATCGGGATAAGCAGAGCGAAGGCGGTAGATTTCCCGGGGGAAAAACATGTGGAGCACGTGCGAAGGCGGGGAGGGTGAGACGAGAGAGGTATCCTGTCCCCGTTTGCCGAAGGCGGTTTCGGATTCGGAAATGAGGGCGATCTCGCGGTCCTCCACTTTCAGATAATCGTGGGCGTAGGTTTGGAAGCGTGAGAGGGTGGTTTCATCGTCGTGCACGATGGCCCGCACGTTGCCGCCGAAGCTGTTGATGGCTCCGTTCAATTGGCGGAGGAGGCCGGGATCGGTGGCGGTGCTGGGGACGATATCAAAAAAAGGGGCGTCCACCGACGGTTGCGGGGCTTGCCAGAAGTGGCCGCTGTTGAGGACTTCGATGAAACTGGGAATGGCGCCAGAAAAGCCGGGACCGACGATCGGTATGCGATGGGATAGGAAAGACCCGTGCATTTTGATATCGATTTGAATGACGTAGTCGATGGCATTCTTCAGTTGGGCGCGGTTGACGCCGAGAGTGGTCGTTTCCCCGACGAAGAAAACAAAGAGGAGTGGGACTTGTTTCTGGCCGGACACGGAGCGAAAAATCTGGACTCCGGGCTGGTTCATGCGGAGCCGGCGCAAAATATTCTCCGCGCGGGCCTGATTGGGATCGTCGGGGAGCGGAGAATCGTCCCAGGGAAGCCAGAACTTGTCCATAACGTAGCCGGCATCGAGGGCGGCGGCCTGGATGGCGTCGATGCGGCGGTCGAAATCGAGGACGAGATGAGATTTCACCGGATCGGGAAGCGTCACGATGAGCGAAGTGACGGAGAATTGGGTGGGCGAGTCAGGATTGAGGCACCAACGGCTGAGTTCTGGAGCTTCGGATTTCTTCGCTTGCGCGGCGACTGTTGGGGACGGCGGGACGGGCTGCACGTCGTCAGAGGCGGCCAGAGCCGGCAGTTGAAGCGGGACCGGGCTGCCGAGATCGACGGAGACAAGAGGAGAGCGAGGGTGCGCGGCGAAGAAATCGCAGGATGCGGTCCAGGGCCCCATGTCGGACCGGGGCAGACAGGGGGAAAGATCCGTGCACATGTCAGTTTCCGGCTGGCCTGGAGTGGTTTTGCTGCGAGCGCTAGGCAGCGCGTGAGGAGTGCCGGGGACCCCCGATGGAAGCGCCTGGGAGGAATTGAGAAGCGCAGGGGCAGGTGAGCCTCCGAACTGCGAGAAGACAGAGGCGATGATCAGCAGAGTGGCGACGGGAACGATTCCGCGGGGCATGCAAACTCGTCCTCACAAATCCAGCGGAGAGCCGGGGCCGCTTGATGTAAGTCTCAGTTCGTGCCGAGGGAAGGACTGTCCGGTCAGAAAAACACGCGCAGTCTAGCAGAAGATGGCAGGTGATTTCAGACGGGCGGGAAATGTTACGAAATCCGAACAGAGCCTTGACGGACGGGCGCTAATGGACTACAAGCTCATCCCCACATCTGCGAGTGTGAAGGCCAGAAGCAAAAGCAAAATTCAAAATCATCAAAATCAAAATCAAAGGCGGCGGACAGGAGTGTCCGCCCCACACGGGTGCTAGGGGTTGGCGGGGGCTGAGTCGCCCAGCACGACTTGCATGTTGTGACCATCGAAGAGGAAGGTTTTGACTTCGCCGTGGTCGCCCTGGCGAGGAAACGTCTTATCGTTGACGGCAAAGACCAAGCCGCCGGCGTTTCCGGTTTTGACTACGATTTCCTGATTGGCGCGAATGGCTTTGGCGGCGGGCGCGATGAGGGTTTCCGAGGCGACCGGCTGGCCATCGACAGTGATCGAAACCCACGATGTTTCTTCCGCGCGGATAAGCAGAGTGAAGGGCTTTGCCGGTCTTGCCGCCGGCCGTGGGTTGGCGGCCGGGGCTGGCGACGGAGGCGGCTGGGCGGGGACGGTCTGAGTGGTTGCGGTGCGGTTTGGGGACGCGCCGGCGGCGGCGGCAACGGAAGGAGACGATGCCACAGAGGGAGATGGGGCCGCAGATGCGGAAGTGCGGGAACCTGGCGCAACTGAAGGCGGCGGGGTGTGCGGTTGGGATGCCGCGGGTTCGAGGGAAGTCCGCGGCGGGGGCGTCTGATTGCCGCCCGAAGCAGGCGCAGTCTGCGATTCCGCAGTAGGCGTGGCGTTTCTTGCCAGCGCGGTTATGTCGGCGTCAATGCGCTGGCGCTGGCGGTGACTCCAGAAAGCCAGGGACAGCGCCACCAGCAACAGAGCCAGAGCCAGCACTCCCCAGGGGATTCGGGTTTGGGAGTGGGCGCCAGCTTCGACCGGACGCGCGGCAAAACGCTCGGGGAAACGCTGGTTGGGCTGGCGATCTCGCGAGGCGCGTTCCCGGGGCAGAAGCTCGCGAAGAGGAAGTTCTTTCGGGGGAAGCTCTTGGCGCGGCGGCGCGGGCGGCGGCGCGAGTGCTTGGGGCCGGGCTTCTTCTCGGGACCGATCTTTTTCTTTTGGGCGAGCTTCTTGCGGCTGATTTTGTTTCGGCTGATCGGGGGCTTGCGGGCGATCTTTTTCTTTTGGGCGATCGGGTGGTTTCGGAGGAGCGGGTGCCTTGGCCACCGCTACGGGCTCAGGCGAGGGACGAAACTCCGGCAGAATGGCCTGCTCCTGAATCTGGCTTTCGCGCAAGGCGGTAAGATAATCGGTGAGCGCCTGCTCTTCGTCGAGCCCGACATGGCGGGCGTAGGCGCGAACGAAACCGCGGTTGAAGATGCCGCCGGGAAGCTGATCGAAGCGCTCTTCTTCGAGCGCGCGCAACATGCGGGTGCTGATCTTGGTGGTGTTGGCGATGGCATCGAGGGAGATGCCGCGCTGCTCGCGCTGCTGGCGAAATTTGTCTCCGAACGATCCCACGCTGAACCCGGTCGGGCGGATGAATTTGCGCCCGCCTCCGTAACGGGAATAATCATAGGCCAAGGCGGCGGACAGCGCTAGAGGAGGGCGTCTCTGGTCTGCGAGGGAAAAGTTCGCCCTTCGGCTGCGCTCAGGGCAGGCTTGGTTGCAGAAGACGCGAGGAATAGGCCCGCCCAGCGGGATGACGACTTGCTCCGTTACGGATCTTTTGGCTTCTGATCTTTTGGCTTCTCACTCGAAGGCAGGTCAACCGGGACGAAGAACATACTCGCGATCCGTTCAGGACTCAAACCTGCTGCGAGTAACGTCTGAGCCATCCCTTCTGCTGGGCTTTGTAACGTTCACTGGGTACGAACTTTTCGGCGATGACGTCGCTCTCTGCTCCCATACCCCGGCGGTCGGGATAACCTCTTTGTTTGGTCGGCTTGGCCATGCGGCACGCTCGTTCTCAGATTATAAGACGGCGAATATCCAAAAAGCCTGAAGTCCAACGCATTGTCTCTCGCTACCTGGCTGAGCTGGAACCGGACGAAAGTTCGAAGATTACGCCGCAGCCGCCGCCGCAACTGTTGAGTCCTCCGCTTTCGGCGGCGCCATAGAGGTTGCCAGCGGAATCGCGCACGAGATTGCCGTAGGGATTTGCGCCGTCGCTGCCGCCGGTGAAGCTATAGAGCGTGCCTTCTCCGGCACCGCCGCCTAAGAAAACCAACTGGTAGACGGTGCCTGCGCCGGAGGCGCCGCCGCTGATGGTGGCTCCGTAAAGATTGCCGGAGGGGTCGAAGATGAGGCCGCTGGAGGGGCCGGCACCGTCGTCGCCGCCAGTGAAGGAGTAGAGAACGGTCTCGGTCCAAGGGCCGCCGGAAGCGGGCGAGAGTTTGAACGCGACTCCGGCATCGGCAGTGCCGCCGTTGGGCGTGGTGCCGTAGAGATTGCCGGAAGTGTCGAAGATCAAACTCTGGTCAGGGTTAGCGCCGCCTTCGTCGCCGGGGCCGACGAAGGCATGTACGTCGCTCTCGCTCCACCCGGAAGCCTTGGTTAGTTCGAATACCAAGCCCGCCTGGTTGCCGCCGAGTACCGTGGTGCCGTAGAGATTTCCGGCCGAATCGAGGGTCACTCCGGCTTGGGGATATCCGCCATCGTAGTAGTTGAAAGCGAAAAGCGTCTTGCAGATCCAGCCGCTCGAGCTTGGAGAGAGCTCGATGACGGTGCCGCAGCCGTTGGGGACCACCCCGTTTTCGCAGTTCGGATCTTCGTACTTGCCGCCGAGATCCGCGGTTACGTAAACATTGCCCGCACCATCCAGGGTGATGCCGTAAGGGAACGCGCCGTCGTGCCTGCTGGTGAAGGCGTGGAGAAGATTAAACTTCCAGCCCCCGTTGAGAGGCGACAGCTCATAGACGGTGCCGGACAAATCCTTGCCGCCCTGCACCGTCGTGCCATAGAGGTTGCCGGCGGAGTCCACGGTGAGGGCGCTGGGGATGTAGCCGTCGTTTTCGCCGGTGAAGCTGTAAAGCACATGATACTTCCACGGGCCAGAGGTGCTGGGCGCGAGCTTGAAGACGATCCCAGCGCGGTTCACGCCACCTTGAGCGATGCCGTAGAGGTTGCCGGCGGAGTCGGAAACCAGAGCGGTGGGGCCATAGCCGGCGTCAAAGGATGAGAACGAGTGCAGTGTGGTTTCGGTGTATTGCGCCCATGCGGTAGTCGCCATGGCGAGGACCACGAGCGCGAGAATTTTCGTTACGACAAGATTGAGGGTTCGGGAAGAAGTCTCGCGCGTCATCATGTGGTTATCCCCTTTTGATCGAGAGAGCGATGGCAGATTTGTCCGCAAGAGCAGGGCTCTAATGTTCCGTTCTCCACCCCGGACAAGTCGGAGCCGTTGCGGCTTGGGCCGGAGAAAATTCATTGTCTTCGGTCGTGGAACGCAGGGAAAGGTGACTTCGAGGCGAGACTATAGCACAACTCGGCGGGGCGGGCTGTGGAGAAACGGGTAGGAGCAAACAAGGGAAACAGCTGGTAGTGGCTCAGTTTGTCGAAGAAGCGAGCGGAAGGCACCACGATGACAATCAAATTGAGCTGCTACCGATTCCTGCGCCCGCGCGCGCCGGAGTTCGGCGCCAGATCTTCGCTGCGCGAAGAACGCTGGGTTCAGGATGACAATCAACGTCCTGCGGCCCGGGTCCGGCAGCCCGGGTCCGGCAACCAGGGTGCTGCGACCAGCGGATTATTTCGCGCCGGGGGAAATTTCGAAGACCACTCCGCAACCGTCAGTTCCACAAGAAGGGCCGTGATTGCCGCCGAGAGAAGTGGTGCCGTAGATGTTTCCGGAGAGATCGAGAATCAGATTGCCGATGGGATAGCCTCCGTCGCTTCCATCGGCGAAGCTGTAGAGCGAACCCTCGCTAAGACTTCCGTCCACCGACTGCAGTTCGTACACTCCGCCGTAAGGGCTCCCGTTCACGAACTGCGTCGTGCCATAGAAATTGCCCGCCTTGTCCTGGGTGAGGCCGCTGCGGGGATTGGAGCCATCTGTTGCGCCAGAGAAAGCGTAGAGCAAACTCTCGGTCCAGGCGCCGGAACCGGATTGCAGCTTGAAGACCACGCCACAACCGGCAACGCAGTTGGCGGTGTCTCCGCCGGCACTGGTGGCGCCATAAATATTGCCGGTGGAGTCGAGGATTACGCCTGCGCCCGGACCGGCCCCATCGTCGGTGCCCAGGAACTGGTAGAGCACGTTTTCTTTCCGGTACCAGCCGGAGCCCGCCACCAGCTCATAAACCAGGCCACAGCCGCTGACCAAACCATTGGTGCAGCTGCCGATGCCGCCGTAGGTGGAGGTGCCGTAGAGATTGCCGGCCGCGTCGAGGGCCAGAGCGGATGCGGGATTGGGCCCATCGGTGGTGTCAAAGGAATGCAGGGTGTGGCCCTGCCAGACGCCGCCGACAGTGGCCAATTCAAAGGCGGTGCCGCAACCCTGGCCGCCGCAGTCATCGCTGTTGTTGCCGCCGTACGCTGCCGTGCCGAAAAGATGTCCCGCGGAGTCGACGATCAGGCTGGTGGGTTGCGCTCCGTCGCTTAGACCTTGGAAAGTATAGAGCACCGTGAATTGGTAGACACTGGATGCGGGCGCCAGCTCAAAGACGGTTCCGCAGCCGACTCCCTCGGCTTCCTTGCATCTCAAGTTTCCGCCGGTGAGAGCGACTCCGAAAAGCTTTCCCGTGCGATCGACGACGAGGCCATCCGGATCGCTGCCGTCGGTTCCGCCGGTAAAGTTGTAGAGCGCACTCGCCTTCCAGTTGCCGGGAGAAGTCTGGGTCATCTTGAAGACCAGCCCGAATCCCTTGGTGCCACCATCAGCCACGCCGTAAAGGTTGCCGTGGGAATCGGCAACCAGATTCTCAGGGAACACTCCGCCCTTGCCGCCGGTGAAGGCGTGCAGGACGGTTTCCGTGCTTTGCGCCCATCCGGCGGTCGCCGAGGCGAGGATGGTCAGTGCGAGAGTGAGCGCAGCAAGGGCCATGTCAAGCTTGCGGCTTGGCCAAGAGTTCTTGTACTCCATCATGGGTTTTTCCTTCAGTCGAGAAAGCAGAGAGAATCTGCTTGGGACTCGGGGCTCCCGCCCTGAACAGGCTCATTCCCCAGGACGAACCGGAGCCGTCGGCGGCCTGGGACCACGGATCAGGGCTCCGCGCAACGCGGAACCGCAGAGGGGAGACTACGGGGCGACTATAGCACAATCTTTCTCTAATCTCCATTTGTCTAACCGCGGGAAAATCGAAGCGCGGGGACTGATGTGGACACGCCCAACATCCCATTGGCTTTACGGGTTCCGGTTACCAACGTTCGTTGCCCGGTCGTAGAAGGCCCGCATATAATTTTTCAAACTGCCACCCTTTTCTTGAAGGATCTTAAGGAATCCGGACATGCCCGAGGCCACCGGCACTCAATTGACGCGCCAGAGCCAGGAGCTGACCATCTTTCACGACGTGGCAAAAACCCTCACGTCGTCGCTGGATCTTGATTCCATCCTGCAGACCATTATGGAGAAGATGGCGGAATACTTTCGCCCAGACACCTGGTCGCTGCTGATGGTGGATGAAGAACACGACGAACTGTACTTTGCGATCGCCGTGGGCGACAAGGCGGAAGTGCTGAAGAACGCGCGGCTGAAGGTGGGAGAGGGAATTGCGGGCTGGGTGGCGAAACACGGCGAGCAGGCGATTGTGCCCGACGTGGAGAGCGATCCCCGATTCGCAAAACGCATCGACGAGAGCACGCAGTGGGAAACCCGCTCCATCATCTGCGTGCCGTTACGTTCGCGGCTGCGCGTGCTGGGCGTGATTCAACTGGTGAACGTCGATTTGTCGCGGTTCCACGAGCAGGAGGTATTTTTCCTGCAGGCGCTTTGCGACTACGCGGCCATCGCCATCGAGAATGCGCGCTGGGTGGAAAAGATACAGGAATTGACCATCACCGACGATTGCACCGGGCTATTCAACGCGCGGCATCTGTATAAGACGCTGGAGACGGAAGTCTACCGCTCGACACGTTTTGGCTATGAATTCAGCATTCTGTTCATCGATCTCGATCACTTCAAACAAGTGAACGACACGCACGGACACCTGATTGGCAGCAAACTGCTGGCGGAGATCGGATACCTGATCAAGGCGCAGCTGCGGCTGATCGATTTCGCGTTTCGCTACGGCGGCGACGAATTCGTGGTGCTGCTGCCCCAGACAGGCAAAGATTCGGCGCTCGTGGTGGCGAAACGTCTGCGGGACGCGCTGCGCGCCTCGAGTTTTTGCCGCGAGGAAGGATTAAACCTCAACGTGCGCGCGTCGCTGGGACTGGCCACGTTTCCGCACGATGCCCGCACCGCGCACGACATTATCCGACAGGCGGACGAGATGATGTACCTGGTGAAGAACTCCACGCGCGACAATATTGGGATTGCGCAGCGGGGAGTGATGAAGTAACGGCGGACCTCAGACTTCGGACCTCGGACCTCGGACCTCGGACCTCGGACCTCGGACCTAACGATTTACAAGATCTCCTAATTTACCAATTCTCTCACTAATTCTCTTTGGGTTTCGGCGGGTCGGCGGGTTGATTTGCTGGTTTGGCTTGCTCTTTTGTGTCGGGCTTCCATGGGTTGGCATTCGCGGGGGCCTTGGGATTGACGCCGAAGTCCCACATGTAGAGGTTCATGCCTTCCTTGCCCTTGATTTCGACCACAACGTATTCGCCGGGCGCGAGATCTTCGGTGGGCGTCAGCTTGAGCCAGCCTCCGCTGGCGCGCGTGATGGTGGTCTTGACGACGTGCTGCTCCGACGAAACCTTGCCATAGATGGCCACCTTCATATCGCCCACGATGCGCTTGCCGCTTTTCACCTGCGTGCGCACGATGCGGAAGCGGTCGAAGGGGATGACGGCCTGTTCGCGCTGTTGTGCTTGCTGCGCCGACTGCGGTTGTTGAGCTTGCGGTGATTGCGGCTGCTGCGGAGTGGCTCCCGGACTCGCGGTCGTATTCGCACTCTTATTCTGAACTGCGGGTTTATCGGGGATAACCAAGGACGGGGCCTCGTCCTCTTCTTCCACATTGAGGTAAATCGAGGGAACGGTGACGTGGGCCTGCACGGCGGCGTGTTCGCCCTCGAGTTCCACGGTTTGCTTGGCGCTGGCGATGGGATTGATCATGCCGCGTAAAATGTTGCGCTTGGCATCGCGATCGACGTCGCCGGAGCTCTGCTGAACCTCCACCAGTTGCGGCTGCCCTTGAAAATTGTCGAGCAGAAAAACGCCGGAGTCCTCGGGAAGGCGCAATCCGGGAGCGACCTGCGGCTGATGAGAGAGTTCGGCTTCGCGATCGGCTTCGATTTCCTTGTCGTGTTCCTTATCGAGCGCGGCGGCTTCGGGGATGGCGGCTCCGCTGGTGCGTTCTTTTTCGAATTTCTCGGTGGCGGGCCAATCGACGAGCGATGAAGGAAGTTCTTCCCATTCATTGCGCTCGGCGCTCAGGTAGCGCACGCGATCGCCCTTCACTTCATACCTGGTGACCGACTGGTAGGAGCCGTCTTTGAGGATGAGACGGCGGGCGAGTTCCTGGGCGGAGGCGTGAAACGAGAGGGCTAGAAGCGTGGACAGAACGACGACCGCCGGGCCATTCCAGAGGCGGCGCGGACCTCGCGGCGAAAGGATTCTCGGAAGCATATGCTGCTCCAATTATCGTCCCAGCAGGTGCAAGAGTCGAATCCACCTTGCGTTGCGCGGGATTGCCGCGACGCAGATCCTTACCGTTCTCAATCGGGAGCGAAACGCTGAGTTCGAGAAACGTTCGCGGAGAATGCAGGGCCGGAGTGCCGGTCTCGGTAACAAACCTGATCCACAAACCGGCTGCGCCTGTAGTATGCTGTTGCACGCATTGTCACTGACTTCCGGAATGAAATTCAAAGCCATCATTTTTGTCTGCTGGTTATTCCTGCTGTGCGCGGAAGAGGGTTGGTGTCAGTCTTCTGCGCCGCCGGCCGTCGCGCCGGTGGCCTATTCGGTGCAGGGATCTGGCGCGTCATCGCCGCAGGCGCCGGTTTCGTATGCCTCGATGACGCAGCTCAACGGCTTGCTGGCGCAACTGGAGCAGACTTCCAAAGCCACGCAAGCGGATTTGACCAAGCTTCGCATTGAACGCTGGAAGACCGACGCTTCCTACAAGAAACAGTCGCTGGGGAACGTGGATTCGATTCAGCGCAACCTGCAGGACGCGCTGCCGGCGATGATCGCCGAGTTGCGCAATGCGCCGGAATCCCTGCCTTCAACCTTCAAACTCTACCGCAATCTGGACGCTCTATACGACGTGCTGGGAAGCGTGGTGGAATCGACGGGTGCGTTCGGATCGAAAGACGACTTCCAGGCGCTGTCGAACGATCTGAACAGCTTTGAGGGTACGCGGAGGTTGTTTGCCGAACGGATGGAGAGTCTGGCGTCGTCGAAAGAACAGGAGATCGTCCACCTGCGCGCGGATTTGAGGACGGCGCAAGCGGCGATTCCAGCCACGCCGCCGAAGAAGGTTGTGGTGGACGATACGGAGCCGCCGAAAAAGCCGGTGGTGAAGAAGAAGCCGGTGGTCCAAAAGCCGGCGACTGCCCCGCCGCCGCCGCAGCCGAAGAGTCCACCGCTGTAGCGGGGCGGACTTCAGGCCTTGGACTTCGGACGCTTCCGAGGTCCGAATCTGTTAACCTTCGTTGCGCATCAAGATTTCATTCCCCGCGAATTTGGAATCCGGCATGAACTCCCATGGCAGCATTCTCGCGACGGTTTTTGGCGCCATCATCATTTGGGTCGTGTTGCTGGATGCGTTTGAGACGGTGGTGCTGCCGCGGCGCGTGACGCGGCACTTCAGGCTGACAGCGTGGTTTTACCGACGCACCTGGATTCCGTGGCGGAACCTCGCCGGCCGCATTCGCAACTTTTCGCGGCAGCAAAGTTTTCTGGGATACTTCGGGCCGCTGTCGCTGATCATGCTGCTGGCGTTTTGGGCGGCGACCCTGATTATAGGCTTCGCCCTGGTCCAATACGGCATCGGCGGGCACGAGCGACTGGGCAACGAGCCCATCACCTTTGGCAGGATTGTCTACCACAGCGGCGAAACTTTTTTCACCTTGGGGTATGGCGACATTGTGCCGACTTCAGGCCTGGCGCGCGCCTTTTCGGTGCTGGAAGCGTTCATGGGCTTCGCGTTTCTGGGGGTGGTGATCGGCTACCTGCCGGTGGTGTATGCGTCGTTTTCGAGACGCGAGATACAGATTTCCATGCTCGACGCGCGCGCGGGATCGCCGCCCACGGCGACCGAGTTACTGGTGCGGCTGGCGGGGACTTCGGAGAATCCGGCCATCGAGCAGATGGTTCTCGACGAAGTCTTGCGCGACTGGGAGCGCTGGGCGGGGGAATTGCTGGAGAGCCACATTTCTTATCCGGTGCTGAGTTTTTTTCGTTCGCAGCACAGCAATCAATCATGGTTGGGCTCGCTGATGGTCATGTTGGACGTGACTTCGCTGGTAATCACAGGGATCGAAGGGATTCATCCCGGGCAGGCTCGGCTGACTTTCGCCATGGCGCGCCATGCCGCCGTGGATCTGGCGCAGGTGGTAAACGCGCGCTATGATCCGCAGGCAGCCGAGCGGCTGCCCGACGCCGATTTCGACGCGCTGCGAGAGGCGCTGGCGGCGGCGGGATTGAAGTTGCGAACCGGCGATGAAGCGCGGCAGAAGCTGGCCAAGTTGCGGTCGATGTATGAGCCGTACGTACACTCGACGGCGAGAAACCTGATGGTGTCGCTGCCTCCGTGGAAGCATCCGGCCAAGATGCGCGATAACTGGCAGGCCGGACCGTGGGACCGGATAATTCAGGCCAAGGGACTTGCCGTGCTGGGACAGAAGCCTCTGCAACCGCAGGGCGGTGAGGACCATTTTTAGGCACGCCGTTTTGGGCACGTTTGCACATTTTTCTGATGCGCGGGGAGCAGTTGTTGAAGCGCCGGGTGCCGAGTCGCTGGAGGAGGAAGTTATGGCGCCGTGCGGCATAGCACGAATCGATGATTTGTTTTCGGGCGCGGCGTCGGCCGCACCCATTGGTGCAGGGGACCCGGACCGCGAATCGGTGGGACTGGTGCAGCAGTTGCTGGGCGGGCACGGCGAGCCGGGAATGCCCACTCTGCTGAGCTCGGATTACGGGATTTTTGGCTCGCGCACAACTGCGGCCACGCGGAACTTCCGGGCCCGGTTGTCGCTTCCGGCGGGCGATCAAATCGATGCGGCGGCGGTGCGAGGGCTGGTGCAGACGGCAGCGTCCTACCCAATTCTTTCGCGAGGGTATATGACGCTGGCGCTGAACTTTGCCTACGGCGGATTGGCGAAGATTCTCAGCGTGGTCGCGCAGATGGAAGGCGCGGGCAAGTTCGGCGCGATGAACTTGAACCGCGACCTGGCCGGAATGTCGTTCGGCCTGATCCAGTGGGCGCAGAAACCGGGGCGGCTCGCTGAAATATTGGCCGCGTTCTTCGCCGCGAGTACAGACGATTTCGTGCGGATATTTGCCGCTGGCGATGCGGCGGTAGCCCATGGACTTATCGCACATACGCAGCAACCGAATGGCGGCATAGATCCCGTGACCGGGCTGACCACCGACCCGGCATTCGACCTGATTCATGATCCGTGGGTCAGCCGGTTCAGCCAAACCGCGCTGTGGCAGCCGTTTCAGCAGGTGCAGGTGCAGACCGCACTGAACGATTTCAGCCGTTCCTTAAGCTCGATCGAGGGTTACGCGCCTCAACTGACTTCCGAGCGCGCCGTGGGTTTTATGCTGGATCTGGCCAACCAGTTCGGCGATGGCGGAGCGCGCAAGATTTATCAGGCGGTCTGGCAGAATGGCATGGCGATTCCCGATGCGCTGCAAGCCATGGCCGAGGAATCGGTGGCGCGCATTCAACCCCGGTGGAAGGCGGCAACGCAGACGCGGCGGCAGCTTTTTCTGACTACAGGTTTCCTTTCGGACGGGTCTTTCAGCGATTCCGACAGCGCGACGGACCAGGTCGCCTAGAAGCGGCGTCACATCTGGTAAGATCGCGTCTTCGTGAAGCATACGGGCGAAAACGTAGTGCGAATTGAGGCTGAAGCCCTGCGCGCGTTGGCCGATCGCATCGCTGGGCCCATGGCGCTGGCGTTTCAGCGCGCGGTGGATTTGATGTTTTCCTGCGCCGGACGCGTTGTAGTGACGGGCATGGGCAAGAGCGGCCTCATCGCCCGCAAGATTGCCGCGACGCTGAGTTCGACGGGCACTCCGGCGTTGTATCTGCATCCGGTAGATGCGCTGCATGGCGACCTGGGAGTGGTGATGCGCGGCGATGTAGTGCTCGCGCTTTCCGCCAGCGGCGAGACGGAAGAGATTCTGGCGCTGCTGGCGACAATCAAGCGGCTACAAGTGCCGTTGATTGCGATGACTGGAGATGAGATTTGGTGTTTATCTCAGAGGCCTGCGGTCGCGCCCACACAGGCATCTTCCAAACGAGTGTCGACTTTGGCAGCGGCGGCGGATGTGGCGTTGGATTGCTCGGTGGATAAAGAAGCGTGCACGCTGGGGTTGGCGCCGACCGCATCGACGACTGCGATGCTGGCCCTGGGCGATGCGCTGGCGGTTACGCTCAGCGAAAGGCGCGGATTCAAGGAAGAAGATTTTGCCGATCTGCATCCGGGCGGGAAGCTGGGGAAAAGATTGGCGCGCGTGGAATCGCTGATGCACGCTGGCGATGCGCTGCCGCGCGTCACTCCGCAGACCGGGATGCCGGATGTGATCTATGAAATGTCGCGCAAGAAATTGGGTGTGACCGCGGTAGTGGAAGGCGAGAAGCTTGTAGGCATTATCAGCGACGGAGATTTGCGGCGGCTGCTGGAGAAGCGTGGGAAAGATGTGCTCGACCTGACGGCCGGCGAGGCCATGACGAAGAATCCGAAGACAATCGCAGCCGGGGAATTCGCCGCCACCGCGCTAGCGCTGATGGAGGAGAAAAAGATCACGTCTCTGATGGTGGTAGACGGAAGCGACAAGCTGCAAGGGATTGTGCATCTGCACGATCTATGGAGTACCGAACTTGTGTAGCAATTGAAAAGGTGTTCTATGTATCACTACGATCCCAATACGGCTCTGGAAGAATTGACTGAAGACGCAACCCTGCCCAACCCCGTGCATGTGCGCGACATGATCCTGCGCAAGCATCCCTCGGTGGACAAGTCGCTGGAACTGAACCGGCTGTTCGTCGAGTATCAGAAGTCTTTCGGCGAAGCGCAGAAGCTGGGGAAAGAAATCCTTAAACGGTTGGCGGGGTAACGTCTCTAGGTTCATGTGGGGACAGCCGCCCTCGGCTGTCACGCGGGCGATGCCCGCCCCGGATCTGCCATACTATCCTTGGAGGCTCTTGTGAGCACACGATCGTCAATTTGGCTAGGCGAAGATAGAGGCAGGAGCGTTCACATCTACTGGGAACTCGCCGAACGCGAAGTGGAAGACGGAAAGAGCATGCGCGCACCGATCTACCTTGCCGTGGATGCCGGAGACGCAGAGCAAGAAGTTGCGATTCGGCTGCCGAAGGATATCGCAATGCGACTCCTGATGATCCTCGCTCCCACTTGGACCGACGAGATTGGTCGGGTCCTCTAGCGCCAGTCAAAGGAAACCCGCTGCTACAATAACGAATTCCCCTTTGGAATCAGCGAGCGCCCTTCACTCGGTACTCGCAACTCGGTACTCAAACTCTATGCATCGTTGGTCACAACTCTTTATTCCCACCCTGCGCGAAGCTCCCGCGGACGCTGAAGTGGCCAGCCACAAGTTTCTGGTGCGGGCGGGCTACATTCGGCAGTTGGCGGCGGGGATTTACTCGTATCTTTTTCTGGGCAACCGCTCGTTCAATAAGATCATGGGCATCGTGCGCGAGGAGATGGACCGGATCGGGCAGGAGTTTTTTCTGCCGGCGCTGCATCCGCGCGAGATTTGGGAGGCTAGCGGGCGCTGGGCTTTGATGGGCGACAACCTGTTTCGCCTGAAAGACCGCAAGGGCGCCGACATGTGCCTGGGCATGACCGAAGAAGAAGTTATGACCGAGATCGCGCGCAAGGAACTGCGCAGCTACAAACAGTTGCCGCAGATCTGGTACCAGATTGCTACGAAGTTTCGCGACGAGCCGCGACCCAAGTCCGGGCTGCTGCGGGTGCGGCAATTCATGATGAAAGACGCGTACTCGTTCGACATCGACGCGGCCGGGCTGGATGCTTCTTACAAGAAACATTACGACACCTATTGCCGCATCTTCGACCGCTGCGGATTGAAGTACATGGTGGTCGAGGCGGATTCCGGCGCGATGGGCGGAAAGGAATCGCACGAGTTCATGGTACGCACGCCCGCCGGTGAAGATCAGATTGTGAGCTGCGACGGCTGCAACTACGCGGCGAACATGGAGAAAGCCACGTCGAAGCTGGAGGCGGTGGAAGATTTGAAGCCTGAAGGCGACGGCAAGCCGCTTGAAGTGCACACTCCGGGGCAGAAGACGATTGAAGATGTGGCGCGATTTCTCGGTGTCTCGCCGAAGAACAAGATAAAGACGTTGGCCCTGATGGCGGAAGAGAAGGATGAGAAGATCGGGAAGACGAAGGCGCGGGCGATTGTGGTGCTGATGCGAGGCGATCATCAACTGAACGAAGCCAAGCTTAACGGCGCCGTGGGAGTTGCGATGCGGCCCATGGAAGAAGCGGAGATCAAGGCCTTGTTCAAGTCTCCGGCGGGATATTTGGGGCCGATTGGGATTGAGTGGGCGAAAGACCTGAAGAAAGATGCGGCGCTTCCCGCGCTTCTCGTCGACAAGGCTCTGGAAGGCCGTGCGAATCTGATCGCGGGCGCGAATAAGGAGGATTATCACGCCAAGAATCTCACGCCGGGGAAGGACTTTCATCCCACGGCCTATGCCGATTTGCGCAGTGTAACTGCGGGCGAGGCATGTCCAAACTGCGGGAAGGTTTTGCGCATCGATACCGCGGTGGAGATCGGACACATCTTCAAGCTGGGTTACCGCTATTCGGAGTCGATGGGCGCGCGCGTTCTCGACAAGAATGGCAAGGAAGTTACGCCGATCATGGGCAGTTATGGGATTGGCATTGAGCGCATCCTGACCGCGGCGGTGGAGCAGAGCAACGACGAAAACGGCTTCTGGCTGCCGCCGTCGATTGCGCCGTTCGAGATCGTCGTGACTCCCACGAACGTGAAGGACGAGAGTCTGCTGAAAGCCGCGCTCGACATTGGAGCGCGGCTGGAAGCCGCCGGATTCGATGTGATTCTCGATGATCGCGACGAGCGGCCTGGAGTCAAATTCAAGGATGCCGATTTAGTGGGCATACCCTTTCGTGTCACCGTGGGAAAGAAGGTTACCGAAGGTACTGTCGAAGTGGTTCTACGCTCGACTCGCGAAGTGCGCGATGTTACGATCACCGCGATAGAGGAATTTTTCCAGGAGTTGCTGCGAGCCAAGGCCTGAGAGTTGCGCCGGGATTGGCTCTCGGCGCAGTGTTCAGCTTATGGGAACCGTGAAGGCAGTGGTTGGTTTTGTCGCGATCGTGGCTGTGGTGGTGTGCTGCTTCCAGATTGCCCCACCGCTTCTCTCCAATTACAGCTTTCAGGATGATCTGCGGAACGTGGCTATGCTGGCGGGCGCCAATCCGCACGAGACCGATGAAGATATCCGCAACGATGTGGTGCGCAAGGCCAAAGATCGCGGCCTGCCGATCGAGGCCAAACAGGTGACGATAGAGCGCATCAACACTCCCGGTTCGCCTGGGGCATATGTGGCGGCGGATTATTCGGTCACAGTGAACCTGCCGGGTTATTCCTTCGACATGCACTTCAGTCCTTCCAGCGGGAACAGAGGCTTCTAGCTCGCAAGCCCGATTTGTCTCTCGGCCTTGATCGCTCCCGTGCAGCCCACCTGAAGTCTGTCCCCGCCCCTGCGCTTTCCCGTTTTGCCATTTCCCTTTTGTGCAAGGCTGACTTGTCCGGTGCGCCAGTGACATTCGTAACGTTGTCAACCTATTACCTTCCCCCCTAGTATCGGCTTGAGTAAGAGTCTTCTTACGTTCGCAAGGAGCGCCCGGCTCTTGAAGAACAATCGAGCCGTGCATTCGAACGGGAATCCAGACAGGCGAAGTTATCGCGCAGCTTAGAGAGAAGTTTCGGTGGAGGCGGTTCATGAGGATGCGAGTCCGGGCAGTATTAATGCTGATGGTTGCACTGGCGATGATAGAGCTTGCCGGTTGCGGTCATTACAACTGCAGCAGTGGCGCCAACTTTGGCGCTTCCAGTTGCACGTCGTCGGGAACGGGAATCTCGGGCACTGGCGGCACCGGCGGAAGCGGGAGCACTGGCACCCCAACGGCTTTCGCTTTTTCAGGCGTAAGCGGCACGGCGGGAATTTCGGGATTTACATTCAGCGCAGCCGCGACAAACATCTATCCTACGCTCAACTACACAGTGGCGACCGCGCCGACATCCGGAGGGGGCGAGTTGATCGTAGCCCAAGGCAAATATTTGTACGGCGCGTTCTATGGGACCGGCCTGTATAGCCAGATTTATGGCTGGTCGATCGACTCGACTGGAAATCTGACTCCGATCAGTGGGAGCCCCTTCACATTACCGGGTTGGACCGGCGCCATTTTAGGCAGCATGGCGACCAATCCAGCTGGGACGATGCTATTTAGGGCTGATGCGGGTGCCTACCTGGGCGAATCCACGGTTTACGCAATGCAGATCGGGGTCGATGGGGCATTAACTCAAGTGGCCGGGTCCCCTTTCTCGATTCCATTTGCGCCGGGAGGTATGACGACGGATGGCCAGGGAGACTATCTGTACGTGCTGGCTTTGGCAAGCAGCGAGTCTCCCGTGGAGATCGGTGCCTACAGCATCGGCGGCAGCGGCACGCTAACCGCGGTCGTTGGCAGTCCGTTTGTCTATCCGATGGCGGAGGTTGTAGGCGACGCGTCAGGGAGGTATTTGATTGGCACCACCTCCGGGATCAATGGCGCGGACGCCCATTTATACGTGTTCGCCATCCAACCGACGGGGAGCAACGCGGGCGCGATCTCGCCGGTACCAGGATCGCCATTCACCACTCTGTATTCCCCTTATAGCATCGCACTACAGTCGAACCCCGGGGGAGTACTGCTATACTCCTTCTCCTTGTTGACGGACGGAACGTTCAATCCGATTGAAGGTTATCAATTGAATCCGAGCACGGGAGCGCTTACGCCCGTATCAGGTTCCCCATTCCTCGATTTCCTTGGATCGGGGGGGGAATTTGACCAAAGCGGGAACTACCTCTTCGTAATAAATGCAACCACCCTGACTGCCTACCAAGTGTCCAGCGCGGGACAGTTGACCGGGGACGGAAGCATTGTGGAAGGATTTGGCCCCATAGCGATCGCAGACGCGCCCTAAAGAGCGCAGCGGCAGCGACCCGTGTTGATGATATTTGTTGACGGCTTAGAGACCCGCATGAACTGCGGGTCTCTTTCTGTTTGCGGGCGGAGCGGTACAATAAGAGCGCCGCTGCTATCGTTCATGGGGTTTGATCGGTTAGCCGGGAAATGGCTGCGCGAGAAGAGTCGAGAAGAGAGAACGGTAACGTCGTCAAACCTTTTCCGGTTCGCCAACGTCTGATCACCAGAGGGTTTTCGCCGGGCCTGAGTCGAAACTGTGTCCATCAAGATCAAGATTCCGAAGACGAAGGGCCAAAAGGGCGGACAGTGGAGGCGCGGTTTGCCGCGCGACCCGGTGTTGCGCGCCGCCCTGCTTTTCTTCCTGGTGGTCGCGCTCACAGCCACCGGCGTGTTTTCTTACTTTTACATCAAATACGACCGCATCATCGCGCAGCGCTTCCGGACGCCGGTATTCAGCAATTCGGCCAAGATCTACGCCATTCCGCGGACCGTGCGCGACGGCGATAAGCTGGATGCGAAAGAAATCGCGGCCCTGCTGCGCCGCGCCGGATATTCGGACGAAGACGGCGAATCGCTGCTAGGCAGTTTCCGGATGGTCAGCGATGGCATTGAGATTACCCCCGGCTCCGAGTCCTATCACAGCCCGGAAGCGGCCCTCATTACTATTCGCGGCGGACAGGTCGACCGGATCACCAGCAAGGGCAATGAACTCTCCGCCTACGAACTGGAGCCCCAGCTCATCACTGCTTTGTTCGACTCGGAGCAGCGCTCCAAGCGGCAAGTTGTGAAATACAACGAGATTCCCAAGGTGATGGTCGATTCGGTCCTGGCCATCGAGGACCGGCGCTTTTTCGAGCACGGCGGAGTGAATTTCCTGCGCGTGTTCGAAGCGGCCTGGATCGACTTTATGCGCCAGCGCCACGAGCAGGGCGGGTCCACCATCACCATGCAGCTTTCGCGCGGCTTTTTCCTGACGCCGGAAAAAACCGTGAAGCGGAAAGTCACCGAGATGCTGATTGCCGAAGAGATGGAAGAGAAATTCAGCAAACAGCAGATTTTCGAGTTCTATGCCAACTGGGTGCCCCTCGGACAGCGCGGGTCGTTCGCCATCAGCGGTTTTGCCGAGGCGTGCCGCGCCTACTTCAACAAAGATCTCAAGGACATCACCTTGCCCGAAGCCGCATTGCTGGCGGGAATCATTCAGCGGCCCAGCTATCTTTCTCCTTACCGGCATCCCGAGCGAGCGCTCGAGCGCCGGAATCTGGTTCTGGATTCGATGGTCGATACCCACGCCATCACGCGCCAACAGGCGGAAAAAGCCAAGGCCGTACCGCTGAAGCTGGCCCCGCCCAACGTCGAGGCCAGCGACGCTCCCTATTTCGTCGATATGGTGCGCGACACTCTAATCAACAGGTTCAGCGAGCATGATTTGAACGATCAGTCCTACCGGATTTACACCACGCTCGATCCCGACCTTCAGAAAGCGGCGGCGCAAGCCGTCGAAACCGGAATCAAGTTGGTGGATGAGCAGGTCACCAAACTGCGCACCAAGCGCATAAAGGTCGGCAAAAAAATTGAGACGCAAGTCACGCCAGGTCCGCAGGCGCAAGTGGCTCTGGTGGCGCTCGACCCGCACACCGGCGCCATCCTCGCACTGGTCGGCGGACGCGATTACGGCTGGAGCCAGTTGAACCACGCTCTTTCGAAGCGCCCCACCGGCTCCATTTTCAAGCCGTTTGTCTACGCCGCGGCCATGAACACCGCGCTCGACGGTTCGCCCACGGTCATCACCCCGGCCTCCACCGTGACCGATGCGCCTTCCAGCTTCGCATACGGAGACCAGATCTATGAGCCGCGCAACTACAAAGAGGAATACCACGGCGATGTCACGCTGCGCTACGCGCTGGCCATGTCGCTGAACAACGCCACCGTGAAACTCGCGGAGGAAGTCGGCTATGACAAAGTCGCCGAGCTGGCGAAGTCGGCCGGCATCACGTCGGTAAAGGCAACGCCGGCCATGGCCCTCGGTTCCTACGACGCCGCGCCCCTCGATATGGCCGGAGCTTACACGTCATTCGCCAACAACGGCGAGCGCATTTCGCCGGTCCTCGTCAACTCCGTGCGCAACGCCAAAGGCGACGTGCTGGCGAATTTCAAAACCGACCAGCGCCCGGTTCTCGATCCCCGCATCGCCTACATCATGACCAACATGATGGAAGGCGTGATCAACAACGGCCTCGGCTATACCGCGGTTCGCCTGCGCGGCTTCACGCCGCCCGCCGCCGGCAAGACAGGCAGCTCGCACGACGGCTGGTTCGCCGGCTACACCTCGAACTTGCTCTGCATCGTTTGGGTGGGCTATGACGACTACAGTGATCTGCGCCTCAGCGGAGCCCAGACCGCCGCGCCCATCTGGACCGAATTCATGAAGAAGGCCGCGCTGCTGCCGCAGTACTCCGACATGAAAGAGTTCTTGCAGCCCACCGGCGTCGTCGATGTGCAACTCGATAAGGCCACCAACCGCCTGGCCACGCCCACTTGCCCGGACGATTATGTGTCGGCGTTTGTCGCGGGCACCGAACCCCGCGAGACCTGCGACCAGCAAAACGGCGCAGCCGGCATCTTCTCCCGCATCTTCGGCAGCGGCGAAAAAGTGCTGCCGCCGCCCGGGTCGCCGCAAGCGGTGAACGGTCCTGACGGCCAGCCCGATCCCCAGAAGAAGAAAACCTTCTTCGGCAAGATAGCCGGCATCTTCAAGGACGACAAATCGCCAACGCCGCCGCCCAAACCGCCAGACCAGGCCCCGACCGCGCCGCAATGATCGTTCGTAGCGCCGGCGTCCCGCCGGCCCGATGGCGGGCGATAGCCCGCTAGCCTTGAGCGAAGCAAAAGGGGATTTTGTGCGCAGACCGACGCGGCGCCGGGGCTGGCTGGGCCCTCGCAAAAAACGCAAAACGATGAGGCGGGTGGCCCAGATCTGGGGGAATGAGTAGAATTCGGGTGCCCCATTTCTCGCGTCTTTTTGCGAGAAGTGCGGCCTTTCAGTTGTCTCTCCACCACTGAGCCTGCCTCATCTTACCGCCCTCCCGCGCGAAGGCGGCTGGTCCGGCCTAAACCGAATCGAGTGTGCCCCGTCCAATCTCCGCTTGAACGGGGTTTTTGACTTTCACTTTTCCACACCCATGTTGTGACATCTGACCTTGCGCCCCCATCGAAGTTGCGCGATGATGGTCGAGGCCGTGACGGTTGGCACAAGCCAGCTCGCCGCGTCCATAAGTCATTGATTCAAAGGAGTTTAGTACCTAAGTTCTTTGAAAACCGTATTTTGCGGGGAATTTCGCTCTAACTCGATGATTCCAAAGATTATGCAAAAAGGGGGAGGGGGTACAGCCCAGCTTGAAATCCACAGCCCTATTAGTTCGGTAAAGCGGCGTCGGACCCCGGACCTCAGACCTCAGCGAACCCGCCTTGCTGAGGTCTGAGGTCTAAGGTCTGAGGTCCGAGGTCAGTTCTTTCGCCTTGGCACGCAGACCCAGATTTCTTCGCCGACCGGAGAGAACTGTGGCAGAATACCCTCGTCGGAACTGGTCGCCTTGAGGTGCGTATGTCCTACCGGAAGGCCTGCCTGATTCTTCTTGTTGTGATCTCTTCCACTGCCGCACTGGCGCAAGTTTCCCATTCGGAGCAGGTGCAAATCGCGCCGCCACTGGTGCGCGCCATCGATCCTCCGGCGCCCGATGCAACTCCCGCCGATCTCGAACAGCAGGGCGATCGCCTGCGCTCCGGGAAGCTCTATCTGGACGCACTCGACTACTATCACGCGGCCCTGGCCAAGAAACCCGGCGATGCCAGCCTGTTCAATAAAATTGGCATCACCGAACTGCTCATGCAGCGCTATAAAGAGGCGCGAAAGACCTTCGAGCGCGCCCTCAAAGCCGACCACGCCTACGCCGACGCTTACAACAATCTTGGCGTAGTTTTTTACGAGGACAAGAAATACGGAGCCGCCATCAAGCAGTATCAGAAAGCGATTGCGCAGGACAGCTCCTCGGCGTCTTTCTTCAGCAACCTGGGCGCGGCCTATTTCTCCAAGCGGGAATTCGAATCGGCAGTTGCCGCCTATCAGCATGCGCTGGATCTCAATCCTGAGGTGTTCGAGCAAACCTCGCGCGGCGGCGTGCAGGCGCAACTGCCCAGTCCCGAGGACCGCGCCCGCTACAACTACACCGTGGCGAAGTTGTACGCCAAGATGGGACTCTCGGACCGTTCTCTCGAGTACCTGCGCAAGGCCAGGGAAGAGGGATACAAGGATCTTAATAACGTATACAAAGATGCCGAGTTCACGCAATTGCGCAAAGATCCGCGATTCACCGAGCTCATGGCCACTAAGACGCCGGTGATTTCGGACTAGCGTACTTCTCTCGCGAAGAGAGCATTAATCCGCCTGCGGGGGTTGCTCCATTCACTGTGGCGAAGACAGTTTAGCTTTAAGAAATTTACAAAGCTTTACAAAAAAAGACGGTACTTCACTGGGTTCTGCGGTTTAATGCCTTCAATACTCCTGAAAACAACAGGGTGAGTAAGGAGAAACGGTAGCCCATCGGATGCTGACCCGAGCACGCCCCAAGCAAGCATCCGGTGGGTTTTCTATGAGCTCTTAGCTGTTAGCTCTTAGCCTTTAGCTGAAAACAAAAACCGAAGGCCAACTCTGGCTGCACTCTCTTGTTAAGCGCACGAGCTAAGAGCTAAGGCTAACAGCTAAGAGCTTCTTTTCGGACTTCTCTCGCCGATGTAATCTTCCACCACTCGCTTCCACTTGCCTTGCGCTTTGAGAATGAACTCGACGGCATCGCGAAGCGCGCCGTCACCGCCACCGTGAGGCGTGACGTAGTGCGCTTCTTTCTTCACCTCGGCGCGGGCATTTTTCACGGCGATGGCCAAGCCCCCGGCGCGCATCGCCGGCAGATCGATCACATCGTCGCCGACGAAGGCGGCTTCTTCCGGCTTCAGTCCTGCCTTTCTGACGACCTCGTCGAAGCAGGTGCGCTTGTCATCCACGCCTTGATAGACGAATTCGAGTTTCAAGTCGCGGGCACGAAGCGCGACCGTTTCCGAGATGCGCTTGGTGATCAGCCCAGTCTTGATGCCGCCGAGCCGGGCCAGCGAAATCGAGGTGCCGTCGTGCGCGTGGAAGCCTTTGGCCTCGATCAGGCTCTCGCTGTGCAGGCCGAATCCGCCCTGGCCGCCGTGCTGTGCGGATTGCTGGAGCACACTCTGCTGCGATCCGGAGGGAGCGGGGAAGATGAACAGCTTGCCGTCGGTGAGCACGCCGTCTACGTCGAAGAGGAGGAGCTTGATCTTGCGGGCGCGAGCTTGCGCGGAGAGTTTGGCCATTGCGGGAATTCTAGCATTCTAGATGGAATAAATGCCATCATAATCGATAGAGAAAGTGATATGATCGTGGCGGTAAGATGGAGGACAGATATGTCCCTAGCTGCCCGGAAGCAATATCAGAATACGACGGTCCGGCTACCGCGGCACGTGTATGAGCGGGCAAAGACCGTCTTCGTCCAGTCGCAGGCCTCGAGCTTCAATGAATTTGTGGTCCAGGCAATTGAAGAGAAGGTACACCGACTGACCGAGGCCGAGATTGACGCGGCCTTCGCGCAGATGGCACAGGATACAGACTATCAGCGTAACTCGATTACGCTAGCCAGCGCGTTTGAGAAGAGTGACTGGGAAGCTTTCGAGTCCGGCGCCAAGCAGGCCAAGCATGACCAGCCAAAGACCCGCACTTCCAAAACCCGTTCGTGGTGACGTCTTCAGCGCGCGCCTCGACCCCACGGAAGGCAGCGAGCAGGCGGGCACGCGCCCAGTCGTGATCATCAGCCGCGATTCCATCAATGCCAACAGTCCGGTGGTGGTGGTTGTGCCCGTGACCGATGCCGCCAACGTCAAGCGGCTTTATCCCAGCCACGCCCATCTCGCCAAGGGCTCTGGGGGATTGAAGATGGAGAGCGTGGCCAAGGCCGAACAGATTCGCGCCATTCAGGTATCGCGGTTTGTGGGTTATCACGGTCGGCTGGATCGGGATGCCGTCACGCGGATTGAAGAGGCGATCAAGATCACGCTGGCGCTGAAGTAGCTTGGCGGTCCTTAAGCATCTGCCCAGCATTGAGGCGAATATTTTACGAAACTGCGTCTTCCGGCTACAATATCCGGATGTCGTTGTTTCCTGACTCGCTGGCTTGGGCCCATCCTCTCGTGGCGGAGTGGTTTGTCCAGCGTTTCGGCACGCCTACAGAGCCGCAGGAGCAAGGTTGGCCGCATATTCTCGCCGGGCGGACTACGCTGATTTCCGCGCCCACCGGTTCGGGCAAAACCTTGGCTGCATTTCTTGCCTGCATTGACCGGCTGGTGCGCAAGGCGCTGGCGGGCGATCTGGCCGACCGCACGGAAGTGCTCTACGTTTCGCCGCTCAAGGCGCTGAGCAACGACATTCAGAAAAGCCTCGAAGTTCCGCTCAGCGAAATCCTCGCCATGGCGGGCGAGCGCGGGCTGCTGATGCCGGAGATTCGCACCGCGGTCCGCACCGGCGACACGCTGGCCCACGAGCGGCGCGCCATGCTGAAGCGGCCGCCGCACATTCTGGTCACCACGCCGGAATCGCTCTACATTCTGCTTACTGCCGATAAGAGCCGCGCGATTCTGCGCGATGTTGAAACGGTTATCGTCGACGAAATCCACGCCGTCGCCGACGACAAGCGCGGGGCGCACCTCACGCTGTCGCTGGAGCGGCTGGATGCGCTGGCTTACAAGCCTCCGGTTCGCATCGGGCTTTCGGCCACGCAGAAGCCGATTGAAGAGGTTGCGCACTTCCTGACGGGCAGTTCTGACTCCGAGGAATCAGGGCCCATTCCCGTCATCGTCAACATCGGGCACAAGCGGGCACTTGATCTCGCCGTCGAAGTGCCGCCCATGCCGTTGGGGCCAATTGCTTCCAACGAAATGTGGGATGCGATTTACGACCGGCTGGTGGCGCTGGTGGAGCAGCATCGCTCGACGCTGGTGTTTGTGAACACGCGGCGGATGGCCGAGCGCATCGCGCATCATCTGGGCGAGCGCATTGGCGAGGAAAACGTGGCCGCGCACCACGGCAGCCTGTCGCGCAAGCTACGGCTGGCGGCGGAGAAAAAGCTGAAAGAAGGCCAAGTGCGAGTGCTGGTGGCAACAGCGTCGCTCGAACTTGGCATCGACATCGGCACCGTGGATCTTGTGGTTCAGATCAATTCCTGCCGCGCGATTGCGGTAGCGTTGCAGCGCGTGGGGCGGTCCGGTCACTGGCGCGGCGCGGTTCCGAAAGGACGATTGTTCGCGACCACGCGGGACGATTTGCTGGAATGTGCGGCTTTAGTGCGGGCGATTCGCCATGGCGATCTCGATCGGCTGATGATTCCCGAGTCTCCGCTGGATGTGCTGGCGCAGCAGATTGTGGCAACTTGCGCTTCGGCGCAAAATGGGGCGGCTGCGTCTCATCCACAACAGCGGGGGCGGGATGCCCTCGCGACAGCCGGCGAGGACGCCGGCGCTACGGGCGACGGATGGGGTGAAAACGAACTGTTTGCGCTGGTGCGGCGCGCTTATCCCTATCGCAACCTGAAGCGCGAGACTTTTGACACGATTCTGGAGATGCTGGCGGAAGGCATCGCGGCGCGGCGCGGGCGTTACGGCGCGTATTTGCACCGGGATCGCGTGAATGGCAAGCTGCGGGCGCGGCGCGGGGCGAGGCTGGCGGCGATCACCAGCGGCGGAGCGATTCCCGACAATTCTCTTTACACGGTTGTTGCTGAACCGGATGGCATTGTGGTGGGCACGGTGGATGAAGACTTCGCGGTGGAGAGCAACCGCGGCGACATCATGCTGCTGGGCAACACGTCGTGGATGATTCGCCGCATTGAGACCAATTCCGGCCGTGTGCTGGTGCAGGACGCGCACGGTGCGCCGCCCAGCGTTCCGTTCTGGCGTGGCGAAGCTCCGGCGCGAACCGAGGAACTTTCGGAGCACGTTGGGATACTGCGGGAAAAAATCGACGAGATGTTGCCGCACACTTCCCCGGTAGGATTTTCTGCGACGCAGCCGGAGGTTGCGCAAGCAGTTGCGTGGTTGAAGGACGAATGCGGTCTCGATGATTCCGGCGCGGAGCAGGCGATTGAATACATCCTGCAAGGGCGCGCGGTGTTGGGTGCGGTGCCGACGCAGACGACCGTGATTGCCGAGCGCTTCTTCGACGAAGGCGGCGGCATGCAACTTGTAATTCATGCGCCGTTCGGCGGACGCATCAATAAGGCTTGGGGGCTGGCGCTGCGCAAGCGCTTCTGCGTCGGGTTCAACTTTGAGTTGCAGGCCGCGGCCACGGACAACGGGTTGAACATCGCGCTGGCCGAGCAGCACAGCTTCCCGTTGGGCGATGTGTTTCATTTCTTGCAGGCGGAAACGGTGCAGCCGATTCTGGAGCAAGCTGCGCTCGACTCACCCATCTTCGGTACGCGGTGGCGCTGGGATGCGAATCGCGCTCTGGCGCTGTTGCGCTTTCAGAACGGCAAGAAAGTTCCGCCGCAGATTCAGCGCATGCGCGCGGACGATCTGCTGGCTTCGGTTTTTCCCGACGCTGCGGCGTGCTTCGAGAATATTCAAGGCGAACGCAAGATTCCCGACCATCCGCTGGTCGGCGAGGTCATGAAAGATGTCCTCACCGAGGCGATGGATGTTGAGGGACTGAAATCGCTGCTGCGCGGGATGGCTTCCGGGCAGATTCGTGTTCTTGCGGTGGATACGCCGGTGCCGTCGCAGTTCTCGCACGAAATTCTGAATGCGAATCCGTACGCCTATCTTGACGACGCTCCGCTGGAAGAGCGGCGTGCGCGGGCGGTGGAGATGCGGCGGATGCTGCCGCAATCAGTGCTCGAAGAAGTGGGCAAGCTGGATCCCGCTGCGATTGCGCAGGTGCGGGAAGAAGCGTGGCCGGATGTCCGCGATGCGGATGAGTTGCACGATGTGTTGCATACGCTGGTGGCGCTGCCGGAGGGTAGCCACAACGCCGCCGGTGACTGGAAGTTTTATTTCGAAAGGTTGGTGAGCGAGGGGCGTGCCGCAGCGGCCGCATGCGGCAGCGGGATTTATTGGGTCGCAGCGGAACGCGCCAAGACTTTTGCGATGTTGTTTCCTGACGTTCGATTCGCCCAGGAGTTAGCCGAGGTGGAAGCCTCAACCCCTACCCGCGACGATGCTCTGCTCACGCTGGTTACGGGATGGATGTCGCATCTGGGGCCGGTGACGGCGACACATCTCGGGGAGACTTTGGGGATTCCGGCGTCTGAGATCTCGGGCGCTCTGCTTCGCATGGAAGCCAGTGGCACCATCCTGCGGGGAAACTTCACCGACGAAGCTTCGCGGGCGGGGGCGCCCGCGCCACATGAGAATGAACCGGAATGGTGCGAACGCCGCTTGCTGGCGCGCATTCACCGGCTGACGGTGGCGACGCTGCGCAAGCAGATTGAGCCGGTGACGGCAGCACAATTTATGCAGTGGCTGCTGCGCTGGCAACACGTCGCCCCAGGAGCGCAGGTTGTGGGCGAACGCGGCACGCTCGAAGTGCTGCGGCAGTTGCAGGGATTTGAAATCCCGGCGAACGCGTGGGAGCGGCAGGTGCTGGCCCGCCGCATCCACGACTACGATCCCAAGTGGATTGATCAGCTGTGCTTGACTGGGGCCGCAGGCTGGGGAAGATTGTCACCGCATCCTGCCACGCTGGATTCTGTCGGTCCTGCGAAGAATGGTGGAAGTTCTTCTTCGAATGGCGGCGGTTCGAACACCGGCGCTTCGAATGGGGCCGAACCTGTTCGGCAGCGGCGGGTGATCCCCACCAGCGTTGCGCCGATCACTTTCTTCATTCGAGAAGACGCGGACTGGATGACGCCAAGGCATCCTGCGGCCGATCCGGCCGATGCGCGCGGCTTGAGCCACGGGGCGAAGATCGTGCTCGATTTTCTGCGGCAGCGGGGCGCATCGTTCTTTGCCGACATGGTGCGCGGGACCGGAAAACTGAAAGCGGAGATTGAGACTGCGCTCTGGGAATTGGTGGCTGCGGGCCTGGTGACCGCCGATGGATTCGATAATCTTCGGTCGCTGATCGATCCCAAGCGGCGAGCGGGACAGGGAAGTGGCCGCACGGCGCGGCCGCGCCACAGCTCCGGCCGCTGGGCCCTGCTGCACGCGGCGGACGCCGTTGAGAAGCCGCGCGCGGTCGAAGCCGCCTGCTGGATGCTGCTGCGGCGGTATGGAATCGTGTTTCGCGACCTGCTGGCGCGCGAGTCGAATCTGCCGCCGTGGCGCGAATTGCTGATGGGCTTCCGCCGGCTTGAGGATCGTGGCGAGATTCGAGGCGGCCGTTTCGTGGATGGATTTCTGGGTGAGCAATTCGCGCTGCCGGTTGCGGTGGAATCGGTTCGCGCATTGCGCCGCAAGCAACCTGGTGAGGACACCATTGCTCTTTCGGCGGCCGATCCGCTCAATCTGATTGGAATCCTGGTTCCTGGCGAGAGGGTGCCGGCAATCTCTGGCAAGACCGTGACCTATCGGAATGGTGCAGCGACGGCTCCTACAATCGCCGAACCTTCCCAGCGCGACGAAGCCGCCGCGAGTTAAAAAATCAGGAGCCCGATGAGGGGGTCCCGGCGGGCTCCTGATTGCGTTGCTCAGCAAGACTGTTCGGAAAAGCGCTTCCCCCATCGCTTTTTGCCGAGCGGTCGCAACCGTACAAGGGAGCACGCCGCCTGCCACGTCGGCAGCGTCCACCCTCGGCTTCCTGGATGCCGTTTAGCATCGCGTCTAAGTCCTTTAATATAAGATAGATACGGAAAGAGTGCAGGCGCAGAGAGAGACCCATTTTCCATCTTCATCCCGCCCGCTCACTATCTGATCGGATAGTCTGTCTATCTGTTTGGATATTGAAAGCAATCGAGTTGGGAAACGAAATCAACGTGGGATTGTAGTATTTAGGAGCACAAGACTTGGGGAGGGAAAGTGCGTCCCAGACTGGTCGCGATTTCCGGTCCGCTGAAAGACGCGATCATAGCCTTGCCGGCGGGCGAGACCACAATCGGACGCGAAGCCTCGAATGCGGTCGCGATCACGGATCCGTCCGTTTCGCGGAAGCACTTCGTGCTGCGGTCGCAGGATGGGCGTTTCCAGGTGCTGGACCTCGACAGCCGCAACGGAACGCTGGTCAACGGTATGGCGGTGGAACAGCAGTGGCTGCAACACGGAGACGAGATCTCCGCGGGCGATTCGGCATTTCTGTTTCTGGTGGAAGAGGAAGATCTTGCGCCGGCACCCACCCGCGTAGAGTTCGAGGACGAGCAGTTCACGGCAGAGACCACCGTGATCAATCCCAAGGACATGCTTTACTTGCAGCCTGACCGGTTGTCGCGCGAGTTGCCGCCGACCTCGCGCGTGGCCCGCAACCTGAACGCCCTGCTCAAGATCAGCCGCGTGGTGCACGCCATTCGCGACTTGGATGAGTTGCAGGGCCAGTTGCTGGACTTGATCTTTGAGGTAGTGCCCGCGGATCGGGGCGCGATCCTCCTCTCCGACGGTGAGGGACACCGAATCAGAGCTCTTTTCGCGCGCGCGCGGCCGCCTGGCCGTGCACAGTTGGTGCGCGTGAGCCGCACCATTGCCAGCCGGGTGCTGGAGCAGGGCATAGCAATTCTGGGCAGCGATGTACCCAGCGGCGACTTGCGCCAGATCGAGAGCCTGGCTGCCTCTCAAGTGCGTTCGCTGGTGTGTGTGCCCTTGACGGTTTTTCAGCGAGTCATCGGATGCATCTATCTCGATAGTGCCGATCCCGCCGGTCGTCTACAGGAAGAGCATCTGCAGTTGGTGGCTGCGATCGCCGGCATCTCCGCCGTGGCCCTGGAGAATGCGCGCCGGCTGCAATGGCTGGAGCTGGAGAATCATCGGCTCACGGTGGAGATCAGCGAACAGCGAAGTTTGATCGGCGAGAGCGCGCGCATGAAAGAGACTTACCAATTGCTCACACGCGTCGCTCCGACGGATTCTACGGTCCTGATCGTCGGCGAGAGTGGAACCGGCAAGGAACTGGCGGCGCGGGCCTTGCACTGCAACAGCCCACGGGCCAGCAAGCCGTTCGTCGCCATTAACTGCGCGGCAATTCCCGAAGCGCTGCTGGAAAGCGATCTTTTCGGCCACGAGCGAGGCGCATTCACCGGCGCCGCGGGTTTGAAGAAAGGCAGACTCGAAGTCGCCGACGGCGGAGTTGCGTTTCTCGACGAGATTGGCGAACTGACTCCCGCCATGCAGGTCAAGCTGCTGCGGGTGTTGCAGGAGCGGGAGTTCGAGCGAGTGGGCGGGATACATTCGATCAAGGTGGACATCCGTCTGATCGCCGCCACCAATTGCAACCTCGAGGAGGCGGTGCAGAACGGCACGTTCCGGCAGGACTTGTACTACCGGCTGGCCGTCGTCAAGATAACCATGCCGGCGTTGCGCGATCACAAGGAAGACATTCCCATGCTGGCCCGCCATTTTGTGCAGAAGCATGCCAAACGCTGCAAAGTGAAGGTCCGGCCGATTTCCCGCGAGGCGCTGGCCTGTCTGGTGAATTACGATTGGCCCGGCAACGTGCGCGAGCTGGAAAACGCCATCGAGCGGGCTCTGGTGCTGGGCGCTTCGGAGATGATTCTGCCCGAGGATCTGCCCGAATCGCTGCTGGAACGTACGCCGCCGCCGGACATGACCGAGGCGAAATACCACGCCGCGGTCAAGGAACTCAAGAAGCGGTTGATTGTGGACGCAGTGGAGCAGACCCGCGGAAACTATGCCGATGCGGCGCGGATTCTTGGGGTGCATCCCAATTATCTGCACCGGCTGATCCGCAACCTGGAGTTGAAAGAGATTCTGAAAGAAGCGGTTCGCGATATTCCCGCGCGAGGCTTGAGCCGGTTGTCGGGCGGGAACGCATGAAGGCGTCTCATACCGCGAACTCAGCTACGGCGGGCTCAAGCGCAGCAGCACTGCGGGATCGAGATAAGTTCCCTGCCAGCGCACGGCCACGTGCAGGTGCGGACCGGTAGCGCGGCCGGTACCGCCGCTCAGTCCAACTTCCTCGCCGCGTTTCACCGGATCGCCTTCCTTCACTTTGAACTCGGAGAGATGCATGTAGATGGTGAGCAGGCCCTGGCCGTGATCGATCACCACGCAGTTGCCCTCGAAATATAACGGCCGCGCCAGCAACACCGTGCCGGAATTCATCGCCGCCACCGGAGTGCCAGTGCGCACGCGAAAATCCAGCCCCAGATGCGAGCTCTGCGTTTTGCCGTTGAAGACTCGCTGAGTGCCGAAGACGTCAGAAATACCGGCTTCCGCGGGCGCGGTGAATTTTCCGGACCACTCGCGCTCCGGCGTCACCCGGTTCAGGTAGTCATGCTTCACTTTTTGGTCTTCTTCGACCTGCTTCTGCTGCTCGGGATTGGGCTCGGTGAATTTGCTTTCCACCGTGAGTTCAACCTGCGGATATTTTGCGTGGCCGACCGCAAACTTGCGCGTAAAGGAAAGCTTCTTGCCCGGTTCCTTCGCGGCACGCGTCCGCCCGGTCATCTCTTCTCCCGTTAACTCCAGGGGATACAATCCCGGCGCAGTTTCCAGGCTGACGCCAGCCAGCGCGAACCAGCTTTTGGTCGATGCCTCGAAGCTGAAGATGATTTGGTGCCCCAGCCACGTTGCCGTCAGCGACTCAAGCCGCGTCGCTGGCCTGACCTGGAATAGCACGGGCGCACCGTTGACCAGCCGTGCCGGTTGCTTCTGCACCGACCAGCTCGCCGCCGAGGCGGGAGAAATCGAAGCGCACAGTCCGAAGCTTGCGATTGCTACGTGGGCACGAACAAGTAAAGGGAAGCGCCAATTCACCTCACCAGCCTAGCATTCCTGGCGTCGGGGCCCGCTATAATCCTCTTGAGCGTACCGCAGTGTTCACCGCGCTCTGCCGTCTGCGCGCTCTGGGTGGGCGTCGGGGCTTTCCACTCTAATGCCCGTAGCCGCCACCCTCCAGCGAAACCTTCCCCTTGAACATGCGATAGACGATAACGAAATACATCAGGGCGAGGCACATTCCAAACGCCCACCATGCCAGCCCGACATGAAGAGTATGTGGTCCAGAAAGCGCCTTTTGGATGGTGATGTCGCGGCTCGCGTCGGTGCTGGAGGGCAGAAGGCGTGGGTACAAACCAATCGCCGCCCCGACCAGCATCACAGAGAGATAAGCACAGGAACAAGCGAATGCCCGGCGATCGTCCGATCGCCGCGAGAAATACCAGATTCCCCCTAACGCCAGCAGAACCACAGCCGGAACTGCAAGCGCGAACGGATACCTTTGATAGTTTGCCAGAGTGTCCGGACGAGCAAAGACCGTAGCGGGGAGACTCACAACCGTGAGTGCGAGAAGTGCTATCCAAAGAACCCGTGCCGCAGCCCTGGAGCGCTGGTCCAACCCGCCCTCCGTCTTCACCACGAGATACAAGGCTCCATGCAGCGCGAGCGCAACCAGCGCGACCACGCCGCCGATCACCGTATACCAGTCGAGAATGCCGGGGTCTGGCCCAACCCGCCAGTTCGTCCAAAGCGGAAGAAAAAAATAGCCGTCTGCTCCCAGCGGAACTCCACGGATCACATTGGCGAGAGCGGCTCCAAAGAAAACGGCCAGAAGCAGGCTGGAAAGAAAAAACAAACCATCAAAGAAAGCGCGCCACACCCCGATCTCCATCTGCATGCGGAGCTCAATGCTTATGCCGCGCATGATGAGGAGCCACAAAACAATCATCAATGCCAGATAAAACCCGCTGAAAGCCGAAGCGTAAAGCAGCGGGAAAGCAAAATAGAGAGTGCCGCCGGCGGCTAAGAGCCAGACCTCGTTTCCATCCCACACCGGGCCAATGGAGCGCATCATCAACTGTTTCTCTTCTTCGGTGCGCGCCAGGAATGGGTGCAGAATGCCGACGCCCAGATCAAATCCGTCGAGCACCACATAGGCGACCATCATGACCGCGACGATCCAAAACCAGATGAATCCCATCATCGTTTTCTTACGCCACCGTCATCGAGGTGCCTGTCGATGCGGTCCCAGTCCCGGTCACTTCAGGTCCTTTCTGAATAATGCGATACACCAGAACGATAAAAAGGATAGACAGAACGGCGTAAATCCCCATAAAGCCGAGCAGAGTAAACAAGCCGTTCCCAGCCGAAACATATTTGGAATATCCGTCGGAGGTGCGAATCAGCCCGTAGACAACCCAGGGCTGACGCCCGATTTCCGCGGTCATCCACCCCGCCGTGTTGGCGATGTAGGGCAGCGGAAAACTTAGCAGCAGCGGCCATAGCGCCCAGCGGGTCCGAAATAACTTTCCACGCCAGAGAAGAAATCCTGCCACCGCCATCAGCAGCACAAAGTAGGTGCCCAGACCGGCCATGATGTGATAGCTGAAAAACAGCAGCGGCAGCGGCTCGGGCCATTGATCGCGTGGAAACTGGTCGAGCCCCGTCACTTCCCCGTGGGTCGTCCCATAGATCAGAAAACTCAAGACATCGTTCACCACGAGCGGGTTATCAATGGTTTGCTTTTCTTCGTTGGGCTGGCCCATGAGCACGATCCCGGCCCCGCGCTGGCTGTTGAAAAGCCCTTCCATCCCAGCAACGGCCGCCGGCTGATGCTTGGCAACGTAGCGGCCGTGCAAATCTCCGGTGGGAAAGATTTGGGTGACGCAGGAAATGAGTCCAACGATCACGCCGACCCGCAGGAACACCTTGCCATACTCGGCAAACTGGTTTTCCAGCACATAGAATGCTCCCACCGCACACATTACAAATGAGCCCGTAATCACGGCGCCAGACATATTATGCGCATATTGAAGCAAACCCCAGGGATTGGTGAGAAGTCCCCAGAAGCTGGTGACTTCGTACGCGCCATTGGGCAGAACGCGGTAGGCAACCGGGTGCTGCATCCAGGCGTTGGTTACGATAATGAAGAAGCCGGAAATCCAAGATCCCACGAACACAAGAAACGCGGACGCCCAATGCATCCCCACTGAAAGCCGTTTTTCGCCGAACAAGAAGAGTCCCAGGAACGCCGATTCCAGGAAGAAGGAAAAGACGCCTTCCATGGCCAGTGGCTGGCCGATCACTCCTCCGGTGTAGCGGGCGAACTGCGACCAGTTCGTGCCGAATTGAAATTCCATCGGAATCCCCGTGACCACGCCGATCACAAAGTTAATGGCGAAGAGCTTGGACCAGAACCTTGCCGCCTGGTTGTAACGGTCATCTTTGTACCGGATCGCGATCGTCTTGAGAACCACAATCAGGAGCGCAAGCCCCATGGTCAACTGCGGGAAGAGGTAGTGGAACGTGATAGTAAATGCGAAATGAATTCGGTGCAATAATAGTGCGGTCACGGACAAATTCTACACAAGCTCGGATGTCCTTTTCTGTGATTTGTCACTGCATTGCTGTTGAGGTTGCGTCAACCACGAGGCAGACTTGGCAGATGGCGCACCAAATCACTTACCCGCGCTGTCAACGGTCCTGCTTCTCCAGCGCGGCCATCGAATTAAGGAGTGGGAGCGGGGGGCAAGAAAATCTACAAATCAAGAACCGCTTGCACTGAAGCGGAATCGCCTGACAGGTGCAAACGGAAACCAAGATTCCTGAAAATGACTTGCATCGCTAGATTATCGCGCAGCATTTCAGCCACAATGCGACATAGTTTCCGCTCTCGCGCGATGTGGATGAGCCGGCGCAGTAGTTCAGTTCCAAGGCCTCGGTGCTGATACGGGTCTGAGACCACAACTGCGATTTCCGCTTCTCTATCGGCCCGCAGCTTGCTGAATCGCCCAACGCCCAATATGTGAAGCTCACCGGTTTGCCGGTCTCTGTATTCCGCGTATTCCGCCACAAGTACCATCTCGTGTTCGTAGTCGCTAACGCAGATGCGAGCCAGTCTCTCATGGGCGGTCCGGCTGGAAAGGCTCAGGGAGGCGAAGTAGCGCAGGTACACGGTTCGGTCGGAGAGCGTCTCGTGGAATTTGACCATCAAGGGTTCGTCTTCGGCACGAACAGGCCGGATCGTGACCTCAGTGCCGTCCTTCATTCTCCACGGAGAAGTAAATTGCGACGGATAAACAGGAGTCACCGGGTTGAGGTTTGTAGGGCCCACGCAATCCCTCCTCGTCAATTTTACAGCAGCTTCCGGCGCGCGATCTTTATCTCACGAAGATCGACGCTCGCTGGCACGCGGCCAATTAAGTTTCTGTGGGACAATTTATTCGTATGCCAATCCGCTTCTGCGCGAACCGCTGAGATTGAGCACATCAAACTTCGGCTGCCCGGTCCTTGGGGCACAACGACAGCACTGAATGTTATTTGCGAACACCTTAACCGGGCAATCCGGAAATATGACGCGGAACGAGCGCATCTGCGGTAGATTAAGAGGCTTGTCCATTAAGGGAGCAGCCCATGAATCGATTTTCCGCCTCCAGACGACGCTTTCTAAAACAGGCTTCCAGCACGGGAATGGCTTGTTCCGCAACCGCTCTACTCGGACGCAGTCTGTTTGCAGCCGGCAGTTCAGGCCAGGCCATTTCCTCGCCAAGTGCCAGTGCACCGGCCCGGGTTTACGTCGATACCAGGCGAACGGTTGCGCCACTCGACCCGAATTTGTTCGGCTCTTTTCTGGAGCACCTGGGGCGCGCCATCTACGAGGGAATCTATGATCCGGGATCGAAGCTCTCCGATGCCAACGGATTCCGCAAGGACGTGCTCAACGAAATCCGCCAGCTTGGAGTTCCGATCATTCGCTATCCGGGAGGCAATTTTGTTTCCGGTTACAACTGGCTGGATGGCGTCGGCGCCAAGCAGAGCCGTCCCGTGGTGCTCGATAGAGCATGGGATTCGATCGAATCCAATCAGTTTGGCACCAATGAGTTTCTGGCCTGGTGCAAGGCTGCAGGAACACGGCCCTTGATGGGATTGAACCTCGGCACTGGCACCGCGGAGGAAGCTGCGGCGCTGGTGGAATACTGCAACGTTGACAAGGGCACGAAATGGAGCGATCTGCGGCGCCAGCACGGCGTGGCAGATCCCTGGAAGGTAGAGCACTGGTGCCTGGGCAACGAAATGGACGGCCCCTGGCAGATCGGGCACATGTCTGCGACGGAATACGGATTGAAAGCCGCCGATGCGGCGCGGCAGATGCGTTCTGTCGACTCCTCGCTCAAGCTCATCGCGTGCGGCTCCAGTGGCCCGTCTATGCCGACGTATCTGGAATGGGATCGCGAGGTGCTCGAACAGTGTTACCAATACGTGGATGGGCTGTCGTTACACCGCTATGTTGGCAACAACGAAAGGGATACCGGCAGCGACAGCGCGAAATACCTCGCCGTGAATTTGAGCATGGAGCAGCAGATCGCCGAAACCGCTGCCGTTTGTGATCTGGTCCGCGGCCACAAGCGATCGCCGAAAAAGTTGTGGCTGTCGTTCGACGAATGGAATGTCTGGTATCGCAAGAATGCCGGAGACGATGTCGACGGCCACCGTAAAGAAGCGCCGCCTTTGCTGGAGGAGATCTATAATCTGGAAGATGCGCTGGTGGTGGGCGGCATCATCAATTCTCTGCTGCGCAACGCCGATCGAGTAAAGTTGGCGTGCCTGGCCCAGTTGGTCAATGTGATCGCTCCGATCATGACCAACGCCGACGGTTTGTTCCGCCAGACAATTTACTATCCCTACAGTTGGGCGCTTCAGTTGGCGCGCGGGTCTGTGTTGAGTCTCTTGGTAGAATCACCGGTCTATGAGGTTCCCGGACTCAATCAAGTTTCATACCTCGATGTGGCCGGATCTCTGGACAGCGATACGGGCAAAGTCACGATGTTTGTTTTGAACCGCGATTTGGCGAAGGCCCGCGAGATCGAACTGGTATGGGAGGACAAGTCTCCTTCTAGCGTGCTTTCGTCGTGGGTGCTTACGGGAGACGATCTCAAGGCGGCGAATAGCTTTGCTGCGCCTCGGCGGGTCGCTCCCCAACCTTTCGAGAAACCTTCTTCTAGCGGAGCCCGTACGCGGTTTGAAGTGCCAGCTCGTTCCTATACCGCGATCCAATGGTCGCTTTAGACGCAAGCGAGAGCGCGCCATACTCTGGCAGAGAGTAAAGCTCAGTCTTCAGCCCGGCAGATGCGCCGGTTCGACCTGCCGTTGGCTACAGGCAGCGCGGCTGGCGGTGAGGGTTCGCCCCGCCTAAGTTGTTGAGAGAATTGGTGGACCTGGTCGGGATCGAACCGACGACCTCTTCCATGCCATGGAAGCGCGCTCCCAGCTGCGCCACAGGCCCACTCGCGGGGAAACTACCGGTCAAAGCTTGCGGGGAAACCTCAATTATTCTCGCCCACCTTGGCGCGATAGTCAACGCGCATCGTGGCGACAGGCGGTGAATTGAATTTGCAGAATCGAAAAACCGCGTTTCCTTTCACCGCCTTTTCTGCCATAATTGTTCGTGCACGCCACCTGCACAAATTCTCAAACACAATTTAGAGCGAGGAAGAGATGCCAGCGAAGTACATCTTTGTGACGGGCGGAGTTGTGTCTTCACTCGGCAAGGGATTGGCGGCGGCTTCTATCGGCTGCCTGCTGGAAAGCCGCGGACTGAAAGTCAACTTGATGAAGTTCGACCCGTATCTGAACGTGGATCCGGGCACGATGTCTCCGTTTCAGCACGGTGAGGTCTTCGTGACCGACGACGGCGCCGAAACCGATCTCGATCTCGGGCACTACGAGCGCTTCACCCACGCCAAGCTGTCGCGCGACAACAACTGGACCACCGGTCGGCTCTACGAGCAGATCATCGCCAAAGAGCGCCGCGGCGACTACCTCGGCAAAACCGTGCAGGTGATTCCGCACGTCACCAACGAGATCAAGGCGGCCATGAAAAAAGTGGCGCAGGACGTGGACGTCGCCATTGTGGAAGTCGGCGGCACGGTCGGCGACATCGAATCGCTGCCCTTTATGGAAGCCATCCGCCAGATGCGCCAGGAACTCGGGCGCGAGCACACTCTGTTCGTCCACGTTACGCTGGTGCCATTCATTGCCGCCGCGCAGGAATTAAAGACTAAGCCCACACAGCACTCGGTGAAAGAACTGCTGAGCATCGGAATTCAGCCCGATATCCTGCTCTGCCGCACCGACAGGTTCCTCGCCAAGGAACTGAAATCGAAGATCGCGCTGTTCTGCAACGTCGAAGAAGAAGCCGTTATTACCGCCAAAGATGTGGCTTCGGTCTACGAAGTGCCATTGGTCTTCGCCAATGAGGGTGTGGATACGTTGGCGTTGAAATACCTCCACTTGCAGGCCGGGGAACGCGATCTCTCCCGCTGGGAGGACATTGTGCATCGCGTCTACAATCCGAAAGACACGGTTACCATCGGCATCGTCGGCAAGTATGTCGAGTATGAGGATTCGTACAAGTCGCTGAAAGAAGCGTTGGTTCATGGCGCGCTGGCCCACAACCTCAAATTGCAGTTGAACTGGATTGAAGCCGAGGGTCTGGAAAACAGTGACGCCACTTCCGACGCGCAACTGGAAAACTATGACGGCATCCTCGTGCCTGGCGGTTTTGGCAAACGCGGCATCGAAGGTATGCTGGTCGCGATCCGCTACGCTCGCGAGAAAAAAGTGCCGTACTTCGGAATATGCCTTGGCATGCAGACAGCCTGCATCGAATTCGCGCGTAACGTGGTTGGCCTGGAAGACGCTAACTCCAGCGAGTTCGATCCCGCTACGCCCCACCGCGTGATCTATAAGCTGCGCGAATTGCGCGGCGTGGAAGAACTGGGCGGCACCATGCGCCTGGGCGCGTGGACCTGCAAGATTGAGCCCAACACACTCGCCCAGAAGATTTACGGCAAACTCGAAATCAGCGAGCGCCATCGCCATCGCTACGAATTCAATCGTGAATATGAAGAGCCCATGGTGGCCGGGGGTCTGCGGATTTCCGGCTCGACGCCCGACGGGACTTACGTCGAGATGGTGGAATTGCCCAATCATCCGCACTTCATCGGCTGCCAGTTCCATCCTGAGTTCAAGTCGAAGCCGCTGGANNCTCGAGCCGCACCCGCTGTTCAGCACATTCATTGCGGCGGCGTACGCGCATGGCCAGAGGCGGCGTGCGGTGAAAGAAACTGCCGAGGAAGAAATGTTCCACCGTCCGGAGAAAGTGTCGCGGCGCTGAGATTGTTTTCGTCTGACCACTGGTAGCTAACCACTGACCACTATGTTCCAAGTCGGCGACGTGCGCATCGGTTCCGGCGATCTGTTTCTTATCGCCGGCCCGTGCGTCATCGANNACTTCGATTCGCAGCTTTCGCGGCCCTGGTATCAAAGAGGGGCTTCGCATTCTCAAGAAAATCAGGGATGAAGTTCACGTTCCTGTGCTCACGGATGTTCACGAAACCGCCGATGTCGCGAAGGTTGCTGAAGTCGTCGAGGTGCTGCAAGTCCCTGCGTTTCTCAGCCGGCAGACTGATCTTGTCGTCGCGGCCGCGCTGAGTGGACGCGCCGTGAATATTAAGAAGGGACAATTTGTTTCGCCCTGGGACATGCGTCATGCAGTCGAGAAGTGCCGCGAAGCCGGCAACACACAGGTCTTCCTGACCGAGCGCGGCGCCAGCTTCGGCTACAACAATCTCGTCGTCGACATGCGCTCGTTGCCCATCATGCGCAAGTTCGCGCCGGTGGTTTTCGATGCGACTCACTCCGTACAACTCCCTTCAGCCCAGGCGGATGACAAAGGACCGGCAGTGAGCGGCGGCCAGCCCGAATTCATTCCTCTGCTTGCCCGCGCAGCCGTGGCCGCGGGAGTGGATGGCGTTTTCATCGAAGTTCATGACAACCCGAAGAACGCGAAATCCGACGGCGCGACTGCACTTGAGTCCACCAAGTTGCGCGAGGTGCTGAAAGAATTGTTGGCCGTGAAGAAGGCGTTGGATGCAGCGCGCACGGCTCCGTAGCTATTTTCATTTGCCTCCGCACCGGAGCTCCGCAGAACGCAGCCGAAAGTGTCTCCGTGATAAATTTGACCTTCCGCTATGAAGCATGTTGCTAACTGGGCTCTCGACATAGCCGCGCTGCGGGGCGCCTCTTACGCGGACGTACGCATCGTCGCGCAATCCAGCCGTGCCCTTACCACGAAGAACGGCAAAGTTGGCAGCGCATCGGATGCGGAGTCCGTGGGCATGAGTGTGCGCGTCATCGCCGACGGCGCTTGGGGCTTTGCCGCGTCCGACGACCTGAGCCGCGCCGCTGTTGAAGCCACTGCAGGACGCGCGGTTGAAATTGCCCGCGCATCGGCCCGGGTCAAGCAACACGATGTCCAACTCGCGCCGGAAAAGGCTGTCACCGCCGAATGGACCACGCCGCACAAGATCGACCCGTTTACCGTTTCCGTCGAGCAGAACATCGATCTGTTGTTGAAGGTTGACTCTGAACTGCGTGCCGTCGCCGGAATCACGCTCGCGGAAACCAATCTCAACTTCAATCGCGACGAGCAGTGGTTCGTTTCTTCTGAAGGAGCGAATATTCACCAGACCAAGTATTCGACCGGTGCCGGTTATGCCGCTTACGCCTTCGCTGGCAATGAGATCCAAAAACGTTCGTATCCAAATTCCTACGGTGGGCAGTGGCAGAACAAGGGCTATGAACTGATCGAAGAATTAAGGTTGGCCGAGAATGCGCGCCGCATCGCCGAAGAGGCCGTGGCGCTGCACCACGCGGATCAGTGCCCCGAAGGCGCGTTGGACATCATTCTCGACAGTTCGCAGCTCGGTTTGCAGATTCACGAATCCGTCGGCCATCCCATCGAACTTGATCGGGTGCTCGGCATGGAAGCGAACTTTGCCGGCACTTCGTTTCTTACGCTCGATAAATTGCGCACATTGCGTTACGGCAGCGAACTGGTCAACGTTGTGGCCGATGCGCGCCAGGAGCACGGACCCGGGCTGGGAACTTTTGCCTTCGACGACGAGGGTGTTCCGGGACAGTGCACACCGATCATAACCAATGGCCTGTTCACCGGCTATCTCAGTTCGCGCGAAACCGCGCACACCATCGGCGAGAATCGCTCCGGCGGCACGCTTCGCGCCGAGGGCTGGAACCGGCTGCCAATGATTCGCATGACCAACATCAGTTTGCTGCCGGGCCACGAACCCTTGAGTCTAGAAGAATTAATTGCTGCGACCGATCATGGCGTCTTTATGCAAACCAACCGCTCCTGGTCCATCGACGACAAGCGCTACAACTTTCAATTCGGATGCGAGATCGGCTGGGAGATCAAGCGCGGCAAACGCGCGCGCATGGTGAAGAACCCGTCGTACTCGGGTATCACGACCGAGTTCTGGAATTCGTTGGATGCAATCTGTTCGCGCGATGAGTGGACGCTTTGGGGCACACCGAATTGTGGGAAAGGCCAACCGCAACAGGTGATGGGTACAGGACATGGCGCGGCGCCGTCGCGGTTTAGGGACATTAAGGTGGGAAGCGCGTACAGGGGAAGTTAGTGCATCACGGAGTTACGCTTTCCTCTGCGCTCAGGGCAGGCTCCGGCAGGAGAAGGCAAGAATCGATCTGGATGCTAACCAAAGACCAAGCCGGCGACATCTTCAACCGCATCCGCAAACTTTCGACCGCAGATGAGGTCGAGGTTCTCTTCTCCGGAGGAGCATTTGCCCTGACTCGCTTCGCTAACAACACCATTCATCAGAATGTGGCGGAAGAGAATCATGTCGTGTCCGTGCGCACGGTCTTCGGCGGACGCACGGCTCGCGCCACGTCCAACAAATTCGACGACGAGAGTCTGAGCTGGGTTGTGGCCGCTTCGGAGAGCCTGGCGAAGGTGCAGCATCCCGATCCTGATCTTTTGCCGATGCCGGATTCTCGCGAAGCTGCGGGCGCGGTCGGTCAAGACCAGTTCGGCGAAGCGCCAGTGCCGGCAAATACAATTCCGTCTCGCCATTTTGCCGCGACGGCCGGCATCACGCCCGAGCTGCGCGCCGATTGCGTCAGCAAAATCGTCGGCGTAGCCGAGAAGCATAAGCTCACCGCCGCCGGCATTTTTTCCAGCGCCGAATCAATCGAGGGCATCTTCAACTCGCGCGGCCTCAGCGACTGGCATACGCAGACTCTGGCGGAGATTTCGATCACCATGCTGGGCGCAGACTCTTCCGGTTGGCAAAAGGCGAATTCGCCTGACGCGGCCAATCTCGACCCGCTCACTCTAGGCGAGACCTCGGCGCAAAAGGCGCGCGAATCTTCGCATCCGCAGGAGATTCCAGCAGGGAAGTATACGGTGATCCTCGAACCTGCCGCCGTGCTCGATATCGTAGGCTTCATGTTCTGGGATTACTCGGGCATGGGTATTCTCGACCAGCGCTCGTTTCTTACCGGGCGCATCGGCAGCAAACTCTTCGGCGAGAACATCACGATCCGCGACGATGTTGCTCACCCGCTGCAGTCTGGCTCGCCTTTCGATGGCGAAGGCATGCGCCGCCGGCGTGTGCCGCTGGTTGAGAATGGCGTGGTGAAGCGCGTGGTGTACGCGCGCGCAACCGCCGAGCGCATGCGACGCTCGGAGTTCAGGGATAAGGCAGGACCGATCCAGGCCACGGGCCATGGTTTTGCGCTGCCCAACGAAATGGGAGAAATGCCGCTGAATATCGTTTTCGCGGGTCCGCAGAATCCGCAAACCGTCGAGCAGATAATCGCCTCCACGGAACGCGGAGTGCTGGTAACGCGGCTGTGGTACATCCGCGAAGTGGAACCGTTCGAGAAAATCCTGACCGGCATGACTCGCGACGGTACATTTCTCATAGAGGACGGACGCGTGCAATGCGGCATCCGCAACTTCCGCTTCAATGAAAGCCTCATCCACATGCTCTCCAATGTGGAAGCGATGAGCGAGCCGGTTCGCGCGTGCGGCGAAGAATCATTCGACATGGTTGTACCCGCGATGAAAATCCGCGAGTTTAATTTTACGGAAGCCACCAAGTTTTAGCCGTTGCAGGCCCTCCGCCGAACTCCTTTTGCCGGCGCCGAACACGATTTCTGAATTCCCTGTAATTCTCTCATCTATAAGCAGTTAGCGCCCCATCGTTCCATGACTTCCGTAACTTTGNNTGAGTGCTGACTGCTGAATGCTAAGCGCTGCGACCTGCATTCCGCAGTGATTGCGGTCACGACATCTCCATTCCGCCCCTAAGTCCCTGTACCACCGACACTTCCGCGCCTTTGTTCCATGACTTCCGTAACTTTGCACACCTGATTCCCAGGTGTACGCTGCCCTTGAGTTCCGCGAGATTTCAGAAGAAAGGTTCATTCGAGATCGTGTCCGTTGGAGCACCCAAAGAACCGACGATGCAAGACCAAGCCGAGGCCCGGCACTATGCCGAAATGCAAAGTGCCCCGCGGTTTCCGTTGCATCTGCCGGTGTCGGTAAAGGCGCACAGCGGCGAGTACTCGGCTGAGACGCAGAACATCTCCGCCAATGGAGTGCTCTTCGCGATGGACCGCGACGTGCCTGTGGGATCGATGGTCGATTTCACAATTCTGCTTCCGGGCGAAGTCGTGGGTGTGAGCTGCGACGTGCAAATTGACTGCCGCGGCCGCGTGGTTCGCAGCTTTGAAGACCATGGCCGTCGCGGCGTGGGCGTGGTCATTGACGAATACCATTTCGAGCGAGCATAGGACGTAAGGATCTGATGGCGAGCATTCCGGTCGGCGTGGCAGATAATCACGGGGTTCACGAAGAGGGTGGCACAAGCCATCTGATCCGCGTGATTGTGGCCGATACGCAGGCCATTTTCCGCGCCGGCCTGCGCAAGATATTCGCGCTCGAAGACGACATTCGCGTAGTCGGGCAGGCTGAAACGCTGGCTCAGACGCAGTCGGCGGTAAAGAAGTTTTCCGCCGACGTCCTGATTCTTGAAGCGGCGCTCGCTCCGAACCCTGTGGAAGCTGTAGCGGATCTGCTGCGCCAGTCGCCCCAGGCAAGAATCATCGTGGTAACCCAAGGATCTGAAGAAGAGCTTACCCTGGAGTTATTTCGGAGAGGGGCGCACGGTATCGTGTCGCGCGAGGTCGAACCGGAATTGCTGGTCGATTGCCTGCGCAAAGTCGCGGCCGGAAACACATGGCTCGACGCGCAAGGCATCAACTGGGTCATGGCAGCGTATCGCAGTCAAAGCCTGCGCCCGGCCGGATCGCGCCCCAAGGTCCAACTCACGCCTAAAGAATCGCTGATCGTTTCCTGCGTTACTCAAGGCATGAAGAACAAGGAGATTGCCGGTCGCGTCGGAACCACGGAGCAGGTAGTGAAGAATTATCTGCGCAAGGTGTACGACAAGCTAGGAGTCGCCGACCGCCTCGAACTTGCTCTTTATTGCCTGAGTCATCACATTGTAGACGGTGTGAAGCCGCCCCCTGCTCCGATCGCGGCTCCCGAAGGTGGGAGCGCGGCCACTGCGGCAGCTGGCGCGGCTGCAGGCGGAACGTCGACTGTACCCGCGCTTGCCTTCAACTCGGCCGTACCAGAAAAACTTTCCTAATGGTGAAATACTCCTCCACCGATCCTGCGCACGCCGCAAGAATGCTCTGAACCGCTCGCCGTTTCGCGCGCGGGTTGCGATTCGGCCCACCGCCCCATAGAATGAGACTGAGGCGGCATGGACGCATTTTGAACCCAGCCGAGCCGATTCCGCAGACCCTTCTGCGCGTCCTAGTCATTTAGATTCTCGCCGGAGAGATGGCCGAGTGGCTGAAGGCGCACGCTTGGAAAGCGTGTTTACTCGAAAGGGTAACGTGGGTTCGAATCCCACTCTCTCCGCCAGATTCTAAAGCACTTGCGTCGCTACAAATCAGTGCAAATCACGACGCTTTCGGGATGGCCAGGCGAACTACCTTCGAGTGGGCCTGAGCCATCTCAGGAGTGCTAGGCGAGGAGTTCGGGCAGGAAGCGCATTGGAGTTTAGCGGTGTCGAAGGCAGGTTTTCATCATGAGTATATGCCCCTTGCCTTCATGAGGCCCCGGCTGTTGGCGTCGCTAATCCTCTGCATATGGAAGGAGGACGAGTGGACTGTCGAATGCTTGGTGCGACTAGATCAGGGGCGATGCGGAAATAATTTCAGCAGACCCGATCGTGCCATTCCTTCCGGCTTGCCGACTACTCGTCCAGAATCGTCAGATTCGCTACGGCTTGGTTGCTCTCGCCTGAGCTGGCTCCGTGGGTGTACGATTCTCCTGTCCTCCTCGAAAGCGACTGAGTAAACGGCCTTATCTTTAGCGAAAACTGTCAGGCAACCCGGGAACCGAGAAACGTGCGTCTCGGGGCCGTGCCGAAAGTAGAGAGGCACCTCGCCCCCCACGTTGGGTTCTCGGTCAGCAACGAGGAGGAGCAGTGTCACTCGGTCTGGAACGCCCCATCCTGCCATATAAAAACATCAAGATACTTTTCCGAGTCGCGTTGTCCTTATTTTTGTGGGTAACGCCGGGACTCTCACAAAAGACGCAACCAGAAGATAGTAGCCTGCCCAAGTATGACCTTCGCGCGGAGACGAAAACCAAGGGAGTGATCGATGAAGTGAATCTGCTGTCTCTCGGGACCAGGAAAGATTTCATGGAACTGATCATCAAGAACGGCGACGACAAGATCCACATCTATGTGTGCCCCAAACCGTTTGAAGAGGAGATGGGCATCAGTTTCAGCAAGGGTGACCAGATTGCGGTTACAGGCTCGAAGGTAAAGCACGAAGGGGCGGACGTGATCCTCGCACGAGAACTGGTGAAGGGCGAAGACACGCTTCTGTTCCGCGACGGCAAGGGCACCCCGGTGTGGGATGCGCGAACCGGCAAATGAATGCATGGGAAAGGGACCTCACGAAACTCTCCGAACGACCCCATCAACGAGTGCAATCGCGATTTGTTCGCCAACAGCCCGAATAGTTTCCGGTTTACCGGCGATCCGGGGGTTATTGCGCGATGCTTGAATCGAAACGCCGATTACGCCACATCTAGGATGTGTCCGCGTCAGTAGTATCGACATCCATACTTCGGTGATAGACGAATTATCGATTTCCGCCAACCGGCATACTGACGGCGATGGATGCGACAGCGCCTTTGACCAAGCAGATAAGCCATTGCGCGCAAAGCGAGGTGCAATTTGCGAAAAGGTTGGATGACGTTTGTATTGCTGGTTGTCGCGGCGGTTTTGGCGCCTTCGGGTCCACGAGCGCAGTGGAAGACACAATGGACCTACGAAGGGGAAACCGGGGCCGAACATTGGAGTGATCTCGATCCGGACTATGCGGCCTGCAACGCCGGGAAGGAACAGTCTCCGATCGACATTCGAAAAGCGGAGAAAGCTGAACTCCCCGCCATACGATTCGAATACAAAAGCGGCCCGCTCAAATACTTAATTAACAACGGCCACACCATCCGAGTGAACTACCACGACGCCCCGGGAAGCGGAAACCTTCTGATTGTGGGAGACAAGCGCTACCAACTGACGCAATTCCACTTTCACCGTCCCAGCGAAGAGTACCTTCACGGTAAGCCATACGACATGGTGGTCCACTTGATGCACGAAGCCAGCGACGGCAAGGTTGCCGCCGTCGCAGTTCTTCTGAAGGCGGGCGGCGCGAACGCCACCATTCAGCAGCTCTGGGAACATATGCCGAAGACCGAGGGCAAAGAGCAGGAAGTTGCCGGAGTCGAGGTCGATCCCGCCGGCCTGCTGCCGCACGATACCGCTTATTACACGTACATGGGGTCGCTAACGGCTCCGCCCTGCAGTGAGGGCGTCACGTGGTTTGTGCTGAAGACTCCGGTGGACATCTCGGCAGAGGAGATCAGCGCGTTCGCCAAACTTTATCCGCACGATGTCCGTCCCCCTCAGCCGCTCAACGGACGCGTCGTGAAGGAGACTCAGTAACGCGAAAACCCTTGGCACGGAGGGGCTTGCCGAGTACAAACCTATCGGTTAAGTTGCTTCGCAAGCAGTGCTAGTTTCAAGCCCCGGTTGACTACCGGGGCTTTTCCGTTTTTCAGGCAGTGCGATCTTGTGTATCTTGGGCAACGAGGTATATGCCGATGCGAACAATTGTCTCTGTACTAGCCTTAGCCCTTTGCATTGCCCAGCTCTCCATGGCGCAGGTGGATCCGCGCTGGAAGCCCAACGATCCGGATCGTCCGTTGCCCGCGGTGATTGAGCCTGGAACGGCCAGCTCGCAGGAAGTGCCGGGGCGTCCTCCAACCGATGCAGTTGTGTTGTTCGGTGGCAAGGATCTTTCCCCGTGGGCGGGCGAAGATGGTCAGCCAGCGAAATGGAAAGTGGCGGATGGCTACACGGAAGTGGTGCCCCATAGCGGCTACATCCATACGCGCCAGCCGTTCGGCGACTGCCAATTGCATGTCGAGTTTGCGGAGCCTGTGCCTCCGGTGGGCGAGGATCAAGGGCGCGGCAACAGTGGCGTGTTTTTGATGGGTCTGTACGAAATCCAGGTGCTGGATTCGTATCAAAGCAAAACCTACGCCGACGGCCAGGCCTCGGCGGTCTATGGGCAATTTCCCCCGCAGGTGAATGCCTCACGGGCGCCGGGACAGTGGCAGACGTATGACATCGTCTTTCACGGTCCGCGTTTTGACAAAGATGGCAAGCTGCTGCGCCCGGCGCGGGTGACTGTGCTGCACAATGGAGTGCTGGTGCAGGATAACGTGGAACTGTCGGGCCCTACTGCCCACCACGAGCGGCCTCCCTATAAGCCGACGCCGGACAAGCTGCCACTCAGTCTGCAGGATCACGGCAACCCTGTGCGCTTCCGGAATATTTGGATTCGTGAGTTGGGCGAGGGGCAGTAAAACTATTCGGATACGTGAAATCGAGCCAGGTTACACCGAAAATTTCGGATCGCCTTCGAAAATCTGCATCTGGAGTTTTGGCGCTTCACCATTTTTCCAAAGGCCGGTTCGAAATCTAACGCGATAGCTGAGAGCGCCGCCATCCGGACGGTCGCTGCGCTCGAGGGGGCGAGGAATGCAGACNNAGCGTGAACCACCGAGTAGCCGTGGCCCCCCATATCGACAAACGAGACGTGCGGTGACAAATCGGGATTGGACAGTTCTCGCGCTTTCGCGATATCTCCGCTCTGCGCATACTCGAAACATGACCGCACTCCATGCCGAACGAGCATGTTCAAAGTTGGTTTCGGAGCGTGATCGCCCGGCCCTTGGCCAACGTAGAGTAATCGGAGAGGATGCTCTTTCGGCAAGAGGTGTTCCAGTACTTCGACAATTCCTGGGGCCGAGATGGAACCGGTCACAAACGCAATGCCGACCGGCACAAAGGGCTTCGGGGGCAGGGACTTCGCAGCCCATCCTGCCCAAAAGCTGTGGCGATCTCCCGCCACCGTGACAAAACCGGTGACTCCGTTGGCCTGTACGAAGTCGTAGATCTCGCCGCGCTCCATATACGCGGTGCCATGGTCACCAAAGGGGGAAGTCGCGTAACTGGTCCCTGGCCACGGCTTCTCTGCTCCCTGCGGCAGGTTTTGCAGATCGGCGCGCATGTCCAGCGTGGCGGTGGTGTTGCCCCAAATCTTCCAGGTCGCTTTCGAGTTGCGCAAGCGCTCAAGAAACCACGTCTTCTGCTCGGCGCCGAGAATTGTCTGCGCAGGCCGGTCTTTGCAGAAATTCGCTATCTCGACACTGCCGAAACGGATTGACGCCGGCGGCCGGCCGCCATTGTAGGTTCGCCCAGCATCCAGGATTTCCATGGCATCTTCCGGGATGAACTCGGGAAAGTCATCGCTCGAAAGAGATTTTGCCTCGGGCTGATCAGTAGGTGTCTCGGAACGATAAGTGCGCTGGTCGGTGACGATCAATTCCACGTTCCGGCCCCATCGCAATGCGCGGTAACCTTTGAGGCTGCCGATGGCGGCAAGATTGTTCGGTTCTTGACCGAGGCCGTGCTCGTCAAAACGCGTAACCGGCGTATCGATCACGTGCGGAGGATCGAAGCGATCAAGGGAGGGCCCGCTTGGTTTAGTGATCCGTGCAGGCTGGTATTCGAAAAAGGCCTGATTGGCCGCCACTTTGCGGGTCTGCGCCGGCAGCGTTTTTCCTTCAAATCTTTGCAAGGACTGCCAGCCCAGCCAACTAAACTCGTGGTTGTCCCACATGTTGACGAAGGGCCAGCGGGCGCGTGCGTCCTGAAGATCCGGATCGCTCAGATACGCGCGATAAACGGCACGATAGTCATCCACGGTCGTCGGGATATGAAAGTCGCGGATCTTCTCGCCATGCGGATAACGGACGATGTCTCGCAGGCGACGGTCGTACATGCCCTGTGGACGGTCCTCCGGGTACCAGACAATTTCATAGATGAAATCGCCGAGGTGAAGCACGAAGCCAATCTGCTCCGCTTCAGTAGCGCGTTCATCCTCGAAGATCATTCTGCGGTAGGCGTTCTGCGCTCCGTCATTCGAATTCTGGCAACTCACAAAAACAAAACGCACGGGTCTGGCGTCATCTATGTCCGGCGCTGTGATCGTCCTACCCACACGGCTGCCACAGCCTTCGGAATCGGTGAAGCGGTACCAATACACACGGCTGGGCTTCAACCCTCCAACCAGTACGCGGCAGGTCCAGTCGGATGCGGCGGAAACCGGAGCCGCGGCAGTCGCCACAACACGACTGAACATTTCATCTTCGGCGAGCTCGACGTTTAAAGGGACGTTCAACTTCAGGACGTTCGACTTCAGAGCTAGGTTTTCACCAGTCGGCGGTCGGCGCGTCCACAACAGAACACTGTTGCCGTCCGGGTCTCCTGATGCAACTCCTTCAGGGAAAAGATCACGGCGTTCACGCCATGCAATGCGGGACTTCGTCCCAAACGGATTGCCCCAGGCTGCGGTGGCGCCCATGGCAGCCGCCATTGCCAGGAAAGAGCGTCGGGTGATGGTGGACATCGGTTCCTATCCTTCTGACTCAAAGTGTACGGCCGCCAAGCCTACGCCAACACTTTCACAGGAAATGCGATCACAAACCGACGAATCGGCGAAAGCGGGTTGACTTTCTTGTGCAGCACCCAGGAACTCATTCGAGTCTCCCATAAACCCGCTGACGGATGGCTTCCGGGTGGGCGACCATCCGAGGGGGGACGCCTAGCGGCTTGAATCGCCTGCTAGTAACCATATTTAGTGAGCAATGCTCCGTCGTTTTTCCTCAGAACCACCAACACCGAACGTTGTGACGGCACATCGAAAATCAGGCGGGCGCCCGTAAGCTTGTCCTTGATGTTGATCTTTGCGTCGGCGGCATCTTCGGACTCGAAAATATACATGACAGCATTCTGTAATATGGTGGGATAAATCAGTACGCCGGGCGATAGGTTCGCGTCATACTCGAACATGGGTGCGACGCCGATCTTTCCCAGCACATACGAATAAAGCCTTCCTGCGGCATCTGCGCTTTCTGCAAGCTCTACAGGGTATGCAGACCAGAAGATGTGTCCATGGCCGTAGACCTGCTGTTCTAGTGTCGCCCCATCCTGAAACTGCACGGATTCGAGCGAATTCTGTTTGTTCTGGTCAAAGGACATCGGGATGGATTGGCCGGCGGCAAGAATGGCGGCGGTCCTGAAGGTCAAAGGGGTAACATTTCCCTGGATATGCGCAGCCACCAACCGGTCCACCACGTGCCATTGCGCATCGCGGTTTACGGCCCCGGTGACGAGCAAATTTCCGCCGTTGCTCACATAAGCAAGAAGAGCCTGCCATGTAACGTCATTCAGGGCCTGCGGAGACGGCAAAATTGCCAGCTTAGGAGTGCCCAGCTTTGCGATCTGGCTCTCGCTGATAATGTAGCCGGGCACACGGCTCTGATAGCAGAGAGCGCGCACTGCCTTGCGCTGCGCCTCCATCTGGAGGCTCCACATCGGGGAGAACTGCGCCGCCTCTGAGGTGACAATCGCCACATCAGGCTGTTGCGGCTGCCTGAAATAGCTCGATGCCTCTTTCGCAAATGCACCAAATCCGCGCATCACCGCAGCTTCCGGCTTCTCGGTTTTGTCCGCGCGCACTCCACCCAGCGAAACTTCCCCATCCTCCATCATGTCGGCATTTGTGTTCCACAGCCATTCGATGAATCCTGTTCCCTGCGCAAAGGAGAGTGCCGCTTTACGTTCAAGCAGTGAGCTTTGACTTTCAAGGCTCCGGCGCGCTATCCCGTCCAAGGTGGTTCCAGCCCCCACGCCAGTTTCCTGGATCAACATGGGCCTACTGGGCTGCTTAGCTACCAGGGAATCCCGCAACAAATCGTCGTTCTCCCTCCAAGAATGATTCGTCGTGAAATCCACTGAAGCAGAGAAGTATGCCGGCAACAGGCGTGAGTCATTGCCGCCCTCATCCTGGCCAACCGTAATGAGCTGCTGGGACCCGGCCGAGCGGATGACTTCGCGAATCTGCGCGACCCAGACCGCAAACATCTCTTGCGAAAAAAGATAGAAATCATAGAGCTTGAACCCGGTGGCTGCGCTGTCTCCTGATCTTTGATATTCACTTGCCGCCGGAACAGGCCACGGGCCACTGCCTCCCGTTGGCGCCACGTTCCACGCACTCTCCAGCGCGCGGCGGGAAGCGTACCTCTTCTTCAGCCATACGTTCCACTCCGCCAACTCAAACGCATCGCCGCCAGGAACGGCGGTCCACAGATGCTGGCTGAAACTGGGTTCGTTGATGAGATCCCAGGCGAGAAAGGGCACAGCTCCGAAGCGCGCGGCCAATCCTGAATAGAGATTTTTTTCCCGTTGAACCGCCCTGGGATCCAGATAGGCATTCTCGCCACCGAGCACATCGGGAAGAAACGCAAAAACATTGAATTGCACTGGAAGGCCGTGCTTGCGAGCGCTCATGAGATAAGCTTCCAGGGTGCGAAGAGTGCGTTCATAAGGCATGCCATTTTCATCGCACAGCTTGTCCCACCCGCTCCACCAGCCGGTCCTGATCATATTGATCCCGGCATCTTCCAACTGCCTCATATCGCGGTCCCACACATACACATTCGGGTGGTCGAAATAGAGCCTCTGCACCTCGCTGGACATGTAGGTCGTTCCCACCACTGCAAGCGGTTTACCATCGAGCTCAAAGTAATCCTGGTTCACGCCGAGCTTTGGTCCAGAGCTTAGGTATGCAGAGTCGCGCATCCAAAATCCGGAATGATATTTCGCGATCACCTGAGCGCCATCCAGGAGTACCGCATCTACAATATGGAATCCCTTTGTCTGCTGCGGCGGTAGGGTCATCACCAGACCAGCAGTAAGGCTCGCGCTGTAAACGGACCTCTGCCCTGGCGCATCTTCTGGGGTCACGGTAACGCGCACAAGCAAATTCTCCGGTTTGGGGTGGACCGCCACCCAGCTGACTTGCAATTCAATTGGTTCGTGCGGCAGATACAGAGGAAGCGTCGGGCGTACAAGGAATTCTTCTGCCCCGCGGCTGGCGGCCGGGACAAGAGACGAAACGATTTCTTTCGCCTCTGCAGAATCGGCAAAACCAGCTGGCAGATCGGCACTCATGAAAATCCATCGCCCGCCCGCAAACTTGCCGCGCATGTGGTCAATCTGCAAAACAGGCGCCGATAAGCGACGGCCATCGCGTATACCCCAGGCCATCGCGTCAATCCGAGTATCGATCCTGCCGGCTGAGCCACCGCGTTCGTTGATTCGGCTGTCGCTCAGATGGATGATAGGACTGAAGCCTTGCTGCCATGCAAAGGCGGGCAACTGCGTTACCATATCTGCATTCGGTACATAGGAGAGACCGCGGGAGCCAGGGGTCTCCTGATATTGGTCAATCCTCAACTCACGTATGAAGCGCACGCTATAATCATGCAGCTTCCATGTACCGCCATCTTGATAAGCAGCACGAGTAAAGGGCCTGCCGCCCAGAACAAGAAGATTGCCCCCTCGGGAGAGATAGGTGTAGATATCCTTCCATGAGTCCTCAGGGAAGGCGGAGCCATAGGGCAACACCAGCAAGCTGAGATCGTCATCAGCCAAAACAGAGCTGAGTTCCTGAGCCGTCACAAACGAAGCGCCCGGCAGCAGTGCATGGAGCTGAGCGCTGGGCAGCGCCGAAGTATCAGCGGCAGGAAAGGCGGGATCTTCAAATACCTTTGCGGAAGCGTCCATGGCCATCAGGTCGCTTACCACAAACAGAAGTACAGCGCACAACCACCATACGCGCGCAATTTTCACAATTCATCTCCAATTGCTCGGCAGACCGAGGGAGAAGCGGATTACGGTAATCCTAGAGCTCGGGCGGCCGCTCAGTTCGCAACACCTCCAGACAATGCCAACGGAACTGTCTGTTTCGCGAGATTCCACCCCCGAATCGCCAACTGCGCCGCACCATTGGCCGACTTCACAGGATACTCAACTTCGATCTCCCGGCTTTCCCCCGGTAATAGCGACACATAGTTATCCGTATAGTACGCCGGCAGAATCCGTGAGGCATCGGCTGCGTTCAAGAGCGTCAGCTTGTTCGCCAGCGAAGCCACGGTTCCGGTGTTCCGTAGCTCCACTCGCACGTGAACGCTCTCGCCACTGCGTGTGGATTTGGCGGTTACTGACAGGGAAGAAGCCGGAAGACGATCCAAACGCCGATAGGATGCACTTTCGGCTCCCAGCCAGTAGAAATTCTCCGATACCAGTTCGCCTGGCGAGTTCCGCAGCTCTAATTTCACCAGCACGATCCCATCCGACGATAGCAATGGCGCAAGTTCCAGCTTGAACCCGTCCGTGACCATATCGGCGGCGGCGTCCTTTTTTTCCTCGTGATGAAGCAGCAGTCTGTTGTCGAGCGAATAGACGCTGGCATTGATCGACAATCCTATGCGTGGATCATTGGTTGTATTGACAACCGCCACGCTGTAGTTCGACAGATCGAGCTGCACATGCACTGGCTCGCAAGCTTTCTTCACGCCGTAGAAGGAAGACTGCGTATCATAATCCGAGCTCAAAATCTGCCAGGTATTGCTCGGCCATGCGGGCTGCGTCATCCACAAAAGCCGCCCGCTGTTCGGTGCCCATAAGTGCGCATTCATGCCCTCGAAAATCGCGCGATGATCCACGTAGTTCAGCATCTGTGCCTTGCGCTCGAAATCTTCCAGGCTCAACGGAGCGCCGAACTCCGCTTGTAATTCCGCCATGAAGGGCGCCATGTCGCCATTCCCGCTCTGATGCCAGTCGTGATAAGCCCAGTCATCGCTGACCGGCCACTGGTCTTCCTTCGGAATCCAGGCCCGGAAAGACTCCAGCGTGGAAAACGACGGCGTCCCTGTCTCCACGGAGAACCCGTGATTCAGAGTGGTGTAATACAGAGTTGGATCCATATACTTATACGGTCCGCTTTGCTGAAGATTGACCTGGTTCGAACTCGGGGAATAGTAGCGGGTACCGTCCAAGGATCGCACCAATTCGGCGATTCCTTCATTCAGAATGGGCTGCGGCACGCCTTCGTTGCGGCCGCACCACATCACAATCGACGGATGGTTCCGAAAGCGAAGGATAGTGTCCTGCACGTTCTCGAGAAACAACGCCGGATCCTGAACTTCTACATTGTAGTTCTGAGTCGATTCCCAGAAGTCGTTCCAGATCAACAATCCATATTCATCCGCGAGATCGTAAAAGACCTCCTCTGTGTTCTGTCCTACCCAGTTGCGGATAATGTTCAAGTTGGCATCGCGGTGCAAGCGAAAATAGGGTTCTAGTCTTTCCCGTGAGACCCGCTTGCGCGAGTCGTCCATGCCCCAGTTCCCTCCACGGCAGGCGATTCGCACGCCATTCACTCGAATCACCAGATAGGGCGAAGCGCTTGTATCGTTGAGCATCCGCACCGACGGGGACAATTCACCGCCCGGCACCAACGACGACACCCAAGACTTCCATCCTTCCTTCCACTGCGGCGGAAAATTCGGCGGAAAGGGATCCGCGGCAGGAATCTCGCGCATGCCCTCATGACGAACATCTACAACCTGTTCCCCTTTCAGCCTGGCCGTGGTCGGTGAGTACTCCAAGCGCCGCAGGTGACCCGCACTGTCCAGCAGACTCAACTCATACGTGATCTCACGAATCCCGAATCGCAGCTGTTTTCTGTCGGACTCGCGGTCTCCTTCCAGGAAACTCAACTGCAAGGTGTACAGTTCCTGCTTACCATACCCATTAGGCCACCACAACCGCGGATGCCGGACAGTCAACTGCGGGAATTCGGATGCCGCCAACTTCACGGCACTCTTGCCGGGAGCCACCGTGACCTGTTTTGTTACGACGATTTCACCGAATGAGGCTTTGAGCGTTCCGCTCACCGGCGAACTCGAAAGGTTCACCAGCGGCACAGTGATCTCGACATCGGCACGGTTGGTATCAGGCAGCGGCAGAGCGGTGACTACCTGGACGTCCCCAATCTTCACGGCGCTGGTCGCTGTCAGCGTCACCGGTTGCCATATACCGGTATCACGATCTCGAATCGCCGGAATCCAATCCCAACCTTCAGTGGCCACGAAGGTTGGGCCATCCAGACACATCAACCCGCCATTCTCACCCGGCCCGCCTTTGATCGACTGTTCCTGAGGAATTCCTGGATGAGGAGGCGGAGAAACCCGCACGGCCAAAACATTACTTTCCTGGGTTTTCACCACATCAGTCACGTCAAATGTGCCTCGGATGAAGGCTCCCTTGATCGAGCCCAGGGACCTTCCATTCAGCCATACTGCCGCCTCATAATTGATCCCCTGAAAAGTCAGGGTCAGCCGCCGGCCACCCATCGACTTCGGCGCGCGGAATTCCGTGCGATACCAGTAATCCTGCTTGTTCAGGCTCTCCGGAATTGCGAGATTGTTCAATCCGTAATCGGGATCGGGATACACCCCTCGATCGATCAAGGTGGTGAGTACGGTCCCCGGAACAGTCGCAGGCAACCAATCCCGGGCACTGTAGCCAGACTGCGAAATCACAGCGCCATCTGCGTTCGCGTTCACCTTTGGCGTGGGACTCATCCTCCAACCCCCAGCCAGAGTCCATTGGCCGTCGCCATTAGCTTCGAGGGCTTCCTGCGCCGCGGGTGTGGTTCTAACCACCGGGCGCGTAAACGGTGCGTTGCTGCGTGGCAAGGTCGCAGGATCTTGTGGCGCCCGATATCCTGCTTGCGCCCGCGTCTGCACTGGCCACGACTTCGATCCCTGTTCGAATTCGATCAGCGAAAAGTCTTCCGGTTTTTGAGACAGTTGCTTAATCTCATCTGCGCTCAGCGCTCTGCGGACCAAGCTCAGCGAAGCGACCATGCCACCAAAGTGCTGCCAGTTCGAAGCCGGCGAAAAAGCAGGCGCTATCTGCATTTCCGGACTCACGCTCCCCAAGTCGAGTTTTCCGTTCGCTACTTGGAGACCGTCGCTGTAAAGACGAAATTCTTCACCATCAAAGGTCGCCGCCAGGAAATGCCACTTCTCTGGAACCAGCGAAGCTGCGCCAGAAAGACTGTTGTTCTTGCCCATCCATAGAATTGCGTGCTCACCATCCAAAGCGACGTACCTTGAATACTCTTCCGCCGGAGCTCCAATACCCGCGACTAGACTTGGCCCTTTCAGCGCCTCCGCAGTCCTCACCCAGCCGTACAGCGACCAAGCTGAATCCGCACGCAAAACCGAATCGTCCTTCTCCAGAGGCTTTTTGAGGCCATCTCCGTCGGAGAAAAACTCCGCGTTGAACGGTCCATAGAAAGGCGGGTCGTTCGTGACCAGCGTCTGTGCATGGCCGCCAGCCGCTGTCGCGAGCAAACAAAGCAAGGTCACGCTACTCAGAATCAGACATGGCAACGCAGGAAACATTCTGTTCATGAAACCTCCCAAAACCGTGGGGATGCCATCGGCGCTAAGTCTAGCACCCAAGAGGGAGGTATCCGGGGCAGTTCTCCATTGAGTCGTTCTCCAGAAATCCCGACTTGGGAGTACCGCTGAATTTTTCAACTACTCAGCGGTTGTCGGATCGATCACCGACCGAATTCGCGAGATTCGGTTGGCCGGAAAACCGCCCTGATGGGCATGCTTACGTACCGTGTCTTCATCGGGGGCCACGTATATGCAATAGATTTTGTCGTCCGAGACGTAGCTCTGAACCCACTGAATCTGAGCGCCCATCTCTCGCAGAACTCCACACGATTTCTGCGATATCGCCTGCAGTTGTTCCGACGACAGCCGGCCCGCTTCCGGAATATCTCTCTCGATGACGAATTTCGGCATGGTAATACCCTCGTTTCTTAGTTTTTACTAGCGAAGAATTTGAGCATCCGATCTCAGCTTCACATACCCAACCCAAAGATGCGCCAGTTGGCATGGAGATATGGAAAGCGCTCCGCGTTTCCCACATCCCCACACCCCCCGCGACTTCTACGGACAAATGTCCAACGAAGCGTCACACTAACACTCTATCTGGTGCAAAAGACCGCTCAGGTCATGAGCAGACGTTTCCTATTTTGTCTATTGACCGTCGCAGGTCACGTGGTTGTTCCAGTCCACAAACGCGCCTTGCGGGTTGTCGCGCCAAGCCCAGACGTGCAGCTCGAAGAATGAATTGATGTTGAAGCGATTCGGGGCATCGACGAAAGTGAAGACCTGCCCGTCGAGCACCGGAGGAGTATTGTTATTGGCGGCGAGCCAGCTCGCCGAGTCCAGGATGAACTCGACGCCTACGAGGGTCATCTTGCCATTGGAGGGCTCGTAGATGAGTGCCTGGGGTTGCGAGGGGTCGAGGGTGAGATTGCCGAGCAGGGTGGCGTTGACGTAGTGCACGCCCATCGCTCCGTGGTCGGTACCGGCGACGCACCCTAGAAATGGTCCGTAGCCGGCTGCGGTGGCAGCGTTAACGTCAATGTACTGCTTCGTGCCGGCGCGAACTTGTTGAACGAGCGTGGCCGGGGCTTGTTCGTGAGCGGAATGGTTGGTGGCAGCACCGTCAGCTGCGAAAAGCGGCGCGGCCGTGACAAGACTACTCAGCAACGCCAAACGTAGGATGCTCGTGGTTGATGTGTGGATAAGACTCGTGATTCGTGTCGTCATAGCTTTCTCCTCGGAATGTAGTTTTCCGCAAAGTACGCGAAAAGGTATTGGGCACCCGTCATTCTGCCCTTACAGTTAAATAGGCGTAAGGGGCGGGACGAAACTATCATTCGCGGATACTTTCTTTGATGGGGCGGCGGCTAATATCGCTATAATTGGCGAGATTTGGGCATCGGGGGGCACGGGGCGTGAGCGATCCAGTAACAACGTCACACGGGAGTGACGTGAGCACATTGCTCCGCGCCTGGAGCGACGGAGATCAGAACGCTCTCGATCAACTGACGCCGATCGTATATGACGAATTGCGCCGGCTCGCCGGGCACTACTTGAGGCGGGAGCGCACCGGCCACAGTTTGCAAGCCACTGCCCTGGTCAACGAAGCTTACCTGCGGCTCGTGGATTACAAGCGCATGCGCTGGGAGAACCGCGCCCACTTCTTCGCCGTGTCGGCGCAACTCATGCGGCGGATTTTGGTTGACCATGCACGGCGCCACAACCTGAAACGCGGGGGCGGCGTGCAGCACGTGGCTCTGGAAGACACAGCGGTCCTCGGCGGCGGTCGAGATGAAAATCTGGTCGTGCTCGACGATGCTTTGCAAGCTCTTGCCCGCATCGATTCGCGAAAGGCGCAGGTGGTTGAACTGCGCTTTTTTGGGGGCTTGAGCGTGGAGGAAACAGCTGAAGTCCTCAAGGTGTCGCCGGTCACTGTGATGCGCGACTGGAGCACCGCTCGGACCTGGCTTTACCGGGAAATGGGTGGCGGAGCCGGCGATGGATGCTGAACGATGGAAGCGAGTCGATGAGTTGCTGCACTCAGCGCTGGCAGTGCCCTCCGACCGGCGCGACGAATTTCTGCGTCAGGTGTGTGCGGGCGATGCCAAACTCGAACAGGAAGTGAGGTCCCTCCTCACCTCACACCGGAACCTCGGCGGTTTTCTGGAACGTCCCGCCATCCGGGTTGCGGCGCAGACGATCGCCCAAACTGAGGCGCGAGAAGCAGGGGATTCAGTGCTCGGCCGGACTATTTCACACTATCGCGTCCTCGGGAAGCTGGGCAGCGGCGGGATGGGCGTGGTGTACGAAGCGGAAGACATCCGCTTGGGACGCCGCGTCGCTTTGAAATTTCTGCCCGAGAGTCTGGCGCATGACGAGCGAACCCTCCAGCGGTTTGAACGCGAGGCCCGCGTCGCTTCTTCCTTGAATCACCCGAACATCTGCACCATCTACGAGGTGGAAGAACATGATCATCAGCCGGTGATCGTCATGGAGTTGCTTGAAGGAAAGAGCTTGACGGAGCGACTCCGCGAAGGGCCAATCTCAACCGGCGAGCTTTTGGATTTTGGGATTCAGGCATCCGATGCCCTGGAGGCGGCCCATGCTAAAGGGATCATCCACCGGGACATAAAACCCGGGAACATTTTCATCATCGGCCATGTGCGGGTGAAGATCCTGGATTTCGGATTGGCCAAGGTG
>PMHV01000035.1 GCA_003156805.1 Acidobacteriaceae bacterium | reverse complement strand
TGATTGCCCTGGCCTACGCGGTAGCGTGCCTCGGAGGCCTCTTGTACCTGATTCAGTAGCGCGTCGCTTCTCTGTAGAATTCCGAGTGTCTGCTGAATGTAGGCTAGGCGGAAGTAAACCATCTTGAGATTTCCGACGACTGCTCTGCGCGTTGACTCGGTTTGCGCTTCCATGGAGTCCGCCTCGTGTTCTGCGACTTGGGCGCGCAACTGCCGTTTGGCCGGGTAGGGGATGTCCTGCGACGCCCCGAACCCGATGTAGGCGAAATCGCTGTTGCTGTAGCCAGCGAAAGGTCGTGGGCTGCCCACACTGAACTGCTGCACCGAGAGTTCGGTCTCGGGCAGAGCCGAGGCCTGCTTGGGAACATTTCGTGACGCCTGCCACGCGTGAAACGAGGCCGCAATCTGAGGGTTCTTCTGCTCTGCCTCTTGAATTAGCTCACGCAAAGACGTGGCCATTCCAGGGTGCCCGGCCATGCCGGGCGATTCAGAAATCCGCCTCTGCGGATTTACGGGCTCTTGCGCGCCAGCATTTCCGGCAAGGGATAGCGTTCCGAAGAACAGCAGCGCAGTGACGGACGAAATACGAGTGCACCCGAAGAGACTTCGGGACAAATAAGTGGATTGCATCTTTCCTCCGCAAACAGACACAAGTTTGTAGGCGCACGAACGTGCGGACGCACGAATGCGTTAACAACTCAGAGGAAAGACGATTAGATTCTTAGGATTGTTGTGGCTAGAGACTCTAATCCTGGCGGACTATGTGTGCACGAAACTCGCGATGACCTTTGTGCCAGCGAGGAGTATGTGTCGGTCTGGGACGTTGGGGGAAGCGCGTGCAATAGAACCAACCCGACATGATGCAATTGCGAAGAGGCGGTCTTCAGAGCGTGAAAGTCCGCAGGAGTAGCGGTTGTCTGGCAGCAAGGATGGGATTTTGCCATCCCCATGTCCCCGCACTGTCCCGCCATCTTCTTACAACACTCCCGCTCCGCCGCCGTCATCGCCGCATTGGGCACGATACATGCCATCACCGGCAGCCCGGCGAACAATCCCGCCAGAGCGACAACAGCGACTTTTTGCACTAGTTTCAACGTCGTTAGTGTAGCTGCCACTGCGAGTTAGACGCAACAGGAAGTGAAAAGTTACAGATTACGGCGGTTACGCGATGGTTCCTGGCAATCGAGAACCTAACTGATTTCTCTAGGTTCGCGCGCGGAGGAATGAGGCACGACTACCCTGTCTGCATACGCCGCCAAGTTCGGGACTAGCCAACGAAACAAGAAGGTCGCACTTAAGGCGCCCGCGATCTGTGCCACGATAAACAATGGAACGTCTGACGGTAGAATCCCGGCAAAGGTGTCAGACAAGGAGCGGGCGATTGTGACTGCTGGGTTTGCAAAAGAGGTTGACGCCGTGAACCAGTAGGCGGCAATGATATAGCTCGCAACAGCAAAGGGCACCGCTCCTGAGCGCAGTCGCGAGCAACCCCAAATTACCGACAGCAGTCCGAATGTTGCGACGAACTCGCTCAGAACCAATGCCCACCCATGCCGGGAAGTGTGAGGAGAGCGAATACCAGGGCAGATCAAACATCAGATGTGCGCTGATCGCTCCGACAAGTCCTCCCGCGCATTGGACAAGCATATAAGCCACTGCTTCGGACCAAGGAATCCCGTGCTCCAGTGCATCGGCAAGCGTAACGGCTGGATTCAGGTGTGCGCCTGAAATCGGCCCAAACGTAAGAATGAGAGCGACCAACGCTGCGCCAGTCGCAATCGTGTTCGCAAGCAAAGCAATGGCGGCGTTCCCACCCGCCAACCGTTCGCCCGTAATGCCCGAGCCGATCACGGCAGCAACCAGAAATGCGCTACCTAAGAATTCAGCCGTGAGTCTGACACGCAGGTTGAATTTCATTGGTCGCCGATTTTGTCGATTTCTTTCTTGATAGCAAGCTTGCTGATGGTGGCGAGCGGAAGACGGAGGAATAGACCGATGCGGCGTTCTAGAGTCACAAAGGCATCACGGTAAGCTCGCTTTATTTCTTCAGCCGTCCCAGGAGCGTTAGCCGGATCGGAAACTCCCCAGTGCGGCTTCACGGCCCGAACGAAAGCACTCATGAACTTGCCGTCAACCTGCGGCGCAATCGCATCCACGTCGATGTTTTGGCCGGAAAGAAACTCGCGAGCGTCCTCGATGCGATAAATTCTGGTTGGTTCGATCTCGATTTTCTCGAAGCCAGCAGAGGCGAGCTTGGTGCGATATTCGTTCTCTTCGAGGGCACCTGCAACACACCCAACCCAAAGAAGCACATTTTGTCGAATCTCGGGCAGCATCTCGCCACGAGTGACAACGTCGGATACCGCAAAGCGCCCACCCGGCTTCAAGACTCGGAGCGCCTCGCTAAGCACTCGGTCTTTGTCGGCTGAAAGGTTGATCACGCAATTCGAGATAATCACGTCGACCGAGTTATCCGGCAAAGGGATATGCTCGATCTCACCTTTTAGGAACTCTACGTTCTGAGCGCCGGCTTTGCGCTTGTTGTCATTCGCAAGCGCGAGCATCTCATCCGTCATGTCGAGACCGTAAGCCTTGCCGGTGATCCCGACCCGCTTCGCCGAAAGCAGGACATCGACCCCGCCGCCCGAACCGAGATCGAGAACCACTTCTCCCGGATTCAACTTCGCCAATGCAGTTGGATTGCCGCACCCTAGCGATGCGAGCATGGCCTCCTCAGGGATCTGTCCGGCTTGGGAAGAGTCATACAGATTGGAGGTGATCGGGTCGCAACCCGACGCGCTTGTCGCGGTCGCTCCGCAGCAACTACTTCCGCCGGTCCTCACTCTCAAAGCTGCCTGGCCATATTTTTCTTTAACGACTTCCTTTAGGTCGGTGGTGCCCATTGATCCCTCCTCCTATTTACAAAGTTGGACGATATCTTGGGGTTTGACGGCCTTATTTCGAGTGCAGCACTCGGCGTAGAGGAATTGCAGAAGTTCCTGGAGCGCTTCCGTGTTGGCGGTGTAGTGCAGGAAAGTGCTCTCACGCTCTACGTGTACGAGGTCTTCTGCCTTCAGCTTGTCGAGATGGTGCGACAGGGTCGAATTGGGAATATCGAGTTCTTGCTGAATCTCACCAACCACTAGGCCATCAGGATGCGCAGATAGGAGCAATTGCATGATCCGAAGGCGAGGTTCAGTGCCCATCGCTGAAAACATATCGGCGTATTTGGCCACTTTTTCAATAGATCTCTTTGATTGTGCTACTGGCATGTTTCGATACTTGCAGAAATACAGTGCCGTGTCAAATCAGAAGTTCTGATCTGCGACTGTTGTTAACTTCTAGAGATGGAGACGGTGCCGGATCGGCAGTCGGTGGGGCTCGACGCGGGGAAAACTTGGAATATTTCACGATGGCCGACGACTTCCTGTAGCGTGCTGCTTGGCCAACGAAGAACTACGCACCCGAGAAGCCGGGGAACACAACTCAGCCTGATCTAGCATCGCGAAATTCGACTGAGTTTTGGCGAACAGACCGAGCATCTTCTTCTTCGGTACAACTTCGGTACAACTGAGCGAGAGAAAAACGGCGCGCTGTTCCCTAAGCGACACCAGATAAAGCAAGTGGTAACTACGACTTTAGGCGTAGCTATGCCCGTACAACTGGATCGCGATGGCAAGTGGAGAGCGAACGTCTTGTTTGACGCTGCCGGCCTCACGACGCTGTCGTATTACTTTGTAATTAACGGCCAACCGCCGCGCCACAGACTGCAGTCTTTCATCCATGACCGAAACACTCCTTCCAAGGCATCCACTTCCCCCCGCAAAAGGGGAAAAAGTGTAACCTACGTGTCCGGTACGACCTGTCACCTATGTGTCGGGTCGGTCACCAACAACTTGTGATTCTGGCCTCTTGCTGGGGCAGCCAAAGGGGGCACCCATTCGTTGCTGACGGATTCAGGCTGATTCTTTTTCTCTTCTTTCTCGGCATTTTGAGCGGCATTGGTTACGGCTTCGACAGCTTGGGTGACCGCATCCACTCGCTCTTCCCACCAGCTCTTGCCGTAAACATTCTGGGTCACGCGATATTCGCGTGACCCATGTTGTCCCGCACAATCTCCGGCCTTGCGCCTTCGCGCAACATATAGCTGGAATGCATGGTGCGAAAGCCTCCGAAAATAAATGCCTCTATCGCCCGAATTGGCCGAGTCCGGATCTCCGCAAAATCTGTTTGCCAACATTCGCGGGCAAAGTGATTTTCGGATGCGTACGTGCGACCTCTGAAACCGACGTGCCTATGCTTTGGTTTACAGGGGTTGCCAGAAAGGCGTGGACCTTGCCCGCATTCGGCCCGCTGAGTACCGTTGCCATGCCCGAGATTTGTCCGCTCTCGTTGATCGAGTTCGCCATGGTTGCGTAGAGGTTGGAACTTGCGGGAAACAGCGTGTTAAGGTCGGTCATCACGCTGTTCTGGTAGATGAAGGCATGGGACCAGTCGCCATTCTCAAGCTGAGTGCTCCCCACCACTTGGCCCTGGTTGTTAATGCCTTCGGCGAAGGAGTAAAAATCTCCCGGCAGAGTGTTGAGGCTTGTGATTGTGTAGTTCTGCCCTTGGTTCTGCCAAAGAGCGCCATAGGCGGTTGTGCCGTCCGCGCTATAGACTTGCCCAACAATTTGGCCCTGATCGTTAATGGCGATGCCCTGACTGGCGCCCGGAACTCCGAGGTCAGGAAGCGGGATGGCAGTGCCGTTTTCCCACAATACGGCGTGATTCGCTGCGATGCAGGTTCCCGAGTAGCCTACGGCTTGGCCTTGATTGTTGATGCCCCACGCGACCCCGTCTGGATCGCTACCCACCGTAGGAAGAGGTTGGGCTTTGCCTTTTTCCCACAACACCGGCAGGTCAATCCTATTATTAGTTGTGTTAGGCGGGCATGTGGAGTCCACGATACCGTTTTCCGCATATCCTGCGATTTGTCCACTTTTATTGATCCCGCTCGCCTGCCCGTTATTTCCGCCCAGTGTCGGGAGAGCGCGCATGTGGCCGTTTTTCCAAAGAAACGGACGACACGTAAGGTGTGTGCCGAACTCGCAAACGTCCTCGCCGTTCGGGTCTGGAACCGATGTTTCGGCCAAACCGACCGCTTCGCCGCGCTCGTTGATCCCGTTATAGTTGGTCCAACTGTTCTTTCCTCCGAGCGTGCCGAGTTCGATCTTGAGTCCTTCGACGTTTATCCCCGCCCGCCCATTTACAAGGGGCCCGGTTTGTTCTGGGTCTTGGGTCCCATACATGATCTCCGTCCACCCGCGATCATTGACGCCCATGGCACAACCTAAATTCCCGTTGTTCAGATCGCCCAAATCGGTAACTGTGTAGCTCTGTTGAGCGACTGCATTGCTGAGGCAAGCCAGAATAATCGTCGTAACCCACAGTATCCAGAAATTCCGCAACTGTCTAAGCGTACTCATATGTCCTCTTTTCCTCCGGTAAAGTCGTGGTGCCGAGATGACTGGCGATTTACGTCAGGTACCGCTCGGCGCTCGGACAGTTAGTGTGCAATTGAGAGCAGAATTGGCTCACGACTTCACAAATTCCTGCTGAGTCAGAACTGAGTGAGCATGTGGTGTTCCACGTTCACAACGATTACGTGAGACAACAGGCCCAACACTTCAGAGTTCGAAAACGATTGGCGGACCGACAAAATCCTGGGACGATCCCAAGACGGCTAGAGCGACTGTTTCTCCAACTTCTCATACACATTGGCGAGAGGTTACGAAATTCGAGAACGTCAGAAGCCAAAAGTCAGGCCGCTCAAATTGTGATTGACTTTCAGCTGATTAACATACATACTGGTCGGTATGTCAAGCGGTCACGAAGAAGCCAATCTAATAATCGGGCGGGGCAACACTACGAGTCATGATCACCAGGGCCTGCCTACGCAATTCAATAAGTGCGACGGAACGCACGATGGATTTTCATATTGTTGAGCGCGTGATAGATCTCTCTTGACGCTCTGATAGTTACCATACATACTGGTTGGTATGTTGGCAGCAGGCAAGAATTCGAAACGCAGAGCGACTAGGCTGCGCGATCCTGAGTATACGCGGGAGCGCTTGCTGCAGGCGGCATTCCGCGAGGTTTACAGATCGGGTTTCCAGAGTGCCAGCCTGGACACAATCCTGGCCTCAGCTGGCGTCACTAAGGGAGCGCTGTACTACCACTTCCAAAGCAAGGAAGCCTTGGGATACGCCGTCGTCGAAGAGGTCATCGCCCCCGACGTCCGCGGCACGTGGTTGCGGCCTCTACAGAGCGTCAAGGACCCTATCGACGCTTTGATCGGCATTGTTCAAGGTATATCCGTTCGGCCCGAGGTTGTACGGGGCGGCTGTCCCCTGAACAATCTGGCGCAGGAAATGTCTCCTCTTGACGCGGGATTCCGGAAGCGGCTGGCGATAGTCTTCCATGCCTGGCGCGAGGCCGTTGCCTCCGTTTTGCGAGAGGGCCAGACCCAAGGAAGCGTTCGCCGCGACGTGGAACCCACTGACGCCGCTGGCTTACTGATCGCAATGGTCGAAGGCTATGGCTCGCTGGCAAAGAATGCTCAGGATCCGAAAGTGATGAAAGCGGGGATCAGAAACATCGTGGACTGGCTGAGGTCCCTTCGCCCGCCGGGCAACCGCAAGCGAGGCTGATCGCATCAGTTGCAACAAGCGGTTGATATTTGTTACATACCAACCGGTTCGTAGGCTGCGCGCGAATTCATTATCGACGCGGGTACGTCGAGGCAAGAGCGAGCGAGGGCCTGATGGACGGAAGACTCTCACCTGTCCCTCTTAACGGCAACTGCGGTGAGATTCACTCAGCACGGGAGGAACTGATGAACCAAAACAGATTCCAGACGATTGCTTCTCTGAGCTTCGCGCTGATTCTTATCTCGGACGGGCCCTGGCAGGCGCGGGCTCAGGATCGGCAAATTCCGTATCCGAGGATGGCTCCCATCGAGCAATACCTCATGACGGATCGTAATGCGGAAATCGCTTTGGCACGAAGCGCAGCCCCAGACGCCATCGCACGCGATGCCGAGGTCTTGGTTCTGGGGCGACACGGCTATGAAACCGCCGTCAAAGGAAAAAATGGTTTCGTATGCGTTGTGGAGCGAGGGTGGATGTCCCCTTTCGATGGTGATTTTGCTATAAATTTTTGGAATCCCAAAATTCGAGGTCCGCTTTGCTTTAATCCGCCGGCCGCGCGATCCGTCCTGCCGCTTACCTACAAGAGGACGGAGATGATTCTGGCTGGGAAATCGAAAGCGCAGATCATTGATGCTCTCAAAGCCGCCTACGAGAACAAAGAACTGCCGCCTCTGGAGCCTGGAGCCATGAGCTACATGATGTCAAAAGACCAGTACCTTACCGATAATGGGGACCACCACTGGATGGCTCACCTGATGTTTTATACCCCGCTCATGGACGGTGCTGTCTGGGGTGCAGATGTGCCCAAGTCTCCCGTTATGCTGAATCCACAGTTCAGCGGCGCTCCGGAACCCATAGATGTGTTCATGGTTCCCGCCGGCAGGTGGTCGGATGGAACGGCTGCGCC
>PMHV01000019.1 GCA_003156805.1 Acidobacteriaceae bacterium | reverse complement strand
TCAAAGAGCGGAAATGGCAGCGCCAAAGACGAGCCTAAAATCCACAACCGCAGCTTCACAAATCCCCCGCTCGCTGCCGGCGTCCGCTACTTCCATTGGCATCCAACCAATCCAGCAGAGAGCGCACGCTAGCCCGAGCCAGGGCAATGGCGCAGTCCGCAGCTCCATAATAGATGTTGAGGGTGTCGCCATCGGCGTCCATCGTATATCCGCAGGGGAACACAACATCGTCGACGTCGCCGTGGCACTCGTACTCCGCCTCCGGCCCAAAGATCCACGAGTCTCCTCGCAGCAAACACTTTTCCGGATTCTCCAGATCGAACAGGGCCAAGCCCAATCGATACAGACAGCCCGAAGGCGTGTGCCGTACTCCGTGGTAGAGCACCAGCCATCCCCGAGAAGTTTCGATGGGCGGCGGCGACAAACCAATCTTGTTGGCGTCCCACCAGGCGCCGCGGCGCGCTTCTAGCATCAGCCGGTGCCGGCCCCAATAACGCAGGTCCGGAGAGTAGGAAATCCACATGTGCGACCCCAGCGTCGTCATGGGCCGATGAATCAGCGCCCAGTAGCCATCGATTCTCCGCGGCAGAAGCGCCGAGTCTTTGTCGTCGGGCGACATAATCACGCCGTAGCGTTCGAAACTGCGGAAGTCTTTGGTCAGAGCCAAAGACACGCCCGGGCCGCCGCGCGAATAGGAAGTGTAGGTGACCACGTATTGCTGCAGTTCGGGCACGAAAGTGATGCGAGGATCCTCAATACCCCAGATCTCCTCCGGATACTCATTGGGGCTGGGCATCAACGTCGGTTCGGCATCAATCTGCCATCCGTCGACACCGTTGCGCGAGCGTGCGGCGCAGAGATGCGACAAGCCACGTCGATCTTCCACCCGGCAGAGCAGTAGAGTGGTGCCGTCTGCAAGCCGGGTCGCTCCGGCATTGAACACACTGTTAATCGAGTACGGCCAGTCCTTACTGGTGAGTATGGGGTTGGCAGGATGGCGAAGAAGCAATGGCTCGTAGCGAGTACTCAGCGGGCTCATCAGGGTGTGGGTGGGGATGGTCATGAGGAGATTTCCGTTGCTTCAGGCTCTTGCAGTGAGCGCATTTCGAGCAGTGCCATCAAGAACGATAGGGTCGATTCCGCTCCCTGGTTCTCATTGGCGCGGTCAGGATGCAGACCGTCCCGGCAGCCGCCGGTGACGGAATCATAAAGAGGAAGCTGCAGATCGTTGTCGCCCAGGAACCAGTTGAAGGCCGACCAAGCTTCCCGGCGCCAGCGGCTGTCCCCAGTGGCGCGGTACGCTTCCAGACAGGCGGAAACCGCGCCCGCGGCTTCAATCGGCTGTTGATCGAAGCGGGCTTTTGCGCCGCCCTGGCGATAGAAGCCCTGCGATCCGATGGGTACGAAATGCCGGTTGATTTCGCAACGCTGCGTTTGCATCAGCCAATCCAGCGCTTCCAGACCGGCGGAAACCATGCGATCATCCGAGCAGGCTGAGCCTGCCAGCAGCAGGGCCTGGGGTAATCTCGCGTTGCCGTAGGCGAGAACGTTCTCAAACCACTTCCAATCCGGGCTTCGGATGGACTCATACATTTCCAGCAATCGCCGGCTGAGCGCCAATCTCACTCTCTGCGCGTCGCGATCCCCCGGATAGGAATCGAGGTATCCCTGAACTCCGAGCAGGGTATAGGCCCAGGCGCGAGGACTGCCGAATTCCGCCACGGCGGGAAGCGAGAACTCGAACAAACGGCCGGCGGCACACCGCAATCCCTGGTCCCGGGATCGCCCCAGAACCGTTCCCAGCGCCCACAATGCGCGCCCATGACAATCTTCGGAACCCTCGGCTTCGCTCCAGCGGCGATCGTAGCCGAGAAAATTTCTGAATCTGCTCTTGGCGGGATTGAAGGCGTGTTCCAGGAATGCCAAATAGCGGAAAGACGAATCTGGGGTCAACAAGTCTGGAGTGGCCGAGCCGGTTTTCGCAAGTCGTTCTTTACCAAGTTGCGCCAGCACTGCGAAAATAAGCGCACGCGCGTTGTCGTCGGTTGTATATCCCTCTCCGCAGTTCGGGATCGTGAAGATTGCGTGTTGCAACATTCCGGTGTCGTCGGTCAGCCGATTCCAGTGATTCAGTTTCAGGTCAGGCAACCGGTCCAGCGATTTGTCGATGCTGCGGGCCGAGAACTGAACTTGTGGATTTTCCATGCGGTCGCTACGCACGCGGGCAAAACTTTCCATATAACCTTGCGCTACTCTTTTCCAGATCATCTCCCGCGCGAACAGATAGGCGCGCTTGCGCATGGCATGGCGAATCGCCGGCGTATCCAAGAGTTCGATCGTTTTTTGCGCAATCGCAACCGGGTCCCGGAAGGGAACCAGCGCGCCGCGACGGTCGTCCAACAACTCAATCGCGTGCCAATAGGGAGTCGAAATGATCGCCTTACCCGCGCCTAACGCATAGGCAAGCGTCCCGGAAACCACCTGCGCCTCACAGCAGTAAGGAGTGATGTAAATGTCGGCCGCGCCAATGAACTCCGCCATCTCCTCGGGACTGACGAAGCGGTCGTGGAAGATCACCTGCGATTCCACGCCTACTTTTTTCGCCAGAGCTTGCAAGTCGGCGCGATACTTGTCCCCCTCGCGGCGGAGAATGTGAGGATGGGTCGCGCCGGCGACTATGTAGACGACGTTCTTATGCTTGGACAAGATCTGCGGCAGCGCCTGAATGACGTTTTCGATTCCCTTGTTCGGCGAGAGTAGTCCGAACGTGAGTAGCACCGCCTTCCCTTCCACGCCAAAGCGGTCCTTGTAGAAATTGGGATCCAGAAATGGCAGGTCGGGAACGCCGTGCGGCACCATGTCGATCTTGCCGCTGGGCACCTTGAATATTTCTTGCAGGAACTGGGATGACAGCTCGCTCATCACAATCAGACGGTCCGATCGCTCTGCGATCTCTTCCATGACCAGCAGTTGGTCGGAATTGGGCTCGCGCAGAACCGTGTGCAGCGTCGTCACTACAGGCATCTTCAAACCCCGCAGCAGCTGCAAAATATGGCTCCCCGCCGGGCCGCCGAAAATTCCGTACTCGTGCTGCAGCGAGACCATGTCGATACTGTTGAAGTTGAGAAAGTCAGCAGCCTCGTCATACGAGCGCAACGAGTCCTGGGCCAGCGACCATCTCACCCGGGCGGGATAGTCATATCCCGGTTCCGCATCGTTTACCGGCAGCGCCAATAATCGGGCGCTCCCGTACTCCCCAGCTATGGCCTCGCACAGGTCCGTAGTGAACGTAGCGATTCCACACCGCCGCGGCAAATAATTGCCGATCACCGCAATTCGACTGGGCAGCGAGGAATTCGATTGCAATCGTGGACGAACTGATGAATCCCCGTTTCGCACCAATTGGCGCGGGCCGACGACTTCCAAGGTGCGGATGGGAAACACTGTGTTTGTTAGTGACATTAGTCCCTAATTTGGTAAGAAGCAGGTGCCGAAAGAGGCCACTATGCAGATGGGCCCTAAGCGATCAACGGCGCTGGGTTGAGGCCAGGATCGCTGCTCTGGTCACTCTCGGTTCCAACTAAGTGTTTTCGTCCGCCGGTACAATTTGCCTCTGGTCAGTATCCAACGAAAGTGGACTCTCGGACTGGTCAAAATTGACCAGATACGGAATCCTGGGGCTTAGTAAGAGCAGAAATCGAAATCTTAATTCTGAGATGCAATTGACGGGTCGGTCAGAGCAATCAGTTTCCCGATCGGATAGTCTTCCTGGTTCAGAGGAGTCTCGGGATTGAGGATTGTCAGCATTTCACCGCTGAGTATTCCTCGGACGAGCAGGCGGGCGCCCTCGACGGCGACAACCCTATATTGCTCGTCAAAAATCGACTTATCAGTCTCCTTCATTTGTCGATTGGATGCGCAATTTTACGTCAGTGACTCTCGCTCTGTTTGCGGACACACCGACGACAGAACGGTTTTTGTGACACGCAAGAATGCCGGCATATGCGACTTTGAATAAGAACCAAGCCAGGCGGACACTTTGGTCTGCCGATCAGTTATCGAAGCCCTAGATAACGCGGATTTTCGGCTTCAGCAGCTCCAGCGAGAAGAAGAATAGAAATGCAGCGAAAGTACTAGCTATCCCGAAAGCGTAGTTGGAGAATGGGACGGGAAAAACAGGATTAAAAAGGCATGCAACCACAAGAAACAAAATGAGCCAAACATACCGGCGCATGGATGCGGCTTGTGAGAGAACGACGATAGCCGCCGCCACAACCACGACCGATAACGGGAGCGCATAAGCCCGCGTCGTGCGAAAGGCAGCGCCGCCCAGCAAGGCTGCAATCGCACTCCACTTTATGACTTTGGTCAGCATTGACCTTACACTTTCGTGTTCGCCCGATCTCAACCCCTGGCCCACTCCGCGTCTCGCTGGAACGTCTGCCGTGTCTCGGCGGCATCCAGGCGGCAGCTGTGTTGGATATGGCGTGAATGTGCCGAAACGATGGCATAGGGAAAGCCCAGAAAATGCTTCTCAACGATTCCCGTCACCTCGAGACTGTTAAACTGTTGAGGCCTTACCTTCGCCAGTATCCGCTTCACTGCGTTCTGGATTTTCCCCGGTGCCACGGCGCCAAAAAACATTACTCTCACTGCTGCCGCCATGAAAAAGAAGTTCCATCCCGCAGCATGAAGCTTGCGATCGAGAGCGAGGCTATCCAGTGCCTTGACCAGGCTCCAGTTCCCCCAGCAGGGCTCATTCTCCAGCCCAAGAAGCTGTGCCATGCGAGGCCACTCCTTCATCAGAATCGTCCCGGCTTGAATAGTTGGCGGCATAAATCCTCCAGAGTAACCCCGCCGCAGGTTTCTGCCCGCGGGGCTTATGTGTTTTTCCTGGGTTATCACGAGATCTTCGGCAAGAGTTCATGAGGCGCAGTGATGATGAATTGATGCTTACGATGGCAATTTTCCGTTCGTTTGCAGTATCGGGCAGGATGGCAAAGAAAAACTGCTCAAAAGTGACCACTCCTGTAGGAAACGAAAGTTACTGCGCAACCGCTCGGGGAACGCAGCGGCCGGGGTAAGCGGTGGCGACAATGATCGCCCACCAGGGCTCCCGGTGAAAATCGACGCAGAGCAGTCCGCGGCGCGATCTCACTCAACCGATCGGAGATCAACAGAATTCCGGGTGTATTTCACTTTGGTTTTGGGACAGTCTGGTTCTGCCGGCGCACGCCGCCAGATGCTCAACGCGGGCCGTCAGGCTTGGCCGAAGAACTGCCATCTCGATCCGGTACATCTCCCTCGTTTCCTGTTGCAATAGTGTGCAAAATAGCTCACTTCCGGAAGGCCGCCGGTCCTATAATCTGTATTATATGAAGCTGGCCGTGGCGCCTAAGAAGAATCGCGGCTTCGACCCCAACACTTTCCTCGCCACGATCGGCGATGGCAGGAAGATCTTGGATGTCCCGAAAAAGCAAACGATATTCGCCCAAGGGGATGTGGCGGACGCTGTCTTTTATATTCAAAAAGGCAAAGTGAGGCTCACTGTAGTATCCAAGGCCGGCAAGGAAGCGACGATCGGCATAGTGAGTGAGGGCAACTTTTTTGGTGAGGGTTCGCTGGCAGGTCAGCTGCTGCGTATGGGGTCTGCGGGGGCCATGACGGATTGCGAGCTCCTGCGCGTAGACAAGAAGGCGATGATGGAAGCGCTTCACCGCGAACACGCGTTTTCAGACATGTTCGTAGCGTATTTGCTGGCGCGTAATATCCGTTACGAGGAAGATCTAGTCGACCAACTGTTCAACTCCAGTGAAAAGAGACTGGCCCGTGTCCTACTCTTGCTGGCTCGTTTCGGCAAGGAGGGTGTTCCTGAAACCGTGGTCCCTAAGATCAGTCAGGAGACCCTGGCCGAAATGGTTGGAACCACTCGTTCGCGAGTCAGCTTTTTCATGAACCGATTCAGGAAATTAGGGTTCATTCACTATGCCGGAGGAGTCGAAGGCGGTTTACAGGTTCACAGCTCTCTGCTCAATGTAGTTCTGCACGATTGAGCGCCTCGGCGTATGCGGCGGTCACATGAGCAGCCTCTATCGTGACCACGGGGTCCCATTCCACGGGCGGCAAATGACGGGCACGCTTAGGCTCGGTCGCTCGGTTTTGCCGATGGCCGCACGATAGACAGATCGCTCCCACTTGCCTGATCTCAGTTTCTTTCGATATTTCATTTTCGCGGACCGCGAGCGAGCCTGCAATGACGGGGCTAGCGCACTCGTCACAGGGGTAAGCGGAAAGGTGAAGGAATTGTCTTTTCATTGGTGTCCTCTGGCCCAAGAGGTCCGCTGCGCATCCCAAAAAAGAAAGCTGCGTGAGTAGCGGAGGGCTCTTGCGGAACCATCTCTTGCCTCGCGTTTTGTGCAAGCCGACCCGACAGGTGCAACCTTGCAAGATCAACCTTGACAGACCGGGGCGGACGATTCTGTGCAGGATTGCTCACATTCGCGGAAAACTCAATCTGGCATTGAGTAAAGAAAGCGTGGGGAGGGAAAGAAAGAACGACCAATCTGCTTTTACCTCCCTTCACTTTTGGCGCGGGCGTGACGCAGCAAATCGAAGTCACCGTCGAACGGCGCTAGGGCATGACGTCCATGTATAGCCCGCTGGCGTGGACGCGCAAAGGCACGATGGGGCGTCCGCTCCTTCATGTTGGCGACCACGCGTTTTATCCTGCGGGCGCTCCGTCGGTCCGTATCCGATTTACCGAGGACAAGGACGGAGTGGTCATGACCGTCAACGACCCGCAATAGGTAATGACTGGGCGCAGGAATGCACAACCGGCGTGATTTCTCGGACACCAAGAAAGAGGATGCCATAAGCTGAGGGGCCGAGAGATAGCTGCCTAACAGAAATAGAATCCACTCTCTCCGCCACGCAGTCTGGGCAGCAGAGAAACCTCGCCCGTTTCTGGGGACCGTTAATGGCAGAGAGAATCAAGTTGCGCAGCAAAATCCGTGCGGGGCGGCAACGGCAAATGACGAGCGCTCATTGCCCGTTCGAGCGTTTCGGCGCCGGCTGGAAGAACGAGGTCAGTCGCGCCGCGATAAAAGTCGTCGCGCTCCGCTTCTGGAAGAGTTATGAATTCGAAGCCTTTACCGCGATAGAGTTGCAGCAAGCGAGGCAGCATCTCGGCGTCAAATGCGCCTACATGCATGAGCAGCACGTAAGGAATATCGCGCCGATACAGAGTGTACGAGATGCTCCGATCGTAATCGACGCTCTCACTGGCTGCAGACAGATAGCTCTTTTCCAGCGTCTCTATCGCTGACGTATCACCCTTTGCTTTGCACCGTGCGTAGGGCTCGTTCCATAGATAGTCACCGAAGCTCATTGTCACCGCCGCGATCCTGTACCCATGTTCTCGAAGAAAATCGCGAAAGGCGGGCTTTTTCTCAGGCGTATCTCCTTCTGCCAGGAAGGGATAACGGAACCAGCGCCAGTCTTCATGCTTCATTAACGACGCCAGCACAGGCTCGTCGCGAACAACATCCTGCTCGAACTCCTCCAATGAGTGTTGGTTCAAGTTCATGTGGGACCAGCTATGGTTCGCTAATGGATTTCCCGCCGAGTGCCATATCTGCAGTACCGCAGCATCAGCGGGCTGCTCTTCGATGCGCGCTCCATTGACGAAGCCATACGTTGCTGGCAGATTAGCGTCCCGCAGTGCCGCAACAATCTTTGAGATCACTTCCATTCGTGTCTCTCCCGGAGGCAGCGGGCCGTGCGCCGGCAGATCGTCGAAGGTAATCGCAATCTTCGGGGCTGGTTCTGCAGAGGGTACAAATAGCGAGAGCGGCACGCCCTCTGCCATTGCGGCGTAGCCGGAGGGCGACGGATGAAGATGATCGCCAGAATCAAAGGCAGGGAGCAGGCGCTCAGGATGTGCTGGATCGCGGGTGATCTGGTCGAAATCGATCACCGCATCGAAGCGTCCGGGAGTTCGGATCCATTCATTGATGGCCTGCCGATCTGCTTCGCTGGCCGGATCGGGATGATAGTAGTTAGATCCGACGAAGGGCATTATGGTCGCGCCCAAGACCTTGATGTTGTGGGTGTGAGCGCGCGGGAGCATCTGTTGATACGCGCCGATGATCCGGTGAACGAGCGCATCGTGCTCAGCGCGGGAAACCTCGCCATTCCGCGCGAGCATACCAATGTCGTTAATCCCTTCAAGAATGATGAGGTAGCAAACCCCTGGCTGGGCAATCACATCATGGTCGAAGCGGGCTAATGCATTCGGTCCCAAGCCATCGGTAAGCAGATGGTTCCCCCCAATTCCCTGATTGAGAACGGCTAAGTTGCGTGTGGTTGGTTGCGATTGCAGGCGCTGTGCCAGAATGTCAGTCCACCGATCATTACCATTGGTTGTGGCGCCATGCCCATCGGTGATCGAGTCGCCAAGGATTACGACAGCACTCGCCTGGGGCGGAGCAGCAACGTCAATTCCGGCAACGAAGTACCAATGCTCACATGTGTGAGCGCCCGGAAGTTCAAGTGCGGAAACCAAATCTCCGTGCATGAGGTATGAAGTAGCCCGCGAACCGGGATGGCCGGTTTGTTCGTCCGGCGACACATCGACGTGGAGAGTGATCGCCAGATCGGAGAGCGCAACTAGCGTGAACGAGACCGGGTCAGAAATGTAGTCGGCGTGCGGAGGAATTGTGACATCCGACGAGCCAGAGAATGTGAGCGCCTTGTCGCTGGCAGGCACGATCTTGTCGGAGCTGGAAGAGAGAGGTCTGGCGACGTGTACCGCGGTCAGATGCAGTGGAGTAGTTCCAAAACGATTCGAAAGCCGTAGTCGAATTTCGCTCCCGCCGACAGACAAATGCACGATCTGGCGCAGTGTGGCATCGCGGAGGTTGTCTGCACTTAGCGCATTGCCCGGCTCAACAAGTTGTTGAGCCGTAGCCCAGGAGCCCACCCAGTGGGTTTCAGCCGCGCTGCCATCACTGCAATATGCTGCAGTGGTGAGCCACAGAAGTGCAGGGAACAACAACACCAGACCGATGCGGAAGATACGGAGAAAAAGTGTGGTAGAGAAGGCCGGCCAAAGGTTGGAATTGAGGCTCATGCAAGCAGTAATACTAGAGCACTCTCCCTTTTAGGGCGAATGCTCTCTTTCCGGAGCGATGGAGTACAACCGCACACGGTACATACGCTGCCGGTGCCGGTCAAGCAACAACTGTCGAGCCTGGTTGGTTTGATCACCATTGAGGCGCCTCTCCCTGGTCCATCGTCCAGAGGAACGAGAAACTTGTTCAACACTTTCAATACCGGCAATTCCCGTGTCGACGTCAGGATCGCGAGCAAAATTCACGGACAGACCGCTGCCGAGAATATAGAACTCGCCTGGGGACGTCTGTAGGATCAGCATGGCGCCATTGGAGCGAGAATGAAAATGCCCTTTTCGCCACGCCGGACGAAGCGGCCAAGCGAGGTCCAAGTGCGGTGTCCTGCAACGTGGGTGGCGTCCGGTTTCTGAATCGCAATGACATTGACCTGCTCCCCACGATCTGTTCCACTGAAAAACGCTTCCTTTTCACGGCAAATCTCCCTTCCTGAGGTCGTAGATTTTGCCGGAAAACTAACCTTCAAACAGATGACGCAGTACTTTCCTCAGCCTCCGGTTGCCGGGAGTATTCCTCAGAAGCCGACGTGCATGATTCATTGGCAGGCGAAGAAGCAGGCCACGGCCGAGGGCTCATAACACGAACCAGAAGAGAAAAGTTGCACTGCGGAGAAGAGTCAATGGCCACTTACACTGGGTATACCCTCCGCTTCAAATGAGCAAGCTTAGTCAGCTAAACTACACTCATGACAGCCTTCCTACGCTCCCTCCCGCAGTTTCTGTTCTTCTGCAAGACTAACCCTGCTGGGAGCAACCGAGGCAAAGGTCCAGGAAGCGGCGAGTGTAGAATGTCTGGGCTGAACCCACTTCTTTCGCGGCTATATTTGCCACAATACGCTTGACTGTCAATGAAGCTTCTCCTCTGCTGCGTTGGCAACCCGACCATAGTCGCCAGTAAACCTCGCCTTTGTCTCCTAAATCAAACTTGCGAAAAACGCCGCAATGTCGCGGGCGAGAGCCACTGGTTCTTCTGTGGGTGCGAAATGCCCACCGCGCTCCATTGGTGTCCACCGCTGGATGTTATATAGGCGCTCAGCCCAATCGCGCGGTGCATCTCCTTCGAAGGCGTATTGAGATGTGAAGTTGGCGATGGCAGTGGGCGAGCGGACGAAGTCTTCCGGTCCAAGCGTAATCCCGTGCCAGCGGTTATCGAAATAATCGCGAATGGAACTCGTAATTGTTCCAGTGACCCAGTACAGAGTCAGGAGCGTCAGCAAAAAATCACGTGGAATGCGCCCTTCGAGGTCGCCATGACAGTCACTCCAAGATCTCCATTTCTCAGCAATCCATGCGGCCAGTCCGGCTGGAGAGTCGTTGAGTGAATACCCGAGTGTCTGCGGTCTTGTTGACTGCATCGCTTTGTAGCCGCCTTCAGATTGCCACCACAGGTCGGAAGTCCCGATATACACTTTTTCCGCGGGCGATAACGCCCGTGATCCGGGACCAATGTAAGGGGCAAGCTCCAGGTTGGTCAGGTGGATTCCGATGATTGAATCTGGCCCGTCGAGTGCCATCAGCGTGGCAACACCGGCGCCAAAGTCGCCGCCGCCAGACCCATAACGCTCATATCCGAGTTCGGTCATGAGTCGGTGCCAAAGTGCCGACACATATCGATAATTCACACCGGCACGCCTCGGGCGCTCTGAGAAACCGTAGCCCGGTAGCGATGGGATGACAAGGTCGAATGCGGGGCCGTCGATGTCGTGTCGGACCGGATCCGTGAGTAGTGGCACGAGCGGAAGGTACTCCAAGAACGCGCTGGGCCAACCGTGAGTTAGTATCAGCGGAATCCCACGACCGCCTCGCGCTCGTGCATGGACGAAGTGGATCCGAACGCCATCTATCTCGATGCGGAACTGCGCGAGTTCTCCGAGTCTTTGCTCCTGAGCGCGCCAGTCGAATTCCTCGGCCCAATAGTCCATCAAATTCCGCAGCCATTCGAGATCCGTCCCCTGCGACCATGGAGCGCCAGGTGCGCTATCAGGCCAACGCGTGTTCCGAATGCGTGTCTTTAGATCTGAGAGGACCTGCTCAGCGACCGCCACCTTGAAGGGCTCTATACGCAATCTCGGACTCCTCGTGAGTAAATTAGAGATAGATCCCAACTCAGCATAATCGAATCTAGCCCAAAAGCATCGCGTTTACGCTAAGCGCATTCTTGCTTTGCCTGCTCGTTCGCGATCGATTAGTGTCCGCTTCCGGGCGAGCCCCAAAGGTATCGGCGGTATTTGCCCAGCCGGAAGACCGGGATCGGATCGGCAGTCCGCGAAGGTTTGCTCTGGTCAACGACCCAGCTTTCTTTCACCTTCAGCCGCTCGGCAAGCTCCGTCGTGGTCAAAACCTCATAGGGGAATGAGGAAGCCGCCTTATTGTGCCGATGGTCTTTCATTCCGCCGCAACTCCATCGGAATTCCTGTTTGGTTGCTTTCCCTCTTTCAGTTGCTTGATGTACCGATCAATCGACCAGCGATTCCTCTCCAAATACGTCAGCAAGACAAAGTACAAAAGCACGTAGATGAGTTGGGCTCCGGCGGCATCCCAATTCTGCGCCAAGCAGATCCCAATTTGTAACGTGAGCATCAGCAGGCTGCCTGCGATCAGCGCGAGTGATGTCCACAATCCAAGGATCAGCAACAGACCCACCGTACCCTCGCACCACGGCAAGGCGACGGCGACGAAATGCACTAAGAATTCCGGCAAGGGGGCGTTGTGCATCTGCTTGTCCATATAGGCGACAAACGCAGCGTGGTCCCCGATCAATCGGGAGAACCCGTGGAGAAAAATGTTCGCACCCAGAGTCGCCCGCAGAAGCAAGTAGGCGATTTCATCCTTCTTGGTCATGGAAAGCCTCCTCTTCTATCTCCGCTCGACTGCTCACCTGCTCTTCGTGACTGCAACCTCTTTAGACGCTATTTATCGCGCTTCAAGATTCAGCAGATTCGAAGCAGAGGGCGAGCGACAAGTGTTCAGTTCACCGTCGCCTCACCGCAGCATTTCTTGTATTTCTTCCCCGAGCCGCAGGAGTATGGCTCGTTCCGCTCGACCTTGGGAGTGCTCCGGCGATGTTCCGAAGTGCGGGCACTCGCCCCCGCTTGCCGATGCGCCCGGAAATAGCCATGCGCCCCCAACAGCCCAGCCGCCATGTGCGCGATGACTTCTTCGCGCTTATCTGGGCTGATCGGCTCGGGGCGCATCTCCGGGTCTTCGTCGTGCTCGTGGCAGAGCATCATCATCGGGATCAGGCATCCGCCGCGCTCCTCGTCGTTGACAAGCTCAGCCCAGCCGTCGTGGCGAATGCCCATACCCCGCATGAACCCGCGAGCCCAGTCATTGCCGTGCGCCGTGCCGTCCTCGTCCTCTAGCAGGAGCGGCAGGTAGACGTCGCCCTTGAACAGCGTCCCGGCGATGTCGTTCCAGTGCCTCATCATCAATCCCAGAATTTCATTGGCTTCGTCGAGGCTGCCGAAATCGCACACCTCCGACATCTCGCAGCCGAAGACCTCCGAGTAGTACTCGCTCGGCATCATGGTCTCCGGTCCCGCGATGAGCGCGGCGAAGAACCCGTCGTGCGCCTCGACGTTCATCACCTTGGGGTCACTGTCCCGGCTTTTCTCCGCAGGGCACATGCGCAGTCCGGTTTCAAGCAGGGATAAGGCGAATGCAATGCGATCAAAAGCCAGGGATTCGGCCATAGCGAGTTGACTTTTGTCGGCATCTTGGAAAGCGATTCCAGTGCTTCCCATACGGATTCGACGGTTCTTCCTCGGTAGCGGAATGGCCGAAAAATCGTGCTAACTTGATGGGACGAACCACGGGCATGCGAGCGTTAGTGCGTCGCATCCGCATACTTCACCGAACAGCCGTAGGGACGCGTCGCCGACGTTTCCACCTGCTTTCCGGCCGTAGCCTGCTGCAGCGCGAGACTGACATAATTCGTTGCGCCAGGCACGTCATTCAGTTCGGTTGTCGGTTTATCGTCAATGGCTCCATCGTAGATCACCACGCCCTGGGGGTTGATGACGACCATCTGCGGAGATGTCTTCGCATCATAAAGATGGCCGATCTCACCGGTCGGGTCGAGCAGCGCGGCGGTCGGCGCAGCCTGCATCTTCGCCATGTAGTCGTTCTCTTCACTTGCGGTCACATATCCCTGCTTGCCCGCCGCGGAAGACAGAATTGTGAACCAAACTACGCCCTTGCTCGTCCACTGCTTTTGCAGCCGCTGCATGTTGCCGCTGTTGTACTGCTTGCGCACGAAGGGGCACCCGTTGTTGTGCCACTCGAGGACCACATACTTCCCGCGATACTCTGAGAGGCGAAAGGTCTTGCCGTTGCTCGCCGTACCTGTGAAATCCGGGGCCGCCTCGCCGACTTTCGCAGCCGAGATCACTGGCCGAGCTGTGCACAGAAGCATCGCAACCAGCATAAGGTATAGAGTTGAGCGCTTCATATCTGTGATCCCTCCTTTAAGGATTGTACTGGGCGGATTCCAATGCTGGAACCGCTTTTCACGATGCCAGGCTTACTGATAAGCACATCAATCAAGTAAGACTGATCGTCGGAGAACAGAAGCACCCCCTTCAGCCGCTGGATCGGTTTGAGAAGCTGATCAGACTTCCGCAGCGTCAGTCGGAAGCCAGTGGCTACAGGTAGCAGCTTCTGCGGGGCTGCGTCTTCAATCTGCGACTCAGCCAGCGGGAAGAAAATCGCCTGCGTGATTCGGCGACCGAGGTTCGAGCTAAGCACGAAAGAGTCATTCGCGTCGGCCACGGTGAATCTCCAGTTCCCGGGCGCCGGACGCGGCAAAGACTTGCGCGTGGCAGTGAACAGATCGATGGTCTGAGCATTCGGCGCAGGGGACTGTGACTTGACGGAGAGAGTGAGCGAGAGCTGTGCCTTGCCCGGGATGCACATTTCGTCGCTGCAAACCAGTAGCCTTACCTGGGCACCGAGCTGCGCTGGCGGCTGCACTGCCAGGCTCGCCGCAGCATGCAGCGGCACGATTAACAGCACTGCGTCCTCGTAGCCATAATCCACAAAGCTGGACCTCTCAAGACGCCGCGGCGTAGGCCACTCCATTGCCCCAATAGTAAGACCCGTCGGCAACTGCCACTCCACGCGGGGCGGTTCGCCCGAGTCGCCCGGATTGACCCAGTAGATGTGCCAGCCCTTCTCGAGTTGGAAACGCAGCCCAAGATCGAGCGTATGTCCCGCTACGATCCATTGATTTCGGGCGATGAGTTCCAGCGTGCCGTGCGGGATGGGTGTGCCTTCCGCCTGCGCACTTGCCGCGCATAGCAGCAGCGTGGCTCCACATGTGAAAGCTCGGTAAAACTCTGAACTGGGGTTACACCATCGCATTTTGGTTTCGATGCCCAAACCGCTCAGCAAGTTCTTTCTTATCTGATGGCGCGCGCCAACCATTGGTTTCCGCCGAGGTCTGAGCGTCACCAGGCACCTACAGGTTCCAGACTATTTCCGGTTTGCTGACCAACCGGGAACTACTCCACTCGTAGCGCAAGGGCTTTCTGGATAGTTTCCAGTTGTCCGACTAAACCGGGCTAGCTGTCAGCGGAACACCCGTACGTAAGAAACCATGGGTCCGACACATCAGCTAACATGTTCGAGGTGGAGAAGCCTCGCGCAGTTTCCTACATATGAACCGAGCCGGCACGTTGATTGCTCCTCCATCTTCACCCGATCCCTCAGAGGCCTCCAAACGGCTCCTACCGTGGCTCGTTGCTGTCGCCTTATTTATGGAGTCGCTGGATACAACGATTCTCAATACCGCCGTTCCCGACATCTCTCGCGCCCTCGGCGTCGCTCCCCTCAGCATGAAGGCGGTGCTGGCGAGCTATACGCTCAGCCTAGCGGTCTTCATCCCAATCAGTGGCTGGATGGCGGACCGGTTCGGAACCCGTCGTGTATTCGCATCTGCGATTGGTCTATTCACCCTCGGGTCCTTTCTGTGCGGAATATCAAGCAACATCCACTTGCTGGTCGCTTGCCGCATCCTGCAAGGTTGCGGCGGCGCGATGATGGTGCCNNGTGGGCCGGCTCACCCTGGTGCGAACATTCGCCAAGTCAGATCTTCTGCGCACCATGAGCTTTGTTTCTATACCAGCCCTGGTGGCGCCCATGCTCGGACCCATCGCCGGAGGTCTCATCGTCGGGTATCTTCACTGGCGCGTCATTTTCTTCCTTAATATTCCAATTGGACTCGCGGGTTTGATNNTTACTGTCTTATGTGCTGGAGATATTCGGCGAGCACACTCTGAGCGCGGCGGAGATGGCAGGGCTGCTGGTGTTGTCTATTGCTTTGCTTGCAGGATACGGAATCCACGGGAACAGTCTCCCGTTCCCTTTGCTGAAGCTCAAACTATTCGGCATTCGTACGTTCCGCGCCGCCGTAAGCGGCAGCTTCTTCACTCGTCTTGGAATAGGCGGAGTGCCATTTCTGCTTCCGCTTCTCTATCAGGTTGGCCTGGGTTTCACCCCGATCCAATCCGGTCTGCTCGTCATGCCCCAGGCAATCGCCTCCATGGGTATGAAAAGGATCATGCCACGACTTCTGAAGCGTATCGGGTATCGTGGCGTCCTCATCTCCAACACGCTAATTCTCGGTGTTCTTCTGATGGTGTTTGCCACGATCGGTGTGCGAACACCTGTTTGGGCCATCGTGCTGCAGGCTTTCCTTTATGGAGCATTCACATCGCTGCAATACACGAGCATGAATACTCTCGTATTCGCTGACATTGAGGAAAAAGACGCCAGTGGTGCAAGTTCCATCGCAAGCACTATGCAGCAGATGTCGATTAGCTTCGGCGTAGCGGCGGCGGGCTTAGCCACAGCACTTTTCGTTCCCAGCACACGCTCCAATCCGACCGAAATGATTCAGGGAATCCATAGAGCTCTCATTGCTCTCGGGATACTAACCATCGTATCGACGATTGTCTTCCGCAGTTTGAGAAGCGGCGATGGCGACGATGTGAGCCTGCATAAGGTTCTTCACCCGGGAGGATGACTCAACTTATTGACATCCTCCGAGTCAGCTGATCAGGCGCGCATGGTGCAAGTGATCTCGGCCCACGTTGTAAAGGTTCCGGTCGCCGCCGGCTAGCTGGAAATTATTCCGGGCCAGGAAGTCGGCTTGTAGGAACTGCAGCCGCAACGCCGAGAAAGCGCGAGCAAGAAAGTCGAGAATTATTAGAAATCCGCGCCTCAAGTAATTCTTTCCGCCGGAGAAAGTTTCGACCTTGTGACTGCCCGCTAGGCAAGCAGTCACATGCGAACCCGAAAGACCGATTCGGAGGCTCCGAAGTGGCCACTCTAAGCCACAGAATCGCCATCGATTCGCCCTTTGGGAGCATTACGAAACCGGATTGTTTAGCACGTCAAAGCTGGTAGCAGAGAGTCTTAGGAGAATTTTGAACTTGTTGATTCAGTGTAACTTACGCAAACGTCGGCTCTTATACGTTTCCAAACCGTACCGGGGGTTCGAATCCCTCTCCCTCGCCAGCAAGTCTTAACTGCAGAGAAACTTCGCCGTCCTTTGCCGCGAAATACGCGACAAATGCCCATTTTCGCGATAGTTGTTCAACAACATGGACTGGAGAGAACGGTCTGCTCCGCAGCGAAGGCGGTCCCTGACTCCCTGAGCCGGCTTTTCTCTGGAGGAGATATGTGCAGTCCGGTTTCAACGAGGCCATTAGGCGAATGGAATACGATTCCAATCCGAATATTCGCGAATGCGGACTCGACTTCAGCTCACCGTTTTCGAACAGAGAAGAGTTTTCTAAATAGCTTCCGCTGTTGCCGATAATCCCGAAGTTGCGCCGACAAGACATGAAAGTGTCCGGTACCGATCTGGTGAAACTTCCTCGAGATCAGCTTGTGGCCTGAAATTCCGGTAGTGGCTCAGCCACCACCGAAATTCCTTTGCGGGTTGTTATCGGGTATCCGCGTATTATTCTTGAGATCGCCTCGTCCATTAGCGCAGCTAGGCCGGCGACCGAGGCGGCGTTCCAGATCAGCTCTGGAGTATTATCTTTCGGCGCTGAGAAAATTGGAGGCGGAGGATCTTATGCGCGCACAATTTGAAAGCAGTGAAACGGAAACCACAACCGACGGCCTTCCGGCAGGAAGGCACGCTGTTACATCGGCCGCCGCGACCCGGCGACAGTTCCTGGAGTTTGCTGCCGCTGGCATTGTAGCCGGAACGATTCGCCAAGAAGCATGGGGCGATCAGCCGAAGCGCGACATCCCGTACCGCACTTTGGGCCGCACGGGTGAAAAAGTTTCGGTGGTTGGCATTGGCGGTTATCACTTGGGCAGGCCTGGGGTCACGGAAGATGAAAGCCTTCGCATTGTCCGCAAGGCTCTCGATGAAGGGATCAACTTCCTGGACAACTGTTGGGACTACAACGGCGGCGAAAGCGAAGTCAGAGTGGGACGCGCCCTACAGGACGGCTATCGCAAGAAAGCGTTCCTCATGACAAAGATCGATGGCCGGGACAAAAATACTGCCGAAAGGCAGCTCGATGAATCCTTGAAGCGGCTGCAAACCGATCGGATCGATCTCCTGCAGTTTCACGAAGTCATTCGCGACACNNGGGAAGGTTCGCTACATCGGATTCACCGGCCACAAGAGCCCGGACTTCCACTTGAAGATGCTGAACACAGCGTCCGCTCATCAATTCGCCTTTGATACCGTGCAGATGCCCCTCAATGTCATGGACGCCCACTTCAACAGCTTCGAAGCAAAAGTGCTCCCGGTTCTGCTGAAGCAAAACATCGGCGTACTTGGAATGAAGCCAATGGGAGACCCCTTCATCCTCCACAGCAAGACCGTGACGGCCATCGACTGCTTACACTACTCGATGAACCTGCCAACCAGTGTCGTCATTACCGGTTGCGACTCACTCCCCATACTCCAGCAGGCCATCGACGCGGCCCGTAGTTTTCAGCCCCTGAGCGCGGGCGCGGTTTCAAGACTGCTGGCAAGAACTGCTCAAGCCGCACAATCGGGAGAGTATGAACTGTACAAGATTAGCCACCATTTCGACGGGACTCACCAGAATCCGCAGTGGCTGGGGTGACAGTGGATTTGATGCCGCTTCTGGCAATCCTTACTTCTGGATGGTTGTACCGTCACTGTGGCAGAATCCAAAATGGCATACTGAACCTGGAGGTGCCCCATGTCAAGAAACGTAGCCGATCTATTGTGGGAAATGCTGGAAAACGCCGGCGTGAAGCGCTGTTACGGAATCGTAGGGGACGCGCTGAATCCGGTGATCGACGCGCTGCGCCGCAATGGGAAGATCGAGTTTGTCCATGTGCGCCACGAAGAATATGGCGTATTTGCGGCCGTGGCTGACGCGTATTTCACCGGCAAGCCAGTCGTTGTGTGCGGCACGGCGGGCCCGGGAGTGACCCACTTATTTAACGGATTGATGGACGCGAGGAAGGAAGGCGCGCCAATCATTGCCATTGCCGGAGATGTGGAAACGAAGCTGATCGATACCGATGCGCTGGAAGAGTTGAATCCTTACAAGTTCTTCGATGCTGCCTGTCTCTACATTGGCCGCGTTGTGAATCCAGAGCAGGCCCGCGCGGTGATTGAGACGGCAATTCTGATGTCTGTGGTCAATCGCGGACCGACTGTAATTTCGATGCCCGGCGATGTGGCTGCCACGGACGCGGCATCCGGCGCCAATAAAGTTTCGGTCCCCGGTGCACCGATTTATCGTCCAGCGGATGCCGATTTGGAAAAACTTGCGGCCATGATTGAAGACGCTAAGAGCGTGGCGATCTTCGGAGGCGATGGATGCAGGGACGCGCGCAACGAAGTGATTGCCCTTGCGGCCAAGTTAAAAGCGCCCGTGGGCTATTCATTTCGAGGCAAGCAGTGGCTCGAGCATGACAATCCCTACGCTGTGGGCATGACCGGGCTGCTGGGGTACGGCGGAGCTTACCGGGCGATTCACGATGCCGACCTTTTGCTGCTGCTCGGAACCGACTTTCCCTTCTCCGAATTTCTCCCATCGAAAGGCGTGAAGAAAGTACAGGTCGATCGCAACCCGAAACACATCGGCCGCCGCACTCCCGTGGATTTGGCGTTGGTGGGCGATGTGCAAGCAACACTGCAGGCTTTGCTTACGCGGGTGGGCCAAAGAAGCGAGAAGCGTTTTCTCGAAAAGCATCTCGGAGAAACGCGCGAATTTGATGAGCTTCTGAGTCATTATGTCGAGAAGGGACCGGGGATCAAGCCGATTCGGCCGGAATTTCTGGCGGCGACGCTCGACAAGCTGGCCGGGGACGACGCCATGTTTTTCGCGGATACGGGTACGCCGTGCATATGGCTCGCGAGACATATTAAGGGCGGGGCGAAACGCAGGCTCTTCGGGTCGTTTACATGGGCGTCGATGGCCAATGCCGCGCCCAACGCGTTCGGCGCGCAGCTGGCCTATCCAGGCCGGCAGACCATCGCGCTTTGCGGCGATGGCGGCTTCACAATGCTCGGACTCGGCGATCTGGCGACGCAGGTTCAGCGCAAGATGCGCGTCGTTCAAATTATCTTCAACAATGAATCGCTGGATTTCGTCAACATCGAGCAACAGGAAGCGGGATTAGTTCCTTTTGGCGTCGAGTTCAAGAATCCTAATTTCGCCAGAGTGGCCGAAGCGTTCGGCGCGAAGGGCATCCGGCTGGAAGAACCTAGCGACGTAGAAGACGCGGTTGCTGAGGCGCTTGCCTACAAGGATGGACCCGTTGTGGTGGATGCGGTGGTGGATCCGTTTGCGCTGTCCTTGCCGTCGCATGTGCCGTTCCATACGGCGAAGGGCTACACGCTGAGTATGGCCAAGCAGGTGCTTTCGGGCCGCATGGACTCCGTGATTAAAACCATAGAGCGCAACGTCCGCCTGGTCTAACGTGCGACGTAGCCGGGGACTCAATGTCGAATACGAGTCCGTCGTCCTCAACGGGTTCGTTTATGATTTCAGAAAGGGTCGCGCGTCGGACGATGCGGGACTCTCATAGGTTTTGTCGGGAAATCGAAAATGAGTAAATAGCGCGCCTCGACGCAGTGAGCACTTGACTCAACAATCACAATTAGATGCAGAGAAATCTCTCCTAGCGCGTGGGACAAACCATCAATATTATGACCCTGGGTGGGCTGGCCCTTGCTGTCGGCATTCTCGTGGACGATGCCACCGTTACGATCGAGAACATCGAGCGTTATTTTGAAGAGGGGTATCCGCAGCGCGTAGCAATTCTTGAAGGCGCCGCTCAAATCGTGTTCCCGCGCTGGTTTCCACACTCTGCATCTGCATCGTTTTTCTGCCAATGTCTTTTCTCGCCGACGTTTCCAAGTTTCTGTTTGTGCCGCTGGCGGAAGCGGTTGTATTTGCCATGCTGGCATCGTACATCCTTTCCCGGACGCTGGTGCCGACGCTGGCGATGTATCTGCTCAAAGCTAAGCAACAAAGTAATGGCAGGCCTGGGTTGTTTACACGCTTCCAGCGCGGATTCGAAAAAGGCTCTGAAAGACTCAGGCTGTCTTAGCAACTGTCTCTAACTACAATGGTACATCGCAGAGTCATTTTTATTCCTGCTTTTCTGGGTGCGTGTCTTTCGGCTTTTCTCCTGGTGCCGTGGCTTGGCCAGAATTTATTCCCGGCCAGCGATAACGGTCAATTCATCCTGCATATGCGGGTGAAGAGCGGGACGCGTATTGAAGAAACCGCCAGGCTCGCCGATCTGGTCGAGGCGTCCATCCGTCAGCAAATTCCGGCGCGAGAGATGGACAACATCCTCGACAACATTGGGCTGCCTTACAGCACTATCAACTACATGCACTCTACGTCCGGTCTACTCGGAGCCGGAGATGCGGACATCATGGTGTCGCTCAAAGAAAAGCATCACCCCACGGCAGACTACGTTCGTGAACTGCGGCGGACATTGCCTCGTGACTTTCCCGGCATAACCTTTTATTTTCTTCCGGCAGATATGGTCACCCAGGTCTTGAACTTCGGATTGCCGGCCCCGATTGATATTCAGATTGACGGAAATGATATTGATGGCAACCGGCAAGTCGCCGAGAAGATGCTCGCCGAACTTCGGCAGGTTCCAGGACTTACGGATTTGCGCATCCAGCAGCCGTTCGATTATCCGACCTATGACATTAACGTCGATCGCACAAAAGCAGCTCAGGGCGGCCTCACCGAGCGGAATGTTGCTACCAGCGTGTTGAACTCGCTCAGTGGAAGTTTCCAGATCACCCCGATGTTCTTTCTCAACTGGAAGAATGGCATGAATTACAACCTGGTCGCCCAGACTCCCCAATACTGGATCGAGTCCCTGCAGGATCTGCAGAACACGCCCATCACGGCACCTTCGACATCGCGGCCCGGAATTCTAGCGGATGTCGCTTCGATCCAACGCGGTACTGAAATGGAAGCCGTAAGCCACTACAACATTCGCCGCATTGTAGAAATCTACGGCGCGGTTCAGGACCGCGATCTGGGTTCGGCCGGACGTGACATCAACCGCATCGTCGGTGCCAATCGAAAATCTCTACCACGGGGAAGTTTTGTCACGATTCGTGGACAGATTCAAACCATGCGTAGCTCCTACATCGGACTGTTAGGCGGCTTGGTGTTCTCGGTCGTGCTCGTT
>PMHV01000027.1 GCA_003156805.1 Acidobacteriaceae bacterium | reverse complement strand
CCTTCGCCGCTGGCGACATAAATAATGTTGGGATCCGAGGGCGCAACCGCGATGGCGCCGATCGACTGCGTGGGCTCGTGATCGAAGATGGGAGCCCAGGTGCGGCCATAGTCGTCGGATTTCCACACGCCGCCGTTGACCTGGCCCACATAGAAAACATTCGGCTGGCTGGCGACGCCCGTTGCGGCTNNCCCGCCACGAAACGGTCCGATCATTCGCCAGTGCAGCTCCTGGAATACGTTTTCCGGAACCTGCGCGTGAACCGGCCGGACCGAAACGAAGATACAGGCGAACACTGCCAAAACGCAATAAGATCGAATCACTCAGCGCCTCTCTCAAGCAGCAGTCAAACCACATAGAATAACTCAAGAATGCAGTGAGCCGGAGCGCCAAACGGAGATTTTTCGATTACCTCTCCACCTCCATCGAATTCATTTTGCAGGACTTAGCGTGTCATTTAAGATTACGCAGCTCAGTTTTCCACACCCATGAAAACATCGTATCGGAAATCCTTTCGGCGGCTTGCGCTTCCTTTTGCGCGCTGCTTCTTCCTGTATGCAATGTGCTCAGCAAGCGTTGCTCAAACTCCCGCATCCTCGTCCAATAGCGTTGTCCCGGCTGCGGGCCTGAAGCCGATTCTCGACTACATCTCCTCGGGCTGGGATACGCTGACCCGCTCGGTAACAGATTGCCAGAGCATCGTTGACCCCAAGATGAAAGTCGCCCCAGTCCTATACCTGCCGGCCGGCTTTGCCGAGCCGGCCGCAGTGCGGAAACTGGCAAGCAACTGCAACGTCCGGATTGAGCACCTGCCCATCGAGATTCATCATCTCGGAGAAATCGATACCAGCAAGATCCAGACCCACGGCTTGCTGTATCTCGAAAACAAGTACGTCGTGCCTGGCGGCCGTTTCAATGAGATGTACGGTTGGGATAGCTACTTCATTATTCGTGGACTGCTGCGCGCTGGGCGGGTTGAGCTGGCACGGGGGATGGTGGACAACTTTTTTTTTGAAGTCGAGCACTATGGCGCGATGCTCAATGCCAACCGATCTTACTACCTGACTCGGTCGCAGCCTCCATTTCTGAGCTCGATGTTCGTCGACGTCTACGGCGCGCTGAGGAAGTCTGGCCAGGCGGATCCAGCCTGGCTGGCCAAAGCCTATGCCGATCTCGACAAAGACTACGATATGTGGAACCGTGACCCGCATCTGGCCGGCGATACCGGTTTGTCGCGCTACTACGATTTCGGCGAAGGACCGCCGCCCGAAGCCGTTCAAGACGAAACCGGCTTCTACCGAAAAGTGGCGGCATATTTGTTTTTTCATCCGGCGCAGGCCGACAACTACATTCTGCCGAGCTTTCCGGGAGGCATGCAAAGGGTTGCAGGATCTGCTTATTCGCTGCAGGTTTGTGACGTCTCCAACACAGTGGCTGGGCCTGCGTGCGAACAGCGCCGCGAATTCAGATTGAGCGCCGATTACTACAAAGGCGACCGTTCTATGCGGGAGTCGGGATTCGACGTGACCTTCCGCTTCGGACCTTTCGGCGCAGGCACTCACCATTACGCGCCGGTATGTCTCAATAGCCTGCTCTACAAGACCGAGAAGGATATGGAGCAGATCAGCCTCTGGCTCGGCCACACGACCGAGGCCGAAAACTGGAGTAAGCGCGCAGAAGAACGCAAGAAGCTGATCGCGCGCTACCTCTGGGACGAAAAGGCTGGTCTTTTTTTCGACTACAACTTTCAAACTGCGGAGCGTTCCACATATCTCTATGCCACAACCTTTTATCCGCTATGGGCGGGGCTTGCGACACCGGAGCAGGCGAAGGCTGTTGTCGAGAAGTTACCGGTCTTCGAGAAGCCGGGCGGGCTGCCGATGAGCACCGAGGACACCGGCGCGCAATGGGATCTGCCGTATGGCTGGGGAAACATCGAAATGCTGGCCATCGAAGGCTTACGGCGTTACGGCTATAACGCGGATGCGGATCGAGTTTCGTATGAATTCCTGTCGATGGTTGCGGAAAACTTTCGCCGCGACGGTAACATCCGGGAAAAATATAATGTCGTAACCCGTTCCTCCGAGTCTCACGTGGACCTTGGCTACCAGATAAACGTGGTTGGCTTTGGCTGGACCAACGCGGCGTTTTTGGAATTACTGCATGGCTTGCCCAAGGAGATGGTGGAACGCTTGGAGACAGAACAGACTGTACCGCTGCCGCCCGTCCCAAAATGAGAGGAGCAGGCGCTAGCCCACCCGCGATAGAGTTGCTTCCAATCCGCCCGTGTTTAGCATTGGCGTTGCCCCAACCTCGCTTGCGACCCAGGCCCCCACGCGGTTGGCGGTCTCATTGATCCGATCAAGCGATGCGCCGCGCAGAAATTCGTGAACCAGAGCGGCTGTGAACGCATCCCCGGCGCCGACCGTGTCAGCCACCTTCACTCGAAAACCGGAGTGGGCACTGGATTCGTCCTTGGAAACGAGAAGGCTGCCACCGTTTCCCCGCGTGACGCAAACCAGTTCTAGATCATAAAGAGAGAGTAAACATCGGGCTGAACCTTCCTCATCTTGATGCGGCCGTGCCAGCATGTGCATGAGCCGCGGAAGTTCTTCATGATTCAACTTGACGATGGTCGCAAGATTCATCGATGCGGCAAGGATTTCCGCGGTGTAGAAGGTCTGCCTCAAATTCACGTCGAAAATGCGCACCGCTTCGTGGCCGGTTGCGTGCAGAAATTTGCGGATCGTCGACCGGCTTGGCTCCGACCGCTGCGCCAGCGATCCGAAGCAGACCGCCTGGGTGTGCTCCGCTAACTCTTGCCACTCCGGAGTCCACTCCAGGAAGTCCCATGCCACCAAACTGGAAACTTCAAAGCGCGGTTGACCGCCGCTGTCGATTTCAACTTTCACGGTTCCTGTGGAATGAATCGAGTCCGTCTGGATGCATGCAGTGGTGAGACCGAGGTGCCGCAAGCACTGCAGTGCTTCAGCTCCCAGCAAATCGCTGCCGACGCGGCTGGCCGCGATCCCCTCATCCCCGAGCAGGTTCGTGATGTAGGCGAAATTCGCAGGCGCTCCGCCGAGTTGCTTGCCTCGCGGCAGCAAATCCCAGAGCAGTTCGCCCAGACCGACAATTTTGTGCTCTCTGTTCGCCATTGGCGGCCGTCTTCTTTACGGGTGTGAATCCTGTTTCGTCTGCAACTGCTCGGCCAATTTCAACTCATTTTCCGCTTCTTCTTTCTTGCCCATGTCCCGATACGCCTGACCGAGCAAATGGTGAGTCGTCGGATTATTAGGATCCATCGTAGCGGCCCGCCGCAGGGCGCGGACCGCCAGTTCGAACTCGCCTTTTTTCTCCAAAACTTTTCCCATCAGGATGTACGGCCCTGTAGAAGTCGCATCGAGCCAGATCGAGCGCTGCAGCAACCTCTCGGCATCTTCGAACTTCTGCTCTCGGGAGTAGGCATCGGCCAGTTTGTAATACGTGGCGGCGTGAGCCGGATTGAGGGCGCACTCCTTCTGGAACTGCTCAATGGCCTCGGGGATTCGCGACTTGTACAAATACAGTTCGCCCAGAAGGAAATGAGCCAGTGGCAGCCCGGGATCGAGACTCACAGCCTTCTGCGCATACTCTTCAGCAATCGGGTCGAACTCCTGCCGCAGCAGCATGCGGGCCGTGAATAAATAGCTGGCTGCGGAATCCGGTGGTACGTCGAACATCTTTGCGAAGGCCGTGCGCGCGTGCGAATAATCTTTGGTTTGGATGTAACAGATGCCCAGTATGTAGGATGCATCTACATTGGCGCGCGGATACCAACCCTGCACTTTCTCAAGAAAAGGAATAGCGTCGCCCGGATGTCCGCCCAAATAGTAAGAGAGGCCAAGCAACTGCACCGCTTCGTTATTAGCGGAGTCAGAGGCTGAGGCTTTTTTCAGGTACTCAACCGCTTTCGCGTAGTCACTCTTCTTGTAGTATGCGGTTCCGAGTTCCAGATCCACCCCCTTCAAGGCGGGGTTGTCGGTCTTGAGACTTTGCAGTTGGGCAATCGCCTCGTCGATTTTGCCTTGCTGCATGAGGCGTCGCGCCGCTGACAAGTCAGACGCGGCCGGAGAATTGGCGCGTGACGGGGCTTCAGTCGGCGCTTGCTGCGCCGGGCAAACCCCGACCAGCGCCCATACCAGGGCTAAGAGTCGCAAGATCCGGATCGCAAAGGAATTCCACATGAAATTCAACTTGCCAGCTCGGTTAACAAGGTTTCTACAACAGGAGGATGCTGCGCGATCCTTCCTGTTTATCGATCGCTCATCTGACGCTGCAGCTCTTCGAGATTTTCCTTGGCTAACGAATGGTTCGGATTGATTTGCAAAGCGCGCTCGAAGTGCGATTTCGCCTCGGGGAATCGCCCCATTTCCGCCAGTGCGCTTCCCAGGTTTGCCTCGGCATCAGCGTCGTCGGGTTGCAACTGCAGAACCAGATGAAGCTGCTGGGCCGCGTCCTCAAAGTCGCTCTCAGCGGAATACGCAGTCCCTAAATTGTAATGGGCTTCAAGGTAATCTGGCCGCGTTTTCAGAGCTTGTGACAGATAAGGCACAGCTTTTTCTGGCCTGCCCGCCGCCAGAAGCGCCGCTCCCATCGCGTTATTTGCAACCGCATCGCCGGGACGAAGCTGCAACGCTGCCTCATATTCCTTCGTCGCGTCGTCCAGCCTGCCTTTAGCTTGCTCCATAGCTGCAAGATTGTAGTGCGCTTCAAAATCGCGGGGATCGTTAGCAACATCGTGCCGCGCCAAAGCCTCCTGCAACCGCATCCGCGGATCGCCCTGCGCGCGATCATAGTTGACAGGCAGAACCTGCAGCCACAGGTGGCACATTTCATCGCTCGATCGGTTGCCCGCCTTCACGCGAACTGGCGGATGGTTCGGGTTCAAGGGATTCTCATCGGAGTTGTCATACACGTAGCGCAAGGCAATCGTTGTGCCCTTGGGCAAAAGCACTGGCTGCGCATAGCGGTAAACTGCCTGCCAGCTCAAGTTCCAGTGCAGGATGTGAATGAGCGTCTTCTTCGAGCCATCAGGCAGCGTGGCGAAGGCCTGGATATCTTTTCCCAGATAGTGTGCGTGCGGATAAATCGCCAACAGCTCAACGTCGGTCGGCAATGTGAACTCATCGGTCACTACAAAGTTCCGCTGCTCCGGAGGAATATTGAGCTTGGCATCATCCTCGAGTTGCAGCAGCATGGGAAATTTTGTTGCTGGCTTCGACGTGAAATAAAGACCGATGCTCGGCTGGATGATCTCAGTTTTTCCCGAAGGCTGCATGTGAGTGTTCAAAATCAGGTCGGTGCCCTTGTCGAGCCGCAGCGCCATTCCGTCCGGCTCCACAGACGGAACCGTGCCTGGCTTCCAGAACAGCATATGGCTGTCCGGATCGAAGACTTGTGACTCGATCCGAATCTCCATCCCGCCAAAACCAGCGCCCGGCTCAGCTTCCTTGTGCCTTGAAGACCGGCTCCGGTCGACGAGAATGTTGGCGTGATGCACGTAACGTTTGTCGCCGGGGTGAATCTCGACTGCCTTTACCCAGCGTGTTTCAGTGATGGGGACGTGAAAGATGAAGTTCCAGTAGGTGTCCGTCCCCGTCGGTGCAAGGACGAGAGGCCTCTCTGCGGTGAGGATGAGGTCTGGTTTTCCGAGCCGCCAGCCCTCGGCCGGTCTAGGCGGCGGAGGCAGATCGGCGGGATCGCCCTCCACGCTGCCGTCTTCGGCCCATTCTTGAATGGTCCTGATCTGCGCGTCCGCAAGCCGCATCTCATCCGCAAGTCTTAATTCCTGCGGCTCGGGCAGCCATGGAGGCATGGTCCGCGCCCGCGTTACCTCAGCGATTTGTCGAGCATGTCTTTTGACTTCTTCATAGGTCAGCAGCGGAAATGGCCCTGCTTCGCCCGGCTGATGGCAAGAAGCGCAGGCACCAAAAATGATCGGAGCGATATCGCGGTTGAAAGTGACTTGCGGCGCGGTCTGACGAGCTTGCTCTCTGGGGCGGGGATTTGCTCTGCTGAAAACCGATCCCATCCCTGCGGCGGCGGCGAGCACCAGCGTCCATCGCATCCACGCGCGCCACCATGAATTCATTGCAGGTCCGAGATATAGCATCCCACTCCCTTGACCGAGCTCTGGGGCAGCGGCTTTCCGGTGAGCGCGGCCTGAATGGCATTGTTCAATTCGTGTGTCGTCGGGGCTGGACGCGCGCGGCCAAACTCCAGATACCAATTATCAATGCGCCCGTGATAGACGAGTTGGCGATTGCGGTCGAACACCGCCGCTTCCGGCGTAATTTCTGCGCGCGCTTGCTGAACCAGCGCGCGATCCGGATCGCGCAACGCGGGCAAGCGATAACCGTAGTCGCCAAGATATTTTCGGATGGATTGCGGAGTTTCGGACCTGTCGGGATACACCAGCCAGAAACTCGCCTCCCGCGAATACTGCGCACTGATTCGCCGAATGACCGGAGCATACCGGCTGGAAACAGGGCAATCCTGCCGCAGAAACACCAGCACCACGACCTTGCCTGCGGCGATAGTGAAGGGATTCACCGGCCGTCCATCGAGATCGAGAGCGGTCTGCTGCGCATGAGCCATGAGCACTTGGAACAGGCAGGCGAGCGTTATGCTCACCAACAAACCACCTGCCCGCAAGGCTGATCGATTCTTTTGCATGTTCTTCTTTGCCCGTCCGGACCCCGCTGAAATTCTAGGACTGCCCGTCTTCGCTGTCCACCGGGCTTCAGCGATTTGGTTCGGTCGTCCCGGCTTCACCGGAAGTTCTGGAGCACCCTTCACAATCCACAATTCGCCGGAACCCGGTTGAGGCGCTGCAGCATTTGCCTTGCTGCCGCCAGATCGGGATTAAACTCCAGCACGCGGAGCGTGGACGTCCGAGCGTCGTCGACTTTCCCCTCTTTGCAGTACTCAAGCGCCAGGTTCAGGCCGATGCCGCTGCGTGCCGGCGCATTCTGGAATGCTCTCTGCCAAAGTGCGACTGCGTTCCCCGATTCTCCAGCTTTTGCTTCGATTACGGCGAGATTACTGGCTGCATCCACCAATTCCGGATCGATGGCCAATGCTTTCTGATAGAGCGCGCGGGCTTGCTCGGTCGCATCATGCTTCTGCTCGATGTAACCAAGGGCCGAAAGCAACGCAGGATCGGCCGGCGATTGTTTCAAGGCTTTCGAAAGCATTGCTTGCGCTTCGGGCTCAGCCGCGGACATTCCGCCCTCGACTAACGATTCCCAAGCCAGAGCAAGGTCGCGCAGGTCGGATTCCGGTGTGCCGGCGGCAGGGAACGGAACCAGGCGGGGTACTGAAGATTTTTCCGCTGGGTCTTGCAACAACTGCGGCTCGACTTGTGACCGTCGCGGAATGCGATGATCGGTCACCTGAGTGTGCGCCACATCGCTGCTGAGCGCTGCCGGCATATGACACGCGACGCAATCCGGCTGATCCGGATGGTGTTTGGCCGCGAAAGGCGCGCCGTGGCACGCGAGGCATTTGCCCCGATAATATGCAACACGCTCAACGGCGGAGGGTGATTGATGCGGGTCATGACAACTTGTGCATGACATCGCATGGCCCGATTTTTTCTTGCACTGGCTTTGCGCTAACGCTTCCACTTGACTGACAGCGCCGAGCGTGGGTGTTTGAGAATCGGCGAGCACAAAATAACGGATATAGTCCGAAAGCTCATCCCCCGGCCGGAATTCATAGATGTGGCTGCCCGGCCGCTCGATGGCAACTTTGCCTTCCATGTGGCACTGCATGCAGACGTCGTCGCGCCGCGCGGGGTCCAGTTTGGCTGGATTGATAATCGCCCCGCCGCGTGCGTGGGCAGACCCGGGTCCATGGCACCGCTCACAGGACACCCCATTGTTGATGAATGGCGGATTAGGATAACGATTATCCGTGCCTTTTGCGGGAGGCTGCATCCCGCTGACGTGGCAGTGCAGGCAGCTCGTGTAGGCGGGAAGGTTCAGAGGGATCTCGCGCGAAGTCTGGTATGCAGGCGCCATGTCCCACATCTGCTTGTTGGCGTACCAGTTCACTGGAGATTCGAACAGGAACCCATCCGTCTCGAACAGATAGCTTCGCCCTCGTCGCCCTGAACCGATGTAATAAAGTAGCTCCCGCTTGCCACGGACCTCGGGATCTCCCGGCCGGTCAAAACTTAGCCAGGCACGGTCACTCTCGCTATAGATACGGTAGTGAACGCCGGATTCTTTGTGCGTGAATTCTGCCGGGGTCACGGCATCGATCGCGGCGCCGCTGGCCCGCGCCATAGCCGTGCGCTGGTAAGACTCATAGATGGCGGCGTGGCAGCGGGCACAAGCTTCACTGCCGACATAACCGCTTCGGTCGGCGGTTCTTGCAGACGGGTCCGGCGCTTCATTCGCCGCTGGATTCTGCGCCGCTGAACCATTCACTGACAATACCGCCAGGGAAAGGAGTCCCATTGCCGCCGCGCGCCTGCCCAGCCATTCCGAACGAATCACGTGTCGCCCGCCTGCCAATTCCTGTCCATTGTATGCGAGACAAAAAGAGGGAGTCCCGAAGGACTCCCTCTGCGAGAAGCCCGTTGGCGTTAGAAGTTGAACCTGAGAGCGAATTCGAGCTGACGCATACCGGTAGCCGAACCCGGCGAGGCATCGTGCTCGATGTCGTTGATCTGGCCGTTGCCGGAACAGTCGATACAAGCTCCCGAGCCGGTCTGGTTCGCGGTGAAGCCAAGCACCGGGTGATTGAATACGTTGAAAGCGTCCATGCGGAACTGGGCTTTCACACGCTCCGTGATCGAGAAGTTCTTCATTACGGTGGCATCGGCGTAGAACACCCGCGGCCCATGGAAACTGTCGAAACCGATATTGCCCAGATTGCCGATGCCGGGATCGGCAAATGGACCGCCAGAGGTTGTGACGATATCGGACACTGGCGTGAAGTACTGGATGTAGGGGCCGCTGCCTGCCGGGTGCTGGAGCGAACCTACACTCAGTGGGAAAGACCCCGACCCTTTGTTGGGGCGGCAGACGCCCACGTCTTCCTCAAGACCGCACTCGTTGAAACTTGGAGTCCAAGGCAGGCCGCTACCCCAGGTGGTGGTACCGGCAAGCTGCCAACCGCCGAATACTAGATCCTCGGCGCGGTTTACGTTTCCGCCAAACATCTGTCCGCGCCCGAAAGGCAGCGAATAAACGACGTTGTTGACCCAAAGGTGATTGCGAACTTCATCGCTGGGACCATACGCAACGCTCGGCTCATCGGTGTAGTAATTGCTGTCGTACTTGTTCGCGTGGGCGAAAGTGTAGTGGGAAAGGAACTGCAGACCATGCGAGAATCGTTTCTCCACCTTCACCTGGAAAGCGTTGTATATGCTGCTGGCGTCGTTGCCCAGGTAGTTGCCCTGATCGGTGGAGCAGCATTGTAAGACCCCAGGTACGATCCCAGGTGCACCAGGAAAATTCGCAAGGGTATTTGTCGGGTCAGCGTAGCCTGTGTAAGTAAAGGCGTTGAAATAGGGTCGTCTGTAATTCAGAAGGACGTTGGGGACATAAGAGCCAGCAACGTCCGTGCCAGCTCCGACCCGCGGCTGGTTGACATTGTAGGTTGGGCCATCGCCGGCAAATATGTGAGTACCCTTATTGCCGACGTAGGCTACTTCGACTGAGGTTGAGTTAGTCAGTTGATGCTGCACCGTGGCGTTCCAGGCATCCAGCTCGGGCAGCCTTTGGAAAGTCGGACGGATATGCGGTTGGATACATAGCTGGTCGTTTTGCCCGGTCACGGGGTCTGTAAAAGCCTTTTGGTAGCAAGCCGGGCCTGCGATAGGAAGCAGACCATTGGAGGGAATCGCCGGGAAGGTAAATATTGGCGGTCCCGTTGGCAGCGTGAACGCAGCGACGTTCTGGTTTGCCCCCTGGGCTAGCTGGGCCGCCAAAACCGGCAAGGTTTGGGTGACCGTATGTCCGAAGTTGGAGCCGAATACGCCCATGTCGTAACTGCGGCCATACCCCAAGCGAAGCACGGTACGTTGCGTCACTCGATACGCCACTCCAAGGCGCGGCGCGAAGTAGTGCCAATCGTTCCGTTCGTCGCCGTTCAGTCCGATACCACCTTCGCCCGCTACGCGATCGACGCCTTGAACGAGATTGGCAAATCCGCCCTGATCCTTGCCATTCACGTATTCAGGAAAGTAAACCTCCCAACGCAGGCCGTAGTTCAGTGTGAGCTTGGGAGTGACCTGCCAGGTGTCCTGCCCGTAGTAGAACATGCGATGCTGCCGCTCCGCCGCGGTCAGGCTGCTGCTCACGTAGCGGCTCATCTGGGTCACGTCACCCAACAGGAAAGTCGCCCAGTCAAGCCCGCCACTGCCGCCGTTCGATGTGCTCTGAGAGTCGAACGAATAGTCACCGGCCCGTCCTGCATCGCTTGGGACCCGCAGATTCTGGGCGTAGCGAAGATCGGTTCCGAATTTGAAAGTGTGGTTGCCGTGGATCTTGGTTATGTTTGCAACCCACTGGAACTGCTGCTCACTTTCGATCAGCGGGCAATTGCAACGGCCCACGCCCAAGCCGTCGCCCCAGGTTACATCGCCGTTATTGGAACTGGTTGACGGCGTTTGGTTGAAAAGGAAACCACCCCACCCGGAGGTTGATAGAGCCTGGGTTCCGGTCAGGTTGGCGTTGGGTATGCCGACATTGGTCATCGGCGTCGTGCCAACGTCAGGTTTATTTGCCCGGGGGTTGTATTTGAAATACCCAAAGCGGAAGTCGCCCAAGAGCGAGGAACTGAATGTCTTGGTGACACCGGACGCCAAGCTGTAGTTGTGGACCTTCGAACTGCCTGCCAAACCGCCAGGCCCATCGCCAATTCCCTGCAAAGCGCCATAAACACCCTGCCCGGACAAATTGAAGTAGTCGAGACTGAAACGCCCGAAGACCTGCACCGATTGTTTAGGGTTGAAATCGATGCGGGTATCGAAACTATTTTGGCTGTAGCTTCCGGTGCCCGAGCCTACGTAGTTGTTGTCTACGGCTGTATTGGTTGGCGCGGGGAAGAGCGCAAGGATGGCGGCCGAGGGTGCCGAGATCTGACCAATGGGAATGCAGTTGGCTTCGAGAAGGGTGCCGACGGGGATATTGGTGCAGGGACCCGCCGCACCGTACTGAGTGCGCCCCGTTCCGCTTGCAGTGTTGCCCGTCGTTGGATCGTAGGCTAATCCACCACCGGCCAGACCTGCGGTCAAGTACTGACTCAGATCGCAATACCCTGGAGTGGCGCTGGCCGCATTAGTCGCCGGATTACAGGTCGAGGCTACCTCAGCCGTTGGCACCGTCACCACATTCGTGAGTCCGCTGGATTCTCGTGTGGCTTGATAATCCCCAAAGAAGAACAGTTTGTTCTTGATGACCGGGCCGCCAACCGTACCGCCAAACTGCTGCCATCTATCGGAAGGAATGAACTTCCCTGTGATCGCATTCGGAGCATACTGCGTGAAAGGATCGCGGGCCGCGGTAGCATCGGTGCGGCGAAACCAGAAGCCGCTGCCGTGAATATCATTGCTGCCGGATTTGGTCTGTACGGTTACAACGCCACCTAGTGCCTTGCCAAATTCAGCGTCGTAGTTCTGCAGATCGATCTTGGTTTCCTGGATGGCATCCAGGTTGGGATTCACCACAATGATTCCCAAGATCGGGTCCTGGTTATCCGTGCCATCGAGTTCGAACGCCGTGCCGCTAAAATTCTGGCCGTCCACGAAGATTTGTTGGCTGCCCTGCGGATTCTCGGTCGCGGCATGGCTCCAGCCCACCATCTTCTGCGTGCCGGGCGACAGGAGTTCGAACGAGGTAAAGTTCCGATTCATGATCGGCAGGCCTTCCACATACTTTTCGTTGAACTCGATCGACACGTCCGCCCGGTCAGTCTTGAGTTGGGGAGCTTCTGCCGTCACCTCGACCTGCTCGGTTGCCGAGCCCACTTGGAACTGGCCGTCGATGCGCGCCTGCGCATCCGCGGACACCTCGATGTCCTTAAATTCAATCAGCTTGAAACCCTGTGCCGCGATGCGCACCGTGTAAGGGTCAGGGATCAGGTGGGTCACGGTGTAGTTTCCGCTTTCATTCGTCATGGTCTGATCGGTCGTGCCTTTCGCCTGGTCGACTACCGTGACCTTGGCGCCAGAAACCGCCGCGCCCGAAGGGTCTGTCACCGTACCCGCGATGCTGCCGAAGACCGCCTGGCAGAATGCCTTCGGCGTCCAAGAACCACAGAGAAGCGCGAGTGCCGCCACCACCGCAAGAGCTGACCTCTTCATGAACTTTCTCCTTGCCCGAAACCTCGTTAAACTGGTTGCCCCGTAATTGCAGAGGAAGACTTGGCAGATGTGTCTGCAACTCGTAGTACAAAACCATTATCGGTTCAAGTTTCACTAGGTTTTATACGGTTACAGGAGTAAAGTGCTAGCGGTACAGCAAGTTAGGCGGCTGTTACTTCCCTGTTAAATGGCGTTGACGCGCACTTTCGCAGCCGGTAGAGAGCAATGCTTCCAGCAAATAGAGAGGCTTACCAATAGTCATAGCCTGCGGGGGTCGGAATCTCTCTGTAAACTCCTGCGCTATCTCGGCGAGCACTCCCTAGCCCATCCACCTTCCACTGTCAAGGAATACCAAATCGCGACTGAGGTTTTCGGGCGGTCTGCCGAGTTCGATCCGCAAGCGGATTCGACGGTTCGCGTACAAGCCGGTCGTTTGCGAGTCAAGCTGGCGGAATATTACGCCTCGGAAGGCACTGACGACCCGATTCTGGTGGAGGTGCCCAAGGGCTCGTACGTTCTTTCCTTCAGTGTGCGCACTCCGGCAGTCTCCGTGGCGCGCGGAACCGCTCCTCTCAGGCTCGAAGACCGGAGGCGGCCTGCTGTAGTCGCGGCCAACCGAGGTTGGGCAGCTGCGGTGGTTGCACTTTCAGTGCTGCTGGCGGCTGCGCTGGTCACCTGTGCCGCACTGTTGGCGACTCGCGGCAAGGCGCAGGTCACAAAGCAGTCCGCGCCCGTGGTCTATCGGATCTTCTGGAATCGGTTCGTCGCCGGCCCCGCAGATCCCTGGGTCATCTTCAGCAATGGTGCGTTTGTAGGCCGCCCAGAGACGGGCATGCGGTATTTTCGACCCGATTCCGACGCCAACACCGTCATCCTCGACCACTACACGGGTGTGGGTGAAGTGCTGGCCGTACACGAACTCGACCGGGTTTTCTTGTTGCTCAATCGCCAGCTTCGCGTCAAACGCGGAACGCTGTTTTCGCTCGACGACGCCAAGAATAACGACTTGATTTTCGTGGGATCTCCCGCTGAAAATCTGACATTGCTCGAGATTCCCGGCACCCAGGAGTTTGTTTTCCGGCGGCTTGATTCTGGTCCGCGCAAGGGGGATCTGGGCATCGCCAACGTTCATCCGCAGCCAGGGGAGCCGGCGATGTTTCTGGCTAGTCCCTCCGGTCAACTGACCACGGAGGATTACGCCGTCATTGGCTTGGTGCCCGGTCTCGACCCTGTGCGCTCAGTTCTCATCCTGGCGGGAACCACCACCATGGGAACGCAGGCGGCCGCCGAATATGTCAGCCGTGAGGATTCGCTGACCGAGCTACTGCGGCGCTTGGGCGTTTCCAGGCCAGGCGACCTCAAACCCTTCGAAGCTCTGCTCCATGTGAAGGTGACCCATGGCGTTCCGGTGATGACTGATCTGGTGGCGCTCAGAAAAGGAAGCAACTGAGCTGAAGCAGTTAGTGTCCCGAGGGCGTGAGACGCGGATCGAGTTCGCCGGCCTTCTGAAATTCCTTTGTCGCTTCATCTTTTTCTCCTTTCTGGCGCAACGCGATGCCGAGCTGATAATGCGCGGCGGCGTAGTTCGGCACGGCGCTGATGGCCAAGCGAAACTGTGAGATCGCTCCATCGAGATCGCCCGCGTTAAGCAAACGGCGTCCTGAGTTGGTGGAAAACGTGGCGGCCTGCAGATTGGTTTTTTCTTTGGCGATTTCGGTGCCGGATTTGCTTTCAGCGGCGGCTCCCGCGGCGTCGCCCAGTTGACGCAGAACCGCCGCCAGCGTGGTGTGAGCGCCGGCGAAATCGGGTTCGAGGCGAATCGCCTGGCGCAAAGCATCCGCCGCTTCCGGCAACTTATTCATCTGCTTCAGGACCGTACCCAATGTGTAATAGGCCTCTGCGTAGTCCGGCTGAACTTGAATTGCCTGGCGCAGTTGTTCCGCTGCGCCCGGAAAATCTCCCGACTGCCACAGCGTGACTCCCAGGCTGTAGCGTGCGTCAGCCAGTTTGGGATCCAAACGGATGGCCTCTTGCCACTCCGCGATGGCGCCGGGCAAGTCATCTTTGAGTTTGAGCGCCAGCGCCAGGTCATGGTGCTGGCTCGCTTTTCCCGGATCAAGTTTCAGCGCAGCGCGGAACTGCGCAACGGCAGCGTCGAAGTCCGTCTTCTGCAAGTACGCTGTCCCCAGGTTTCCCTGGAACGCCGCATCCTCGGGGCGAAGCCGGACGGCCTCCTCAAATTCCTTGATGGCAGCATCCGCTTCTCCGCGCTGCAACAGAGCCAAAGCCAGATTGTTGTGAGCTTCCGGATCAGACGGCGTGAGCTCGACGACTTTGGCGAAGGCGGTTACGGCGCCATCGGGATCGCCGGTGCGCTGCAACAGGAGGCCGAGTCGCGTCTGCAGCGCCACGAGATCGGGCCTCAACTCCACAGCGTGTTTGTAAGAGGGCAGCGCTTCGTCGGAATTGCGCTGCGCTTCGAACGCGATGCCAAGGTAATACCACGCCGTTGCGTCCTTGGGATCGAGCTTCACCGCGTGTTCCAACTCCGTTTGCGCTTTTTCTTGCTCGCCTTCGCTGGAAAGCGTGGCGCCGAGATGGAAGTACGCTGGCTCGTACTCCGTGTTTAGCTTAAGTGCGTCGCGGAATTCTTTCTCGGCCTCGGCAAGCTGCGATTGCTGAGCCAGCAGCGAGCCGAGTTCATCGTGCAATTCCGCCTCCTGCGGCGCCAGGCGGGTCGCTTCCTTGAATTCGGCGATCGCCTCGTCCGTCTTCTGCTGCACACTCAGCGCGCGCCCGAGCGCTTGATGCGCCTGCCATTGCTTCGGTGCAAGCTGTACCGCCAGGCGGAATTCGGTGGTCGCCTCGTCTATGAGGCCCTTGGTTTGCAATGCCTGGGCAAGGTACGCATGGGCGATGCCGAGCGTGGGCCGGAGTCGCACCAGTGTCCGGAAATGAATGATGGCGTCGTCGATGTCCCCTTGCTGCAAAAGAACTTGGCCTAGCATGTTCTGGGCATCGGCGTTGCGCGAGTTCAGGGCGACCGCCTTCTCGAAGGCAGCGCGAGCCGCCGGCAAGTCTCCGCGCCGCATCGCCGCGATGCCTGTGTCGTACGCCTTTGACCTGCCGTCGTTCTGCTTCGTCGCTGCAGCGGTACTGCAGGTCATGGCAAGGGCCGCCATTGCAAGAACGATTAGACAGGCAGACAATCGAGAGGAATGCATCGTAATCGAAAAGATTGCCGCTCTTCCTCGGAACGCGCTAATACCGCCGATCCAGCGCCATGACTCCTTCAATCCGTTACAAGACTTGGCTCGGCTGCTGCGCATTATTCCTGGTGCTGCCGTTTCAGGATAGCGCAAGATCGTCCTTTGGCGCGTGGCACCGGGCTTCGGAGAATCCTGTCATTTCTCCGCGTGGAAACGGGTGGGAATCGGCGGGCACGTTTAATCCAGCGGTGATCGCGCGCGAGGGGAAGTTTGTTATGCTCTACCGCGCCCAAGATAAGAATGGCACCTCGCGCCTGGGCTACGCAGAGAGCAGCGACGGGATTCATTTCACCCGGCGCGCCGAGCCTGTGCTTTCCCCAGAAGAAGATTACGAAAAACAGGGCGGCGTGGAGGATCCGCGTCTGGTTCAGTTCGGCGACACCTACTATCTCACCTACACGGGCTACAACAAAAAAGACGCGCAGCTATGCCTGGCGACTTCGAAAGATCTCATTCACTGGGAGCGCAAAGGTGTGATTCTCCCTCCGTATAAGGGACGCTGGAACGTTCGCTGGACGAAATCGGGCGCAATCGTGCCGGCAAAGATCGGCGGCAAGTATTGGATGTACTTTCTGGGAACGACCGCCGATAACAACGATCAGGCCGGCTTGGCGTCATCGACGGATCTCCTGCACTGGACCGAAGCGACTGATTCTCCTGTGCTGCCGGTGCGTGCGGGAAAGTTCGATTCGCGCGTTGCCGAACCGGGGCCTCCGCCGATCCTGACGCCAAAGGGAATCGTTCTGATCTACAACGGCGCCAACGACAAGTTGGTCTACCGCACTGGCGTCGCGGTATTCGACAGCAATGATCCCGGCAAGCTGATCTCCCGCACGGACGCGCCCATCTTCACGCCCGAAAAGCAGTGGGAGAGAATCGGCCAGGTTCCGAATGTGGTTTTTGTGGAAGGCATGTTACGCCGCGGCGATCGATACTTGTTCTACTACGGCGGCGCCGACACTTACGTCGGAGTTGCGGAAGCGCCGGTTGTTCCGTGAGCACTTGGAAAGCCCGAACTTGGAGTGCCCCGCGTTACCGGCATTGACCAATACTCAGCGCGCTCCTAACATTCAAAACTGAATCATGCGATTGAAGATTCCCTGCGGTCTGCGCCTGGGTTCCCGTCAATTTGCCTGCGCGGCAACTCTGGCGGCATTCATCGCGCCGGTTCCGGCCCAACACCCAGACACAAAGACTTCCGCGCCAGCCAAACCGATCGCCAACTTCACCGACGTAGCCGAAAAATCTGGCCTCACCATGCAGCAGATCTTCGGCGGCATCGACACCAAGAAATACATCATCGAGACCACCGGCACCGGCGTCGCGATCTTTGATTACGACAATGACGGCTGGCCCGATATTTTTCTGGTGAACGGAACCAGGCTCGAATCGCTTCCTTCCGGACCAGCGCCGAGAAATCATCTCTATCGCAACAATCACGACGGAACTTTCACGGATGTCACTGCACAGGCCGGCCTCACCGGAACGGGTTGGGGACAAGGCGTCTGCGTCGGCGATTACGACAACGACGGCTGGGAGGATCTCTACGTTACTTACTACGGCAAGAACCGGCTCTATCACAATCAGGGCGGAGTTTTTTCTGAAGTGGCCGAGAAAGCTGGAGTCGCCGGCTCGGGGAAAGCCTGGGGCACGGGCTGCGCCTTCGTCGACTACGACCGCGACGGCCGGCTCGACTTAGTCGTCGCCAACTACGTGGACTTCGATCTCGCGACGGCTCCCGCACCGGGCGAGCGCCCTACCTGCATTTGGAAGGGAGTTCCAGTAATGTGCGGCCCGCGCGGTTTGCCGGGCGCGAAGAATATTCTTTATCACAACAAAGGCGACGGCACGTTTGAAGACGTCACCACCAAGGCACATATCGATCGAACCGACGGGCACTACGCGTTCAGCGTCTCCACTTTCGACTTCGACGAGGATGGCTGGCCCGACATTTTCATCGCCTGTGACAGCACGCCCAGCATTCTTTACCGCAACAACCACGACGGCACCTTCACCGACGTCGCAGTGACGGCGGGCGCGGCCTTCAACGAAGACGGCCGTGAGCAGGCCGGCATGGGTTCGACCATCGCGGATTTCAACGGCGACGGACATCTGGATATTTTCAAAACGAATTTCTCGGACGACACTTCCACGCTGTATCGCAACAATGGCGACGGCACCTTCACCGACGCGACCTCAGCGGCGGGGCTGGGCTTGTATACGCAGTACCTGGGTTGGGGAACGATGTTCTTCGATTTCGATAACGACGGCTGGCCCGATTTGATCCTGGTAAACGGGCATGTCTATCCCGAAGTCGACAGCCAGCACCTGGGCAGCAGCTACAAAGAGCCGCGCATTCTCTATCACAACAATGGCGACGGAACGTTCAGCGACATTTCAGCCTCGGCCGGAGCGGGCATCACGGCTGTGGCTTCGTCTCGTGGACTCGCGGTTGGCGATTTGTGGAACGACGGCAGATTGTCGGCAGTGATCAGCAATATGAATTCGGTGCCCAGCCTGCTCATGAATCAGATTCGCACGCCGAATCATTGGATTGCAATTCGTACGGTAGGGACCAAGTCGAATCGCGATGGCATCGGCGCGCGGATCTTGGTGAAGACCGCGAGCCGCGTTCTGGTGGATGAGGTGCGCAGCGGCTCCAGCTACATTTCCAACAGCGACATGCGAGTGCATTTCGGCTTGGGAACAGCAACGAAAGTAGAATGGGTAGAGATTCGTTGGCCCAGCGGACTCGTGGAGCGCTTTGCAGACTTGGGCGTAGATGCGATCCGCACGGTCAAAGAAGGATCAGGTACGGCAGTGAAAACCGATACGAAGTAACGTATGGTCCTCCTACTGTGACATCTGACCTTGCGGCCAAAACACAATCGGCAGAACATAGTCAAGGCGGAGGCAGTACGGTCCACTCCGCCGGCACCGGAGCTAAGTGCTTTGTTGCCAATATTTTGCCCCTAAACCATTGGAAACAAAGACCAAACCCGCTTATCGCGCATTTGCAATCGCGGAAACCCGCATGTTTACTGGCGATTCGCAAACTAGGGGGTGGGGGATACCCCCTCAAACAGCTCTCAAACCCAGAAAATCTGCGCTCCCATGCACCGGCAAAGCCGTCCGCTGCCAATATTTTTCAGGCAGATTTCCACAGACCGGAGTGACGCCTGTTACTTCATAGATTTCGGAGCCGCCGGGAACTGCATGGTGCGGACAATCCCTTCGCCTTCCTTCACAAAAATCAACTGATTCGCCTTCACATCCTTCAGCGTATCGACATGGCCGCTGGGCCAGCGGATTTCGAGCATGTCAACCTTCTCAGCTTTCCCCAAGCCGAAGTGAATGCGCAAATCGCTTTGCGAAATATAGCTTCCGCCGCTGCGCACTTCGTCGATCTGCTGGTGCGGTTTGGTTTCTCCCGCCGGATGCGTGATGCAGGTAAGACGCGCTCCAATGCCGCTGCGGTTCGACTTCGTCCCGATGGTGCGGATCTTGATCCAGTTGTTGTCCAGCTTGGAATCGCAACGCAAGAGCTGCGGATAATCGTTGACCGTGTTGACCACAACATCAATGTCGCCGTCATTGTCAAAATCGCCGAAGGCGCAACCGCGGCACGGAGCTGGGTCTGAGATTCCCGGCCCCGCTTGCAGCGAAACATCGGCAAACCGGCTGTTATGCAGGTTGTGGTAGAGGAGCTTGCGCTGCGGGTAACCGGCTTCGGTCTTCAGTTGCTCCACCTCGGGATAGACATGGCCGTTGCAGATCAGAATGTCGGGCCAGCCATCGTTGTCGAAGTCGAAGAAGCCGCAGCCCCAGCCCAGAAATTGCGTGTGCGCGCCCAGACCTGCGGTGAAAGTTGCATCCTCGAAGTTGCCTCCGCCCAGGTTGTGGTAAAGCGAAGGCGTATCGCCGGCAAAGTTGGTTTTGACGAGGTCGAGGTTGCCGTCGAGGTCGTAATCGCCGGCGGAAACACCCATGCCCGCCTGCGGTTTGCCGTCGGGGCTGAGGGCGCAACCGGCATCGATTGCGATGTCCTCGAAAGTCCCGTTCTTTTTGTTGTGATAGAGAGCGCTGGCGGTGGAATCGTTGGCCACATAAATGTCCGGCCAGCCGTCATTGTCGAAATCAGCCGTGAGAACACCCAAGCCGTAGGTACCATTCGCGCGGAAGATTCCCGCCGCTTCGGAAACGTCGGTAAACGTGCCGTCGCCATTGTTGTGGTAGAGAATATTCTTTCCACCCTGAAGACCGGGAGGTCCACACGCGACCAGAACGCCCTTGTAAAGACACGGCCCCGATTCCGGCACAGGAGCGGTAGCCAGATCCATGTCGATATAGTTGGCGACGAAGAGATCGATGTGGCCGTCGCGATCGTAGTCAACAAACGCGCAGCCAGTGTTCCAGCGCACGCCTTTGCCCGCCACACCTGCCTTTTGGCTGACGTCGGTGAAAGTGCCGTTGCCGTTGTTGTGATAAAGAATATTCTTGCCGTAATAAGTTACGAAGAGATCGTCCCAGCCATCGTTGTCATAATCGCCCACGCAAACACCTTGCCCCCAGCCGGAACGCGCTACTCCAGCCTTAGCGGTCACATCGGTGAAAGTGCCGTCGCGATTGTTGCGGAAAAGATGAGAAGCAGGCTCACTTCCGGCTGGGAAACCATCGAGCCGCCAGCCGTTCACCAGAAAAATGTCGAGCCAGCCGTCGTTGTCGTAATCGTAAAAGGCAACGCCGCAGCCCGTAGTTTCGAGCAGATATTTATTCTTGTGTTCGCCGCCGAAGATAGTCTTCACGTTGAGCCCGGATTCGCGTGCCACATTCAGAAAACTCACGCCCAGGTCGTTGCTTTCGGGATTACCCGTTTCGGAATGGGCTTTGCCGTCATGCCCGGAACTCGCGCGCAGCCAATGCGGCCGAGCCATCGTCAGAACCGTTTCGAGGGACAATACCAGAGCCGACCGGCTGAGAGACTTCAAGAATACGCGGCGTGAAGGAAACAAGAGGTTGCTACCTGGCTCACTCGTCGTGCTAGAATTCGCCCCTACTTCTTATATTCAGTGAACCTCCACTTTGCAAGTTGCGACCGGCGGTTCGATCAGACCGCTCCATTCTCGGGTTTCATCGGCACCTCTTTTTTTCTCTTACGCCATCGGGCACGGATTGTCCTTTTCACTCTTGTCACAGCCGCGTGCCTGCCTCAGTTTGTCGCGGCCCAACAGTCCCTGGAGCTATCGCGAACCGTTCGCAGCTGGGAATTTCTTCCCGTGGTAGGGACGCGAGCCGGACTATTTGGCAACGAGACCGGGCGAATGGAGGCGTGGGTCTATCCGCTCAAGATCTTCCGCGACTTCCACTTGACTTTCCACGTGGGTGGACGGGCATTGCCGGCGGAAAGCCTGGCGCGCACGCTGACTGTTCGTCCGGAGTCGGCTACGCTGCTTTACGTGGGCGATTCGTTTCGAGTGCGGGAAACATTGTTTGTGCCCGTGCACGAGCCCGGCGCTGTGGTTCTGCTCGATGTTGAAACCGACCGACCGCTTGAAGTGGAGGTTGGATTTGTAGGCGATTTCGCATTGGAGTGGCCGGCGGCAGTCGGTGGCACCTTCGCAGATTGGAACGCGAGTCAGCGAGCGGTTGTCTTCGGCGAGGAGACGAAGAGGTTTGCCGCGCTGGTTGGCTCTCCGACGGCAGAATCTCCACGCTTGGCTTACGAAACCAATTACTCGTCTTCCAACGAAACTTCGTTTCGCCTGGGCGTGACACAAAAGGGCGGGGAAACCAAGGTGCTGGCGATTGCCGCTTCCGTTAACGGCTCGGATGAAGCACGGAAGACCTATCAGCATCTACTGACTTCCTATGCTGATCTGCTGCAAGACTCCGCGCAGTACTACCACGACTACCTGGCGCGCACCGTCAGCCTCGACTTGCCCGACCCCGCATTGCAGCAGGCTTACGATTGGGCGCGGGTGAGCCTGATTCAAGGCTTGGTTAGCAATCCTTATCTGGGCACGGGTCTGGTTGCGGGGTATCGAACTTCGGGAACGGGTCAACGTCCGGGCTTTGCTTGGTTCTTTGGCCGCGATTCGCTGTGGACTTCATTCGCCCTGAACGCAGCCGGAGACTATGCTACGACCCGGACCGCACTGGAATTTATCGGCAAGTACCAGCGCGACGACGGCAAGATTCCTCACGAAATTGCGCAGGGAGCAAGCTTCGTTCCCTGGTTCAAGGATTTTCCGTATCCCTACGCGTCGGCCGATGCGACGCCGCTCTTCATCATCGCGATGGACGATTACGCGACGCGCAGCGGCGATACCGCTTTCGTTCGTGAGAAGTGGGACAGCGTTTGGAAAGCCTATCAATTTCTGCGATCTACATACGATGCGCAGGGCTTCGCGCAGAATGCCGGTGTCGGGCATGGCTGGGTGGAAGGCGGTCCGCTGCTTCCCGTGAACGCGGAGTTCTACCAAAGCGGATTAGGTGTGGAAGCTTTGCGGGCACTGTCGAACTTGGCCGGGCTAGTGGGCAAAGATGATGTAAGAAAAGAACTGGACGCCGAATTCGAGCGCCAGAGGCCAGCGCTCGATCAGACATTCTGGTCTCCTGAAAAGAAAATCTACGCATTCGCGCTGAATCAAGAAGATCATCGCATAGACGAGGCGAGCGTGTTGTCCACCGTGCCGATGTGGTTCGGACTGCCGGATGCAGATCACGCGGAGGAGATGATTACCCGACTCGCCGGCTCCGACCACCAAACCGACTGGGGCATGCGCATCATCTCCTCGCATTCCAAGGTTTACGACGGTTCGGGATATCACTTCGGCGCGGTGTGGCCGTTGTTCACGGGATGGGCCTCGGTCGGCGAATATCGGTATCATCGCGCACTGCAAGCGTATTCGAATCTTCGGGCAAACGCGCTGCTGACGCTGGATGGTTCGCTTGGTCACGATACGGAGGTTCTTTCCGGCGACTATTACCAGTCTTTTTCCACGAGTTCTCCGCATCAGATCTGGTCTGCTGCCATGGTGGTAAGCCCGATACTGCGAGGACTATTTGCATTGCAGACCGATGCGGTGAATCATCAGATCACACTGGCGCCGCATGTGCCCGCAGACTGGACTTCTTTCGCCATTCGGAATGTTCACATCGGATCAGACACAATCGATTTTCAATTCCATAAGACATTGGGAAGCGTCGTGCTTGAAACCAAACGTACCGGAGAAAGCGATTGCTGGATTGAGTTTTCGCCCGCACTCAGCCTGCGTACACAGGTGGTCTCGGTAGAGATGAACGAAAGGCCATTGCCGTTTAAGATGCAGGCGAATGCCGAGGATCAGCATTTGCTGGTTCGCTTTCCAGTTCATGATGGTCCAAATAGGTTAGTGATTCGGTTGAAGAATGATTTCGGGCTGTCACTGTCGAACCAGCTTCCCGCATTAGGGAGCGTAAGCCAGGGGCCGCGCGTGATCTCCGAGTCGTGGAATTCCGCGCGAAGTCTTTTGACGGTTGAAATCTCTGGAGCACCGGGACGGACCTATGAGCTTGGGGTTTGGAATCCAGGCCAAATCAGTTCCGTGGAAGGCGCCATCCCTACGCCGCAAGGAAGGCTTCGCGTCGAATTTCCGAACGGCCTCAACGACGAATATTTGCCGAAGACTTTCGTAATCCACTTTAACAAATCGTGATTGAGGCGGATTGAAACAGTTTTAGATTCCAGAGGGCCAAGAAACTTTCAGATTGTCCTAAGTCGGCATGGAGGCCTGGTCAATGAAGAAAATTCTGTCGTGGTTAGCGGTACTATTGTTTGGCTTATCCCTGCAACTGGAAACCCTTGCGGCGCAGACTAACGCGGTAGATGCAGAAGGCCATCAATGGTGGCAGCACGCCGTGTTCTATGAAATCTACCCTCGCAGTTTTGCCGACAGCAACAACGACGGCGTGGGCGATCTGAACGGGATCACTTCGAAACTGGATTATTTGAAAGCTCTGGGCATCGATGCGATCTGGATCTCGCCCTGCTTCCCCTCGCCCCAGGTGGATTTCGGCTATGACGTTTCCGACTATGAAAATATCGATCCCATGTACGGGACGCTGGCGGATTTCGACTCTCTAGTGAGGGAAGGGAAAAAACGCGGCATCCACGTGATTCTGGATTTCGTGGTGAACCACTCCTCAGATCAGCACAAGTGGTTCGTGGATTCGAAATCCTCGCGCACAGCGAAATATCGCGACTGGTACATCTGGCGCGATGGCAAGGGACCGAGCGAGCCTCCCAACAACTGGGTTTCTACCTTTGGCGGTTCAGCGTGGAAGTTCGATCCGACCACTAACCAGTATTACTATCACTTTTTTTATGCCGAGCAGCCGGATCTCAACTGGCGCAATCCCGCGGTGAAAGACGCAATGTTCGATGTAACGCGGTGGTGGTACAAGCGCGGTGTGGCGGGGTTCCGGCTGGATGCCGTCGACACATTGTTTGAAGATCAAAACCTGCACGACAACCCGATCCTCCGTCCCGGCAAGAACGCCTTCGGGGATCCGATCGAACAGGACAAATACAATACGAAGCTTCCTGAAGTCCACGACGTGTTGCGAGGATTGCGAAAAGTTGCAGACGAGAGCAACGCGGTGCTGATTGGAGAAACCTGGACAGCCGACGTAGCTGAGTTAAACCACTATTACGGCGATCACAATAACGAACTGCAACTGCCCATGGATTTTCTGTTCACCACCGTGAATAAACTTTCGCCGGCGGATTTCCGCAAACAGATTGCTGCGGTGGATAAGGCTTCCGGCTGGCCGACGTTTGTTATCAGCAATCACGACATCGTGCGCTCCTATGATCGCTATGGAGACGGAAAACATAACGACCAGATTGCCAAGCTGATGGCTGCTCTCTACCTGACGCTGCGCGGAACTCCGATCATGTACTACGGGGAAGAGATTGGAATGAAAACCACGCCTCCGACGCGCAAGGAAGACGTGAAAGATCCGATCGGCCGCAGCGGATGGCCCAAAGAAAAAGGCCGCGATGGCGAGCGCACGCCCATGCAATGGGACGCACGAGAGAATGCCGGTTTCACCACGGGAACACCGTGGCTTCCAGTGCCGCCAACCTACAAAACGCACAACGTGGCAACCGAAACGAAAGATCCGAATTCGGTCCTGGAGTTTTATAAGAGAATGCTGAAGCTGAGGCACACCAATCGGGCGCTGCTGGATGGAAATTACACGGCGCTGAATGAGAGCGATCCTAATGTATTGTCGTATCTGCGCGTCTATCGGGATCAGGCGGTGCTGGTTGCGCTGAATATGTCGGGATCCGTGCAGAAGGTAAACTTTGAACTGAAGCGCAACGGATTTTCCTCGGCCAAGCCCTTGCTGGCAACGGAAAATTCCATTGCCAAGGGAGACGAAGTCTCGCTCGATCCCTATGGCGTTTTTATCGGCCAACTCGTGAAGTGACGGTGCTTTGCTCGATCGTCAGGGCTCAGTTGTTTTCTGCCAGGACTTGGTACGCGAGACTGCTTCGCTCCAGCGCTCACGCAGCGTGGCAACCTGGCTTTGCGGCATTTGCGGATGGAAGCGACGTTGTTCCCTCGGCAAGGCCCCAATTTCCTGCGTGCCCTTCCAGAATTTAACGCTCATGCCAGCCAGAAAAGCTGCACCCAGAGCCGTGGTTTCCGTCATCACGGGCCGGACCACGGGTACGCCGACAATATCCGCCTGAAATTGCATGAGGCTGTCATTCTGCGAAGCCCCGCCATCCACCCGCAATTCTTTCAGCGGCGTGCCGGTATCTGTTTGGATTGCATCGAGCAGGTCGGCAACCTGGTATGCGATGCTCTCGATAGCTGCTCGCGCGATGTGGCCTACGTTGCTGCCGCGTGTAAGTCCGAAGATCGAGCCTCGCGCGTAGGAATCCCAATGCGGAGCGCCCAAGCCGACGAAAGCTGGAACGAAATACACGCCGCCGTTGTCAGGCACGGAGTTGGCCAGCGCCTCCACTTCCGCAGAACTGCGAACAATGCCCAAGCCGTCGCGCAACCACTGAACAACGGCTCCGCCAACGAAGACGCTGCCTTCGAGAGCGTATTCGGTCAAGTCACCGATCCTCCATGCCACCGTAGTCAGCAAGCGTGCAGAGGAGAGAACGGCGCGCGTGCCAATATTCTGCAGCATGAAGCAACCTGTTCCGTAAGTGTTCTTCGTGAGACCAGGACTGGTGCATCGTTGCCCGAAAAGGGCTGCCTGCTGATCGCCGGCGATTCCAGCAATCGGAATGTTTCGCAGGCCTGGAACTGAGCTTACCTCGCCGTAGACTTCACTCGAGGGCCGCACGGCCGGCAGCAGCGATTCAGGAATTTTGAAGAGACTGAGAAGTTCGTTGTCCCAGCTTCCCGTATGAATATTGAAAAGCATGGTGCGGGAGGCATTGCTGGCGTCTGTCACGTGTACGCGGCCACCAGTCAGTTTCCAGACCAGCCAGCTATCGACAGTGCCGAACGCGAGTTGGCCCGCTTCTGCAAGCTGCCTCGCTCCCGGCACCTGATCGAGAATCCAGGCGAGCTTGCTGCCAGAGAAATATCCGTCGATCAACAGGCCGGTGCGCTGTTGAATGAAGTTCTCGTGGCCTTGCGCTTTCATCTCATCGCAAAAAGCCGAGGTGCGACGGTCCTGCCAGACGATGGCGTCATAGACAGGCCTGCCGGTTGCCCGGTTCCAGATGATCGTGGTCTCGCGCTGGTTGGTGATGCCGATCGCGGCAACATCGTTCGGCTGCGCTTGGGCTCGAGCCAAGGCTTCGAGAGCAACCTCGACCTGTGACGTAGCGATCTCTTCGGGATCGTGCTCAACCCAGCCCGGCTGAGGAAAGATTTGTTTGAACTCGCGCTGGGCCACGGACCGAACCGCGCCGTCATGATCAAACAGAATAGCCCGTGAACTGGTCGTGCCCTGATCGAGTGCGAGAATATAGCGCAATGATTTCCTCTAGTTTTCTTTCGCCTGGGTGGGGGCATTCGCCACGACGACCAAGAAGCGCCGCACACCGAAGTCATAGACGGCCGCGCCAATGAGCCCACCGAGCAAAGGAGCAACTACAGGAACCCACCACCCGCGCGCTCCATCCGTGAGGCCATTGTTGCGGAATCCCGCCACCGCCGTGAAAAGGCGCGGCCCGAAGTCGCGAGCGGGATTAATCGCGTACCCATGCATACCGCCGAAACTCATGCCGATCGCCACCACCACCAATCCGATCATTGCCGGCGCCAGATTGGCTCCAGGAGGCAAGTTGAACTCGTCGGTGATGGCGAGAACCAGAAGCAAGAGCAAGGCCGTTCCGATTACCTGGTCCAAGAAACCTGCTTGCGGAGTACCCGGAAAGGCAGGAAAAGTCGTGAAGATGCCCGCGGTTCTCTCAAGTTGAGGGTCCATCTGGCGAAAGGCAGGAAGATAGTTCTTGTACACGAGCGCGGCCGCAACGAACGCGCCAGCAGTCTGCGCAATGGAATAAGGCAATACCTTAAGCCACGGAAAACCGCGGAATACGGCGAACGCCAATGTCACCGCCGGATTGAGGTGTCCTCCCGAGACTTTCGCCGACACGTAGATTCCCATGGTCACGGCAAGTCCCCACCCTAGAGTGATGTTCGTGTAGCCACCGTGGACAGTCTCGCCGGGGGTTCTGGAAGGAAACAAAACCACCATCGCAACCACGCCCGTGCCAAAGAGAATCAGCACGAAAGTTCCGAGGAACTCGGCGAACAGTTCAGCGGCCAAGGAGGGCCTGGAATTCATCGAGTTTGCTGCTCCGGCTGGCAAATGCTTTTCCGCGTCGCGAAGTATAGCAAGAAATTCGAGCGCGAGGCTGGTGCGACCCAAGTGTACGACATGCGGTATTTCCTTGACATTTGGGCATAGGTCCGTAAGATAAGAGCATATTTATTCATCTTAGTGAATAAATATTCATTATGAATAAAGTATTGCGGCAGAGGGCCGTGCTGGAAACCCTGCGCCAGGGTCCCGTCACCAGCCAGGAGCACTTGCAGCGTGCGCTGCGCAAGCGCGGATTCAAGGTGGGCCAGGCCACCCTGTCGCGGGATATTCGCGATCTGAATCTAAGCAAGGCAGCCACGGGCTACACCCTGCCGCAGGGCGACGCCGCCCTGGCGCCGGCATTACCGCCGATGCAGCGGCTGGTTCGCGAATTTGCCCTGGATGTGCGAACTGCGCAAAATCTGCTGGTGGTGAAAACCATCGTGGGCAGCGCTCAACCGGTGGCGGCGGCCCTGGACGAAGAGGAGTTGCCGGAAGTGGTGGGAACGATTGCGGGCGACGATACGATTCTGATTGTTTGTCCCGATAAAGAGGATGCCAAGAAGCTGGCATTTCGAATCGGCGAAATGCTTTCCTGATGACCGCCAAACTCAAGACCGCGGTTCTTGGAGCAACCGGCTACTCCGGAATGGAGTTGACGCGCCTTCTGGCGCATCATCCCCGGCTGGAAAAGCCGATTCTCCTGCGGCGTGACGGGGGCGGGAATGGCGCCAGAGATTTGGCGGAAGTGTTCCCTGGATTGTCGGGCAATGGTGGCTATCCCCTGCAGCCGCTGTCCTGGCCCGAACTGAAGCGGCAAGATGTGCAGTTGCTTTTTCTGGCTACACCACACGAGGTTTCCCGTTCGCTCGTGCCTGCGGCCATTGCCGAAGGATTGCGTGTAATCGACCTGAGTGGCGCCTGGCGGCTGAAACAGGCAAAGCACAAGGCCGTTTATTCTTTTCAAGATTCCGACGCGGTCACTGCGGCGGAACTGACAAAAGAGGCTGTGTACGGGCTGCCCGAGTTGAACAGCGGCCGGATTGCCGATGCCCGCCTGGTGGCGAATCCGGGCTGCTATGCGACCTCGGTGATTTTGGCGCTGGCTCCGCTATTGCAGGCCGGGCTGGTCGACCGGGAGCGCGGAATCGTCTCGGATTCCAAGTCGGGCGTCTCGGGAGCAGGCAAGGAACCCACCGCGCGAACGCACTTTGTCGCCGTGGCAGACAATCTCTCGGCTTACTCGGTGTTCAATCACCGGCATCTCGGCGAGATCGTGGAGCAGTTGGAGCTGGGCACATCGGAACTTATTTTCACACCTCATTTGCTGCCGATTCCTCGGGGAATTCTTTCGACGGTCTACGTGCACTTGAATCGGAAAATGAAATCGGAGGACGTAGAGTCTTGTCTCCGTGCGTTCTATGCGAACCGGCGCTGGGTACGCATCTTTGCGACACCGAATCTTCCGCAGGTTCAGTTCTCTCTGCACACCAATTATTGCGATCTGGGGTTTTGCCTTGCGGAGGACGGCCGGCGTCTGGTGCTGGTTTCCTGCATCGACAATCTTCTCAAAGGCGCAGCCGGACAAGCCGTTCAGAACATGAATCTGATGTACGGCTGGAACGAACAGGAGGGGCTGCAATGACGATCGTGGTCAAGATCGGAGGAGCGGCACTCGAACAGGCTCCAACGTTGCGCAAGTGCGCAAAGGCGATTGCCGAATTGGCCCAAGACGGCCATCACGTGGCCGTGGTCCATGGCGGAGGAAGCACGCTCACCCGCATGCTGACTCAACTCGGAAAAACCAGCGAGTTTGTTGACGGACTGCGCGTCACCGATGCGGAGACTCGCGATGTGGCGCTGATGGTGCTGAGCGGGACGGTCAACAAGAAAGTCGTAGCTGCGATTCAGGCAACAGGAATGCCAGCCATCGGATTTTGCGGCGGTGACGGCATGACTTTTCGCGCGCGAAAAAAATTTGTTCGCGGCCGCGATCTTGGATTTGTCGGTGAGATCTGTTTTGTGGAACCGTGCTGGCTGGAGGCGATCTGGCGGCAAGGCGGCATTCCCGTGCTGGCGTCGCTGGCGCTGGGCGCCGACGGCGAATACTACAACGTCAACGCCGACGAAATGGCCGCCGCCTGCGCAGGCGCTTGCCATGCGAATGCGTTGATTTTTCTTACCGACGTAGCGGGGGTGAAAAACGCCGAGGGAACGGTGCTTCGTTGGCTGAGCACCAAGCAGGCCGCCGACATGGCGGCCGATTCGATTATCAGTGGCGGGATGCTGCCCAAGCTGCAAGCCTGCCGCCAAGCGCTGAAACACGGCGTGGCGCGAGTCCGGATTTTGCCCGCGGCTGAAGCGGACCTTCTACCGCAGTTCTATCTGACCAAGCTGTCTTCCGGCACAGAGGTGACCTGCTCATGAGAACCTCGTCAGCCATTCGTGCCAAGCTGCAATCCACAAAAACTCAGAACAAGGAGTTCACGTTGAACAGTCAAGCGCAACATACCGTGCCACACGCTTCCGCACTGGTTCCGCAGGCATTCTGGTGTCCCGACCTAGTTTCCACTCGCGATCTTGGCCCCAGCGGCATTGAGGCGGTATTACGTCTGGCCGGAATCATGAAGTCTCACCCCGCGGACTTTCGCCGAGCGCTCGCCGGCAAGCAGATGGTTATGTTTTTCGAGAAACCGTCTTTGCGGACGCGCCTGACTTTCGAGGCAGGCATGGTAGGCCTGGGTGGAACTGCCATGTTTGTCGACCAGACTCACGAAAGAATCGACGCGCGCGAAAGGCTGAGCGATGTGGCGCATAACCTCGAGCGTTGGGTGGATGTGATCGTGTTGCGCACGTTCGCGCAAGAGACGATCGAAGCGATGGCCGAGCATGCCTCCGTCCCGGTGATCAACGCGCTCAGCAATCTGGAGCATCCCTGTCAAGCGCTGGCCGATTACCTCACGCTGCAGGAGCGGTACGGCGATCTCAAAAATGTTCGCCTGGCCTACGTTGGTGACGGCAACAATGTGGCGCACTCTCTGCTGCTCACCTGTGCCTGCCTGGGATCGTCGATCCGCATTGCCACGCCGCCTGGTTACGCGCCCAGTCCGGAAATTGTCGGCGACGCGCGCGAAATTGCTGGGCAGACTGGCGCGGAGATCGAGTTGCTCACGGACCCCCATGCAGCCGTGGCTGGCGCGGACGCGGTGTATACCGACGCGTGGGCGAGCATGGGCCAGGAACATGAAGCTGGAGCGAGGGCCAGTATCTTTCCGCCGTACCAAGTGAACGCCGAACTCATGGCAGAAGCCGCGCCCCACGCGGTGTTCATGCACTGCCTGCCGGCCCATCGCGGGGAAGAAGTTACCGACCAGGTCATAGATTCCGATTGTTCCGTGGTTTTCGAGCAGGCGGAGAACCGGCTGCACGTGCAAAAGGCTATCCTGTATCTGCTGCTGGGCGGCGGCGACCGCCTGCCCGCAAGGAGCGCTCATGCCTGACAAAATTGTTCTCGCCTATTCGGGTGGGCTCGACACCTCGATAATCATTCCCTGGCTCAAAGAGCATTATGCGTATGACGTCATTGCCATGGTCGGGGATGTAGGCCAGGGTGATGATCTCGACGCGGTCGTCGAGAAAGCTTACTCCACCGGGGCCAGCAAAGTTGTCGTGGAGGATCTCCGCGAGGAATTCCTGACGGGTTACGTTTTCGCAGCTCTAAAGGCGGGCGCGGTTTACGAGCACAAGTATCTGCTCGGTACCTCGCTGGCGCGCCCCGTCATCGCGAAACATCAGGTCGAAGTCGCGCTGCGCGAGGGAGCGATTGCGGTTGCGCATGGCTGCACTGGAAAAGGTAATGATCAAGTGCGTTTCGAGTTGACCTACCAGGCGCTAGCTCCGGAGCTCAAAATCGTCGCTCCCTGGCGGGAGTGGTCGCTGAAATCGCGGGAGGATTGCCTGGATTACGCAGAGCAGCATGGAATCCCTGTGGCCGCGAGCCGGGAGAAGATTCACAGCCGCGACCGCAATCTGTGGCACATCAGCCACGAGGGCGGAGAGTTGGAGGACGCTGCGAATGCTCCGTTGGCTACAACCTGGCAAATCACTCGGTCGCCGCAAGAGGCGCCGGATGAAGAAGAGCAAGTAAAGATTGGTTTCGAGAATGGCACTCCAGTTTCGGTAAATGGTATGAAGTTAGATCCCGTATCTCTGGTCGAACTGCTGAACGAAATTGGCGCGCGCAATGCCATCGGCCGCGTGGATCTGGTGGAAAACCGCTTCGTTGGAATCAAATCGCGCGGATGCTATGAAACCCCTGGGGGAACGCTGCTGATCGCGGCACATCGCGAACTGGAAGCGTTGTGCCTGGAGCGCGACGTCGCGCACTTCAAACAGCATGTGGCTCTGAAATACGCGGAACTCGTCTACTACGGACTGTGGTTCACTCCGCTTCGCGAAGCGTTGGATGCCTTCGTTGAAACTACGCAAAGGGAAATGACCGGAGCCGTTACGCTTTCTGCATACAAAGGGAATGTGTCGGTGATGAGCCGCGAATCCGAATATTCGCTCTACCGCACCGATCTTTCCTCTTTCACTATGGGCGATAACTACGACCAGAAAGATGCGGCGGGTTTCATTCGTATCCTGGGCCTGCCTTCACGTTCGCGCGCCCGGGCACGTGTGGAGGTCGCGAAATGAAGATGTGGGCCGGGCGCTTCCGCCAGCCGCTGGACCGGACGTTCGAGCGCTGGCAGCGTTCTTTCCATTTCGATCGCAGGCTGCTGACCTACGAACTGGCCGTCAGCAGCGCCCATGCCCGCGCACTGAAGAATGCGGCAATTCTCACCGCCGAAGAACTCATCAGCATCCTGCAAGGACTGCAGCGGATTGGCGAACTGGCGGCCACTTCTGCTGGCTTTCTCGATGACGGCGAAGCTGAAGACGTCCATCACTTCGTTGAAAAGCAGTTGGTCGCGCTGATCGGCGAAAGCGGATACAAACTGCACAGCGGCCGCAGCCGCAACGAGCAGATCGCAACCGATCTGCGGTTATATGTCAGAGATGCGATCGATCAATTGCGGATAGAACTGGCGGAGCTGTGCAATGCTGTTGTCGAGCGCGCCGGGGAAGCGAGTTCTGCCGCGACCGGTGATGCTGCCATGCCCGCCTACACTCATCTGCAACGTGCCGAACCGGTGCTCGTCGGCCATTGGTTGATGGCGTATGTAGAAATGTTTCTGCGGGATGCGGACCGGCTCGCCGATTGCCGCAAGCGCCTCAACGTTTGTCCGCTGGGATCAGGCGCGGTGGCCGGCGCGACTCTTCCGCTCGACCGCGTTGCCATGGCCAGGGATCTCGATTTCGACGCTCCCAGCGCCAACAGTATCGACGCCACCTGCGATCGTGATTTCGCGATCGAGTTCGTCAACACACTTTCACTTGTGATGTTGCATCTGAGCCGCTGGGCTGAGGAAATGATCCTGTTCTCTTCGCAAGAATTCGGGTTTGTCCGGTTGCCGGAGGCTTACTCCACTGGCAGCAGCGCTATGCCGCAGAAGAAGAATCCAGATTTGTTGGAGCTTGTCCGCGGCAAAGCCGGCCGCGTGATTGGCGATGCGACCGCATTGACGATCACATTGAAGGGTCTGCCCCTGGCCTACAACAAGGACTTGCAGGAGACCCAGGAAGCGCTCTTCGATGCCACGGACACCGCACTGGCCATCTTGCCGCTGGTCACTGGCTGGATGAATGGGGTCGAGTTCGACCATCAACGCATGAAGGAAGCGGCCGATTCTGGATTCATGAACGCCTGGGCGGCAGCAACTTATCTCGTCAAACGCGGCATCCCTTCACGGCTGGCGCACGAGCAGATCGGCAAGGCAGTGAAGCTGTGCGCGGAACAACATTGCGAGCTGCAAGATCTCGCGCTGGACGAGTTGCGTTCTCTGAATGCCCTGTTCGACCAGGATTTCTATGACTGTCTGAGTCTGGCGGCGGTGCTGGCGGTTCACGATGTTCCCGGCGGCACCGCGCCCGCCCAGGTGCGGCAGGCGATCTCCGCGGCCAGAAAGAAAATCGACACCCTCATTGAGGAGACCCATGCGCACGCGTAAAGCCATTCTTCCCGACGCTGAGCACATCTATGGCTTGATCTCCGGCTACTCGGGCGACGGCACTTTGCTGCCACGGACGCTGCCCGAAATTTGCGAGAACGTTAGAGATTTTGTGGTTCTCGAAGATGACGGCCGCATTACTGGCTGCGGCGCGCTCCATCTCTATGGAACGCATCTTGCTGAGGTCCGCTCTATCACCGTGGCGCCCTGGGCGCAGGGCAAGGGCGGTGGTGGCCGCTTGATGAAAGCCCTAATGGCCGAAGCCAGGAGGCATCGCGTGGATTGTATTTGCCTTTTCACGCGCACTCCCGAGTTCTTCGCGCGTCAGGGATTCGAAGTGGCGCAACGGGAAGATCTTCCCGACAAGATCTATAAAGATTGCCATGTCTGCCCCAGATTTCACTGTTGCGACGAGGTCGCCATGGTGCGCGGCAAACTACCCAAGTTCGCCATCCTTCCCGAGCCCGCGAACTGGCTGGTAAAACTCCAGGCCTGACGCATGATCGAGTACCGTAAAACGTTATTCCCGCCGCCCCGCCTAATTATCGGAAAACGAGGCTCGCCCACAATGGTTAAGCCGCTCCGCGCAGAGTGGGGCAGGTAACCGGTCAATCAATCCGCAAAAAATATCTGATGGCTTCATTCCCAGTGCTATGATGCCGGGGCCGGTTGTACCAAATCCGAGCGCGGAGTGAATCAGGATAATCATGCCAATCGGAGCGCCTAGCAGCCCCAATCCAATCACTGCCCCGGAAGATCAATCAAAGTACGGCGGCGCGCTGGCCATGGTGACCACGCTCTTCTTTATGTGGGGATTTCTCACCTGCCTCAATGACATCCTGGTCCCACACCTCAAGGCGATCTTTGACCTGACCTATGCCGAAGTGATGCTCATTCAGTTTGCATTTTTTGGAGCCTACTTTCTTTTCTCGATTCCCTCCTCTAAGGTCATCGACCGAATTGGCTACCAGAAGACCATGGTGCTGGGACTTTGCACCATGGGGTTGGGCGCCTTCCTATTCATTCCGGCGGCCAGCGTGCCGTCGTACCCGCTCTTTCTCGGGGCGCTCGTAGTTCTCGCCGCCGGGATTACGGCCCTCCAAGTCGCAGCGAATCCTTACGTCAGCGTGCTAGGTCCGGCGCGGACCGCATCCAGTCGGTTGAATCTGACACAAGCGTTCAACTCGCTGGGAACTTTCCTCGCTCCCTGGTTCGGCAAAGCGCTGATCCTCAGCAGCGCCGCGTTGGGTATGGCTGAGATACGGCAGCTTTCGCCGGACGCTTTACAAAGATATCGGCTGCATGAGGCATCTACAGTCAAGCTGCCCTACCTTGGACTTGGACTGGCCCTCCTTGTGTTGGGCATCATCATCGGATTTTTCAAACTTCCGGCCATGCCGGCGGCACAACATCGCACCGGCGATCATTCGGCCGGGAGCATCTGGAAGTACCGCCATCTCGTGCTTGGTGCAGTCGGAATTTTTACTTACGTTGGGGCCGAGGTTTCCATCGGCAGCTTTTTGGTGAACTACTTCAGCCAGCCCGACATCGGCAACATTACCGAGAAAGTCGCCGCGGGATTCGTTTCCTATTATTGGGGCGGTGCCATGGTGGGCCGGTTTATCGGATCGGCAATTTTGCAAAAAGCAAGGACAGGAGCGGTTCTCGGCATCGCTGCCGCCATGGCCAGCTTGCTGGTGTGTTTTTCCATGCTGGCCACCGGGCACGTGGCTATGTGGAGCATCATTCTTGTCGGTTTCTTCAACTCAATCATGTTCCCTAGTATCTTCACGCTGGGGATTGCCGAATTGGGCCCATTAACCGGAGACGGATCCGGTTTGCTCGTAATGGCGATCGTTGGCGGCGCCATTATTCCAGTCGCCCAGGGATTCCTGGCAGATCGAATCGGCATTCACCATGCCTTTATTCTGCCTGCCATCTGTTATTTGTACATCGTGTACTACGCTCTATGGGGTTCGAAACCGGCGACAAGCGAATGACCGCGGCCAGTACACCGAAGCTTCCGCGACAGCATGCACCCTCGTAGAGTTCTCACACTTGCTGCTCATGCCGCGTTCGTGCCCATCGGTGTGGTGACCGTTCTTCTCGGGCCCATGCTGCCTTGGCTGTCGGCTCGCTGGTCACTCGATTATGCGCAGGCTGGGACCCTTTTCACTGCCCAATTCGCCACTTCAACCCTCGGAGTAGCCATCTCCGGCGTGCTGGTATCCCGCTGGGGATTTCGCGCGGCCATCAACGCCGGCCTTCTCACCATGGCCGCCGCAATAGCGGTGTTGCCGCATGGCTCCCGGCTGGTGGGGGTGATTTGCGTCGCATCGTACGGCGCTGGCCTGGGCCTGGCCGTTCCTGCGGCGAATCTGCAGGTGGCGGAAGTTAATCCAGAACGCCGCAGTGCAGCGCTGAACCTGCTGAATTTTTCGTGGAGCGCCGGAGCAGTGGCTTGCCCGTTCCTGGTTGCAGTCGCTCTCAAGCACCAGGCGATCGTGTTTTTTCTTGAGGCAACAACTGGATTCATGCTGGCTGTGTCAATCGGCATTGCCGCAACTTCAAGGCTTGTCGCGGATCCGAAAGTAGCGGTCCGCGACAGCCAGAAAACATCCACACCAATCGATTGGGGTGAAAGTTCCCTCACCGTGCTGTGCGCGCTCTTCTTCCTCTACGTCGGCACAGAAAACGCAGTCGGCGGCTGGGTGGCTTCCTACGCCAAGAGCTTTCGCCACACGACGGCGACACTTTCGGTTATGACTCCATCGTTCTTTTATGCGGCGCTGATGGCGGGGCGCTGGCTGGCACCGGCCGTGCTGCGCAGGGTTGAGGAAATCCAGGTCGCGCGCGCCGGTATCCTGCTGGCCTGTACCGGGATGACAGGGCTGATCTGGACGCACGTTATCGCGGGTGTCGTGGTCAGCGCGGCTATCTCCGGATTAGGACTCGCCGCCGTATATCCCATCACGATATCTCTCTTGTCGCGACAATTCGGAGCGGCTGCATCTCGGATTGGTTCGCTCATGTTCGTGATGGCCAACCTGGGGGGCGCGTGTTTGCCCTGGTTGGTCGGTTATTTCTCCACTCGATTGGGAAGTCTCAAAACCGGGCTGCTGGTTGCTCTTGCCGGAGGTGTTCTGATGCAAGTGCTCTACTTCACGAAGTGGAAACCAATAACGGCCGGCACCAGCCCGCAATGATTCAGCGTCCAAGCCCGGTGATCTCAGCGTGATACGGTTCGAGCAGGCTCTCCATCGCGTGATCGACCAACGGGCTACAGTTCGCTAAAACTATGCTCCGCCTGCTGCCTGTCCCTGAAACTTCACGTCCACCCGATTACGTTCTTCGTCGGAAACCCGGAACATCTGTCTTGGTTTCAAGTTCATAAAGCCGGCTACAAACACCTCGGGAATCTGGCCGATGCGCGTGTTGTATGTGTTGACATCGTCGTTGAAGAACTCGCGGCGGTCGGCGATGCGTTCTTCCAGTTCTGTGATGCGGGTCTGCAGCTTGAGAAAGTTCTCATTGGCCCTGAGTTGCGGATAGTTCTCGGCGACGGCGAACAATCCACGAAGAGCCCCGGTCATGAGTAGATCAGCTTGGGCCTTCTGGCCGATGCTGGCCGCATTCATCGAAGCCGCGCGCGCTTGCGTCACCGCCACCAGCGTCTGTTGCTCGTGCTGCATATAGCCTTTCACGGTCTCAACCAAATTGGGGATCTCATCGTGGCGCTGCTTGAGCAGCACGTCGATGTTCGCCCAGGCACGGTCGTTGTCGTTGCGCAGACGCACGAGCTCGTTGTAGAGGATGATCACATAGATCAACACTCCAATCACAAACAGCAGGAATGCCGCGCCTTCGATTACGTTGCTGCCCATCTTCCTTTCACCCTCGCCTGCTGGAATGATTCCAATGAAACAGCAGACCGGCGGGGCAGACAAGTACCAGCGCGGCTCCCTCGCGATCTAGAATAAACGATGGGGACACTTGGACTTGGGCATGGAGTGTCTTCGCGAAGCACTTTAGAAGTGCGGAGAACGGGGGCGACTCAGACCATGACTCGGCTCATCTCGTCACTCGCCTCGGAGACGAGCTGCCTCAGCCGGTCGAGCACGGCGCCGAGCTGGGAGACGTCCGCCGGGGGGTCCTCGCGCACGGACAGCATGGGACTTAGCTGTCCGATGCACTTGTCAATCTCTTGACTTTGGATGAGGGGGCTACTGCGCAAGGCGGTGTCCTTTTCAGCTGCAAGCACTTTTCTTTCAGCGAGGCCGACCGCGTTCCGCTGATCCTGCAGCGCCAAGATTACCCCCGCCTCTCTTGGAGATCGTGCGCCAATGCGTGACATTCTGAGGTAAGCGTCCAGAGCCGTGGCCAGGGAATCGAGATTCTGCGACAGGTCACGGTACGCCAAGCGGCGTTCATTTTTTCCCTGCAACACGAGCTTCTCCTTTTCGAGTTGCTCCGCTCCAACGTTGGTGATGTGGGCGGTCAGCGCCGCGGATGCCAGGGCAATCAGTGCGGCCAATACCGAGCTGCCTAGAACAATTGACAAAAGATCCGGTCTGGCAGCCTCTTTGATCTCTCGCAGCCAGGAATCTGGCATCTCGGGCAACTGCGATCGAGAAGAGTCGCTGATCTTCGTTAGCCACGACTCTGGGATCTCTAGAGGGACAATCAGAGACTGTTGAAGTCGCTTCAGCACCTCCTCGGGAGTCGCTGTGGGTGGTAGCGGCGCTCCGCTCACTGGGGCTTATCCTCCTCCGGGGCCTTAGCCGAACGAGGCGGGTTGCGCTGTCGCGGTTGATCATCGGGTTGAGGCGGATTCTGTCGGAAGGCCGTAGCGCAAACGATCTCTCCGCTCTCGCAAATGATGCAAGGAGGGGGCGGGGTCGGGACGGGGTGCTTGCAATTCGCGATGGGGCTGTCGTTGGACTTGAGGAAGTCCGACAAGGAGTTGTACCCGGCGAGATCCTTGTTGTTAATCGTCTTGGATTCCTTGGCCGCGCCTCCTCCGCTGAACACCAGCACCTGCCCGCTTGGGGTATCTGTCATTTTTTTTTCGATCTTATCCTGCGCTGCCTTGGAGGGCGCTTTTCCCTTATCTTGTCCTTCGTCCTGTGAATGAGCCGGTTGTGTCATCGTGAACTGCAGGAGCATGGTTGCGAAGAGCAGGACGCGAAAACATAGCGGGTGAGACTGAGGGGCTTGGGTCATAGCCACTCCTTGAGAAGAGGATCTGCGAACACGCGAAAAAGTGGTAATCGTACGCCTGGACGCAGGCCCCTGTCAACGTAAAACCCTGCCCCCCGCGACATTCGAGCGCATGTGCGGCAGACGGGCCGTTCGACTGCGACTTCGCCGGCACGTGGGGGGCAGCCCGCCTCACTCAGGGTGACATGGCACAATGGCACCGGCTATGCCCGTGAAAGTAACCAATAATCGGCCCTTGCTAAGGCTTATGCGGAGTCAGATCGCACGCGTGCTTCGCTTCGTCCAGATTCAAGCCTGCGGGCGAGAACTCGGCGATGGCGTAACCGGTCCTGGTTTTGACTTCCACGTTGAATACCTGGGCCCCGATCGCGCCGCGGATCGTGCCTTTGTCCATGGCGAGGACGCGGTCGCGCTCCCAGTTCCAGCCCTTATGGTCGTGGCTTCCGTCGATGCGGACCATCACTTCCATCTTCGGCTGGCCCCAGAAGCCGGGATAATCGGGCCGTCCCAGCCGGGCACCGGGGTTAAAGACGGCGCGCTGGTATTTGCCGTCGGCGCATATGATTTCGACTCGCGGCTTGTAGTCGGGGTCTTCGCGAAAATAATTGTTCGAGAGCAGTTCAAATCGAACCTTCTTAGCGCCTGTCATCTTGTCTTCGGACTGGAATTCCGTCCATTTTCCACCGGCGCTCACGCCGTCTTTTTCGTCCTGATAAGGACTCATGGCCCCGTTTTGAGCGCAGGCCGAGGCTGCCGCACCGAACACAATCAGGCCGGCCAAAAGGGCCTGCGCAGCCATCCGCGAACTTGCTTTCTGAAACCATTGCCGTGCTTTCAAAGTCGCCTCCCAAGAAAAACGTCTACTCCTTAATTTTGAACCCGTAAACCGGGCAAAAGTTGCTTGGAAACTTACCCATCCGGCTCTGCCCGGCACGGCCAGCCTATCGCGTATCGATCTTAAGATCGAGGTAGACCTGGGAGCGGTCATCGAACTGACTTAACGATTTGGTGTCACTTTTGTGGCCGTTGTGCTGGGCGTAGACCTCATAGTCCACCGTGGCCGAGAGGCCGGGAAAACGATAGGTGCCGTCCCCGCCGGCGATATAGGTCTTAACGGCATGGGAGCGTGCGTTGGTGAGATAAACAATGGCGCCAGACAGGGGATTATCCTGGGGGTCGAGGACTTTGCCATAGAGCAGACGCCCCTGAGACTTGTCGTTCTTGTCGGGAGCGGCATTGGCAGCGACGGCCATGGCGACGAGCAACGCGCAGGCAGTGACGGAAGCGTTCTTGAGAGAAAGTCTGGGAGTCATGCGAGTCTCATTTGTCCACGGTTAGGTGTAAACCGATGTCGGCGCGCTCGTCGTATTCGATCTGGAGCGTCACCTCCTGCGCCAAACGCAACCGGCTACCGTCCTGCATTTTCACGCCCTTGAGATCGGCCCACACTACATAGTCTACCTTGCCCGCCGGAACGCGCTGCGCAAACTCGCCATGATGATCGGAAGAGATCTCCCATCGCGGTTTCTTATCCTGAGCGCGACGAATCTTAACCGCAATTCCATACACGGGGCGGTCGTCCGGTCCCCAGACCGTGCCGAAAATGAGGGCATAGGGATCGTTGGGTTTCAACTTTTGTGACGCGGGCGCGGCGGTGGCGATCGGCAAAGAATGCGGATTCAGAGCAAGCAGGAAGAACCCAAACCACAGGGTTGAAAGAAACAACTGCGGGAAACTGGAGGAACGGGAGATTCTAGGAGTAGTCACCATCTTCGCTTTCTTCTTCCTCTTCGTCGTCCTCCTCGTAACCTGCCTCAATCGCCTTCAGTTCAAGAGGACTGGTGGTCACGACTTCAAAGTCTGTGCCGCACTCTGGGCACGAGATGATTTCCCCCTCTTCGACCTCTTCCTGATCAACATCCAGATTAGTTTCGCATTCGGGACAAAGAACCATGATTGCCTCCGCTCCCATTAGACGCCACTGGTAATATTTAGATTCTCCGCACACCGGAGGTCAAGTGGGCGTGCCCGGTGAAACGAATATTTTTTCGAAACTGGGGAAACGAGCTTTTGTCCTTGACATTTCGCAGGTTGGAGTTTCCATCATGGGCGCTTTTTTTGGACAAACGTGGCTTCTCTCTCTGGCCTTGGTTCTGGCTGCCAACAGCTCGGCGCAAGTGCAACCCGCGCCGGGTTCGGACGCAGTTGAAACCATGCCGGCGGATGCGCGCATTGCCGCCGCAATGCAGCAGGTTTCGGCGGATCGCATTCACGCAGATGTCGACAAACTGGCGAGCTTTGGGACGCGGTCGACGCTCTCGGCCCAGGATCCGGCTGCGATCTCCGGAGGGCGCGGCATCGGCGCGGCGCGGGAATGGATTAAGTCGGAATTCGAGCGCTATTCGAAAGATTGTAACGGATGCCTGGAAGTGAAGACGGATGTTTTCACCGAACAGCCTGCCGACCGCATTCCCAACCCTACCGAACTTATCAATGTTTATGCAGTGTTGAAGGGTACCAACCCGGAGAATGCAAAACGCATCGTGCTGGTGACAGGTCACTACGATTCGCGCAACAGCGACAATTTCAACGCCACGGCCGACGCGCCGGGCGCGAACGACGATGGCAGTGGGACCGCAGTCAGCCTGGAATGCGCGCGGGTGCTGAGCAAGATGAGCTTCCCGGCGACCATCATTTTTCTGACCGTGGCCGGCGAAGAGCAGGGATTATACGGCAGCAGCCATTTTGCCAAGATGGCCAAAGATCAGGGTTGGAACCTTGAGGCGGTGCTGAACAATGACATTGTGGGCGGCGACAAAAGCGCGGAGCAGGACCGTGCTGTCGTGCGCGTGTTTTCCGAAGGTCTGCCGGCGGCCGCCACAGAGCAGGACATCCGGCGCATTCGCGGGTTGGGCGGGGAAAATGATTCGGGATCACGGCAACTAGCGAGGTATATCGGCGATGTGGGCCGCGCCTATGACGCGGGCGTGAAGCCGGTGCTTGTTTTCCGGCTTGATCGTTACTTGCGCGGAGGCGACCATTCTTCGTTCAATCAGCAGGGGTTCTCTGCGGTTCGCTTCACCGAATTTCGCGAGGATTTTCACCACCAGCACCAGAACGTGCGGACGGAAAACGGCATCGAATATGGCGATCTGACAAAGTTTGTGGACTTCGATTATGTGGCGCGGGTAGCGCGGCTGAATGCGGCCACACTGGCGTCGCTGGCTTTAGCGCCTGCGCCTCCGGCAAATGTGCATCTGCTGACGAAAGATCTGGAGAACGACTCGACGATTACCTGGGCGGGCTCGACTGGCGGATCGGCCGCGGGATATGAGGTCGTGTGGCGCGGCACCACAAGTCCGGGATGGGAACACATCCAGGAGGTTGGCAACGTCACCCGGGCCACGCTGCCCATTTCAAAGGATAATGTGATTTTCGCGGTAAGAGCGGTAGATACGCGGGGACACCGAAGTTTGCCGGTGGTTCCAGCGCCGGAGCGATGAGGCAAGAAAACCAGGCGTCCGGCTAGTAGAATCAAGCGAGAGGATATCTTGTGCGGAGACGCGGCGAAGCGATGACTCTGAGCCTGCCCCCGTTTACCCGGGCGGTGACCTGGCTGCTGGCCTTGAATACCGGAATTTTTCTGCTCATGGAATTGTTCGGGCTGGCGCTGCCTGACGTGGTGCGGTTCGTGTTTGACCATTTCGCCTTGGTGCCGGATGCGGTTGTGCACGGGTGGGTCTGGCAGATCGTGACCTACAGCTTTCTGCACGTGACGTTCATGCACTGGTTCGGCAACATGCTCGGCATCTGGATGTTCGGGTCCGCCTTTGAAGGCGCATGGGGCACGCGGCGCTTTGTAGAACTCTTCTCCGTGGGCGTGATTGGCGCAGCGGTGACGACCATTGCGCTCTCCTACACGCACGCGTTGGGAAGCCCGTTCACTCCGACGGTGGGAGCGTCCGGGGGAGTGTTTGCCGTTCTGATTGCGTTCGGCATGGTGTTTGGGGAAAACGAGATCATGATGATTCCGTTTCCCTTTCTCATCAAGGCCAAGTATTTTGTGGCGATCCTGATTGTGGTGACGCTGGCGCTGGCCATGGCGGGAGGCGGCAATGTCGCCTACGTAGCCCATTTGGGAGGGTTGTTCTTCGGCTATCTTTACGTGAAGCGTGGTCCACGCGCGGGATTTAACTTTCGTCTCGGCGAAAAGTACTTCGCGATGCGCAACGCGTTCTATCGCTGGAAGCGGCGGCGCGCAGCACGGAAGTTCGAAGTTTACATGCAGAAGCATGACCGCCAGGTTCACTTCGACGAACACGGCAATTACATTCCACCGGATGACGACCCACGTAAAGGCAACGGCGGATCGAAATCGGGTTGGGTGAACTGAATAATTTTGGGCAGCTGCACGCTGCCCTGATTTAGCCGGCTCCGCTGCACAACGAAGCCCGATTCGAGCTGATGCCGACGAGGATCTCCACAACGTCTCCCCGGCCAGTATGCCTATAACCAGCGATGATTTCCGGCGCATGGCTCTGAGCCTTCCTGAAACGGCGGAAAGAGCGCACATGGACCATCCCGATTTTCGGGTGGGCGGAAAGATCTTTGCCACCCTCGGCTATCCCGACGCTGAATGGGCCATGGTGAAGCTGACCCCGGAACAGCAGCGTTTTTTCACGCAAGCGGAACCACAGTTTTTCCAACCAGTGAAGGGCGCATGGGGACGCAGCGGCGCCACGAACGTGCGTTTGAAAGCGGCCACAAAGACGACAGTGAGTGAAGCGCTTGCCGCGGCCTGGCGCAACACAGCTCCGAAACGCGTGGTGAAACTGTTTCAAAGCAAGAACGACTGAAACGTTTCACAAACCTGCATGGGTAGTTCTTCGCGTCTCGCTTTCCCTTTGAAACCCAAATCGTGACCTGCGCCTTCAACCACCAATAACTTCGTTTTCGCGGGAATGAGTTTGAGCGCCTGATCGAGTTCCGCGATCGAGCCGAAGGGATCGCGAGTGCCGTGGACAAAGAGGGCGGGAGTACGGAGGTTCGGAAAGTGCTGCGTGCGCAGCTGCTCCGGTTTGCCCGGCGAGTGCAGAGGGTAGGAGAGCAAGAGAAGACCTGCAACCATGTTGGGCGCATCGGCGCAGAGCATGCTCGATTGCCGGCCACCGTAGGAGTGGCCGCCGAGGAAGACTCGGCCCTGCGCCATGTTCTTAAGCGCCGCGACAGCATTGGCCAAGCCCGCCCGGTCCCGTTTGGCGTTGCCCGGCAGCGGCGGACCGTAAGGGCGGTCCTGACGATACGGCAGATCGCAACGCAGTACGGTGAAGCCGGCTTTGGCGAAGGTTTCGGCCAGAGCGATAAGCAACGGGGCGCGGCAGTTTGATCCTGCGCCGTGGGTCAGCACCACGCCATGGCCGCTGGGATTATCAGGATGATGCAGGAATCCGCGGACAAAGGGATCAACCGAGACATCCGTGAAAACCTGCGGGCTCGAGTGCGCGGCCACGGATGCTGACTCGCTATTAAGGCTTTTCCCGCGTAGTTTCAGTGCGGCTTTGCGAACTGGCGTCGTCCAGTTTCTCATAGACCTTCACGATCTTAATCTCATTCCCCAGCCGAGCCCAGCAGCGAAGCACGTCAGGATCCTCCTGGGCAGAGCGGCGCACTTCCTCGGACTTCCAGTAGCGCAGGAGCACGTATTGGAAATCAGCGCTCCGATAGAGAAGATCGCGGCTGTACCCTTTCTGCGCAAGAATGCCGATCAGCTCGTGGATGGTGGAAAGCGAAGCTGCCTCCATTCCGGGCAGAGGCTCCCAGATCGCCAGCGAGAGGAATTCCTGAGCCATAAGTTGCGATTATAGCTTCTTGCGGCTCGCGCCACGCGTGGCGCTTGGCTGAGTCGCGGCGTTGGCCTCTTCGGCGGTGACCACGTGCAGACGCATCAGGTTGGTGGAGCCGGAAGCCTGGCGAGTGCCGGCGACCACGCCGAGTACGTCGCCAGGCTTCAGCAATCGGCGGCCTAGAAGCTCCTTTTCGGCCATGCCGACCATTTGTTCCGCGGAACGGGCCTGACGGCAGCGGATGGGATGCACTCCCCAGAAAAGATTCGCGCGCTGCACCACCGGTATGGCGTGAGTGAAAGCATAGATGGCGGCTTGCGGCCGGTATTTCGAAATCATGCGCGCGGTATTACCGGTTTCCGTGAACACGGCGATTGCGCCCATGGGCAAATCTTCGGCGGCGTGGGCGATGGATTCGCAGATGGTTTCGGCAATCGAAAGACCATGCTGGTTGCGGCGGCGGCGTGGCTGCGTGAACTCTCCCATGTTGCCTTCCGCTTCGACCACGATCCGCGCCATGATGGCGACGGCCTCGCGCGGATAGCGGCCACTGGCGGTTTCCCCGGAAAGCATCACGGAGTCGCTCCCGTCAAAGATGGCATTGGCCACGTCGCTGGCCTCGGCGCGCGTCGGGCGGGGGTTCTCGATCATCGATTCCAGCATCTGCGTGGCCGTGATTACCGGCTTGCGCCACTCCGCCGCCCGCCGGATCACATGTTTCTGAATCACGGGAACTTTTTCCGGCGCCATTTCGACGCCGAGATCGCCGCGGGCAACCATCACGCCGTCGGCCGCTTCCAGGATTTCTTCGAGATGGTCGATGGCCTGCGGCTTCTCCAGCTTGGCGATCACGGGAAGGTCACTTCCCTTGCCCGCAATGATCTGCTTGACCACAGATACGTCTGCGGCGGTACGCACAAAAGAGATGGCCAGTGCATCCACGCCGTGGCTAATACCGAACTCAAGGTCCCTCCGGTCCTTTTCGGTGAGCGCGGGAATCGATAGCGCGACACCGGGCAAGTTTATGCCCTGATGCTCGCCCAGAATTCCGCCGTTGACGACGTCGCAGACCACGTCTTTGCCGCGCACGGTGCGCACACGCAATTCGATCAGTCCGTCGCACAAGAGAATGTGAGCGCCGTCGCCTACTTCGCGGGCCAGATCGGGAAAGGTAGTAGCAATTCGCGTGGCGGTGCCGGCGATATCTCTAGGGGTAATGATGACCACGGACCCGGTTTTGATCTGCACCGGCTCATGCCGCTCCAGGCGCCCAGTGCGGATCTTGGGGCCTTGCAGATCCTGNNGGGCCGATGGTGCAGATGATCTTGGCGCGGCGGGCGGCGGGGATTCCGCCAGGTGCGAGAGATGAGAAAGGTGTCCCCGCGCTGAGGGGATTTTGTGTCGTTGGGTGTGGCTTGCTTGATTTCATTGACTTCAGATTAAGGCGTTTTCAGCTAGACGGAGATCATCACCCCTCTGCTGCCATCGGTGAGTCTCCCTCTTGACATCCGGATCAGGGAACTTTCTTACGCGGGCAACGACCGCTTTGCATAATTGTCCGGCGCGCAGGGGACAGTGCAGAGTTGCGTCATCAAGGATCGTTTGCGCTTGGGCTGGGGACATCAACTCGTCAATATGACGCAAAATGAATCTCTCAAAGCCCCTGTCATCTTCAACTAAGCGATTCAGCTCGCCGAAGCTGTCCCCGCCGACCGATAACAGCCGAGCTACTGAGTCACTGTAGCCTTCGCTAATTGCCCCATCATCGCACTGTGCAAAGGCCTTGTACGACCTGTGGACCTCCGCCCAGTTCGCCAGCGACGAGGCTTCGGTCTCGGCGCGAATCGCCTCGCCCCTTGCGCACGGCTTGGCAGCCACGCAGAATAAAGGCGCCACGTCGATTGCGAAGAGGAAGATAAGAAATGTTATCGCAGATCTGATGGATCACCTCGGAAATCGGTTGAGACTTTCTTGATCCGCGCTAAACCCCAGCGAGCAATGTAATGTCGTCCGTTTCTTTCCAAGAATAGACGATCGGTGATTTTGCCTTTTTCTGTGTTCCTCAGGCGCGGTCACGCCTTGGCGTGACTGATCGCAGTCAGTTCTTTTCCCAGCATCGCCCGCGGAAAGAGCATGGCGTTGAACTCAGCGCCTACGAGCACGACCAGGGAAATCATGTACATCCACACCAGAAGCGCGATGGCGGCGCCAAGCGATCCGTAAATAATGCTGTAGTCGGCATAGTGCTTCAGATAAAAACCGAACAGCAGGGTTGCCGAGAACCACATGGCGGTGGCGAGCGTCGCTCCCGGGATTACGCTATGCCAGGGCTGAGTGCGCGGGACTGCATGGTGGTAGATGAGCGCAATCACCGCGATGCTGGTCAGGGTGGCAATCAGCCAGCGGATGGAGGCCCACATCAGCAGGATATACGGGCTGTATTCCCGCGCGGTGTAGAACAGAATGCTGGTTTCTACTTTGCTGCCGAAGGCCACCAGCAAGGTGGCGAAGGTCATGGGAAGAAGGGCGAAGATGACCAGCAAGAATGCGATCATCCGCTCCTGTACCAGTCCCCAGATTTTCGGCAGTTCGTAGCAGCGGCGGAAGCCTTCCATCCAGGAAATCATCACGCCGGAGGCGGTCCACAGCGTCAGCAAGGAAGCCGTAATGAGCAGGCCCACCGGGCGTTGCGCCGCGTCCCGCAGAAAATTCATCGCCGTGTTGCTTCCCGCCGGCAAAATACGGGACAACGCATAGGAGATCTCCCGCAGGTAGGGCGCGCCCTTACGCGAAGTCGCCAGCAGGGATCCGACGACCAGCAGCGCCGGAAAGAAGGTAAGAATGGAAGAATAGGCGGAAGCTTTGGCGATGGAAAAGGCGTCGTGCTGGAAAGCACGCCACAAGGCTAGCCGCAGAAGTCGCAGAAAACCGAGCATCGCTTTCCCTAGCTTAGGACCGGAAGGCGCGGGAAGCAACGAAGGAATCGGACCACGTTCCTCGATTTGCAGTTGCTGTGGGTTTGCGTGCATCGGCGATTAGACGCCAGAAAAGGCTTCGGGGACGACGGAATCGCCCCCGATCCGCACTTTTCTGCCTTACTCCGCGGCCAGTTCCTCGGTTTCGCCCTCGTGGCGCATCATTTCGAGCGCTCGCTCGGCCTCTTCGTAGGCTGCGGAAACTTCCGCCTGCACCTTGGCCGCAGCCTCTTCCATTTCCGGCGAGAGGCGTACGTTTCGGTAATACTCCATGCCGGTGCCGGCAGGGATGAGCCGTCCAACGATGACGTTCTCCTTCAGACCGCGCAGGTGGTCGACCTTGCCGTTAATGGAGGCTTCGGTGAGCACGCGCGTGGTCTCCTGGAACGACGCCGCCGAAATAAACGAGTCGGTGGAGAGTGACGCTTTCGTGATGCCCAGAAGCAACGGCCGTCCGGTAGCCGGCTTGCCGCCCTCCTTAATCACGCGCTCGTTCTCTTCGCGGAAGGCGAACTTGTCCAGCTGCTCCTCGAGCAGGAACCGTGTGTCGCCCACATCCTCGACCTTCACCCAGCGCAT
>PMHV01000061.1 GCA_003156805.1 Acidobacteriaceae bacterium | reverse complement strand
ATGTTCGATCACAACATCTTCCAGGACAATCTGGTCGGCGTGGACTTCTGCGAGCAGATGGTCAAGGAAACCAACCCTAAGGTCTGGGCCAAAGCCCAGTCGACTCCGGCGCCGCACTCCAATCTGCATGGCTTCCGTAACATCGCCGACATCATGACTGCGCTCAACCCTTTCACCGGCACTTTCTATCGCGAGGCCCTGGTCATGAGCCGCATGACGCGGGAAATGTTTTGCCTGATGGAAGGCCGCCACGTTCATCCCTCGACTCTCTACCCCGGCGGCGTCGGGACCGTGCCCACCGTCCAGCTCTTTACCGACTACCTGGTCCGCCTGATGAAGTATGTCGAGTTCATGAAGAAGGTTGTGCCCTTGCACGACGACCTGTTCGACTTCTTCTATGACGCGCTGCCCGGCTACGAGGAAGTCGGCCGGCGGCGGGTCTTGCTGGGTTGTTGGGGGTCGTTCAACGATCCCGATGTCTGCGACTACACCTACAAGAACATGACGAACTGGGGCCGCGGCATGTTCGTCACTCCCGGTATTGTGGTCGACGGCAAGCTGGTGACCACCGATCTGGTGGATATCAATCTCCACATCCGCATTCTGCTGGGTAGTTCTTATTACGACGACTGGAAGAATTCGCAAGTCTTCGTCAAGACTGATCCTCTGGGCAACCCGGTGGACAAGAACCATCCCTGGAACCAGACCACGATTCCCCGGCCGCAAAAGCGCGACTTCGGCGGCAAATATACCTGGGTGATGTCGCCGCGCTGGCTCGACAAACGGACCAACGACCATTTGGCGCTCGATACCGGTGGGGGCCCCATTGCCCGTTTGTGGTCCACCGCTCTCGCCGGCCTGGTGGATATCGGCTACATCAAGTCGACCGGTCACAGCGTCAAGATGTATCTGCCGAAAACAACCTCGCTGCCTGAGGTCGAATTCGAGTGGAAGATCCCCAAGTGGAGCAACGCCATCGAACGCGACCGGGCACGGACCTACTTCCAGGTTTATGCCGCTTGCGCCGCGTTGCACTTCATGGAAAAAGGGCTGGCCGAGCTGCACGCCGGTCGCACCAGAACCTGGACGGAATTCAAGGTGCCTGGAGAAGCCATTGGCTGCGGTTTTCACGAAGCGGTGCGCGGCGTGCTCTCGCACCACGTCGTCATCAAAGATGGCAAGATCGCGAACTATCACCCGTATCCTCCGACCCCCTGGAATGCCAATCCGCGAGACATCTACGGCACTCCGGGGCCGTATGAGGACGCGGTGCAGAACACTCCGATCTTCGAAGAAAACGGTCCGGACAAGTTCAAGGGAATTGACATCATGCGCGCGGTGCGGAGCTTCGACCCTTGTTTGCCGTGCGGCGTGCACATGTATCTGGGGAACGGCAAAGTGCTGGAGACGCATCATTCTCCGATGTTTGGTCTCCAAACCTAAATCCATAGTGTGTGCGGGAAATTGGAGTGAGGGCCGTTGCTGGGGATGCCAGATATGCTCGCTGACGACTTGTTTGGCACTTTGAACTGCGCTCTTACTCCTAATGTTTGACTCTTTGACTGTGGTTGTTTGACCGGGAAAGTCTGACCAGGAGCATTGTGACCGACGGCAAAGATTTTCGGGAAGACATCCAGAGGATCGGCGGGCTGGTTCAGGAAATAGAATCGATCGCCGATCCGGCCGTGCGGGCGGCGACCAAGAATCTGGTGCAGTCTCTTATGGACTTGCACGGTGCGGCCCTGGAAAAGGCGCTCGACATCGTCGCCGAGGCCGGAGAGCCGGGAATGGCCATCATTGACCGGTTGGGCCGCGATTCGCTGGTAAGCAGCGTCCTGGTTCTTTACGGCCTGCATCCCGAGGATCTCGAAAGCCGCGTGGTGAAAGCAGTGGACCGGGTGCGGCCGCAGTTGCGGAAACAGGGTTGTGAAGTGGAACTGCTCAGCGTGAACGAAGGTGCAATCCTGCTGCGAGTTGAAACCGGCTCGCATACCTGCGGCTCAACTGCGAAAACCGTGCAGGCCACCCTTGAGGGAGCCATCTACGACGCAGCGCCAGATTTGACCTCGCTGGTGATTGAAGGTGAAAAGAAACCGGCTTCCGGATTTGTGGCCTTGGACAAATTGATGGTCGGCGTCGCCGGATCACAGATAGTCATTAATCCGGCGGCGGTTCTTGAACCGCACGGCGCGGATTGAGAGGGCGCCCGAAACCTCTGGGAATGTTGCAATCATGAGTGCAGGACAATTTGCGAGCTCTGCCGATGGCTTTGGGGCCCTGCGCCAGTTTGCGCGCCGCGAACGGCCACTCGAACGTTGCGAGTTGTGCAGCGTGGGTCTGCGGCCCGATCATCCGCACCTGATCGAACTAGCGCAGCGCAAGCTCCTCTGCACTTGTGAGGCCTGCGCGATCCTGTTCAGTGGCCAGGGAGTGAAGTTCAAGCGGGTGCCGCGGCGCGTTCGCTCGCTTCCCAACTTCAATCTCAGCGACGCCGAGTGGAACGGCTTGATGATCCCGATCAACATGGCTTTCTTTTTCAGGAGCAGCCTTGAGGACCGGGTCGTTGCGCTTTATCCCAGCCCCGCAGGCGCCACAGAATCGCTGCTGGCGCTGGAATCCTGGAACGAGATCGTCACGCGCAACCCAATTCTGAATGAAATGGAATCTGATGTGGAGGGTCTCCTGGTCAACCGGCTGGGATATTCGCGCGGATATTCGGCGCCGGAGTACTATCTGCTTCCCATTGATGAATGTTACAAGCTGGTGGGTTTGATTCGCATGCATTGGAAAGGTCTCTCTGGTGGAACGGAAGTGTGGCGGGAACTGGGCGAATGTTTCAAAAGTTTGAGAGAGCGATCGGTCGAGGTTGGCGATGCCCCGCGAGTCGAAGAGGAATCTCATGCCTGATTTGAGCTTTCAGGTCGAGGGCGCCGAGGTGGTTCCGCACGCCGTCTCGCCCCTGCTCGCCTTTAAGCTTCGCCTGACCAATTCCAATCCGGAAGAGATCATTCATACGGTTGCGCTGCGATGTCAGATTCAGATTGAAGTTACCCGCCGCAAATATACGCCGCAAGACCAGACACGCCTTCGCGATCTCTTTGACGAACCCAGCCGCTGGAACCAGACCTTGAAAAATTTGCTATGGACGCACGCCAGCATCGTCGTGCCTTCATTCCAGGGAACCACGGTCACCGACGTTCCCGTGCCCTGCACATTCGATTTCAATGTGGCCGCTACGAAATACTTCGACGGATTGGCCGACGGCGAAGTTCCCATCTGCCTTCAGTTCAGCGGCACGGTTTTCTACGCGAGTGCGGAAGGCGGACTGCAGGTCGCGCCCATTTCCTGGGATAAAGAAGCCCGCTTCAAGCTGCCGGTAAGAGTCTGGCGCGACATGATGGACTCCTATTATCCCAACAGCGCTTGGCTTTGCCTCCACAAAGATGCTTTTGATCGCCTGTATCGATACAAAGTCCGGCACGGCATTCCCACGTGGGAAGAGGCATTGGAGAACATCATTCCGCTTGAAGAGATCGAAGAGAAGGTAATGGGATGAATCTCAGGGCGGTAGAGCAGATCGCGAAGGCGGTGCTGTATGAGGGATACATGCTCTATCCCTACCGCCCATCGTCGGTGAAGAACCAGCAGCGCTGGAACTTCGGAGTGCTCTGCCCGCAGTCCTACAGCGAAGCGCAGAACAGCAGCGATGCCTGGACCATGCAGACGGAATGCCTGGTGGAAGTCAGTTCGCGGACCGGGCTCGAAATTCGGGTGCGGTTTCTGCAACTGGTAGGGCGCTCGGTGGGCGAGTTGACCGTGCCAGTGAGCGAATTGTTGCCGGGCGAGATACCGGAGTTTCGCCCGGTGGCAAAACTTGAGGTGGCCGGCCGCCTTTACCAGCCCTGGCAGGAAGCTCTGGAGCGGGAAGTGATTTTGCCGATATGCAACGTGGAGGCCCTGGGCTACAGATCGATTCCCGACGCCTTCAGTTTCCCTGCGGAAAAGCAGTTCGAATATCTGCGCGACGGCGGCGGGCAGCTCGCCGCCGTGATCGTGCGCGAACGGAGCGCGATCTGCGGCACTATCGAAGTCGTGGGTGAACGGGTTGAGGACGGAGTAGTTAAGGTCAGTGTGCTGATTCGCAACACCACGCCTCTTGCAATTTTGCAGGATTCCGGCCGCGATGCGGCTTTGCTAAGTTCCCTGGTCTCAACTCATACCATTCTCGGTGTGCAGGATGGCCGGTTTGTTTCGCTGCTCGCGCCTCCGGAGCCGCTCCGTGAGCGCGCGGCGAACTGTAAGAACGTGGGATCATGGCCAGTGCTCGTCGGTGAAGAAGGGCAATGCGACACCATGCTTTCTTCCCCGATCATTCTCTACGACTATCCCCAGATTGCTCCCGAAAGCGCCGGAGATCTGTTTGACGGAACCGAGATTGACGAGATTCTCTCCCTGCGAATCATGACGTTGACCGACGACGAGAAGCGCGAGATGAGCCAGTCGGACGAGCGCGCTCGCCAGATGCTGGAGCGCACCGAAACCATGCCGGTTGAACAGTTGATGAAGTTGCATGGAGTGCTGCGAAACCTGCGCCCGCTCAAGGAGCAGACCCAATGAATGAGTGGGAATGGCAGCTCCTCGAAGAGAAAAGCGCCGTTAATCACCTGGAGATTTCGGGAGTCGAGTTGCGGACCGGAAGCCGCGTTCGTCTGCGCCCGCGCCCGGGCGGCGATGTGATGGATATTGCCCTCACCGGACAGACCGCGACCATCGAGTGCATCGAACAGGATTACGAAGGCAAGCATCACGTGTGCGTGGTTCTGGATGACGATCCCGGCAAAGATATGGGCTTGCTTCGCCAGCCCGGTCATCGCTTCTTTTTTGATGCCGAAGAAGTCGAGCCGCTCTCTGGAGAGGAAGTCCGGCAAGTCCCGGCCGCGCAGAAACCAACCATCCTGGTCGCTGGCATCGGCAACATCTTCCTCGGGGATGACGCGTTTGGTGTGGAAGTAGTTCGCCGCCTGGCCAACCTGAAGCTGCCGGAAGCCGTGCGCGTGACCGATTTTGGCATTCGCGGTTTTGACCTGGCCTATGCGCTGCAAGACGGCTACGCAACCACAGTTCTGGTGGATGCCTGTCCGCATGGCGAAGCTCCCGGCACGCTTTATGTCATCGAGCCTGATTTGAAGGCGTTGGACGATCCGGAAGCCCCGCAGGTTGTGGTGGAGGCCCACGCCATGAACCCCATGAACGTGTTGCGCATGGCGAGAGCCATGAATATTGAACTGAAAAATATTCTGCTGGTCGGCTGCGAGCCGGAGACTCTCGGAGGCGAAGAAGGTCAGATGGGATTGAGTGCCGCGGTCGAGGCCGCGGTGGATCGCGCGGTCAACTTGGTCGAGTCGATGATCGACCAAGTTCTCAACGGAGGTGGGCCTGGTAACAAACCGGGTTCCACGCTTGGTTCGAAACTCTAAACATCCTGAACAAAAGGAGACTGCCGTGGCAATGGAAGATGGTAACGGGAGCTTCAACGACAAGGACACGCTGTTCATGCTCGGTGGCGTCGCGCTTATCGTTTTCGGGGCGGGTTTGATTCTCACCAATCCGATCGCGAGGCGTTACATGGGACAGTTGGGAGTCGGTAATCTCGCCAATCTGGCCTTGCCGGATCTGGACCGCTACTTGAAATTGCGAGCCATGTAATCGCTGAGCCGACAGGCTGGCTCCCTTGTTTGGCGTGCAGCGGCTTGGCTGATCATGGGTTCGTGCAGTGTGTTTTTGCGATCTTGACTCGCAACCGGCGGAGGTTTTCGATGCTTTTGAATTCAACTCGAAAGGTCTAGCGGTTCATGGGGAGCATACATTACCGGTTGGATGCCAAATCCAGTCAGCTTACGATACAAGCCTTCGCCGAGGGAATGGCCGGGATAGCTGACCACCGCCCCAGGTTTTCCGTCCGTGAGTTCTCCGGCGAAATGGATTTTGGCCCCGACAAACTGGAGGATGGTGCGCTGCATCTGACCGTCAAGACCAGATCGCTGGAAATCATCGATGAAGTGACGCAACACGACCGGAAGGCGATCGAGCGGGTGATGTTCGGCGAAGTATTGCATCCGCAGAAGTTTCCGGAGGTGGTCTTCCGCAGTTCACGGGTGCTTTGCAGCCGGGTGGAGGAAAACCGCTATCGCGCCGACATCACAGGAACGGTGTGCCTGCATGGGATGGAAAACCCGCAAGCCATACAGGCGCAACTGGTGCTAAGCGATGAGAGCCTGCGCGCCTATGGTGAATTCCGGCTCCGGCAAACCGACTATGGCATCGCCATCGCTTCCGTGGCTGGAGGAATGCTGCGCATCAAGGATGAACTCAAGTTCGTGTTCTTTGTCGTGGCCCGGAAGCAGAATGGAGCCTAGAGGTTGACCGGGGGGCTGCAATTTTGCATTACGCTATCGATCGGACCAGACTACCGGAGGCTGCCACAGTTCGTTACGTAACTGATGGCCAGAGAAGTAAATTCACGGTGCGGGCCTTTGCCACGGGCCCGCTCTCGGCCTTTGGCCATAATCCGACGATTGCGATTCCGGATTTCGAGGGCGAGGCGCTGGTGAATCCCAATGCCCCGGAGGAAAGCTCGCTTCGCTTCGTGATTCGCGCGGCTTCGCTGCTGGTTACCGACGACATCAGCGCCAAGGACCGGAATGAAATCAATCGCAGAATGCATGAGGACGTTCTCGAATCCGGCGCTTGCCCGGAGATCGTGTATGAATGCTCCAAAGCTTCAGCCAGCAAGACAGGCGAAGGACAGTATTGGGTGGTTCTGGATGGGGAACTGACCTTGCACCGGGTCACGCGCAGCCAGCCGGTTTCTGCCCGAGTGACGCTGAACGGAGATTCGCTGCGCGCCACCGGAGAATTTTCTGTGCGTCAGTGCGAGTATGAGATTCGGCCGGTTTCCGCGGTCGGGGGAACCGTAAAGCTCAAGGACGAGCTCAGGCTTGCGTTTGATATTTCCGCGCGCAAGCAGGCATGATCTGCTAGCGGGTACGGATTTCGAAGATGGATCGGGATGGAGCAAATCAGGATGTCGCGAGAGGATGCCGCATGTGTCTAGCCATACCAGGGAGGATCGTTGAGATTTCTTCCGACAACGTGGATTCTGCGCTCGTGGATGTAGTCGGTGTGCGGCGCAAGATTGATTTGGGCCTCTTGCAGGACGACAAGCCGTCGCCCGGCGACTGGGTGCTGATTCATGTGGGTTTTGCCATGAGCAAGATCAGCGAGCAAGATGCCACCGATCAGATGAACACGCTCAGAATGCTGGGAGAAATCGACGGGGCGATGCAGGAAGTTCAGGGATACGGATTGGAGGAAGTGAATTGACACCCGCCCGCGTCCAGCCGGCAAGGAAGGTGTAAGCATGAGATTCGTGGATGAGTTTCGCGAGCCGGAGCTGATTTCGAAGACGGCGGAAGAAATTCGCCGCCTCGCCGGTACGGAACGCCACTACCGCCTGATGGAAGTCTGCGGCGGACACACTCATGCCATCTACCGCTTTGGTCTCAAGGACATACTTCCGGCAAACATCGAATTGATCCACGGTCCCGGTTGCCCGGTCTGCGTGCTGCCCATGGGAAGAATCGACGATGGCCTTTCCATCGCGCAGCAGCCGGATGTGATATTCGCCGCATTTGGCGACATGATGCGCGTTCCCGGAACTCAAGGCAGCCCGCTCGAACACAAAGCTCGCGGCATGGACGTTCGCATCGTGTATTCGCCTTCCGACGCCCTGAAGTTGGCCCGGCTCAATCCCGACAAGCATGTCATGTTTTTCGCCATCGGTTTTGAAACCACGGCGCCTTCCACCGCGCTCACCATGATGCGCGGCAGGGCCGAAGGCATTCGTAATTTCTCGGTCTTCTGCAACCACGTAACCATCATTCCCGCCATCCGAGCCATTCTGGATTCGCCGGACATGCGGCTGGACGCTTTTATCGGCCCCGGCCATGTCTCCACCGTCATCGGTTGCCGACCCTACGAGTGGATCGCCCAGAATGAACGCAAGCCGATTGTGGTCTCGGGCTTTGAACCCCTGGACATGCTGCAGTCCATTGTCATGCTCCTGCGTCAGTTGAAAGCCGGAGAGGCCAAGGTTGAGAATCAATACAAACGCGTGGTTCCCTGGGAAGGCAATCGCGCGGCGCTTCGCGCGATCGCCGAGGTTTTCCAGTTGCGTCCTTACTTCGAGTGGCGCGGTTTGGGGTTCATCTCGCAGTCGGCACTACGCATCAACGACAAGTACGCCGAATGGGACGCAGAACAGCGCTTTGAGGTTCCCGGCATTCGGGTAACCGATCCTAAAGCCGCGCAATGTGGGGAAGTGCTGAAGGGCGTGCTGAAGCCGCATCAGTGTAAACTCTTTGGCCGTGAGTGTACGCCGGAACATCCTATCGGCGCGCTCATGGTGTCATCGGAAGGATCATGCGCAGCCTATCACAGCTACGAACATCGCAAGGCGGCAATGGTGACCAGCCTGAGCTCGATCGCCTGAGCCCTCCGGCTGCCATGCCTGCCGAATCCGCGTCCCTTCGGTTCCGCGATCCGCAAATCGAGATGGCGCACGGCGCCGGAGGCAAAGCCAGCCGCAAGCTCGTCGAAGGTCTTTTTGCTCCCTTGCTTTTTGGCGCGGCGCCCGGCCCACTCGGCGACTCCGCACATGTGGACATCAACGGAACAAAGGTTGCGATCACAACCGACAGCTTTGTGGTCAAGCCCCTAAGTTTTCCGGGCGGCTCCATTGGTGAACTTGCAGTCAACGGCACGGTGAACGATCTCGCCGTTTCGGGCGCCAGGGCAGAAGCCCTCGTAGTCACCTACGTGCTCGAAGCCGGGCTGCCTACGACCGTCCTCGAAGCCGAGGTTCGAGCCATGGCAAAGGCCGCGCGCGACGCGGGTGTCCGCATCGCCGCCGGCGACACCAAGGTCGTCGAACACGGCAAAGCCGATCAGATGTATGTCACGACGACCGGCATTGGCCGCTTGCTTCATGGCGTGACTATCGATCCTCGCTCGGTGCGCGTTGGCGATAGGATTCTGCTCTCCGGGCCCATTGGCGATCACGGCATCACCATCCTGCTGGCGCGCGGTGAACTCGATCTCGAAGCCGACCTTCGTTCCGACACCCGCTCGGTGCTTCCTCTAGTCGAAGCCCTCGTTCGCGCGGCCGGGCCGGGCGTCCGTTGGATGCGCGATCCGACGCGCGGCGGCGCCGCGACATCTCTCAACGAATTGGCGCGCGACTGCGGACTAGGGATGGTCCTTTTCGAAGATCAGATTCCGGTGCGCGATATGGTGCGCGGCGCGTGCGAATTGCTGGGGCTGGATCCGCTGCATATCGCGAATGAAGGCCAGTTTCTCGCGGTTGTCTCTCCGGAATACGTCGACGCAGCGATCAACGCTTTGAGCCTGGCGCCGGGCGGAAGCGAGGCGCAGGTGATCGGCGAAGTTCGCGAACAACCCGCTGGCACGGTTCTTGTCACAACCCTTTACGGGGGCAGCCGAATCGTAGATATGCTGGTCGGCGATCCTTTGCCGCGGATTTGTTAGTTACGACGCGATGCCAACGACGATCAATCTCGCGAGCCAAATCGAAGAGCGTTTGCTCGAGCGAAATCAATTATTCGAGCAGTTCTTCTCGTGCGAAGCGCCACGTCTGGCGCAAGCTTGCAGCGAAATGTCGGCGCGTTTCTTGCGCGGAGGTCGCCTGCTCGCCTTCGGGCGCGGGCCTTATGCCACTGACGCGCAGCACGTTTCTGTAGAATTCGTTCATCCGGTAATCGTGGGCAAGCGCGCACTGCCCGCCCTGGATCTATCGGTTCTCTTTCGACCATGGCTTCAAGCTATTCTTCGTCCCGAAGATATCGTGATTGGATTCGGTCCACCCGAGGGCGATCCAGAAGTTTGGGCCACTCTCCAAGAGGCACAGCGTCAGGACGCGATGACTTTCGCTCTGCCCGGCGTTGAGGGATCCTATGCGGTAGACGCAGCTACGCAAGATCCGTTCATGCATCAGGAGATGATCGAGATCCTTTACCACACGCTGTGGGAGACGGTGCATGTCTTTTTCGAACACCGCGAACTCGGCCATGACGTGGGAGAATCGGGATTCCTTTATCCATTTCTAGGGACACAAAAGCAGGGGACAAACGACCTCGTGGCTGAAGTGGCATCTTCGATCCTGATGAAGGTGCACGACGATGCCAAGCTGCGCGCGCAAGTCGCAAGGGAAGAAGCCGAGCAAATCGGCGCTACCGCGCTGGCCATTCATGAGCGTCTGCGCCGCGGCGGCAAGCTTATTCTTTTCGGCAATGGCGGGTCTGCCACCGACGCGAACGATTTCGCCATCGATTGCGTACTTCCGCCGCCGGGCTATCAATCCGTTCCCGCCGTGTCATTATCGCTGGAGCCGGCGAACATCACGGCGGTCGCCAATGACATTGGTGCGGACGCCATTTTCCTTCGCCAGTTGATCGCGCAGGCCCGTCCAGACGATGTGGCCCTCGGCATTTCCACCAGTGGCGGCTCCCGCAACATTGTCATGGCGCTGGAAGAAGCTAGGAAGCGGAATATGTTGACGGTGGCGCTGCTCGGCTACGACGGAGGCGAGATCAAGCGCAAGCGGCTGGCTGACTTTTCCGTAGTGGTGACCTGCGACTATATACCGCGCATTCAGGAAGTGCAGGCCTCGATTTACCATGTGATCCGCGAATCGTTGCAAGCTCTGAACCAGGAGGTGCTGAGCCATGGCTCGGCTTGAACTCTATGGATCGGCTCGCTGTCCCCATACCGGCGCAATGCGCGATTGGCTGGAATGGAAGCGCAGTGAGTTTGTCGAGTACGACGTTGAAGCCGATCCCGCGGCGCGCAAACGTATGCGCGAGCTCTCGGGTGGACAGCGTACCGTGCCCATCCTGGTCGAGGACGGCAAGGTCGTTCAAGTGGGATGGCAAGGTCACGGTTGCTTGGTAGACGATTAATACAACATAGATATCTAAATAGATAACAAATGGCCAACGCCTGTTTCATTCGAGTTCGAGGAGTAGTGCAGGGCGTAGGGTTTCGTCCTTTTGTCTATCGCCTGGCGTGCGCCAATACCCTGAATGGGTGGGTGCTGAACGCGGAAGAAGGGGTTGAAATTCATCTCGAGGGCGCTGAGACCGGTCTGGAAGCCTTTGTCCGCGACCTGAAAGCGCAGCCACCACCCGCTGCCAGCATCGCGGAAATCGACGTGCGGCCGGTACAAGCGGCTGGCTTGAACGAATTTACGATTCGGGAAAGCCAACGCCGGGAACGCCCGACGGTTCGCATTTCGCCGGACCTGCCCGTTTGTAACGATTGTTTGAAGGAACTCTTCGACCCTGCCGATCCCCGCTACCATTATCCCTATATCAATTGCACTAACTGCGGTCCGCGCTACAGCGTCGTGCTGGGTTTGCCTTACGACCGGCCGAACACCACCATGAAGAACTGGCGGTTGGACGATTTTTGTGCCGGGGAATACTTGAATCCCGCCAACCGGCGTTTTCACGCCCAGCCCGTTGCCTGTCCGGCTTGCGGTCCCAGCTATTCTCTTCACCCACATCCTCCCCAGAACAACGATGAAGCCGCAGGCGGAAGTGAAGGCAGCATCCGCCGGGCGGCTGAAATTCTTCATGCCGGCGGAATTCTCGCTCTAAAGGGACTTGGCGGGTACCATCTGGCCTGCGATGCCCGGAATCCCGCTGCCGTCGCGGCTTTGCGGGATCGCAAGTACCGCAAAGAAAAGCCTTTCGCCTTGATGGCGCAAGACATCGGCGTTGCACGGACTCTGGTCGATTTATCAGCGGAAGCTGAGACGCTGCTCACTTCTGTCGCCCGGCCCATCGTGCTCGCCCCGGCGAAAGTGACACTCCCTGAAGTCGCCCCGGAAAACAACGAACTCGGCGTGATGCTGCCCTACACGCCGCTGCACCACTTGCTGTTCGCGGCCGGCGCTCCGGAAATCCTCGTCATGACCAGCGCGAACCGGTCGAGTGAACCGATCGCTTACGAGGATGAAGACGCATTGCAGCGTCTCGCAGGCATCGCCGATTCGTTTCTGATTGGGCAGCGGCCCATCGCACGCCGAGTGGACGATTCCGTGGCGCGCGCTGGCGCATTTGGACCTGTGATCCTGCGCCGCGCGCGCGGTTACGCTCCGGGTTCGGTTGCATCGGTTCCCGCCGCGCGTCCCATTCTCGCAGTGGGCGCCGATCTGAAAAACACAATCACGCTGGTTGTAGACGGCCAGGCTTTTGTCAGCCAGCACATCGGCGACTTGGACCATTACCAGTCGCTCCGCGCATTTCAGGAAACCATCGAGGATCTCGTCTCGATGTACGAAGTTCGCTGGGACGAACTGCTTCTAGTACACGATCTCCATCCGGAATATTTCTCAACGGCGCACGCCGCCGCGCTTGGAGTCCGACAGAGTCACGCGGTACAGCACCACCGCGCGCACGTGGCCTCCGTGCTTGCGGAACGCGGAGAATGGACGAGACGAGTCGCAGGCGTAAGTTTCGACGGCACCGGATATGGAGACGACGGAACCGTCTGGGGCGGCGAGATTTTCGTGGGCAGCGTGCAAGAGGGTTTCCAGCGCGTGGCTCACCTGCGTCGCGCAGCGCTAGCGGGCGGCGATGCCGCCGCACGCTATCCAGTGCAGGCGGCGGCCGGGTTCCTCGCCCAAGTGGAGGGCTTGCCAGATCTGCTTGCCGAGCCCTTCGTTTTTCCCGAGCGCTACCGCGACGCGATGGTACTGGTTCGCAAGGACGTGCGCACGTTTGCCACGACCTCAGTGGGGCGTCTGTTTGACGCCGCTGCTTCCCTGCTCGGTTTTACCCGTGAGGTCACCTTTGAAGGCCAAGCTGCCATGTGGCTCGAACAACTCGCCCGCAGCGCGCCGCTGACGGAGCCTTATCCCTTCCCCTTCATCGGCGGCGAACTCGATTTTCGCCCGCTGCTACAGGCAGTGGCGACGGACCGGGTTCGTGGACGCGATGTCAGCGAGATTGCGCGATCCTTCCAGCGGGGTATCGCCCAAGGGTTGCGGGATGCCCTGAACGTAATCTCTCGCAGTTACGGATTGAATACTATTGTTCTCTCCGGGGGAGTCTTCCAGAACGAGTTGCTGCTACAAGACTTGAAGTCTCTGACGACGGACGGATCGCTGCAGGTGTGGACAAACCATGCCGTCCCACCCAACGACGGCGGAATCAGCCTGGGACAGGCGGCGTTGGCGGCGTTCGATCAGTTCGACACCGTTCGGCAGCCCGCCGAACAAGCCAGCGAGTCAAACCACGCCAGCCAAATATGCGAGGTAAAACATGCATGAACTTTCCATTGCGATGAGCATCGTCGAACTGGCCGCGGAAGAAGCCGAGCGCCGCGGCGTTCAGATCGATGCTGTGCATCTCAAGCTGGGAGCCTTGTCCGGCGTGGTCAAAGAGGCGCTCCTCTCCTGTTATGAAATGGCCTGCGAAAACACTCTGTTGCAAGGTTCTCGGTTGGTTGTCGACGAGGTTCCCGTGGTGATCTTTTGTCCCAGTTGTCGCGCCCCGCGTCCTCTCAGCTCGGTGCAGTTGTTCTGTTGCCCGGAATGCGGGACTCCATGCTCTGAGATCGTGCAGGGGAAGGAACTCGAAGTGGTTGCATTGGAGATACAGGAATGCGTCCCGAACCCCGTTTGATCGAAGTCCGAAAGAATGTGCTGAAGCAAAACGACGTGGTGGCGCGCGCTCTTCGTGACCGTTTTCGTGCTGCCGGAGTCTTTGTTGTGAGCCTGGTCTCCAGTCCGGGCTCGGGGAAAACTGCATTCCTCGAAAAGACTCTCACTCTTCTTCGCCCCAACTATCGCGTGGCCGCTCTGGTGGGCGACCTTGCCACCGAGAACGACGCGCTGCGTTTAGCGCGCAGCCAGGCTCCAGTCAAGCAGATCACCACCGGCACACTCTGTCACCTCGAAGCTGCTATGGTTCAGAATGCGCTGGAAGGATGGGCCCTCAACCAACTCGATTTCCTCTTCATCGAAAACGTCGGCAATTTGGTCTGCCCGTCTTCCTATGACCTGGGCGAAGACCTCCGCCTCGTGCTCATTTCGGTAACCGAGGGCGAGGATAAACCGCTGAAGTATCCGACCATTTTCAACAGCGCCGACGTAGCCATCGTCACCAAGGTTGACTTGGCGGCAGTGGTCGAATTTAGCTGGGAGACCGCATACAACAACATCCAGGCCGTACGCCCCGGCATGCCAGTCTTTCAGCTTTCGGCCAAGACTGGGGAGGGGCTGAAAGAGTATTTGGAATTTCTCGCGACGCGCCTGACAGAGTTGCGGCAGTCAGCAGCGGTGTAAACTTTTTCCGGGTGGGCGCTTCTAACCACCGGCAATGGCTCCTATGACGATGAGCGGCTCCGCTCCCGAGGCGACCGCGTCGGGCAGTGGGGCATCGGGCGGCTCGTGGGACAAGTCTTCCTCGCAGGCGAAGAATCGTAAGAACGGCCGGCGCTGCTGTGTGGCGTGATCGCGAATGGTGCCGCGAAGCATGGGGTAAAGGACCTCGATCGCATCGAGCACCGAGCGCTGCGTGACCGGACCTTCGACTTCGAGCATTACCTCGCTGCCGACGTGCGCTAGCGTTCGCAGATGTGGGGGAAGGATGACTCGGATCATGACCGTGTAATCACAGCAGCGTCTGCACCTCGACCGACAGCACAGCCGGTAGATCCCGCACAATCGGGTTCCAACTATCTCCGGCATTGGCCGAGGCGTAGACCTGCCCGCCGCTGGTGCCGAAATACACGCCGCATTTATCGAGTGAGTCGACGGCCATGGCGTCGCGCAACACGTTGACGTAGCAGTCCCGTTGCGGCAGACCTTTCGTCAGCGCCTCCCACTCGTTTCCACCGGTGCGGCTGCGGTAGACGCGCAGCTTGCCATCGGGAACAAAGTGTTCCGAGTCGCTTTTGATCGGGACCACGTAAATGGTCTCCGGCTCGTGCGCGTGCACGTCGATCACAAAGCCGAAGTCGGTCGGTAAATTTCCGCTGACTTCCTGCCAGGAATCGCCGGCGTTGTCGCTGCGCATGACGTCCCAGTGCTTTTGCATGAACAGCACGCCTGGGCGCGAGGGGTGCATCGCGACATGGTGAACGCAGTGGCCAACCTCGGCCGTCGGATCTGGGATGTATTGGGAATACAGCCCGCGGTTGATCGGTTTCCACGTGTTGCCCGAGTCGTCGGTACGGAACGCGCCCGCAGCCGAGATGGCGATGAAGATTCGCTGCGGATCGCTTGTATCGAGAATGATGGTATGCAGGCACATACCGCCGGCGCCCGGCTGCCAGCGAGGTCCGGAGCCGTGGCCGCGCAGTCCGGAAAGTTCCTGCCAATTCTGTCCGCCGTCGTTCGAGCGAAACAAGGCTGCATCTTCAATTCCGGCATAAACAATATCCGGATCGGTGAGCGACGGTTCAAGATGCCAGACGCGCTTGAACTCCCAGGGGTGGGGCATGCCGTCGTACCACTGGTGGGTTCCGGGCACGCCGTCGTACGCGAACTTGTTACCAACCGGTTCCCACGTCTTGCCGCCGTCGCTCGAGCGCTGGATCAGCTGCCCGAACCAACCATTGCTCTGCGACGCGTAAAGCCGATTCGGGTCGGCCGGCGATCCCTTGAGATGGTAGATCTCCCAGCCCGCAAAGTGCGGGCCGCTGACATCCCATTGCTCGCGCTTGCCGTCCGCTGTGAGGATAAATGCACCCTTGCGCGTGCCCACCAGAACTCGCACCGTGCTCATGCTTCGCTCCTTCCCTATGCGGCTCTTCCGCAGTTAATCATCCACGGTATACCGAACTGAGGCCTGAAAGCGTGCTTCAAACCGGCGGACCCGAGGTTTGACTTCAGCTTTCTGAGGCACATTCGGCACAATATTAGTATCACTTACACAATGCAAGGCGGCGTTCGAGCGGGTCGTGTTGACATTGAGCTCATGCCAGGGCAACCTGGACAACCCCTCTCGCAACTAAGAAATTAGTTGACCTTTTAGAAGGAGCTCCGTCTAACCATTGGCGACAAGATGGAGCACAGGAGGACAGTTTGCCCCGTAGCAGATCCGCAACCCTGACTGCAGCGGAGTTGCGCATTATGAACGTGCTCTGGCAAAAGAGTTCGGCTACGGTCCATGAGGTGCTGGACGCTCTGCCGGCCAAGCCCGCCTTGGCCTACAACTCCGTTCTGACTATCATTCGCATCCTTGAAAAAAAAGGGTATGTGAAACACGAGAAAGACCGCCGGGCGCACGTGTATTCCACGTGTGTGGACCGGAAAAACGCGACCCGCTTCGAGTTGCGACACTTGCTGAGCCGTTTTTTCGGGAACTCACACGAGCTGCTCGTGCTGAACATTCTGGAAGAAAAAGCCTTGGACGCCGAAGAGTTGGCCCGCTTGCGCCAGCTACTGGAAAGGAGCAAGTAATCCGCCTGTGACAGCCTCCTTCGATTTCAGCGCGCTCTCCCAGATCTCGGCTCTGCGAATCGTGGACTGCCTGCTTGAAGGTACGCTCGTGGCTACCTTTGCCGGTTTAATGTTGCGAGTAATTCGCCGGCAAAGCTCGGCCGCTCGATTCGCGGTGTGGTTTTCCGCGCTTATGGCGATTGCGGCGCTCCCGTTGTTTGGCGGCGAATGGTGGCCGCGCGGAGCTGGCGCTCTCGCAGCTATTTCGCCGCGACCGCAAATCATTGTGCCGAGCTCATGGGCGCTGTATTTGTTCGCAGCGTGGGCGGCGATGGCAATGTTTGGCCTGGCGCGGGTTGGCGTGGGTCTGCTGCATCTGCGCAGGCTCCGGCGGACATGCGTAAGCATTGATCCGGCCTCGTTGGATCCTGAGTTGCAGGAAACGCTCGCGCGTTACCGGGCAAACCGCTCGGTTGATCTCTGCATATCCGGCCAGGTCCAGGTCCCCACCGCGATCGGGCTGATGAGTCCTACCGTTGTGATTCCCAGTTGGCTGATGCAAGAGCTCTCGCCAGCGGAACTCAACCAGGTTGTTCTGCACGAACTCGCCCACCTCCGCCGTTTGGACGATTGGACCAACCTCGCCCAGAAAATCGTGAAAGCGCTCTTCTTTTTTCACCCTGCAGTTTGGTGGATTGAAAAGAGAGTTTCTCTCGAACGCGAAATGGCGTGCGATGATGCCGTCGTGGCCGAGATCGCGAGCCCTCGGCAGTATGCCGAGTGCCTGGCACACCTCGCCGAAAAGAGCATGCTTCGTCAGAACATGGTTCGGCGCAGCATGCTCCTGGCACAAGCTGCGCTGGGCCGCATTCGGCAGACCTCGTTGCGCGTGGCGCAGATTTTGAACAGGGATCGGCACGTGGCGGCACGTAGCTGGAAACCGGCAGTGTCGCTGCTTGCAGGGTTCGCCATTGCTTGCGCCGCTTGCGTTTCGCGAGCGCCGAAGCTGGTTGGATTCGAGGACACTCCTTCAGCGATTGTGGCGGGCGCTGTTCTCCCATCTTTACCAGCCGCTCCGGGGATCCATCAAGTTATTGCCGCACCATCGAACAGCGCAAAGGCGCGAGCCGTGAACTTTAAGCCCGCAAGCCTGCAGCCGCGTGTGGTTTTGGCCAAGGCCGTGCCTCCGCACACCGTGAGCAAAGGTGGTGACTACGTGACTGCGGATCTTTATGACGAACCCATCGCCGAGCCGGATCTCGCGGGCTTGGTCCACATGGCTGAAGCGCGCCCCAATTCCGCGTCAGTTACGCAGGCAGTGTTCGTGATCGTGCAAGGCCAGCCCTCCGATTCGACGGATCATCCCGCGTATCGGATCAGTGTATGGCGTATCACGGTGCTGCAGCCGTCTGACAATTCCAGCACCAACAGAATTCCCCGTAAGGAAACTTAAAGGTATCGGAGTCCTAGAAACGGGCAGATGAACGCGCTCACAAACTAACGAATTAGTTGTCAACTCATTTCCAGAAAGGATGTTTCAATCATGGGCTTCAAAGAATACTGCACAATGAACTGGACGAAGCGGTTGATTGCACCGGTGCTTGCACTGGCGCTGGCTTCGTTCGTAACCTACGAATGCATCACACCTGCCGCAGCCCGAGCCGCTGTTCCGGTTGCCGCCGCATCGCCGCTGAACGACGACAGCGTCGGAGCGCTGCTCGCCTTGGACAAGGCGATGGAAACCCTCGCCGCCCGCGTTACTCCCGCGGTAGTGAACGTCGCCGTGACCTCGCGAACAAAGCCCGATGCTGCCGCGGATCAGCTGCCGCCCAACATCCAGCGGTTCTTCGGCCAGTCGGAGCCGTTCGGCCAATTCTTCGGGCCTCACATGCAACTGCAGCCGCAGATTGAGCATGGCATCGGCAGCGGCGTTGTGATTTCACCCGATGGATATATTGTCACCAACAACCACGTCGTGGATGGAGCGGTCGATATCCGCGTCACCACCACCAATCGCAGAGTTCTGAAGGCGAAGCTCATAGGAGCCGATCCCCTGACGGACCTGGCGGTTATTAAGGTGGATGCGACCGGACTGGCGAGCGTTCCCTGGGGTGACTCAACTGAAGTTCGGCCCGGCCAAACCGTGCTGGCATTCGGCAATCCCTTTGGGCTTCGCTTCACGGTCACGCGCGGCATCGTGAGCGCCGTGAATCGTCCGAATCCTGACTCGAGTGATCGCCGCAAGCCGGGAGAGTTCATCCAGACCGATGCGGCCATCAACCCCGGCAATTCGGGCGGACCGCTCGTCGACGCACGCGGTGAGGTAATCGGGATCAACACTTTCCTGATCTCCAACTCGGGCAGTTTCTCAGGAATGGGATTCGCCATTCCTGCTCAGCTGGCCAAGCCCACCGTGGAAACGCTGATCCGCGACGGCAAAGTCACTCACAGCCACATCGGCGTCGGCATCTCGGATATCACGCCCGAGAATGCCAAGTTCTTCGACGACTCGAACGCCAGCGGAGCCGTGATCACCGAGGTCGAACCAGACTCGCCGGGAGCAAAAGCCGGCTTGCGCATCGGCGACGTGATCACCCAGATCGACGGCCAGAAAGTGAACGACGCCGCAGAACTGCAGGTGCTGGTCGCCGAGAAACATCCGGGCACAAAGATCACGCTCGAGGTTCTACGCGACGGCAAAATCATAAACCTTCCTGTCACATTGGAGGAAATGGGCAATCACGCCGAACAAGGCGCGAACTCGGGCGAAGGCCAAGGCAAAATGCGTTGGGGCATCGGACTGAGCGACCTCACACCTGACTTGCGCGAGCAGATGCAGGCGCCGTCCGACCTTCACGGAGCAGTGATCGAGCGCGTCCAACCCGGAAGTTCGGCTGATAACGCCGGGCTGCAGCGGGGCGACGTAATTCTGGAAGTGAACCGGCACAAGGTCTCAAGCGCTGCCGAGGTGCAGAAAGCGCTGAGCGACGTGTCCAACGGGCAAGACGCACTGCTGCTGGTTTGGTCCAACGGCGGCAACACGTTCCGCGTGCTGCACGCTCCTGAAGGCTCATAACCGCGATCACAACCCACAACCAAGTCGGACAACTTCGCCGCACCCGTATCTCGAAACCGATACGGATGCGGCGTTTTATCTTTGAGCTAAGCACTCTCTGAAACCACTCTCTGGTTCTGCTCGCCGAGCCCATCAATTCCCAATCGCATGTGATCGCCCGCCTTCAAATACGTGGGCGGCTTCTGTCCCATGCCCACTCCAGGCGGCGTTCCCGTCGAAATAACATCGCCCGGCTGCAGGCTCATAAACCGGCTCACATAACTGATGAGTTGCCGGACGCCAAACACCATGGTTCGCGTGGTTCCGCTCTGGCAGCGGCGCCCGTTCACTTCCAGCCACATCGTCAAACTTTGCGGGTCCGGAACTTCCGATGCCGTAACCAGCCAAGGCCCAATCGGACCAAACGTGTCGGCGCTCTTGCCTTTAACCCATTGTCCCGTTCCCTCGAGTTGGAAGGCTCGCTCGGAGACATCGTTGACCACACAATAACCCGCCACATGCGACATGGCATCAGCCTCGGTCACGTACTTCGCTGCCTTGCCAATCACAACGCCCAGCTCGACTTCCCAGTCCACTTTCGTGGCGCCTCTTGGAATCACAACATCGTCGTCCGGTCCGCAGATCGAAGACGTGGCCTTCATGAAAACCACAGGCTCGGCCGGCACTTTCATTCCAGCCTCCGCCGCATGATCGGAATAGTTCAATCCGATGGCGATGAATTTCCCCACTTTCGCAACGCACGCTCCCAGCCTCGGACGCCCCGCAACTGCCGGCAATTCGCCCGCGCGAATGCCTTCCAACCGCGCAAGGTTTCCCGCCGATAAGGTTTCTCCCGCAATGTCGCCCACGATGCCCGAGAGGTCGCGAATTCTGCCATCAGGCGTCAGAAGTCCCGGCTTTTCTTCTCCGGGCAATCCGTAACGAAGAAGCTTCATAACTTTAGGTCACACCCCCGCATCAGGTTGTCTCGTTTCATCATAACCTTGCGCCACTGCCGCATTACAATTAGACACGTGGGCGTGGTGATCCCCGCCCGTACCTCATGCCCGATCCCGTCTACCTCAGTCTCTGGTTCCCCGATTTTTCCGGCCCGGAAATGTTGCGGCACACTCTCGCCGTTCTGCAGCAGTTCCCTTTCTCGTCGCAGCGTCCGGGCGTCACCTATCTCGCCGTTCACCCGGTTTCCTGGAACGAGGCCACCGTACTCGAGCAACGATTCCCCTCCGGCATCGGCCCCGAGCAGGCGCTGTTGATCGCCGCCGATCTGGTTCACGATGACATTGCTTTCGTCTTCGACGCCTATTGGGATCTCTGGTCGCCCAACCAGTCCAGCGGAAATTGGGAACTGCAGCCTCTCCCCGTGAAAATCATCGCGCAAGGCGAAGAGTTCGACGAGGGCAGTTACCAGCAAACCGGACACATCGAAGTTGATCTCGGCCTCGATTCATCTTTCCTGCAAACCGAAGCCGCTCTCACCGACCAAACCCAGGCCAAGATTCGCGACAACGTAGCCAAGTTGGTGGAGTTCTCGCACAAAATCGAAACCGACACGCAAGCCAAAGCCCGTCTGCTGTGGTCGGAGTCGGAAGAAAACCTTGCCCAAAAGCTGATCGCCCGCCTGCAACGCCTGCAGTGACCCGCGCCAGACCAGGGCAGACTCATCGTCATCGCCCAATCAGCCCGCCAGAGCCTCAATCGCCCGCACTGCTTCCGCGGAGAGCGCCAAATCCCGGCTGGCCAAGTCCTGTTTCATGTGCTCGGCATTTGATGTTCCGGTCAGCGGCAGCATCCCCACGGCGCGTGCAAAAGCGAACACAACCTGGGCAGAAGTTACATTCGCACGCGCAGCCAGGCCGGCAATCAAGGAGTGGTGGAGCACCTCGACGTTCGCCGTGAGCAGCGAAAATCCCTGGTACCTGATCTTTCGCTCCTTGCAGAACCATCGCACCTCGCGATCCCATCCGAGCCGCGCGAAGCAGCGGTTTTGCACAAATGCGGGAGCTTCGCCGTGCGCGGCCGTCATCAATTCCAGTTGCCGCAGCGAAACGTTGCTCACGCCGAGAGCACGCGCGCGTCCCGCGCCGCGCTCTTTCCGCATCGCCTCCCAAACCTCGGCGTCCGCATCGGCCCAGTCATAAGCCGACGCGGGCCCGTGCAGCACGTAGCTGTCCACGTAGTCGGTCGCAAGATGTTCGAGCGAACTCCTCAAAGACTGTTCCACCTGAACCGAGAGCCTCGCCTCAGGATCGTAAGGCAGCCGGTGATCCTGCCCGCGTTGATAAGTGAATTTCGTTTGCAGAAAAAGATCGGCGCGCTCCACCACCCCCGCGCTATACGCTGCGGCCAACCCTTCGCCTACTCCGGCCTCGAAGTAGTGCCGTCTCTGGTTCGCCGTATCGATTCCCCGAAACCCCGCTCGCAGCGCGAGTTCGGTCAGCGCCGCCGTGCGCTCTTCCTTCCACGCAGTTCCGTAGAGAAACTCGGGAACGGATGGTCGCTCAGTCGGCATCGCGTTATTCTCGCATGGCCCGAGTCGGAAGTTCGCCCAAGTTTCCGGTTTTGTGAGAGTGCGGATTCAACTTTCCTCGCTCTCCGTCTCGGCGCTAAGCTAAGACGAACGAGGATACCCATGACAACAACCGGTCCAGCGACAATTACACAAGCTGAAAAGGGACGAATCTTTCGCGCGCTCCATGAACGCAACGGCGCATTCATCATTCCCAATCCGTGGGACTTGGGCACCGCGCGCCTGCTCGAGCACCTGGGCTTTGAGGCGCTGGCCACTACCAGCATGGGCTATGCCTTCTCTCTCGGACGGCGCGACAACACGCTGGGCTGTCAGGAGACAATGACGTACGCGTCCGCCATCGCGTCAGCTACCAGCTTGCCTGTCAGTGCCGACCTCGAGAATGGCTTCGGAGACGCGCCTGAAGTCGTCGCCGAAACCATCAGGCTCGCTGCCGCAGCGGGAGTTGTCGGAGGCTCGATCGAAGATGCAACCGGTCGCCCGGATCATCCGATCTATGAAATCGAACATGCGACTGAGCGAGTCCGCGCGGCGGTTGCGACGGCGCGTGCCCTTCCTTTCTCCTTCACCGTGACCGCGCGTGCGGAGAACTACTTGCACGGCCGGCCGGATCTCAGGGACACGATCAAGCGGCTCCGGGCCTATCAAGAAGCGGGCGCCGACGTTCTGTATGCGCCTGGCCTGGCCGCGAAGGACGATATTGCTGCGGTCGTCAGATCTGTGGACCGCCCCGTGAACGCGCTGATGGGACTGCAAGGGGTTCAACTGAGCCTGGCTGAACTCTCAGCGATTGGAGTCAGGCGCGTCAGCGTTGGGAGCGCGCTCTATCGCACCGCCCTTGGCGCGTTTCTTCGCGCCGCCCGGGAGATGCGGCAGGACGGCACCTTTGCCTTCGCAGCCGAAGCGGTGAGCCCGAAAGAGATGAGCGCAATCTTCACGAGATGACCCCGCAGTTGCTGGACCAAGCCACGGCCCATTACATCTAGCTCGCAGCCTTCCCTTCCGTCACGATCTCAGAAAAATCGGCAATCGTAGAAAATTCCTTCAACAAGGTCTTCAGCAAAGCCAGCCGGTTCGCCCGCACCCGTTCGTCTTCAACCATCACCATAACTTTATCGAAGAACCTGTCGATAGCCGGACGCAGCTTGGCCATTTCGAGAAGCGCCGTATCGTAATTGCCCTCCGCGCTCATTCGTTCCACCGCCGCCGCCGATTGCGGAATCTTCTCTGCCAGCTCTTTCTCCGCTTCTTCCTGCAGCGCCCCCGCATCGACGGCCGTTGCCGGGTTCTTCCCTGCTTCGGCAGCTTGCCGCAGAATGTTCTTGATCCGTTTGCAAGCCACCGAAATGGATTCGAAATCCGCCGTGGGACGAACCTTGGCCACTGCCTCGGCCCGCGCCAGCGCATCCCCCACATCGTCGGCATCCGCGGCCAGCACCGCTTTTACCACGTCATAGGCATAGCCGCGAACATCCTTCAGATAAAATTCCAATCGCTCGCGGAAAAATGCCCGCACCCCTTCGTCGAATTTGCCGGCGGCCACAAATTTCTTCTCCGCCTCGGAGCCATCAAATCCGCTGCGCGCATCCCGCATAAGCTGCCCCAGCCCCAGCGGCAATTCCTTCTCGGCAATCGTTTTCACAATTCCGTTCGCCTGCCGCCGAAGTGCGAAAGGATCTTTCGATCCGCTCGGAATCATTCCCAGCGCAAACATTCCCGCGATCGTGTCGGCTTTGTCGGCAATCGCAAGCACCGCTCCCTCCAATGATCGCGGCACATCGTCTTCGGTCGATTCCGGTTTGTAGTGGTCGTAGATGGCGTCGGCGATGGCGAATCGCGTCGCTTCCGGCAGGCTCGGGTCAAGCTGCTGAGCCCGCGCATACAGCCCTCCGACAATTCCTTGCAGTTCCGTGAACTCCTTCACTAGCTCCGTCGTCAGATCGCACTTGGCCATGCACGCCGCTTTATGGATCACTCCCGGACGAACCACCACGCCTTTCTGTTTCAGCAACTGGCTCAACCAGCTGCACAGCCGCTGCACGCGCTGTGTCTTTTCGTAGTAACTGCCCAGATCTTTCTGAAAAGTCACATGCCTGAGCAGGTCGAGCCGCTCCAGCAGAGATTTTTTCTGATCCGTCTCCCAGAAAAATCGCGCGTCGTTGAACCGCGCCCGCAGCACCCGCTCGTTGCCGTGCCGGATCAGCCCCTGCGGATCTCCATCGGTGTTCAGCACCGCCAGAAAATGCGGCAACAGCTTGCCGCCCGCATCTTCCAGCGCAAAATATTTCTGGTGGTCCCGCATCACCGTGACCAGCACTTCCTCCGGCAACTCCAGAAACTGCGCATCGAACGTCCCCAGAATCGCCGACGGAAATTCTGTCAGGTTCACTACCGCATCGAGCAGCGCCTTGTCCTCCCGCCAGCGCGCCCCGGGAACCGTTCGCGTTGCCGCGTCCAGCGCCTTGCGAATCTGCTGCTCGCGCTCCGCCCGGCCCAACACTTTCGCCGCGCGCAGCGCATCGACGTATCCCGAACCGGCGCGCGGAATCGTCACCGCTCCGTCGGAAAGAATTCTGTGCCCCCGCGAGATCTTCCCTGCCCGAATTCCCTCGAACTCCAGCGGGATCGTCTCCCCGTCGAGCATTGCAACCACCCACCGCACCGGACGCACAAACCGCTCATTCGGCTTCCGCCAGTACATGTTCTTCGGCCAATAGACCGAGCCGATTTCCTTGGGCAGAAGTTCGGCCAGAATGTCGCCCGCGCTTCGGCCTTTCTTCGTTACCTTAGCTGAAAGATATTCTCCCTTGGCCGTACTAATCCTTTCGAGCTGCGCGGCGTCGACGCCGGCTTTCTTGGCAAACGCGTGCGCCGCAGGCGTCGGCTGGCCGTCCTTGTAAGCAACAGTCACCGAGGGTCCCGTCACCTGCTCGGTCACATCCGATTGCGCCGCCGCAATCCCCGAGGCCGTCACCGCCAGCCGCCGCGGCGTCTCGAAACCACTAACCTCACCATCCGCCAGCCGTTCCCGCCGGAGCAGCGCGGCCACACCCTCGCGCAACTCCCGCGACGCCGCGTCAATCATCCGCGCCGGAATCTCTTCGCACCCAATCTCAAGCAAAAAATCTGGCATACTTTAGACTCTTGTCATTCTGAGCGGACAATTCTTTGTCATCCTCGTTGCAAGACGTTTGTCATCCTGAGCCCTAACATTCTTGTCATCCTGAGCGGAGCGAGATGTTCGCGAAGCGGACATCTCGCGCAGTCGAAGGACCCCTNNTCGCGAATCGTCTCGCGGAGTCGAAGGATCCCTATCTGCATCTCGCTTGCCCGCCCTGTCAAGGCGCTCTCACCGGGCACTTGTCCAGACCGAGTTATACGATTAACAACTCTAAATAGCTGCCGACGATAACCTCTCAGTCCTTACGCCCAACTTCTTCGCACCGACAGCTTCTTCCTCGTCCGATTTATCGCCCGCAGCTTCATTGCTCTGCTGATCCACCCAGGCCTTCGCAATTCCCACCGCCAGCGCTCGCACGCGCGCGATCACGCCCACACGCTCGGTCACCGAGATCGCTCCGCGCGCATCGAGAATGTTGAACAGATGCGAGCACTTCAAACAAAGATCGTAAGCTGCTAGCACCGGAAACCTAGACCGGTCCGGGTGCCCCGTCCTTGTCTCTCCGTTCTTNNGAGACAGGGCGGGGATTTTGATCCTTTGAGAGCGTCGCATATTTTTCCAGCAGAGCTTTGCACTCCGCCTCGCACAAGTCGAAATGTTTCCACGTCTTCTCGATGTCTGCGATCTCAAAGTTATAGACAGAAAACTGCAACTCATCGGCGAGCCGCACATCGCCGTAGGCTGTCGAGTGCCCCGTCTCCGGATCGCGCGCCCACACAATGTCGTAAATCGAATCCACATCTTGAAGAAACGCAGCGATGCGTTCCAGGCCATACGTGAGCTCCGCCGAAATCGGAAACAGATCCACGCCGCCGCACTGCTGAAAATAAGTGAACTGCGTGATCTCNNTCGAACTTGATGTCGTGCTGGCGCAGGTCGATGCCGATCGCGGCCAGCGATTCCAGATACAACTCCTGCACATTCTCCGGCGGAGGCTTCAGGATCACCTGCAACTGCATGTGCTTGAACAAACGGTTCGGGTTCTCGCCGTAGCGCCCGTCGGCCGGGCGCCGCGAGGGCTGCACGTACGCAACCTTGTATGGCTTCGGTCCAAGCACGCGCAGAAATGTTTCCGGCGCCATGGTTCCCGCGCCCACTTCGACGTCGTAAGGTTGCTGCAGCACGCACCCGCGCTCCGCCCAAAACGTCTGCAGTTGCAGAATGAGTTGCTGAAACGTCAGCGGATTTGGTTTCAATGGATTCATGCGACTGAAGCTGCGCTACTGTGCCGTTGGAGCTCGCAGGTGAATCCACGATTGTAATGGAAGCAGATGTCAGCCGTCAGCTATCGCTGCCGGCATCGGCATGGGAACGTCAAAGATGTTCCGAATGTTCCCATGGGAACATTTGAAAATGCACGAAATCTCGCCCCGTAAGTTGTTGATTCCTGGTGGGCGGTGTTGATTTGATTGGAGTTAGGTCGAGGAAAGTATGTCTACTTTCGAGGACGTTCGTTGTCTACTAAAGTAGACTTGACTTTTTAGGCAAACAGCCCATCTCCGGCACGGACGCGTCGCTGAGTTCAGCGGTAGGCGTCACGGCGGTTGCGGACGGAAGTGATCTCGATGGTGTTTTCGGATTTGTGGTCGAAGAACACGCGGTAGTCGCCGCAGCGGAGGCGAAAGCCCACGCGGGGCGCTTTGAGCTTCTTCACGTCGCCGGTGCGGCTGGCTAGGTAGCGGTCGACACAGTGGAGGATCTGCATCGCGGTTTCGCGGTCGATGGCACGCAGATCGGCGCGCGCTTCGGGCGCCCAGATCACGGCGATCCGGACCGCCTCGGCGGTCATTTGTTGAGCCCAAACTCGCGGAGGATGTCCTGGTGCGGAATGCCCTCACCGCGGGCCAACGAGGCGCGAGCGCGCTCCAAGGCTGCGGCCGTGTCCGGCGTGATCTCTTCCTCATCCACCGGAGCGGAAGCCAGCGAACTTGACAACGGTTCGACCATCACTTGCAGTAGGCTTCGCACTGCCGCCAGCTTCTCATCCGGCAGCATGTCTAGCAGTGCGTGAGCTTGCTGGCGTTCTCGTGCGGGGTCGGGCTCCATGGTTTCCTCTCGCCGGGCCGAAGCTATGTCGCAGAATTATTATATCGCTGCTAAAGTCATCCTACGCCGGCGGGGAAGGTGCCCCGCTAGAGCGCGCTGGTCGAGGGCAGCGATTCATCCGCGGGCTTCGGACAGTTGGTGAACCCGACGGACGCGAATCTGTTTCGCCCGCTTGCGGGTTTGGGCAATGTCGTATGAGGCCTGCATCCGCATCAGCGTGTCCATCTTTACCCCAAAGGCCTTTTCAATCCGGAGCGCCATATCGCCGGAGAGATCGGCTCTGCCGTTGAGCAGGCTGGACAGTGCCGGGCGCGAGACCCGGAGAGCAGCCGCCGCCGAAGTAACCGACAGGCCTGCGGGCTCGACAATCTCCGTCCGAATGAAATCTCCGGGATGCGGCGGATTCTTTATGGACATGGCGTTTGCCTCTCCTAATCCTAGTGATAGTCTTCCAAATTCACGTCGCAGATTTCGTCCCCGGCGGTATCAATGCGAAAGGTCAGACGCCAATTGCGCGTCACGCTAAGGCTCCATGTGCCTTTACGCTCTCCGCCCAGGGTGTGTGCTTTCCAGGTTGGCAGTGAACGCAGCTCTTCAGGGTCTTGCATGTCGTCGAGAAACGCCAGCATCTTGCGGAGCTTCTCCGCTGCGTCAGGCGGAACACCCCTCTCGCTGTCGTCGGCGTAGAGCTTCTTCAGACCCTTATGGGTAAAGTTCCTTATCTCCACTCAACGAACTGTAGCCTGTAGCTTAACACTTGTCAAAACCAAATGCCAGATACTAGCGGCGCGAAGGTTGGCAGGGCCTAGAACCCGCCCTTCTCGAGCATTGCCGCTGTGACCAGTTTTTTCTCAATGTGGCGCTGGAGGGTTTGGATTAGGAATTTGCGGAGGTCGGCGGCTTGCGCTTTGGGCCACGGCGTGGCTGCGAAATTTTCTACCGGGGCGCGGAACATTTGCGAGGCCAACGATCGCGACTCGCCGGAAATCTCCGATGACGCGAGGCGTTTATCTTCGGGGCACATCAGGCCATCGGCCAGGGCGTGGAAATAGGCGCGGGTGCCGTTGAGGCTGCGGCCGCAGACGATGCACTCGGTCAGCTCGGGGAGGAAGCCTACCAGCCGCGTGAGCCACAGATCGAAGTAGGTGACGGGCATCCAGATGTCCGGGCCTGTGATGACGTGCAGCACAGAAAGCGTCAGGCGGAAGATGGCGTCGTTGGCTTCGTGGTCGGGGAGAAGTTCGTCGAGCAACTCGGCGACGTGGGCCAGAGCGACGGCCCGCGCGTAACTGACTTGGGTGGCCAGAGGAGACTCCAGCACTTCGCAGGCATCGAGGCGGGCCAGATCCTGGCGCTCGCGAACGTCGTAAAATGCGCGCACATAGGTGAGCGGTTCGAGCGCGCCGCCGAAGCGGCGCTTCGACTTTTTGGCCGAGCGCGCCACGCCGCGCACTTTGCCTTCGGCGCGAGTGAACAGCGTGACCAGCAAATCGGCCTCGCGCAGCGGATAGGTGCGCAGCACGATCGCTTCCGACTCCTTCAGTGCCATGGGAACTCAGCGGGTGAAGCTTGATTGTAGCGGCTGAGGGTGGGAGTTGGCAGCTTGGCTTTCGGACCTCGGACCTTGGACCTCAGACCTCAGACCTCGGGAAAAATGCACCGGTCAGGAAAAACCGCGCAGATTTCGATTGGCGGCACGTGATTTCGGATGGACTCTCGCGCTCACACCGGAGACAGCGCGGCCTGCAATTCTCTTCCGATATACTTTCCGAGAAGGCTGAGAAATGGCGTGGCATCGCTGAGTTTTCCGGCTGCCGCAGCCAGGAAGAGCGAGCGCGTGAAAAGAATCGTTTCTGTTCTGCTGATCGATCTGATGTTGACGCTGGTGCTGGCGGGCTTGGGCCGGGCGGAAGAGACGACCTTCCGGCGGGTAAAGCTGCTCGATATGAAGAACAAGCAGACGCGCGCCACCCTGATTTTCAGCGACAATGCCAAGGCATTGATTGTGCGGAGGAGCAATCGCGACTTTGCGACTATCCCTTACGATCGGATTGACAACATCTCCTACGAGTTCACCAAGAAACATCGCATCAAGCTAGGCGTAATTTCGATGCTGGCTACGCCGGTGGTTGGGGTCGCCGTCATGTTCACGAAATCCACCAGCCACTGGCTCGACATTGATTACCACGACGAGAGCATGCCGAAGAGCGTGGTGCTGCGCATGGACAAGCGCGAGTCTCAAGCCATTCTGGACGCGGTGAAGAAGCATACCGGCAAAAAGGCGGAGTTTCTGGGCTGCCGGCTGTGCAACATGAAGAACTGAGGCGGGCGGCGGAAGCTTCGCTCGTCGTACTAACAAAGTGCTCAGAATCTTTGGGTGGTGAGCCTGCGCGCGAGATCCCCTTCGACTTCGCTCAGGGCAGGCTCTCGCCCCGCTGGTGAAAGCGCGGGGCTTCGGGATGACGCCCCTTGGGTAGGGTCCCCCCATTACCGAGGTTTGAGGTTGCATTTTGTGACCGCAAAAATAAAAGGCGCGCATCCATGGATGCGCGCCTTTAAAATTCCGCGGCGAGACTGGGACAGGGCTCGCTTCTCCCGACAGATGCGGCTTAAAGCCGAGCACTCGCCTAGCGGCCGAAGTATGCGGCGTTCTTGGCGGTGTATTCGTTCCACTTCTCCGGCAGGTCGTCCAGAGCAAAGATGGCCGAGACCGGGCACACGGGCACACAGGCGCCGCAGTCGATGCATTCCACCGGATCGATGTACAGCAACTCCGCGGCGGCGTAGGCGGGATTGTCTTTCTTGGGATGAATGCAATCCACTGGACACGCGTCCACGCAGGCGGTGTCTTTGGTATTAATGCAAGGCTCAGCAATCACGTAGGTCATAAGGGGTCGGCTTCTCCTTAAAAGTCTATATCGTTATTTTACTACTGCGGCGCTCCCTGCGACCGCACATTCTAGCAAGAATGCGAGCGGCAGGTACAGGAAAAAGCCAAGCAAATCCAAGGCCGCCGGGAGGCAGAACGAAGCATACAAAAGAAAACGGCCGGCAGCGCTGGCTGCCAGCCGTCTTCTTTAAATCTTTGTTTCTTTGTTTCTTTGCAGCTTGCGGTTCGACCCCTTACCGGTGTCCGCCGCCGCCGCCGCCGTGGCCACCGCCACCGCCGTGGAAACCGCCACCGCTAGCTCCGTGAAATCCGCCGCCGCCGTGGACAGCCGGTGCCGCGCCGCGTCCTGCGAAGCCGCGTCCGCCGACGAATCCGCGTCCACCGACGAATCCGCGTCCGCCGACAAACCCGCGTCCACCGACGAATCCACGTCCGCCGACAAACCCGCGTCCGTAACCGTAACCAGGACCCCAACCGCCGCGTCCCCAATATCCGTGATACCAGGGTCCAGCGCCGATGAAGAGTCCACCCGCAAACCAGCCAGGCCCATAGTAGCCGTAGGGCGCGCAGGCATAGGGAGCGTATCCGTAATAGCCGTAAGCGCATGCGGGCGGTCCGGCATAGTAGCCGGGACCGAAGCCCACGCCTACTCCTACCCTGACCTGAGCCTGCGAATAGGCCAGCGGAAGCATCAAAACAGCGACCAACGCGAAATATTTGAGATAACGCATATTCAATCCCCCTTGTCTCCGATCCGCGATCTCTTCATGAAACCGACGAATCTGACGACCTCCCAGAACTCGATTTCAAAACCGCCTACTCATTTGAACTCAGAAGCCGGGAAAAAGTTGCAGTTTCGCGAGTGGCTGATTTCAGCCATCCTAGCTGAATTCAGCCACTTGCGGGGCGACAGCCCCGAGCCGAGGTTGCGCCGGGGAACCGGCAGATCGCCCGGCGGTTACTGCAAAGAACACTAGCGTAATTCAGAGGAATCTGCATTAATGATCCGGAAATACGGTCTATCGAAGCGGTCCTCTGTCGAACCGTCGAAGGGTAGCCTGGGCGCATGGACAAGCTACGGATTCTGGTCTCTCTGATCACTGACCGCAACGACTATCAAATTGAACAAGCTGCGGCAGCCAAGGCCGCGGCAGTCAAGTGTGGGGCCCAGGTCGAGATTACTTATTCCGGGAACGACGCGGTCCAGCAGACGCAGCAGATTTTGAGCTTCATCCAGGAACCTGGCAAGCGCCCCGATGCCATCCTGGTTGAGCCGGTCGGCACGGGCATGGTGCAGGTGGCACGCGCGGCGGTCTCGGCGAGTATCGCCTGGGGCATCATCAACGCCGAGGTGGACTACCTTACGGAGTTGCGGGCACATTGCATGGTCCCGGTTTTTGGGGTCACCTCGGATAATAAGGAAATCGGTAGGATTCAGGGCCGACAGATCGCCGCTCTGCTCGGAGAGAAAGGATGCGTGTTGTATGTCGAGGGGCCGTCAGGGCGGGACACGGCCACGCAGCGCACCGCCGGCGTGCTCTCCTCGAAGCCTGCCGGAGTGACTTTGAAGATGCTCAAGGGCGACTGGACGGAACAGAGCGCATACGGTGCGCTGAAATCCTGGCTCTCGCTGAGCACGTCGCGCCAGCTCAAGGTCGGCATGGTCGCATGCCAGAACGACGCCATGGCCATGGGCGCGAGGCGAGCTTTTGAAGCGCTGCCTGACGCGCCTCAGCGAGAAGAGTGGCTGAGGCTGCCGCTGACCGGTTGCGACGGTGTGCCCGGCTCGGGGCAGGCGTGGGTGCGGGAAGGGTTGCTGGCGGCGACCGTGATCTCGCCGCCGCTGATGGGGCGCGCGGTGGAACTGCTGGCCGATGCACTCCATTCCAACGCTCAGCCTCCGGAGCGCACGCTGGTGGCAGCCAGTTCCTTCCCGGCGCTGGAAGGGATGCAAACGAAGGCGCGGAGCCGGACGCTCGTGAAGTCTTCTTAGAGGTTGAACTGGGGGTGTGGGGCCAGGGCGCGTCGATCTTTCTTGGTGGGGCAGAAGCAGCGTCGTACAATGACCGTTCAGGGAGGATTCTAATGGCCACTGTTCCCGTAGACCGGTCTGAGCGCGCAGTATCCGAAGACAAGGGACTCATCAGTTTCGAGGAAGCCATGGAGAAACTCTCACGCGACGAACGCTTTCGCGCCACGGTTTATTCCATGAACACCCTGCTGGTGCAGAAGGGAATCTATTCGCCTGAGGAGTTCGAGTTCCAGTTCCGGCAGTTTGCTCGGAAGAACCTGCGCTAATGGCCGCGCGCCGATGGTTTGCCTTTCACGTCCTTCCACTTCGGCATGTGGCATTTGGGGGAATGGCAGCGTTCATGAGCCCCAATCTCGCAGTTGGCACAATCGCATTCGCACCATAGTTGGTCCTTCTTGGTGCCCGACTTCGGGCCTGACTTCTTCATCGAACCCTCCTCAGAGCAAAATATACGCGCCGCAAGGCGCTCATACTTGCTTGAAAATAGCCGAAGAAGCCTACCCGGCCCCGTACAGCTACGCTCCTACCAACTCTCCCTTCTCGCTGGGCTCGTACTCCACGATGTAGCCCGCGACCGCGCTGGCGGCGACGGTCAGCGGCGACGCCAGATACATCTGACCGGGACCGCTGCGGCCGGGGAAGTTGCGGTTCTGCGCGCTGATCACCACCTGGTCGGGACGCGTGGAAACTCCTGGCCCGGCGTTGATGCAGGCGCCGCAACTGGGCTCGATCACATGCGCGCCGGCCTTTTGGAAAACTTCGAGATAGCCTTTGCGCAGACAGTATTCGCGCGTTTCCTGCGAGCCGAACTGGATGTAGAACTTTACTGAATCGGCGATGCGTTTGCCCTGCTTGAGCGCGTCGGCCAGCACGGCGGCGTACATGTCCATGTCTTCATTCTTGCCCGCGGTGCAGGTGCCGCCGTAGGCGATCTCGACAGGCACGGGCGTGTTTAACTCGCGGATATAGTTGCCGTTGCCCGGATCGCCCGGAGTCGCAACCATCGGCGTAATCTCAGCCGCATCGAGTTCGATCACATGCGCATACTGCGCATCGCGATCGCTGCACAAGCCGTCGATCATGGCGTTGGCTTTAGCGCGATCCATTTTCCTGGGATCGGCGCCGCGGCGCTCGACCAGAAAATCGACGGCCTTCTTATCCGGCGCGACAATGCCGGTGAAGCCGCCAATCTCGGCCGCCATGTTAGTCATAGTGGCGCGCTCGTCGACGCCGAGTTCTTCGATAGCTTCGCCGGCATACTCCATCACCTTGGCGAGCGCCTTGCCGCTGCGCACGTAGTCGAGGCTCAGAATCTTCAGAATGAAATCTTTGGCCGTGACGTTGGCGTGCTTCTTGCCGCGGATCACAATCTTCACCGACTCCGGCACCTTGACGCGCACATCTTTGGTGATCCACGAATTGAAGACGTCGGTGGTGCCGATGCCGAAAGCGACGCAGCCGATGGCGCCGACATGGGGCGTGTGCGAGTCGGAGCCGACGTTCAGTTGTCCCGGCAACGCGTAGGTTTCGAGCACGATGGCGTGGCAGATGCCTTCGGAGCCTTTGCGGTCGGTCAATTCACCGTGAAGTTTGATGCCCTGCTTGGCGGCGAAATCCTGCTGCTTGAGCTTGAGTTGCGTAGCCAGGTCGAGCAGGCCGAGTTTTTTCTTCTCTTCGGAAATTACTTCGTCGAGAAACGTCAGGTGGTCACGGAAGAAGATGATGCTCGAAGCATCGTTGACCTTGGCATCCTTGCCCACATAGCGCTCAAAGAAAATCGCCGCCATCGGTGTGACGTACTCATGGCTGAAACGCAGATCGGCACGGGCAAAACCGGTGTCGCCCGGTTTCACGCTGGCAACGCCCACTCCGCCTTCTTCGTTCAACATGTGCCGCGCAAATATCTTCTCGGCCAGCGTCATCGGCCGTTTTTCAGTTTTGATCGGCGGCAGAAATACTTTCTTCTGCATGCGCGCGACATTGAACGGAAACAGCCCGCCGTATTCGATGACCTGCCGCGTAATTTCGTCTTCGCCGGCGGTAAACTCGGCGAGCGCAATGTCTTCCCCGCCGCGAATCTTGTCGATCAGCGAAAAGTTGGTCGAGGTCAGCAGTCCGAGATTCTGGCAATTCTGTTTGTAAATGCGCTCGATGTTTTCTGCGATCACCACGCGAATGCCCGCACACATCTCGGCATAAGGCGACTGCTCGCGGCTCGATCCTTTGCCGCGGCGCTTGCCGCTCACCGCGCAGACGAATCCGCCGCGTTTCACGTCGCCGCGACCGATCGGCGTCACGCTGCCGCACTTCAAGCCCATGTAAGGAATCTCGCCCAGGGTTTCGTCAAAGTAAAAGCAATAGTGCGCAGGCGTGATTTCGTCCGTGGAGATGTCGTCACGCAGCTTGGGATTATTCCCCGGACTCTTCGTGCTCCACGGTAGGTCTTCGCCGGCTAATTGGCGCTGGATGAGTTCCGGGTCTTCGGTGAGAAACAAGATACGTCCCGGCAGCCGGACCTGGTCGAGCCGCTTTTCGATTTTGCGTTCCAGTAACGAGTTGATCAAGACACCTCCCCATTGCTGGATCGGTACAGACTCCATGAACGCCGGCACACAGCAACTTGTTCAATTGTAACGCCGCCGCGGGCGCCGCGCCTCAAACCCAGCGCTGTAATTGCCGAGACTAAGGTCCTCAAAGGATCGTCGCGTACATTTCCTGCGGCCGTACCGTCTCGCCGTGAGGCAGGACTAGGCGATGAAGCGTGGTAGATTAGGCAGATCATTGTGCGCAGATCATTGTGCTGCAGATCAGTCTGCAGAGATCGGTCAACGCAGATCCTGTTCCGAGGAGCGGCCCATTATGAGTGCACCGCAAATCCCTTCCACGTCTGCCGCCGAAGCATGGCCGGAGCTTCCTCTGGCCGATTGGAAGCCTACTTACCACAATCTCCACATGTGGACGCAGATCGTGGGCAAGGTTCGCATGCAACTGACACCTAAAACGAACCACTGGTGGAACGTCCCGTTCTATGTCAACGCGCGCGGCCTGACGACCTCGCCGATTCCGTACGGGAAAGACGTTTTCGAAATACAGTTCGACTTTATCGATCACAAGCTGCTCATCGACCGCTGCGATGGACAGCGCGGAGTGCTTGCGCTGGAGCCGCGAACGGTCGCGGACTTCTACTCCGAGTTCATGTCAACCCTCCGTCGGCTCGGTATCGGCGTTGCGATCTACGCCAAGCCTGTAGAGGTGCCGGACCCCATTCCCTTCGCGGAAGACGAGCTGTACCGCGCCTATGATGCCGACGCTGCGCATCGTTTTTGGCGCATCGTTGCCTCGTGCGATTCAGTTTTCAAGCAGTTCCGCGCCCGGTTCCTGGGTAAGAACAGCCCGGTGCATTTTTTCTGGGGAAGTTTCGATCTGGCAGTGACGCGCTTCTCCGGCCGGCGCGCGCCCGAGCGTCCTGGCGCCGATCCGATTACGCGCGAAGCGTATTCTCACGAGGTTATCAGCGCGGGCTGGTGGCCGGGCGGATCGGGTATGGACGGTCCAGCCTTTTATTGTTACGCCGCTCCTGAGCCGCGGGGACTGGCACAACAGCGGCTGCTCCCGGACGCTGCGTTCTACCATCCCGAGTTGAAGGAGTTCATCCTGATGTACGATGACGTCCGCGGCGCACAGCCGGCTGAGCCCGAGCTGCTGAAATTTCTGCGGAGTAGCTATGAGGCGGCAGCCGCACTTGCTCACTGGGACCGTGATGCACTGGAGTACGCTCAGTAGCGGGCTGAGCCCATATGCGCGCATGAAGGTCCGGAATGAATATCCAGATCGATCGCGGACGAGAATCGCCTAACGTTTGTACGCGCGCAGGTCGGGGAGCGGCTCCAAATCTCGTCCGGCAAAGATCTCCTTGAACTCTTGCAGCAGCGCATCATGAATCAAGCCATTGGAAGCGAGGGTCTCGCGGCTATTGAGTTCAAAGGGCGATCCGTCGAAGCGCGTCACTTGGCCGCCGGCTTCCTCGACAATTAGCGCTCCCGCGGCCGTGTCCCAGGGATTGAGATTGAACTCCCAGAAGCCGTCGAAGCGCCCGCAGGCCACGTTGCAAAGGTCGAGCGCGGCCGAACCGGCACGGCGCACTCCGTGCGTGCGCAGCGTGATCTGGTGATAAAAGTAAATGTTCGGATTCTTGTGCCGCTTGTGGCTGGGAAAGCCCGTGGCGAGAAGGCACTCTTTAAGCTTTGCCGTTCTAGATACGTGGATCGTCTCACCGTTGAGCTGCGCGCCTTTTCCCTCGGCCGCGGAAAACAGCTCATCGCGCGTGGGATCGTAAATTACGGCAGCGATGCGTTGCGCCTGCTCTGCCGAGCGCCGGTGTTCCACGGCCATGGACACACAGAAAACGGGAAATCCATGAGCGAAGTTGGTCGTGCCGTCGAGCGGATCGACGTACCAACGGTAGTCGCTGCCCTGGTCGGTCAGTCCTTGTTCCTCGCCAAGAATATCGTGCCCAGGCCAACGCGCGCTTAAGCGTTCGCGGATCAGCTTTTCCGACGCGCGGTCGGCGGCGGTCACCAGGTCGGCGTCGCCCTTGTATTCAATCTTGATGCGCTGGTGAAAATAGGGCATCAGCAGCGCGCCCGCTTCGCGTGCGATGGCCGCCATGGTGGGGACAAAATCTTCGTGAACGGATGTCGGCATGATTCGAACTGGACTTGCGGCTCGATACATTAAGGTTCCTGAAACACAATCTCAGGGGACCATCGGCCTGCGCGTGCAACACTCCAATCCCTGGGGTCGAGTCCAATCCGCGAGCCGGACGAGGGCTTTACTTTCGTTTGCCGTCCTCGGCGATGTACATGATTTCGTGCTTGTAGATGAACAAGTTCGGCGAGCCCTCGCGCGTGAGCCTCACCATGTTCTTGTCGTAATACTCGATCCAGCCCCGGAAGGTTTGTCCGTCCATCAGTTTCACGCAGACTGGCTTCTGCTTTTCGCCCAACGTCTTGAGAAAAGTGGCTTCCTCAAAAGTTTCTTCCGGAGGCGGCGTCCGCCCGTGCTTGGCGGCATTAGGATTCCCTTGCGCGCGAAAAGGCATACCTTTGCATTGTACACAAAGGATGTTTCGCTCCGGCGCGAAGCCAGTACATCCGGATGCACACGTGCATCCGATCGGTCGGAGGCGCGTTCTGGGCTGGTCCTACGGCAAAATCCAGATCGACAGGGCTCTACGATCAGGCTATAGTACTGGGGGCGGCGAACTTTTCGGTTGGAGCCGGCGAGGCCGTGACGCCATAATCCTGCGAAGTTAATCCCAGGTAAGGAAATCTCCCATGAAACGGTCGCTTCTTAGTGTCTGCACTGGAACAATCCTGTTCATTTCGGCGGCGGTACTCGTGGCGGTAACAATGGCAGCGCCGGTGCACGCGCAATCATCGCTGACACGGATCAGCGTGGATAACTTAACCAACACCGACAGCGACCACAAAACCGAAGTTGAACCCGACACGTTCGCCTGGGGAAACACAATCGTGAGCGCCTTTCACGTGGGGCGCAGGCCGGGGTCGATCGGTTGGGGCAGCGCAGATGTAGGCTTTCGACTTCCTCCGATGGCGGCGTAACCTGGAAGTATGGAGACTTGCCGGGTCTCACCGTGAACTATAAGAACGGAACCTACGGCGCCGCAGCGGATCCTTCTGTGGCGTACGACGCCAAACACGGCGAGTGGCTGATCTCGACGCTGCCGCTGGTCGGCTTGAGCAGCAGTTCGGGGCTGATCGGCGATGTCGCGGTGAGCCGCTCCACGGATGGCCTGCATTGGGGAAATCCCATTAACATCGACAAAACCCACCTCGACGACAAGAACTGGAGTGTGTGCGACGACACACCAACCAGTCTCTACTACGGCAATTGCTACACCGAATGGGATCAGGCTTACGGCAGCGGCGATGTTCTGATGAGCGTTTCCAGCGACGGCGGGCAAACCTGGGGTCCGGGTTTGGCCTCCTCGGACCATGCAGGTGGGCTTGGCGGCGAGCCCGTAGTGCAGCCGAACGGCACTGTGGTTGTGCCTTTCCAAGGCGGCGGCATCGACGTATTCAGTTCCACGAATGGCGGCGCGAGCTGGGGCAAGAGCGAAGCCATTGCCAGCATCGACAGCCATCTGGTGGCTGCGAACATGCGCAATCCCGATCTGCCTTCGGCGGGGATCGACGGCGCGGGCAATGTTTATGTAGTGTGGTCCGATTGCCGTTTCCGCAAGAGTTGCAGCTCCAACGACATCGTGATGAGCACTTCCGCCGATGGCAAGACCTGGAGCGCGATTACGCGCGTTCCGATCGACGCCACCACCAGCACGGTCGATCACTTCCTGCCGGGCATCGGAGTAGATACGAATACTTCCGGCGGCACGGCCCACCTAACGATCGTTTATTACTATTACCCTGTGGCCAAGTGCACCACCAGCACCTGCCAGTTGGATGTGGGCTTCACGACATCGAGCGATGGCGGCGCAACCTGGACCGCGGGAGCGCAAATTGCCGGTCCTATGAAGGTAACCTGGCTGCCGCTTTCCGACAACGGCTACATGGTTGCCGATTACATCGGCGTTTCGTACGTAAATGGAAATCCATTTGGAGTGTTTGCGGTGGCGCAAGCCTTGAGTGGCAGTACGTATAAAGAATCGATGTTCACGACCAAAGCGCCGTTGCCGTTGGCCGGAGGCGCTCTGCGATTCAGCGGCCTCGCGGACAAGCCGGTGGTGGGAGCGAAGTCGGATCATGCAATAAAGTTCTTCTACGACGACGAGGGAAAGCGTCCAATCCCGCGCTCGCGTTGGATTGCCAGCGCAGACGGAAATTAGAAATTCTTAACCGAAGAGTTCTTACCGGCATTAGAATTCTTAGAAGCTTGACTATTGAAGGGCAACCCTCTAGAAATGCCGCTGCCGTTTGAGGCGGGCCGCCTTTTGGCTTGATTACAGCAATCCGAGCTTGCCAGCGATAAAACTTCACTCTTCTCCGCGCTGGCGTGAACTAGAATGGAGCCAGCCGCCTCCAGCCATCATCGGAATTGGTGAAGACTGTGGTTGCGAACGCGCTGGTTACTCCGCAAGAGGACCCGCCGGACGCTAGCATAGATTATGTTGGCCGACTCCGGTTTGAGACCGGCAACTCGATGATTAAGGCAACCTTTCATAACCCGGCTTTGCGGAGACGTGCCAGGCAGTTCGGGCGGTTGGTGCGCCATTCCGCTGTAACGCCATGTTTGGGTGAAATCCATAAGCCCCGGCTGGCCACGAACGGCGAACTCGGGGTCACATTCATTGGCCACGCCAGCTTCTTTGTGCAGATCGGCGGGCAAAATGTGCTGATCGACCCCAACTTTGCCCGCTGGCTTTTCGTCCTCAAGCGTCTGCGACGGCCTGGACTGCGAGTACGCGATTTGCCGCCGATCGATCTTGTATTGGTTTCGCACGCGCACTTCGATCATCTGCACCGGCCGTCGTTGCGCGCGATCGTGCAGAACAATTTGCGCACTCGCGGCACCGCTCCGGTCATCATCCTTCCAACTCACGTCTCCGATCTGGTCTCCGATCTTGGTTTTTCTGAGATCATCGAGCTCGACTGGTGGCAAAGTTCGCGACATGGCAACTTGTCGGTGACCCACGTGCCATCGCGCCACTGGGGAGCGCGCATCCTCAAAGACTCGCATCGCGGCTACGGCGGCTTTGTGCTGCGCGCGGGAAAACATTCCATCTACCATGCCGGAGACACGGCCTACTTTGCGGGGTTCCGTGAAATCGGACGCCGCCTGTCTCCCGAGGTTGCACTGTTGCCCATCGGAGCCTACAACCCTCCACAATTCCGCAACGTACACACCAACCCCGAGGACGCCACTCGTGCCTTTCTCGATCTCAACTCCCGCTGGATGGTGCCCATGCACTACGGTACGTTTCGCCTGTCGCACGAACCGGTCGACGAACCGTTGCAGTTGCTGGATCGCGAAGCACGCTCGGCTGGGATTGAGGATAAGGTGGTGGTGCTGGAAGAAGGCGTGACGAGATTCTTCTGATCTGGCTCTTCAATCCTGCTTCTAATTCCATTGCTTACCCTTTGACAACCAGTCCGCCTTGTTTGGTGTAAACTGCCTGCGCAAGTCTTCGTTCAAAGGAGGCCATTCGTGAGCGTTAAAGCCATTCCCGAGGGGTATCACAGCATTACACCGTTTATGACCGTGCGCGACGCGGCGCGCGCCATCGAGTTCTACAAGCAGGCATTCGGCGCAGTGGAAAAAGGCGTGATGAAGGGGCCGGACGGCAAAGTGATGCATGCCGAGCTGCGTATCGGCGATTCCATCGTCATGCTCACCGACGAATTTCCCGAGTTCGGGTCGCTTTCGCCGCAGACCAGTGGCGGCGCCGGCATGGGACTGCACATCTATGTCGAGGATGTGGATTCGGCTTTCGAACGCGCGGTAAAGGCGGGCGCGAAAGTCGAAATGCCGGTCAGCGATATGTTCTGGGGCGATCGTTACGGAAAACTAAGCGATCCGTTCGGCCACAAGTGGTCGATTGCGACCCATACCGCTGATCTATCCAGTCAGCAGATCGAAAAGGCGCAAGAAGAGTTCATGGCCAATCTGCCCAAGAGCGCATAAAGCACAAATGAAGATCGCACGAGAGAAGTCACGCTTCGCGATTAGATCCAGCTTAGGCGGTCCCAGATTTATATCGTCAACTTGTCCCGTGGGCGTGGCCACTCGCCGCGCCCGCGTGTTCCCTTCCGTTACCTCCGTACTCCCGCTATTACATAACTATTACAGTCACCTCTCCTGAATCCCTGTTACGTTTTAGCTGGATTCACATACATCGGGTACAGGGACCTCGCGACAACATGCAAGTAGAAGACCTCGAAAGACCGCAAGCCGCTCAGGGTGAAATCAACTGGGTCACAACCATTTTCATGGCGCTTTTTCACATCGGCGCCATCGCCGCTCTTTTTTTCTTTACCTGGAAAGCCTTGGCCGTATCCCTTTTCCTCTGGTGGGTTTCCGGCAGCGTCGGCATCGGCATGTGCTATCACCGCTTGCTCACCCACCGCGGCTACAAGACTCCGAAGTGGGTGGAATATGTCATGACGGTCTGCGCCACGCTGGCCCTCGAGGGCGGGCCAATTTTCTGGGTCGCTACCCACCGTATTCACCATCAGCATTCCGATCAGGAGGGCGATCCGCATTCTCCCATTGACGGCAAATGGTGGGCGCATATGGGCTGGATTCTCACCGGGAAATCCATGCACCACGATTCGACCACCCTGGCCCGCTATGTTCCCGACCTGGCCAAAGATAAATTTCACGTCTGGATCACCAAATATCACTACGTGCCCATGATCGTACTCGGAGCCGCCCTTTTTGCGATTGGCGGCATGTCGTTTCTGATGTGGGGCATTTTCATGCGCACCGTGGTCGGTCTGCACGCCACTTGGCTGGTCAACTCCGCCACGCACTCCTGGGGTACGCGCCGCTTCAACACGCGTGATCTTTCCACTAACAGTTGGTGGGTGGCGCTGCTTACGTTTGGCGAGGGCTGGCACAACAATCACCATGCCCATCCGACCTCGGCGCAGCACGGCTTCAGGTGGTATGAGATCGACACCAACTGGTACGGCATATGGACGCTGAAGACGCTGGGCCTGGCCTGGGACATCAAGCGCGTAAGGCTCGCCGACCTCGAAACAGGTTTGGCGGCCGCACCCAACGGACGCCTGATTACAGCGGCGATGCCGGAAGCTTCGGTGGCAGGCGACTAGATCGTTCTACTTCTTGCCGTTGGAGGAATCCGGAGGGGCCTGAGCGGGGATATTCTGGGGTGGGGCAGCCTGAGCCGGGATAGCTGCACCTGGGGGCATCGGGATATGGACAGTCACCGATGGCATGATTAGGCTCTTGCCCAAGTCCGAGGCAACGACTGTAAATTTCTCGTCGGCCATCAAAAGCTCTGACTTAGTATACACCATAGGTCGCCGTAAAATAGTCCTTCGCGTCCTGTTGGGCTTGGGCAAAAAGAGAGTCTCGTGTCGCCAGGCCGTCCGGGAAGCTGGTCCGCTCGGCATCGTGCTGCAACTTCATAAGCTTGTGCCGTCGGTTCACGATCTGATCATCTGTATACCGACCGGAAAAAATGTTTTCCCACTCCAATTGAGCATCGATGAAAATCCCGCCCAGAGTGATTGTGTGTGCGCTGGCGGCCTTATGCTTTTTAGTGAAGGGAAACACATCCCTGAGAGCGTCGGCCACCTGTGACGCAGCGATGATTGCACCCCACACAAATGCGTATTCCTTCCAGAGGGCCCAAGCTGCGATACTGCCGCTGGACGCGACGGCCCTGAGCGTCCCAAGAGCTGTCACCCGTTTGCCGAGATAATCCCTATAGTGACGGATATAGCAAGCAGCCACTTTAAGCTCGATCATCTGAGCCCAATACAGTTGCTGCTGTCTGTGCGGATTTGTAGCGGGTTCGCTCATCCGGTTAAGTTTACGCTGAGGAACGGGATTAGGTCCGCCGACTGCCGCCCAAATCAGAACCAACCGAGCCCCAACGCCGAACCCAAGTTGTTGCCGTCGATGCGTATGCAAACGCTGTAAAATCAGCGTGACACCATGCGCATCACCAGCCGCCGCAAAGCGATCGCATTCTTCGTAGTCCTGGGCGTCTGCCTGGTGGCACTGGCGGTAGCCCTCAACGTCGGCTGGATTATCCTGAACTGGCGCGAAGGTGTGCTGCTGTTCTTCGGCATCATCTTCTTTGCGCTGATCATCGCGGGAATGATCGTAAACACGAGCTTTCTGGTGCGGGAGATCCGGCGCAACGAACAGCACGACAGCTTCATCAACGCTGTCACTCACGAACTGAAAACGCCCGTCGCTTCGATCCGCCTTCACGTTGAAACTTTGCAACGCCGCGAATTGCCCGAGACGCAGAAGCAGGACTTCTACCGGCTCATGCTGAGCGATACCGACCGCCTCACCGAAACCATCGAGCAGGTTCTACGCGCCGGACGCGCCGGAGACAAAAAAGCCGGGCGCGACCGCTCGGAAGTCGATTTCGCGCAGGTGGTGCGCGACTGCATGGACGCTGCCCGCTCACGCCACCATCTGCAGCCGGAGGCGCTCCGCTTCGAGCAGCCCGCTACCAACGGCGCCGGGGTATGCGTGCTGGGCAGCGCCGAAGACTTGCGCACCGCCGTTTTCAATGTCCTCGACAACGCCATCAAATATTCCGGCGATAACGTGGACGTGCGCGTGCGCCTCGCCATGCCCGACGAGAAGCGCATCGTGCTCAGCGTCCAGGACCACGGCGTCGGCATTCCTCCGGATGACGTCAAACGCATCTTCAAACGTTTCTACCGCGTCACTCACCGTTCGCTGACGCACGTCAAGGGAACCGGGCTGGGGTTATTTATCGTGAAGGCCATCGCGGAAAAGCACGGAGGCAAAGTCTTCGCTGAAAGCGACGGCGAAGGCCGCGGCACAACATTGACCATGGAGTTGCCGAGGACGGAACTGCCGAGGCCGGCGGCGTGAGCCGCGTTCTTGTGGTGGAAGATGAAGCCCATCTGGCGCAGGGATTGCGCTTCAATCTGGAAGCTGAGGGCTACTCGGCAGAGATCGCAGGCGATGGCGAAACCGCGACCGAGCGTCTGCTGAGCAAGAACGAAGCCTTTGATGTCGTCGTGCTCGATATCATGCTACCGGGCAAAGACGGCTTCAGCGTGGTTTCGGAGTTGCGCGCCGCGCACAACTACGTGCCCGTGCTGATGCTGACGGCGCGCGGCCGCCCGGAAGACGTGCTGAAGGGTTTCGCCTCGGGCGCGGACGATTATCTGCCCAAGCCCTTCGATCTCTCCATTCTCTTGGCGCGCTTGCAGGGCTTGTTGCGGCGAACTCAATGGATGCGCTCGGCTCATCCAGTCGAAAGGCCGAACGGCGGCCAGATTGAAACGCCCGCCGGCCCCCGACAAGTGAACGACTACGGCACTTTTTCTTTCGCCGGAAAAACAATCGACTTCGGCGCTCTCGAACTGCGCTCGGGCGCTAACGTGATTCATCTCACCGTGATGGAATCGGAATTGCTTCGGCATCTGGTAAGCAACGACGGCCGCGTGGTCTCTCGCAAATCCATCCTGGAAGAAGTGTGGGGCCTGCACGAAGATACCGACACCCGCGCCATCGACAATTTTGTCGTGCGGCTGCGGCGCTATATCGAAGACGATCCTGCCGAGCCCCGGCATCTACTCACCGTCCGCGGCGTGGGTTACCGTTTCTTGGCAAATCCGGAAAAGAAGTAAGAAGCGCGGCAACGGGGCTACCCTAGCCTCTGGCTTGGTGCGGATTCCGAGCGAGTAACGGCGGAACCGAGCTGGCTCAATCCCTGGATTCCGACGCAAAGCGCAAACGCCCTGGCCTGCGGCCAAGGCGCTTGCTCAAGCAGAACTGCGTTCTAGAACAGATTCCAGAGAAATTGGTTGTAGACTTCGTGATGATATTGCACCTCGGGTGCTTTCACGAAGGTTCCTAAAGCCCGCGGACAGCGGTCGGCCGCGGCCTGCTTCAAGTCGGCGTAGCGCGCCTTCACATCTGCGCCGAGCAGTTTGGTGGTCCATTCTGCCTTGCGGAAGTTTGCCAACGCGTCGTAGATGTTATCGGGCAGGTAGCGCTCGGCCTGGCGCAGATTCTTGATCTTCGAAGTCTCGCCGTCTATGCCGGTTTTGAAAATCCCCAGCATCACCAGATAAGGATTCGCATCCGGCGCAACTGAGCGAATCTCCACGCGCATGCTCTTCTCGTTGCCGATAGGGATGCGGATCATCGAGCCGCGATCGACCGCCGAAGCCTTCAACTGGTTCGGCGCTTCGAAGTGCGGATCGAGCCGGCGATAGGCATTCACGCTGGGGTTGAGCAGCAGGCAAATGTCATTGCCGTGCGTGAGGATGCGGTCCAGAAACGCCCAGCCCATCTTGCTGAGTTTTTCTTCGCCCTTGGCGTCCCAAAAAAGGTTCTTGCCGTCGGCGCTGATGGAAACATTGGTGTGCATCCCGCTGCCGTTCACGCCCACCACCGGCTTGGGCAGAAACGATGCGCTCAAGCCCATGTGGGTCGCCACCTGCCGGCAGATCAGCTTGTAGAGCTGAATCTGGTCCGCGGCCGCCACCACTTCGCCGTAGCCGTAGTTGATTTCAAACTGCGAAGGCGCAACTTCCGGATGATCCTTCTCATTCTGGAAGCCCATCGCGCGCTGCACTTCGGCGGTCGTGTCGATGAACGTGCGCAGCGGATCGCCGGGCAGCGAATGGTAATATCCGCCCGTGTTCACATAGTCGAACTTGCCGGTTTCGTGGTAGTGCCGCTCCGCATCGGGACCGTTAAACAGAAACCCTTCAATTTCATTGGCCGCGTTCAGCGTGTAGCCTTTTTTCTTATGCAGATCGCCGGCAAATCCCTTCAGCACGCCGCGAATATCCGCCGAGTAAGGTGTTCCGCCCTTGTCGATGACATCGCCGAACACCAGCACTTTGCCCGAGCCCAGCACGTCCGACGGTCCCCAGTAAAATGCCGCCCAGTCAATCCCCAGCCGCAGATCGCTCTCGCGCTGCGCCGTGAACCCGCGAATCGACGAGCCATCGAAGGTCAGATTGTCCCAGCTCTTCAGCAGAAATTTCTTGTCGTAGTCCAGCATGTGCAACCGGCCTTCGAGGTCGCTGAAAAGCACGGTCACGGCCTTGATCCGCTTTTCGTCGGTCAGGTACTTGAGCCGCTCTTCCTGGATCTTGTGGAGGGCGACGCGGTTCCTGCGCTGCTCCTTCGCTTTCAGATTCAGCTCTTCGAGTTCGTCGTAAGTAAGCGTCAGGAAATTTCGCAGTTCAGTGGACATGAATCTCCTCAAGTCTCGTGATGAACGTAAGCAAATTAATGTGACGTACAGGAAAGCTGCGTGGGCTGGGTTTCAAACGGAAAGAATATCGCGAGACCCAGGCCCCTGCCAATCGAAAAAGCTGATGAGCCGCATAAAAGAGATTTATCTGAAAACCGATCCGGGATGTCTTCTGCTTTCTGACGTAAACGCCATCTGCTCCTGACATCACCGCCCACCCCATCCCTGCACCGGCAGCGCCCGGATTAACCCTCCCAGCGCCGCCAGCAGCGCCACAAAATAAACCGACGTGCGCCAGCTCGAATGCGCCGCTGCATCTTTGGTGAACAATCGCCATCCCGCGCCCAGCGCCACCAGAAAAAACATGTTCTCTCCCAGCACCAGCCACAGCGCGAGACACGCAGTCAGCAGCACAATGCGATCGGTCTTGTTCATGGGCAAAATGGCCTGCCCGCCATCCAGCACCCACACCGGAATCAGATTCAGCAGGTTCAGCACCGCACCCGCCTGCGCCAGCCCAGCCCACAGCGCATTGCCCGTCTGCCACCACAGCACCGCACATCCCAGCGACGACAGAAATCCCGCCAGCGGCCCCGCCAGGCTGATCGCCGCCCGCATCTCCAGCGGAACGCCCATCGCCTGCCAGCGCACGTAAGCGCCAAAACCCGGTAGAAATACCGGCATCTCCGCCGGCAAGCCCCGGCGTTTGATGTCGACGAAGTGTCCCATCTCGTGAATCAGAATCAGCGCGGCAAACCCGATGCCGAATTTCATCCCAAACGCCGCCCAATACACGCCCACGAACGCTGCCAGGCTGAGCAAGAATTTCAGCTTGAAAACCGCGGTCAGCAGCAGCTTGCCCTTGGCCAGCAACACCGCAATCGGACCCGCCGGCCCCAACTTCTCGGCCCACTTGTTTTCCGACGCAGGCCGCCCCGCCGCATCCGCCGTCGCATCCAGTTGGCGCGCATGGTCGCGAATCCAATCCGCTTGCTTCGAATTTCTCGGCAGCAGCGGCAACCCGCGCAGCCAAGTCTCCCGCGCCTGCCGCAGCTCACCCTTGGCTTCCAGCGCTTTCGCCTCAGCCGCCAGCCGCTCCAGCTCTTCGGCGTGTACGAGCGCGTTGCACTTCTCGCACACCAGCGCATCTGCCGGCAGTTCCCCGCCGCAGCGTTTGCAATTTCGAATCAGTTCAGGAGTAATCGAAGACACCTTGGACGAAGTCTAGTGCCAGTGCCGCTTGATTGTCATCCTGAGCAAGCGTCTTTTGCGCAGCGAAGGATTCGGGCGAGCCGCGCGAACGAGCCTGCCCTGAGCAAGCGCAGCGTGCCGAAGGAGCCTGCCCTGAGCAAGCTTAGCGTGCCGAGGAGCCTGCCCTGAGCAAGCGCAGCGTGCCGAAGGGTCGCGTTCTTTGCGACCCAATAATCGCGCGTTTGGCTCGCCTCCTTGTCAAACTGCACCAGCCAAGTTTCTTCAGCCTTGCGTTGTTGGCGAAACAGGGTTATCGAACGGCCCAAAAACCTCAAGAGCTTTCCCGGCAGTCAGTTTCCATGCAATGCGGATTCCCACGAACAAAATCACCAGCCCAATTACACCATGAATAGGATCGGCCAATTCCAGAAATGGTGACGCCAGCCCGATAACCGCCAACTGCAGCAACGCCGCGCCCATTTTGCCGATGTTCATGCGGAAGCTCATGGCAGGCTTCGCGGGAGCCTGCGCCGGCGGCAACTCCTGCGGCTGCTGCCCCGATTCTTTTTCCAGTTCCCGCTGTTCCTCGGCCAGTTGCTGCTGCTGCGCAACCCGCTGGGCCCGCTTATGCTCGTTCGCGTAGTGAATCCCAACCGGAATCGCCGCCAGCGAAACCGCCGCATAGGTCAGCACCGCCGCCGTAATCTGGTAGCGCCGTCCGCCGCGTCCATTCGACCCTTTCATCATGGCCTTGCCCACCAGGTAGCCCACCGCAAGCGCAACATAGCCAATAATCAGTCCAGTGGCAATCTCGAACACCGCATACAGAATCATTCCCACCACCGCCGCGCCGATTCCAAACAGCAACGCCCGCACAAAAGCGGCATGGCTCTCGCCCGGGACCTCCCGCCGCGCCTGCTCCGCGCAACTCGCGCAAGCCGCTTCTCCGTTCACCCGGTAATAGCTCCCAGCTACAGCCTGCCCGCAAAACTTGCAGGCAATCGGCGCAGGCACACCCACATACTCAGCCGTGCCAAACTGCGGAGCGGAATTGCCAAAAGGCGCGTCCGGCATGACGCGGACAATATCACGTCCCCAGCAAGCCCGCCAAGAACAATCCGCGCGGTGCTTCTTGACAATTGTTGTCATATATGACAACGTAGGGCAAGACTGGAGCGAACGGCGGACGGCCCATGACTCGAACGACCCGGCCGGTTTCATGGATCAAGGCGGCCCTGAAGGAATTCGAGACGTTCCCGGAAGCAGCCCAGTCGATCTGTCTTGCGGCGCTGACGATCTCCGCCGAGGGAGGTAAGGCGGACATTGCAAAACCCATGCTCGGCCTGGGCTCGGGCGTGTTCGAGATTGCGCTGCCGTTCCGGGGCGATGCCTTCCGCGTGGTCTACGCGGTACAGATCGCCGAGGAAATCTGGGTGGTCCATGCCTTCCGGAAGAAGTCGACGCAGGGCATCAAGACGCCGCAACGCGAAATCAACCTGATCAAAGACCGTCTGAAGAGACTGAAGGAGATGCTGCGGTGAAAAGCGAAAAGCTGGAAGTAGTGCGGGGAAGCGGCAATGTGTTCCGCGATCTGAGGCATGAGAACGCCGACGTCGAGCAGTTCAAGGCGATCCTCGCGGCCGAAATCATCAAGGCGCTCGACCGGGAACACCTGACGGTTCGCGCCGCGCACGCCCGCACCGGCATTGCCGCCGCCGACTTCTCGCGCATCCGCAACGCCGACCTCGGCCGCTTCACCGTAGATCGCCTCATGTCCATCGTCAATCGTCTCGGCTCCCGCGTCGAGGTTAAGATCCGCTTGCACCGCGCCGCCGCTTACGAAGCCCGCACGTGAGCGCGACGCATCCCATCATCCTGTCGTCCTGAGGCCCGCGTCCTGTGCGGGCCGAAGGATCTCTGCACTCGTCCCCTCTGCGGGCTGATCCGGGAGCGGACGGCCCGTGGCGGAACCACTCCGAAGAAGTAAGATCCCGACCGCTCGGGACCTAACCCCAGCACGTCCATTGGCATTGCAGATTCGCTTTGTATTCGCCTAAACAACATGTCACAATCTTTGAACAGGAGTCTCTGGTCGGCGGCCGATGGGCTGAAATTGCCTAGGCCCGATGTCCAGTAGGACTGGAGATCACCCGATTTCCACAGTTTCGATGGCTTTTGCGAGTTATTCAAGGTTGTCGCAGAAGCGGATTGGGTTTCAACTAATGTACGATATCCATTCTCCTAGCGGCAGTACGGCGACTCTTGATGATCGAGATATGAGACGCAAACCCATCGCTGTGGACTTGTTTGCCGGGGCGGGCGGCTTGAGTCTCGGATTCCGGCAGGCCGGATTCGACCTCTGTGCTGCGCTCGAGTACGACCCCATCCACTGCGCAACGCATGAATTTAACTTCCCCGAGTGTGCGACCATCTGCCGAAGCGTGACCGAGGCTGACGGTGACCACATCAGGGAGCAATCGCGGATCGGCGACGCGGAGATTGCGGTTGTGGTTGGAGGTGCGCCGTGCCAAGGATTCAGTCTGATCGGGAAAAGGGCCCTCGATGACCCACGCAACCAATTGGTGCGCCACTTCTTGAGGCTTGTAGAAGAGCTGGAGCCACGATATTTCGTCTTCGAAAACGTTAAGGGACTCACCATCGGACATCACAGACGCTTCCTGCATGAGATCATCGAAGAGTTCAAGCGGCGGGGCTACAGCATAGTGGAACCCTACCGGGTATTGAACGCGATGTGGTACGGCGTCCCGCAGGATCGGCAACGCCTATTCCTCCTGGGAGCGCGAAAAGGCCTCCCGACGCCTGCGTATCCGCCATCTACGCACCAACCGGACCAATCCATCGGCGACCTCGGCGGACTACCATTCACGCCGACGGTGTGGGAGGCGATAGGCGACTTGCCCGAAGCGGAGGACTACGACGAACTCCTGGAACGGGACTGGGTGTACGCTAAGTTTGGCCGCCCTGGCGAGTACGCTAAAGCCTTGCTCGACCCGCGTGTGCCTGCTCGGACGGGCCTGAGGTTGCTGAGTTCCAGCCTTCGAACGATCCACACTTCCGAATCCCAAAAACGGTTTGCCGCCACTGCCCACGGTTCGGTTGAGCCCATCAGCCGATTTCTAAAGCTGAATCCCGACGCATACTGCAATACCCTCCGTGCGGGCACGGCAAGCGACCGTGGCGCATTTACCTCGCCACGCCCAATCCACCCCATTACGCCCAGATGTATAACAGTGCGTGAGGCCGCTCGCCTACACTCCTATCCCGATTGGTTCCGGTTTCACGCAACCAAGTGGCATGGCTTCCGGCAGATTGGGAATTCCGTTCCGCCGCGTCTAGCCCGCGCGGTCGCACTTGAGATCGCCTCGGTATTGCATGCGCCTAAGGTTAACGGTTCAGCCCCGGAAATTACCGGTCCCCAACTCGGCAATACTTCGCTGCTGACGCTTAACATGTCCGAAGCGGCGGGGCGGTATGGCGTGGCCGCGGATATTGTTCCGCGGAGAAAGAGGGATCGCGAACCCGTGTATGCCTGAGCCAAACCGATACGACGCACTCATAGCCGAAATTTTCCGTCGCCACTATAAGAAAGGCGCCACTGCATTCGATTTTGACCGCGTCGAACTGGAAGGAACCGCCGAAAAGCTGAGGATAAAACTCCCGAAGAATCTGGGTGACGTTATCTATTCGTTCCGCTACCGAAAGAGCCTGCCGGAACAAATTTCGAGGACGGCGACGCAGGGAACGGAGTGGACCATCGAACCGGCTGGCCGGGCGAAGTATAGGTTCAAGCTGGCTCGGGTGAGCCGAATCGTGCCCCGGAACGACTTGCTCGCCATCAAGATCCCCGACGCCACGCCCGAGATAATCACGGCGAACGCTAGAGGCGACGAACAGGCTTTGCTGGCGAAGGTTCGCTACAATCGGTTGATCGACATCTTCCTGGGGATCACTACCTACTCTTTGCAAAACCATCTTCGCGCCGTTGTTTCCGGCATGGGGCAGATCGAGATCGACGAAATCTACGTTGGCGTTAACCGGCACGGCGAACAGTTTGTGATTCCAGTGCAAGCGAAGGGCGGCGCGGACAGGCTGGCCGCGGTCCAGACCATCCAAGATATTGCGTGCTGTCGCGAGAAATTTCCATTGTTGACATGCCGGCCAGTTTCCGCCCAGTTTGCCGAGGACGAGACGATTGCGCTTTTCGAACTTACAATGCAGGGCGACGCGATAAGAATAGTCGAGGAAAAGCACTATCGCTTGGTTCCTGCCGATTCCATTGACGTTTCGGACCTTAAACAGTATCGAACTCGCTGAGCCACCTCCTATGGACAGGGTGTCACGCCAAGTGCGGTCCCAGATCATGGCATCGGTCCGCACGGCCGGGGGCGGCCCGGAACGCAAAATGGAGGCGCTGCTCCGCGGCCGCGGAATACGCGGATTCAAGAAACAATGGCCGGTGGCAGGAAAGCCGGACTTTGCATGGCCCAAGCTGAAAGTCGCACTCTTCGTCGACGGATGCTACTGGCATGGATGTCCCCGCTGCGACCGCCCGTCGAAGAGTAACCGCGCCTTCTGGAAGCCGAAAATCATTTCCAATCGCCGCAGGGATCTTCGGGTGGCGCGCAAGTTGCGCAGCGAGGGGTGGAAAGTTCTTCGGGTGTGGGAATGCAGGGTAGGTGAAGAAACTGCGTTGTCTCGCATAGTCCGCGCAACTCAAAGCCGCGGCGTTCGAGAACGGCGCCGCGTGGCCGAACCGTGGCGCGACACAGGCTCACCCTAACGCTTCCCGCCTGAAACCGGTTGCCCCAACCTGTCTGCGAGCCACAGCTTGATCAGCGACTGTCGCGTTATGCCCACCCGGTGCGCTTCCCGATCTAGGGAATCCACCATCCAGAGTGGGAAATCAACGTTAACTCGCTTCGCGTCCCTACCCACACGCCGCGCCTTGCTCACATCAAGTTGATCTATGATGTCCTCACCCGCATCAAAATTTCGACCAAATGTCTTCGCCTTCATAAATCCTTATCTCCTCATCCCGCGACCGCCTCACGGAGATCAGCCGCACATTTTCTCCACGCCGAGTGACCACCGCCGACCAGTGCTTCTCGTCGATCCTGCCGATTAGCAGCCATCTCGCTTTATCGCTGATACGGCCTTAGTCGTAACCCAACGGACTAACCAAATCGGAGGATGCCCATACTTGAGCGTTCTGTACTCAAGTATGGGCACGTCCCGCTAACTCCAGCAGCTCGTTTCACTTACCCGGATTTATGCGCCGAATGTACATACACCAGCGCCAGTACAAAGTGTTCCCATGGGAACACTCAGCGCAATGTTCCCATAGGAACACTCGCGCCAATGTTCCCATGGGAACATTAGGCCGGGACAATGTTACTGGCGGTGAGCCGAGGCGCCGGCGGCGAGTTCGCGCAGCGCGCTGAGAAAGCCAGCGGCGGCGCGCGGATCGGCCAGCGATTCCAGGTTGACGGTGGCGCAGAACTGTGGCGACTCAGGACGGAAGCGCACCTGCAAAATATCTTGATGACGCGCCGACATCAGCGCATTCAACTCCGGCGCGGGATCTTCTTTCCAATGCGTGCGCGTGGTCAGCACGATCGGACCTGGCTGGCAGATATCCCATTCGCGCTCGTCTTTATTGTTATGGCGCGTGACGCCATTGTTATTGCGCGTGACGCTTGTGCGCGTGATGCCGCGGTTGTGCGCGCACCAGCGATGACGAAACACTTCGAGATTAAAATTCGGAGAAGCGTCGAGATCGGCTTCGAAGGTTAAAGTTTCCTTCTGCCGATGCCAACAGCTCACCAGCCACTGCACCGGCAACGCGCGCGGACGGAACTTCATAGTGACGTGCGCGTTCTCAAACCAGCGCGAGGGAAAATGCAAACGCGCGTGCAGGCGCGAACTGCCCAGCCACTGCGAGTCGAGGATGCGGCCCTTGCCTGCACAGGCAGATTGCACCCAGCGCAAAGCAGCGGCGCCTTTTCTGCGGTTGTAGCTGGAGAACACGAAGTACCAGAGCGCCAGAGCGGCGACTGCGCTGACCGCGTCAATCAGCAAAACGTACACCACGACGCTTCCTCTGATGCTGATAGTACGTCTGAAGTTGCGGACGAAGCAAGGGCACAATGGTGGGCAATACGATTTTTCTTTGCGGATTCCAAGAATGGCTGTGGAAAACCCAGGGTTGCAAGTTCCTTCACCCCGGAAGAGTAGTATTCTTGTAGATAATCTAAGCTTTATACATAATGCTCTGTGATATTCTGCGGGATGGCTTTTACGGTCAGAAGCTCGTAACCGCAAAGGCCGCGAAGGATGCGCCAAGTTCGCGAAGTGATCCACTACCTGGTCGGGTGGTGGTGCAGCGTGCCGGACTTGATGAGGGAAGAAGTCGAGTCTCGCTTGACCGGATAGCCCCTTCGGCTCCGCTCAGGGCAGGCGAGGGCGGCTGTCCCCACACAAGCATCTTGGCAAGCTCCACCATTAGCCAATTGCGTCCGAGCCGGGTGTATGCGACAGGGGCGGCTTACAATGTCCTGGTGCCCTTTCGCGTGCGCGACTTTCGAGCCGAAGATTTCGAGACGATTTACCGCATCGATCAGCAGTGCTTTGCGCCGGGGATTTCCTATTCCCGCGTGGAACTCAAGACCTACATGCAGCGCCGTGGTGCGTTCACTTTGGTGGCGGTCGGGAGTAAGGGCGGAACATCGCTGAACTCCCGAGCGGGCTCGGGCAGAAGCGTGAGCAAGAAGCGCTCTGCGGCGGTGCGTGTACCCGAGAGTGAACCGGCATTGTTTGATGTTGCGGGATTCGACGTCGCTGGTTTTATCGTGGCCGAAACCGGAGGCCGGGGATCGGGACATATCATCACTATTGACGTGGTGGCGGCGGCGCGGAGGGCGGGGGTGGGATCGCTGCTGTTGGGCGCGGCGGAAGAACATTTGCGCAAGGCCGATTGCCACGCCGTGGCGCTGGAAACCGCCGTCGATAACATCTCTGCCTTGTCTTTCTACAAGCGCCACGGCTACAGCGTGACCCGAACCTTTCCCCGCTATTATGCGAACGGCGTGGATGCGCTGGTGCTGAGAAAAGAATTCGTTAAATAGCTTTCAGTAATAGGCTGCAAGGAAAATCGCCTGATGCCGTCAGCGGAAATCCCCACCCGTCGAAAACCGCGACGGGTGGGGCAGCCTCTGCCGTGGTAACGCAAAGATGGGCCAGCCCCCGTAGGAAATTGGGGAACGTCCCGTCTGTCCCCGGGTTTCCCCTGGTTCATTGAGCACCCGCAGGCGGGTCCGCCGTAAACCACATCGTATTGTCGCCTTCATTCCCCACATTCAGGTTGAAAGTCGATATGTCGGTCGGGCCTCGCCGGCCATTGCATGTGGTCGTTGGATTCCACGGCGGGTATACCATGGTGATCTGCTCCTCAGTTACGCCACGGAGCCTGGCTCCAGGAGTGTAACTAACGCCCGAGTTGTTAACGGCGAAGCCGTCGTTAAACCCGAAGAATCCGAAATTGGGTAAATTCGGCAAGGCTCCGCCCACCATTGGGCGCTCCATGATCCACTCCGCCGAATTGCCCAGGTAGGTAGCTCCTGACGGTTCGGTAAAGCCTATCAGCGCGCTCTCGTTCGTTGTTTGGTTTAGTAGGAGAGTGTGCCCTTGCGGCGAAGCCGTGGTGTACCAAACCGCTACTTGCATGCCATTCCCTGCACTGACGGGGAAGTTGCTCACTTGCACGCCGAGAGCCGGATACCATTCAAACCAGGCATAGTAGCTCGGGTCAGGTTCGCGGTGCGTGCACCCGGCGTCCGCCTCTGTGCCGGCCTGCAGCACGTCGGTCGAAACGGAGTCTCCGTCAAACCCTACCCATTGCGCGGAGTAATCTGGTGTGGAAGTGCAGATGCCTGGGGCTTGCTGGACGGCCGGGACGATCCACTCCGCGTAAACCTCGCTGTTATTCGCGGCAAAAGTATCGTCAGCCACGACGAAGGCATAGCCGCTCCAATTCTCAGAGGTACTCGTGATGCTGCTGTCGGTGGACGAGACTATTCTCCGATCTCTGGGCAGGCCGTTGTAGATCCCCGTTGGCTTCAGTTCTGGCTTCATGCGCGTTGCTGTCACCATCCTTTTCCAGCGCGCGTAGCGCTCCGCTTCGCTGCGAGTGGGCCGCGGCGGAAGTCCGAATTGTTCAAGTTCCGTGGCGGAAGCCGTGAGCGGGTTGAAACCGTTCGGGGGCGGCGCGTAGACAAACGCCGCAGTTGCTAGATTGTTCGGATCAGTCACCCATTTTCCGTAAGTGGTGTCTTGTGCCATAGCGGCCATGGAAAAGCAGAAGGCGGCTAAGGACAAACGAACGAGCGAGAGGAGCGTTCTTCGGGACATAGGAAGCCTCCAATCGGCGAATTGTCGGAATTGGGAAAGCGAGCGTAATGGTAGGCTTGCAAGACTGTGGAAAACACATCCGGCAGCGATTTGTTACGAAATCCGAACCCCGGCAATCGAGTAATCGCCATCAGCAACAGCACCAACATTGCAAGTGCACACGTTCGCAACGAGGTTCTGCAGACCGCGGGAGTACAACGAACAGCGTCCGCACAGCAGCCTGGGCTACCGCACGCCGAAAGAGTTTGCGGCGGCGCAGGCCGCAGGCTTCTACCCAGCTGAGCGAGAGGCAGGGGACTCAAACGCCGTCCCTTGCCCCTCGCGCTCCCCATCCCGGATCAAACCGGAGATGGAAGCGAACAACTTTGTCGTATTCTTTCGTAAACGAAAGTAGGGGGCAGGTCAGGGGCACCCGCAGGTGGGGTAGTAGCGGCCAGTCCTGCCGTGCAAGTCCTTTCATCTTGACATCCCCACCTGCCTACAGCACACTCTTCGCGTCGTCTTAGGGATGTAATTGACATTGGCCGAAAAAGGCCCCACCCGTTCGACTGCGCTCGGGCAGGCTTTCTCGCAAAAGACGCGAGAAATGGGGCACCCCTGAGTATCTGCTTTGGGGATACGCTGCCCAGGGATGAGCAAGACAAAAAAGAACTGAAGGGGATGTGGTATGAAACTGAAGAATGACGGCTTCGCGTTGGCCATTTTGTTTTGTGCATCTTTGCTTTGCGCATCAACGTTTTGTGGGTCAATGGCACACGCCCAGGTCACCGGGTCCGGCACGAAGGATGCGATTCCGCTGTGGACGGGGACGACCACGTTAGGCCGGTCCAAGATGGCTCAGGTCGACGGGAACCTTGGCATCAACACCAAAACGCCGGGTGCGCAGTTGGATGTGGAAAGCTCCAGCACCACGGCGCCTGCGATCATTGGAAGCAGCTTCGCAACCACGGGGTCGGGCAGCGGCGTGCTTGGCCTTTCCAGCAGCCCGGCGGGCACGGCGGTGGCGGGGCTCGCCACGGCCTCAACTGGAACCGCAATTGGGGGGTTTTTCCAGACCTCTTCGAGCACAGGAACCGCGCTGCTCGGCATTGCCACGGCGACTACGGGAAGTGCAATAGGAATTTTCGGCCAGACTTCCACTCCGGGCAGCGACGCTATTTTGGGGTCACAACTGGCGACCACCGGTTTTGGCGGCGGGGTAAACGGGCTCACCGCCAGCGAGAGCGGAGGCGCTGGGGTAGACGGCGAAGCCACGGCGACCACGGGAGGTGCGTCGGGGTTCTTTGGCTCGACCAAGAGCCCGAATGGGATCGTCGCCCTGTTTCGGGCGCAGACGGGAGGCGACCTGATTATCGGGCAGTTTGGGTCCAGCTCGCCGGTGAAGGTATTCCGCGTGGACAGCACCGGCAAAGGTTTCTTCGATGGCGGAACACAAACTGGAGGCGCGGATTTTGCCGAATCGGTTGCGGTTGCGAAGGAGTTCGCCCGGCATGAACCGGGCGATCTGTTGATCGTGGACACGGCTGGGAGGCGGCGGCTGAAGCTCTCCGCGGAACCGTACTCGACGCTGGTGGCGGGAATCTACTCGACGAAGCCGGGAGTGCTGGCCATGGCTCACAAGATGGATGAGACCGCGGCTGACGAAATTCCGTTGGCCATCGTCGGCATCGTTCCCTGCAAGGTGAGCGCGGAAAATGGCGCGATCCGGCCCGGCGACCTGCTGGTGAGTTCTTCGACTCCCGGCCACGCCATGAAGGGTACGGACAGGGCGCGCATGTTGGGAGCGGTTGTGGGAAAGGCGTTGGAGCCGCTGAGTGAAGGAAAAGGCACGATCCAGGTGCTGGTGACGCTGCAATAGCAAACGATTGGGACGAAGGTAGATAAGGATGCCGCCCGGTTCCGGGCGGCTTTTCTTATGAAGGCAATCTAGTTGCTCTTTGTTATTTTGTTAGAGGATCTTTGCTAGAGGATCTTTGTTAAAGGATCTGGGCAGAACGTTTTTCTGAGAAAAGATTTGCGCTTTGCCTGCTTCTCCGGCTACCTTGCCTCTGGTGAAATTTGCTGCCGTGAAAACTGCCGCCGTGAAAGTTGCGATTCAGGGAGAACTCGGATCGTTCAGCCATGAAGCGGCGGAGCGGATGCTGCCGGGGTGCGTGGTTGTGCCTTGCGCGCGGTCGGCGGAAGTGTTTGAGCGGCTGGAGCGCGGGTCGGTGGCTGCGGCTGTGATTCCCATTGAGAATTCGCTGGCCGGGACCGTGGCCGAACATGCCGATCTGCTGGTGGAGCGCGAAGTTTTCATACAGGGCGAGTTCCGGTTGCGCATCGTACACAACGTGATTGCCGCGCCGGGGGTGAAGCTGGGAGGGTTGCGGCGGGTGCTGTCGCATCCGGTGGCGCTGGACCAGTGCCGGGATTTTTTTCGGCGCCATCCGAAGATTGAAGCGGTTCCTTTCTACGACACGGCGGGAAGCGTGAAGCATGTGCTGGCCAATCACTTGCAGGATGCGGCTGGAATTGCCGGTAGGCAGGCGGCGCGGGAGTATGCGGGGAAAATCCTGCAGGCTGGAATTGAAGACGACAAGCGCAACTTCACACGATTTTTCTTGATACGGAAGTCGAAGGCAAGGCCGGGCGCGAAAGCGGGCGCGGCGGTTCCGCGAGAAAAGCCTAGCGCGGCTTCGGCGCGCGGCCACCGACGGCTGATTCCGCCTGGAGCCAATAAAACGTCGATCGCATTCAAGGTGAAGAACGTTCCGGGAGCGCTGTTCAAATCGTTGAGCGTGTTTGCGCTGCGCGACATCAGCCTGAGCAAGATTGAATCGCGGCCCATGCGCGGGCGGCCGTGGGAATATGTTTTCTACGTGGATTTTCTGCGCGGCGACGACGAACCGGCGCGCAACGCGCTTCGCCATCTGGAAGAGGTCGCGGAGTTTGTGAAGGTGTTGGGGATTTATTTGGCGGCATGAAGGTGGTCACCTCGGGGGCTAAAGCCCTGGAATTAGGGGAGCTTTATCGCAGCGCTGAAAGCGCCGCGCCACCCAAAATCGGGTTCTTGGACAAGATGCGAAGCGGCGGTCTCGGAATGGATCGCCGACGCGGTGCGGAGTCGTCATCCGCGATAGCCTCGATACTTTGGAGATGATGTGTTCGCGCGGGAACACCGATAGTATTCAAGAACTTGCCCCCGACTTTTCCGGAGGATGCAATGAAACCTTTCCGGATAAGCGTCATCTAAACTTGAGCGAGTTACACTCAAGGAGAGCCCATGAGCCAACAGACGGCTTCCGAGAACCAAGCTAAGTCTAAGGAAACAAACGATCAACGTGCTATCCCTGTACTTCCTGTCAGGGACACGGTTCTGTTCCCCCACGCCGTGCTGCCGTTGACGGTGGGCCGGGAGAGTTCGGTGCAGCTGATCAACTCGCTCGGAGAAGACAAGACCATTGTGGTGGTGGCGCAGCGCGAGGCGCGCGTCGACAACCCGCAACCCAGCGATCTGTATTTGGTGGGCACTTCGGCGGTGGTGCATAAGGTGGTGAAGATGCCCAACCAGAGCCTGTTCGTGTTTGCCGAAGGCCTGGAACGGGTAAGGCTGGGCGAGTTCACGCAGTTGATGCCCTTCATGCGTGCCAAGGTTTCGGCGGTGCCCGAGGCGCCGCCGCCGGAGAGTTCCGAGATCGAAGCCCTGCAACGCAATGTGCTGACGCTTTTCCAGCAGATTGTGGCGGGTTCGCCCACGCTTTCGGATGAACTTTCGACCGTGGCGTTGAACATCGACGAACCGGGCCGCCTGGTGGATTTTATCGCATCGTCGCTGCCCTCGCTTTCCACGCCCGATAAGCAGGAAACGCTGGAAACCATCGATATCCGGGTGCGGCTGGAGAAAATCAATCAGCACCTGGCCAAAGAGCTGGAAGTGCAGCAACTGCGCAACAAGATTCAAAGCGAAGTGCAGGATCGCGTGCAACAGACGCAGCGCGAGTATTACCTGCGCGAGCAGATGAAGGCGATCCAGAAAGAACTGGGCGAACAGGACGAAGGCCAGCGCGATGTGGAAGACCTGAAGAAAAAAATCGAAGACGCGGGCATGCCCGACGACGTAAAGAAAGAGGCGCTCAAGGAATTGGGCCGCCTGTCGCGCATGTCGCCGATGGCGGCCGATTACTCGCTGACGCGCAACTACATCGAGTGGCTCGCGGTGCTGCCCTGGGCGAAGACTTCCGGCGGAGAGATCGAGATCCCCAAGGCCAAGGAAATTCTGGATACCGACCACTACGATCTTGAGAAGGTGAAAGACCGCATTCTCGATTATTTGTCGGTACGGCGGCTGAAACCGAACATGAAAGGCCCAATTCTTTGCTTTGTGGGACCGCCGGGGGTGGGAAAAACTTCACTGGGCAAGTCGGTGGCGCGCGCGCTGGGGCGGAAGTTTGTGCGGCTGTCGCTGGGCGGAGTGCACGACGAGGCGGAAATCCGCGGCCATCGCCGCACCTACATCGGAGCGCTGCCGGGACAAATCATTCAGGGTATTCGCCGCGCGGAGACCAAAGATCCGGTATTCATGCTGGACGAAATCGACAAGGTGGGGCGCGACTTCCGCGGCGACCCCGCTTCGGCTCTGCTGGAAGCGCTGGATCCCGAGCAAAACTCCACCTTCCGCGATAACTATCTGGATGTGACATTCGATCTCTCGAAAGTTCTGTTCATCACGACCGCGAACATGCTCGACCCCATCGCCGAGCCTCTGCGCGACCGCATGGAGATCATCGAACTGCAGGGCTACACGGAAGAAGAGAAAGTTCACATCGCGTTTCAGTATCTAATTCCGCGGCAAACCGACGAGAACGGCATTACGCCGGAGCAGATCGAGTTTCCCGAGCAAGCGGTGCGCCACGTGATTCGCCACTACACGCGCGAGGCGGGCGTGCGCAACCTGGAGCGCACCATCGGCACCATTTGCCGCAAGCAGGCGCGGCGGTTGGCCGAGGGCAAGGCCGAAAAGCTGGTGGTGACCAGAGAAATCATTCAGGAATTCCTGGGCGGCATCAAGGTACGCAGCGAAGGCGAAATCGCCGAGCGCACCGAGCGTCCGGGAGTAGCAGTGGGCTTGGCCTGGACTCCGTCAGGCGGCGACGTGCTCTTCGTGGAAGCGAACGCCATGAAAGGCAAAGGCGGATTCACCATGACTGGCCAGATCGGCCAGGTGATGCAGGAATCGATGCAGGCCGCGCTCACCTGGGTGCGTTCCAACGCCACGCTGCTGGGACTGGACGAGGATTTCTTCGCCAGCCACGACATTCACATGCACGTGCCCGCGGGCGCAATTCCGAAAGACGGTCCGTCGGCCGGTGTGACCATGGCGACGACGCTGGTTTCGCTGCTCTCGGGCAAGCGCATTCGCCCGCTGACAGCGATGACCGGCGAAATTACGCTGAGCGGCAACGTGCTGCCCGTGGGCGGCATCAAGGAAAAAGTACTGGCTGCAAAACGCGCCGGTGTGACCGACGTGATTCTGCCCGCGGAAAACAAAATGAACGTTCAGGAAGATCTTTCGCCCGAGCAGTTGGAGGATTTGCAGGTGCATTACGTGAAAACCATCGACGAGGCCTTGATGATTTCGCTGCCGAATTCTCCGGCGGAGGAAAAGCGCGGCGAGGAAGAGCGGGAAAAAATCCTGGCCTCGCAGGCGGCGGGATGATCCCAGGCCTTGATCCCGAGCAACCGAAGTGAACCGCACGTAGGCAGCGGAAGGAAAAAACTGGGACGGGTCAAGACTGGGGACGGTCTGACGACCGTGACGCTCTACGCTCCTGTGCTCACGGCGGCCGCTTCGCCCAGCACAACATTCACCTCAGCGCCTTTGGCCGCGCCTGCCAGTTGGGTTGCAGCGCCGCGGTTGGCGGCGATCTCGAGAAAACCCATGCTTCCCAGGATGCCAAAAACTTCTCCGGCAGCGCCCTCGGCGTAGGAATTGCGCATCCTGGTGACTTCGCGATTACCCACCAGAATCTTGAATCCCGCGGCACCCGGTTCGAAAAGCATGGACGCATCCGCGGGCGTGATGTTGGTGATGAGGTTCCCGAAGCGGTCAACCTTCAGCACCACTCCCCGCATCCGGCCTTCATCCAGCACCTTGGGCTTGGGCGCGGAGAAGCGCACATAATCTTCAACTTCCTCGCCGAACTTCAGCGAGTCTACCTGCTTGGCCAGGTATGCCGCGACGGGCGCGAAAATGTCGCGCGCCTGGAAGGTGTTGCTGACCGGCTGCAGAAAGTAATGCTCCGAGGTGATGTGCCGCACGTGCAAGCGGGCTTCGCGCGCGTACACCAGAGAAAGCACGCCGTTGTCCGGCGCAACGAAATGATATTTGTCGCTGGAGGCGATGATCGGGCGCCGTGCCGTCCCTACGCCCGGATCGACGACCACGAGGTGTACGGTTCCGGAAGGAAAGTAAGAGTATGCCTGCGAGATGGTCAGGGCGCCGTCAAGCACGTCGAACGCCTGCACGAAATGGCAGATGTCGACGATCTCAGCCTCAGGCTCAATATCCAGAATCACGCCCTTGAGGGCGCCGACAAAGTGATCGCTATTCCCAAAATCGGTGGTCAGAGTGACGATCGGACGCTGCGCCAATGGTTCCTCGCTGACGGAAGACAAACAACTCCTGTCAGTCGAAATTAATCGCTGGTAACCTCAGCGGTCAAGGCACGGAGGTAATGACTGAACCAAGTGGCCGGTGATCACTGGCCAGTGATCAGTGGCCACTTGGCAGTTCTGACCACTAATCACCAATCACTGCTACTCGATGTGAATATCCCCTGAGCCGGTGCGCACGGTCAGCATCGGACCTCCGCCGCGCACTTTGCCGTTGATCGTCTTCCGTGTTTCCTGCACCCGTCCCTGCACCGTGGTCGTGATCGGAGCATCGACGTCCAACGATCCGGAATTGGTGGAAAGATTTGCGTCAAATGCTGCGTTCGCCGGCAGACGCACGTGCACGTTGCCTGATCCAGTCCGAACCTCCCACGCGCCGGTCTGCGTGCCTTCCGCGGTGATGTCGCCGCTGCCCGCCTCGCCGTGGAATCCACCGTTAATGCCGCGCGCTGTGATGTTGCCCGAGCCGGTGCGCAGATCGATATCGCCGCTGCCGGTCTCTTCCACTTCAACATCGCCGCTGCCCGTGCCCCCGCGCAAAGGTCCGGAGATTTCGCGCGCCCGCACATCACCCGATCCGGTTTGCAGACGGATCTCACCGCTAAGCTGATTCAGCCGCATGTCGCCCGACCCGCTCTGCAGGTCGGCATTTCCATGAACGCCTTCCATGGTCAGGTCTCCCGAGCCGCTGCGCGTTCTCACGTTTGCATCCGCGGGCACGGTGATCTCGTAATCGATGGAGATATCGCGCTGGTTCACATAGTCGATGTGAATGCCGTTTCCTTCCTGCCGCAGCGGAGGGTGCTGTTCAATCTCGCTAACGTCGGCGGGCCGGTTGCCCATGAGCCAGCGATCGCTGACAAAGATCTTGCCGCGCACCACAACCGACCCCGCTGGACCGCTGCGCACCGTGATATCGCCGGAGCGTGTGAGCACTTCCAGATCCACGGGACCGCTCACCTGAAATGTTTTTTCAAACGAGCCTTGCGGTGTGGAAGCAAATGCGATTGCGCTCGTGAACAACACAACCAGGGCGATCGCTCTCGATGGCGACCGCTTTGGGACTGAGAACGAAATCCTATGTCCATCCATATGGTCTTGACCCCCACGGAGTAGAAGCTGAAAGCCCCAAAGCTAAAGCTCGAAGCTTGACTTATTGCAGCACGACCTGATCGCCCTCTTTCAATCCGCTGAGGACTTCGGTTTTCGCGCCATTTGAGATTCCGATATTCACCGCAACCTTGTCCTTGCCGTCTTTGCCCTTGGGAGCGGGGATCTCCACCGAAGCCTTCTTATCCTTGTCGTAGAGGATCGCGCC
>PMHV01000063.1 GCA_003156805.1 Acidobacteriaceae bacterium | reverse complement strand
TCTGAGCCAGGATCAAACTCTCGTTTGAAACCTGATGTCTGCCGACGGGTAGTAGGCAGACTGCCATCGCCGGGCTCGAAAAGCCGGGATGGCGCCACCGTTCAGCTTTGCGCTCTCCGAAGAGAAGACAAAGACCACGGTGGTCTATCTTGTGAGATCGATCGGACTTATGCCCGATTCCGTTTTCTCACGACTGGCACGTTCAACCTAGTTGTCAAAGACCGAATCGCGGTCCGCCAGAGCGGCGCGAATTCAGTCCAGGCGAAAACGCACGAATGCGCTTCCGACTGTCCTCGAAACCTTACAAACATACTGGAGCGGCGAAAATCCTGTCAACCGTAACATCCCACAGGATTTCCAGATGATTTCCACATCGGGAAATTCCCGGCTTGGGACGCGGGACGGAGAGCGAAACCCACAAGCAGATTCCTCACCGGGCTTGCAGCCAGATTCGGAATGACAAGGCTTGGGACTGCGCTCGAAACAGCGCGCAACAGTATGTGTCTTCCGCCTGAGCAGACGCCATATTCGGCGCACGCCGAAGCGGAAGACAGAAATTGAGAAAAGATCCTACGTTTGGAGGTCCTTGCTTTGAAGGTACCCTTCGGAAAGGTCTAGCTTTTCCGAATCAAGTCCCGTGGCCGGGACGATTGAGAGATTTACACTCTCTGAAACCTTAGATGCCGGACAAGCCCGAGAGTTGCAAACAATACGACCGGCTCAGCCACACCTCTGCTCTCGGTGAATTGTTTATAGCAGATGAGCGGGCGGGAGCGCAAGAGGGAAGTTAAGGAGTGGGAGGGTTTACCGAGTTGGTGCCTCGAAACGAGGAACAGGTCGTTTGCTGGAGACCTTCAGCCGGTCTCATGCTCCTCTCTTTCTCGCGTTCACTAATTCGGCTAGCACCTTGCAGTCTCTTGCTACTTGATTCCTAGACTTGTGACCGGTGGCGTGGGCAAACACGTGGGAATCGTCGCAATCGTCAGGATCTCGCACGATGATGTAACCAAGTTGGCGAACGTCGCCCGCCCTGACCTCTACAATCTCTTGAGTTGGGGAACCGCAGGACAGTACCTTCTCGTGTGTTACTTCTTTCGCGACGTACATTGAAAATTCGTGGGTTCGCTCACGGAACGCGAACCCGGTCAGTATCCTCGTGCCGTCCGGCTGTAGCGAGGTGTGGTCAACGGGGGTTATTCGCCTGAGGAGCAAGTCGTCGTCGTTTATATCTTCGGCATCGTGCAGATTTTGATGCATGCTAAGGCCCGCCGTTACGTCACTTTCCGAGGGCCCAGTCCAGGACGTCTTGGACGTCTTTCAGACTGCGGGCATCGCCGGGAGTTGAGTCGTGTCCCAAGGTGGTTCGGAGAAAGTGAATTGCTCCGTTCGACTCGACCTCAATTTCCACGTCTCGATCTCCGAGTCTCCAATGCAAACCGATGCCCCCGTCCGGGAGCGGCGCGACATGTGGCTTAGGCATATCCTCGATGTCGAGGTTCGACAATACAACCCGGGTCGTCGAGATAGCTCCCTCGGCAACCGGCAGGCCGCCGTAGCTGTCCCAGTTTTCTTCCAGCGTCTTCAGCGCTGAGATTCTGTCGTAGGTTTCTTTCAGCCATGCCGGCGATTGCAGACTCTTGACGCCGGACCACTGCCGTCGGTTGGAGTCTTGGTCTTGGCGTGATCGTTCTAGTCCGAAGAGGTTCGGAAATTGTAGAGCTTGTGCCATTACTTTTTCCTCCAGATTTTGTGCATGTTCGGGGAAGTGAGGTCGTCGAATCCGCGGACAACCCACTCTCGACAAGAATCAAGACAGCGCATGAGCTCGTTCGTGTCGCTCGATGCCGGACGACAGCTGCCGGTGATTGACAGTTGGATGATTTCCTTTCCGTCCAGCTGCCGGATGGCTGGTTGAATTACGACGTTTAGCCGACCCTCGTGCGAGGGCATTACGTATGAGACGTTAGCTGCAATGGTCTCTGGCTTCTTTACGAAGCTGCCCTCAAAGCTTCCGACTGACGGAAAGATACTAGAAAGATCAGAGAAGTTGTCCCAGCCAACACGCCGATCCAGATGATTGATGTAGGCAACTTCACAAGAGAGCACATTGGGAACGCCGAGGTCGTACCGTTGCACAAAGTCGCGGAAGCGGTCCCACTCCTTTTCGAACACGGGCTTGAGCTCTGCGTAGTGTAGATACTGCGCGCTTGGATTCGGTCGTCTCCAGTTGTGAAAAAATCGATTGTTCTGAACTTGAATCAGCCTGTTGCTTTGATCGTTCTTGAACCAGCAGCGGACTGGCAGGTCCGCGATCGTCCCCGGCGCGACAGAATTGAACTCGACCTTAAACTCGCCGATCGGAGGGTGCACCTCAAAGGTCGGATACTCTTCTCTCAGTTCGCGCCAGAATGCCCCGAAGTGCGGCACGCTCCAAGACAGCGGCACGAAGGCAAATGCCATCCACGTTTCCTGTGCGGGCGGATTGTCGTAGTCAGGAAGTGTTCTTTGCGGCATTCGGTAAGTACCTAATTAGGCGATGTCGAAACTTCTTATTCTAAGCCCAGACGGACTTTTGCGGCGATTCTCGTCGCGACTCGCCGGTGCGGTCCCTTTGGTAACCTGCTGTAAAACATAAGTTTATATTATACTTATGTTTTAATTAAATTTATGTTTGGCGTATCCTGTAATCTCTTTCGTCAATGAAGCAGACACCTGAGGACCTTCGGTTTGCTGGCGACTTCGCGGAAGCGTTGCGTCCCCACATTGCTGAAGAGAAAGAAAGGGGGCGCTCGCTAAAGCAAATTGCTGAAAGGCTCGGAGTCACCGAGCCCGCATTGAAGAAGTATCTCGGCGGTAAAACCACTCCTTGCCTCAGGACCGTGGTTTTGGCCTATGACAGATACGGAGTTTCGGTCCCCTACTCAGGAGTTTCCTTCGCCGGCAGCGTTCGGGGCAAGCGTCGGCGCGGGCAGACTCGAAACAGTAGCCCGCTGCAACAGTTGTTCCTTCCGTTCGAGATTCAGACGCCAAGACCCGAGGACAGGCTAGCGCTGAAACTCCTTCCCACTGGCGTCAGCAGGTACCAGCTGCAGGTCACGCTCCGCCTAGCTCGGTAGTCCACGAAGGCGATTTTCACCTCTCCACTTCGGGGCCGGATAGACCTCCCGCCCCATAGCCCACGGCTTGCGCCGTGGGCTGGACTCTTTCGCCGCTTCGCGGCTGCATCACGGTCGCCCGTCTCTACACAGTTCGGCTTGTCCCACACGGCCCGTTGTCTTCCGCGGTTCGTTCTCTTCTGCACACGGCCCGTCTCCGTCCCCAAACGGTTTGGGTTCTACGGGAATTCCAGGGTTACGAATTTGGCGGGCTTCGCGCCTGTGTTGGTTATGGTGTGGGAGTAGTTGGCGGGGAGCCATTTGGAGTCGCCGGATTTGAAGTGGCCCGGCATGGGGCCCTGAGGTCCGCCGGGTGCGTCGCTGCGGACATCGCTACGGATGTCGCTTTCTCGGAGATCGAGATCGGTGATGGCGACCAGCAGGTGCGGGCCGGTGTGATGGTGCAGGGGAACGACTCCGCCGGGCTGGAGTTCGAATTCGGAGACGCGCACGCCATCCTGCACGAAAAGAATTTGTTGGGTGCCGCCGTGGAGAATTTCGAGGCCGCGGTCGCCTCCGGGTTCCTGGGTCCATGTGGCGTTGGTGTTCCAGGCGGGCTTGGGAGACGCGGCTGAAGCGGGCGAGGCTGCCTCGGAAGTTGCTGCGTTGGAAGTTGCTGCGTTGGGCGTTGCCGAGTTGGAAGTTGCTGCGTTGGACGTTGCGTGTTGCGGCGGGCAGAGGAGTTCGATGGTGACATTGCGAAAGGGTTGAGTGGCGAGGTCGCGCACGAGGTGGGCGAAGGGCGCGGGAACGAAGCGGGTGTCGCCATCGGCAAGCTTTTGGGTGATGGGAGCTTTGCCTTCGACTTGATTGACGATTTCGGCGGGGCCGAGGGTGACGAAGACGTAGTCGCGGCGATGCCAGTGCATTAAGGTTTCGGAGTTGGGCAGAACCTCGACGTTGAAGACGCGGACATAGTTGTTCTCGAAGGTGAGGTGGTGGTGAGGCTCGGCTGCGACTTCGACTTCGGGAGCCGCGGCCTGGGCGGCGAGGAGGGTGGCGGCGAGCAGCAGAGTGAAACGTTTCATGCGGCGGATTGTAGCATCAGGCCTGTGCACGGGGGCGCGATGCCGTGAAGATTGAGATCCTTCGGCGACGAAGAGCATGTCGCCTTAGGATGACAAGAGCTGGAGAACACTCCGCCTCAGGCTGACAAGAGTGAACGATGACGCCAAGAGTGATGATGACAAGAGCTAAGGATTTCGGACGCACGAATAATTCACTTCAAGCGGAGATCTGCAGGACCAGCTTGCCGTAGTTTTTTCCTTCTTGCAGGAGTTGGTAGGCCTGGCGGGCATCGGCGAGGGGAAAAGTCTGGCCGATTTGCGGAGTCAACTGCTTTTGCGCGAGCCAGGCGGAGAGTTGGCGCCAGGCGGAATCCATGATGTCGCGCTTGCCGGAGAGATAAGTGAGCCACAGGCCCTGGAGAATGGCGGATTTGGCGTAGAGGGCGCGCACGTCGAGTTGCGGCGGCTTGCCGGTGGCGGTGCCGTATTGAATGACGCGTCCGAAGTCGCGCAGGCAGCGCAGGCTCTTGGCGGTGTGTTCGCCGCCGAGCATTTCGAAAACCGCGTCGACGCCTTCGCCGTGGGTGAGATTCTTCACCACCTCTTCGTAGTCGTGCTGCTTGTAGTTGATGCCGTGCTGCAGGCCGAGAGATTTCGCGCGCGCGAGTTTTTCGTCGGAGGAAGAGGTGCCGTACATTTCGACGCCGAGGAGCTTGCCGATTTGCACGGCGGCGGTGCCGACGCCTCCGGCGACGGCGTGGATGAGAACGCGGTGGGTTCGCCCATCGGAAGTCTGCGTCATGCCGGATTGCCAGTAGGCGAGGTACGCGGTGAAAAAGTTGACGGGGAAGGCGGCAGCTTGCTGGTCGGTGAAGTGATCGGGGGTGGGCCAGAGCAGATGGGGGTGGGCAGCGACTTTTTCGGCGAAGGCGGCGTATTGGATGTATCCCATGACGCGGCGGCCGGTGGATTCTTCGACGCCAGCGAATTCGCGTCCGGCGATGAGTGGAGGCAACGGGGTGCCGGGATAGCCGCCGTGGGTGGTCATGAGGTCGGCGAAGTTGAGGCCGCCGGCGTGGACGCGGATCAGAGTTTGATCAGGCTTTGGGGTTGGTTCGGGGGTGTCTTGGATGGCCAGAGCTTCGGGGCCGGACAGGCTGGTGATGACCAAGGCTTTCATGGAGGGAAGTTTAGCAGGGCGGAAGAGCGGACTTCCGGACCTTGGACCTTGGACCTTGGGCCTCGGACCTCGGACCTCGGACTTCGGATCTCAGAACTTGGACTTCGGACCTTGGACCTTGGACTTCGGACCTCAGGCCTCTGTTTGCGGACTGCAGCCTTGGACTGCCTCATGCGGACCCTTCGGAGGGATGTGGATGCGGCCACAAGTCCGAAGTCTGAGGTCTGAGGTCTGAGGTNNCTGAGGTCTGAGGTCCGAGGTCTGAAGTCTGAGGTCCGAAGTCCGAAGTCCCGTTTGTTTTTTCCGCTATTTACTTTTGGGTATATACTCTTGGCGTTAGATTTACTGGCTTCCCGGCCGAGCCCCCAGGGGCCGGGACAGGGCGTACATTCATTCCCCTAATTCTTGCGCGCCCTGCAATAAACGAAGGGCCGATTCCCGCCGGGGCGGCGAGAAACGCGGCACGGGTGTGTTGCGCCACCGTGGGCGGCGAAGCTGCACCCCGGGAGGTCTTAACTGTGGACTTGCTTCTTGTACGCCTTATTTTTGTAATGGTTGTCGCCGTTACCTGCTATGTGATTGGTCCGTTCGGATTGCCACGAAACCTGGATGCGGCGGTGGGCGCCGTGGTCGGCGCGGCAATCGTCCTGTTTGAATGGAACTTGCGCCGGGTGAGCCTGAAGCGGCTGATCGGGGCCGCGCTTGGGAGCATCCTGGGCATCTGCGGGGCTTACCTGTTTGCGCTGGTGATCCGCAGCAGTGTGTCCGAGGGGCCGACACGGAACTTTCTGCAAATTCTGGTGATGCTGCTGATGGCTTATGTGGGCCTGGTGGTGGGCGGCAACAAGGGCGATCTGCTGAACCTGGCAGCGCTGGGGGGAATCTTCGGCGGGGAAAAACAGTCGAAGAAGAGCTACAAGATTCTCGACACCAGCGTGATCATCGACGGGCGAATCGCCGACATTGCCGAAACCGGGTTTTTGGACGGCATTATTGTGACCCCGCAGTTTGTGCTGCGCGAGTTGCAGCTGGTGGCCGACTCGGCCGACTCGCTGAAGCGCAACCGCGGCCGCCGCGGGTTGGACATTTTGCAGAAGCTGCAAAAGTCGGCGAACCTGCAGATTCAGATTGTGGAAGATGATTTTCCGGCGGTGCGAGAAGTAGATTTGAAGCTGATCGAACTGGCCAAGCTGTATGAGGGAAAGATCATCACCAACGACTTCAATCTGAATAAAGTGGCTCAACTGCAGGGAGTGGACGTGCTGAACATCAATGAGCTGGCCAATTCGCTGAAGCCGATCGTTTTGCCCGGCGAGACCATGCGCGTGTACATTTTGAAAGAAGGCAAGGAATACAACCAGGGAGTGGCTTACCTGGATGACGGGACCATGGTGGTGGTGGACAACGCGCGGAAGATGATCGGGAAGACGATTGATGTGTCGGTGACGTCGGTGCTGCAAACCACGGCGGGGAAGATGATCTTCGGTAAGTGGGATGAGAGGCAGTATCCGCGGACGGGCGTAGCAATTTCGGGAGCGCCGGCCGTGCCGGTGACGGGTGCGGTCGCGACGCCGGTTGTGCCGGGCCCGGTGGTGGAAACGAAACCTACGGTTTCGTAGGGTGAGTGGGGGCCAGCAGAATTTTGAAAAGACTCCTAGGTTGAAACCGAAAAGACTGCGATTGTGTTTCCAGTGAGGGTCCCGGTCACTTTGACCCGCTGCCCGGCGAGCCGCTTCAAGGCTGCCGATTCTCCTTCGAGGAGATACATCTTGTCACCGTCAATCAGAGCGAATTGAGAGCCGCCGTGCACGCAGACTCGCGCGCAATCGCTGGCGGCCTTGCCGATGGCGGCGGAGTGCTTGGCGCCGCATTGGGAGTCGCTGACCATGCCTTCATAAGACTGCTGAGGACTGGCGGGCGGTTCGGCTGCCTGCGCAGACTCGGGAGTTTCTTCCAAGGCATAAACGACCGCGCCTAAGAATGCGATGCCGAGAGCGAGAACGCAGGCGACAGCTATGCATGGCGCGATAATTTCGATCCAGATGCGGCTCGGTTTCATGGCATCCCCCGCCTGTGGCTGGTGCTCGTAGTAACAGTTACGCGCCCGGCATATTTGTCAGGTCGCACGTCAGGTGCCAGAGAGGAAGAATTGGTTGGCGGCCTGCGTAACCCACTGACGGCGAGGGAGTTGAGAGATTTTGAGAGGAGTATGTGGATGAGCGGTTCCGGGGATTCATCGGGAAAGAATTGCCCGGCCATACACACCTTTGTGAGAGAACCTTGCAAGGCTTTCTGAGTTTTGCGGGGAGCGCTACTTTTGGCCGCGGACGGCTGCCGGTCAAAAGCTATTGACCGCAAAGTTCAATCGCCCGCATGATTTGAACTCTGGCATCAGGCGCTCGTATACTGACAGCCCGCTATGAAGGTAGTTGTGATTATTCCTGCTGCTGGGCTGGGAACGCGCATGGCGCCGGTCTCGAGCCGTAAAGACGCAAAGGCCAAGGTCAACAAGACGTCAACCTCGAAGCAGTTTACGGAACTGGGCGGGACGCCGATCCTGATTCATACGCTGCGCAAGTTTGCCGCGGTTGCGGCGGTGAGCGAGATATGGATTGCGCTGCGGGAAAACGAGATTGCGGGATTCCGCGCACGCCTCGAAAAAGAAACCGACGTCATGAAGAAGAAAGTTCAACTGGTCGAGGGCGGCGAGCACCGGCAGCAATCGGTGGAAAACGCGCTGAAAGCGATTGCGGCGGCGGCGGACGACATTGTTCTGGTACACGATGCGGTGCGGCCGCTGGTGACGGCCGAGATTATTGCCGAGGTGATCGAGGCCGCGCAGAAATATGGCGCGGCCATTGCCGGGCTCCCGGCGGTGGATACGGTGAAACAAGTGGAGCGAACGGCGGAAGGCGCGCTGGTGAAGGCGACGATTCCGCGGGCGAGTGTGGTGATGGCGCAGACGCCGCAAGGATTCCGGTATAGCGTGATCAAGAAAGCGTTTGATGAAGCATCGGCGGATGGATTTCTCGGAACCGACGAGGCTTCGCTGGTGGAGCGCTCGGGACACGAAGTAGCGGTGGTGATGGGTTCGCCGCGGAACATCAAGATCACGGCTCCGGCAGATATGGAGCTGGCGGAGTTCTACTTAGGGAAATGAGCCACGGATTTTCACGGATTTCCACGGATCAAGGTCACGGCCACCGAATAGACTTGCTATTGATGAATCCTCCGACCTCGCGCTTGAAGCACTCCGAATTGACTGACAGGATCATCGGGATTTTCTACGACGTGTACAACGAACTCGGTCACGGATTTCTTGAGTCGACTTACGCGGAAGCGCTGGTGGTGGCGCTGGCGGAGTCAGGCCTGAGCGCTGCGCGGGAGGTTCCTGTGCCGGTGTGGTTCCGCGGCAGAAAGGTTGGCCAATACTATGCCGACCTGATTGTCGAGGGTGTGATTCTCCTCGAGTTGAAAGCTGCGCGAACCCTCGAACCTGCGCACGAAGCTCAACTGCTGCACTATCTGCGCGCGACCGAAGTCGAGGTTGGTTTACTGCTCAACTTTGGGCTACGCCCCCAGTTCCGGCGCCTCGTGTTCGACAATGAGAGAAAGAAGATCCGTGAGAATCCGCGTGAATCCGTGGCCAAGGCTTCTGCATGAGAATCGGGCACGGGTTTGATTCGCACGAATTCCGGGCGGGGATTTCGCTGAAGATCGGCGGAATTACGCTGGCGCACGACCAGGGTTTGGGCGGGCATTCGGATGGCGATGTGCTGCTGCACGCCATTACTGACGCTTTGCTGGGAGCTATTGCCGCGCCGGACATTGGGGCGCTGTTTCCGCCGGCGGACGCGAAGTGGAAGGGCGCAGATTCGGCGGTGTTTCTGCGCGAGGCGCTGAAGCGGGTGCGGGATGCGGGTTACGGCGTGGCGAACATCGACGCCAGCCTTATTCTGGCCGCTCCGAAGATTGGGCCGCACGCAGGGGCGATTCGGGCGCGGGTGGCGGAGTTGCTGGGTGTGGCTGGAGATTGCGTCGGGTTGAAGGCGAAGACTCCGGAGGGATTGAGCCTGGAGAATACGGCGGTCGCGCATGTGGTGGCGCTGCTGGAGAAACGTCCCGCGAAAAAGCTGACCGCGGATCGGGCCCGCGCGAAGTCGAAGAAGAAGAAGTCGAAGAAACGGTGAATATGCATTTTCGTTGGCGCCATCTGCCTCTGGCTGTTGCTCTGTTGTCGTTTACCGGCGCGAGAGCGCAGCGTGCAGAGCAACGCATCTACTCCAATGTGAAGCACAACGAAGAGGGCGCCAACCCTCTTGGCACTGAGTTGGAATTGACGATCAACCAGGGGCGAGTCGATGGCCATCTGAAAATCTACGAGGGCGGCTGCGCGAGTTTCATTTTGCTCACAGGTTCTCTATCCGGCGACGAACTTCATATTTCCGGCGATGATAAGGATTACGGCCATATCGAACTCACCGGCGCCGCTCATGGCAGCGATTTCGCCGGCTCGCTAGAGTTCGGCAAAACCCACACTTCCGAAAAGATTCGACTCAAGAAAATCAAAAAGCCGCACTGCTCGGGGTCTTGGCGGCTTCGTTCGCGAGTTTCTGGTGCCGTTCGCGGGCGGCTTCGATTAATGCGCGGAAGATGGCGCGGGAGGGTTCGTCGTCATCGCCGGAGCGCTCGGGGTGCCACTGCACGGCCAGGACGAAGTGATCGGGAGATGTGCCTTCTAGGGCTTCGATGATGCCGTCGTCGGGGCAGCGGGCGACGAGGCGCAAGCCGTCGCCGATAAGGTCTGCAGATTGGTGATGAGACGAGTTCACGGGCACGACGAACGGACCTCGGACTTTGGACCTCGGACCTGGGACTTGAGTGTCTCCAGCGTTTCCTTCGCTGGCAATAATCCTTGCTAATTCTGACTCCGGTAGAATCTCTACGACGTGCGCGACGGCAACTTTGCTTCCGGCCTCGTGGTTCACGCGGGTGCGCAAGTCTTCCGGGAGAAAATCCGGAATGTGCTGGATGAGCGAGCCGTTGCGGAAGACATTGAGAATTTGCAGTCCGTAGCAGATGCCGAGGATGGGCTTGCGCAAGTCGTAGGCGTCCTGCAACAGGAGTTCGTCGACGGCGTCGCGGCGAGGGTCGGCGGCGGCGGTGTGGGGCGAGCGCGGGACGCCGAATTTTGCGGGATCGACATCGGCTTTGCTGCCGGGAAGGAGTACGGCATCGCAACTCTCGATCATTTTCATGATATCGAGCTTCGTGGCTTCGGCGGGAGTCTGGTCGAGCGGGATGCGGACGGGTTCGCCTCCGGCCATCTCTATGGCGCGAAGATATTGCGGCAGGGCGCGTTCTGCGTATTCAGGATCGCCTGAGTGCGGGACGGGGATGGCGATGCGAGGCGGCATGATTTGATTGTAGCGCGGGCTCGTTCGTTAGCTTGCCCGCTCGATGGCAACCAAGGTTTTCATTTGGCGGTAGTGGCGGATTTCCATGGCGAGGGCGGACACAAAAATCATGATTCCTGCGATCACGGCCGCGGGCAGAGCCACGTGGCGGTAGGCGACAGTCATGTTGGGGTTGACGTGGCGAAAACTGGAGACGGCCACGGTTCCGAGGATTCCCACGAGCAGGCTGACGGCAAACACGATCAGAGTGCCGATGAAGGTGACGAGCGCGACTCGCACCGGGATCAGATACCAGCGAGGCGGACGGGGGCTGGATTTTGGCGGCACGTCCTTAACCTATACCAATCTGTTCGGGGCGGACCGAAATGGGAACGTTCATTCAAGTGACCCCACCCCCTCCCCCCTCCGGTGCATTGGAATCAAGAGGTTACAGCGGGTTTCGTGCGTAAAATACTGAGACTAGGGCACTTGCGGGTAAAATCTTGAGCTGACAGGAGTTATGTGGAGTCAACTCCCTCATTCGTTCCAAAACGGGAAGGGTTCTCTGCGGCCTTTGCGGTAGAGGCTCTTACCCCCGCCGCATGATCTCATTGCCATTCACTTCATTGCCATTCAGATGTCAAAGATCGCAGCGTGTACACGGATAGGATCGCCGCTCGTCGGTCGGGAGTCAAGGAAATTCCTCGGAATTTCGAATTGGAAGGCCCGGCGACGGAAGCACATCGGTAGCACGTCGAAGGCGTGGCAATCAATGGCTGGCGATTCCTTATCGACCGCTCGGATTTTCCTCCGCCCGAGGCACTCCGAGCGTTAGGGGGCGGTTCGTATGAGAATTGTTGCGCACTATGGTCGAACACGAGGGTGGGTATGATCGGTGCCGTTTTTGAACCAACAAAAGGAGATTCCGGCATGAATCAGATCGACCAACGGAAGCTGGGGCTGCGATTGGCCAAGGGATATCCAAAGACGCAGTCAGCGATTGAAAACGTGAACAGTTGCTATGAAGACATTCTGAAGGCCGCGGTGGCCGAGGGCGGAGCGGACGCCCTAGTGGCCCAGGTTCTTCAAGGTCCGCCACAGTGGGCCTATGCGACTCTGCGCTGGGTTCCCAATCTCGGCGCTCATCGCGACAGTCTTTTGAAGAAAGCGGCAGAACAGCCTATCTGGGCCTATCACACTCTTCGCTACGTCCCCGACGTGGGAGCGCACCGCAACGCCCTGCTCAAGATGGCGGCGCGCGATCCCGGCTGGGCGCACATGACCGCGCTCGAAGTCCCCGATGCGGGAGGGGACCGCGCGATTCTGCGCGCGGGAGGGCCGCCAGTCGAAAGTTGCTACGGCTATGACACCTACTTCGTAAACCAGACCGGCAAAGATCTTCGCGTGGGCTATAACACCGCAGTGGCCGGGAGTCGCAGCTCCTGGACTTTTGCCACCGTGCTCAAGGGGCAAAATGTAGGCTATGGCAGGTGCCTCACATGCGTCTCCGAGGTGTGCGTCACGGCGCCGCCGCCCGCAGAGGATCAGTATTGTCACAGTTGGCCTCCCGGCCCCATCGACGGCTGTGTGGGCTGGGGATTTCGCGTGGTCCTGGACGGCAACGGCTTTGCTTCCGTGGCCGAGGCCACGACGGACACGGGCGCAATGCGGGCGAAGTATCCGCCTACCGGAGGTGCGATTAGTTAGAAAATCACTGAAGGAAATGTGCTCTTAGTGCTCATCCTTGGTATCCTCGGGATCAATTGGGCTCGCGATTGATCCATCTTTGCGGATTCGAAGGACCCCTTCTTGAGCCTGGATCAACCTTCTCCATTTAAGAAGGCGAACAACGTGGGATGCAAGCTGCCCGTGGCGAATCGCCACGGGCCTTGTTCTTTAATGCGGGCCAGTTATTACGGCAGGCCGACCCGGTCTGCCCGATGGCCGCCGAAGGCGTGGATCGTCCTGGTTCCGGCAACGACCTCGCCGCCGTGCAGGACGCCGCGAGGTATGAAGTATTCTTCTCCGGCTTTCAGTGGAATCCTTTTCGAGTCGATGATCAGGGTATAACGGCCCTCCGCGACAAGCATGTATTCGTCGTAGTCGTGGGCATGGGGGGCTGACGAGGCTGTCTCATGGCAGGTCCAGAATGCCATCTGGCTCCCATCGACGCCATCGAAGACGTAACCTTCGACTCCCGGGGTCGCCTGGCTTCCGGCGGCGATTCGGTTGGCTGAGTGCTTCATGAACTCCGGGAACTCTTTCATAGCGGGCGAACACTTTCTCCTTCCGGCAAACCAGTCCGGGCAAACTTCTCTTCCGGTCGGCCTCTTGTGGCCGGCTTCTTCCAGTCGATCAAGCGAGAACTACCGGTAGTGGCTCAGTTTGAAAAGGGTCGGCTGTATGCGCACGGGAGATCCCCTTCGGCTTCGCTCAGGGCAAGCCCTCGTCCCGCTGGTGAAAGCGCGGGACTTCGGGATGACGCCGGAGGAGGCGCAACGTTGAAGATTTTCAAATTGAGCCACTACCGAGATCCATGGGCACGGAGCCTTTCCGCTCAGTGTAATCCTGCCTAGTGTATAAGATAGGAAGCATGGCGCAGACAGCCCCAGCGATTACGCGGAGCCCCGCGGAAGTGGTGCGGCAGACGCCGGTTTCGCAGGCGGCCAACGGGATTTGTTATGCGGTGGCGGGCGAGACCGCGATCAGTTCCTTCGACCTGGAACGGATGATTGCCGCCGTGCCGGCGCGAGTGGCGGCGGGGCTGGAGCGCAAGGCGTATTACTTTGTCCCGCTGACGGTGAATCAGGGCGAGGAGACGGTGATCGCCGACCGTTACGACGTTCTGCTGAGCGACAACGCGGTGTGCCACCGCAATCTGAGCCTGGGCGATTCGCAGTGCGTGTTCATCTCCACGCGGCTGATGGACGACAAGTTTTCCGTGGCCTTCGAGTTTTATATCAACGTGGGCCACGGGCTGGTGGAACATGCGGGAGTGTCGCGCGAGTTCAGCGACCTGGCGTGGAAACAGGTGGAAGCGGGAGTGCGCGGCGAGACTTCGCTGGATGCCTGGGAAGCGCGCAAACAGGCCACCAGCGGCGCTGACGCGGAGCGCTTCAAGAACGAATATCTGGAAGCGACGTTCGCGGACACGATTTCGATTTATCTGCTGTCGCTGTACCTGGATGTGGATTATTACGACCTGCGGGAGCGGGATTATCCGCTGCTGGCGCCGTCGGCTCTGGCGGAGCGGCTGCGCAAAGTGGCGGAATTGTTTCCGCCGAATGCGGGGTTCGAGTTTGCGGTGCTGTACAAACGGCGGTAGTTACGCCGAACTTCTTTTCGCCGCGGATTTGCGCGGATCAGCTTTGCGCGGATGAGCGCGGATCAATTTTCTGTTAAGGCCCGACATCTCCTACTTACTTTGAGATCACGAAGTTGACCGCCGCTGGCTGATTGGCTTCTACGCGGACCGATTTTTCCCAAGTCTTAGGTTCGGTGAAGATCGGCCGCTGGACAGTGTGTTCGGTCAAAACATCGTAAGCCTGTTCTTTGCCCGCCAGTCCCCAGCCCTCGTGCCAGGCCACAAGCTGATACGTCCCGGGAGGCACGTCGGTGAGTTCGAAGCGGCCGCTTTCGTCGGTGACCGCATAGTAGGGATTGGCAGCCACCATCATTTCGGCATTCATCCAGACATGGCCGCCGTTGCAGCGCAGGTTAACCAAGCCCGGCGTCTTCATTGTGCGCGAAACCACCTGGTTGGTGAACGGGAAAGGCAAGTTGAAGGTGGCCGCTCCATCCATGTGGATGGTGTGCAGGGTGGCGTCGGAGCTTTGCATTCCCAGGTTCCCACCCTTCGGAACGAGAAGGATGTGGGGAATATAGCGGCAGTGCTTTTGATCGAGGTGACGACGCTGATCGGGCAGGTCCATGGCCTTGCCGCTGGAGACATTCTTAAGATAGACGACGGTGTTGGCGACGCCGCCCTGCGGTCCGATGATGAGGCGATCAAGATCGGCAGTCTTTTTGGAGTCGGGATCACAGATGTTGGGATCCTTGGTAATGGGGAATTCAAGATCTTTGGGCACAGGACCCGACCATTTGACGGTGCCGGAAATCGTTCCGCCATTGGTGACGGCGACAACCTGGTAATCACTTTGTGCACCCGCAAAGGCAGATGCCGCGACAAGGAACATCAAGCAGAAAAAGCAATGTTGAACTGCCCGGCACATGCTCGTTTTCCCCTAAAGCTCCGGCGGCCGGCGACTGAGAGTCGCGGCGGGCCACCAGCGCAGAGATTTGGCCCGTACTGACTTGCTGCAGCGCAATTCGCCCCCTCGGCTTACGGGGAATGCTTCACAGGGTATCCCGGAAAATCTCGGGGCAGCACTTGCGGTTGCGATGTTTTGTGGTTCCGAACCGGGGACCGTCCAGAGGACGAGTGTGATTGGAATCACAAATTAAGAGTGATCCAATCTTTGGCGGTAGTCGAGATTACGAAAGTGTGTCGGGCGGGATAGGGGACGATTTGATTGGGTCCGACTGGAGCCAGGAATCGTAATTCTGCCGCCGAAACTTTACAATCATTTCCCCATGACGGTGACGGTGCGATCGTTCGCGAAGATCAATCTTGGACTGCGCATTGGCGCGGCGAGGGCGGACGGATTCCATGAGCTGTTGACGGTTTATCAGACGATTGCGCTGCATGATGTGATCCGGGTGAGCGTGGGGCGCGGACGCGGCATTGAGATTCACTGCGCGGAACCGCGGGTGCCGCGAGACGAATCGAACACCTGCTATCGCATTGTGGAAAAGACCATGCAGGCATTGCGCGCGAAAGGCCGCGTGGTCATTGAGATTGAGAAACGGTTGCCGGTACAGGGTGGACTGGGAGGAGCGTCGGCGAACGCGGTAGCGGCGCTGCTCGGGCTGGAACGGGTGTTGAAAAAGACACTGCCGGCGCCGGAGCGGCTGAGGGTTGCGGCGGAGGTTGGGTCGGATTTGCCTCTGTTCCTGGTGGGCGGGACGGTGCTGGGGGTGGGTCGCGGGGAGCAGGTATATCCGCAGGAAGATTTGCCGGCGATAGCGTGTGTGGTGGTGACACCGGAGCTGGGGATTTCGACGTCTAAGGCGTTTGCGGAGTGGGATCGGCGGATGAAATTGACGGTGCCTGAGGCTTCCGCTAGAATGGTTGAGCTTGGCCGTGCGGTGTTTGCGTGGCTGGGTGAGATTTACACCGGTGCTCCTCGTCATACTGTTGAACCCAGGAGGGGCCGGGCCGGGAATCCGCTTCTCGAGCTTGTCCGGACCGGGATCGAGAACGACTTTGAACGGGTCGTCTTTCCTGAGTATCCCGAACTGCGTGAGGGGAAAAGTGCGCTGGAGCGCACGGGCGCGAAGTATGCGTCGCTGTCAGGCTCCGGCTCAACCCTGTACGGACTATTTGCCTCGCGGGCGGCGGCGCAGAAGGCAGCGGCAAGGTTGCGAAAAGAGGGATGGGTAGCGCAGGCAACGGCTACGCTGACGCGGCGGCAGTACTGGAAGAGGGTTTTCGATTAGCGGTTTGCGATTGCCGGTTTGCGATTGCCGGTTTGCGATTGCCGGTTTTGGACGGCGCGGCGCGGAGCGAGTTTTTGATTGTTGATTTTCGCTTATTGGTTGACAATTGGAACAGCCCCCCTGGGGTTCAATCAACAATCGAAAGTCGACAATCAACAACGGGTTACTGGGCCGTCGACTAATGGTAGGTCAAGTGCCTTTGGAGCACTTTGTCTAGGTTCGAATCCTAGCGGCCCAGCCAGAAAATCAGTTCCCAGTTGCCGGTTCTCAGTTCTCAGTTGAGCCGGCCGAGCCCGAAAGACTGAGAGCTGGGAACCGAGAACTGAGAACTGCCTATGGCCACTGTAGTAACGCCGCCGGAAAAGACGGAGAAGGCCGAGAAAAGAGCGGTGCTCGTGCCCGAAGAAAAGCCCGAACGCAAACAGCGCCCGCGGACGGACGAGAAGTTCAAGATTTTCAGCGGTACGGCCAATGAACCACTCGCCGACGAGGTCTGCAATTTTTTGGGTATGCCTCGCGGCCAGGCCCAGGTGACGCGCTTCGCCGATGGCGAAGCGTATGTGCAGATCCAGGAGAACGTGCGCGGCTGCGACGTGTTTGTGATGCAACCGACGTGCCGCGCCGTTCGCGCGGACCTGAGAAGCACCAGCGTGGACGAGCACCTGATGGAGTTGCTGCTGATGATCGACGCTTTGAAGCGAGCATCGGCGCGGCGCATCACGGCGGTGATTCCGTATTTCGGTTATGCCCGGCAGGACCGCAAGGACAAGCCGCGCAGCCCGATTTCGTCGAAGCTGGTGGCGGACCTGCTGACCACGGCCGGGGCTCACCGGGCGCTTATCGTGGATTTGCATACGCCGCAGCTACAGGGTTTTTTCAATATTCCGGTGGATCATCTGTTCGCTTCGCCGGTGCTGGTGGACCATTTCAAGCGGCTGGCGCTGCCCAATCTGACGGTGGTTTCGCCGGATGCGGGCGGCGTAGAGCGGGCGCGATTTTTTGCCAAGAAGGTGGACGCGGCGTTGGCGATCGTGGATAAACGGCGCGTGGAGATGAACGTGGCCGAAGTAATGAACGTGATCGGCGACGTTCACGGGCGCACCTGCCTGATCATCGACGATCTGATCGATACGGCGGGGACGCTGGTAAAGACGGCGTCGGCGCTGCTAGACAACGGCGCGACGGAAGTTTACGCCTGCTGCTCGCATCCGGTTCTGTCGGGGCCGGCGGTGGATAACATTGCGAGATCGTCGATCCGCGAAGTGGTGGTGACCAATACCATTCCGCTCAGCGAAGAAGCGCTGCGGGAGCCCAAGATCAAAGTGCTTTCGATTGCGGGATTGATTGGCCGGGCGATCCAGGCCAATCACGAAGAGACTTCAGTCAGCAAGTTATTTACTTAGTAAGGAATCGAACTTATGGCGACGGCAATCGAACAGAATACTCTGGAAGCGCATCCGCGGGAAGCGGGCAACAAGAATCACGCGCGGCGGGTGCGGAGCGAAGGGAAAATCCCCGGCGTGGTCTACGGCGCGGGCAAGGACTCGCTGGCGGTGACGGTGGATCCGCGGCAGGTGCTGCGCATTCTGCACTCCGAGACCGGGCATAACACGATTTTCGATCTCGCCCTGAATGGCGGCGAGCACACCAAGGCCATGATCGTCGATTGGCAGTATGAGCCCATCAAGGGCGCGCTGCTGCACATCGACCTGAAGCGCATCGCCATGGACAAAGTGCTGCGGGTGAACGTGCCCATCGTGCTCAAGGGCGAAGCCGAGGGCGTGAAGCAGCAGGGCGGCATTCTGGAGCAGATTCTGCGCGAGGTGGAAGTCGAGTGCCTGCCGGCAGACATCCCCAGCCACATTGATGCAGACGTGAGCCACCTGGTTTTCGGCACGGTGCTGCGGGTTTCCGATTTGCCACATGGCGAGAAACTGAAATTCTTGAGCGATGCCAATCAGCCGGTGGCCCACGTGACCTCAGTGAAGGAGGAAGTTGTCGCCGCGCCCGAAGCAGTGGCGGCGGATGCGACGGCGACTCCGGCCGAGCCAGAAGTCATCAAGAAGGGCAAGCAGGAGACCGAGGAAGGCGAGGAAGTGGCTGCGGCGAAGCCCGAGAAGGCCGAGAAAAAGGAGAAGAAGTGATGCCGATTGGCGTGCGCTGGAGTCGGTTGGCGTCATTGCTTCGGGTTGGGTTGCGTGCGCAGGACCGGTTCTGAGCCAGGCGAAGGATCCGCTGCGTGAAACTGATCGTCGGTCTCGGCAATCCCGGTATCGAGTACGCGTTGACACCGCATAACCTGGGATTCCTCGCGATTGATCGGATCGCCGGCGATTTGGGAGTGGACGTGAGGAGCCGGCACTGCCGGGCATTGACGGCGCGGGTGGTGCTTAGCGATGTGCCGGTGCTGCTGGCTAAGCCTGAGACTTACATGAACCTGAGCGGGTTGTCGGTCCGGGAGTTGGCGGCCAAGCACGACGTGCAGCCCGAGTCGGACCTGATTGTGATTCAGGACGAACTAGACTTTGCGCTGGGCACGCTGCGGATTCACACCCGGCGGAGTTCGGCGGGGCACAATGGGATCGAGTCGATCATCGGCGCGCTGGGAACGAAAGATTTCTTGCGCATCCGGATCGGGGTGGCGCCGGAACGCAAGGTAGAAGACAGCCAGCGCTATCTGCTGGCGCCGATGCGCAAGGCAGATCTCAAGGTGGTGGACGGAATTCTCGACACTGCCGAAGATGCGGTGAAGGTGATTTTGAAGGACGGTCCGGCAGCGGCGATGAACCGCTTCAACCGCAAAGATCAGTGACCAGTGGCCAGTGGCCAGTGATCAGAATTTGGCTTTGCCTAAAAATATGGTTTCTGCGGAAGCTGGGTTTGCTGGTCACTGACCACCGATCACTGGCCCACTGCTTAAGATTTTGGAGATAGCGAATGAATCGTACGTATGAGCTGATGTTTATTGTCCGGCCGGACATGGCGGACGAAGATCTCGACAAACTGATTTCCACGCTGGAGTCGTCGGTGACCGCCGCAGGCGGGACGGTGAAGAGCGTGGACCGCATGGGCAAACGCCGTCTGGCCTACATGGTGCGCCGATTCCGCGAAGGAATCTACATCCTGTTGACGGTAGAAGGCGGAGGCGAGGTGATTCACGAACTGGAGCGCCGGTTGCGCGTAACCGAGCCAGTGATCAAGTTCCTCACCGTACGCATCGACGAGGAGCAGAAGCGGCTGGAAAAGATCAAGAAACTCCGCGACGCGCGCAAGAAGGTGAGCGCGCAGCCGGCGGCGGCAGCGCCGGTGGCGGAAGAAGCTCCGGCTGTGCCGCCCGCGGAAACTCCGGCGACGGCTTGAGGAGCAGTGGCCGGTGTCCGGTGGGCAGTGGCCAGTTCTGGCAGGGCATGGGATCGATCTGAATAGTTGCGATTTGACTGGCCACTGATTATTGACCACTGGCCAATGAAAAAGGAGAATTATGGCTGAAGAGAGCAAAGCACCGAGTGGCGTTGCCGATCGCCCCGCGGGGGATGCGCCCCGCGAGAGTCATGGACCACGAAGCGATCGTCCGGGTGGTGATCGTCCGCGATTCGGCGGCCGTTCCGGGCCTGGCGGCGGGTCGGGGCGCGATGCCGGTCGCAAGTTTTTCCGGCGCAAGAAGGTTTGCAAATTTTGCGTGGAAAAAATCGAAGACATCAACTATAAGGATTACCGCATGTTGGGCCAGTTCGTTGCGGAAAGCGGCAAGATCGTGCCCCGGCGTTTGACCGGGGTTTGCTCTCCGCACCAGCACCGGCTCTCGGCTGCGATCAAAAAGGCGCGTAACATCGCTCTGCTGCCGTTTGCCGGACGGGCGTCGTAAGGATCTGGGCCACGGATTCACACGGACGAGGCTTTTTGAGCATTTTGGTTTATCTGTGATGATCCGCGTGAATCTGCGGCGAAAGAATTTTGCAACCGGAGTCATACCATGGAAGTGATTCTCAAAGAAGATGTAGCCAAGCTGGGTGCCCGCGGCGATGTTGTGAAGGTGGCCGTCGGGTACGGACGCAATTACCTTTTGCCGCGCAAGCTGGCGATTGAAGCCACGGCCGGCAACAAAGCCGTGATCGCGCAAATGAAGGCCTCGTCGGTGCGGCGCTCAGCCAAAGAGAAGACGCAGGCGGAAGAGTTGGCCAAACAGTTTGAGGGCCTGTCAGTTTCCTTCCAGCGGCGCTCGGGCGAGCACGATCAACTTTTCGGATCGGTGACTTCGGGTGACATCGCCGACGCGCTGGAGAAAAAGAGCTTCACGCTCGACCGGCGCAAGATTCAGCTTCACGAGCCGCTCAAAACGGTGGGCGAGTTCACCGTGCCGGTGAAGCTGCACAAGGACGTGACCGCGCATTTGAAAGTCGTGATCGAGAAGGAAGCGGTGGCAGAGTAAGCAAAGCGTTCGTGTCGCTGCACGCCGGTGGCGCTAATCATAAACTTCGCGTCGGTGGGCTATGCGAGTCACGCTCACGAGCCTGGCTTTATCATCGACGATGTATATAACGCGCCAGTCGCCAATTCGGACGCGCCACTGGTCCCTAATAGCCCTTTCAACTTCTTGCAGCCGGCGGGCCGTTGATCGAGTTGAAGCGATTCGATCCTTCGCACCACGCGTGCCAAGACTGTATCGGGCAGCGATTCGAGTTCCTTGCGCGCTGAGGGTTTCAGCTCGACGGCATAACTATTCACGAAGCCGCCCACGCTTCACGAGATCCGCCTTTACCTTTTCCAGCGGTATCCCTGCCTCTCTTCGGCGGGATTCAGAGATGAGGCCGTCCCAGAAATCTTCCAGCCGGGCCCCGTGCTTCTTTAGATCAATGAGAACTGCGACCTTGCGGCCTTTGCCATCGGTTACGAATTGGACTCCAGTCATGGGTTCATTCTCCCACAGAGGCCACATTGGTGTCCTACACCTGTTCGGCAATCAATTGCAAAAACGAAGTTCCTGATCTTGGTGGCTGCCGATTTCGCGGGACGGGGCGAGTTCGGGTACGATGAGGCTGCACAAGGACGTGACCGCAGATTTGAACCTGGGTCGGGCGAGGATCCCGACCGGTCGGCGTCAGAATGAGTTGCTTATTGCCCCCGGCCCAACGGCGGGTCGTTGTTCTGTGTAGTTAAACCTTTATCCCTGAACCACCTAGGCCCGAAGAAATCCCGCCGATGGCCTATAATTTCTGCTCACGGTTGCTCTGACAATCCGTCTATTCCTTGCCAGCCCGGATAAGCACAGGCGCCGGGCAGGCAGAGGACGCGAAGAAACATGCCGGCCGATGCATGGACATTACCATTTGCGGTTGGCGGACGATCCCGCTCGGGAACGAGAAGCGAGCGAGCGGATAGAGTCGGCGGTAACGGAGTCAGTGCGAACGGAGTCAGTGAGAACCAGGACCCCACGACGCGGGGCCGCATGGCTGGGCAAGAACGCCGCATAGACGACACGATGCTGATCCGCGAGGCGCAGCGCGGCAATCGCGCTGCCTTCGAGGAACTGGTGCGGAGCTATGATCAGGCGGTTTTGCGCCTGGCGCTGCATCTTACCGGCACCGAGCACGATGCCCAGGACGTTTACCAGGACGCCTTCCTCAAGGCGTACAAGAACATCGGAAGTTTTCGATTCGAATGTTCTTTCTACACCTGGATTTACCGCATCGTCACCAACCTGTGCCTCGACCATCTGCGCAAGAAAAGCGTGCGCAAAGAAGACGCGCCGGTGGCGAAGGATAGTTCCGGCGGCGAGTACGATCTGCTGGACCAGGTGCCGGACGGGCGCGCGGGAGCGAATCCGGAGCGCGATCTGATGCGGCGTCAACTGGGCGCGCGAATTTCGGGCGCGCTGGAAAAGCTTTCGCCGCGGGAGCGCATGGTTTTTGAATTGAAGCATTACCACGGATTGAAGCTGAGAACGGTTGGCGAGATTTTGCATACGACGGAAGAAACCGCCAAGAACACGCTGTTCCGGGCTACGCAGAAGTTGCGCGGGGCGCTGGCGGATATGAGATAGGCAATGGCCGGGGCTAATGCCCGGCCGGGACCGCCGAAAGGCGGCTGTCCCCAGTTGCAATAGAGCGTTTCCCCGAGGGGGAACAATTATGAAGTGTGAATGGGTAAGAGAAAATATCGTGCTTCACGTTTATGGCGAACTGGCGGACGATGCGCGCCATGAACTGGAGCAGCACGTAGCCCGCTGCGCCGGATGCGCAGCCGAGTTGAAGGCGGCGCGGGAGTTCAACGCTACGCTGGGGCGGATTCCGACGGCCGAGCCGTCGCCCAACCTGCTGGCGGCTTCACGCATGCGCCTGCAGGAAGCACTGGAAACAACCGAGCAGGGCGCGTTCTGGCACCGACTGGCGTTCGATCCGGCCAACTGGCTGCGGCAGGTGAGATTCTCGCCGGCGCTGGCGTCGGCGATTCTGATTCTTGGCTTCGCTGGGGGAGTAGGCACAACCTATAGGCTCGTGGCGCACGCACCCAACGCACCTCATGAGCCTGCTGCGGCAGTCAGCGAAGGCTCCGTGACCGGCATCCGCTCGGTCACGCAGGAACCGGGCACGAATCAGATCAGCATCAAGTACGACACGATTTCCACGCAGGAAGCGCAAGGCTCAATGAACGATCAGCGCATTCAGCAGTTGCTGCTGTATGCCGCGCGGAATAACTACAACTCAGGCGTGCGCATGGATTCTGTGGACCTGCTGACCCAAAAACCCAACGATTCCCAGGTGCGGGAAGCTCTGATTTATGCGCTGCGCTACGATTCGAATCCGGGTGTGCGGTTCAAGGCTCTGGATGCGCTGGGCAGCTACGTAAAGGACGATGTGCGGGTGCGGGATGCGTTTCTGGAGGTGCTAGTCAACGACTCCAACCCGGGTGTGCGCACCCAGGCGTTGCGAATGCTGGAACCGGTGAAAGCCGACGGCAGCGTGCGCGGCGTGCTGATGACCCTGGCTGCGAAAGATCAAAGCGTGTACATCAAGTCGCAAGCCCGCACCATGCTGGCGCAGTTGCCGGAGATCGATTGATTCACGGATTTTTGATGAACGGTTGCTTGTACGGTGAAGGAAAAGTTGCTGAACAAGAAGAATCTGGGGTGGTCATTTTGAAACGTTCGCTACAATTCGTCGGACTGGCGTGCGCATTGGGCTTGCTGGTACCGCTGGCGCTGGCGCAGGAAACACATGTATCGCGCGACGGCAGATCGTGGAGCGAGGAAATTACCGGCTCGCTCACCGCGGTCAAGAATCTGCGGGTCAAAGTGGATATGGGCGCCGTGATCGTACACGGCGGCCCGCAACAGGAGATCCGTTACGTCGTCCACGCGCATTCCCGCAGTTCTTCGGAACAGGGCGCACGTCATGAGCTTGAGTCGTACAAGATCAGCGCCTATGTTCGTGGAGACACCGCCTGGATCGTCGGCGACTGGCAAGGCGGACGGCAGAGAAATATTTCCAGCGAATTTACCGTCAACGTTCCGCGCGAGATGGCATCGGCCCGGATTGACACCGAAGGCGGGAACATCGAGGCCACCGGAATTTCCGGCCGCGTGGATGCACAAAGCGGCGGTGGAGGCATCCGCGTAGACGACATCGGCGGAATCGTGAATGCAGAAACCGGAGGCGGATCGATCGATGCGGGCACGATTGGCGGCGATTTGGGATTGCATACGGGAGGCGGGTCGATCGAGGTGCGTCATGCCAACGGCAAAGTAGTAGTGGAAACCGGCGGCGGCCACGTCGAAATCCAGTCCGGAGCTCAAGGGGCAAGCATCGAGACCGGCGGCGGGAGCATTGATGTAAAGCAGTGCTCGGGCAAGGTAAAGGCGTCGACCGGAGGCGGCAGCGTGAACCTGGGAAACATCGACGGTCCGGCCGAGATCGACACTGGCGGCGGCACCATCCACCTGACCTCGGCCAAGGGGCACGTTCGCGCTGAAACCGGCGGCGGCGGAATTGAGTTGGACGGAGTTCCTTCGGCGCGCGCTGAAACTGGCGCCGGCGGAATTGTCGTGAAGCTTTTGAATTNNGGCGGCGAGCGGCACGATTCGGTGCTTGAGACTTCGGCGGGGGATATAACGGTTTATCTAGCCGCGGACGTGGCCGTTTCCGTATGGGCCAGCGTAGAACTGGGCAACGGGCACCGCATCACGTCGGAGTTTCCAGACATTCACGTCACCACGGAGGGCGGTCCTTACGGGCCGAAGACCTATACCGCGGAAGGCAAGCTGAATGGCGGCGGTCCCGAACTCAAAGTACGCACCACCACCGGCGACATCTGCTTCAAGAAGGCCAGCCGCTAAAAAGATTCGGGAACCACGAAGAGCGCGTCTGGCGCTTTGAGGTTTCGATGTTCAAGCAATCGAGGAAACCGATCATGCGTAACTATATTCTGACCGCAGTCGCTGTGTTGCCGTTGCTGCTCAATGTTTCGCACGCTGCGCAGAGTTGGGCGGTGGACCCGCCCGCTCCGCCGTTTGGTTTTTCCAGCGAGGAATCCGGCACAGGAGCGTATCTTGGCGTCGACATTGCCGACGTGAGCTCGGACCGTCTCGACGCTCTTAAGCTGAAGGAAGAACACGGCGTCGAGATAACCATGGTCGACCAGGACGCGCCCGCCGGCAAGGCCGGGATCAAGGAGCACGACGTGATCCTGTCGATGAACGAAACCGCCATCGAGAGCAAGGCGCAATTGCAGCGGATGATCCACGAAACGCCGCCGGGACGGATTGTCACGCTGGGCCTGAGCCGCGATGGAAAGCCGCTCACGGTCAAGTTGCAGCTGGCCGACCGGCGCAAGGAATTTTCTTTTGTGGCGCCGAAGGCGAAGGATTTTCATATCGAAATGCCTCCAATGCCGAGCCTCCCGGACTTTGACATGCCGCAGATCAACGTGGTGGTGGTGCATTCTTCTGCGCGCAGCGGACTGATGGTGGAGAGCATCACTCCGCAACTGGGCGAATTTCTTGGCGTGAAGAACGGGAACGGTGTGCTGATCCGGTCTGTGGAGAAAGGCAGCCGCGCCGACAAAGCAGGCTTTCATGCCGGAGATGTGATCATCCGAATCAACGGAGAGCCTGTGCACGACAGCAGCGACTTCAGCCGTGTCCTGCACGCCCATGGCGAAGGGTCGATCGCGGTCGGAGTGGTGCGCGACAAGAAGGAACTGAATCTGAATCTTACCCTGCCGGCGCGCAAGGAATCCGGCGAGATTCTCGAAGGTAGTTCCGACGAGCCTCCGCTCGACGCACAGAGTTACCTTAGACTGAGCGAACTCAGCAACGAAATTGCCAAACTGCGTCCGCAAATGGAGATGGCATCGGAAGACGCGCGCAAAGCCGTCGCAGACATGCGCAAGGCCATGTGCGACCAGCAGAAGAAGATGCAAGACGAATCCGAAAAGCTGAAGAACCAATGGGGACCGCAAATCCGCGAAAAACTCAGGAATGAAATCGAGCATCTGCAGCACGAAACGCAGGGCAATGGCCTGGAAATCTAGTCAGTGAGTGGATGTGTGCCAGCGGCTAAGAGCCGGCTGAACTGCCGCGGGACAAGGACGCGAGGCAAACCCGGTTGCGTCCGGCCTGCTTGGCGGCATACAGGCCGGTATCTGCGGCCCTTACCAGTTCATCGCGCGTAGTGCCGTGCTCAGGAAAGGCAGCGGTCCCGGCGCTGATCGTCACCCTGCGCGGAACGCCGGGAAATTGCCAGGTTTCGACCAAGGCCCGCAGTTTCTCGGCTATGTTCATCCCGTGCGTAGCGTTGGCCTGGGTGAGCAGAATTCCGAATTCTTCGCCGCCGTAGCGGCAGACCACGTCGATCTTCCGCAATTGCTGATGGAACAGAGAGGAAACCTGCCGCAACACTTCATCGCCCAGCAGGTGGCCAAACTCGTCGTTCAGGCGCTTGAACTGATCGATATCAACCATGATCACGGCCATGCCCGTCCCGTAGCGGCGGGCCCGCTCGATCTCTTCCATGATGCGCAATTCAAAGAAACGGCGGTTGAAGATGCCGGTGAGGCCATCCAGATAAGCGAGCTGCTTCACACGCTCCACATAATGGGCGTTCTGGATTGCGGTAGCGCAGATATCGGCAACGGACTCGAGGGATTGCAGTTCATCCTCGCGGAACGCGCCGGCATGAACGCTATCGAGGGCGAGCACTCCCAGAATCTGTCCGAACGACACCAGCGGGATGCACAGGCGAGAGGCGGACTCGACGAAGAATTTCGCGGCATCGGGGATATCGGCGAAGTCCTTTTCCGTAAGGGTTGTGTTTGCCGTCAAGATGCGCGCCCACGGCTCTGCGGTAGCCGGGAAACGGCCGCCTTGCGGAAGACGGGGCGTGAGCGTCCCGTGATGAGCTCGTAAAACCAGATCGTGATCCTCGCGCAAGAACAGAGACACATGGGAAATCTTAAAGGCTTGCTGGATCACGGTACAGACTCTTCCCAGCAGATCTTCGAGGTCAAGCACGGCGGTGGTTTGCTTTGCGATCGCGTTGATCGCTTCCATTTGCCGTGCCCGCTCTCGCTCCAGAGAATAGAGACGAGCGTTTTGCAGTGCCATAGACGCCTGCGTGGAGAACAGGGTCAGCAAGTCAATGGTGTCGTTGTCGAAATGGTCTGGCCGGTCGCTCTGGCAGTCGAGCACACCCACGACTTCGTCCCGCACCATGAGTGGAATAGCCAGTTCCGAACGGGTCGATTTCGCCGAACAGAAGTATCGTGGATCCTTGCGTACATCAGGAGCATAGACTGGCTGTTTTTTCGCTGCGGCGGCGCCGGAAAGGCCATCACTGAGGCCCAGGCGAATCTTGTCCTGCCCCTCGTCCCAGCCAATCTGCGAGCGCACACACAACTGCTGTGTCTGCTTATCGAGCAGAAGAATGGCCACATTCCGCAGATGAAAATAGTCGTGCGCAATGGTCAGGATACGCTGCAGCACCTCGTCCAAATCAAAGGTGGAGAGCACAGCCTGCCCTGCGTCGTACAGGACCGCGACCTTGTTCATATTGCTGAAATATCGTAACGCGAAAGAGGTGACGGCCCGAGGTGCCCAAAGTAACCAAGACCTGGCTTCATTTCCGCTTTCGGACCGTGCGGATTAGCCCGTAGGCGACTAGACAGAACCAGAAGTCCACGATCAGGCCCAAGTCGAGATGGAACGGCCGGTGGCGCGCCAGTGGGAGAAACGGCGCAAGAAAGAAATACGCCGCGTTTCCCAGCACTACGGCGAACAGAGTTTGCAGCAGATTGACCAGCACCGATGGTTTAGACACCGTTTGTACCCGCCGCGCGGGTTCCGCGCTCTTAGCTCGCCCATGCCTCACCCTGCTAACATTCCTTGGACGCCTTACCATGCTCGAGCTTTCCACGCCGGTCAAGTACGTCAAGGGCATTGGCCCGAAACTGGCAGAGATTCTTGCCACCAAAGGAATCTCGACGGTCGGCGATCTGGTTTATTATCTGCCCTTTCGCTACGAAGACCGGCTGAATCCGCGAGGCATTGCCGAACTGCGTGCCGGCGAAATGGCCACGGTGATTGGAGAAGTGCGAAACTCGGGACTGTTTCGCACGCGCCGCATGCCGATTTTTCAGCTTACTGTGGGGCAGGGGCGCGCTCGCTTGCGCTGCCTGTGGTTCCACGGGACCTACCTGCAGGAGAAATTTAAACCCGGACAGTTAATCGCGCTCTATGGGAAGGTCGAGCAAGACCAGCGCAGCGGCGAGTTGCAGATCATCCAGCCGCAATTCGAAATCGTGGGAGATTCGTCGGCAGACGGAGCCGAGGACAAAACTGCGGCTTCGCTGGAAGTCGGCCGCATCGTGCCCATTTACGAGTCGGCGGGGCAAGGGCGTGTGACCCCGCGCTGGTTTCGCCGCATCATTCGTACGGCGCTCGAAAATCTTACCCCGGACCTCAGCGAGCCGATCCCGGCGATGGTGCGATCGCGCCTGGCGCTGCCTTCGCTGCGCGAGGCGTTGTGGAAGGTGCATTGGCCGGAAGCGGGCGAGAGCCTGCAGGATTTGCAATCCGCACGCACGCCCGGACACATACGCCTGATCTTTGAGGAATTCTTCTTTGTCGAGTTAGGGCTGGAACTCAAACGCCATCAGCAGAAATCGCAAACGGGGATCTCTTTCGGTTTGGACAACCGCGTCCGCGATGCGATCAAGAAGATTTTGCCGTTTCACCCGACAGCCGCCCAAAAGCGGGTGCTGAAGGAAATTGCCGGTGACATGCAAAAGCCTTACCCGATGCGGCGTTTGCTGCAGGGCGATGTCGGCTCGGGAAAGACAATTGTGGGCTTCGAGGCGGCGATCATCGCAATCGAAAACGGCTACCAGGCAACCCTGATGGCTCCAACCGAGATTCTGGCCCAGCAGCATTATTTTTCGGCGCGAAGAATATTGGAGAATGCCGGATACCGCATCGTTCTGCTCACCGGTTCTCTCGAGAGCGACCGCAAGCGCGAGATTCGCCGCCACATCGCACAGGGCAACGCGCAACTTGTGATCGGCACTCACGCTTTGCTGGAAGAAAAAGTGGAGTTCGCCAAGCTGGGCCTGGTGATCGTTGACGAGCAGCACCGCTTCGGAGTGTTGCAGCGGTTGAAGTTGATGAAGAAATCCAGCGACAGTGGCGCAGTACTGGCAGAAGGAACACCGGATCCAGAAGTTAAAAGCACAGAAGGCTCGACCGACAAACGTTCTCGCCAACCTGCCGCGGAAAGCAATCTCGCGGAGCCCGACGTTCTGGTAATGACCGCAACGCCTATCCCTCGGACGCTGGCCTTGACATTGTACGGCGATCTCGATTTGAGCGTGCTTGATGAACTCCCGCCGGGCCGCACGCCGATTGTCACGCGGCGGGTTGCCGACGAGCGTTCTTCCGAAGTGTGGGACTTTGTACGCAAGCACGTGTCAGCCGGACATCAGGCCTACGTGGTCTATCCAGTCATCGCCGAAAACGAAGAAACCGAAGTCAAAGCCGCCGTTAAGATGTATCGCGAGTTGAGCAGCCGCGTGTTCGCCGATCTGAAAGTGGGCCTGCTGCACGGACGGCTAGACAGCGAACTGAAAGATCAGGTTATGAACAGGTTTCAGAAAGGCGAACTGCAGATTCTGGTTGCGACAACGGTCATCGAAGTCGGCGTCGACGTGCCCAACGCCACCGTCATGGTCATCGAACATGCGGAGCGTTTCGGCTTGGCCCAGCTTCACCAATTGCGCGGGCGCATCGGACGAGGCGCGGCGAAGTCATACTGCGTTCTCATGACCGGTGGCAAAGTCACGGAGGACGGCGAACGCCGCCTCGACGCCATGGTGCGCACCAACGACGGTTTCCAGATCGCAGAACTCGATCTTGAACTGCGCGGACCGGGCGAGTTCTTCGGAACGCGGCAAGCGGGGATGCCAAGCTTCCGTATCGCCAATTTGATTCGCGACCGGCAACTGCTGGAGGTGGCCAAACGCGAGGCCGCGGCCGTGCTCGCCGGTCCGAATTCTGAAATCACTCAGGTAGAAATCAGCCGCGCTCTCGTCGCCATGCGGATGCGCTGGCAACATACTTATGGATTGGTCGAGGTAGGCTGAACAGGGCCGGACTGCGTTCGCTCACCACTTGCCGATCTCTTCGTCGCGGTCGGCCCGACGCATGGGGTCTACCAGGCAAACTGATAGAATCAGATTCGAATATGGCTGGAAGCTCTCAACTTGTACAGATCGTGCCTGGACCGCCGCCGCGCATGGCGAAGCCGGATTGGCTGCGGGCGAAGGCTCCCGTCGGCGACAACTTCCATAACCTGAAGAAGCTGGCGCGCGGGCTGGATCTGCACACGGTGTGCGAGTCGGCGCAGTGCCCGAACATTGGCGAGTGCTGGAACCACCGCACGGCGACGTTCATGCTGCTAGGCGATATCTGCACGCGGCGCTGTGGATTCTGTGCTGTGCCCAAAGGCCGGCCCGAGGCCATCGATTGGGATGAGCCGCGCCGTGTAGCCGAGGCCGTCGCCACACTCGGCCTGAAACATGCGGTGGTGACCAGCGTGAACCGCGACGATGACAACCTCGGCGGCGCAAGAATTTTCGCTGAGACCATCCGCGAAATTCGCGGAGTGATACCGGACTGCCGCATCGAAGTACTGATCCCCGATTTTCAAGGTCTGGAAGAGGCGCTGAAGATTGTACTGGCCGCGCAACCGGATGTGCTCAACCACAACACGGAGACAGTGCCGCGGCTCTATCGATCTGTGCGGTCGGGCGCACGGTATGAGCGAACGCTCACGCTGCTGGAAAACGCCAAGAAGTTTTCTCCCGGCATGGTTACGAAAAGCGGCGTGATGGTCGGGCTGGGCGAGACTACGCACGAACTGGTCGAAGTGTTCCGCGATTTGGGTGGGCGCGGCGTGGATATCCTTACGGTGGGCCAATACTTGCGGCCTTCGCGCGATCACCTGCCGATTGCGCGTTTCTATACGCCGGAAGAGTTTGGTCAGTTGAAAACTGAAGCGCTGCGCTTCGGCTTTCGCCATGTCGAGTCCGGGCCGCTTGTGCGCTCAAGCTATCACGCACACGAGCAGGCCGACGCCACGGCTGCGCCGCGAGTGGTCTCCTAGCCTGAACGCACCAGCGGCAAGCGGAACTCTGTCCGCTGTTTGAGGGCGTTGGGAAACCATCTAGAAAACATGCAGCTTGATGCTGAGATATTTCTTCGGATTTTCGCGGAGGGCCTTAACCAAATCCCGGCTCTCTACCAGCATCTGGTTGGCATTGTTATAGAGGGCTTCGTCCTTGAAGAGTTTCCCGGCGGTTCCCTGGCCCGCTTCGAGCGCCGTCGTCAAGGCTGCCAGCTTGGTCATGGTGGTATCGATCTTCTGCGCCAGGGCCTCGTCCTTTGACAGTTTTCCCAGAGTTCCCTTGCCGGCGTTGATATCCTCGGTGACCTTCTTCAAGTTGGCGACCGTGTCATTCGCGTTGTTATAGAAAGACGGGTCTTTCAGGAACTTGCCGGCCGTGCCCTGGCCGCGTTGCAGATCGTCAATCACGCCATTCATCTTGTCGAGAGTGGCCGTGAACTTGTTATAGGCATCGTTGCTGTTGATCAACGCCCCCAGGCTGCCGTGGCCGCTGGCCACCTCGTCCACGATTTTTTGAAAGTCAGCAACGGTTACCGAGAAGCGGTTGTAGAGCGTGGGATCGTAAATCAATTTGCCCAGCGATCCCTTGCCGCTTTCGGCAAAGGCCAGGATACGGTCGGCGCGCTTGAGCAGCGCGTCCATGTTCTGGAGGGTGCTTTGGCTGGCGCGTACCACCTGGTTGAAATCCGGGTGAACCTGGGTCTGCAAGGTATCGCCGTTCTGCGCTATCGGTCCCACCGCCTGCGAACTGTCGATGTCCAGATAGGTTTCGCCAAGCACGCCGGCGGTGTCGAGCGAAGTGACTGAGTCGCGGCGCAAATTGAAACCGTACTTTGTACTGACTTTCATGGTCACTTCTACGGGCGTGATTTGCTTCTCTTTGTCCGGCACGATGCGGAGGCGGACGACGTTGCCGATATCCACGCCGCTTAGCCGAACCGGCGCGCCCTGGCGCAATCCAGCCGCATTGTCGAAGTAAGACCTGAGCAGGATTCTTCTGGAGAACAGGCCGCCCGTGCCGGAAATAAGAAACAGAAGCACGCCCAGCGTCAAACTGGCGAAGACCACGGTGAGGCCAACCCGCAGTTGCGACCATTTCAGCTGTTTCTGGCTCGGCAAATGTCTTCCTCAAACCGCCGCTTTACGTGACCTGTGGGAGCACGAATCAATCCTGCCCATGCATGGCCCCCTTGCTGCACCATGATAGCAAACCCTTAGCGCCTTTAATTGGCCAGGCGACGAAGGACAGGAATAAGCAACAGAGCGAGCAGGTAGGCAGCGGCACCGCAGGCCAGGGTTACGGTCAAGCCGAACTGGATGGCGATCATCATGGCCAGCACCGATCCCAACACGCTCGCGGCTGCGTTCATGGCCCAGGCCCACTCGATGGCATTGTCTGCTGGAAGCGCCGCAGAGGGAAATGGCGGCGCTTGGGTGGCAGCGATCATGCGCAAGCCGGTGGGAAACGGCATACCCATGACAAAACCGAGTGGGGCAAGAAGCACGCCGCTCAGCAGCAGTTTATAACCAAATCCAAACCCGACCCAGGCCGCAAGCCCGCCGGGCAGGAACATCACATCCGCCACCAGCAGCAACATGACCGCCAGGAGCGGCAACCAGCACAGGTTCGTGCGCGGAAGCCAGAGACGCGAGAACAGGCTGCCCGCGCCGCTGGAAAGCATCAGCAGAAAGATAACCACGGTCAGCGCATACGTCGGATGTCCCAGAAAAAGCACAAAACGCTGGATGAAGGCAATTTCTACCAGGATGTAGCCTAAGCCCACGGCGACGAAGTACAACGGCAGAAGCGGCGACCGGCTGCTACCGCGGGTTTTCAGAGCCAGCGGCAAGATCAAAAACGCGAGCACAGCCGCCAGCGAAATGATCAGCACAAGAATCAGAACCAGAACGCCGAGGTTCACCTTCCAGTCGATTCCCTCCTGCAGACCCGCGTCGCCTAGAATCTGGCTCGCCTTGAGGGTGAAGAAGAAAAACGGCGCATTGTCGCTGACCGGCGCAACGTTGTACGCGTACCCTCGCGCGAAGGCATAAGAATCGTTGCTTGCGATCAGATCGGAAAATGGATTGTGTCCGGGTTGCGAAGGCAGCCCGGATTGCAAAGGCAAATAGAGCGGATCGAGTTCACTGTATCGCGCAAAATGATTTCGCACCGCCGATTCTTCCTCGGCGGTAAATGGCATTTTCTTGGCCAGCACCACGACCGGAATGCCATCTTCATTGAGCGCTCCCTGCGAAGCTACGATGAAATGCCGCGCGGGATCGGCTATGCCGAGACGATGGAGCGCATCCATGGCGACGGAAACCACGCGCAGCGCTTCGCGCGGCTGGCGAAATTCCCAGCGGGTGATGGCGATCATGCCATCGGGCTTCAGGTGATCGAAATATTCCCGGAAGGCTTCGACCGTGTAGAGATTGTTTTCACTCAGCGCGAAAGCGCCGGCGGCAGTAGAGGCCCAGGTATCCACCAGTGTCATCTGCACTACGTCGAAACGCTCCGGCGTGGAGCGCAGATAGGAACGGCCGTCGGTCACGTGAATGTGTACTTCCGGCCGCTCATAAAGATGGTGCGCATACTCGGCATAGCGCCCCCGCATGATGGTCGTGGCGATGATGGGATTGATTTCAATCCCGGTCACGCTGGGGCTGCCATTCGCCACGGCTCGCAGAACGTCCACTCCGCCGCCCGGACCAATAATGGCGAACTCGCCGTGCGGGCGCAGAACATTGGCCAACGCCGGTGGCTGCGACATTAGATCGTGCTCCCACTCCGTGTCGTGCCAGTGGGCGAGGTCGGCATTCATGATGTAAGTGGAAGCATCGGCGTCGATCACAATGGCTTTCGCCTGGCCCTGGCGGTCGACCTCCACGCGCGAGAGCGCATTCCAGCGGGCGAACTCAACCCACGCCGGATCGCGAAACATTCCCTTGGCATAAACCACGTCGATCAGGCGGTTCGAGTGGTTGGCTGCAATAAGTAATACAAATACCACGGCAATGCTCCCGGCAACTCGGCGCGCGCTGGAGGAGTTCGCCCAAATCACCCCGGCGAAAGCCAGCGTGACTCCTGCCGCGAGAATTGTGTTCGGTCCTCCCAGCCAGTTTAGCGACGGCACCACCGCCAGGCAGGCCAGCGCTCCGCCCGTGAGATCGGCCCCGTAGAGGAGCGGAATACGCGCCGTTTCGCGGGCGAAGACTACGGAGAACAATACGCCAGTGAGAAAAAAAGGCACGGCAGCGGTGAGATAAAGAACGCTCAGGCGCAGAAAATTTCTTTCGGTAACCTCTAGGGCGACTGGGACGTGCAGCACGACTTCGAGCACGGCCAGGATCACCACAGCGTTGGCGATGTTTAAGCTGGCCGCCAGCGTTCTGGTGCCGAAGTCGCAGAGACGGCTCTTGAGCAGATAGGCGAAAACTCCGCCCGCACCCAGCCCCAGCAAGGCAATCGAAATCGCCAGAAATGCGAAGTGGTAGAACAGAACGACGGAAAATAGCCGCGTCAGCGCCAGTTCCAACAGCAGCCCTGAAAAACTCGTCAGCCCCAGACCTGCAAGCAAGGTTCGTTCAGGAATCTGGGTTGGTTTTGTGGCTGGGAGTGGAGAAGGCGCAATGGTTGCCGACATAGGATTCGAGGCGACAGTCTAGCAGAAGAAGGATGCTGAGTTAGCAGCCATCGCACGCAACCTTCTGCTCAGTTTTCCAGAATCAGTTGCGCAATGGCTTGCTCCGCGGTGTGCGAGAGCGACAGCGCGGCATTTTTCACGCCGAGCCGGGCGGCAATCTCGCCCGCTTTGCCGTGAAACGTGAGCGTCGGACGTCCGCCTGGCATGCGCGTAACTTCACAATCCCGCCAGCGCACGCCGTGGCTCCANNGAATGCGCGGAACCTCGGCGATGTCAATGCCTGTGCCGATGATCATTGATTCCCTGAGTTGTGTCCCAGACGTTGCTAATTCTTGTCGATTGCAGGAACGATTCAATCGTTCTAGTCCGCGATGGTGTACTGCAAATATGGACGCGAGATTCTGATTATCTTATCTGCTGGCGCCTTCGAGAGCTCGTCGGCCTCATCGCCAACTGGCGTGAACTCTACGTCGACCTTGATGTAAGGGCATTGCTTGTAAACGTAAACCTGCTGTCGACGGTTCGAAATCCCTCCTTCTTCCCTAAATACTCTAAGCAGATGTCCACGAGTCATCCCCGGCTTGATGGTAGAGATCGCACGCATCACGCTGTCGACCCATTTTGTGGGTTCCCAATCGACCGCAGTTCCGCTGCGAGAGGAGATAACATTCTCCTGCGCGGAAAGAAGACACGAGACCATGACCATAAGGAAGATGCAAGCGGATCTTCGCATATCAATCACCTCTCCAAATCTGTCAAACTCACAATCGCTGCGCCCACTGACTCATCCTGCTCGGGAAACACTGTGCGTAGGTCCAGCAGCACGCGCCCGTCTTCGACCCGCGCCACAATCGGCGGTTCACTGCCGCGCAAGCGCGCTGCCAGTTCGTCAGCGCTCATCCCTTCGCAGGTCACTGCCAGCAGCCGCGTGGGCAGAACTGCGGACGGCGCTGAGCCGCCGCCGATAACGGATTCTCCATCCGCCAATTCGACTCGCAGTTTCGGCGCCGCCAACTTTGCCGCCAATGCCTCGGCGCGCCGGCCGATCTCTTCTTTCGAACACCGCATCATGCGCAGCGTTGGAATGGAATCGTGATCGCGTTTCACGTAGGCCAACAGAGTCGCTTCCAGCGCCGCATACGTAAGCTTATCCACGCGCAAGGCGCGGAACAGCGAATTGGAGCGCATGCGCTTGACCAAATTCGAGTCTCCGCTGATCAAGCCCGCCTGCGGCCCGCCGAGCAGCTTGTCGCCGCTGTAAGCGACCACATCCATTCCGCCGCGCAGGCTGTCGAGCACGCTGGGCTCGCCGTTGATGCCAATCGACCGCAGATCGAAAAGCGCGCCGCTGCCCAGGTCTTCCATCACAGGCAGGCCGCGCTTCTGAGCCAGCGAAACCAGTTCTGCCGTGGAAGCCTGCTCCGTGAATCCGCTGATCTCGAAATTCGAGCGGTGTACGCGCAGCAGCAGCCGCGTGCGCTCGTTGATCGCGCTCTCGTAGTCGGCGATACGCGTGCGATTGGTGGTGCCCACTTCGCGCAGGATCGCCCCCGATTTCGCCATCACGTCGGGGATGCGAAAGGATCCGCCAATTTCCACCAGCTCGCCGCGCGAGACGATCACCTCGCCGCTCTCGGCCAGCGTGTTCAGCGCCAGCAGGACCGCTGCCGCATTGTTGTTTACAACGATCGTCGAGACCCGCGCCGATCTCCCCGCGCCCGCTTCGTCGGCCAATAACCTTTGAAACAAGCGATCGACATGGACATCGCGTTTCCCGCGTTCTCCCGCGCTCAATTCAAACTCCAGGTTCGAGTAGGCCGCAGCGGTCTCGCGGATGCGGTCAATCGCCGCCTGGGCCAGCGGCGCGCGCCCGAGATTGGTGTGCAAGATGACGCCGGTCGCGTTGATCACCGTGCGCAGGGAGTAGCCGAGCGCTATGCGCAGTTGCTGCTCTACCGCTGCGGGGAGTCCAGAGATGGCGAGATCGACCGACCGCTCATCGATAAGACCCGACGCGATTTCGTCCCGAACTCGGCCAAGCACAACCCGGATCGCATCCGTAACGGCAGCGTGGCCGTGGCTGGCTGTGAGCGAGGCCAGTTGCGGACTGCGCATCAGCTCATCCACCGAGGGCAGCTTGCGAAAAAGCTCGGATGATGTAGCGTTTTTCACCGGGAGATTATCCCACGAAGAAACCAGCCGGCGCACAGAATCCGCTTTAAAGCGTGTGCAGGTACGCGAGCAGATCCCGAATGTCCTGCTGGCTCAGCGTCTGGCTGTAACCCGGCATATCGGGGCGGCCATTGCGAACAATGTCGGTGACGCGTTCATCGTTAGCCGGCAGGCCGCTAGCAGAAAGGTATTGGTGGCGGAAAACTCCCTTAAGCCCTGGACCCTTCTTGCCCCGCGTGGAGTAGGGCTCGTGGCAGCGGTCGCAATGGTCGTCGTAGAGCTTTCGTCCGGAGGACTGTTGTGGGTCAAGTCCGAGTTCGGCGTCTGATTTGCGCCGCTCTACATCGCAGCCGGCGAGTGTGGCGGCAAACATCAGTAACACGAAGGCAGCACATGCGCTGCGGAATAACTGCCGATAGCCGGTTCTGAGACGATCATTCAACTTCGCCCGCACGAATCGCATTCTTGCCTCGTGTGCCAGTTTCCCTCAGCCCTGTAAACCGCGACCGCCTTACAATGATAGAGCAAAGCCACAGGAGAGACCTCGCAAGGCGATGACAGTTGCGGTGAAGCGGGTTTACGAATCGGCGTCGCGCGCGGACGGAGCGCGCGTCCTCGTGGACCGGCTGTGGCCGCGCGGAATCAGCAAGACCGCTGCTGCTCTGGACGAATGGCTGCGCGATCTCGCTCCGTCGGACGGTTTGCGAAAGTGGTTTCACGCGCAGCCCAACTTGTGGCTGAGCTTTCGCAAGAAATATCTGAAAGAACTGGCCGATCCGGAAGCTGAGGCGCAGTTGCAGAAACTTTACGGGCTGACGCGCAAGAGGAAACGCATCACGCTCGTATTCGCCTCGAAGAATGAGCAACACAACAACGCAGTCGTGCTGAAGGAATTGTTGGACGGAATGCGGAAGCCGCCCACGGGAACCGGGCCTCTTCGGGCCATGCGCACGCGGGATGCGGCGATACGCAGACGGTAGGCGAGTCGGTTGTTCGACAGGAGCATCCTCGCTCCACAACCGCAGCAGCTTCTCTTCAATCTCTTGTCTGAAATCGTCATGTAGAATCGGGCCGCATGAGAGCCGTTTTCCAATGGAGTCTGCGCAGTCGAACTCTCGAACTTGGCAAGCGCACTTTGATTATGGGCGTGGTCAATGTGACGCCCGATTCCTTCTCCGACGGCGGCTTGTATTTCGATTGCGACAAAGCGGTCGAACATGCCCTGCGACTGCTCGATGAAGGCGCTGACATCATCGACATTGGTGGTGAATCCACGCGCCCTGGAGTCAGCGTTGCCGCGCCTGCCGCACAGCCAGGCGAAGCGGCGACAAAAACCGCGAGCGACTCTGGCGCTGCAAAAGCCGCTGTGAGCGCGGAAGAGGAGTTGCAGCGCGTACTGCCGGTGATCACGGCACTCAAGAAACGGCGGCCGGACGCAGTCATCTCCATCGACACCTACAAAGCCAGCGTGGCCCGTGCCGCCGTCGATGCCGGAGCCGAGATCGTCAACGATGTCAGCGCATTTCGCTGGGATCCGCAAATGAAGAAGACGGTTGCGGAGTTGAAATGCGGAGCGGTTCTTATGCACACGCGGGGCCGCCCGGAAGAGTGGCGATCTTTCACCGAGCCGCCGGTCTCCGATATCGTACTTCTGGTAAAACGCGAACTGAGGGAGTGGGCGGAAGCGGCGGTGCTGGCCGGGGTTCGGCGAGAGCGCATTGCGCTCGATCCCGGCTTCGGTTTCGGAAAAAGCTTTGAGCAAAATTATCCTCTGCTGGCGCGCTTCGACGAGCTTCAGTCGCTCGGCTTGCCGCTGCTGGCAGGCACTTCGCGAAAATCGTTTCTCGGCCGAACACTCGCCCGCGAGGGAAAAGATGCAGCGCCCCAGGATCGCCTTTACGGAACGCTGGCAACCCATACCGCGCTGATTCTGAAAGGCGCGCACATTCTCCGCACACACGACGTGAAAGCTGCGGTAGAAGCGGCGCGCGTTACCGACGCTATTCTGCAAGCGCGGTGACCGGGCGAGAGACCTTTGCACCTTCACCACGGAGGCACGGAGTCACGAAGAAAACCTTTTTGGGGACGGGCGGAGGTTAGTCATCCCGCCGTCCCAAAAACGGGACGAATTAACTGTTCAGTCAACGGGTCCCCCCCACCCCCTCGGTCTTTTAAAATCATAGAGTTAAGCACGAATTTCCCCGCAAAATACGGTTTTCAAAGAACTTAGCGGTCAAAATCTAGAGAACAAAGAACTTAGCACGCGATTGCTTGTGCTCTCTACTTTCAGCCACGGTTACGGCCTCGACCATGATCGCGCGAACGGGACTGTGGGCGCAAGGTTAGATGTCACAGTGCGGGTGTGGATTTCTTGTGGAAGCGGAGTGCGGCGGCGCCAGCCGACCCGCCAACCAAAGAATGAGCAAATAGCTAGTCAATTAGGCGATGATATTGAGATGGTGCGAGGTCTTAGAAACGCCTGGAAAAGGTGGCTCTCCTGGTCGCTGCCTACGAAGATAGGTGTCGTTGGCACCATCGCCAGCCTGCTATCCATCGCACTCTATTTCTGGGACCTGAGGCCAGCCCTGGAACGAAGGCTGTCGGTTCCTCCCGCCGTTAGGAACATTTCCGTTCGAATCAACAACCCGGAAAGAGGTGGATGTGTCTTTGTACTACCGCGGTGAGTTCGTATTGTGGCTGCCCGGCGGAATGTCTGCCGGCGCACCGCGAGTCGGCGGTGCGTATGAAGTGGTCGCCTCGGATGCCGGTCTCGTGAAGGATGGGGTCGTCGCAATCAGGGCTTTGGGGGAAACCAAAATCGTGGTGAAAGTCATGGATCAGGAGCGGATGTATCGATACATGAAACGCGGCGACACCAGCCTTACCTTCATGTTTCGCCGGCCTGACGGTTCCATTTTCTTCAGCGACGATCTGCCGTTCACTGAAGACGCGATTAGGCGATTTTACGCACGCGCAGACATGGCGCAGAAGCCCTGATCGGGGTCGTGCCTGCGCCGTCCCATAGCGGCATGTCAACTTAGAAGGCTTTCCCCGAGTCCAGAAGAATCGTCACCGGCCCTTCGTTCACCAGTTCGACCTTCATCATTTCCTGGAAGCGGCCGGTTTCGCAGCGGAGGCCGGCTGCGCGAATACGCTCTATGAAGAACTCGTAAAGCTGGCGGGCTTTTTAGGGCGGGGCGGCGGCGTCGAACGAAGGGCGCTTGCCGCGGCGCACATCGCCGTAGAGAGTGAATTGCGAAACCGCGAGCACGCTGCCGCCTGCGTCTTGCACGCTGCGATTCATCTTGCCTTGCCCGTCTTCGAAAATGCGCAGGCCGGAAATTTTTTCGGCAAGATATGCGGCGTCGGTTTCGGTATCGTCCTGTGCGATACCCAGCAGAACCAACAATCCGAGGCCGATCTCGCCCGTGACGTCTTCATTCACAGTGACGCGGGCACGGCTCACTCGCTGGACGACGGCACGCACGGATTTATCAGTCTCCTCTCGGTTGAATCGCTTCCCAGGTTTGTCCGCCAAGTCTCAAAGCGCGGTGTGTGCCTGCCGGATCTGATCCCCGGTCCGATGCCACAGCTCTGCATCTATTCGTTTTGCATCTATATCGTTTTGCATCCATGTCATTTTTCATCGATTCATTCGGCGATAGGTTCCGTGAACTTAATCTCGTTCCCGAAGTCGTCCTTCACACGGAAGTCGCGATTTCCCCAAGGCTTGCGCAGGATTCCCTGTGAGATACGAGCACCATGCTCCTGAAGTTCGGCATGCAGCGCTTCGAGATCTTCGGTGAAGATGTGGATTCCTACGGGGGAACTACTCCGGGGGTGGTCCTGGAAGAGGTGAATCGCAACGTCGTCGCGTTCGAGGATCGCGTAATTCCCGCCGGACATCTTCATGGCGACTCGGAATCCAAGTTTCTGCTCGTAGTACTCGATGGACTCTTTCAGATTGGAGACCGGGAGCTCGGGGGCTGTTCGTGAAAGCTTCACCGTCATTTATCCTCCATTCGATGCAGGCGGCAGCCCGGCACGGTGGCATAGCAGAAAAGGCTAGGCCAGCCCCCAGGGACACAGACACCTGCTACATTAGAATCACGCAGATGGAGACAGAGCAAGAGGGAGCATATGGGGCCGGCGGGAAAAGCTGGGCCGACCCCCTGAAAGCGATGTCAGCCAAAACACAGTTCGTCGAAGCGCACGTGGAAAAGTCGTGGCCGGTTCGCTACCATCTCCGCACGCCGGCGGAACCTTCTCCGGCTCCAATCAAGGAACCGCCGAACCCTCCGGACAACCCTGACGCCCCGGTGCGCGAGCCCGACCCCGACGACCCGCAACAGATTTGATTCTTGTTTCCGGCTGCCGCGCCGGCCCGTAGGTGACCAATCTCGGTTCAATTTGTTTTCGCGGGCAGCAGCGATTCATGCGCCGCGACAGCCTGCCAGCGGCCGTCCCGGTAAACATAGATGTCTGTGAAGCGGACCTTCGCCAGCACTTTCCCCTGCGCGTCTTTCCCCTGAGCATCTTTCCCCGGCACAGCTATGGCCGTCGCCAAGCCACGAATGTAGCCGAAATCGCCATGCACCTGCGCGCGCATTTCCGACAATTCATGATGCATAGGCGGGTGTCTGGCAGCGCGGTCCAGAGTCGCAGCGCGGTCGGCAAGCTGGCCGTCGGGGCCGGCGTCCTCGAACTCGTCAGCCAAGATGCAACCGAGGGCGGCGGTGTCGTGATGTTCGAGAGCTCTCGCCCACGCCTGCTCGATCTGGACGAGAGCGGCCGCATCCTTGGTCTGCCCCGCCGGACAAGGCGCGGCGAACGCGCGGCTGCAGAGGATTAGCAAACACAGCCAGGGAATGTGTTTCACGCCGAACCTCGTTTCGTAGAAATGGAAGTTCTCTTTATCATAAATGCGATCATAAACGCGGCTCAGGTTTGACCGCGAGAACTGCCAACCGTTAGGATTCAGTGTGCAATGCCAAGTCGCAGAGGCTTCGTCCGGTGTGACAGGTCTCTATCCTTTACAGTAAATCATCGGGACTATTACACTACGCAATCGCTTTTCCGGTGGCGCTAGCGCGTAAGCGTGACTAGATTGCGAAGGAATTTCCGGGCATTCGCCGGGCAGGCCAGTGCAGCCTGCGATCTTGGTATGCTGCGCATCGAATTCAAATCAAATCGAAGCAAGCGAGGAGAAACATGGCAGCCGTTGACGAGAAAGTAAAGCAGATTATCGTGGAACAGTTGGGAGTGGACGAGGGTGAAGTAACAGCGAGCGCCTCATTCGTGGATGACCTGGGTGCGGATTCGCTGGATACTGTCGAATTGGTGATGGCCTTCGAAGAGTCGTTCGATATCGAAATCCCCGACGAGGACGCGGAAAAGATCCGAACGGTGCAGGACGCGATCGATTACATCGGCAAGCACGCGAAAGGCGGGAAGTAGTTTGCCGCGAAGGGTCGTGGTCACAGGGCTCGGCATGATCTGCGGCGTGGGCAACAGCGCCGAAGAGGTGTGGAAAGGCGTGCTGGCGGGCAAGAGCGGCGTGGCCCGCATCACCCGCTTCGACGCCGGCAATTTCGCCTGCCAGATCGCCGCCGAAGTCAAGAACTTCGACCCGTTGAACTATATCGAAAAAAAAGAATTGAAGAAGATGTCGCGCTTCATTCACCTGGCCATTGCGGCCTCCGATGAGGCCATGAAAATGTCACGCCTGCAGATCACACCGGAAAATGACGAACGTGTGGGCGTACACATCGGCTCCGGCATCGGCGGATTCGACATCATCGAACGCGAGCATGCCAATCTTATGGAAGGCGGCCCGCGTAAGATTTCTCCCTTCTTCATACCCGCGGCTATCGTCAACCTTGCCGCCGGGCAAGTCTCGATGCGCTACGGGGCCAAGGGTCCGAACGAAGCCACAGCCACCGCCTGCACCACCAGCGCGCACTCCATCGGCGACTCCTTTCGCATCATCCAGCACAACGATGCCGACGTTATGATTGCGGGCGGCACCGAGGCGGCGATCACCCCCATGGGTGTGGGCGGATTTGCTGCCATGCGGGCGCTTTCCACGCGGAACGACGCTCCGGAAAAGGCCAGCCGCCCCTGGGACCGCGACCGCGACGGCTTCGTGATTGGGGAAGGCGCCGGCATCATGATCCTAGAAGAATTAGAGCACGCCAAGAAGCGCGACGCTCCCATCTTCGCCGAAGTGGTGGGCTACGGTATGAGCGGGGATGCTTATCACATGACCCAGCCTGCCCCGGAACACGAGGGCGGCTTCCGCGTTATGCGCAACGCCGTGCGCGATGCCGGAGTCAGCCCCAATGTGGTCGGCTACGTCAACGCCCACGGCACCTCAACTCCGATCGGCGACACGCTCGAGGCTCAGGCTATCCGCAATTTCTTCGGCGAACACAAGCTGCCGGTGAGCTCCACCAAATCAATGACCGGACATCTTCTGGGCGGCGCGGGCGGACTCGAGGCTGGCATCACCGTGCTGGCCCTCCGCGACCAGATTTTGCCGCCCACGATCAATCTGGAGAACCAGGAACCGGAAACCGCTGGAATGGATTTTGTTCCCAACCACCCGCGCAAGGCCGAAGTGGAATACGCTATGTCGAATTCATTCGGGTTCGGCGGAACCAACGGCGCGCTGCTGTTTCGCCGCTGGGCCGAATAGGCCCATCGCAAGCGTTCTTTACCCACCAGTGCAGCCCCGTCATGAGACCTTTGTACCTATTTGGCAGGCCCTTTCGGGTCTTTCTAACTCCAGAAATGCGAGCCACAATAGAGTTTCAGTTTCAGACGTACGCCGTCCCAGCGACATGGAAAAAGCCTTCGCAACTACCTTGTCTCGCTCCTCGCCCAGAAAAACAGCGGCCCGCGTTGCTCTGGTGGACTTGAAGGATTCCCCCAGAACGTTGCTTGCCGAGTGCTTCCGGCAATTCGGCATTGAGACGGTCGTCATGTCGGCCAATGCAGCCGACCGCCTACGCCAGGAGAAGTTTGAGGCCTGTGTTCTCAAGCTGGGGTCGGGAGCAGAGGAAGTAATGGAGGCTGCCCGGACGTCGCCTTCCAACAGCCGGCTGATGCTCTACGGGCTGGGCGGCAACGCCCAGGAAGCGATGCGCTTTTCCAAGTACGGAGTCAACGCCATGTTCCAGGAGCCTCTGGAGCGGCCCGCCGCGCTCAAGCTGGTGCGGGCCACACACTTGCTCGTGCTGCACGAATTCCGCCGCTACGTGCGCATCCCGGTCATGACAGAAGTCGCGGTGGTTGGCACGGATGGCCAGCGTGTGACGGCTACAAGCCTTGAGATTAGCTCGGGCGGAATGTCGCTCAAGAGCGCCGACGACCTCTCCAAGGGCACCCACGTGGAAATCTCCTTCGCCCTGCTGACGCTGCCCCGGGTTTGGGTCCGCGGAGTCGTGAGCTGGCGTAAAACAAAATCGTTTGGCGTGCGTTTTGACTCGGCTGACGATCGCCGCCAAAAAGTCAAAGAATGGATCGACGCCTACCTCGAGAGCTGAGGCGGACTCCGCCTCAACCCGCGCTCCCGGCCTTCCCGTTACAATAACTTCGTGACGGAAGCCACTACCCAGGAAAGCTCCGCTGCCGCCGATGCCAGCCCCGGTCCGCGCCGTTTCACCCTAAGTCAGCGGACCGTGCTGCGCATCATCATCGGGTTGGGATACTGGTTCATACGCCTGGTTGGCCCGACCCTGCGCATCTGCATCTCGCGTGAAGACGGCGCTCAGGAAACGGTGGGCCAGCGCCCGCTCATTGGTTGCTTCTGGCACGCCTGCATCATTCCCGCTACTTATCTGTGGCGCAATCTCGGCGTGCGCGTGATGAGCAGCAACAGCTATGACGGCGAGTACATGGGACGCATCATTCGCAAGTTTGGCTTCGTCGCCGTCAAAGGATCGAGCAGCCGCAACGCGGTGCGCGCACTGCTCGGCCTGCGCCACGCCCTGGAAGATGGTTGGACGGTAGCTTTTTCCCTCGACGGCCCGCGGGGTCCGCGCCACAAGGTGAAGCCAGGGCCGGTTGCGCTGGGAAGGTCGTCCGGCGCGCCCTTGACCATGTTTCACATGGCTGTTGAGAAGGCCTGGGTGCTCAATACTTGGGATCGTTTGATGATTCCCAAGCCCTTTTCGCGGGTCCTGGTACGCTTCGGCAAGCTCATCCCGGTTCCGCCAGACGCCACCGACGAAGACATCGAACGCTACACGGCGGAACTTCAGGCTGCTCTGGACCGCGTGTGCGAATTCGCCGAGGCGAACGTAAGCAAGGTCGGCACGGCAGAGTTCCGCGTTTCGCATTTGACTTCCACAACCTCACCCCGGTAAATTCCTGACACTAGTATTTTCGGTTCTTTGAAATGTCCTTCGGTGTGCGCGTCTTTGCCGCTCGGCGAAGACAGGGAAGCGGGTGCAAATCCCGCGCTGCCGCGCAACTGTAAGCGAGGAAATCGCCGCCGGTCACTGGGATGAATCCCGGGAAGGCTGGTTGCCCAATATCGGATGTTCTGAGCGACTCATGAACATCCTTACTCGCAAAGCCAGGAGACCGGCGCAAACCGTCTAACGCAACCCCTTTCGCGTGAAAAGGAGGATGGTATGCGCGCATTCCGGTGTGCAGTTGCAGTTCTCACTCTTGCGGCAGCGGCATCTGCCGCCGAAATCAAAGTTCGAGTCATTGATCCCCAATCCGCCGCTGTAGTCGGCGCGCAGGTGTGGTTGCTGGAAGAGACCGGTTCACACCCGGTCGTGGAGCTTACATCCCCGGAAGGACTCGCCATCTTTCGCGGAGTCGGAACCGGTCCTCACCAGTTCCGAGTACTCGCTCCGGGCTTCGCGGTTGAGACCGCCGCACTTCCCGCCACGGGCGATTTCATCACAATCCAGCTTCGCCTGGCGCCGGCGTCGGAAACGGTGGTTGTGACCGCAACCCGCACACCGGTGGAGGGCAGCTCCGCCGGAGCGGATGTGGCAACCCTGAACCACGAGCAGTTGCAGGTTATGAATCCGGTTGCAGCCGATGATGCCGTCCGCTTTCTCCCCGGCGCAGTGGTGAACACTGCCGGCCAGCGTGGAGGCCTTTCTTCGCTGTTCGTGCGTGGGGGCGATTCCAACTACAACAAAGTCATCGTTGACGGCGTGAGCGTAACCGAACCGGGTGGAACCATTGACTTCGGTACGCTTTCGCTGGCCGACGCCGACCGCCTGGAATTTCTGCGGGGCGCGCAGAGCACGCTCTACGGTTCCGACGCGATGACCAGCGTGGTGCAGGTTTGGACCCGCACTGGAAGCACACCCGTTCCCGAATTTCGCTTCGGCGCGGATGCGGGCAATTACGGCACGGAAAGCGGCTACGCGTCTCTCGCCGGCGCACACGACCGCTTTGACTACAACGTCTTCGGCAATCAGTTCAATACCAACGGCTCCGGCCCCAATGACGATTACTCGAACTCTCTGGAAGGCGCGAATGTAGGCGTGTCCGTCAATGACCGGATTTCCCTGCGGCTGCGCGCCCGCCACGACAACAGTGTAACGGGAACGCCTGGAGCATGGGACTTCAACGGAAGCAATGTGTTTGATGTTTTTGGCACAACCTATGTTCTCTCACCCGACCTCGGCGGACGCGCCGGACAGAACAATCTGCTGGCGAGTCTCGATCTCGCGGTGAAGACGGGACCAAACTGGACACACCACTTCACCGGCTTCGAATACAACCTGAAGACCACGAACCTGGATACGGGCATTTCGCCCGAGAACACGCCCTTTGGCACAATCAACACGCCTTTCGAGGCTCTCGTCAACGTCAACCGCGCGGGCTTCGATTACCAGGGCAATTACGTTGAGCGTACCTGGGCGGAGACCACAGTCGGTTATGAATTTGAAGACGAGAACGGCTCAGTGAATGATCCGGTTCCAGCCGCCTATGCGAGTGGTGGACACGGCTTGCGTCTGAACGAGGCGGCTTACGGGCAGCAAGCGCTAAACCTGGGACGGCTGAATGTGATTGCCGGCGGCCGATTCGTTCACAACACAACTTTCGGCAACACCGGAGTTCCCCGCGTCGCATTGGGATTTCAGGCCTTCCGTGGTGGACATCTGTTTTCCGGGACGCGCTTGAATTTTTCCTATGCCACTGGAATCAAGGAGCCCCGCTTTGAAGAGACTTTTGTAAGCAGCCAGTATCAGCTTCCTAATCTCAACCTGAAGGCTGAGCGGAACCGGGCTCTGGAAGCCGGTTTTCAGCAGAACCTGCTGAGCCGGTTTGTCTTCATCGCCACCTATTTCAACAATCTGTTTCATGACCAGATTGAGTTCGTCACCGTCAACCCCAATACTTTCGTGGGAGAATACTTCAATCTGGAAAAGTCTTTCGCCCAAGGAGCGGAAGTCGAACTGCAGAGCCGGTTAACCCAGCGAATCTCCTGGAACACTTCCTACACTTACACCTCCACACAAATTCTGCTGGCGCCCGCCGGGAGTTTCGCGCCGTATGCTCAGGGCGATCCTCTTCTCCGCAGGCCGAGGCATTCGGCTGCTACGTTGCTTACCTATCTCGGGTCGCGCTGGGGTGGAAATCTTGGAGGCAGCTTCGTGGGTCCGCGCCCGGACTCCGACTTTGACGGTTTCGGCATCGATCACACGCCGGGATATTTTCTTTTGGACGTGGGCGGCTGGTACAAAGTCAATTCCCGTATCACCGTCTACGCCAACGCGGAAAACGCGCTCGATCACTTCTATGAGGAGGTAACCGGTTATCCCGCGTTGCGAGCGAATTTCCGGGCTGGAATGCGCTTCCGCATCGGAGGGGAATAATCGGGAAGGTATGTGCGGAAGCGTTGGGCGATTGAGGGGTGGGGCGAGCCGGTCAATGTGACTGTTACTGCAGGAATATCGGCAGTTGCGAAATTAGCTTGCCTTCTCCGGTGGCCTCATCATGGCCAGCGGCATGCCGGCGGCCAGCTTCCCGCCAAAGTACTTGGCGCGCGCCAGCATGAGCTTTTCGATCTCGACCTCTTTCAACGGTTGCTGCCGTCCCAGCAGATGGGTAACCAGGGCAATCTGCGCGAAGTGCTCCACCGTCTCCATCTTCATGTAGGCGTGCTCGAGCGTGTCCCCGTAGGTCACAACGCCGTGATTCGACATCAGGATCGCGTCGTAGTGCGGAACGAACGGCTCCAAAGTCTTGGCCAACTCGGAAGTTCCAGGAGTCCCGTAGCGCGCCAGGGGAATGCAGCCGAGGCCCATCACGACTTCACAAACCAGAGGTTCGGTGAGCGCCATGCCTGCCGCGGCGAAGCCGGTTGCCGTCGGCGGATGCGCGTGCACAATGGCCTGCACGTCGGGTCGCATGCGGTAAATGAGCACATGCATGCCAATTTCGCTGGTTACGTGCCGGCGCCCCGCCACGCGGCACCCTTCCGCGTCCACAATGACCATATCGCGCGGACGCATCGAACCTTTGCTCACGCAAGTCGGCGTCACCAGGATGCGCTGCCGGTCGAGGCGAACCGAAAGATTCCCATCCATCGCCGCCACAAAGCCGCGCTCGTGCAGCATTCGCCCGTAGTGGACAATTTCTTCCCTATATTTCCGTTCAGCGGACATGGGCACTCTTCTGGGGGGATGATGACGAAGCAGTCGCAATCCGGCCTTCGCATATTACAGCACCTTACGCCAAGAGACAAACCAATTTTACAAAACATCCCCTCGGGAATGCCCGGTTACCCCACCCTTACTGCCATTCTCCCTATATTCTGTCCCTGTGCTGGTGTCTGACTTTCACTACGATCTCCCTGATGAACTGATTGCCCAGTATCCTCTGCCCGACCGTGCGGCGTCGCGCATGCTCCATTTACAACGCACGACCGGACGCTCGTCGGACCGCACGTTCCGCGAATTCCCCGATCTCTTGCGGCCCGGCGATCTACTCGTCTTCAACAATACCCGGGTGTTTCCCGCTCGCCTTTACGGCCGTCGCGTGGGAGTCAACTCACAACCGGTCAGCCCGGCCGATCCTGCTGCCCGCGATTTTCTCCGCGGCCAGGTCGAGGTTCTTCTCGCCCGCCAGCAATCCAGGACGCCCAATGAATGGGAATGTCTGGTCCGCCCCGGGCGCAAACTCGGGGTCGGTGAACGCCTGTTTTTCGATCAGAATGAGCTGCAAGCCGAGGTTATCTCCCGCGCGGGATTTGGCCAGAGGTGCATTCGTTTTGAAGCCGTCCCTGATTTCTTCGCGGTGCTGGAAAGAATTGGCCATGTTCCGCTTCCGCCGTACATTGCGCGAGCGGATTCTCAAAGCGACCGCGAACGCTACCAAACGGTATACGCGCGCGCGCGCGGATCGGTGGCCGCGCCTACAGCCGGGCTTCATTTCACGGCGGAAATCTTGGCTCGCATTCGCGAGCGTGGCATCGAAACCGCGGAAATTTCTCTGCACGTCGGCCTGGGCACCTTTCAACCCGTCCGCGTCGAGCGCGTCGAAGAACACAAGCTGCACTCCGAGCCATACTCGATCTCGACCGCCGCCGCCGGCATGATCAATCGCGCACTGAGCGACTCGCGCCGCATCATCGCTGTCGGCACCACCACGGTGCGCACACTCGAGCACGCGGCTCAACTTGGCTCCGGCGCGGTCCGCTCCGGTTCCGGCTCGGCTGGCCTTTTCATTTACCCGGGTTTTAAATTCAGCGTTGTGAAGGCGATGCTCACCAATTTTCATCTGCCTCGATCCACTTTACTCATGCTGGTTAGCGCCTTTGCAGGCAGAGAATACGTGCTGCGCGCGTATCAGCATGCGGTCTTGGAGCGCTATCGTTTCTATTCCTACGGAGACTGCATGTTCGTCGATTAACGCCGCCGTCATTATTGCGCCGCCCTGCGCTATACTTTTTTCGCTAGCATGGACCCGCAGGAAATGATGCCCACTCTCGCCCCATCGGTTTCCGCAGCGAGACACGAAGGGGCTGCTTATCCGGTCGCCTCGCGGCTTCCGTTCCGTCTCCGGCCTGTTCTCTTCTCTCTCTTGGCATTCGCGCTTCTGCCTGTCGCTGCGTGCCAAAAGAAAAAAGCGCCCGAAGAAATTGTATTGTCCGCTCAAGAACGCGTCGCTCCCTCGCCGGTTGGATCCACCCAAACTATTCTTCATAAAACGTTCTCCGTGACCGCTTCGGTAAAATTCCCGTTCGAGATTCCGGCGCACGCGGTCCGGCCGCAACTGCACGGCACTTATCGTTCCTTTGTTCAGCAGGCGAGTGTGCAGTCCAACGATGACGCCGCGAATGTCGATTTCCTTCTCCTGAACGAAGATCAATATGCCGATTTTTCCCGTGGCCAGTCCGGTGATACCCTTTTCTCTGTCGACTCATCGCACAATCAGGATGTGAACTTCGATCTCCCCGCTACCCAGGATCAGCCTCGGAAGTATTACCTCGTGTTTCGCAGCAGCCCCGGCGGCGCCGCCAAGAAAGTTGTCGATGCAGACTTTACCGTGGATTTCTAGCCCGGCCTCTGCTGCTAAACTAGCGGCGTTGCCCCCACGGAAGAAATCTTCGTCGTCAACCCCGGACTCGACCGCAACGACCGTCGCCGAGCCTTCCTCCGCGCCGAAACTCGCAAAACCGGCGTCGCCGCACGCTGAAGGCGGCATCTTCCTCATCGACACCATGTCGTTTATCTTCCGCGCCTATCACGCCATGGCGCGGCAGCGGTCTATGTCGACTAAGTCCGGACTGCCCACCGCCGCGATCTACGTCTTCGTCAACATGCTGCGCAAGCTTCGCGAAGATTTTTCCCCCAAGTATCTGGCGGCCGTCTTCGACGTCGCCGCGCCTACCTTCCGCGACCAGCAAGCCGAGGCGATCACCACCATCCGCAAGTTCGACATCAAAACCCAAACTTTCACCGAGGTCGAATACAAAGGTTACAAAGCCAACCGCGCCGCCATGCCCGAAGATCTTGTGCAACAGATTCCCTACATTCGCCGCGCGCTCGAAGCCTATCGAATACCGATTCTCGAACTTGCCGGCTTCGAGGCCGACGACGTCATCGGAACCCTCGCCCGCAAGGCTGCGGCGGCTTCGCATTCCGTCTACGTCGTCTCCAGCGACAAAGACATGATGCAGCTCGTCAACGACAGAGTTCTGATCCTGAATCCACCCAAAGACAACTTGATCTGCGACGCCGCCAAGGTCGAAGAAATTCTCGGAGTGCCGCCCGACCGCGTCGTCGATGTGATGGCGCTCCGCGGCGACGCCATCGACAATATTCCCGGAGCGCCCGGCATCGGCGACAAGGGTTCGGTTGAAATCATCCAGCGTTTCGGCACCGTCGAGCAGGCACTCGAACGCGCCGCCGAAGTGGAAAAGAGAACCTACCGCGAGTCGCTGCAGAACAATCGCGAAACCATTCTCTTCAGCAAGAGCATGGCGACCATCGATGCCAATGTTCCTGTCGAACTCGATGTCGACGCCATGCGCGCGGGCGAACCCGATCTCGATCTGCTGCGCCAGCTTTTCACCGAACTCGAATTCACTTCCCTGCTGAAGGAATTGTTGCCCGTCGTCGAGGTCGCCGAGTCGCACTACGCGGAAGCAAAATCAGCCGCGGATGTCGAGAGTGTGCTGCGTTCCATTTTCGCCGGCGCTGCGCTCGCAATTGCGATCGAGCAACCGGAGTCAGACACCACAGAGGCGGAAGAGGAAGACGAAATCAACGACGTGCCGGCGGACGGCGCGCCCATGCTGCCCCTCATCCACGCATCGCCGTCCGCCGCTCCAGACAAGCCCACTCTCCGAGTTGCCATATCGGCGGCTGCCGGTTCGGCCACGACTCTGCCGTTGGACTCGTCTGAAGCCGCGTCGAACCTTCGCGCGGCTCTCGCCGATCCCGAACTCCCAAGAGCCATTCACGACTACAAGTCGGCCCTCCACGCCCTCGCGCCCACGGGCACAGCGATTTGCGGCGTCCGCCACGATTCCATGCTTTACTCCTATCTGCTCGACCCCACGTATTCTTCGCATCGCCTGCCCGACGTCGCCCTGCGCCGCTTCAATCTCAAACTCGGCGGCGACCTCGCCGAATCCGCCGACATAACCGGACGTCTCGCGACTGCGCTGCGCGATGAAGTTGAACAGGCCGGTTTGCTGAAGCTCTACGAAGAAATCGACCTGCCGCTCGTTCCCGTTCTCGCCCGCATGGAACAAGCTGGCGTGAAGATCGACACCGGCGCGCTCGCGCAGATGTCCACCGAACTCGAGCGCGAGAGCACCGCTAAAGCGAAGGAGATTTTCGAGATCGCTGGCGCCGAGTTCAACATCAGCTCACCGCGCCAACTCGGCGACATCCTCTTCAACAAGCTCAACCTGCCCAAGCCCTTTAAGTATGGCAAGGGCCGCGCAATTTCGACCGCCGTCGATGTGCTCGAAGATCTCGCGGAAGAGCATCCCATCGCGCGCATGGTGCTTGACTACCGCCAGCTCACCAAGCTCAAGTCGACTTACGTCGACGCTCTGCCCGCGCTCATCAATCCCGCCACCGGACGCCTCCACACCACCTTCGGCCAAACCGGCACGGCCACAGGTCGTCTTTCTTCGGCGAATCCCAACCTGCAAAACATTCCCATCCGCACCGAACTCGGACGCGGCATCCGCGCCGCCTTCATCGCCGAGCCCGGCCACGTTCTTCTAACCGCCGACTATTCGCAGATCGAACTCCGCCTGCTAGCCCACTTCTCCCGCGATCCTCTGTTGGTCGAAGCCTACCGCCGCGGCGACGACATTCACACCCTCACCGCCTCGCAAGTCTTCGGAGTCCCGCCGCTCATGGTCACGTCCGACCATCGCCGACAGGCCAAAGTCGTCAACTTCGGCATCGTCTATGGTCTCTCGGCCTTCGGCCTGTCGCAGCAACTCGGCATCGAGCCCGCCGAAGCCAAGCAATTCATCGCAAACTATTTCGAGCAGTACAAAGGCGTGCGCGCCTTCATCGACAAAACGCTGGAAGAAGCCCGCCGCGACCTGAAAGTAAGAACCCTCCACGGCCGCATCCGCCCCATCCCCGACATCAACAGCAAAAACGCCAACCAGCGCGGCTTCGCCGAGCGCACAGCGGTAAACACCCCGCTGCAAGGAACCGCCGCAGATTTGATCAAAGTGGCCATGATCCGCATCGACGCGGCGTTGCAGGAACGGAAACTCAAATCAAGAATGACTTTGCAAGTTCACGATGAACTGGTCTTCGAAGTCCCCGAAAAAGAAGTGGACACGATGCAGACGCTGGTCCGCGAGCAGATGGAAAAGGTTCAGGCCCTGGCAGTCCCGCTGCTCGTGGAAATGGGCATAGGCCCGAACTGGAGGGACTTGGATTAGTAAGGCGCAGCAAGGTTCGTGTTGTCGGACACCCCTGTCCGACAACGCTGGCGCCAAGGGTCACTCGAATATCGGCGATAGCCTCGCCAGCACCTCACCAATGATCGCGTCCGGAACCGCGGCTTCGTGTCCGCACCAAGCCCACTCCCCAAGCCCGCTTATGCCTACCAGCCGCTTAGCGCGCTAAACTCAAGGTCGATGCTTGCCCCCACTGCAACTCTTATCCTCGACTGGCTCCGGCAGATCGGCCTCACCGTTCGCCTCGCGCCCCTCGGCGCCAGCACCTTCCTGCCCGGCGTCACGCTGGCGCCGGGCGGCCTCATCGTCGACCCCGAACGTCTGCTCTACCCCGGTGATCTCCTCCACGAAGCGGGCCATCTTGCCACTATGCTGCCCGAGCAGCGCGCCGCCGCCGGGTCGAATGCGGGCTCCGACATGGGCGACGAGATCGCGGCCCAGACCTGGTCCTACGCCGCCGCCGTCAATCTCGGGCTCGCGCCAGAAATAGTCTTCCATCCCGCCGGCTACAAGGGCTCCGCCGCATCCCTCATCCAGATCTACCGCGACGGCAACGCCGGCGTCCCGCTGCTGCAATGGATGGGCCTCACCCTTGACTCCACCCGCGCCGCGGCAATCTCCGCTCCTCCCTACCCGCACATGATTCGCTGGCTCCGCACCCAACCCGATTCTTGCTAAGCCCGAACAAACTAGACAACGGGCGAGTGCGGGGCTCATGGCGGAACGCCCGACTGACCATCCTCACACTCCCAACGCCTTCTGAATCTCTCCCGCAATCCCCGCCGTAAGCGTCTGCATCTTCACGTCTGATTCCGCCTCCACCATCACCCGCGCCAGCGCTTCAGTCCCCGAGTACCGCACGACCACGCGTCCATTGCCATCCAGCTCGCGCTCAGCCGCGTCAATCGCGGCCTGCACTCCCGGCACCTGCGCAAACGGAATCTTCTCCCGCACCCGCACATTCTGAATTTTCTGCGGAAACACTTTCAGATCGCTCACCAGTTCCGCCAGCGAGCGCCCGCTGCGCACGATAACATCCATCACACGCAGCGCGGTCAGCAAACCGTCTCCTGTGGTCGCGTCGCCATCGCGGAAAATCACGTGCCCCGATTGCTCCCCGCCCAGCGTCGCTCCTCTCTTCAGCATCTCCTCCAGCACATATTTATCGCCTACGTTCGCGCGCAGCATCCGAATGCCGGCCTTCTTCAACGCGATCTCCAGCCCCATATTCGACATTGTGGTCGCCACCACGGTGGACCCAGCCAATTTCCCTCTCGCCTGCAAATCGCGCGCCGTCAGCAGCAGCACGCCATCGCCATTCACCACGCGCCCGCTGTCGTCGCAAAACAAGGCGCGGTCCGCATCGCCGTCAAACGTCACACCCAGATCAAACTTTCCGCGCGATTCCGCAACCGCTTTCGCGACGGTCTCCGGATGCAGCGCTCCGCAACCGTCATTGATATTTCTCCCATTCGGCGAAACATGCGTAAACGTCGCCAGAATCCCAGCGCCTCGAAATAACTCCGGAGCCTCGGCGGTCGCCGCTCCATTGGCGCAATCCACCAGCACGCGCAGCTTGCTCAAGTCTGACGACACACTCCCCGCCAGCGACTTGATGTAGGCCTGCCGCAATTCCGCTTCCCCCGGCAGAGACGGCCCCGCAATCTTCAGCGCCGTATCGTCCGCCGCTGCCTGATTCTGCAGCAGCGCGAAAATTTCTTTTTCAATCGCCAACTCCCGCGCATCGGTCAGCTTGAATCCGTCGCCAGAAAAAACTTTGATCCCATTGTCCGTCCACGGATTGTGCGAAGCCGAAATCACCACTCCCGCCGCAAACCCGCGTGAGCGCGCCAAATACGCGACTCCAGGCGTGGTGATCACTCCCGCGCTGTGCACCTCCACACCCACCGCCGCCAACCCCGCCGCTACGCGGTCCGCAATCCACTCGCTCGATTCGCGCGTGTCCTGGCCAATCACCGCCTGCGCTGCCCGCGTGGTTCGCACCAAATCATGCCCCAGCGCACGTCCAATCAAGTAGGTGCTTTCGGCCGTCAACGGAAACTCGCCAGCCACGCCGCGGATGCCGTCTGTGCCGAACAATTGCCTTGTGTGCTGGCTCATAAGGAAAAATCCGAAGAGACTCGCCACGAACAACCATCTCGGGGTGACCTAACTCAGATGCCCTAACTCGGGATGATATTAAAGGATGATAAATGAGGAAGACTGGAACTTGCGCGCAGCTTAACGCCCAGACCCGGTCTTTTCCACCACCACGGTGACCCGCACTGGCGTCGGGTTCACCACCTGCACCAGCGGATCCGCCACATAACTACTGGTAACAAATGTCGCCCGCGTTCTGGTTCCGGAAGCGTCAACCGGATCGGTGGTCGCCGCCTCTACCATCTCTACATGATGTTTCGGGCCGCTGATGGTGATCCTCTCCGGTTCCACGAGCACCTGCGTAATCTGTTCGCCAGCCACGAAGTTTCCAACCACCCGCGGGTGAATCTCAATCTCCCGTGTGGTTCGCGTATCGAAGCTCAAATGCACTTGCGCCGGCACCACTTGCACCACGCTCACTTCCCGCGGATGGCGAATCTGCTGCGCGGTCAAATCGAACGTCCGGTCTCCCGGCTGCGCGTCGCCTAATTCAATCTCCGCCCGCACGTCGCCGGAGCGCAACTGGTTGAGCATCTGCTCCGGTCCGCGCACGCGAATCTGCGCCTCGGGGATCGCCACCGAACTGATCTCCAGAGACGAGGGAACGTGCTGGAACTCAATCGGCGCATGCAACGCCACTTCTGCCGGTTCCTGATCGGATGAGACGGCCAGCCACAAGCCGGTCGCCAGCAGCAGCGAGATCACTTTCAGCCCGAAATTATGCAGCACATAACGGCGGAAGAAACTGATCATAGCGGGCCCTCCGTTTCCGAAGCGGAATCGGCATCCGCGCCTCCGGGCCCGCCCGCGCGCAACGGCGACTCCAGCGTGCCATCCGACTCGTCGCGGGTGGCTATCGCAGTGGGCAGCGTCACCGGCGTAATGTAGCGCCGCAGCTCGCTGCTCAGCATCTCCCGCAACTGTTCTACCGTAAGGTCACGTTCAATCTTGCCGCCGCTCGCCAAACTGATCCCGCCGGTTTCTTCCGACACGATCACTGCCAGCGCGTCGGTCTCCTCGGTAATCCCAATGCCCGCGCGGTGCCGCGTCCCGAGTTGCGTCGAGAGCACCGGATTCATCGACAGCGGCAGGAAGCACGCCGCAGCCGCAATCCGGTCCTTCTGAATAATGACGGCGCCGTCGTGCAGCGGCGCACTCGGCCGGAAAATTGTGGCCAGCAGGTCATACGACAATCGCGCATCCATGGGCACGCCGCTCTCCACATACGTGCGCAATCCAATCTCGCGCTCAATCACGATCAGCGCGCCCGTCTGGTGCTGCGAAAACAAATTCGCCGCCAGAACAACGTCGTCATAGGAATCGCTTTCTGAGGCCGACCCGCGCATAAAACTCAGGCGTCTTCCCAGATCGGCCAGCACGTGACGAATCTCCGATTGGAATACCACGATGAGCGCGAACACCACGTACGGCAGCAAATGGCTGACCAGCCAGTTCAACGTAACCAGTTCGCCAATGCGTGCCAGATAGAACGCCAGCCCCACCACCGCCAGCCCCGCCAGCATAGGCGCGGCGCGCGTACCCCGAATCATCACCAGCACCTGGTAAATGAGCGCCGCCACCAGCAAAATGTCGAGCCCAGTCAACAACACTCTCGGCCATTGCGCTAGTAGCTGCGTCACCGGATCTCTCCAGATGCGAATTCGACCGCTCCCCATCTACATTCTAATGCAGCCTTATGCAGCGCCGTCTCAATGTTCTTTGCTCCTGCTCTCGCCGATCTTCTTGCCCCTGCGTGGTTTATCCGCCCAATGCCCCGCCCACTTTCACCGCCGCTTTTTCTCCCGGCTGCCGCTGTCTTGATCCGCGGCCACTTTTTTCACCGTAGCCTCAATCTTCCCCCGGGCCAGCCGCGCCGTGATTTCGTCGCCCGGCTTCACCTTGGCCGCATCCTTCAGCAAATTTCCCGACGCATCGAGCACCAGGGCATATCCGCGTTCCAGAATCGCAACCGGCGAAAGCGTCTGCAAAGCGGTCGTCATCCTCTCCGCGCGCACTCGATGCTGCAACAGCAAGTTGCGCATTCCCGCCGCCAGTGCTCCCGTCATACCCTCAAGCTCCCGCCGCATTCCCGCCAGCACCCGCCGCAAATCGTAGTGACGCACCGTCGCTGACACCTTCTCCCATTTGCGCCGCATCAGTTCCAGCCGTTGCCGCTCCGCCCGTTCCAGCCGGTACGTCATATCGTCGAGCTTCTGCTGCCGCTGCCGGATCAAATCCATCATGTGCGCAAACGCACCGTGCTGCGCCAGTTGCGTCAGCGCATGACGCGCCTCCAGCAGTTGGCGCTCCATCCCGCGCACCAGTCGCTCGTTCAGCGCCTCCGCATGACTCTCCACTTCCTGCCGCGACCGGATCACCAGTTCCGCTGCCGCCGAAGGCGTAGCCGCCCGCAGATCCGCGACAAAATCCACAATCGTAAAATCGATCTCGTGCCCCACCGCCGCGATCACCGGGATCTCTGACGCCGCCACCGTCCGCGCCAGCGCCTCCTCGTTGAACGCTGCCAGATCCTCTGCCGACCCTCCGCCGCGCGCCACGATAATCACTTCCACCCTAACTTCTCGGGCCTGATTGAAATATCGCACGCCGGCAGCGACTTCTCCCGCCGCAGCCTCGCCCTGCACCTGCGCCGGATAAATCACCACGTTCGCGCTGCGATGCCGGCGCTGCAGAATATTCAGAATGTCGCGCAAAGCCGCCGCCTGCGGAGAAGTCACCACCCCAATCCGCGCCGGCAACGGCGGAATCGTTTTTTTTCGCTCGGCCGCGAACAATCCCTCAGCCTGCAACTTTGCCTTGAGCTGTTCAAACGCAACTTGCGCCGATCCCGCGCCTTTGGGCTCGATATACTCGGCCGCAATTTGCAGCTCGCCGCGGTCTTCATAAATCGTCACCCTCCCACGCACCACTACCTGCATTCCATCCGCCGGACGAAATCGCAACAACCGCGCTGCCGACCGGAACATCACCACCCGAATCTGCGCCGCACCATCCTTCAGCGTGAAATACATGTGTCCTGAGTCCGGCGCGCGAAAATTCGAAACTTCTCCTTCCACCCACGCGTCGGCATATTCCCGCTCCACATGCGTGCGCACCGCCGCCACCAATTCGCGGACCGCCCACACCCTCCGCTCCGGCGGTCGAAAACTAAATCCAAGTTGATCGTTCAGGGAGGACATCGAGTGCAGTTTACCGCAGGATCAGCCGCGGCGCGGCACAAGAACCGCCACCACGCAATCGCCGGACGGGAAGTGCTCAGTCCATCCCGGCGCTTGAACCCATATAATCTTTCATTCCGAATCGAGCTACCCAGCACTTTGCTGTAGCACCTTGGAGAGCTTTCATGTTTCGCAACGATCTTTTGCAAAATAAGCGCGCCCTCATTACTGGCGGCGGCACCGGCCTGGGCAAGGCCATGGCACAGCGCTTCCTCGAACTCGGCGCCGAAATCTACATCTGTGGCCGCCGCGAAGATATGCTCAAAACCACCGCCGCCGAACTCGCCACATCCACCGGCGGACGCATCCACGCGCTGCCCTGCGACGTCCGCGATCTCGAATCTGTCGAAGCCCTCATCCACTCCGTTTGGAAAGCCGGCCCGCTCGACATTCTCGTCAACAACGCCGCCGGCAACTTCATTGCCCGCACCGAAGAGCTTTCGCCGCGCGCCTTCCAGTCGGTCATCGGCATCGTGCTCATGGGAACGCTGCACGCCACTCTAGCTTGCGGACGCCGCTGGCTTGCCGCCCGCCACGCCGCTACCGTCCTCAGCATCTCCGCTACTTATGCTCCGGTCGGCTCCGCTTACGTGGTCCCTTCCGCGGTATCCAAGGCAGGCGTCGAAGCGCTCATGCGCAGCCTCGCCGTCGAGTGGGGAGATCGCGGCATTCGCATGAATGCCATCGCGCCCGGCCCGATTCCCACGCAGGGCGCATTCTCTCGCGTGCTGCCTCGTCCCGAGCTCGAGAAACTCGCTCTCGATCGCAATCCCCAGCATCGCTTCGGGACCCTCGAGGAACTTGCGAACCTGGCCGCATTTCTCGTAAGCGACCACTCCGGATACATCAACGGCGAGGTCATTCGCATGGATGGTGGAGAATTTCTGCAAGGCGCAGGGGAATTCAGCACTCTCGGACGCATGTTGAGCGAGAAGGATTGGGAATCGCTCAAACCGCGCAAGCCCGCAACGTAGAACCTGCTTGAGGCATGCGGTACGCGAGCTTCACCACAGGCAAGCTAGTAGCGGTTCTCGCGTACCGGATATACCATCCACTTCAACAGCATATTCACCAAACTGAGCACGATCGCGCCCACAAACGCGGCAATAAATCCATGTACCTGAAACCCGGGCACCAGTGCCGAGGCGAACTTCAGCATCAATGCGTTGATCACAAACCAGAACAGCCCCAGCGTCAGCAAGGTCAACGGAAAGGTAAGAATTTTCAGCACCAGGCCGATGGTCGCATTCACAAAGCCAATCGCTAGTGCCGCGACCAGCGCCGCAATCGGGCCGCTCACGTAAATCCCCGGCACCACTCGCGAAACAATCCACACTGCTAGTCCACTCAGTATCCAATTAAGAAGCAGGCGCATGAGCTTCTTGCCTCCGCTCGCGACCACGAGATCGCAGAACAGAACTATATACCAAGCCGGAGCGCGCTCTATCCCAAAGTCCCACTCGCGCAACTAACCTGCATGTCGTCACGTGTAGGGCGGACGCTGCTGTCGCCGCCTTTGATTTCGACCTTGCTTTCTCTAGACCGGACTTGTTCACGGCCCTCCCGCGCGGTACTCCTCCACACGCGGCGGCGATCCGTCCGCATACGCCGACCAAAATCTCCGCCCCGGATAATAAGCCAGCAACTCCGCATTCGCCGCAGCCCCCATGTCGCGCGCCCAGACTATCTTCGATCCATCAATATCCGCCGCGTTGTACACCCACTCGCGATCCAGATCGAAATCCGCCGCATACTTTACCAGTACCACGTGCAGGCCAGGCATAGCTCGCAGTTGTTGCACAATCGTCTGCCGGTCCATGTCGCCCATCTGCCAATCGTGCTCGGGATGAACCTGCAGAAACGCCAGCCCCGCCCTCAACAGAACGGTCCCCACGTAAACCACCGCAACCGCCCGCAGANNCCAGACCCGCCGGTTTTCCCCGCCAATAAAACAGCCGCAAGTGCCGCATGCACTGCACCAACAGCAGATACAGCAGCGCAATCGCCGGAGCCCAATAGTGCGGATACGCCCACGTTTCCACCGCGATCCCAGCCACGAATGCCACACCAATCAGCCACGGCACGCGCGTTTTTCTGTCCCGCGCCGCCCACGGCAAAGCCACCAGCACCAGCGGCAGGGGCATCACCAGAAAAGTTCGCCAGAAATATTCGATCTTCAGCCAGCTCAGGTGCAGAAATCCCATCCAGGTTTTGCTCTCGCGGAACTGCTGTAGCTCAATGCTGTACACTGCGCCCATGCGCGGATGACGATATTCCGGCTGCGGCAACTCGTGCTGCCAAACGAAGTACCGCGCCGGCGCATACATCTCCCGGTTGATCTCATACGCCATCCGCACCGGACTGCCCGTCACTCGGTAATAGTAAAAAGAAGTCCAAGCCGCAGCCGGCGCCAGCACCAACACGACAGGCAATACGACGCGCCACAACAGAATTCCGAGCCCAGGCCGCCCCCAGACCATCCACACAATCAGCGCCAACCCCACCGCTGCGCTCAACACCAGCCCTTCATACGGACGGCTGTCCGCGAGAATCGCCAGACCCAACCCCATCCACGCCGCGTGACTCCATTTCATGCCGCCTCGCGTGCTTTGCGTTATTCTCGGCAGAGCACCCAACACCAGCGCTCCTCCCAGCGCCGGAACGCATCCGCACCAGTATCCGTTCGTCCAGTAGCTCAGCAATCCCAACCGCGCCGCCGCCAGCAGTCCGCCCAGCAGCGCCCACTTCGCCGGAACCCATCCCTGCAGCATCCAGCACAACGCGCTGCACATCAGCGCCGCCGCCAGCAACTGCCCGAGCCACGCATTTCCCAGCCACTGCCCCAGCGCCAGCATTAGCCCGTGCGCCGGCGGATACATCGACGCGTATGTCGGCTGCCAGATCACATGAAAAGTTTCGAAGTGAACCCACATCGGATGTGTGGGATTGGTCAGCCGTCCATGCGCAAACGTGTCCGCCGCCAGCAGGTAGCTGAACTCGTCGTGATAGCGCGGCAGGGGAATGCCCGAAACCAGCGCTCCCGCCCCGCGAATCACAAACACCGAGAGTCCCACCACCAGCGCAGCCAACGATTTGCGGACAGCCAGGTATTTTCCGAATCGCTCCAATCTTTCGAGGCCCAGTCCTGCCAGCCGCGCGCGCGCAAACGTCGCCGACCCGAACCTGATTTGAAAAAACACCAGGGCCGCCACCGCCAACACCGGCTTCAAGAAGGAAATCAGCAAAATGAAATCGGCAAAGTCAAAATCGCGAAATCAAAATCCGAAAACCAAAATGAAGAAGAAGTATCTTGCGCCGCCACGAATCCCGCAAGACAAATCCGCCTTCACGATCTCGCCCAATCGCCCAGCCCATCAGCACACCGCGTCCCTCCTTTCACATGAGTGCAGTACAATTCTCTCGCGGCAATCTTCCCGACGGGAGCTTTCTTGGATCTCGTTCTCACTGACGTCGAAGCCCGGGTGCTCGGCTCGCTCATCGAAAAGGACATCACCACTCCCGCTTACTATCCCCTTTCGCTCCATGCTCTGGTCAATGCCTGCAACCAGAAAAACAATCGCGAACCGGTGACCTCCTTCAGCGAAGATGCTATCCGCCAGGCGCTCGCCGCCTTGCAGGAAAAACGCCTTTCCGGCCCCGCCTCCGGCGCCGACAACCGGGTCACCAAGTATGAGCACCGCCTGCAGGAGGTCTTCAACTTCGACCGCCGCGAAACCGCTCTGCTCTGCGTTCTGCTGCTGCGCGGCCCGCAAACTCCCGGAGAGCTTCGCGGCCGCGCCGAGCGCCTCTACCACTTCGACGCTCTCGAGGATGTTCACTCCGCCCTCGATCGCCTCATTCAGCGCCGGCCGCCGCTGGTTGCCGTGCTGCCGCGCCAGCCCGGTACCAAGGAATCGCGCTACATGCACCTGCTCTCCGGCCAACCAACGGCAACCGATGCGGCGCGCGCCCACGATGACCAACATCCGAACTCGCCCGCTCCTGATCCGGAGCCCGCGCCTTCGGCGCCGTCCGCGCTGTCTGCGAACGACCAGGCCGTTCGGACCGCCGGCGCCGCCCGCATCGCCCGCCTCGAGCAGCAGGTCGCCGACCTGCGCAACGAAATCACTGAACTGCAGCGCGAGTTCGAATCTTTCCGCAATCAGTTCTAACATTCGCGAGTGTAGGGCGGGCACTCCTGTCCGCCGCCTTTGACTCGGATTTCGCTGCGATTGGAAAACCGGATACTCCCGCAACTCAACGTATCCAACCCCGTTGCCATCCCCACCCGCTATCAGCTACTCTTACTCGAACGGCGCGCCTCGTATTCCAAACCAAGGAGGTCCCCATGCACCGCCGCGAATTCCTCGTCCGCTCCGCCTCCGGCCTCGGAGCCGCCTGGCTCGGCTCCCAAACTTTGGCCACGGCGTTCGCCACCAACTGGCTCGCGCTTCCGCCGCTGCCCACCAAGTTCAACGCGTACGACACAATCACCCTCGGCAGCACCGGCATCAGGACCAGCCGCCTCGCCATGGGCACGGGCACAGTCGGTTCCGGCCACCACTCGAATCAAACCGCGCTCGGCGTCAACGGCCTTTCCAATCTTCTGCTCAACGGCTACGACCGCGGCCTGCGCTTTTTCGACGCCGCCGATTCTTACGGAAGCCATCCTCATGTGGCCGAGGCGCTGAAACACGTGCCCCGCGACAAAGTCACCGTGCTCACAAAGACCTGGGCGCGCGATCCCGCCACCGCCCGCGCCGATCTCGACCGCTTCCGCCGCGAGCTCGGCGTGGATTATCTCGATGTCTGCCTCATGCACTGCGTCACCGAAGCCGATTGGACCGATCGTTTCCGCGGCGTGATGGACGTTCTCTCCGAAGCCAAACAAAAGGGCGTCATCCGCGCCCACGGCTGCTCCTGCCATAGCATCGAAGCCCTGCGCGCGGCCGCGAAATCGCCCTGGGTCGAGATTGATCTCGCCCGCATGAATCCCATCGGCTCGCATATGGATGCCGATCCTCAAACCGTGCTCGGCGTTCTGAAGGAGATGAAAGCCGCAGGCAAAGCCGTGGTCGGCATGAAGATTCTAGGCCAGGGAGACCTGCGCAACCGGCAGGACGAAGCCCTGCGCTACGCCCTGTCGTTAGGCGTGCTCGACGCCTTCACCATCGGGGCCGAAAGCAAAACAGAACAAGAAGACCTGATCCGCCGCATCGCCTCCGCGTAGGTTTGTGTGGAGAGAGCCCCCAGGCTCGTGTGGGGCGGACACTCCTGTCCGCCAAATGCCGGAGGCCATTACAGATCACGCAGAGAAGGTTAGTAACTGCTCATCCCCACGGATCGCTCCTGCCTGTGTCCCGCGCCCCACATCGTGTCCGCCGAACCACGCCCGTAATAGGCGATCCATGCGCTAACCCCAGCAAAATCAATGCCCCGCGCACTGGCGCGTGCCGTGCACTATCACCGGCGCTGCTCAGCAGCAGGAGGTGACAACCATGACCCGCATCAACTTATTTCGCACCGCCCCATCAACCCTTGATTCCGTTGCTCGGGGTAAAGGAAATTCCGCCAACGCTAACCTGAACAAAACCGCCTACGAGAACACCACTTTCGCAACAACCGCCAGCACGCTGCTCTTCGCGGCGCTCCTGATCGCCTGTTCGTTGGCCGTCGGATGCTCCAGCGACAGACCGAATCCGGTAAGCTCAACAAACCAGTCCGCAACCACGCCGCCCCTCAACCCAATTACAGCAAGCAACACGACCGCGCAAGCCCTTCCGGTGACGCAAGCTGTCAGCCAGCCCGCGCCAAAGAAGGTTGTACGCAAGCGGCCGGCGAACGTGACCTATACCGACAAATCCACCGGCATCTCGTTCCAGTATCCGCGCAAGTACGCGCTGGAGACCGGCGAAGCCGCGAACACCGCAGTCGCATCCGGCGCCGTTCCCATGGACTTCGTGCAACCCGGCGGAGTCGCGCTGGCAGCGGTCGTTCTTCCCGAAACGTTGTACCCCAATACCGATCTCGCTTCCGCATTCTTCAACGTGAGCGTCAACAAGAGCCTCACCGCCGGCGAGTGCAGCGAGTTCGCGGTGCCGCAGTCGATCCCGGCACCGCAGACGACCTCGGACGTTGCTATTTCGAGACCTCCCGTCTCGGAACTAGCGGCCTCGAAGTTAATGATAGGCGACCTGGAGTTGCATTCGGCGGAAAATATAGCGGGCGAAGGCACACGCCAGGACGACGCGAAGTACTTCCACGTCTTCCAGAACGGTGCGTGCTATGAGTTCACGCTGCGCGTCGCCACCGCGGGCAACGAACCGGAAGGCTCCAGGCACGTGGACCGCGAGCAGATCTTCGCGCGGCTGGAAACAATCCTGGCCACAGTGAAGATCGCGCCGCTGAAGACCACTGCGGCAACGGCTCCGGAAGTGACTGCCAGCGCGCCAACAACGGCCACACCCCCGGCTCCCGAATCGCCGGCGCAGTGAGCGTGAAGGCAAAACGATCACCGCACCCAACCGCGCGAGGCGAAAGCCAGAACCGGACCGCTTCTCGAACGGGAAGCGGTCTTGTCTCTCGCCCACAGAATGTAACAAACATGATCCCCCCGAGCGCTTAGCGCCTTTCGCACTTGGAGGAAGGGTGCGAGCGATACCGCGCGGGCGGGCTTGGTTGCGAGGAACTCCTCTGGAACCGGGCCCCCGCCGATTATTTGTTTCTTACCTGCTTCCGCCGAACCGAAAGGTCACGCCGGCCGCGAGACGAAGATTGTTTTGATGGTCATTCACTCCGTTATCGAAATTGGTCAAATAATAGTCGGCTTCAAAGGCTCGTAGCGCGATGCGCCTGGTGAGGCCGATATCGAGCCCGCCGCCCGCGGTCATGGCGAAAGCGTTCGCCGATCCCGGCAGCCCAGAGCCGCCGGGAGCCAGGGTTCCACTCGCGTGAGTTCCGCCCAGCAGTACTTGTACGAATGGCGCGAAGCGGCCTGCACCGGTCTTCCAGGTGACGCGGGGACCTGCCAGAAACGAGGTAAGAGTCAGGTCGGCGCCGGTGCTGGAGATGTTGGAAGCGTGCTGACCGGCGATTTCACCGACGATGCCGATGGAGCGGCTGAAGTTGAATGCTACCCAGCCGCTGCCGCCATTCAAGGAAAAACATCCGCAACTTCCCGCTGGCGAATTGGTGCGGACATAGTTATATTCGACGCCCGCATCCACGAAGGGACCGCTCTGCGCACTCGCGGACCGGGGAGCCACCGCGACGAATCCGGGAGCCAGCAGAAGCAAAGCGACTGTCTTTATTGATTTCATTATTTTCCGCATTGTCCTTAGTCCTTAGTCTGGTTGGCAAAATGTCTGGTTCGCAGAATGTTTGTTCGCGGAATCAAAATCATTCTTCACTGCACCACCAGCGTCACCGTTGTGGAGGCCTGGAACGATCCGCTCGTTCCCGTAACCGTAATCGTGTAACTTCCGGCCTGCGTGGCAGAGGGAGTATTCGCGAAACCGCCACCGCACCCGGTGAGCAGCGAGGCCGTAACTCCCAGACTCGCGAGCACTAGAACCAGCACCAGCGGTCTGGGAATGCGCTTGCGTCCCAACACGGCGCCAAACAGGATGAAGGCCAGGCTGAACGGCGCAACCGGAAGTCTCCTGTGCTGGGCAGGAATGTCCGCGGTGAGGGCTGCAAGTTGTATCGTCATCACCGTCTGCGCGCCCGCGCCGCCTGGCGTCACCGTGGGAGGATCGAACGTCGCCCTTGCGCCCGGCGGAAGTCCGGAAGCTGAGAGCGTGACTACGTTGTCATATGCACCTCCCAAGGGCGGTACCGCAATGTTGATGGTTACGGCCCCTCCCGGCGCAACCGGGACGGGCGTGGTGGGAGCGGTGACGGTATAGGACGCCATTACCGTCTCGCTGACGGCGGAGGAGGTGGATGCTGCGTATGCCGAATTGCCCGGATACACCGCTGTAATGCTGTCGGCGCCGACAATCAGGCTGCTCGTGGTAAACGTTGCCACCCCGGAGCCGTTGAGTGTGCCTGTACCCAGCAAAGTAGTTCCGCTATAGAAAGTGACCGTGCCGGCAGGGCTGCCGGTTGGCGCTGGACTCACGGTCGCGGTAAGCGTCGCGGGCTGTCCGTCGGTCAGCGGATTGGGCGAGGCCGTGAGCGTGGTGCTGGTCGTGATGGCCGTTGCCGCCGTCACCGTCTCGGTAAGGGCTGAGCTGGTCAGCGCCGAGAAGTTACTGTCTCCGCCATACGCTACCGTAATCGAATGCGCGCCCACCGCCAGGCTCGACGTGGTATAGGTCGCCACGCCCAGGGCCAGCGTGCCCGATCCCAGCAATGTGGTTCCGTCGTAGAAGCTGACCGACCCGCTGGGCGTGCTGGCCGGGGAAGAGATGGTCGCGGTGAAGGTAACGGCGGTCGCCACCATCACCGCATTGGCGGAAGAGGTTAACGTCACCGTCGGCGCCGCCTTGGCCACGGTCAGAGATATGCTGGCGCTGGTGGAGGCGTACGCGGCGGTGTCGGTGGGCGTAAACGCGGCGGTCAGCGTGTAACTGCCCGCACCCAGCACGGTTGTGCCGGTGACTGCCATGGGGCTGCCGCCCAGCAGCGTAGCCGTGTAAGTGAAACTGCCCGCCACGGCCGTGGACCCGTTGGCCGCGGAGGCGTTCAGAATGCCGCTCAACGACGCCCCGTAAGTAATCGGGCCTGCAGGCGGCGTCCAGCTAATGGTCGGCGTAATCGGGACGGCCGCCACCAGGGCGCTGGTGGTAGCGGCACTGGGCAGAAACGCGCCGCTCACGCCCGGGTAAATGGCCGTAATCGTGTGCAGGCCCGCGCCGCTCAACGTCACTCCGGTAAGAATCGCCTGCCCTGCCCCATTCAGTGCGACGGCATTGCCGCCATTCAGCGACACGACGGTCGATCCGAGCGTATCCATGAACGTCACGCCGCCGGTGGGGACGGTCGCGGTATGCCCGGCCGCCGTATCGGTCACGATGGCTGTGACCGTCAGCGTTTGTCCAATATTTACACTGGTCGGGTTGGTGGAGACCGCTACCTGCGTCGAGTCTCCTGAGCTGATCCCGGTACCGCTGACTGCGACACTTTGCGTAGCATTGCTGACGTTGAGATTGTTGTTCGTAACCACGATGCTGGCGCTGAGACTGGCCGCCGATTGCGGCGTGAACTCGATCGACACATCGCAGACCGTCCCGGCATCGAGCGATGTGCTCATGGCGCACAGGTTGGTGTCCCCAGTATCTTCGGAGAAGTTTGCCGTATAGGTCGGATTGGCGGCGAAGACCAGCGGCAGGTCGCCGATGTTGGTCACGGTTGCCGTCTGCGGGGCGCTCGCCGAGCCAACGTTGGTGTTCGGAAACGCCAGACTTGTGCCGGAAACGCTCACCTTCACGATGCGGCTATTGCTGAAGTCCGGAATGAGGACATTGCCGGAGGCATCGACCGCCACCCCAAAAGGATCGCCGATTGTGGAGGGGCCCGTCAGGCCTGGCATCTGCACCACCGACGCCACTCCTGCGGTCGTGACTTCCACGATGCGGTTATTTCCCGAGTCGGCGATGTAGAGGTTTCCAAAGGCGTCCATACCCACACCCTGGGGATTGTTCAGAACAGGAGTAATACCGGCCGGCACCACCACCGACGCCGCGCCCGAAGCCGTCACCTTTACGACGCGATTGTTGTCCCGGTCCGCGATATAGACCGTTCCCGCCGCGTCCACGGCAACTCCGATGACACTGCCGCTAACCAGCGTAAAGCTTCCCGTCGCCAACACCGACCCTGCTCCCGCGGGGGTTACTTTTACAATGCGGCCATTCTCCCAATCCGCAATATAGAGATTGCCCGCGGCATCTTCGGCCAGCGCCACGGGAAGGCTCAACCCCGTGCTTAGGCCGGTAATGTTCAGCACGGAGGCGACACCTCCGGCCGTAACCTCCACGATGCGGCTGTTGCCGTGATCCGCGATGAAAAGGTTGCCCGCTCCATCGAGCGCCACGCCCGCAGCCAGGCTCAAGGTGAAACCGCCGGTATTCACGACCGACGCGCTGCCGCCGCCGGCTGCTACTTTCACGACGTTGCTGCCTTCGTAGTCCGCGACGTACATGTTGCCGGCCCCGTCCAGCGCGATCTGAAAGGGGAAAGAAGTGACTACCCCGCCCGTGTTGATCACACTGGCCGTGCCCGGCGAGAGCGTGGCCAGAGGCGCATCGGCGGTTGCGTACAAGGGAACGCCAATAATCCGGACGGGCGGGGTCGCGTTGTTGTAAAGCACGACCTCTCCCCGGCGCAGTCCCGGGGCGGTGGGCAGAAATTGTATATTCACGTTGCAGGCTGCATTCGTTACCCCGGATATGCAGGTGGTTCCGGCGGAGACGACGGTGAAGTCGAGGCCCGCAGTGCCTTGCGTGAAGGCCTGCACGCTGCCGAGCGTTACGCCTAATCCAACGGTAAAAGGCAAGGTCAGAGTCGTGCCCGATACCGCTCCGGCCGGCAAGTGCTCAAAGCCGACCGTCGACGGCTGCGCCTCGACAATCCGGTTGTTGCCGCTATCGGCGATATAGACAGCTCCCCACACACTCACCGCTACGCTTTCCGGGCTGCTAAGCGTGTCACTCCCGGTGCTCAGTACTGCGCCCACGCCTGCGGGGGTGACAGTCACGATGCGATTGTTGACGTCCGCGATGTAGACGTTCCCCAGTCCGTCAACGGCCACATCTTGAGGATGGCTCAGAGGCGTGCCCAGACCGCTGATGCCGAGCACCGATCCAACCCCGCCCGGCGTCACCTTCACAATGCGGTTGTTGTTGTTATCTGCGATATAGAGGTTGCCCGACACGTCGACCGCCAGGCCTGATGGAGTGAATAGAGGCGTGCCCAATCCGCTAATGGCGAGCTGCACCGCCGCCCCGCCGCCCGCAGGCACTTCTACGATGTAGTTATGCAGCGAGTCAGAAATATAGAGGTCGCCCGATGCGTCGAGCGCCAATCCAAACGGCTGGGCCAGCAGGCTGCCCGTGTTGACCACCGAGGCCACGCCCCCGGCTGAAAGCTCAACCACGCGGGCGTTGGCGCCGTCAGCGACATAGAGGTTCCCCGATTCGTCCACCGCCACTTCCCTGGGATTATTCAGAGCCGGGCTCAGGCCAGGGAAGGCCAGTACCGATGCAACACCGGCTGCGGTCACCTTCACAACCTGCCCGTTGTTGAGGCCGTCCGAGATGTAGACATTTCCGAGGGTGTCCACAGCCACGCCGGCGGGCCCGCTCAACGTGAGGCCGGGGGTCGGCAGTGTCGTGGTCACGCCGTTGAAACCTGTCGCCAAGCCAGGGCCTGCCCACGACAGTGCCGGGACCAGCAGAGGCAGCAGCGCCGGCGCCGCATAGCGCAGCAGCCGTTTACTTCGACCCCGGGTACTTCGCCCCCGGGCCCGCCGCGAGTCCAACCCCGCCACCGTTAAAGCCAGAACCAGAACCAGAAAAACAGCGCAGGCGACGCCATTCGCGGCCGGCAGGGCCGAGACCCGCCGAGTAAAAGCGCAGACGTACGCGGCGAAAAGCAGACTCACAATGGCGGTTGTTGCTTTCGACATGGTTGCTTTGGACATGGTTGCCTGTACCTCGAATCCAATCGGAAGATTGTTTCCTAACTGAGAGAGTTCTTAGAAATGCCGCTGGCTTCGCAGGGAGATAAGCATCTGCAATGCCAGCGGTTACGTTGGTTTGAAATTTAGTGCCGACGTGAATCACGAATGGACGGAGCCATCTGGAAGATCAAAGCCGCGGACAGAGCTTGCGCCCAGCTTGTCGAGGGAGTGTCCGCGGCATCCGGACTCTTGCCACACGGCTCTCGCTGCACTCGCCGGCTCTACCACTCACGCCAGCAATCGAGCTGCGGCTTTGGCATAGTAGGTGAGGATGATGCTGGCGCCGGCGCGGCGGATGCTTTGCAGGGATTCGAGCATGACGCGGTCGCGGTCGATCCAGTCATTTTGGGCGGCGGC
>PMHV01000004.1 GCA_003156805.1 Acidobacteriaceae bacterium | reverse complement strand
GGCAGCTTCACGCTGATCACCGCGACCAGGCCCTCGCGCACGTCGTCGCCGGTGAGGTTTTCTTTCACGTCCTTGAACAAGCCCATCTGCTGCCCGGCATAGTTGATGGTCCGGGTCAGCGCGGTGCGGAAACCGGAAAGATGCGTGCCACCATCGACGGTGTTGATGTTGTTGGCGAAACTGAACACCGACTCGGAATATCCGTCGTTGTACTGGAGACCGATTTCCATGTGAACGTTGTTGCGGTCATCCTCCATGTAAATCGGCTTATCGTGCAGTACCTGCTTGCCCCGGTTGAGGTGCTTGATGAACTCGGCAATTCCGCCGGTATATTTGAAGTCGGTGCGTTTCGGCCCACCGGTTTTCGCGTCGGTGGTGCGCTCATCGGTGAGCGTGATCAGCAGCCCCTTGTTCAGAAATGCAAGTTCGCGCAGCCGTTGCGCAAGGGTGTCGTAGTTGTATTCGGTTGCGGTAAAGATGCTGCGGTCGGGCAGAAAGTGAACTTTGGTGCCGCGGTTCTTGGTGGCGCCGGTTTTCTTCAGCTTGCTGGTGGGCTCGCCTTTCGAATACGTTTGCTGCCAGGTCGCGCCGTCGCGCCAGATCTCCAACTCAAGTTCTTCACTGAGCGCGTTCACGCAGGAAACGCCGACGCCGTGCAATCCTCCGGAGACTTTGTAGGAGGACGAATCGAACTTGCCGCCCGCGTGCAGCTTGGTCATGACCACTTGCGCGGCGGAAACTTTTTCCCCGTCGATCTCCATGTCATCCACAGGAATGCCGCGACCGTCATCGACGACCGTGATCGAATTATCGAGGTGAATCGTGACCTCAATCTCTGTCGCGAACCCCGCCAGCGCCTCATCCACCGAGTTATCGACTACTTCGTACACCAGATGGTGCAAGCCCATCTCACCAGTCGATCCGATGTACATGGCGGGGCGCTTGCGCACCGCTTCCATGCCGCCGAGCACTTTGATGGAATCGGCAGTGTAGTCGCCGTTGCCTCCGCTGTTGCCATTGATCGGAGTCACTTTTTCGGTTTTTGTTTTGGTTTCGATGATGGGGGTATTGATCTCTTTGGTGGCCATTCCGCTCCGCGAAGAAATGTCCGGATTTTGGCTCTGGAACCTGGGTGCCGTTACACCCGAAAATCAGACCATAAAAATCGCCCGAGTCGAGTCTGGTGAAGACGACCACGAACCGACTTCAAGTTATTGAAAGCTATTATACTTAGGGCCACTTGGCGACTATTGAAATTGTACCATACGCGCACCCTTTTTTTCGACCCCTGCGGAACCCCGGAATCGCCCCAGTAATCAACACATTTACACGCATGCGGCTAAAGGATTTTGACGGCGAAAGCCGGAAAACCGCCCCGCGCGGCCGTTTCATTTTCGGTACTTTCCGCGGTCGGCTGCCATCTAACAGTTCAACCCTGATAGGATTACGATAGAAGTCGCTTTAAGGAGTTTTCGACCCACGATGGCTGTTCCCGTATCCCAGATGTGGACCGTGACGAGTTATGTCGTGCGGCAGAAGCTCGCCGGGCGCAAGCAGTACCCGCTGGTGCTGATGCTCGAGCCGTTATTCCGCTGTAATCTGGCTTGCGCCGGCTGCGGAAAGATTCAGTACCCGGCCCACATCCTCAAGAAAGATCTCTCGCCGGAAGAATGTTTCCGCGCCGTGGACGAATGCGGCGCGCCCATGGTTTCCATCCCCGGCGGCGAGCCGCTTATGCATCCGCAGATCGGGGAGATCGTCGAGGGCCTGGTTGACCGCAAGAAATATATCTATCTGTGCACGAATGCTTTGCTGCTGAAGGAAAAGATTCATCTCTTTCAGCCGAGCAAGTACTTGACCTTCAGCGTGCACCTCGACGGGCAGCGTGAAGAGCACGACCTTGCCGTGTGCCGCGAAGGCGGCTATGACATTGCCGTCGATGCCATTCGCGAAGCGCTCAAGCGCGGCTTCCGCGTCACCACAAACACGACGCTCTTCGATGGCGCCGATCCAAAATCCGTGCGCGCCTTCTTCGATGAAATGATGGAGCTCGGCGTCGAGGGCATGATGCTTTCGCCCGGCTACTCCTACGACAAGGCCCCCGACCAAAAGCATTTCCTCGGACGCGCCCGCACCCGCCGCATGTTTCGCGCGATCCTCTCGAACCGCAACAAGAACTGGCGCTTCAATTTGTCGCCGCTGTTTTTGGAATTTCTAATGGGCAAACGCACGTACCCGTGCACGCCGTGGGGCATGCCCACCTACAACGTCTTCGGATGGCAGAAGCCTTGCTACCTGCTGCAGGATGGCTACGCCGAAACTTTTGCCGAACTGCTGGCTACAACCGAGTGGCAGAACTACGGCACAGAGTCCGGCAATCCCGCCTGCGCCAATTGCATGGTGCACAGCGGATATGAAGCGTCCGCGGTCCATGCAACCTTCAGTTCGCTCGGCGGATTTCTGGCCACGGTGAAAGGTACGCTATTTACGGGTTACCGCGATGAAGACGCGCTGCGTCTGCTCGATGAACCCGAAATACCGGTGCCCGCGCTGGTGCAAATCGAAACGACAAACGAGTCTCTGCAAGAAACCCGCGCGTAAGTCATGACAGGCAAAGAAGCCGGCCACATCGACCACGCCTCCCCGCAAGCGCCGCCTCCTCACGCCAACGCCATGAATCCCGAAACCCTGAATCCCGAGACCCTGGAAGTCGCTCCCGGCGCGGCGCATGAAAAGCTAGAAGGCTGGATTCCCCAACTCGCCAGCGAAGACGAAATCCGCGCCGCTCTGGAAAAAGCCTTTGACTACCGCGGCGACATCACGATCTCCCGCAAAGACGGATCGAAGGTGGAGGGCTACCTGTTCGACCGCCGGCCGGCCGCAACGCTGAGAGATTCTCGGGTCCGCCTCTACCCCAAAGACTCGAACGAAAAAATCTCCATCTCCTACGCCGACATCGCCGCGCTCGCCTTCACCGGGCGCGATACCGCCGCCGGCAAAAGCTGGGAAGCCTGGATGAAAAAATACGCCCAGAAAAAGGCTGCCGGCGAAACCCACATCGCTCTCGAACCCGAACCGCTCGATTAGCGAATCGGCGAGACTACGCCTTTCGCATCCGCGTTAATCCGTGGCCAAGTTGACCTTACTTAGCCCGCGTCGTCACAAAGCTGAGGCCCTGAATCAACTCCTCGACTTCGTCCTCTGTCCCGCCAAGGAACGTGAATGACACCGCGTACCCGCGCACCAAAATCACCAGCGTGGATTGCCGCAGCACTCGCGTTCCTACATCCTTTTGAAATTCGCCGCGCACCACGGTCTTCGCGCCTGCCAGGAATTCATAGGGTTCGTTGACGACTGCAAATCCCTGCAACTTCGCGACTTCGGTCAGCGGCCCGAAGTATTGCGCCGCTTCTTTCAGCCCCGGATACGCCGCCACCTTCTCCGCCGCAATCAGAATCGACGAATTTACATCCTCGGCCCGCGCCTGCGGAGGCCGCGAAAACGCCGCCAGCAATACTCGCCCTGCCTTGGCATCATCTGTCGCTGTTTTGCCTCCATTCGCCTTCTTGTCCTCGTCGTCCCGCACATTCATCTCTTCGGTCCGCAGCACCCAGCCCTCAGGAATTTTGCACGAGAATCCCAGAGCGTTGTTGCGGTATACGCCATTGCTGACCGAGCCGGAATCAAACGGAGAACCCGCGGATGGCCCTGTCTTTCCGACCGGCTTCGAGGATGACGCAGACGAAGAGGTCGAGGTCGAAGAAGGCGGAGAAGACTGCGCTGGCGCCTGCGCCCCAAGCGCCCACACCGCCAGCAATGCCGGACAACCGCAAAGGCAAACAATTCGGCGGAAACTCATGCCGCCATGTTACCCGAGCCCGTTACCCGAGCGCTCGCATTCTAATGACTCGAGAGGGCAAAATTCACCTGAATAGAAGTGATCACTTCGACGGGGTTTCCCTGCAGAAGATAAGGCTTATACTTCCACTGTTGCACCGCATCCATCGCCGCGGACACGAGCATGGGGTGCCCGGAGACCACCTTTATTTTTGTAACATCGCCCGTTTTGCCGATGACGACAGTGAGCAGCACGGTTCCCTGAATCCGTCCCCTGCGCGCCTCGTCAGGATATTCCGGTGCGACTCTGGTCACCAGCAACCCTTGGGAAACCCCTGGGGAAACTCGCACGCGCTCTGGAACGTCGGGCTTGGACGATGGCGCAGAGCTAACAATGCCGCCCGGCTGACCGCCGGGGACGGATCCCACGACGCCAGTTGCCGGCGCGGGCTCATCCGCAGGCGCAACACCCGTCCCGTTTCCCTCAGACGACGCCGATCCGAAGACGACCAGCGCCTCCGTTTCCACCTCAACCGGATGACCGCTCACCAGGTACGGCTGATACCTCCACTGCTTCACGGCGTCGATAGCCGCCGGCGCCAGCAACGGATCTCCGGACACGCGTGTGACCTCGCGCACGTCACCTTCGCGGTTAATCAATATCTTTAAGACAACCCGGCCTTCGATCCCCTTATTCAGCGCCTCTTCGAGATACACGGGCTGCACCTTCTTCACGATGAGCCCCCGCATGAACACCTGCGAGATCCGCAGGCGCTGCGGCGACTCCGTCTGTTGCGCCGGCGGCGCTGCCGGAGGGCTGGCCCGGTCCCTGAGTTTTAGGAGCCGCCCTCCCGTTCCCGGCACCCAACGCAATAAAGGCAGCCAGCATGAGCCGTGATTTTCCTGCGCCCGTCACTCTACGCCGCCCGTCCCATCACCGGCTGCGTGCAATGCATGCACCGCCGCGCGTCAATCGGAATCTCGCTCAGGCACTCGGGACACTTCTTGGTCGTCGGGTCGGGAGGCGCTTCGCCGCGATTCATGCGCGCCACCAGCGCATTCACCGGCGTCACCACGAAGAAGTAAATCGCAGCTGCGACCAGCAGGAACGAGACGCAGGCATTGATGAAGTCGCCGAGCGGGAATGGAGTACCGCGAATCGAGAATCCGAGATACGAAAAATCCGGCTTGCCGACGAGGGCCGCGATGAGGGGTGTGAGCAGGTCTTTAGTTAGCGCTGTGACCACCCCGCCAAACGCGGCGCCAATCACCACGCCCACCGCCATATCCACCACATTCCCGCGCAGAATGAATTTCTTAAAGCCGTCTAACATACGCCGCCCCTCCGAAACTATAGTGGCCGCCAATTTACGGCAGGAAGGTGCATAAATCAAGCCTCAAGCGGCGTCGAGGAGGGCTTGGGGATCAGAAATGACCACCGGGCTAACCGGGTAGTGGTGTTTACAGTCTGGATGATATTGCCGAAGCCTGAACCGGTGAGATCCGATTGCGCACGCGCTACTACCAGCGTGCTCCTACATACTCATGGGTGGGATGAAGCCGCTAAACGAAAGATGTCATCCGATACGGCGGTTCTTGAGTTGCGGGCGCGAGGATTTTCAAGGGCACGCGCAAACGGGATGGCGTAATCTAAGGTCGCGACTTGCTCGGGGCCGCTCAGCGAACGAACCATTCCGTGAGCCGGTGGGTTAGCGACAAGGCCTGACCGTAGTTGGCGGCAGCATACGAGACGGCCGCGAGTATCAAGGGCAGAAGGTACCACCCGCGGGATCGAACGCCGCGGATCTGGTTTTCGCTCCAAGCCAGTAAACGTTCGACCCGCAACTGGACCGACATGGAAACATCCGTTAGTCCGGTAGTAAATGCGGGAGCGCCTTGCACGGGAGCCAAAGCGGACAGCTTGACCAAAGCTGCCGCCAGGTCAATTGCTTCGCGGCGGCTCGATACCGCGGCATCGTCAGCCGCCAATTCCGCCGCTTCCTGCCATGCGCTTTCCAGGCCAGCCATTCCAGGAAAAGGAAAGCAATGGACGATCAGTTTCTTCAGGTTGTCGCGAGCCCGCATATGCTCGACCTCGTGCCGGACCGAAACGCGCAGCTCGTCGCTGCTGAGCAACGCTACGGTCGTCTCCGAAACCAGTACCTTCGGTCTGCAAACGCCAAACAGGAGGAGTAAAGGTATGCCAGGCCTTGCCTGAAACGTCGGTGCGATTGCGCCCGCATCAAGAACGCTGGCGCCCTCCATCCAGTCAGCCACCACGCGCGCAGTCCTGGCCTGGGCCGTCACCACCCGGAACAAGCCAGCGGCCAAAAGCAGCAACGAGCAAACGCTGAACACGAGCGTACCCAGGTCTTCGTCAACCACACCAGACTCCAACAGCAGGAACGCGGGAAGGGCAAAAACGAGGGTGATCAGGGCGGACACCACCACGGGAAAGATTCGCAGCCCGAAAAGCAAACGCGCGAAATCTCTCGCAGGCATTCGACGCAGCAGGCTCGTGCCTCGCCATGCGCACACAACCAGCGTCGAGAGCAGGCAGTAAAGGACGCCAAAGAAGCCCAGCGAAACCAATATTCCGCGGATGTCAAACATCAAGGCTCCTCCCCGTTCAGTTCACGCCGTTTACGTTCGACTAATGCTCGCAACTGATCCAGCAACCGCGCGTCGTGAGCGCTGATTGCTTCCACAAAATAGGATAGCGACAGCGACGAGGCCTGCGCGGACTCGATCCACTGCCGGATTCCGGTGACCGCTACCAGACGAGGCAATTCCTCCCGCGTGCAGCATGGAGAGTAACGGAATGCCTTGCCTTCCGCAACCCGAAGCAAAAGCCCTTTCTTGAAAAGGCGGTCCAGGGTGGTCATGATGGTCGTGTAAGCCTGCCGTCTCTTGCCATCGGCCAGCAGCTCACGGACGGTGACGCTTCCACGCGACCATACTTCCTCAAGCATTTTTTGCTCGAGTGGGCCCAGTTGCGCCCCGGGGTTTGACCGGAGGAATGGAAAATCCTTGGGCATGACCCTGCTCTCCCTTGCAGTATAGAGGAGAACTGTAGCAGCACACAGCTATTCCTACCCGCGATAGTAATGGGACACTACGAAACAACTCCAGAGCAAATCCGCCTTCAGATCCTCATCGGCATCACAATATACCGGTACTTGTAATCATCGCCCTCGGCCGGACGCAACTGGCCTGCCGACTGCGCGTCCTTCAATTCCAGCCGCACTTCGCTGGTGCCCGCGGCTTTGAGGAAGTCCACGAGATAAGCGGCGTTGAAGCCGATGGTAAGCGGATCGCCGGTGTAGGGAGCTTCCATCGAATCTTCCGATTCGCCCGCTTCCGTCGACGACGCGGAAAGTTTCAGCTCGCCCTTTTCTAGCTTTAGGCGTACGGCCCGCGAGCGTTCATCGGCAAACTGGGCCACACGCAGAATCGCGGAATTCAAATCGTCGCTGTTCAGCGCGATGATCTTGCTGTTGTCCTTGGGCAGCACAGCTTCGAAGTTGGGGAATTGTCCGGTGAGCTGCCGCGAGGTCAGCAGCCGCGATCCGATGCGGAAAAATAGCGTCGATTCGTCTTTGGCGAACTCAATCGTCTCGGCGTCGGTTGAATCCAGCAGGGATTTCAACTCGTCCATCGCTTTCTTCGGCACCAGCGTTTTCATTTCGCCGGAGACGCCTTCGAACTTTTCTCCGCTGCGCTCGCAGTGCGCCAGGCGGTGACCGTCGGTCGCAACCATGGTGATCGACTCCGGCTTCAGCAGCATCAGCGCGCCATTCAGCGTATAGCGCGATTCTTCACTCGAGATGGCAAACCCGGTTCGCGCAATCAGCCCACGCAGAACCTGCGCCGGAATCTCAATTGCCCCCGCCGTCGGAAATGCAGGCAAACTGGGGAAGTTCGACTTCGCCATGCCCACCATCTTTGTATTCGAGCGGCCGCAGCGAATGCTGACCCAATGGTTCTCCAGCAGCTTGATCGTGATCTCCGCATCGGGAAGCAGTTTGACGTAGTCGTACAACTTGCGCGCTGGAATCGTGCAGGAGCCTTCCTTCTTTACTTTGGCGGCACAAGAAGTCCGCAGGCTCAGATCGAGATCGGTGGCAGTCAGCGACAGCCGGTCTCCGGCCGCTTCAAACAAATAATTGGAAAGAATCGGAATGGTGGTCTTGCGCTCAACCACGCCCTGGGTGGCGGTCAGCTCGCGCAAGAATTCATGCTTGCTGACTGTGATCTCCATGGTCCCCGCCGCAACCGCCGCTTCCACCGGCATAAATACGTCTCCCCTGTTGCCGCACTACTTCTCTTACTTCTCCTTATATCAAATACAAAACCTATAAAACCAGCCGACGAAGACCTCCGTGTTTGCCAAAAGGCTGCCCTTGCGCTTTACCCGCCCAACTGCTCGGTCAGTTTATTGAGCAGCCGGTTCAAATCCTTGTCGTTCTTGCGGACTTCTTCAATCTTCTCCACCGAATGCAGCACCGTAGTGTGATGCTTGCCGCCGAATTGCCGTCCGATTTCCGGCAGAGACGCTTCGGTCAAATGCTTGGCGAGATACATGGCAATCTGCCGCGGATAAACGATCGCCCGTGAATTATTCTTGGCCTTGATCTCCACCAGGCGCAGCCCGAACTGCTCGGCGACCATTTTCTGAATGGACTCAATGGTGACCTTGCGCGCCTGCGAATCGATAAAGTTCTTCAGCACCTGCTGCGCGTAGGGCAGGGTGATTTCCGCCCCGATCAAAGACGAGTGCGCCACCAGCCGGATCAGCGCGCCTTCCAGCTCGCGCACGTTCGAGCGGATATTCTGCGCCACGTACAGCGCCACATCCGTGGGCAGCGTAACTTTCTCCTGTTCCGCCTTCTTCTGCAAAATCGCAACCTTGGTCTCCAGGTCCGGCGGTTGAATGTCGGCGATCAATCCCCACTCGAACCGGCTGCGCAGCCGGTCTTCAATTTCGGCCAGCTCTTTCGGCGAGCGGTCGCTCGCGATTACGATCTGCTTCATCGAGTCGTGCAGGGCATTGAAGGTGTGGAAAAATTCTTCCTGGGTGCGCTCTTTCTGCGCGATGAACTGAATGTCGTCGATGAGCAGAACGTCCACGTTGCGGAACTTGTCGCGGAAGCTGGTCATCTTGTCATAGCGCAGCGAATTGATCATGTCGTTGGTGAACTTATCGCTCGACAGGTAGCAGATAGCGGCCTGCGGCTGCCGCCGCTTGATCTCGTGCCCAATGGCCTGCATCAGGTGGGTCTTGCCCATTCCGACGCCGCCGTACAGGAACAGCGGGTTGTACGCCTTCGAGGGACGCTCGGCCACCGCCTGGCAGGCTGCATGCGCGAATTGATTGCCGGACCCGATCACAAACGCATCGAAGGTATAGCGCGGATTCAGTTGCGCCGCGCCGTCCCAGTCGAAGCGCGCCTGCGCGGGCGCCGCAGGCGCCGAAAGGCCGCCATCGTGCCGCACGGCGGTCGCCGCCGGATCGTCTTCCGGCGTCACGAACTTCACGTCGTTGAACTCCAGGCCCAGGTTGTCGATCGCTTCCTGAATCAGGTCGGCGTACTTGTCGCCTTCACGCCGGAATTCAGCTGTCGGCACTCGGATGAACAGCACTCCGCCACTGGCGTGGCTATAATGCGTCGGCTTCAACCAGGTATTGTACGAATGCCGGTTGATCTTTTTTTCCAGCGCGTCCAGAATGCGCATCCACGGATTGGGAGAGAGAGTTGTGCTCGGACCTGACATATATGAATTATTCACCGCGGCGTCCTGGCGGCTGGTATGAGAACGCCTGTCTGATACCGCTTATTTACGCTGCAGCTGATGGAACCCCTAGTCTACTGCGGAAATGCGCCGGTTGCATCCGACGCTGTTGCCCGTGTGAGAATACTTCTTGCAAGAGAGAACAGTGCCGCATACTAGCACAGATTTTTTGCTTATGTGGAAATCTTCGCGGAGAATTGTTTTCGCGAACACTTATTCAGCACGCGATTCTACCTGCCTGTCAAGTGCCGAGGATGTAACTGCAACGCGCCCGGTGCAAAGCTGCAAACGCTTTCACGAGCAAGATCGGGTCGCATTACACGGCGCCGGCTAAATTCTAGCTCCGCCGGTCACCCTCGATTGCAGCGCTATGCTACGGGTTTTGTGTGTGATGTCATTGTATCTAAGCTTGCTCCGCTATTTAGTTTGCTCTGCGGCAACTCCAGATGCCGCTGTTACTCTGCCAGCTGGTTTTCGCCGCTCACTGTGGTCTTGCCCGACCCGTGCCAGCCGTTCTTTAAGCGCCGGCAAGCGCTTGGGATCGGGCAATGCGGGAAAATTCTTCACCCGCTCCAGCGCTTCCTTTATCAGGCCACTATACTGCGCGGGACCGTAGGGCTGGTCGGCTTCCGCCAGCCTTTGACGCGTCTCCCGCAGTTCCGCCAGATAACGTTCAGTTTCACTCGCGATGGTGCTCTGGCGTTGGGCTTCCGCCATGCCGTCCAGTATGGCTATGATTTCTGAAGGCACCGGCATGTGCTTCGATTTCTTGACCCACTCATGGAAAGCGCGCTCAATCAGGGGTGAGGGATAGTCCTGCAGCACAAAGATCCAGTAGTCCGACTGACGCTGGCTGAAGTCCTCGCTGCCCAGCGACATCTCGCGCACAAAATCGAGCATCCTAGCCGCCGTAACGGCGGAGGCTTTCACGGAGTACGTCGCGAGTTTGTTGGACGCGCTGGGCCCGCTTACCTTGGGCGTATTGGCTCGATCGAGCTCCTGCGGTTGGATTAGCTGCCTTGGCATGACGATCCTTTTGTCCTCCTTGTTGTTGAAGATCAAAATCAAATGCAGACTGAGAGTGAGAGGAATCTCCGCACTCGTGTGCATCGCTGTGGGAACTGCGGAAATCTGTTCGCCCGCGGTGACTGGAAAGTTTTTTCTGCTGCTCCTCCACAATGTTGACCAAGGCGGGTAGACACAGCATCTTCCGTCCTGCCATCTCTCGGAGCTCGAAGGCAGCCATAACCAGGGCACAGTTGGCGTCCCAATGTGCGCGGCGATGCGCTCCAGCGAAGGTCCAGAGAGTACTGCGTGCTGCAGGAAGATAGCCGGGAAACTCCGGATTGGCCAGCGAGGCCCAGAACAGGTTCCAGAACCATCCGATCTGAAAGTCGGTTAAGCCCAGGGGCGGAGCGATCGATCCCGCTTCGGTCCGCAGATTCAGGGGTAACGGCAACCACTTGAGCTTCGATTCCGACATCGGAGCTAGAAGTAACAGGTCGGGGCCGGGTCGGGAAGAGATAGTTTCACTTCCTCATTTCAAATGCTGTGTAAAACGGGAAAAATCTGTGAGCGGCAGCGGGAAACCCGGCACGATACACCAGAAGGTAGCCGGTCAAAACACCGCTACGCGCTGACAGGTGGTTTGGCAGCACTGCTCTTCGTCATTTATACTCATCGTTTGCCCTAAGACCATTGTCCGAGTCAGGAGCGGCTATCTTTCATGCCCAAGCGTACATTCCAACCCAACCGGCGCAAGCGAAGCAAGAAGCACGGCTTTCGCACGCGCATGAAAACCCAGGGCGGCCAGAAAGTGCTTTCCCGCCGCCGCGCCAAGGGGCGCAAAAGGGTTTCCGTGAAGCCCGGCTTCCGCGAGTAGTTCGTGCCGAAGCAGCTTGATCGGGACGGCGGCGGAATCCAGCCCGGTCCGCGGCAGAATTTAAACCTGGGGGCGTCACCGCCGCAATCGAATCGCTTTCCTCGTCCCGCGCGCCTTTTGCGGCACGCCGAGTTCGAGCAGGTGTACAAACAAGGTCGCCGCCATTTTTCCTCATTCATGACCGTATTCTATTTGCCGAGAACCGAAGCCAGTCCCGGAGCGAGAGCCGAGGCGAGGCCGGAAAACAAACCGGAACGAATGTCGGCAACAACAACGGACGCAACGCCGCCCATCGCGCGCGCGCGCAGCCTTCGCGCAGAACCCGCCGGCCTCCGAGTCGGGTTCACTGTTGGACGCGCATTAGGCGGAGCTGTGCAGCGCAATCGTCTGAAGCGCCGTTTGCGGGAAGCGGTTCGCCTCTCGCGTCCGACTCTGGCTCTGCCCGTCGATGTTGTGATCAATCCGAAAAAGTCGCTGCTGGTCACCGATTTCGCCGCCGTGGTGAAAGAGGTCAGCCGCGCCTTTACTGTGATTGAACAGAAGCTGGTAACCAACCTGGGCACCGCACAGAAAGCGGATTCCAGTCTCAAGAGCGCTGAAGCCCGAAGCCCGAAGCCCGATGTTTGATCGTATGCGTCACTTCGCTAAATTCGTTACGCTGCAACTGCTGCGGACCTATAAGTGGGCCGTCTCGCCGCTGTTTCCGCCGGCGTGCCGCTACGTGCCCACCTGCTCTGAGTATGCGATGGAGGCCGTTGAGCGCTTTGGCGCATTTCGCGGAAGCTTCATGGCTTTGGCCCGGCTTCTGCGTTGCCATCCTTTCGCTCGTGGTGGCTATGACCCGGTGCTGCGTAACCCCGGCTGCACCGAGGGCCAGACAAGCGGCATCTGGCGGAGAGCGCAAAACGGTAACTAAACTTTGGCCGACTTTCAAAATCCGCAGCAGGAGCCCGGTGGCGACAAGCGCATCCTGCTCGCCTTCCTCGTCATCGCTCTTGTTCTCATCCCATTGATGAGAAAATTTGCCCCTCAGGCTCCGACTTCGCCGTCGCCAACTTCATCAGCTCCAGCTCAGTCCACATCGCCACCGCCTCTCGCCGCAAGCACTCCGCCCATCGTGCGCTCGCCCGGCATCACCAGGCAGGCTGCCTCAGAAACCGAAACTGTCATCGAAAACGATCTCTACCGCATCACCTTCACCAACCGCGGCGCTCAGGTCAAGTCCTGGATCCTGAAAAAGTTCGACAACGACGCTCAGAACGGCCCGCTCGATCTCGTCAATCCCGCGGCCGCGCAAAAATACGGCTACCCGCTTTCCCTCTTCACCTACGACGAATCCCTCCGCTACCGCCTAAGCGATGCGCTCTACGTTGCTTCCACCGAAGGTCAGATCTCCGCCCCCGCTCAGATCACCTTCGAATACTCTGACCAGGACCTCACCGTCCGCAAGACTTTCGGCTTCGACCACACCTACCTGGTGAAGGTGGAAACCTCCGGCGCCTACAAGGGAGCTGAAATCTCAGTTCTGCCCATGTGGCCCTCCGGATTCGGCGACCAGGTTACGCCCGCTTCTTACACGCTCAGCCTCATCGATTACCACAATGACGCTTCCACCGACCACACCGCTCTCGTCTTTCCCAGCTTCACCACGCGCCTGGCCATCAAGAGCATCAGTGGCGGCAAAACTGTCGACGGTCCATTCGAGTGGGCCGGCCCGGTGGATCAATACTTCGCCGCTGTCTTTATTCCCGACGATCCCACCAATGCGGCCATGGTCACGCTGCGCAACTCCATCCCAGTTCCGCAAAAGCCCGACTCCAAAGAAACGGTCAACGTTGAAGTTCTCGGCGCTGCCGTCGGCAGCCTTCGCGGCCCCACCGCCGAGCGCGTCTATGTGGGTCCCAAGGAACTTGCCGTGCTGGAGGCGATTCGCGTTCCCGCTATAAAAACCGACAACCCCGATCTTCGCTCCGTCGTCGATTTCGGCTGGTGGGGCCTCATCGCCCGTCCCCTGTTCCTCTGGCTCAAGTGGACCTACAACCACATCGTTCCCAACTGGGGATGGGCCATCGTGTTGCAGACGCTGATCATCAGCGTGGCTTTGCTGCCGCTGCGCATCTATCAGATCCATTCCATGTACAAGATGCAGCGCGTCGCTCCTCAGATCAAAGCCATCCAGGAAAAATACAAGAAGTACAGCATGACTGATCCGCGCAAGGCGAAAATGAACGAGGAAGTCGCCGCGCTCTACAAGCAGGAAGGCGCCAATCCCGCCGGCGGCTGTCTGCCCATGCTGATCCAGTTCCCGTTTCTCATCGCCTACTACCGCATGTTGGGCGTCGCGCTCGACCTTCGCCACGCCCACTGGCTCTGGATTCACGACCTCTCGGTCCGCGACCCATATCTCGTGCTCCCCATTTTCATGGTGCTCACCATGTTGATCACGCAAAAGATGACGCCCCAGGCCGGCATGGACCCCGCCCAGCAGAAAATGATGACCTGGATGATGCCTCTCATGATGGGCGTGATCTTTTACAATCTGGCGGCAGGGTTAAATTTGTATTACGCCGAGAGCAATCTGATTATGATCGCGCAGCAAGCCCTCATGAATCGCACCAAAGCGGGCCGTGAAATGCGTGAGCTGATGGAAAAACGTGCCCGCAAGAAGGAGAAATAGCCGTCAGCCGTCAGCTATCAGCTATGAGCCTGGGCCTTCGGGTGAGGCGAACTTTCGATGGGAGCTTTGAAAGTGTTGGTTAAGACTCACACGGGGTGCAACAACCCCAAGAGTGCATCGACCCAGCTGATAGCTGACGGCCGATAGCTGAGAGCTTCTTCTATGGATAAAATCGCCGCCGCCAACAAGATCAACGAATTCCTCGCTGCCGTCGTTACTCACGGAGGCCTGCGCCTCAAATATCGCATCATGGTCGATCCGCCGCTCGCCGATCAGCGCGACTGGGAGAAGCCCGATATCCTTGTCGATTTCACCGGTCCCGATTCTCCCCTGCTGCTCGATCGCGGCGGCGAACTTCTCCGCGCTCTCGAACTGCTCGCTCTCGAAATGCTCCGCCTGCACTCCGGCGAGCACGAGAAAATTTCCTTCGACTGCCAGAATCAGCGCTCCCTGCGTCTTCAGGAACTCCGCATGGCCGCCACCGTCGCCGCCGAAAAAGTCCGCCAGACCGGCGCTCCCTACCACTTCGCTCCCATGTCCTCGCGCGAGCGCCGCATGGTCCACCTCGCCCTCCGCGACGAAGCCGATCTCCATACCGAAAGTGACGGCGAGGGCTCCCGTCGCTGCGTCGTGGTCTACCCTAAGGATTACAAACCCGCCCACCCAGCTCCACGCCGCTGAACGCCAAGCCGATGTGCGCGAAAGATGTGCGCGAAAGATGTGCGCGAAGGATTTGCCCGGAAGTTAAGTCTACGTGCGGGAAGAGCCGGTTCTCACCAAACGTTCGCTTTCTGCCGAATCTATCCCACATCCGCGTTGGTTTTCGGAAGAAACTCACAAGAAGGTCCGCAAGAACGCCGCGCAGGAGTCCAGCCGGTTCCACCAATTACACTCTTGGTTCCCATTTCGCCGCGAGTCGCGCCAGGCCAGCTATTTCCACTTCGACAACAAATTCGTGCCGCCCGCCACAATAATCCCACGCTTCCTAAATGTCACGGTCCCACCGAGTGACGATGCTGGTTCTTACCCATCTCGATTCCCGCCGAGTCCCCAAATAGCCTGCACCGCAACTCGCTTGCGAAAAACAAAAAGGGCGGCAAGAGCCGCCCTCAACAACTGATCACTGACCACTACTAATCACTGACCACTGCTCTTACCTTCCCGCTCCCGCCCCCGCAGCCGCTGGCATCATCCCAGCGATTCTCATCCCCTCGATTCGCGCCAACACCGTTTCCTCGCTGGCCCCGGTGTCCGTGCACGCATCCACATATGGATGCCGGCTTCCATCCGCGTGCATTACCAGCACGCTAGTCTGCGCCTGTGCCTTCTTTACCATATACGGCAAGTGATGCCGGTCGTTCCGCGTCAGCGTCGGTCCCAATACCACCAGGTCGTACACGCCGGTTTTCAGCGCCGCTTCTACTGCTTTGCGCCCGATCGCCTTTTCCACCGCATGGCCGGCCTTTTCAAAGGACGCCGCCTGCACCGCCTGCGCCTCCGCTTCACCTTCACCATACAAAATCTTCAGCGTCGCTGCTTTCGACATTGGTTCCCGTCCTCGCCCGGTGCATTAATCTCGGCACTGGCAAGGCCACGGTACCAATCACTCCGCCCCGTGAGAACGTCACCGAAGACCAACAACGAAAGTCCACAATCCCCGATTCCAACACTTAACTGAAAACTGTCCCCTGCCCCTGCCCACTGCTTTACCCTCGGCCCAATCAGCGATACACTCTTGCGCGGAGGCTCCAACCCCCATGTCTCGACGAATGTTCCGAGCAACGTCCCCAGCAACACTCCCGTATTTGGTGGTTATTCCGTTTCTATTCGCTACCCTCGCCGCCGCCCAACAAGCCGCTCCGTCACAGTCCACCGCTGCCTGCAATCTCGACGACGGCCGCCAGGTTTATATCCGCTACATTCCCGTCGCTTCCAACAAAGAGAAAGTTTCCAACGGCAAACCCTTCACTCCCGGCGGCGCGCCCATGACTCTTTTCACCGAAGCTCCCCTCACTCTCGGCACCTCTTCCATTCCTCTCGGCGCTTATACGGTCTATCCCATCCCTGCGCGAGACAAGTGGACCCTCGCCGTCAACAGGAACGTTACCCCGGGTTCCGCCTACGACGAAAAACAGGATATCGCCCGCGCACCCATGGAGACCGCGCAGGTCAGCCAACCCTCCGACGCACTCGACGTCGCTTTTGCCCACGTTGGTATGCGCTGTGGTCTGCGCATCTACTTCGGCAAAACCGCCTCCTTCGTCGACTTCATCGCTAAGTAGAAGACAGAGAAGCACTGCCGTGAAACTATTCTCAGCGCACACCCTCCTCGCTTGCCTCCTCACCACCGCCGCCCTCGCCCAACCAGGCCGGGCCGAAAAGACTGGCACTCAAAACGCTAACGCTCAAAACGCTCGCGTGCAAAACTCCCACACCACCGAAAACCTCCGCGGCGCAAGCGCCGTTTCGCAACAAATCGCCTGGGCCTCCGGCACCCACGGTACTTACCTCCGCACCACCGACGCCGGCCACACTTGGCTTTCCGCCCAAGTCCCCGGCGCCGAATCTCTCGACTTCCGTGCCGTCGTCGCGTTCTCCGCCGACGAAGCTTTCCTCATGTCGGCTGGCCCCGGCGATCAGTCCCGCATCTATCACACCTCCGATGCTGGCCGGCGCTGGCAACTCCAATTCACCAACACCAATGCCAAAGGCTTCTTCGACTCCATGGTCTTCTGGGATCCCGCGCATGGCGTCGTCCTCGGCGATCCCATCCCCGACGAAACCGGCCAGCTGAAATTCGAACTCCTCCTCACCAATGACGGCCAGACTTGGATTCCCATCCCTCCTGCGCAACTTCCGCCCGCCGTCGCCGGCGAAGGTGCTTTCGCCGCCAGCAATTCCTGCCTTGCTGTCCTCTCGCCGAATAATGGCACCGCCGGCGAACTGCCTGTCAACGCCGGCACAAACGGGCAGGACACGACTTCCAGTCGTGCCGAAATCGGTTCGGAAAAGAACAGGGCTTTAGCCCCTGAGGGGAACGATCCCAACCTCTGGTTCGCCACCGGCGGCTCCGTCGCCCGCGTCTTCCGCTCACCCGACCGTGGACTTTCCTGGCAAGTCTTCACTACTCCCATCCTCCACGGTCCTGACTCCGCCGGCATTTTCTCCATCGCCTTCCGCGATTCGCTCCACGGCGTCATCGCCGGCGGCGACTACAAGCATCCCGATCACGACGGACCCAACCTCGCCTTCACCTCAGACGGCGGCATCACCTGGACTCTTTCCCCCATCCGTCCCCAAGCCTACTTCTCCGCCGTAGCTTTCGACCGCAACCCGCCCGTTCCTTCCCATCAAGACCCTGCTCACTTTCGCCTCTTCATCGTCGCCCCCGGCTTCATCTTTGACTTCCGCCCGCCCTACAACCCCTCCCGCATCAACCCGCGAAAAAAATCAGGCATAAAATTCAACGCTATCAGTCCTAATCCCATAGGCGGAGTCCTCGTCGTCGGCCCCAACGGTTCCATCGCTTCCCTCCCCGCCCTCCCCCGAACTCCGCTCCACTGACCCGCTTCACCGAAGAGCGAGTGATTGAACTAGAGCGGCCGATTAAATCACCACTGGCGAGTTATCGGTAGCCGGCAATACCGGCACTGACGCTGCTCACTGCCCACCGAAAACTGACCACTGCCCACTGAAGACTGGGAACACTGACTCCCCTCGCTATGGCTTAGTTCAATCGGATTAGTACACCTGGGGTCTTGCAATCGGGATCACAATAAGCAGAGAGTGGACTCCTCGTAGAGAAGCAACCTCCTCCCCCATACTTTCAGAAGGAGGATCATTAACATGCGCCAAACCGCAGCGCTCGTGGTCACGGCTTTAGTTCTTACACTCTGTGCCGGCACCGCGTTCGCACAAGACGTCTTCAAGGTCGACTATTTCGCCAACGCCAATACAGCAGGGGCGCCGGACGGAACTGTTCGCCTTACCAACCCCGGCACCTCAGGTGGCAACATCTGTGCCGCGGTTTACGTGACCGATCCCACTGAGGAAACTACCGAGTGCTGTAGCTGCTTGCTCAGCCCCGATGGTCTCCGCACTCTCTCGGTCAACACCGACTTAACCAGCAACCCGCTTACAGGCGTGCTCCTTACCACGGGCACGATCTACCTGATCTCAACCCCAACCGTCGGCGGCGCCTGCCCGCTTCCGAGTACAGTGACCCCCACCCCGGCTATTCGGGCTTGGGCCACCCACATCCAGAACGGCAGCTTCGCCATCACCGAAACTGCTTCACAGGATGCCACTTTAAGCTCCGGCGAGCAGATTGCGCTCCAGAACGCATGCCACGCGATCAAACTCGATGGCAGCAAGCACGGCGTTTGCACCTGCGGTACAGGGGACTAGTTCAGTCGGTCCCACTCCTGGCGAGGACGCGCCTCCAAGCCGCTTCCTCCGCCAGTCAAAACCTCTCCGCNNGCCCTGAGCGAAGCCGAAGGGAATCTGCTTCTTCACGCCCCACTACCACGCTCCCGCACTTTGGCCTTCGGTCATTCGTGTCGTCGCTCCGCCCCATTTTGCAGTACACTCCCTTTGTGGCTTTGGCCCCGGCCGGTTTTAGATTTATCCGCTCCCGGGCCTCCGCACATACGCCCATGTTCATGGCTCACCCCAATCTTTCCGACGAAGTCAACCGCGGCATCATCCAGTCGGAAATCGAAGGCGGCGTCTTTCTCAGGGATCTTCCCCCGTCCACTGTTCTCGAAATTCAGACTCTGCATCACTGCTACACCGCCGTGCTCCTCGGCGGCAGCGACGCTCTTATCTCCGGCCATCCCGAATTCTGTCCCCTCCCCGTGCAGGTCGCCATCGCCGGTTCCACCTGGGGAGGCTCCATGCTCAAGCTTCAGTTCGTCGGCCGCGGTATGCACCTCGAATTTCACCACCCCGAATATTCCACTCCCATCGTCACCTCGCCCATCCAGCAAATCCGCGACTTTCCCGCCACCGGCCGCGCAGTCGCGAACGATTCGCCCGCAAAATCGCGCAGCGACGATCGCACCTTCACCCACTACTTCTAAAAGAAATTGTTCTCCCAAGAATTTGTCGCCATTGACGAACCGCCCGCCCGCAACTACGATTCGTCTGAGGTCAGGTCCAAGGTCCAAGGTCCAAGGTCCGAAAAACTGGCCACTGATCACTGGCCACTGATCACTGGCCACTGAACACTGAACCATGAAACTCTCCACCCGCGAAGTTTCCCACGTCGCCGTCGTCGACATCACCGGACAAATCGTCCTCGGCGATGCCACCGGCGCACTTCGCAATGCCGTCCGCGATCTCGTCAGCCAGGGCAAGAAAAAAATCGTCCTCAATCTCGCCCACGTCTCCTACATCGACAGCTCCGGCGTCGGCGAGCTCGTCGGCAGCTTCACCACCGTCCGCAACGCCGGCGGCGAACTCAAACTCGCCAGCCTCACCCAAAAAGTCCGCGACGTTCTCCACGTCACCAAGCTCTACACCGTCTTCGACATCAAAGAGGACGAATTCACCGCCATCAAATCCTTCGACTACTTCTTCGCCAAATAAATAAGCTCTGTCATGCTGAACCGAGCAGGATCGTCCGTTATGCCGAAGGAAGAATAAGCTCTGTCGTAAAGAAAGAAGAAGCCCTGTCATGCTGAGCGAAGTAGGTTCGTCCGAAGGACGAACCTGCGCAGTCGAAGCATCCCTATAACCATCTCGGTTGCCTGCCCGCGCCCGTCGGAGAAATGTACGACCCCACCCTGAAGAAACCAAAAACCGAGCTGCGGGCTACGAACCAGCCGCTTGCTCGCAGCTCACAGCTCACAGCTCGAAGCTAAGCCATTAATACTCCCGCACCACCCCATCCACCGCCACCGCCACATACTTCCGCAGCAGCACATCCCGAAACTGCACCACCCGATGTCCCTCCCGCGCCAGCTGACCCCACCGGCTCGGCTTCGCCGCATTCTGCTCGATCGCTTCGAGCATCCGGCCATTCTGTTGGAACTGAACCGCGCGCAGCCCTCCGCTCCCCACTCGTCGCACCCGGATTTTCTGATTCTCCAAAACGACTTCCTCGCCACTCATCAGTTGCGCGGCGACCGATCCCAGAACTCTTTCCACCTCACCCAACATCGTGTCCCACTTTCTTCGGAATTCGTTCCACGCGCCCCGTCATAATCCGCGAAATGTCCTCAGCGCATTCCACCCTTTACTATCTCGATTCTTATATACTTCGGTTCACCCAATCCAGAAAACGAGGCCCATGAACCAGCTCACACTCGCCATCCTGCTCCTGTTCTCCACTTTCGCCCTGGCCGCCGACCCCAACCCCGCCGGTTACACCACCAACGTCCACGTCGCCTCCTCGCGTATGGTCCTTGAAGGTACCGTTGGCGCTTTCGACCAGGAGTTGAACGTCATCATCGACGGCAAGAAATATGAACTGATGGCTCCCTCCGTCAACGCGCTGCTGGCGCTCGGCGATTACAAAGCCAAACTCGTGAAGGATGAGCACAGGACCACCTACGATTCCTACCAAACCTACGAGTTCCTGTTCCCGGATAACAAAACCAGAAAGTTCGAGGTCGTCGGCCAAACCGAATAATCACTCCACACAGTCCGGCCAGCCATACGCCGGCCAGCCATACGCTCCGGCCAGCCAGTATCAAAGCTGATCTTCGAGACCATCCACACGAATCACAGAAGTTAACATTCCCACCCGACCTTCAGAGCCTGCCTCAGGCGGCTCCAAGAGCCCCAACGCGTCAGCCCGCAAAATACTCCCGCATCCCACTATTACCAATTCGATTCCCCGCGAGCACTCCAATCCGCGCCAAAAAGACTCAGCCACCGGGCGCCGAGAACCAAGAACGGGCGGTAGTGGCGCAGTTTGATTGTCATCCTGAGCAAGCGTCCTTTGCGCAGCGAAGGATCTGGGCGAGCCGCGCGATGTGTCGCGTTCTTTGCGACACATTAATCGCGCGTTTGGCTCGCTTCCTTATCCCAAACTCAGCCGCTACCGAACGGGCTCACTTCCCCTTCCCCCGCAACATCTCCACCACCCGCTGATAATCGTCCACGGTCGCGTACTCAATCACAATCTTTCCCTTCCCATTCCGATCCTGGATCTTCACCTTTACTCCGAGAACCCGCTCCATATCCGTCTGCGCCGCCCGCACATTCGGATCCACCCATCTCGCCCCCAGACTCTTTTTCTCCTGTCCCGGACCCGGCGGCAAGTCTCCATTCCTCCGCATCACCAGCTCTTCAATCTCGTCCCATTTCAAATGCTTCTCCACCACTTCTTTCGCCACTTCCGCAACCAGCTTCTCATCTTCCAGCGCCAGAATCAGCCGCGCGTCGCTAAAACTCAGCCGCTCTTCCAGCACGTAATTCATCACTTCCTGCGGCAGCTTCAGCAGCCGCATGTAATTCGACACCGTTTCCCGCGACACTCCAATCCGCTCTCCAATCTGCGCCTGCGTCAGCCGGAACTCCTTGCTCAGCACCCGAAACGCCTCCGCCTGCTCCAGGCAATTCAGGTCTTGGCGCTGCAGGTTCTCCACCACCGTCATCTCCGCCGCCTGCTGCTCCGAAACTCTCCGCACAATAGCCGGAATCGTCTCTTTCCCCGCCAGCTTCGACGCCCGCAGCCGCCGCTCCCCCAGAATTAGGACAAACTTTCCTTCCTCCGCCGCCGGCCTCACCACAATCGGCTGCACCACCCCGTTCTGCCGGATCGACGCCGCCAGCTCCCCCAGCATCTCCTCATCAAAGTGATACCGCGTCTGGTAAGGATTCTTCTCAATCGCCTCCACCGCAACATTCATCACCAGATTGCCCGGAATCCGCCCGCCGGCCGCCGCCTGTATCTCAATCGCCTCGTGTGGAATGTGCTCGTCCGCGAGATGCTCGTGTGGAAGATGCTCGTGTGGGGCGGACACTCCCTTCGGCAAGCTCAGGGCAGGCTCTGTCCGCCTGCCGCCAATCTCCTGCGACTCATGTCCCAGCGAGGCAGCAGGTTCGAGGAAGCCTGTGGATTCGGCGGGTGGCCCATCCTTCGCGCTGTTTGCGAAGGAGCCTGCCCTGAGCGAGTCGAAGGGTGGGGATTTCCCCTCCTCCGGCTCGGTACTCGGTACCCGGTCCTCGGCACTAGCGACGAGCGACTCGGTACTAGCGACCACCCGCGGCCCCGGCAGCAACGACTCCAACCCCCGACCCAAAGCCCGCCGCTTCTCCACTTTTTCTTCTTTCTTCTCCGCCGACTGCCCCACCGCCGCTTTCGTCATAGCATTCCCCTTAATCCCATTCTGTCACCCACGTCCAGATGCACTGTCGTCCCCAGCAATCCCCCTGTCGTCCTGGGCAATGCTCTGTCATCATGAGCGGAGCCGGTGCTTGCGCTTCGCGCAGGCACCTGCGGAGTCGAAGGATCCCTACACTCCCCGAAACCGCCCGCGGCCCACCCGCGTTCTCCTCGCACCTCCGCCGCGCAACCAAGAAGATATACCAGCGCATGTAACAATATCTAGAAGCTGTCCTCCGTGCCTCCGTGGCGAGAGAGAAAATTCAAGCCGTCTTATCCATCTCCGCATCCCCTGACGGCTGAGAGCCGACGACCGAAGCTCGATCCAAAATTTCCTTCGCCAGCCGTATATAACTCTCCGCTCCCTTCGACCGCGGATCGTACACCAGCGCCGGCTGCCCATGGCTCGGCGCTTCCGCCAGCCGTATGTTCCGCGGGATCGTCGCCGCATATACCTTCGCCCCAAAAAACTTCTTCAGCTCCGCCGACACCTGCTGCGCCAGGTTCGTCCGTTCGTCCAGCATGGTCAGCGCCACGCCTTCAATCTCCAGCCCCGGATTCAGTCCCGCGCGTATCCGTTCCACCGTGTCCATGAGCTCGCTGATTCCCTCCAGCGCAAAATATTCCGCCTGCATCGGGATCAGCACCGAGTCCGCCGCCACCAGCGCATTCAGGGTCAGCAGATCCAGCGCCGGCGGACAATCCAGCACGATGAACTGAAAACGCTCGCGCAGCGGCGCCAGCACGTCCCGCAAACGGTATTCGCGCCGCTCCGCCTCCACCAATTCAATATTAGCTCCTAGCAAATTCTTGTGTGAAGGAATTAGCCAGAGTTGCTCAAGCTCGGTGGTCTGTAGCGCTTCCTCGCCCGTGGCCGCGCCCAGCAGCAGATGATACGTCGAGATGCGTTCCGGATCCTTCACCAGCCCCAGCCCGCTGGTCGCATTCGCCTGCGGATCGCAATCGATCAGCAACGTGTTCACTTCCGCGGCCGCAAACGACGCAGCCAGGTTGATCGCGGTCGTGGTCTTACCCACGCCGCCCTTCTGGTTCGCAACCGCGATAACACGTCCCATCACCATCCCCATTCCTTTGTTTGAAATGTTACCATGGGAACACTAGCCAGATCGCCTGCGTGCATCGCGCCCGAGTGTTCCCATGGGAACACTGACAAGGAATCATCCCCGCGCTCGCCGCCCAAGTCACAAGCCCAAACATCTATAGGTAAACCCAGGGAAAGCTTCCCGCAGCATAAGCGTTCATGTTTCCGAGTGCAACGCCGGAATGCTGTGCTTCGCTGAGGAGAGTTGTGCAAAACCAGCCGAATGTTCCCATGGGAACATTTCTAGCGTATGCACCGGCACCAAATGTTCCCATGGGACATTTGTCAGCGAGCGGCGCACGCTCGCATCGTCCTCGCGTTGAGGCTGGAAGGTTGGCCCGTCTGTTCACGTGGGTTTGGTGAAATGTTCCCGTGGGAACACTTTGCTTGCTATGGATATGGTCTGCCAGGGAACCGACAGGATTGCCTCGACGAATGTTCCCATGGGAACATTTCCGTCCACGAAGCCAATCGGCGGTCGCAAACGGGAGGTCGACGGGACAGGTAACCATATGGTAATAAGTGGTAAGAAATCCCAATGATCGTCACACTATTGTGCATCTTTCTAAATCTAGGATAAAGAAGTGGGATGAGAGGCATAGTTTTTGTCGCCTGGGGCGACCATACATTCACAGTGTACTGGCAAGGTTCCGAGTGTTCCCATGGGAACACTCAGCCGATGGCGCAGGAATTCCTTCGCCGGGTCGGGGGATGTGTTTGCGCTTGCACTTAGTTTTGAGCGTGCCTTTTGGTAATATTAATTATCTGTCATATAGCTCATAGATAATATGCTGGGGAGTTGCTCTTGATTGCATAACGACGTTGGATGACAAGTAGAGAAGCGCCCCTGGCGGAGGCCGGTGGCGGTCTGGTGCAGTGATCCCCTCGGCAGGCTCAGGGCAGGCTCTTGGTTGGGAGTCGTCCGCTTCGCGGATGACTTCGCTGCCTCTGGATGACAAGGGTGGAGGAGGGACGAACCTTAAGGTCAAAGTCAAAGTCAAAGTCAAAGGCGTCGGACAGGAGTGTCCGACCCACACGGGCATCTATCCACACGGACATCTATCCACACGAGTGTCCGATCTACACGGGCTTACGGAGTGCGAGTTAGGAGGAGGATGCGGTGATTGGATTGGGGGATGGGGAGTGGGTCTTGCCAGCGGAGCGTGGGGAGGGTGGAGCGGGCCTGGTCGAGTTGGGAGGAGCCGATGAGGAGGGCGAGGCGTCCTTGGGGCTTGAGGAGGCGGGCGGCGATGGGGAGGGTTGCGGTGAAGCGCTCGACGGCGCGGAGGGTGACGACGTCGAAGCGGGCTTCGGGATCGGCTTTGGGATCAGCGGGATCGGGATCGAAATGATCATGCTTCGGAGGATCATGTTTCGGAGGATTGCGGTCGTCCGGATTATGGCCTACCGGATTATGGCCTGCCGGATCGTGGCTCAGATGTTCGGCGCGGGTGGTGGTTACCTCCACGTTCGACAGAGACAGGGCGCGGACTACTTCGCGGAGGAATGCGGCTTTCTTGTGATTGGATTCGATGAGCGTGAGAGAGATGTGCGGAGCGTAGAGTTTGATGGGGAGTCCGGGGAAGCCGGGGCCGGAGCCGAGGTCGGCGAGATGAAAATCTTTCACCACAGAGGGCACGGAGGACACGGAGGACGCAGAGAAAGGGAAAATATGGCGGGCGGCGAAGAGGGATTCTCCGAAGTGGCGGGTGAGGATTTCTTCGGGATTGCGGATAGCGGTGAGGTTGATGCGTGCGTTCCAGCGCAGGAGCAGATCGAGGTAGGTGGAGATGTCGCGGTAAAGAGCGTCGTTTGTCGTTTGTCGGTGGTCGTTGGCGCCCGCTGCGAAGGGTTGGAGCAACGCGGCGATTTGGGCGAGGTGCATGGGAAGTCAGATTGTAGACGGCGGAGGGAAAATCTTAAATCGCAGAGTGCGGGGAGGGTTTGCGGATGGCCACGGATTTGCGGGGATGACATGAAGGGTAATGAGTGAGTCCGATGCCAGATCAAGCGAGGAGTGGCAAAGTTTGAAAAGGGGCGGCTGTGTACGCACGGGAGATCCCTCGTCCCGCTGGTGAAAACGCGGGACTTCGGGATGACGCCGAAGGAAGCGCAACGTTGAAGATTTTTCAAAATTGAGTCCGATGCCAGATCAGGCGAGGAGTGGCGAAGTTTGGGAGGGTGTGGCAAGCTGGAGACATGAAGAAACAAGCGTCTGACCAGCAGTTTCATGATCGGCGGTACCAGGAGCGGAAGCGGGACGAGGCGGCGAGGAAGCCGGCGAAGAAGAAGGTGGCGAGTGAGGAGCCGGGGCCTAAGGGCGAGAAGCAGAGTGGTGCGCATGACAAGGATCGTTAGATATGGCGCAGGCGGGTGAGAGTGGCGACGGAAAAAAAATCTGGGTGACGCTGGCGGGGCTGCCGCTGACGATGACGCTGGCGTGGCCGTTTCACGAATCGACTTCAGGGGCGGATTTTTGGGTGCTGCATACGGAGATCCGGCTGGAGAGTGGCGAGGGGCTGCTGGCGCGGGTGGCGGTGAATTTGTCGGCCACGGTGAGGGAAGTGATGGCGTCGCTGGAGGCGAAAGATGCGGAGGCTCCGGTGATCAATGCGCTGAGAAAGGAAGTGGACCGGCGGCAGATCGAGTTTGTGAAGTCGGGGAAGCTGCTGCCGCTGGCGTTTTCGAGCCGGCATTATGACTTCAAGCGGGAGAAGTGGGTGTTTGGCAAAGCGACGGATGAGGCGATTGCGACATTTCTGGAGCGCAAGATTTATTGGCAGACGAAGCTGGGTGGGAGATCCCCACTTCTCGCAAAGGACGCGAGAAATGGGGCACCCGGCGATCTATGGGAGATCCCTCGGCCCGCTGGCAAAGACGCGGGCCTTCGGGATGACGCCACTAGAGGCGAAGAGCGCGACAAGGGTGGCACCGCCAGAATCTGGATTGGGGATCCGACGGAGGCGCAGTATCTGGAGACGACGACGGAACATCTGCTGGAGATTGCGGAACGCGTGCTGGCGGGAAGTGGACTGATAAGGATGGATGGTGAATGGGCGCAGGCGACTCTGGGGCTGATGGCGCGGGCGGCGGAATTTGAAAACGCGATGCGCGCCGCGGCGGAGGAGTTAGAGAAGAAGCATGCGTATGAGAGAGGATAGGAAATCAGTTCTCAGTTCTCGGTACTCAGTTCTCAGTACCCGTATTTGGAGTCGAGTCGGGAGCAAGTGCGTAATGGTTTCAGTGGGAACCGCGAAACCTCCCCGTTGTAGGCGGCCTTTCCGGTTAAGCCCTTCAGTCGGCAGTTCCGCTGTCTAAGATTCCTTCGCTGAGTTGCGGGAGAAAAGTCCCCAGCAGAAGCGCGGGGCGATGGCGTAGTTGATTTGCACGAGGACGATGGCGGCAATGGCCCAATAGGTGCTGATGAAGCAGAGTGCGGCGCCGGCGGCGTAGAGAGATTGGGCGATGACGATGCGGCGGACGACGGCGGAATGGATTTCGGGTGGAGCGTCGTCGGCGAGGAGATGGTGGCGAGTGGCGTAGCTCCAGCTCCAGTAGAGGATGAAGCCAAGGAGCAGGATGTTGAACCAATAGACGAGAAGCGCGATGCGGTAGTGAATGTATTCGGCGAGCAGAGAGGTGGAGAACGGGGTGAAGCAGATGGCGCCGAGGAAGGCGATGTGAATCCAGGAAAGATCGCGGTCGGCGCGGGCGAAATAGTTGAGTTGAGTTTGCTGGCCGACCCAGAAGATGCCGTTGGTCATGACGCTCATGAGAAAGATGACGATGCGGGGCGAGAGCGTAATGAGAGCCCGCCAGAGATCGTGCTCGGAGTGGACGGCTTCGCGAGCGGGAACGTGGAGATCGAGAACGAGCAGAGTCATGGAGACGGCGAAGATGCCGTCGCTAAGTGCGGCGAGGCGTTCGACACTTTGTCCGGCAACACGGTTGTAGAGGGAGTGCATCGAAGGGAGTTTAGCATTGGCTTTGGTGGCGGGAGGACAGTCAAAAGCTTTCACCACGGAGGGCACAGAGGTCACGGAGGAAAACCGTTGCAGTCAGACGCGTGGTAAGGTGAGACCCGAGAGTGATTGGAGTTCTGAATGGGGCGCTGGGGCGAGGAATGAGCCGAGATTGCGGACGGCTCTTGCTGGCGGTTTTTGTATGCGCGGCTAGTTGGGCGATGCTGGGGCAACTGGGCTCGGCGCAGGACCCCCAGCCGCCGCCGAGCACGCCTGCCAATCCGCCGCCGAGTCCGCCTGCCGACCAGAAACAGAATCCGCAAGATCAAAATGCGCAGCAGCCGGCGGCGGGGCAGCCGGCTCCGGAGAAATCCGCAGAGAATCCGGCGGAAAAGAAAAAAGATGAGGGCGGAAATCCGGCGCAGGTGGTGGAAGACAAGACCAAGCAGGCTGCGGTAATGACGAAGGATGTGACGGTCGCGGGATTTGAGAAGGTGCGCGACTGGGAGACAGGACTGATCGCGGGCACGTACGCGGGAAGAAATCGCCAACTTGTGCCGCTGACCGGCAAAGAGCGCGCAGATATTTACTTGCAGGAGACGCTGACCACGCCTTCGCCTTATCTGAAGAGGATGTTCGGCGCGGTGATCGACCAGGCGCGGGATGCGCCTCCGCAATGGGGCGGGGGATGGGAAGGGTACGGTAAGCGGTTTGGATCGGACGAAGGGGAGTTCATTACCGCAAACAGCCTGGCCGCACTGGGCGATGCGAAGCTGGGATATGAAGTGCGTTATGACCAATGCCACTGCAGCGGAGTCTGGCCTCGGGCGCGGCACGCGATTGCGCGGAATTTCTATACCTACAACACGACTGAGGAAGAAAGACGCCCGCAGTTGGCGCTCTACGGCGGGGCATTCGGCGCAGGGATGGTTTCGGCGGCGTGGAAGCCGAACCATAACGTGTTGGCCCAGGGCGGATTGGGAGTGCTGAGCCAGGCGGCATGGGGCACGGTACTGAATTTTTTCATCGAGTTTGCGCCGGAAATCAACCGGAAAATGGGATCGAAGAGGTAGGGCGGGGTTACAGTGTGGAGTTTGTGGTGGCGGGGTTCGGAGTCGCTCGGGGCTGCGGCGAGACCGGGCAGGGTGGTCCCGACTGCTGTGAAACTCCGCTGAAGTACCTCAGGGGCTGAAGCCCTCAGCCGACGGGCACTTATCGCAGCGCTCAAAGCGCTGCGCCACCCAAAATCAAGTGCGGTCTGTTGCAGCGTAGGCGACAGCACGTTCCTTTCGGCAGGCTCAGGCCAGGCTCTCGACTCCGCAGGACCATTCGCTTCGCGGATCGTTCTGCTCCGCTCGTGATGACATAATTCTGCTCAGGGCAGTGTCCTTTGGGACGATGTTCGGGCAGGCGATGTCCTTGTGGTCGAGGGGCGGTTGCGGTCCGGAAGCGGGATTTTTGGCGGCGCCAGCATGAACTGCTGTAACTCGCGCGTTTCCCATTTTGGAACTAGGATGGGCTTGCATGCGAGTAACCCTCCCCCTACTTCGCATCCCGCCCGCGCAGGCGCCCATCCTGCGCTACGGGGTCGCCGTGCTAAGCACGACGCTGGCCCTGATTCCGGCTATCCTGCTGCCTAACATTGCGGAAAGCCGCCTGGCGGTATTTGCGGTGGCGGTGATGGTAAGCGCGTGGTATGGCGGCTGGAAGCCGGGGCTGGTGGCGACCTCGTTTGCGCTGACGGTGAGCGCATACTTTTCGTTGTCGCGGGAACACACTCCTGAACAATTTCGGACGACGATCATCCGGCTGGGGCTGTTTGTTTTTGTGGCGCTGCTGATCTGCTGGTTCAACGCGGCGCTGCGATCGGCGCAGGAGGGGTTGCGGCGGTCGGAAATGAACTTCCGGTCGCTGGTGACCAACGCTCCTTACGGCATTTGCCGCTGCGATTCGCTGGGCCAGATGCAGGATGCGAATCCGGCGCTACTGGCGTTGCTGGGTTATGAATCGGTGCGCGAGCTGGCGGGCCGGCACTTGCGGGAGCTTTACGCAGACACGCAGCAGTGGTTTGCCCTGGCCGATTATTTGCGCTCGCCGGAGCCTTTCAACGGGCTGATCGCGGAGTGGAAGCGGAAAGACGGGAGTTCGACGGTGGTGCGAGTCTCCGGGCGTTCGGTGGGGGCGGACCGCGATGAGAAAGTGTTTGAGCTGTTTGCGGAAGATGTGACGGAGCGGCGGGCGCTGGAGCAACAGCTTCGCCAGTCGCAGAAGATGGAAGCGGTGGGACGGCTGGCGGGCGGCATTGCGCACGACTTCAATAACCTGCTGATGGTGATTTCCGGCTACTCGGAATTTCTGCTGGACCGGCTGGGACCGGAGCCGGCGCTGCGCGGTCCGGCGCAGGAGATTGCGAGCGCGGCGGAGCGGGCTTCTTCGTTGACGCGGCAGCTTCTGGCGTTCAGCCGCAAACAGATGCTGGCGCCGAAGGTGCTCGACCTGAATACGGTAGTCACGGAAAACGTGAAGATGCTGACCCGCATGATCGGCGAAGACGTGGAGCTGGTGATGGTTCCGGCCGCGGATCTGGGAGCGGTGCGCGCCGATGCCGGGCAGGTGGAACAAGTAATCATGAATCTGGCGGTGAATGCGCGCGACGCCATGCCTACGGGCGGGAAGCTGACGCTGGAAACGGCGAACGTTTCGCTGGACGAGGACTATGCGCGCTTTCACGCTCCGCTGCAGCCGGGAAACTACGTGATGCTGGCTATCAGCGACACGGGGGCGGGAATGGATGCGGAAACGCAGTCGCACATTTTCGAGCCGTTCTTCACCACCAAAGGACCGAAAGGAACCGGGTTGGGGCTTTCGACGGTGTATGGAATTGTGAAACAGAGCGGCGGCTACATCTGGGTTTACAGCGAGCCGGGAAAGGGAACGACGTTCAAGATTTACTTGCCGCGGATTCCGGAAAAGACGGAGAGCGCGGTGCAGATGGCCGCCGCGGCGGAAGCGGCAACGCCGGAGCCGGGAACGGAAACCATCCTGCTGGTGGAGGATGAGGCGAACTTGCGCTACCTGGCGCGGCAGTTTCTGGAGAAGCAGGGCTACAAGGTGATTGAGGCGGCGGATGGCGCGGTGGCGATGCAGATCGCGGTGGCGCTCGAAGGAACGATTCACCTGCTGCTGACCGACGTGATCATGCCGGGAATGAACGGGCGCGAGCTGGCGCAGCGGATTTGCGAGATTCGCCCCAACGTGAAAGTGCTTTACATGTCAGGCTACACGGAGAATGTGATTGGGCATAACGGCATGCTGGACGCGGGGGTGCGGCTGCTGCAGAAACCCTTCAACCTGCGCGACCTGAAAGACAAGGTGCGCGAGGTGCTGGATTCAAGCCCAGTCTCCCAGGAGGCGGCGATGTCAGGCGATCAAGCTCATCCCGCTGCGGCAGCTTCGGCGGCGCAATGGCGGGAACAATTTCCGCCCTCGCGAGCGCAACGATTTCAACTGCATTTGCCGCTGCGCTATCGCCGGCTGGGAGAAAAAGATTGGCACGACGGCAAGACGCAGAATATCAGCCGCTCCGGCATGTTGTTTGAGGCGGAGGAGTTGCTGCAGCCCAGCATTGTGCTGGAGATCAATCTGGTGCTGCCGGCGGAAATTGCGGGATTGTCGCCGACCGAAGTGGTTTGCCGCGGAGAAATTGTGCGTTCGGAGAAGGCGGTGAGCGACGCGGTGAGTCCGGCGCTGGCGGCGAGAATTTTGCAATATCACTTTCAACATGGAGCGAGGATTCCGCAGGCATAGGGCGGGTTAGAAGATCTCTTCGGCGCTGGCGGCGCGGGCTGCGGTTCGGAGCTTTTCTACTTCTTCCGCCATGGCGTACTTCAATTCTTCGATGCCTTTGCCGGTGACGGCGGAAATCTCGTAGAGCTTGAGCTTGTGTTTCTTGCAGTAACGCTTCAGCGCGGCGACTTTGTCTTTGTTGGCCACATCGATCTTCGAGGCAACCATGATCATTGGCTTTTCTTCCAGGTGAGCGCCGAAACTGGCCAACTCGGTGAGAATCACTTCCACATCCTTCACGATGTCAGCACGGCCGCTGGCGTCCGACACATCGGCGAGGTGAACCAGCAGGCGCGTGCGCTCGATGTGCCGCAAGAACTGCGTGCCCAACCCTGAGCCGGTGTGCGCACCTTCGATCAGACCTGGAATATCCGCGACCACGAAGCTGACTTCACTTCTAGCATCGCCGACGGCGACGACTCCGAGATTCGGTTCGAGCGTGGTGAAAGGATAATCAGCGATTTTGGGGCGGGCGGCGGAGATACGCGAAATAAGCGTGGACTTGCCCACGTTGGGATAACCGACCAGGCCGACATCGGCGAGCAGTTTGAGTTCGAGGCGGTAGGTATGTTCTTCGCCGGGGCGTCCGGCTTCATGCTCGCGAGGAGCCTGATGCACAGACGTTGCGAAGCGAGCATTGCCTCGTCCGCCGCGTCCGCCGCGGGCGATGACGAGACGCTGATCGGCGTGGGAGAAATCGAAAACGCGCTCGCCGGAGTCGGCGTCGAAAACGATGGTGCCGACCGGAACTTTCAATAGGACGTCAGTGCCGTCGTGGCCGGTTTTATTGGAGCCTTCGCCGTGGCGTCCGCGCTGGGCCTTGTATTCGGGATTGAAGCGGAAGTGAACGAGGGTGTTGTGGCGCTCGCTGGATTCCATGATCACGTCGCCACCCTTGCCGCCGTCGCCGCCGGAGGGTCCGCCGCGCGGGACGAATTTCTCGCGGCGGAAGGCGAGACATCCATTGCCGCCGTCGCCGGCCTTGACGCGAATTGTGGTTTCATCGACGAACATGGAGAACCAGTTGCCAGTGGTCAGTGGCGGTTTCCTTACGTTCGCAAAACGCCTGCAAAAACAAAAGCCTCGTCCCGAAGGCGAGGCTGAAGCCGCGTCGCACAGCCGCGGCCGCTAAAACGCGAGACGGGTTCCACCGAGTGAAGTGAACTATTTCGCTTCCAGCGGCTCGACCATCACGAACTTGCCCATGGAGCCTTTGTTCTGGAACTTGATGCGGCCGGTGACCTTGGCGAAGAGCGTGTCGTCTTTGCCGCGGCCCACGTTGAGCCCAGGTTTCACGGGCGTGCCGCGCTGCCGCACGATGATGGTGCCGCCGGGTACGATCTGCCCGCCGAATGCTTTAAAGCCCAGCCGCTGCGCGTTGGAGTCGCGGCCGTTTCGGGAAGTGCCTTGTCCTTTTTTATGTGCCATAGAGAACCAGTTGTCAGTGGCTAGTTGCCAGTAAAAATCTATTTCTTCTTCTTGCCCGACTTTTTGGCTGCGGCTTTTTTCGGGGCAGCTTTCTTCTTGGCCGAGCCTTTCGCAGGTTTCGTTCCCGCTGCCGAATGTTTTGTTTCCGCTTTGTGCGGCTCGTGCTCTTCGACGTGGGCGTGCGCTACCTTCTTGGGCTTGGCTTCTTTCTTCGGAAGATCGGGAGCTTTGAAACTTTGTCCGTCGAAAGCGATCTCGGTGATGCGGACGGCGGTATAGGCCTGGCGGTGGCCGCGCAGCTTCTTATACTGCTTTTTGCGTTTGTAATGAAAAACCAGAATTTTTGCGCCGCGGCCTTCTTCGACGAGTTGGCCAACCACGCGGGCCTCCGACTGCGGCTTGCCGACCTTACCGGCTTCGCCTGAAACGGCCAACACTTCCGGGAACTCCACCTGGCCGTCGGTGCCTGTGCCCATCCGCTCTACCCGAATTACATCGCCGGGCGCCACCCGGTACTGCTTGCCACCGGCGCGGATAACCGCGTACATACTTCTGCCTCCGTCAAAACATTGGTGCACTTTGTCGATTTGCCCCAGGAGCGCACACGAGCGCATCCCGTGGCCGTCTGGCTTCCCTGTGCTTGCTGTGTTTTTCCGCCACGGCGCTTCAGCCACGGCAGGCCTCTCCAGAACGGATCGGCGAGTACAGGCAAACACCACTATTCTAGCGTGGCTCGTGGAAAACGGTCAAATTGGTTCTCTGAGTTTGAGATTTGCAGATGGACAATCGCTGTGCGAGAATTCCGCCGAGTGTGGGAGGAATCCGATGCTAAAACGTCTTTCCCCGGTGTTGCTGTTGTGTTTGCTGACAATGGGCCTGTGCGGGTTCGCGCAGGCTGCGAAAAAGACTGCGAAGAAATCGTCTGCCGGTCCCGCGCCCGACAAAGCCTACATGCAGAAGATTTGGGACGGGTGGTCGACTCTGGACACCGCCAACGTGGCCGCATTCTATGCCAGCGGTCCGCATACGTTTTTCGATATCGCTCCGTTGAAATACGGGAGCTGGGACGAATACGAGAAAGGCGTCCAGGGCGTGTTGGCCGGCTACAAGAGCGCGAAGTTCACGGTGAACGACGATGCCGCGATTCATGGGGATGACTTGGTGTGGGGCACGGCCACTGTCAGCGAGGAAATGACCACAAAGGCGGGCAAAGTTGACATGGGCAACTTCCGCTGGACGGTGATCTGGGAAAATGAAGGCGGCAAATGGTTGATCGTGCATGAGCACGTCTCGGCACCGCTGCAATAAAGGACGTGCGGAGGTTTTTTGCAGCATCGGCTACCGCCGACGAGCCGCTCACGCCGGGTGAGTTGAGACCGGCGAGGTCCGCGCGAAGTTTTGTTACCTGCGTAACTGCCGTTTTCGTGTGCGATCTTGCAGAAACAACTACGTTGCGGCAGGGTTAATGCAATTGAGAGGCCAGGAGATTCTTCTATGCGCGAACGTTTGGTTTTGCTGGTTATGAGCGCTCTACTGTCGAGCGCGGCGTGGGGGCAACAGCCCGCCCAAAACAGCGCTCAGAATGGGTCGCAACAGGTCATGCCGGGAATGGACATGTCGGGCAGCGGCAAGTCGAGTCAGGACATGTCGAACATGAAAGACATGCCTATGCGCGGCGACAAAGATGCGGAGAGCGACGCCAGCGCCCACGCGATGAATTCGATGGAAGGCCACATGGACATGGGCCCGCACATGAAAATGACGGCGCTGCGCCAGCCGAAGCCGGGCGATTCCGAGCGGGCGAAAGCGGTGGTGGAGGCCGCGCGAAAAGCGTCAGAGAAATACACCGACTATCATGCCGCGCTGGCCGACGGCTACAAGATTTTCCATCCCGAGATTCCGCAGAAGATGTATCACTTCACCAACTACCAATATGCTTTTGAAGCGGCTTTCCAGTTTAATCCCGATCATCCGACTTCGTTGCTCTATGAAAAGCACGGCGAAGATTACAAACTGATCGGCGCCATGTACACGGCGCCCAAGCGAATGACGGAAGATCAATTGGACGAGCGCGTTCCGCTCAGTGTGGCGCAGTGGCACGAGCATGTGAATTTCTGCACCGCCCCCGCCGGCCGCAAGAACGAGTACCTGATTCCGCATCCGCAGTTCGGCTTGCGGGGATCGATTGTCACCCAGGAGGCCTGCGATGCCGCGGGAGGAACCTTTCATCCCGTGATCTTCAACTGGATGGTGCACGTTTATCCGTTCGAGAAAGACCAGGCGAGTGTGTGGTCGGTGGAACGGCAGCACGGCGATGCCGACTGAGAGCGCTCTCAAGAGCAAGCCACAATTTTATGAACGCCGGCGCTGTACGGCGCAAAGCCGCTTCCGCATCACGCGCTTGACCTTTGCAATTTCTCTCTCTCCAGCTTTCCCAAAGCTGAAATTACATCGCTATCATCATTACATTCTTAGGCTCATGAATGAAGGCGTCGAGTATGGTTAGTTCTCGCGGCGCTCTTGATGCCGACAAAACAGCGATGTGATGTCGTGAAGAATGACGATAGCGAAAATGCGGCGCGCGTTGCTAACGGAGAGCAGCAGCTTTCGTCCAAAGAAAAGTGACGGCAGTTGGGAATCACGGAACTTTGAATGTGGCGGCTGCGTAGTCTAAGCAGTAGGCAAAGGGCTGGCGAGAGATCGACCGGCTAAGTTAGGCAACGATATTTCGCGGGGTTTTGGGGATTCTCTCACACTCGGTTTGGCGGCCCAGATGAGAAAACCCCCAAGGGCAGCAGCACAAGCGTTATGGCTTGTGTGCCCAACGTGACTGTTGAACCCCGGCGGCTGCATTGTAGGCGATTCGCAGGGAAACACAAAGTATTTTCTTGCGCAGTCGCGAGCCGGGCCGCCCCCAGCCGATTCCCGACGCAACTTCGGGAGAGAAAAGGAGCAGCAATGAAGTTCGCGACAGTTTCGAAGAGTGTGGTAATGGGGTTGGCGGTGCTGCTGGCCTCCAGCGCGTTCGCGGTAGAAAAAGGCAGTCTCGAACTCAGCAATCCTGCGATGGTCAACGGAACCAAGCTGAAGCCGGGCGCGTACAAGCTGCAGTGGGAGGGCACAGGCCCCAACGTGGAACTGAGCATCCTGCAAGGAAAATCTGTGGTGGCCAAGGTTCAGGCTCACCGGATTGACTTGAGCACACCGTCCGTGAACAACGCCGCGGTAGTGAGAGCGAACGGCGATGGGACTGCGTCTCTGGAAGGTGTTCGCTTCGAGGGCAAGAAATTTGCCCTGGATCTGGGCGAAGCCAGCGACGGCATGCAGAACGGATCGAGCAAGTAAAGAGTAAAGTGTGAGCGATAACAGGGGAGTGTAATAGCTCCCCTGTTTTTGATTGCGCGTCTTTCGCGGTGAGAGCTACTGGCTCGGCGCCCGCTCCAGTTCGGCATTCAGGTGCACGCTGCTGCCTGCCGTGACCTTCAGTTTTTTCTCCCAGTCCTTGAATCCCGTTTTCTTCACAGTGACAGTGTGATCGCCTTCGGTGACCTGAACATCGGAAGGTGTGTTGCCGACGAAGCTGCCGTCAACTTCGATGTCGGCACCCGAGGGATTGGACTCTAGCTGCAGCTTCGCGGATACCGAGCCCGCGTTTTGGGCGGGGCTGCTCACCGCATTTTGTGCTGGCGCAGCCGGCTGAAATTTCGCGATGTCCAGCCTCATGTCTCCGTTCACATAGGCGGTGATCTCGGTTCCCTTCGGAATGCTAGTGTCCTTGCCGTGCATAAACAGGAAAAACGGCGCTGCGGGAAAGAACACAATGCTGGTCGCGACCATTCCGCCCACCATGCCGCCCGTGTGACCGCCTCCTTTCGTATCTTTCACCGCTCTCAAGGCTGCTTTCTCGCCACTAACCAGCTTCACGTAATCGATGTTGATGTCCAGTTTCCCGCCGCGAGCCATTCTTCTTTTGGCTTGAGCTTCAGTAACTGTCGCGAAAGCAAGCCCCCCTTTTGGAATGACCAGCGTGCCATTTACGGTGATGTCATCCAGAACCTCGAAGTCCAGGGTATCGCCCACGTGCGCATCAGCGGAAGATATGGTCCGGTTCAATCGCAGTCGGACAGGCGTTTCGTCTTCAAGCACAAGTCCCTTCGTCGAAGTAAAGCTCGTCTGCACAGGCTGCTGTTGGACTGCTTGCTGCTCCGGCTGTTGCGCCGTCGAGGCTGGAGGAGTTTGGGGAGCCGCGGTTTGAGCTACTGAAGCGCAAGATAGAAATAGCAAGGCAAGCAAAGACATTTTCACAGCGACCCTCCGGTCACAGGAATCTTCAGAATGTTGGGGGAAACGCCCAAGGAATACGCAATTATCCTCTTGGGTGATGGGATGTCAATCCAAATCTGGGCCAAGAAAAAAGAAGCGCCCAAGCGCTCCCTCGTGAAACCGGCAACTGGCCGCTGGCAAGCTGCCCCTCAGTACTTCGGCACCTTGGGATCGACGCGGTCGGACCAGGCGAGAATCCCGCCAGCCAGGTTGTGCACCTTCTTGAATCCGGATTGCTGCAAAAACGCGACCGCTTTGGCGCTGCGTCCGCCCATCTTGCAGTGGACCACGATTTCGCGGCTGGAGTCGAGTTCGCTGACCCGGTTGGGCAGGTCGTTCAGCGGAATCAGATGTCCGCCGAGATTGCAGATCTGGTATTCGTGCGGCTCGCGCACATCGAGGACGAAAAGATTCTCCTTCGCATCCAACCGCCGCTTCAACTCTTCCACTTGAATTTCCGGAACACCTGTCGACACCGGTTTTTCCTCCCCGCGAATGCCGCAAAACTCGTTGTAGTCTATCAGCTTCGTCACCGTGGGATGCGTGCCGCAAACCGGGCAGTCCGGATTTTGTCGCAGCTTGAGTTCGCGGAACTTCATGCCCAGCGCGTCCACCAGCAGCAAGCGCCCGATGAGAGGCTCGCCCACACCCAGAATCAACTTGATCACCTCGGTGGCCTGCATCACGCCCACGAGTCCCGGCAGAATTCCGAGCACGCCGCCTTCGGCGCAGGAGGGAACCAGTCCCGGCGGCGGCGGTTCGGGATAAAGGCAGCGATAGCACGGACCGTCTTCGGTGGCAAACACGCTAACCTGTCCCTCAAAGCGGAAGATCGATCCGTAGACATTCGGTTTGCCGGTGAGCACGCAGGCATCGTTCACCAGGTAGCGCGTGGGGAAATTGTCGGTGCCGTCGGCGATGATGTCGAAGTCGCGGAAAAGTTCGAGCGCGTTCTCGCTGCTCAGCCGCAAGTCGAACTTGCGAAGATTCAGGAACGGATTAATCGCCGTCAGCTTGTCGGCCGCGGAATCGAGTTTTTTGCGGCCGACGTCGGAGGTGTGATGAATAATTTGCCGCTGCAGGTTGGTATAGTCGACCACATCGAAATCCACCAGTCCGAGCGTGCCCACTCCTGCAGCCGCAAGATACAGTGCCAGCGGCGAGCCCAACCCTCCCGCGCCCACGCACAACACGCGCGCTGCCTTCAGCTTCTGCTGCCCCTCCATGCCCACTTCCGGCATGATCAGGTGGCGCGAGTAGCGCAGGATTTCCTCTTTGCTCAGAGGTTCTGTGTTGGGCTGAACCTCGATCATCGTGGATCCGATTGTAGTGGACATGGCAACCTCAATTGTAAGTATGCGACCTCAAAAGCGAACGGCCCAACAGTGAAACTGACTAACGGGGGAAGCCGGCTAGCGGCAACAACAGGCGGGGCAACAACAGCGCATGGGCACGTTCGCGAACATTCCGGCAGTCCTCAAATTCTGCAAATCGCTTGAATTCACGCTGCCTCCGGCGATAGAAGGCACGATAGAGATGTTATCACCATCGCCGATGGCCGTGGCTTCTTTTTGCAGGTACCGGACGTCTTCATCGTTGAGATAAATGTTGACAAAAGCGCGCAGCTTGCCCTCTTCCGTGTAGAGATGGCGGCGCAAATCAGGATGTTGCGCCACCAGCCCATTCAGGGCTTCGCCCACGGTGCCCGCCTTTACCTCCACCGCCGCCTGCTTGCCTGCATACTGCCGCAAAGGCGTGGGGATGTGAATTTTTGTCATATCTGATGATAAAGGATGCGGCGGCAATCGGGGAAGATTCAGATGTAGCGCGCCAGAGCAGTTACTTATCACGGGCTGCGCTTCATCCTACAATCGCCCCGGGGAGAAATACCTATGACGATTTACGATAGCGCACGGGGCAGGGTGATTGATGGCGGCGGAGGCGGCGGGCTTCTACGCCTGATCGGAATTGGCATTGCCGTACTCTTACTCGTGATTCTGCTGTTCAGTTCCGTGACCAGGGTGGGCACGGGCCATGTGGGCGTGCTCACGCTCTTCGGAAGAGTGACGGGCGAGACGCTCGGCGAGGGTATCCATCTCATCAACCCGCTGAAGACTAATAACGAGCTGTCCATCCAGACGCAGACAAAAAAAGAAGAAGCGAATGTGCCTTCCAGCGAGGGCCTGATGATCAGCCTCGATACCTCGCTCATCTATCATCTCAACCCCGACCGCGCGGCTGAGGTCTTTCAGAAGATTGGGGCTGACTACGAGAACCTGGTCATCGAGCCCATGCTGCGGGCCGCCATCCGCGAAGCCACGGCTTCGCACACCGCCAACGCGCTCTACACCGGTGAGCGCGAAATGGTAGCCAAGCAGATTTATGACCAACTGACTTCTGAGCTGAGCAAACGCGGTCTCACCGTGGAGAACGTTCTCTTGCGCGACATTCAACTGCCAGCCACGCTAAAGGCCGCCATCGAAGCCAAGCAGCAGGCCGAGCAGGAATCGTTGGCCATGAACTTCCGCCTGCAAAAGGAAACGCAGGAAGCCCAGCGCAAGCGCATCGAAGCCGCCGGTGTCCGCGACTTCCAGCAGATTGTGGCGCAGGGCATCACGCCGTCGCTGCTGGAGTGGAAGGGAATTGAGGCCACGGAAAATCTGGCCAAGAGCCCCAACTCCAAAGTCGTAGTCATCGGCAACAACAAGAACGGCCTGCCGCTGATTCTAGGCCAGTAAAATATCCCTGGTTCAACAAATGCCCGGGAGACAGTGGATCTCATGTAGGGACAGCCGCCCCCCCGGCTGTCCATTCGCCCGCAGGGCGAAGGTTTCGCTGCGCTGCTACCATGACACCGTGGCCCCGCTTCTCGAAGTCCGCGACTTGAACATCGAATTCGCCAGCACTTCCCGTGTGGGAACGGGCGACTCGCCCGTTCAAGGTTTTCCCGCCGTGCGCGACCTCAGCTTTTCCATCGCACCCGGCGAAGTCCTCGGCTTGGTCGGTGAATCGGGATCGGGCAAGTCGATTACGTCCCTGGGGATCATGCGCCTGCTTCCGCCACAGGCTCGCGCATCGGGCGAGATCCTCTTCGCCGAGAACGGCTCGCCCCGCAATCTCGCTGCTTTGCCCGACGACTCGATGCGCCAATTGCGCGGCTCCCGCATCGCCATGATTTTTCAGGAGCCGATGACCGCTCTGAACCCGGTAATGCGCGTGGGCCAACAGATTGCCGAGGCTGTCTTGGCACACGACAGCGTGCCGAAGAGCGAAGCTTGGCAGCGCGCTGTCGCTGCCATGAACGACGTCGCCATCTCCGATCCCGAGCGCCGCGCCCGCGACTACCCGCACCAACTTTCCGGCGGCATGCGCCAGCGCGTGATGATCGCAATGGCCATCGTCAACCGTCCGCAATTGCTTATCGCCGACGAGCCCACCACCGCGCTTGACGTCACTATTCAGGCGCAGATTCTCGATCTGCTCGCTGACCTGCGTGCCAAGTTCGGCCTGGCCATGCTCTTCATCTCGCACGACCTCGCCGTGGTTTCGCAGGTGGCGGACCGCGTCGCCGTGATGTATGCCGGCAGCCTTGTAGAACTGGGTGCCAGGTGCGACATCTTTCAGGCTCCGGCTCATCCCTATACGCGCGGACTTCTTCGCGCGGTGCCCGACCTGAAGACCGATCGTGGCCGGCCGCTGGAAACAATTGAAGGGACCGTTCCTGCGCTGCATGCCATGCCGCCCGGATGCAGCTTCGAACCTCGCTGTGCCCTTCGGCTGCCGGAATGCGCGCGCGCATTGCCGGAGTTGGTGGAGGTCGGCGCAGGGCATTGGGCGCGATGTCCGGTCGTGAATAAAGATGTCCGGCAGTGAATCAAAGGTGAGACGGGCAGCCGATGACTGATCGTCACAGTAACTGTTGCGCCCGCCCGACGGGAAAAAACTTCGCATCCCGCCTCAATCGCGGTTCTCCGGTCTATAATCGGCAGTTTGCCTGGTGATTCTTGCGTATCCTTCTTCTTAGCGACATTCACGCCAACCTCGAAGCTCTTGAGGCCTGCCTCGCGGCGGCTCCGTCGTTTGACCGGGTGTTGAACCTCGGCGACGTCGTGGGTTATGGGGCCAGCCCCAATGAAGTCAGTGACCGCGCCCGCGGCCTGGGGAAGATTTTTGTTCGCGGCAATCACGACAAGGCCGCCACCGGATTGATGGACATCGACGACTTCAATCCGATGGCCGCCGCCGCTGCCGTTTGGACACGGGAGCAACTGACGCCCGAAAATCTCGATTGGCTGCGCTCACTGCCCCAGGGGCCGCTGCAGGCGGAAGACATTCCGGACGTGCAGTTGGTCCATGGCTCGCCCGCGGATGAAGATGCTTATGTGGTCTCGCTGGGCGACGCGCTGGCCCCGCTGATCGCCGCTACCGTGCCTGCAATTTTCTTCGGCCACACCCACCTGCAAGGCGCGTTTTTTGCCAATGGTCCGGCTGCGGATGGATTCCGTCCCGAATACCGGACGGTGGGCCAGGCCGAATCCATTGCTTTTCAACTGAAACCCGAGGCTCGCTACATGCTGAACCCCGGCTCCGTGGGACAGCCCCGCGACGGAGACTGGCGCGCCGCTTTCGCTTTATTCGATACCGACGCGCAAATCTTCCACTTCCATCGCGCGCCCTACAATCTGAAGTCCGCGCAGGATCGCATCTTCGAGGCAAAATTGCCTCCGCGGCTCGCGACCCGGCTCGCCGCCGGCCGCTGAGTGCGAGAGATTCCGCAATCCGTCAAGGGCCTTGTCATCCTGAACGAAGCCAAGGATCCCTTGCACGCCGACGACGCCAGTAGCCGCGAGGCGTTCACACCAACTGCTTCATGTTCCTGGTTTTTCCTGGGCCCGATCAGAACCTGCCACTTCAGTCTCCGTTGTAAACTCGGTTGATGCCTTCCTATTCCCGCAGCACACCACCTCGTCGCGAGGACTCGCCCCACGAGAGTCCGCCCGAGCACTACCTGATCGCCCACAGCGATGGCGGCGCGCGCGGCAATCCCGGTCCTGCCGGATACGGCGTCGTCATTCAAGACGAGTCCGGCCGCAAAGTCGCCACATTAAGCGAATATCTCGGCCGCCAGACCAACAACTTCGCCGAGTATCAGGGACTGATCGCCGCCCTCGAATACACGCTGTCGCACGGTCCCAAGGCTCTCAAGCTGATCAGCGATTCTGAACTCCTGGTGCGCCAGATCAAGGGCATCTACAAAGTGAAGAACGCCACGCTGCAGGATCTTCACGGCCGCGCCAAAGAATTGATCGCCCAGCTCGAATGGTTCTCCATCGGCCACGCGCTTCGCGAGCACAACCAGGAAGCCGACAGTTTAGCCAACCAGGCCATGGATAAAGGCATGGGACGCGCGGCGCAGGCGCCCTCGCCCGCGAATTCATCCCCAGCTGCCAATCTTGCGCAACAGGAATTCGAAGGCATTGTGCGCAACGGGGTTGTGAGCCTGATCGGCAGTGACTTACCGGAAGGTACGCGAGTTCAAGTGCGGGTCAAGCGGTGATCGCGGGCTGGAGAATTCGCAAGGCGACGCGCTTGCTCATTCCGCCACCGAAGTGTGGTCATGCACAATCTTCCATCCCCCGGGAAATTTGCGGAACACCAGCGTGAACAAACCGTGCGGCGTTTTTCCATCGGACATCCTCAGCAGCCACGCTCCCCGGACGAAGGCCGCGTCCGCTCCCAGCGTCTCGATGCGCAATCCGGAAAATTCCAGTTTTCCCATCTCATGCCCGGGACTTGCATACGTAGCGCGGTAGCGGGCCAGCGTTGCCTGCCATCCATTGCGTTCGCTGGCTCCGGAGAAAAATGTGAGTTCGGGCGAATTCCAGTAGCCCGCCATGAAGCCCTCGAGGTCGTGCCGGTTCCAGGCGTCCTGCTGCGTCTCCAGAACGTGCTCGACGGCAGCATTTGCGCCGTCGCTATCGACGTTGTTTGGCGATGCCTGAGCCCTTGCTTCGAGCGCTCGCATTGATAGAAAGATGGATAGGAAGATGATGAGAACAGTTGCAAACCTGCTGCGCATACGATCCTCCGTGAGCGCACCAGTTTCGCACGATACGATGGTTTACAGCCAGACCGAAAAACAACCCGCGGCAGCCTACGCCCGGCCCTTCTTGGCTACAGCCGCGGCTTTGCCGGCCACTTCCCACGGCCGCTTCGGACGCTGCACGACAGGCTTGTCGCGATCTTCGATGCGGTCGTATTGGTAGGACTCGCTGACGGTGCCGAGAGACTCGTTGTAGAGGCTGGGCAAGCCAAGCGCCACTTTCATCTCTTCCGTAAAAGATTGAAGCGCTTTGAGGTGATCGGCGGTTGCCGGCAGCTCGTTCTTCGAGGTCTTAAGAAATTGCTGATAGCCGCGATTCACCAGTTTCGAAATCTCGCTGCCGACCAGGTAGCCGGGATAAGCGAAAATCTTCACGCCGTCATCCGGCGTCTTCTGGATCGCCGCCGACACGTTGTATTTTCTCAGGAAGACGCGCCCGCTCATGCCCGGCGCTTCGGTTACGTCAAAACCATTTTCGCGCAGCCATGCCAGCGCTTCTTCATAACTCCGTGCTTCTATCGCTTTTGTCATCGCTAAGCTTTTCGCCTCATTGCTTGGATGCAATCTGCGGAGGTAACGTTCGGAACGCTCTATCCTGCGCATCCTCTTGCAATTCTTTTGATCTACAGACAACATACTACATAGCGCGTTCCAGTCTTTCTTGCATATTACGATAGTCACCGGGGCGCGGTTCCGAATATGGCAGAGCGATCCACCGATGTGGCAGCCAATGTGGCAGTGCCGGCAGTTCCAGCGCAACGTGCGGCGGAACGGGGGATGCCGCGTCCCAGCCAGGGACTGTTCGATCGCATCGGCAATACTCCGCTTCTGCGTCTCGATCGGGTAACCGATCATCTGCCCGGCGTCAAACTTTTGGGCAAGGCCGAATGGTATAACCCTGGCGGCTCCGTCAAGGACCGCGCAGCCGCTAACATCGTCGCCGCAGGCCGCCGCAGCGGAGCGTTCCCTTCCGGCAAGACTTTGCTCGACGCCACCAGCGGCAACACGGGCATTGCTTATGCGATGATTGCCGCGGCCGAAGGATTCCCGGTCACATTGTGCATGCCGCAAAATGTTTCCGCCGAGCGCAAGAAAATTCTCGCCGCATATGGAGCGAAAATCGTTTATACCGACCCGGCTGACGGTTCGGACGGCGCCATTCGCAAAGCGCGCGAGCTGGCGGCGGAAGACCCGGAGAAATATTTCTACGCCGATCAGTACTCCAACAACGCCAACTGGCAAGCCCACTACTACGGCACAGCCAATGAAATCTGGCAGCAAACCGAAGGACGCATCACTCACTTTGTTGCCATGCTCGGCACCAGCGGAACATTTATGGGCACCGCGCGCCGGCTGAAAGAACTCAACCCCAAGGTGCGCTGCATTTCACTGCAGCCCGATTCAGCATTCCACGGCATCGAAGGCGCCAAGCACATGCCCAGCGCCCTCGTGCCCAGAATCTACGACGAGAATCTGGCCGACGAGAATATCGAGATCGCCACTGAAGACGCCTACTCGATGGCCAAGCGCCTGGCTCGCGAAGCCGGATTGCTGGTGGGCATCTCCGCCGCCGCTGCCGTCACCGGCAGCCTGAAAGTTGCCGAGCGGCTTCAACTCAGGCGGGAGCAGCAGGCCGTGATCGTCACCGTCCTCTGCGACTCCGGCGACAAGTATTTGAGCGAGCGGTTCTGGACGGAGTGAGAATATTCTCACCACGGAGGCACGGAGACACGGAGAAATCCAAAAACGAGACGTGGAGTCGTCGACCAGCCGTGAGGTCCTATTGTCAGTCCTGTACTTCCAGGTAATTTTAGATTCCCAGTTCTGTTTTCTCTGTCTCTGTGCCTCTGTGGTGAATTCTGATTTTCATGTTGAAGATTGAACCGATAGACTACGAGGCCCTCCGCCGCCACGGCGAAGAGACTTATCCGCACGAATGTTGCGGGGTACTGCTCGGCTGCACCGAAGACAACGGCACTCGAGTGGTAACCTCGATCGCGCGTTGCGGAAACACGCGCACCGACTCGCCGCAGAACCGCTACAACATCGATCCCCGTGAATTGGTGCGCATTCAGCGGGAGGGCCGCGAGCGCGGCGAAGACATCATCGGCTTCTACCACTCGCACCCCGACCATCCTGCCCGCTGGTCTCAGACTGACTTAGCGGAGGCACACTGGTTCGGCTGCTCTTACGTGATCACCAGCGTGGAAAAAGGCAAGGCCGCAATCACCAACTCGTTTGAACTCACAGGTTCCGACGAGAATGACAAGCAACTGGCCGACGAGAAAATAGAAGTTGAAGTTGCCTGAATCGACCCCGCCGAGCATCGAAAGAGTTGCGGTCAGTTTCTCTCTGCGGCTCGGCCATCCTCCGAATCCCTTGTCCCGTGCGCCTTCTCTAGAATATTCACAATCCCGCGCGTCTGCGAGACGAGGTTCGCGCCCTTTCGAGTGTCTCAGCATCTCACAAACCCATGCCCCATGCGCCTTCTGCGCGAATCACTTGGCAGCCCTGCACCAAATCCGGTCACACGCCTGTGGACGGGCTGCACTCGATTGAAAATACGCATCTTACAGATGCAGGTTTTTGATTGACGAAAAAAACAGAAAGAGTACAACAAGATTGTTCTTTGACAGCTTCCAAAGTTTTTCCGGTTGGTGCGGCGTCCGGGGCTCAAGCGCAGTCACTCAACGCATCGCAAGGTGCGGCGAGAGGGCAAGCAAGGGTCTAAAAGCAAAGCGCTGGTCGAGGCGAACAGGAAGAAACGTCGAAGGCAAGACAGAGTTCCGAGGCGTTGGGTAGGTTTATCCGGTTGGCGGTGAGCCCGGAGCCCGAGTGAAGATCGCGCGCAGCGGCCCCGNNACCCAACATCACCTCGGAACTCTCTATTTTTGCCCGTTACTCGTTGTCCTCTTTGGTATTATTCCGGCTCATCCTTCGGCAAGAGTCTCCTTCTACTGAACTAACGCTCAAAGCGTGGGCGCGAGTACATCCGCTATAGTGGTTGCGCTGTGCTCCTTGCCGAAAAAGCGTTGATCGACCAGATTCGCCACATGGCGGCTGGCACCGGTAAGTCTGGCAGCGCGGGCGCGATGGTCCGCTCCGCGAGATTGAATCCGGCGATCCTTGTCGGCATCGGGGACGACTGCGCTGTGTTGCGAATGCCGCCGCGCCCGAACCAGAAAACAGACACGCTGGTTACGACCGACTTCACGCTGGAAGGCATTCACTTCCGCCGCGACTGGCATCCGGCGGGATCTGTGGGGCACCGCTGCCTGGTGCGCGGATTGAGCGACATCGCCGCCATGGGCGGAGAGCCGGTGGCCGCATTTCTTTCGCTGGCATTGCCGCGCAAGTTTCCCCAGAGTTGGGTCGGCCTCTTCGCGCGCAGCCTGATCAGCTTGGCGGAGAAATACGGCCTGAGCTTTGCCGGAGGCGACACGGCGGAATCGCCGGACGGAATTCTTGCGGATATCGTGGTGGTCGGCAGCGTACCGCGCGGCAAGGCAGTTCTGCGCTCTGGCGCGCGCGCGGGGGATCGCTTGTATGTCAGCGGAGAACTCGGCGGCTCGGCCGCGACCGTGCGGCAGATGACGCAGAAACCGAAGCGCAAGTTGAATCCGCGCCATTACCAGCGTCATTTCTTTCCCGAGCCGCGACTCGAACTCGGCCAGATTCTGCGTGAGCGAAATCTTGCGTCCGCGATGATTGACACCAGCGACGGCCTTTCCACCGATCTGGCGCACATCTGCGAAGAGAGCGGCGTGGGCGCGGAGTTGGAGGCCGAGCGGATTCCTCGCGCCGTCGTGGGCAAGCCTGCGTGGGAAGTGGCTTTGAAATTTGCGCTGCACGGCGGCGAGGATTACGAGCTGCTCTTCACTGTCCCCGGGAGCAAGCGCATCCCATCCCACATTGCGGGAGTGCCCATCACGCAGATTGGGCACATCACGCGCGGGCGGAAGATATTCCTGAGGAACCGCGCCGGCGTTGGCCACGAGCTTGAACCGCGCGGCTGGGAGCACTTCCGGTCGTGAGCGCGGACCGGTTCGCAGCTTTTCGAGTTCCGCCGGTTTCATCGACAAACAACTTTACAAAAGCTGAGGTGACTTTGGTTTCGGGGTCACCATTTGTGTCTATACCCGGCCTGGCAAAATCAGACTAGAGTAAAAGCATGTCGTACCCTCGGTTTTTCCGCCTCCCCATTCTGGCGGGCACGCTGCTTGTGGCCGCCGGAGTTTCAACCCAAGCCGCACCGTCCAAGAAGCTGCCACCACCGCCGCTCGCGCCGGCTCACTCGCCTTCGCCCGCGGTAACCGACGATTTCATCCACAAGGAGTTCGGCGAGAATTGCTCGCTGCTGGCCGGTCCACCGCAGTTTGTTGCCGACCTCGACGACGATGGCGTGGACGACCTGATAGTCGTGGCGCGCTGCAAGAATCCCATGGCGGATCGGGACGAATATAGTTTCCAGGTGACTGATCCCTACGACAGCTCTCTTGGTTTCGGCAACGTAAAGGTCACGTCGACCTTCGCTTCTGACGAGCCCGAGCGCCGCGGTATAAGTCTGCTGATCATTCACGGCACCGGCCCCGAAGCCTGGCGCGCCGCCGTTCCGAAGGCCAAGTTTCTGTTGATCAATCTGCCCTTCAAGACGCTAACGGTGAAAAAACTGGCGCTCAAGAAACAAACCCTCCTGGGAATCTACATGGAAGAACAGGGCGAGGGCGAAAACACGTCTTCGGTGATCTTCTGGGATGGAAAAAAATACCGCTATCAGATGCTGGGATCAACCATGGAGTGAAGCTGGAAGCTGCGTCCTCGCGCGGCTCGCTCCGAGCCGCAAAATCCCCGTCCGCCCGCTATAATCCTTGCGCATGAACCGCGAACAGAAAGTTGAAGAGGTTAACCGGCGCAACCAGCTTGCCGAAGAAGGCGGCGGTGCGAAGCGCCGCGAGCGCCAGCACCGAGAGGGCAAGATGTCGGCGCGCGNNTGCACCGACTTCGGCATGGCCGAACAGAAATATTACGGCGATGGTTTCATCACCGGCTACGGACGCATCGAGGGGCGGCTGGTGTATGTGTTCGCACAAGACTTCACCGTGTTTGGCGGGTCGCTGTCGGAAACGAACGCGGCNNAGCGGCGTGGTGCCGCAGATTTCCGCGATCCTGGGGCCGTGCGCTGGCGGCGCTGTTTATTCGCCCGCGATCACCGACTTCGTGCTCATGGTCGACAAGACTTCTTATATGTTCATCACCGGGCCGGACGT